>JAZKHA010000001.1:0-428886 GCA_040385625.1 Bacteroidota bacterium
GTTATTTCGTTACTCATTTTTCTGATGTTTTCGTTTTTTCAAGCTTGCCACTAACTCTTAAATAGCCGTACCTCTCAATTTTGGTATTTTTATTCAAGGGCTTGTTTTTAAAGGGATTATTGAAAAACAATTCAAAAAAGTGTATTGCGTATTTTGAATTGTTTTTTTGATTCCCTAGTTTCAAATATAAGATATTATTTTACAAAAAATCGAGTGGACTTACAATTTTACGCAAGGTTCTATCGGTTACATTGGTGTACAATAAAGTTGTGCTGATACTATTGTGCCCCAATAATTCTTGAATGAAGCGAATGTCGGTGCCATTTTCCAATAGGTGAGTGGCATAACTGTGTCGTAGACTATGAATGCCGACTTTTTTCCATATTTGGGCTTCTTTTAGGCTGTCTTTAAAAACTTTCTGTAACGATCGACTCGAATATTGCCCACCATACTGCCCTTCAAATAAATATTCTTTGGGTTTATAGATTAAGTAATATTCTCGTAATTGTATCAGAATACTTTCAGGCAAATTTACATAGCGATCTTTTTTTCCTTTACCTCGCTCTACATAAACAAGCATTGTTTTACTATCAATATCAGCAATTTTAAGATTGACGATTTCAGACAATCGCAAGCCCATGCCGTAACACAATTTGAGCATCATGTTGTGTTTTAAATTTTTTGCTGCCAAAAAAATGCGTTTTATTTCGTCTGTATTTAAAGCTTTTGGTAATTTTAATTGCTTTTTCGGACGAGGTATTTCAATAAATATGCGATTATGAAATAAGACTTGTTCGTAGTAAAATTTAATGCCGTTAATCCGACTGTGTAAAGTATTTTCTTTGAGTTTTAATTCGGTAATACAATGCAATAAAAATTCACGAACTTCAACTTCATTGCATGTATCAGCTTCTTTGTCTTTTATAAAATATAAAAACTGAGCAAATTCCTGAGTATAGCAACGAATGGTACTCTGACTATAACCTTTCAATTGGAGCTGATGTACCATTCGCTCTAATTCCTGCTGATTGTGGGGATTGATTTTTGAAAGAGTTTTTGTGCCAATGGTAAAATCAGTCGAAATGTTGAATTTTTTTCGGTATTCGGATACATCAGGAACGTACCACATTTTATGCGTTTGGCTCCAGGCAATACCTGCTAGTTGTTTGATTTCTGAAATCAGAACTGGATTTCGATCAAATTGAATAAAGATCACTCTTTGATTGCGGTGTTCTCCTAAATGGAAGGAGTAAGGCGTTAAACTATTCATATTGGCTTGTATATAAAGCAAATATAAAAAAAATCCTCAATCTTTTAATTGAGGATTTAGTGTTATTTCTTCTTTCTTTTGGCCGCTCTAGCTTTCAAGATATTTCTGTTGACCGATGATCCAGTTTTTTTCTTGGTTTTAGAAGGACCTCCTAAGTTTACTTTTTTATTTTTTTCTGCTTTCTCGTGTACATTTCCTTGACCATCAAGTTTGACCTTTTTCATCAAGAATTTAACCTTTTGTTTTTCTTTTTCAGGTCCAATTAACTGTGTAGAAATTTCAATTTCAGCGGGTAATTCTAAAACAGGAATTTCAAGATTCATCAATACTTCAGCTTCCACTTTAATGTCTTCTTCTCGTGGGGCAATGAAACTGATTGCAGTTCCTGAGGCATCGGCACGACCAGTACGACCAATACGGTGAATGTATTGCTCTGGTATTTCGGCCATCTCAAAATTGATAACATGTGTGATATTTGAAATATCCAATCCACGCGCCATTACATCCGAAGTAATTAAACCGCGAAGTTCACCTTCTTGAAAAGAGGCCATTGTCATCAAACGGTAATTTTGCGATTTATTGGAGTGAATTACACCAAATTCTCCTGGGTATTCGGCATCAATTCGTTCGTGAAGCATGTCGGCTATTTTTTTGTTGTTCACAAAAACGAGTATTCTGCTTAACGACTCATCCGTATTTAATAAGTATTTTAATAAGTTAATTTTAGTATTGAAATTAGGAACTTGGTAAGAAAGCTGTTCGATTTTTTCTAATGGTGTTCCCGATGCTGCCAAAGTGACTTCCTCCGGAAAATCGAAATAATCATTTAAAATTTCATCTACTTCATCCGTCATTGTAGCCGAAAACAAAATGTTTTGACGTTTGTTTTTTAGCATGGCTAAAATTGAGGTCAATTGCGGACGAAAACCTAAGTTTAACATTTCATCAAACTCGTCAATTACTAATTTGTTTATTTCTTGAAGGCCTAATTCTCCGTCGAGAGCCAAGTCCATGACGCGTCCTGGAGTTCCCACAATAATATCAATTCCTTGATTTACTTGTTTTTTTTGTGTGTTGATATTAACACCACCATAAATTCCAAGTGTACGAACAGACATGTGTGCGGTCAGTTTTTCGACTTCTTCTACCACCTGAACGACTAATTCACGAGTAGGAACTAAAATCATAATTCTAGGATTGTAGGTGTCAACAAACTTATATTGTTTTAATAAAGGCAATAAATAGGCAAATGTTTTTCCAGTCCCAGTTTGAGCAATTCCCATCATATCACGTCCCGACATAATTACAGAAAATGATTTTTCCTGAATAGGAGTCGGCGTAGTAAACTGTAAATCGTCTAACGCTTTTTGAAGTGATTTGGTTAAGTTAAATTGCTCAAATGATGCCATTATATATAATATTTTTTGCAAAGGTATCGTTTAAAGTTAATATTTATCAATAAAAGAAGTTGGTTCGTCGAAAAAAAATAGCTTTTTTAAAAAAAATAAAGTAAATTGGACTAAATAATATTAAAGCATAAATGCCTGGATTAGATACCATTTCTTTACACTTCTCCATCAATCAGTTTGAAATCCTTTTAAATCTGTATAAATCTTCGTTCTCTAGTTTTAACTCTTTGAACAATTTGCAAGAGCAAATTACAAAATCTATTACGCAAGGATTAGGAATCTCAAGAGCGAGTATCTGGGAATTTGAAGATGATTTTTTAAAATGTAATAAACTTTATGATGCAGAGAATGCAGTTTTTATAAAACAGCAAATCTTAAAAAAGCAGGATTTTCCTGTCTATTTTGAGGCACTACAAAAAGGAATTGCTATAGTTGCAGAAAATGCACGTCATAATGCCTTGACAAGTGATCTGGATGCGATTTATTTGAAGCCTTTAAATATTGAAAGCATCATGGATATTCCTATTCGTGAAAACGGAAAATTAGTAGGAATCTTGTGTTGTGAACAAACCGAATCCATGAAAAAATGGTCGGAAACCGATATTTCATTCGCTCGCTCTGTTGGGGATATTTTGAGTCTTTTTACAGAAGAGTTTAGACGTAAAGAAGCCGAACAATCTTTACTCGAAAATCAAGATCGTTTCAAATTTATTTCAGAAAATATTTCGGATGGTATTTATATCATTGAAAATGAACAATTGGTTTTTGCTTCAAAAACATATCTGGAAATGCTCGGAATGACGGATGAAGAAAAGCACAAATCTCATAAAAAGGATATGTTTCAGTTAACGCATCCTGAAGATAAAGATAGGGTAATCAAAACAATATATGACGCTGCAGCCAATAAATTACCGTCTATAAAGTATACTTTTCGCTGTTATAAAAAGAATGGGGATTGTATGTGGCGTGAGGATATCATGAATATTCATTATGATATTACAGGGCATGCTTTTAGAGCGGTGACTATTGCTCGTGATATCACGGAAGAAAAAAATCATGAGCTGGAGTTAATTAAGAAAAAGAATATTTCAGACCTTCAAAATAAACTGCTCTTGGGTTTATATTCCATACACGGAGAAACTACTTTAAGCGAAAAAATCAAAAAAATTACTGGTTTAGCTACAGAGGGTTTAACTTTAGACAGGGCTAGTTATTGGGTGGTTAAAAAAGACCATTTGGTTTGCAAAAACCTTTTCGATAAAGTAGAAAACACTCATTCTTATAATCAAAAACTCGATTCGAGGGAGCTTCCTAAATATATGGAAGCTATTAATAATCAAACCGCAATAGTGGCTGATGATGTTTACAATAATGATAACACCATTGAGCTAATTGATAATTATCTTAAGCCTTTAGGAATAACAGATATGTTGGACATTCCTATTCGAGTTAGTGGTAAATTTTACGGAATGCTTTGTTGTGAACATAGGGACGATCCTAGGGTTTGGACCGAAAATGATATTTCGTTCGCCAGAGCGTTGGCCGATTATTTAAGTCTGGCAATAGAAGAAGAAAAACGCAAAAAAGCAGAATTAAAGTTAAGTGAAAACCAAAAGAAGTTGGAATTTATTTCCGAAAATACTTCTGATGGAATTATGATTATTGAGAACAGCAAAATCACTTATGTTTCTCCCGCTTTTTCTAAGCTTTCTGGATATAGCTTTGAATTTGTTCAAAATTTATCATTAGATGAAATATTTTCTTTCATACATCCGGATGATGTAGAAGAGATGAAACATTTTATTTATAAAAATTTAAAGGATAAAGTAGCTAAATTCAATTATGAATATCGTGTTTTAGGAACGGATAGTAAGCATTATTGGAGAGAAGATTCGGTTAGTGTAATTTATAAAGAAAACAGCGATGAATATTCAGTTTATATTGTTATTTCTAGAGATATTCAAGAGCGTAAAGAAACCGAGCTCAAATTAAAAGAGAGTGAACAACAATTGCGATTGATTTTTGAAAATTCTACCGATGGTTTTGTGGTGATTGAAAACCAAATGCTTAAATATATTTCACCTTCATATCAATCATTTTTAGGTTTTTCAAATGAAGAAACAAAGAGTTTTACAGTAAAAAGTATTTTTGATTTAATGCACCCCGATGACAGAGAAAGGGTAAGCCGTTTTGTGAGCCAAAATATAAAAGAGAAAAAGAAAACTTTTACTTGTGAGTTCAGAATAAGAAGTAAAAATGGAAAATACTATTGGCGAGAAGATTTAGCCAATGTGATTTATGACGATGAAGGGAATTATTCTAAATACATTATCACTTCGAGAGATATCCATGAGCGTAAAAAAATTGAAAAACAACTGGTAGAAAGCGAGCAACAACTTCGACTGATTACTGAGAATACTTCTGATGGGGTTGCTGTTATCGAAGAAGGAAGATTGACCTATGTTTCTCCATCCTATTGTCAGTTGTTAGGCTATAATAAAAGCGAGTACTTGCAATTTTCTATGCAGGATGTTTTTGATAAAATTCACCCTGAAGATGTAGATCGGGTTAGAAAGTTGATTTATAATTCACTTGAACAACAGTTAAAAGAAATCAAATACGAGCAACGATTTAAAGGAGCCGACGGAACCTATCATTGGCGGGAGGATTCGGCTAATATAATTTATGACGAAAAAGGAAAGTATACCAAATATATTGTTGTAACTCGAGATGTTTCGGAAAGAAAAGAAACGGAAAAAGAGAAAAGTCGTTTGTATGAAATCACCGAAAAGCAAAATGAAAAATTAATTAGTTTCACTCATATTGTTTCTCATGATATTCGTTCACATACGAGTAATTTATCCATGATTTTGGATCTGTTTGAAGAGACAACCAATAAGGATGAACAGGAAGAGTATTTTGACATGCTAAAGCAAAGTACAAATAAACTTTCGGACACTATTTTCTTCTTGAATGAAACGGTTGCAATTCAAAGTGGTATCAAAAATGAAAAAGCAATTTTAAATCTTAATGACGAAATTCAAAATGCATTGGTTGGAATTAATGCTATTGTCAAAACAAGTCAAGCCCAATTAAATATTAATGTCGCTCCAGATATTGAAGTTGTTGCTACACAATCTTATTTTGAAAGTATTATATTTAATTTGTTGACCAATGCAATTAAATATAAATCGCCTAAACGAAATCCTATAATTACTATTGAGGCGATTAAAATTGATGACGAAATAAAACTATCCATTGGCGATAACGGACTTGGTATTGATTTATTGAAAAATAAAGATAAAATTTTCGGAATGTATAAAACGTTTCACAATAATCCAGACGCCGTAGGATTAGGTCTTTTCATGGTCAAAAATCAAATAGAATCTATGGGAGGGCGAATTGAAATAGAGAGTGAAATTGATAAAGGAACTACTTTTAATTTGTATTTTAAATAATGGCAAAAGAAATAAAAAAGACATACATCATTGACGATGACCCTATTTTTGTTTATGTATTAAAAAAACTCTTGCAAAAGCATGAGAATTTTGGAAAGGTAGTTGATTTTAAAGATGGTAACGAGGCATTAGAATTGATTTTTGCAAAGGATGCTGAATTGCCTTGTGTTATATTGTTAGACATAAACATGCCCCTAATTGATGGTTGGCAGTTTTTAGAACAACTCCAAGAAACAGAGTTGAAAAATGAACTCAATGTGTTTATTATGTCTTCTTCTATTGATGCTAATGATATTGAAAAATCAAAACAGTACTCTATTGTAAAAGACTTTGTTTCTAAACCCATCAATCATGATAAACTGAGTAGTATAATAAATGATTTAAATTAAAAAGCCCCCTGGAAAAGGAGGCTTTTAAAATATTTAGTTTGTAGTAACTATAGTGTATTAATTGTTAAGCATTACTGGCATTACCAGCATAGTAACAGTTTCTCCTTCGTCTAATCCATCGGCTGGAGTTAAAATTCCCGCTCTGTTTGGCATCGACATTTCCAACTGAATCATATCGCTTTGTAAGTTCGTCAACATTTCGGTTAAGAATCGAGAGTTGAAACCAATTTGCATATCATCCCCTTGGTAATCACAAGTCAAACGTTCTTCTGCTTTGTTTGAATAATCAATATCTTCAGCAGAAATGTTTAACTCAGCACCAGCAATTTTCAAACGGATTTGGTGTGTTGTTTTGTTTGAGAAAATAGCCACACGACGAACAGAATTTAAAAATTGCGTTCTGTCAATCAATAATTTATTTGGATTTTCTTTTGGAATAACTGCTTCATAATTCGGGTATTTTCCGTCAATTAAACGACAAGTCAATACGTAGTTATCAAAAGAGAAAGTAGCATTAGCATCGTTATATTCAATTGTTACTTCTGCATTCGAAGTCGCTAAAATCCCTTTTAAGATATTCAATGGTTTTCTCGGCATGATAAAATCAGCCACTTGCGATGCTTTTACATCAGTACGAGCATATTTTACTAATTTGTGTGCATCAGTTGCAACAAAAATTAAGCCTTCTGGAGAAAACTGAAAGAAAACTCCGCTCATTACCGGACGTAAATCGTCATTACCAGCTGCGAAAATAGTTTTGCTCACTGCTGTTGATAAAACTTCTGCAGGAACAATCGTTTTTGATGGTTCTTCTAAGTTTACCGATTTAGGGAATTCGTCACCAGGAGCATATGCTAAAGCATACTTACCCGATTGGGAACTAATTTCGATAGTGTTGTTTTCTTCAACTGTAAAAGTTAACGGTTGTTCAGGAAATGTTTTAAGAATTTCTAATAACAATTTAGCTGGTACAGCTACACTTCCTTCACTAGTTGAATCAATTTCTAAAGTAGCCGACATGGTTGTCTCTAAATCAGATGCTGATACTACAAGGTGGTTTTGTTTTAATTCGAATAAAAAGTTATCTAAAATAGGCAAGGTGTTACTACTGTTAATAACACTACCTAAAACTTGTAATTGTTTTAATAAATAAGAACTCGATACAATAAATTTCATTTGTCTCTATTTAAAAGTATTTTTCCTAAAGAAATAGGAATTTTTAATGTGTTACAAATATATCGTAAACTATTAGTTTATGAAACATTTTTTATCAACAACTATTTTGAAAAACGACGTTTTCGCAAGTAGGTAAATACGATTCCGAAAACCCCTAAAATAACCAGTGGAAGCCCTACTGTCAAGAACTGCGTGTAGGTATAGTTTTCTGATACTTTTTCTTTGTCGAGCAATGGTAAATCAACTTGCTTGCTTCGAATGTTAATAAGTCCGTTATCGTCCAATAAATAATTCACACAATTCATTAAAAATTCCTTGTTTGCATACGCTTGATTGGTCCATTTATCAAAACCTAATTCCATAGGTTGTCCATTTTCATCTAGTTGATTTTTTATAACGTCTCCATCAGAAATCACAATCATTTTTGTGGATTTATCAGAAGGTTTGAACGTTGCATCTTTAAAGGCCAAAACACGATTTTCAAACACCGAGTGAAATTTCCCTTCTAGTAAAATACTTACAGGGATGTTGCCTGGTAAATAGTCTTGTGTGTCCGGTTTTTCATTAACCATTTCTAGGTTAACTTCAACTGGAGTTCCTACTTTTTTTGAATAGGGTGACGATTTTAATAAAACGGTTTTTTTAATCCCATTTTTAAGAGTATCGATAGGATTGGCATATTCCATTTTTATACCATCCATATTATTTACCACAGGATGTTTACTGTCAGCAAATACATAAGGGGAGTACAACCAAAGATAATTTTGATATTGTGTTTCACTGCCTCTATTTCCTGTCGCCAATGCGATTGGAGCCGCTTGCATGTCTTTGATTAAAACAGGATTGATTCTAAATCCATATTTAAAAAACATATCGTTTAAGCCTAAATCCATTGGGAAAGCTAACGTGTTTCCTGTTTTATTCAGGTTTTCCATGTCAATATCGACAGCATCAATTAGCCAAAGTGTTTTTCCGCCATTGATGATAAATTGGTCTAGAACCTGTTTTTCTTCGTCTGTAAAAGCCGATTTTGGTTTCGCAATAATGGCTAAATCAAATGTTTTTAAGGCTTTTTCAAATAACTCCGGATTGGTTTTTACCGAATCTAAAGGGAATGGTGCAATAAAATAATTATCACGAACCGTTTGCAAGAAATCAGCTTTGAATACATCTGCCAATTCTTTTTTGCCTTTTATCACGGCTATTTTTTTCTTTTTCTCAGTTGTTATTTTATGAAAAGCATCAGCAAAAGCATATTCTAAATGCTGTACCGAACTTATCACTTTTTCTTCGGTAGATTGTCCCATTTTGTTTTTCAATAAGGACAGTTTGGTGCTTTTGTTTTTATAAGTGGCAATCGCCCAAGGATAAACCACTTCTTGCGATTGTTTTCCTTTTTCGTCTACCGTAATTTTAATAGGTGTTAATCCTCTTTCGTAAAACGATTTCATTACTGCTTCGGCTTCCTCTGAATTTTCTAGTGGATTGACGAATTGAAAAATGATATTTGAATTATAGGCTTTTAATTCTTCTAACATTTGTTTCGTTTCCGATTGCAATCGTTTGAATTCTGGAGGGAAATTACCTTCCAAAAATACATCTACATATAACGGTTCTTTAGCATTTTTAAGAATATCTAAAGTCGTTTCAGAAAGAGTGTATCTTTTGTCTTGTGTTAAATCAAATCGTTTAAAAATGAAATTACTGACAATATTTATAGCAAGTAATCCAACAATCAGGATTGAGAATTTTTTGAAGTTATTTTTCATTATTGCTTGTACGATTTTAATTTTAAAACAGTTAATGAAATGAAAAGAGCAATGACACTCAAAAAGTAAATGACATCACGGGTATCAATGACGCCTCTTGACATACTCTTATAATGGTAGTCCATGCCTAAAGAAGCAACAATATTACCGAAGTTTCCTAAAGCAGCAAAAGTAGAAATTCCCTGAAATCCGAAATACAATACAAAACAAAGTAAAACAGATATAAGAAACGCTACAATTTGATTGTCTGATAAAGCGGAAGTATAAATTCCTACAGAAGTGTAAGCTCCCATTAAAAATAACAAGCCAAAATAAGATCCAACGGTGCTTCCTAAATCCAAATTGCCTTCAGGTAATCCTAAATTGTAAACCACTTTTACATAGACCAAAGTGGGAATAATGGCAATAATTAGTAATATAAAAGAACCCCAAAATTTCCCGCCTACGATTTCTAACAAACTCATGGGTTTGGTTAGTAACAATTCCATGGTGCCTTGTTTTTTTTCGTCTGCAAAACTACGCATGGTTACTGCTGGAATTAAGAATAATAAAATCCAAGGAGCAATGGTGAAAAATGGCGTCAAATCGGCAAAACCGGAATTTAAAATATTGTAATCACCATCAAAAACCCACAAAAATAACCCTGTGAGTAGCAAAAAAATGGCAATAACTAAGTAGCCTATGGGCGAACCAAAAAAGGAACGGAATTCTTTATAGAGTATAGCTTTCATTTATGTTTGTTCGGTTATACAAATGTATGTTTATTAATCTTTGGCAAAAATAGCATAAACTTCTAAACGCCTAAACTTTTAAGCTTATTTTAAGGAAACTAATTTGTCTACGCTCCACGCTTCAGGTTTGTCGTTAAAGAGTTTTTTGGTAAACGTCCACACGTCATAAAATAATTCCGAATTTCGATAGTTCTCTAAATCTTCTTCGGTTTCCCAATAACTGTAAGTAAAAAAAATACTCGGATTATTTTTATCCTGATACAATTCTAAAAAACGATTTCCGGGTGCATTTCGAATTTTTTCTTTCATTTGTTCGAAATTTTCTAAAAATGCTGGGATGTTTTCCTCATGGAAACTTAATTTGACGATGCGTACAAACATTTCAATAGATAGATTAAAATTATTTAAAAACTACATTTACTACATCACGATACTTCAACCCCAATAAAGAATTGGCAGAACCCACGGTATTTGGGTTGCTTTTATAAATAGCGATTTCCAAAAAACCAGCTTCATTAAACAACGCTAGTTTTTCTCCTTCATAATCTTTTAAAGTATAGTTTTCTCTTACGGTAAAATCCGAATACGATTGGTGGATTTTTTTAATGGTTTTAGTGCCAAATTTTATATCGAAAGCTCTTCCTTTTTCAATGTCTCCAATCAGTTTTCTGGAAATATTGGTCACACAATTTCCGAAGTGGTCAATATAGACCACATAGCCTTTTATGTTGCTAAAATCTGAAGAAACAATAGGTTGTAATTCATTTACGACCTTAATGGCTTGTATTTCTTTTCCAATAACACTTAACGCGCCGCCTTTGGCCAGGTGAGAAGCTACAGTCACAAATACATCCAAATCACCTGAACCTTCAGGTAAACGATCGTGAATGTTGATTTCTACTATTTTTTGCGGTTTGATACGCTGAGTCAATATGCTTAGAATACCATTATCGGCACATATGAAATAATGATCGTTCCATTGAATGGCAACGTGTTTGTTTTCTGAAGTTCGTTCGCTGTCTACCGCAATAAGATGCACTGTTCCTTTTGGGAAACTACTGTAAGATGCATTTATGATGTAACTCGCTTCAGAGATATTGAATAAATCAATATCGTGTGAAATGTCAATGATTTGAACTCCAGAATTTTCGGTTAGGATTTTACCTTTTAGTGCTCCCACAAAGTGATCTTTCAAACCAAAATCGGTAGTAAGTGTAATTATTGACATTATTTTGTTTATAACTATTCCTGAAATGTTTTGGTAAATTTAGTAGATTTGAGAGAAACATAACGAATTTATTTTTAACTAAATTTTTCAGCCTTTGAACGAAAGAGTGATCGAATTAGAAAACATTGCGCCAAAAGAATTTTGGGGAGCACATGATAGTCATTTAGAGACTATCAAAAAATATTATCCTAAACTGAAAATTGTTGCCAGAGGGACCACTTTAAAAGCCTTTGGAGAACAAGAAGTATTAGATGAATTCGAGATTCGATTTAGGCGCTTAATGATGCATTTTTCCCGTTTCAACAATATTGATGACAATGTGATTATGCGCGTCATTGAAGGCGATGCCCAACAAACAGGGGTAATGGATGCCAGTGATCAAATTTTGGTACACGGACTTGGAGGGAAGCTTATCAAAGCAATGACTCCCAACCAACAAAAATTGGTCGATTATGTTCGTAATAATGATATGGTATTTGCTGTAGGTCCCGCTGGAACCGGTAAAACCTATACAGGTGTGGCATTGGCTGTAAAAGCTTTAAAGGAAAAGCAAGTAAAACGTATTGTATTAACACGTCCTGCCGTTGAAGCGGGTGAAAACTTAGGATTTCTTCCTGGTGATATGAAAGAAAAGTTAGATCCCTACATGCAACCGTTATATGATGCCTTACGCGATATGATCCCGCCACAAACCTTGGAAGATTATTTACTGAAAGGAATTATTCAAATTGCTCCTTTGGCTTTTATGCGTGGAAGAACATTAGACAATGCTTTTGTAATTTTAGATGAAGCACAAAACACGACGCACAGTCAAATGAAAATGTTTTTGACTCGTATGGGTAAAAATGCAAAATTTATTATTACAGGAGATCCAGGGCAGGTCGATTTACCTCGAAGAACCATTTCAGGATTAAAAGAAGCAATCTTAGTTTTGAAAGATATTGATGGAATTGGAATAATTTATCTTGACGATAAAGATATTGTACGTCATAGATTGGTTAAAAAAGTTATTGATGCTTATAAAAGTATTGAAAACAACGATTAATACAATATCAAGGAATAACAGAAAGAAGGAATGTGTAAAAGCATTCTTTTTTTTATAAATCTACTTTGGATAATAGAATCAAATACTCTTTATTTGTTTTTTTAAAGTTACAACAATTGAAAAATGTATTAATAACTGGGGCAGGAAGTGGATTAGGAAGAGAATTGGCATTTCATTTTTCAAAAAATGGGTGGAATGTTATAGCGACTATGATTCATTTAGATCATGGTATTGATTTCAAAGACGTTCCTAATATAAAATGTCATTTGCTGGATGTTACTTCAACCGAAAGCATTGAAAACGCTAAAATCGAATTATCTAAAAAATACCAAACGATTGATGTTGTTATAAATAATGCAGGAATTGGTTACCGAAGTTTTGTTGAACTTTCCAATGATGAAAAAATAGATCAAATCGTAGCAGTCAATTGGCTTGGAGTAGTAAAGGTATGTCGTGCTTTTATTCCTGTTTTTAGAGAACAGAAGTATGGTACATTTATTAATATTTCTTCTATAGCAGGTTTAGTAAATTTACCTCTGGGTAGTTTTTACCACTCGACCAAAAAAGCAGTGGAAAGTTTTTCTGAATGTATGGCTTATGAATTAGTAGATTTTAATATAAAAGTGTGTACAGTTCAATTCGGAAATGCAAATACTGATTTTCAGAAAAATGTTTCGAAATCGGAACCATCAGAAATTGAATCGTACAACCATTTGATGGATAAAATTTCGGCTATTTTGATAAAAAAGTCGAGCAAAAATAAAGACCTGCTTCCTAAAATTATCAATAAAATTTTTGACATTGCCGAAAACCCTCCTAAGACATTCAAACGTTACACTATCGGTTTTGATGCCAATATTATGAAGTTTCTAAGACAATGTTTGGGGTATAAGTTGTTCAATAGCGTAATCAGAAAATCAGTTCTAAAATAATTTTTGAACATCGGGTTTAAAAAACTATTTTTGCACCACAACAACACAACACTAATGAATACAATTACTTCGACCCAATTTAACTTTCCGGGTCAAAAATCGGTTTATCACGGCAAGGTTCGTGAAGTTTACAATATCAATGACGAACTTTTAGTAATGATTGCTACCGATAGGCTTTCTGCTTTTGATGTGGTAATGCCTAAAGGAATTCCATACAAAGGACAAATTTTGAACCAAATTGCAACTAAATTTATGCAATTAACACAAGATATTGTTCCCAATTGGCTAATAGCAACACCCGATCCAAATGTGGCAGTTGGTCATTTGTGTGAGCCTTTTAAGGTAGAAATGGTGATTCGAGGCTATCTTTCGGGACATGCCGCTCGTGAATATACTGCAGGAAAAAGAATGTTGTGTGGCGTTGAAATGCCGGATGGAATGAAAGAAAATGATAAGTTTCCTACACCTATTATTACACCAACTACGAAAGCTGATTTAGGCACTCATGATGAAGACATTTCTCGCGAAGCAATTTTGGCTAATAGAATTGTATCAGAAGAAGATTATTTGGTGTTAGAAAAATATACACGAGATTTATTCCAAAGAGGAACTGAAATCGCGGCTTCTCGTGGATTGATTTTAGTAGATACCAAATACGAATTCGGAAAAACCAAAGAAGGAAAAATTGTTTTGATTGATGAAATTCATACACCCGATTCTTCGCGTTATTTTTATGCTGAGGGGTATCAGGATAGACAAGACAATAATGAAGCTCAAAAACAATTATCCAAAGAGTTTGTCCGTCAGTGGTTAATTGCTAATAATTTCCAAGGAAAAGAAGGTCAACAAATTCCAGAAATGACAGACGAATACATAGCAACCGTTTCGGAACGCTATATAGAATTGTATGAAAATATTATTGGGGAAGAATTTGAAAAAGCTGATACATCAAATATTCTAGAACGAATTGAAAAGAATGTTGTCACATTTTTGAATAAATAAAAAAAGAGCTCATTGAGCTCTTTTTTTGTATTTTATAGAATATAATTCAATTAAAATTAAACTTTGTACCTTTGCTGCTTTGAAACTTACTCCAATGATTGAAATAGGAAAATACAATACACTAACTATATTACGTGAAACCAAAGTGGGTTTATATTTAGGTTTACCTGATGAAAATAAAGATCCCAGTAAAGATATCTTATTGCCCAACAAATACGTTCCAGAACATTATAAAATTGGAAATGAAATTGCAGTTTTTGTATACTTAGATCATGAAGAACGACCAGTAGCAACTACTTTAGAACCTTATATTTTTTTGAATGAATTTGCGCTATTGCGCGTGAATTACGTCAATCAAATTGGTGCTTTTATGGATTGGGGAATGGAAAAAGACATTCTTGTTCCTTTTAGAGAACAAGCCAGACCAATGGAAAAGGGTAAGCGCTATTTGGTATATCTTTATATGGATGAAAAAACAAACAGACTGGTTTGTTCTAGTAAAACCAATCAGTTTTTAAATAACGATAACATCACAGTGGAAAACGGTGAAGAAGTTGATTTGATTGTTTCGCACATTACTGAAGTTGGAATTAACGTCATCATCAACGAAAAACACAAAGGACTGCTGTATAAAAATGAAGTTTTTGAAGATTTGCGCACAGGTGACAGAATTATAGGTTATATTAAGAATATTCGTCCCGACGGTAAAATTGACGTTTCGCGTCAGCCGTTTGGAATGGAACTTGTAGATGTTTCCGGACAAATAATATTAGACGAACTAAAAGCTAGTCGTGGATTTTTACGATTAAATGACGATTCACATCCTGAAGATATCAAAACCGTACTTAAGATGAGTAAAAAGACCTTCAAAAAAGCAATTGGAACGCTTTATAAACAAAAACTTATCGAAATAAAAGAAGACGGAATCTATTTGGTTAAAGAATAGTTTCTTAGACTAAAATAATCCCAATTTATATAAAAGCAAAAAATGCCAATCTTTTAAAGATTGGCATTTCTCTCTAATTATTTCAGGTTTCTACCGTATTATGATCTCATTCGCTGAAATAACCGATAACATACGTAAAGCGATAATAGCATCTTTACAAATCAAAAAATTAAATAAACTTTCACAGAATAATTTCTTTCACTAAAGAGAATCGTTATTATTCTCTTTTTCTTATTCTATGTGACTTTTTGTTTTTGTCTTCAAACAACTTTGGGAAATTGCCTTCATACAAAACTAATAGTTGCTTTATTACCTGTGGATTATTAATAATTTTATGGATTGAGCTATTTATTATTTTTTGCTAATCGAATCCGTTGGTTCATCCATAGGGGCGATTGTATCAGTTTGTGTAGTATCAACAACTTGCGAAGTGGTTTCCTCAATAGGCATTTGTTCTTGAGTAGATTCTTCTACTTTTTTGTTACAACTTGTAAGCAATGCACTAAATGTAAGAGCGACAATTAAAACAGTTTTTTTCAAAAAATTTCGGTTTAAATTAATAAATCAGTTAATGATAAATCAGTTTTAAATCACTGATTTTCAACTATATAAATGTAATTAAAAAAATAATCTAAAAATAGAAAAAAATGAATTTTAACACTTGTTGAAAAATAGTACAAGAATAATGGTGCTGGATTTTTTTTAAAACGAAAATGAAGTATTTTTACATTGATTTAAACTAAAATTAAAAAATGAGTAAGATTAATTGGAAAACCGCTATCGAGTTTGAAGATATAACGTATAAAAAGTGTGATGGAGTTGCACGAATTGCATTTAATCGTCCTGATGTTCGTAATGCATTTCGTCCCAAAACAACTGCTGAATTGATTAAAGCTTTTTACGACGCACAAGAAGATACTTCCATTGGTGTGGTATTATTATCAGCTGAAGGACCTTCGTCTAAAGATGGGATTTGGTCATTTTGTAGCGGAGGCGATCAAAAAGCTCGTGGTCATCAAGGATATGTTGGCGAAGATGGCTACCATCGATTGAATATATTAGAAGTACAACGTATGATTCGTTTTATGCCCAAAGCAGTCATTTGTGTCGTTCCGGGATGGGCTGTAGGTGGCGGACATAGTTTGCATGTGGTGTGCGATATGACTTTAGCGAGTAAAGAACATGCTATTTTTAAACAAACCGATGCCGATGTGACTAGTTTTGATGGCGGTTACGGTTCAGCGTATTTAGCTAAAATGGTTGGACAAAAAAAAGCCCGTGAAATATTCTTCTTAGGGCGTAATTATTCGGCACAAGAAGCTTTCGAAATGGGAATGGTCAATGCGGTTGTTCCACATGATGAATTGGAAGATACAGCTTATGAATGGGCTCAGGAAGTGTTAAGGAAATCGCCAACTTCCATTAAGATGCTAAAATTCGCCATGAATTTAACCGATGACGGCATGGTAGGCCAACAAGTTTTTGCTGGTGAAGCTACACGATTAGCTTATATGACCGATGAAGCCAAAGAAGGACGTGATGCTTTCCTTGAAAAGCGCAAGCCTAACTTTGAAAAAAAATGGTTACCATAAAAATTATGTTATGAACTTAATATATTTTGGGATAATAGTATTGTTTGGTTTGTTTTTAATTTGGTCTAGTTTTATGATGTTTTTTAAACCAGAAAAAGTTAAGACTATCATTGCAATGGCAGGAAGTACATATTTTATTAATTATACTGAATTAATCACAAGAGTAATAATAGGTTTTGCACTTATAAAAGTTATTTCAATACAGGAATTTATCTACGATAGTATTGGTTATTTCTTAATTATAACTGCTGTAATACTTATGTTACTACCTATTAAACTGCATAATAAATTTTCAGTTAAAGCAGCTGAAAAATTAAAACCAGTACATTTGAAAATTTGCGCTCCAATATCTTTAATAATGGGCATTTTAGTTATTTTTGGAATACTTTAAAAAACAAAACATGAAGCATTGGATTGAAGCTGCTCGTTTAAGAACTTTACCACTTTCTGTCTCCGGAATATTGGTTGGAAGTTTATATGCCTTAAATAACCCTACAAATGAGGTTCTGACACCTACACAGGTATTTGATTGGAGAATTTTTATTCTATCAATTTTAACCACTATTGGTTTTCAAGTACTTTCTAATTTTGCTAATGATTATGGTGACGGAGTAAAAGGAACTGATAACGAAGATAGAGTAGGTCCGGAGAGAGCGATTCAGAGTGGAGCAATTTCACCACAAGCTATGAAACGCGCCATGTATTTGACCGCATTCATAACCTTTATATGTGCGGTTTTATTAATTTATATTGCTTTTTCTGATAAGCACTTGTTGTTTTCTTTATTTTTCTTGATTCTAGGGATTATTGCCATAGCCTCAGCGATAAAATATACTGTAGGAGATTCTGCCTATGGTTATAAAGGATTTGGTGACGTTTTTGTGTTTGTGTTCTTCGGATTGGTAAGTACGCTTGGAGTGAATTTTTTGTATTCCAAACAATTCGATTGGCAACTGGTATTGCCAGCTTGTGCTATTGGAATGTTGAGTACAGGAGTGTTGAATCTGAACAATATGCGTGATGAATTATCTGATAAAAAAGCAGGCAAAAATACATTGGTAGTTAAAGTGGGAGGAGAAAATGCTAAAATTTATCATTATTTCTTAGTGGGAGGAGCCATGCTTTTAGTATTGATTTTTGCAATTATTTATGATGGTGTCGGATTTAGAATTGATCAATACGCTTTTCTGGCAGCTTATTTTCCGTTAATCGGGCATCTAAGAACGGTTTATGCTTGCGATGATAACAGAAGATTAGATCCACAGTTAAAGAAATTAGCGATTAGTACGTTTTTACTGTCACTAATTTTAGCTATGGTGCTCATCTTTTAACTAGTAACTTATAACTTTTGCCTTGTAACTTTTCCCTAAAACGATAAAAATATGAAAATCACATTCTACGGTCACGCCTGCATAGGTATTGAAGTTTCAGGAAAATATATTTTAGTTGATCCTTTCATAACAGGAAATACTAAAGCAAGTCATATTGATGTGGGCACTGTAAAAGCCGATTATATATTGATTACACATGCACATTTTGATCACATACAAGATGTTGAAGTTATTGCAAACAGAACCAATGCCGTTGTTGTTTCCAATTGGGAAATTGCAAATCATTTTGGAAATAAAGGATTAAACTTCCACCCGATGAATCATGGAGGAAGTTGGGATTTCGATTTTGGGAATGTCAAATACGTAAATGCTGTTCACTCCAGTTCTTTCCCCGATGGAAGTTATGGTGGACAACCTGGCGGATTTGTCATTGAAGGGGAACATAAAAATATCTACATCGCAGGGGATACAGCTTTAACAATGGATATGAAATTAATCCCAATGCGGACAAAATTGGATTTAGCCATTCTACCTATTGGAGATTGCTTTACTATGGATGTTGATGATGCTATTGTAGCTTCCGATTTTCTGGATTGTGATAAAGTATTGGGTTGTCATTTTGATACTTTCGGTTATATAGAAATCAATCACGAGGAAGCCATTAAAAAGTTTTTTGACGTAGGTAAAGATTTAATGTTGTTGGAAATTGGCCAAAGTATTGATTTATAATTGGCATTGAAATTGATTATTGAAACAGAAAACTAAAGAATGAAACTCATAATACTACGACTTTTACTACTAATCCCATTTCTAACTTTTGCACAATCACCAGCAGGTTATTGGGACAATCAGCGTATAACAAACAAAGAGATCAAACTTTCTAGCGGAGAAAAAATCATTGTAAAATCGGAAGATTTTCCTGTTGGGACCACAGAATTTGCCTATCGAATTACACTTTTGGACGAAAATCAAAAAATGGTTTCCGATTTGGCATCAGTGCTAAAAGCAATTCCAGATCCTTACTATATTGGAAAAGGGGCTGGAGGTGCCATATCACTGCTTTCTACCGTTTCAGGAAGTGACAAATGTACCTATGCCATTTTTACCAGTGAAACTATTGCGTCTGATTTTATAGGTTCTGAAAATACGGAAAAAGCCTGTTTGTTTCAAAAAAATCCGGTAAGTAAAGATGCTAAAGTAGTGTCTATAAAATCGGCTTGTTTGGGAGAAGAAACCAAAAACATTTGGTTTACTTTCAAAAATGAAAACTGGGTTATGGGTGAAAAAATTGTTCTTGAAATCATTCCTTGGGTCGATAATATTGCTAGTAGAGGTTGGAGCAAAAAGAATAAAGAAATTGCCTTGAAAACGATTTATTCTGTTGGTTTTAATCAATATGTTGCAAAATCTAAACATGAAATTGCCTATAAAACGATTGAACTAATTTCAAAAGAATACCGCTTTACCGATTTTCAAAAACTTTCTATACAAGAGCAAAAACTAGTCATTGAAAAAAATGAAGAAATTGCTTTTTCAGAAGTTGGATTGAAAAATTCATACAGTGATATTTATTGCTATTTAGCTTCCAAATTAGCTAAAGGAGGTAAAATAGACGAAGCAATAGATTTAATGAATAACAAAGTTATTTCTAAAGCAGATGCAACGGCATTTCATTACAATTGTTTAGCAGAATTGTACATTCAATCCAATCAATTTGAAAAAGCGCTTAAAACACTTGAAAGTGCTCAAAAATTAGATCCAAGCGAATTAAAAGTACAAATGAATTTAGCTCACGTATACATGTTTATGGATGAGGTTACAAAATCTAAAGAAATTCATAAACGTTACATGAACCAAAATGTTTCTTCCAAGCAAACCTGGAAAAACAAAGCAATTAACGATTTAGATACATTCAAAAAATCAACGTTACCTCAAGGAAATATTAATAAAATTTGGAGATTGTATAATTAATTTTGAAAGCTACTTATCAAAAATACGTTCTCGATTTCAAACAACCATCAGGAACTTCTAGAGGAGTTTTAACCCAAAAAGAAACCTGGTTTTTGGTATTGGAAAATGATGGGGAAATTGGAATTGGTGAATGTGGTATTTTACGAGGACTTTCTGCTGATGATCGACCTGATTATGAAGCAAAACTGCAATGGGTTTGTGAGAATGTGTTTTTAGGAAAAGACAAACTTTGGGAAGCGCTTCTTGAATTTCCTTCCATTCAATTTGGAGTGGAAATGGCGTTCCAGTCGTTAGAAAGTGTAAATCCATTTTTATTATTTCCTTCCGAGTTTCCTTCGGGTCAAAAATCGATACCCATTAACGGATTGATTTGGATGGGCGATGAAGCATTTATGAAGCAACAAATTGAAGAAAAAATAGCCCAAGGATTTAGTTGTATTAAGTTAAAAATAGGTGCTATTGATTTTGATAAAGAGCTAAAATTACTTCGATTTATTCGTAAAAATTTCACATCCGAACAAATAGAAATAAGGGTTGATGCCAACGGCGCTTTTAAACCAGAAGAAGCCATGTTTAAACTAAATTTGCTTTCAAAACTTGACATTCACAGCATTGAGCAGCCTATTGCTAAAAGTAATATTGAAGGAATGGCAAAATTGTGTGCTAACACCAAATTACCCATCGCTCTTGATGAAGAATTGATTGGTGTTTTTTCTTTTGAAGAGAAAGAGTTGCTGTTGCAGAAAATAAAACCACAATATATTATTTTAAAACCAAGTTTTGTTGGTGGAATTCGTGGGACCGATGAATGGATTTCTTTAGCAGAAAAGTATCAAATCGGTTGGTGGATTACTTCCGCCTTAGAATCAAATATAGGATTGAATGCGATTGCACAATATACTTTTTTGAAACAAAATAATATGCCCCAAGGATTAGGAACTGGAGGGCTTTTTACCAATAATTTTGATTGCCCTTTGGAAGTAAAAAACGGCAATTTATTTTATAATTCGGATAAAAAATGGAATGTAGATTTAGATGGTTTTAAAACTGATTAGTTTTCCAATTGTTTTAAATTTTTCATCAAAGCTATAAGACTGATGGCTGACCAAATACCTTCTAAAATTATAAAAGGAAAATACTGAATTAGAAACGAGGCATAGCAAGCTAAAGCTGCTCCTGCGAAATTCATAAAATAATAAATTGAACTGCTGGGAGAAATAAGCTTTAAAATGCTTAAAAAATAAGCCAATAATACGATGGCAACCCCAATAGTTCCTATAATGTCATTGTAATTCATGATTGAACTTTTTTTACAAACTTACATAAAATTATACTGTAGCTCAAATTCAGGTGACTCTGAATAGTTGATTGAAAAAATGATGTTTAAAATTAAGAACATTTGTTCAATAGTTATCCGTTTTGTGAAATAATATGTTTAGGTTTGACTTTCATTTATAACTTATATAAACCTTAAAAGCATGAAAAAATCTTTTGCCCTTTTTGTATATTTATTATTTTTAAGCATAGGATCTTATGCACAAAGACCAGCAGCTCCAATAAAAACCCCTAAGGCAAATGAAAATACAAAGATAAATCCGATATTAATAACAGATAAATCAAAAGTTAAAGTTATTGATACAACGTATGTAAAGATCAAAGATCTACAACAGAAGAATCAGGTTTTGAGTCAGGAACTTAAAGACTTAAAAGCCTATGTAAATAACAGCCTTGTGGTCTTGAAAAAAACAGCCCCAATTGCTTACGCTTCTTTTGAAATTACTGGGAATTCAAAAGAAATAGACGGCAATGTGGTTTCTGATTATAAACTTGCTTCGCAGTATGGTATCGAGGGTATTTCCTCTCAAAGTTTTAGAACTGTTGTCATAACTTTGAACCAAAATATAGTAGGTATACCGGCAATAGTTACAGCTGCTGGTAACAATCTACCGAATTACAATTCAAGCAAAGAAAGTAGCACATTAAATTACCAGTTTATAGCACCAAACAAGATTAGGCTAACTATATATGGCACTGGTTTCATTCCGGCGTTCAGTATTGCAGTTTATGGTACTGCTGAATGATTTGAAAGACTAAAAAAACAAAAAAGCCTGTAAATCATACTATTTACAGGCTTTTTATTGAAAATGAATTTGTTCTAGTGGAGTCGCCGAGAATCGAACTCGGGTCCAAACAAGCAATCAAAAAGCTTTCTACATGTTTAGTTCTTGATTAAATTTTCGATGTTATGCTACGCCAAGAACAGCAACACAACACTTAGCTTTATCAGTGTCAAGAAGGATTTAAAGCTTTACCTTCTCTAGGTTTACTTTTACGGTTCTCCTAAACGAAACGCCATAAACCAAGGCTTTTCAGGAGAATCCAGCTTCCACACCTAGTGTGGACTTGGCAAATCGTACTATAATTCGGATTAAGCAGCTAAAGCGTAAGTATTTTCGCCGTGTAAAATTTTGAGACATTATATTTATGAGCAACACCTCAATGCTCAACATGCTTACAATCTAATTCCACTCGCTGTCAAAACCAGTCGACCCCAAATGAAGTCTGCAAATATATAACTTTTGTTGCTTCTTTTTTTGATTATTTACAGCAAAATCTATTCCAAACCTTCTTCCTTGTTATTCAGTTTAAATGGATAATCTCCAAATAGTGAAGACAGGACTTTTAAACGATAAGTGCTTCTTGTGTATTTGTTTGAAATACAGATTAAAGTAACTTTTTCATCTTTTAGTTTTATATAAGCAGAAGTGTTACCATGCCACCATCCGTTATGATAAAACATTTTTTTACCATCTTCCCATTCTAACATACGTATGCCAAGACCGTAATTTCTCGTTCCGCGGCTTTCATAGCTATAGCCTTTAAATACTTCTTGGAGTAATTTTTTATTCAAAAAAGCAGGACTGTAGGTGGCCATGTCAAATTTTAATAAATCTCTAGGGGTTGAGTAGATGTTTTTGTCTCCATAAATATCATCCAAATGATTGTAGGGATATTTAATTTTATTTCCTTTATAAGATTGACTCACTTTTTCACCATCTTTCTTTAAATCAAAAACAAACGTATTTTTCATATCCAATGGTTCAAAAACAAGCTTTTTCATTGCTGTATGATAATCCATTTGGGTGATTTTTTCGATGATTAATGCCAAAAAAGCATAATTCGTATTACAATAACTAAAACGAGAATCGGGTTTAAATTCTAATTCGACATTATGTTTTTTAATTATCGGGATTAAATCACTATTGCGTAGCGTATCTCTTTTGTTCCAGACTTCTTTTTTATCGGTGAAGTAGCTGTAATTGCGCAATCCACTTCGGTGATTCAATAATGTTCTAACCGTTATGTTATCATACGGAAAGTCAGGAAGAATAGAATTGACTTTTTGATCTAAAGTGATTTTTTTAGAATCAATCAAAAGTAACACGACTGTGGCTGTAAGTACTTTGCTTAATGAAGCGATATGAAGAGGAGTGTTTTGGTCAATGGGTTGTTTTTCTTTAAAGTTGGACATACCTCGGTATTTTTCAAAAACGATGTGCCCATTTTTGGCAACTAATAAACTCCCTGAAAAATCATTAGGAACGTAGGTTTTGTTATAAAATGTAGAAATAGTTTGTTGTAGTTGCTGTTTTTTAGAAACACTTATATCTGGAAATCCCTTTTCAAGTGGTTGCATACGGTATATAGAACCTACTTTGTTTTCTTCTTTTGTTTTTACAACTTTTTTTCGTTCAGTGCATGAAAAACAGATAGTTAATGTTGTAAAAAGTAAGAGTAATTTTATATTTAGTTTAAATGTCATTTTGTATAGCTTGAACGACAAATATAAATAAACAAATCAGTTTCAAAAATAGGTTAACCAGAATATTTTTGAGTTGTTTTGTGAATTCTAAATGTTATATTTGTAACAAAATTTAAAATAAGAGTTATATAAATTTATAACCCTATAATCAACAAGTTAATGAAATTTGGACTTATAAAAGAGAGAAAAAACCCGCCAGACAGACGTGTCGTTTTTACTCCAACCGAGTTATTGAAATTAAAAGAGCAATTTCCACAAGCTGATTTTGAAGTAGAGTCTTCTGATATTCGTGTTTTTCCTGATAGTGCATATGCCGAATTAGGGATTAAAGTAGATACAGATGTTTCTGATTGTGATGTGCTTATTGGAGTGAAAGAAGTTCCGGTTGATGCGCTAATTCCAAATAAAACGTATTTTTTCTTTTCGCATACTATTAAAAAACAATCCTATAACAGAAAATTGTTAGTGGCTTGTTTGGAAAAAAATATCACACTTGTTGACCACGAAACGGTTGTCGATAAAAACAATAAAAGATTAATTGGTTTTGGTCGTTATGCCGGAATCGTAGGCGCTTATAACGGAATTCGTGCGTTCGGAATCAAATTTGATTTATTCAATTTAGTGAAGGCAGAAACGTTGAAAGATCAAAACGAACTAATTGAGCGCTTGCGTCGCCCAATGTTGCCACCCATTAAAATTGTACTTACTGGTCACGGAAAAGTAGGATTGGGAGCCAAAGAAATGTTGGACGGAATGAAAATGAAACAAGTCTCAATTGAAGATTATCTGACTAAAAACTACGATCAACCGGTTTATACACATATTGATTTAGAAGATTACAATAAAAGAATTGACGGAAAACCTTTTGATAAAAAGGATTTTTATGCCAATCCACAGGAATATACTTCAAATTTTGAGCGTTTTTCTAAAGTTTCGGATATTTTTATGGCAGGTCATTTTTATGGAAATGGAGCTCCAGTCATCTTAACTCGTGAGATGTTAAAAGCAGCTGATAATAAAATTAAAGTGGTTGCCGATATTTCTTGTGATGTAGATGGACCGATTGCTTGTACAATCAAAGCTTCCACCATTGCTGACCCAATTTTTGGGTACTTACCAAGCGAACACAAAGAAGTACATTATGATCATCCAGCCGCGATTGTGGTGATGTCTGTCGATAATTTACCTTGTGAATTGCCTAAAGACGCCAGTGAAGGTTTTGGAGAAATGTTTTTAGAGCATGTGATTTCAGCTTTGTATAATAATGACGCTGATGGTATTTTGGAAAGAGGAACGATCTGTAAAAACGGTCAACTAACTGAAAGATTCAAATACCTACAAGATTATGTTGATGGGAAATAAAGAGTTTACTGTCTCTTAATTTTCGTAAAAAAAGATACTGAAAAATTCAGAATTTTAAAATAAAGCCTCATTTTTTGAGGCTTTCACATTTCTTGTCATTTCCATAAAAATTTATAAAATTTTAGCTACTATTCTGATGAATGTGGTTTATTTTTGAAGAAACTAAACAGCAAAAAATGAAAAAATTGCCAATCCTACTTCTGTTTTCTTCAATCCTTGGTTTTGCTCAATCCACTGATGAAGCACAATTAAAAGCCATTTACAGTCAATCGTTAACCAATTCGAACTGTTATTCTTGGCTGGATTATTTATCAAATAAAATTGGACATCGTCTCTCGGGTTCTGTAGGTGCTGAGAAAGCTGTACAATACACCAAAGCACAAATGGAAGTTTCGGGTGCTTTTGATAAAGTCTATTTACAGGAAGTAATGGTGCCTAAATGGGTGCGAGGTGAAAAGGAATCGGCTTACATTTTAGACGGAAAAAAGAAAGTTACTGTTCCGATTTGTGCTTTAGGAGGATCGGTGGCAACTCCTAAAAAAGGAATTCTAGCGGAAGTGGTTGAAGTGAAATCGCTGAAGGAATTAGAAACATTAGGCGAAGCCAAACTTAAGGGTAAAATTATATTCTTTAATCGTCCGATGAATCCTGAAAATGTGCTCTCCTTTTTGTCCTATCGTGATGCGGGTGACCAACGTCGTTCTGGTGCAAAAGAATCCGTAAAATACGGTGCATTGGGCGTAATTGTTCGTTCGTTAACTTTCGCTCAAGATGATTTTCCGCATACAGGAAATACTAATTATGGTGATGTTTCCATTGATAAGCGAATTCCAGCGTGCGCGATTAGTACCAATGGTGCTAATTTGTTGAGTCAAACGTTAAAACAAAATCCAAGTCTTAAGTTCTATTTCAAACAATCGTGCCATCAAGAAGCCGATGTGTTATCGCATAATGTAATTGGAGAAATAAAAGGAACCGCAACACCAGAAAACATTATTGTTGTGGGTGGACATTTGGATTCTTGGGATTTGGCCGATGGATCTCATGATGACGGAGCTGGATGTGTGCAAAGTATGGAAGTGGCCAATATTTTTAAAAATATAGGGTACAAGCCTAAAAATACCATCAGAGTTGTCCTATTTATGAATGAAGAGAATGGAGGTAGAGGAGGAGATAAATACCAGGAATTAGCACAGAAAAACAATGAAAATCACATTTTTGCGATGGAAAGCGATTCGGGTGGATTTGTTCCTAGAGGTTTTTCTATTGAAGGAACGGATGCTAATTTGGCTAAAATTTCAAGTTTTAAAAATCTTTTTGAACCTTATTTAATACATAGTTTTACAGCAGGACACGGTGGCTCAGATATTGAACCTTTAACCTCTCCGAAATTAGTAAAAGTAGGACTTAAACCCGATTCACAACGCTATTTTGATTATCATCATGCCGCTAATGATACGTTTGATGCTATCAACAAGAGAGAGTTAGAGCTTGGTGCGGCCACGATGACTTCTTTGATTTATTTGATTGATATATATGGGATATAAAAAGAGCGGTTGTTAAACCGCTCTTTTGCTTTATATTAATTGGTGCTCCAGTCAATCTTTCTAGAGAAGTACATCACTGCTCCAAGTATGGCAAATAAACCGATACTTCCTACTAGTAAAGCGTAGCTTTCTAATTGGATAATTACATAAATAAAAGTATATAAAGCGATTAAAGCTAATCCGATAAAAGAGGCAAATTTTTTGTTGTTCAGTATCGAAGTGGAGTAGAGTGTAATCATCGAGATGACCGATATTCCAGCAATAATGTAAGCCAATTTAAAACTCGAGTGTTCAGTTATTGAAATCAGTAACGTATAGAACATGATTAAAGCCAAACCAATCATACTGTATTGGAAAATATGAATCCCAATTTTGCTGATGGACTGAATCAAGAAGAAAACTAAGAAAGTCAATCCAATTACTAAGAAGCCATATTTGGAAGCTCGCTCATTTTGTTGGTATTCGTCTACAGTTTCAATAAGTTTGACACCAAAAGCATATTCGTTTAAATTCGGAATTTTATCCAGATGTTGTTGTGAAAACGAACGATTAATGTCTAAAATTTTCCAATCAGCGTGAAATCCTTTTTTGTTAATCGATTTTGTAGTGTCATTAGCGGCAAAAGCACCTTCAAAACTTGGTGAATCCCAATCGGAATCGACACTTACAGTACTGGTTTTTCCAATCGGAAGGAATTTAATACTCTTGCTTCCATTGTATTGCATGTCGAAATTGAATTGGATGGCATCAGCTTTGGCTAAAGCATGGTAATCAAATTTATCCGACTCTAGTGTTCCGTAAATAGTATCTTCTTCCGATTTCGATTCAAAATTCAGTTTCTGATTGTTTAAGTTGATGTTCAAATCACTTTTAATACTTTTTAAATTGGTTGTTTTTACCACAATGGAAGCACTATTCCAAAGTAAATCTTCCGATTTAATATTCAGTTTTTCGAAATTAGGTTTTCCAAAGTGTCCGTCAAATTGCATGTTGGCTGTAAATACAACATTATTATAGATACCTCTTTTAAGCGAGGTGTTTTTCTTTACATTCGACTTGTTATTCAATTTTTCAGGAAAGAAATAAGCATATTTAATAGAGGCTTTTCGTTCAATTGTAGTCGTATTGGTTTTTGGATTGGTGACATTGTATTCGTCAAATGATTTGTACGGAATTTTAAGAATTGGACCGTAAAAGAAAATGTCTTTCCCCCATAAGTCGGCAACTTCATTTACCACTTCTTTTTTGCGTTCCGAACGCTCTCTGATTAATTCTTTTACAAACTCCAACGGAATAAGTAAGAATAGGGTTAAAAAGCCAATGAGCATCATTTTTACGGTTGCGCTCTGAAAGAAGGAGGAGATTTTTTCTGTGATTTGTGATTGATTTTCCATTTTTTGAGATTTATTGATTGTTAAGTGTTAAAGTGAAATACAAATAGGCAATTGGTATATTGCTTAAAACGATTAAAATTTTTATGGCTGTTTCTTCTTTTTCAGGACTAATGATTAGTTCGTAAACTAGATGGAAGAGGATCATGCCATTAAATAGAATAGCTAGTAGTAAAAAAGCAAAGCCAACGAATAATAATGTTTCAAATTTGGAGATTTGATAAAATAAAAATAATAGTGTTTCAATAGTAAATGTTCCTATTGCAAACAGTGTTGAAAAAGATACGTTGTTAATTTTCATTTTATTTATTTTAAAGTACTTTGAATTTCAAAGTAAATGATTAAAAAAATAGTTTATGTTTTAGATAATAATTTTTCAAGGGCATTGATGTGATCTTGAAATGCTTTTCTTCCATCGGCTGTAGCTTTATAACTAGTGTTTGGCTTTTTGCCAATGAATTGTTTTTCCACTACAATATAATTCTCACTTTCCAATGCTTTGGCATGACTGGCTAAGTTACCATCGGTCACACCTAGCAATTCTTTTAGAGTTGAGAAATCGGCACTTTCATTAACCATCAGTACTGACATAATACCCAGTCGGATGCGATGGTCAAACGCTTTGTTTATATTTTGGATGATGTTTTTCATTATAGATTACTTTCTATCATATTTAAAATACATCATCGATCCATAGACGATATGACAAATTCCGAAGCCAAGTATCCAAAAATACAATCCATAACCTGAAAATTCGACAGCTAACAATCCTAAAATGATTTCGGTAATACCTAGATAGCGAACATCACGCAAGGTGTATTTACTTGCATTTAAGCAGGCTAATCCATAAAATAATAAAGTCATAGGAGCAACTAAACCATAGTAACCGTGACGCAGTAGGAGCAAAGCGAAAATTCCACCACTAAGTAATGGTATAGCAAAGTTAATAAGTAATCGTTTTGAAGAAGCATTCCACATGTTTTCGCCTACTTTTTTTGCTTTTCTAATGGTCATAACATAAGCTGTAAAAAGAGATGCGACTAGGACAATTAAAGCGGTAGCCATAATTTTTTTGAACAGTAAACTTTCCAAAGTGATGTAAGTATCCTGATTCGCTAGAATAAGGTTATTTACATAAACCGCACCAATTAAAGCATAAATTCCAGCCAAAACTCCCGATAATCCACTTAAGGAAATAAATTGGGTTGATTTGTTCATCAAATCTTTAATGTCTTTTAAATCCTGTAGATAATTTTTATCTTCCATTTCTTTTCGCTTTTCTGTCTTTGAATAACTTATTATGAACCCGCAATTGGACTATTGAATATTCCTACGGCTAGTTCGGCCCAAATTAGTAAAAATAATACTAATACTACAGCAACAATTCCAATTCTGGATGTTGTATTGGTGATTTTTTGCAAAATAAACTCAATTATTAGAACAACGCCTAATAATAAAGCTCCCATAATTAGAAAATCACTTGCAGACCAATTTACTTCGTTTGTAAATTGCATCGCTATTAATGGAATTGCTAATAAGCTCATAATTCCAAAAATCATTAGTTGTAATCTTTTGTTTTTCATAGCGTATAATTTTAAAGTACTTTGAAAAACAAAGTAAATACAAAAAAATGATTCAACCAAATGTTTGTTTAAATTTTTTTGATAAGGAGGGTCTAATGTTTTGTCTTAAATACTGTAGTAGTATAATGCAAGTGCTCAAAACAATTTGAAAGGTATTGAAATCTTCAATAAAAAAAGCCCTGAACTCAGGGCTTTGATTTATATTTTAAAAATTCCTCCAACAGTTATAATACGTTGTAAGAACCAAAAATGCTGACTTGCTCTGTCAACAGGATCGTGAGTGGTTCTAATATCATTCATGTTGATGTATCCGCCTTTTAATTCAGCTTGGATAAAATAATATTTGAAGAATGTAAGATTTAGACCAGCTTTGGCTGAAACTCCGTATCCAGCAATGTGGAAATCGTCATATCTTTCTTTTCCTAATAATTTGGTATTACTTTTAGGATATAAGATTCCGGCTCCCAAACCTTCTGTAATGTTAATTTGCACTTTATCGCTATCCCAGCTTTTGAATAGTTCGGAAGAAATATCATCCACTCTTGAAAATTCAGTGTTCACGTAGTTCAGGCCGTCCGTATGTTCAAAAGTTAAGAAGTCTTCTGTCAATAATACCTGATCTGGCGCGATGTCTTCTCCATACGTGCCACGGCCAGGGTAATTTCCGGTGTAATTAACAACTCTGTCCTGATACATCACATATTTCATATGGTCTACACCAACGGAAACATTGTAATGATCATTGATAAAATAACCAACACGGAAATTTGTTTGTGGAATGGTCATCCTTGCAGGGTTAATATAATCTACATGCCACCCTTTAGGTTTATCACGAGCCTCTACATCGTATATTGTAAAATCGTAATCGGCACCTTTAAAATGAATGTCAGATTTTGTGTACGATTCTCTGTTTCCACCCCAAAAAACATAAAATTTCCCTTTGTTGTGTGCTGTGTATTTTTCAGGATTTTCTACTGTTTCTTGCGAAAAGGTGTACTGTGAAAAAACACAAAAAGTTAGTACAGCCATTAAAAATGGTTGTTTCATTTTTGGTGTATAAAAATTAGAATTGATTTACAGTTTGGCGGATAGCAACTAACTTTTTCATTAAATCTTCGAAATAATCCAAATGAAGCATATTAGCGCCGTCACTTTTAGCGTTAGCTGGATCAAAATGTGTTTCAATGAAAATTCCGTCAACACCTACAGCAATACCTGCTTTGGCTATCGTTTCGATCATATCAGGACGACCACCGGTTACGCCTGCCATTTGATTTGGCTGTTGCAAAGAGTGTGTTACATCTAGAACGGTTGTTGCTAAATTACGCATGGTTGGAATACCACGGAAATCTACAATCATATCCTGATAACCAAACATTGTACCTCTATCGGTTACCATAACGTTATCGTTTTGGCAATCCAATACTTTTTGTACAGCATGTTTCATGCTTTCCGGACTCATGAATTGCCCTTTTTTTAAGTTTACTGTTTTACCTGTGTTTGCTGCAGCTACTACTAAATCAGTCTGACGTACTAAGAATGCTGGAATTTGTAGTACATCTACATAAGCTGCAGCCATGGCCGCATCTTCGTTAGTATGAATATCGGTTACGGTTGGAACACCGAATTCTTTGCTTACTTTTTCTAATATTTTTAAAGCTTTTTCATCACCAATACCTGAAAAACTATCAATTCTTGAACGGTTGGCTTTCTTGAAAGAACCTTTAAAAACGTAAGGTATTTTAAGATTATCAGTAATGCCAACTAGTTTTTCGGCAATACGCATCGCCATTTCTTCGCCTTCAATGGCGCATGGTCCTGCTAGTATAAAAAAGTTCCCGCTATCTAAATACTTGATGTTAGGGATGTTGTGTAAGTTCATGGTGTTTAAAATTTTTTGCAAATATACCAATAATTTCTATTGGTAATTAGTGTTTAACTTCTTTTGTGATTAATGCATAGCTTCCGATAAATCGACCTTGTTTTTTGATCTTTTAATCAGAAAAACGATAGGGATACAGCATAAAAACATAATACCCAATGCCATAAAAATATCCATATACGACAATACAGTGCTTTGTTTTAAAATAGTAAATTCCATTACTTGGTAAGCTTTTTGAAGTGCTTCGTTGGCACTGGAACCTTTTGCGATAAAACTTCTTTCCAGAACATTTAATCGCTCTTGTACTTCAAATTTACTAGCATCCAAATTTGCAATTAGATCTACACGGTGTTTTTGTGTGAATCGCGTGATAAAAGTGGTGATAATCGCAATTCCGAATGAACCGCCAAGTTGCCTGAACATTCCAGTAAAAGCGGCGCCTTCCCCAATGTGTTTTCCCTTTAATGTGGAAAGTGATAACGTTGTAATAGGTACAAATAGCAATCCTAAACCGATTCCTCTCAAGATTAACGGCCAGTAAAAATGTTCTACACCAGTGTCAGGTGTCATCACGTTTCGCATCCAAAAAGTAAAGAAAAAGAAGACCAAAAATCCAACGGCAATCATATAGCCTTGTGGAATCCCTTTCTGAATCATTTTGCCCACAAATGGCATCAAAATAGCAGTAGTAATAGAACCCGGAATTAACAATAGTCCAGCGTCTAAGGCTGTCCAGCCCAAAATGGATTGGGTGTAAATAGGAATTATCAAAGTTGATCCGTACAATCCGAATCCGAGGATGAATCCCATTAGAATTCCAATTCGAAGGTTACCATCTTTTAAAACGCTTAAGTTGACTATGGGATGCTTGTAGGTTAATTCTCTCCAAATAAATAGGAGTAAACCTACTACTGAAATAAGACTTAATGTTATAATTGTTGAATTGCTAAACCAATCGTCTTGCTGTCCGTGTTCCAATACAAATTGTAAGGAACCAATAAAGGCAGATAAGAAAAGAATACCCCACCAGTCGACTTGGTTGGCTTTTAATTTTTCACCGTATTTAGGACTTCTCACGAAAGTTAACGTTAAAAATGTAGCAATAATTCCTAGAGGAATGTTAATATAAAAAATATAAGGCCATGAAAAATTATCGACCAAGTAACCTCCTAAGGGCGGACCTAATGTTGGTCCGACGATAACTCCCATTCCATAAATAGCCTGTGCCATACCGCGTTTGGCGATGGGATAACTTTCGGTGATGATGGTTTGTGCGGTTACCAATAAAGCGCCACCTCCAAGACCTTGAATAAATCGAAAAGCTACCAGTTCCCATATGTTAGTAGCATTTCCACAAAGGAATGAGGCTACCGTAAATATAATGATGGAAACAGCAAAGTAATTTCGTCTTCCAAACTGTTGGGATAACCAACTCGTCATTGGAATCACAATTACGTTTGCAATGGCATAGGCCGTAATAACCCAGGCCACATCCGTTAAGGTGGCACCTAAACTTCCACGCATGTTAGTTAGCGCTACGTTAACGATCGTAGTATCTACAATTTCAAGCAAAGCACAAAGTACTGCCGTAAGGGTAATAATTATTCTTCTAAAGCCGTATTCTACTAAATCGTCTTCGGATGCTGTAGTTGTTGCCATATTTTTAATTGATAATTTGTGTTGAACGGAATGTCTTAGCCCTGATATTAGTGGAAATCCTTTTTCTCGTCAGTTCGAGTGTTCGCGCTAGCGAATGTATCGAGAACAAGAGAAAAAGATTGTAACGAATAGCAGGAAATAGCTTCTAAATAAAATATTAATAATGCTGCTTAATTTTTATTTAGCCACAGATTTAAATGATTTTCACAGATTAATAAAAAAAATCCTTTTGAATCCTTTAATCAGTGGCAAAAAAACTATTTGATATGCACATCCACATCCACATTCATTCCTGGACGCAATAATTTCACTTTTGAAGCATCATTTGTAGCATCAAAACTAATTTTCACAGGCAAACGCTGAATCGTTTTCACGAAATTCCCAGTCGCATTGTCAGGAGGCAAAATAGAAAAACGAGCTCCTGTTGCAGGAGAAAATGAAGCAATTGTTCCTTCGAATTTAGTGTCAGGAAATGCGTCAGCTTTGATGGTTACCTTTTGGCCTTCGACCATTTTGTTTAATTGCGTTTCTTTAAAATTAGCAATAACCCAAACATCTTGATCGTTGATCACATAAAACAAAGATTGTCCTGGTTGAATAAATTGTCCCGGCTGAATAGCTATTTTAGAAACTTGTCCGTCAATGGCTGCTGTTACTGTAGTGTAATTCAGATTTAATTCGGCAGCATCTAAAAGTGCCTGAGCGCGTTTAATGTTGGCAGCAGCAACTTCTGCTTGTTTTGAGGAAACATTGGATCTTGATGAAGCTACTGTTTTTTGATACGAAGTCGCTTTTTGTTGTTCTTGTAAAATTCTCAATTGGCTTTCTGCTTCCAATTTTGCTGCTTCCGCTTGTTCAAATTGCTGTTTTGTAATCGAATGGTTTTTGTATAAATTGTTGTAACGTTCGTAATCGTTTGAAGCTCTGTTCAATCTAATTTTAGCCGTTTCGATGCTTCCGCCAGCCGATTGTATGTTGGCATCAGATACTGAAACATTGGCTTGTGCTGTTCCAATATCTGCTTTAGAAACAGCGTAGCTCTCTTGCGCAGCCATTAAAGCCGCTTTAGCCTCTGCTACTTTTACCAGATAATCTCTGTTGTCGACAGTAAACAATGTGTCGCCTTTTTTTACCAATTGATTGTCTTTTACAAACACTTTCGTTACGTATCCGGTCACTCTTGGAATGATTGGATTCATGTTTTTTTCAACTTGAGCATCATCGGTCTCTTCGTGGGCTAGAGAATGCATGTATTTGTAAATTCCGTATGTTCCGCCTAAAAGGATAAACACCGTAAAAATCAATATGAATTTTTTATTTGTTTTTTTCTTCTTTTCCATTGTGATGCGCTATTTAGTTTTGAGATAAATTGAATGAGTTGATTAATTTTCCTTCTGCAAATTGCAGTTGGTAGTATCTTAAAGCAATATCAGCTTGTGATAGCGCTAAATTTATTTTTGTTTGCAATTGTTGAACATCGGCTTCCAACAAATCATTCGTAGTTGATAAGCTGTTGTCGTATTTGTCTTTTACGATTCGGTAGTTTTCGGTCGCTTGTTCAACCGCTTGAGTATAGACTACATTTTGCTTCATTGAAAGAGAATAATTTTCCTGAGCTTCATGTGTTTCCTCTTTGATTTTGTCGGTCAAAATTGAAATGGCTGTTTTAGTTTGCTCTGCTTTACTTTTAGCTAATTTCACTTCTTTTCCATTTTTGAATATTGATGCTAAATCATAACTCAGTCCAACCCCAACATTCATGGCATTACTAACTGTTACCACATCTTTTAAATCGAAAGCAATATAACCACCCACTAAGGCCAATGAAGGATAATAACCACTCTTCGCTATTTTAATTCCTGATTCAGATGCTTTTTGTTGAAAAGTAAGTGCTTCTAAGTCGCTTCTTTTAGTTTCAGAAGTAAGATCTCTATTTTTTTGCATATCGTTTTTGATGGTTTCAATATCAATGGCGATTTTAGTGTTTTCTGGCAATTGTAAAAGTGTTGCCAATTGATAATTAATCACATTCGCATTTTTATTGGCACTATCCAGTGAAAGTTGAATGTTTGATTCCTGTAATTGAGCTTTCAATAAATCATTGCGAGCCATCAATCCGTTATCGACCATTGCCGAAAAATCTTTGGTACGTTGTTGGGCACTTTTTAGATTTTCTGCGATAAGCGAAGCCATTTCTTGCGATTGGTATAATTTGGCAAACAACTCGACCACATAAATAGCTAATTGCTCTTTTGTGTGTGATGCCGATGCGGTTTGTGCTTTGTATAAACTTTCAGATGCTGAAATGCTATTTTTTAATTTGAAGCCGTTAAAAATTGGCATCGAAACATTAGCTTGTCCAATCATCAATTGACTAACTTCAATTGGTGAAGAAGACCCGTTAGATGAACTTCCTGTTTTAAGGTTTGAATCGACATTGGCATTTGTCAATTGTAGAAACTGTCCTGAAACTTTTAAACTTGGATATTGATTGTTTTTTACCGTTTCCATTTCCAGTTTTGAAGTAGCCACTTTTATGTTGGCAAGATTCGATTCGTTACTTTTTGTAGTAGCTAATGTGATAGCTTCTTTAAGCGACAATTTTTTTATTTCTTGTGAATGACTAATCGTAATTCCAAAAAGAGAAATCACAATCAGAATGTGTTTTTTAATTTCCATAAACTAAGAGCGCTTTGATGGTTTGTTGAATGTGTTTTGTCAAATCGTTAACGATGTAATTATTGAAATCTCCTTCGGTTTTCAAATCGAACAAATCGGAATAAAAAGGCTTGTTCATTTGGAAGTGAAAATAGGTTCCCATAATCGTCGGAGGAATTAAAGCGACGTTAATATTTTTTGTGAACATTTCTTTCGATTGTCCTTCTTCAATTATGTTTTCTAAAACTTGTAAATTGTATTTTTTAACCTCGTTAAAAGCATCGTAATTGATGTCTCTTTTTTTGGACATAATTTCAAAATGAATAATCTGATACATGCCACAATTTTTATTAATTCGGGTGATGTACAATTCGATCAATTTGTCGATTTTTTCGAAAGGGGATAAGTCCTCTTTGAAAAGATTTTCCATCTGCAAACGGAGGTCAGAAATTCGGTTGATGATTAACGCTTCCAGTAACTTTTCTTTTGAGCCAAAATAATACGAAATCATAGCAATATTGATACTCGCTTCTTTGGCAATATCTCTTATCGAAGTTCCGTCAAAACCATGTTCCGAAAACAGTTTTTCAGCTACTAAAAGAATCTCAATTTGTTTGTCATTAAAATCAGTCATGAGTATTGCTTTTTAAAATCGACGCAAAGTTAAACGTTTGTTTAAATTAAACGTTTGTTTAAATTAATTTTAACTTTTTTTTAACTAAAATAAAATAAGCTTTTTTGTGATGAAAAAGGGGAGTGGTTTGATGGGTAAAAATGACAAACGCTGTACTTCTAATACAATAGTAAAGAAGTGACAGCGATTGGTGTTTTGGACCTAAAATTCACATCAAAATGGGTAAAAATAGGTCGTTTTTCGATTATAAGGAAAATCTATAGTTATTATTTAAAATTTTATAAACTAGTTAATTATGTTATTTTATTTAAACTAATGATTTGATATAATTTGAAATTGATGAAATTTCGTTGTTTTTGAGATAATTCACGAAAGAACTTCCAATAATGGCTCCTTTTTGATGCTCGGTTGCTTGCGAAAATGTTGAAGCATTTGAGATCCCAAAACCGACAATTTGAGGGTTTTTTAATTCCATTTCAGCAATGCGTTCAAAGTAGTTTTTTTGGATTTCTCCGAAAGAATTTTGACTTCCAGTGGTACTCGAACTACTCACCATGTAGATAAAACTGTCTGAAATTCTATCTATTTTTTGGATGCGTTCGGTCGAAGTTTGAGGTGTAATTAAGAAGATATTTCTCAAATTATACTGTTCAAAAAGCGGCTTCAATTCTTGCTCAAAAACATCCAAAGGAAGGTCCGGAATGATCAATCCGTCGATGCCAATTTCAGCACATTTTTGACAAAAATTAGCGACTCCAAATTGCAAAATCGGGTTAAAATACCCCATAATTAATAGCGGAATTTGGACTGTTTTTCGGATGTTTTTGAGCTGTTCGAAGAGCAATTTTGTGGTCATTCCGTTCTCCAAAGCGAGGGTAGAACTCTCTTGAATTGTGGGTCCATCTGCTAACGGATCACTGAATGGCAAGCCAATTTCGATCATGTCGACACCGCTTTTTTCGAGCTCTTTAATGATGGAAATTGTGTCGTTTAAACTCGGAAATCCTGCTGTAAAATAGATGGAAAGCACCTTCTTTTTTTCTTGTAATTTGGTATTTATTCTGTTCATTTTTTAATGTTTTTTACCGTAATTTTCGGCAAGTTTTATATCAAATTTTGAGATTTTTTTGCGCTATTATCGGTTGTTTTAAAAGCCAAAATAGTTGATATATGTATTCAAATCTTTGTCTCCACGACCCGATAAATTGATGATAATTATGTCACTTTTTTTGAACTTTTTTTGATCCAAAACAGCTAATGCATGTGACGTTTCGATGGCCGGAATGATGCCTTCTGTCTTGCATAAATGGAGTCCTGCGGTCATAGCTTCGTCATCAGTTACAGCGATAAATTCGGCTCTTTTGGAGGCAAAAAGATGTGCATGTAAAGGTCCAACACCTGGATAATCCAACCCTGCTGATATAGAGTAAGGTTCAGTAATTTGCCCGTCTTCCGACTGCATTAACAACGTTTTACTACCGTGAATGATACCAATCTTTCCCAGAACTGAAGTCGCAGCACTTTCTCCAGAATCAATACCTTTTCCAGCCGCTTCGACTGCTATAAGGGTAACTTCTTCATCCAAAAAATGGTAAAAAGCGCCGGCAGCATTACTACCTCCGCCTACGCAGGCTATAACATAATTAGGAGTGGAACATCCTTCTTTTTCCAATAATTGCTGTTTCATTTCGTCAGAAATTACACTTTGAAAACGCGCTACCATATCTGGATAAGGATGAGGTCCGACTACAGAACCAATAATGTAATAGGTGTCGACAGGATTGTTAATCCAATCGCGAATGGCTTCGTTAGTGGCATCTTTCAAGGTTTTTGAACCTGAAGTAGCGGGACGAACTTCGGCTCCGAGCATTTTCATTCGAGCCACATTGGGAGCCTGACGCTCAATATCGATTTCACCCATATAGACAATACATTGCAAACCCATCAAAGCACAGACTGTTGCCGTAGCGACACCATGCTGACCCGCTCCAGTTTCGGCAATGATGCGGGTTTTGCCTAGTCGTTTTGCTAATAGAATTTGCCCGATGGTATTGTTGATTTTGTGTGCTCCGGTATGGCATAAATCTTCCCTTTTTAGGTAGATTTTGGTGTTGTATTTGGCAGACAACCGTTCGGCAAAATAGAGTGGGGTTGGACGTCCAACATAATCTTTTAACAAGTGCTGGAACTCGAATTGAAACTCTGGTTCATTGATATAATTGAGGTAGTTTTGGCGTAATTCTTCCACATTAGGATAGAGCATTTCGGGGATGAAAGCGCCTCCAAATTCGCCGTAAAATCCTTGTTCGTTAACGTGATAATTCATCTTGTAATTGTATTAGTTGTTGTGTGTTTTTTAATCCGGGTTTGGTTTCAAATTTGCTATTGACATCGATAGCATAAACAGGTACATTCAGTTTTTTTATTTTTTCAAGATCTCCTAAACCTATGCCTCCACTAAGAAATAATGGTTTTTTTGATTGATAATTTCGTAAAATTTCCCAATTGAAAACTGTTCCGTTACCTCCAGCTTTTTCTCCTTTCGTATCAAACAAGAAATAATCGCAAACACTTTCATAAGGATAAATGGTTCTAAAATCGAACGCATCATCCACAGAAAATACCTTGATTATATCTGTATTGATATACTTTAATAAATCACAAAATTCAGGCGTTTCATTGCCGTGTAATTGTACTAATTGTAAGTCGTAACGTTTAATTTTTTCAAGGATTTCTTCCAAAGTTGCATTTACAAAAACACCTACTTTTTGTATGGATTTATCAATTTTTGGCAGATTTCCATTAAAATTTCGTTCTGACTTTTCATAGAAAATAAACCCTAAATAATCCGGTTGCAATTGGGCTATTTCGTCAATGTTTTCGGGATATTTCATTCCACAGATTTTGAGTTTCATGGCTTTAAGTTTAAAGTGATAAGAGATAAGTTTAAAGTATTAGAAATTTGGAGTATGACATAAATCATTTATAAATTCCTTTGCTGCTTTACCAGCATTGTCGGTTTTCATAAAGTTTTCACCGATTAAAAAGCCTTGATATCCAAAAGGTTGTAATTCTTTTATCGCTTCAGTTGAACTAATGCCACTTTCCGAGACTTTTACAAATTCGTCGGGAATGTGTCTTGCTAATTCTTTGCTATAATCCAAGCTCACTTCAAAGGTTTTTAAATTGCGATTGTTCACACCAATCATGTCTAGACTCGGCATGATTGACTTTTCCAGTTCTTCGCGATTATGGACTTCTAACAAAACCTCCAATCCCAAGGAATGTGCAAACTCCGAAAGTTGTTTAATCTCCTCACGATTTAAAACCGCAGCAATCAATAATATAACGTCGGCACCATGCGCTTTGGCTTCCAAAATTTGGTATTCATCAATGATGAATTCTTTTCTCAATAATGGGATTGTAACACTTGCTTTCGCTAAAAGTAAATCGTCTAATGAACCTCCAAAATATTTTCCATCAGTCAATACTGAAATTCCTGAAACTCCCGCATTTTGATAGCCTTTTACCACATCTTCCACAGAAAAAGTATTATTAATCACTGATTTTGAAGGTGAACGACGTTTGTGTTCCGCAATGATTCCCGATGGACTATTTCGTAACAGTTTCGATAATGAAATGGTTCTGCTTCCAAAAAGAGACGTGTTTTCAAGTTGTGAAGCGGAAATGATGGATTTTTTAAGCACGACTTCCCGCTTTTTATCGATAATAATTTTGTCTAGTATATTCATAATTATTTGCTTAGTTGTTGGAGTTTTTTTAGTTTTTCTAGTGCTTTTCCGCTTAATAAACTTTCTTTGGCTAAAGAAAATCCGTCAATTGGAGTACATTTAGTTACTGTAGCAATCGCCATTCCTGCATTGGCACAAACGACATTGTTTTGCGCTTCGGTACCTTTTCCAGAAAGAATATCCATAAAAATAGTTGCTGATTCTTCAATCGTTGTTCCGCCTTGAATGTCTATTTGTTGCAATTGATATACACCGAAATCTTCTGGTTTTAACATACCTTCCATCGTATTAGAAATGGTTTTGGTATTTCCGGTCAAAGAAATTTCATCATAACCGTCTAAACTGTGTAAAATGGTAAAATTCGCATCGGTATTTTGGTACAAATAGGCATACATTCGGGCTAATTCCAAGTTAAAAACACCCACCAATTGGTTTTTCGGAAAGGAAGGATTGACCATTGGGCCCAACATATTAAAGAAGGTTTTGACCGCCAATTCTTTTCGGATAGGTGCTACGTTTTTCATCGCAGGGTGGAAGAGAGGCGCATGAAGCACACAAATTCCCGCCTGATCAATGCATTTTTCCAAGAAATTTTTGTCATTACTGAATTTGATTCCGAGCGTTTCCATGACGTTGCTGGAACCAGAGATGGAAGAAACACCGTAGTTTCCGTGTTTGGCAACATTAATTCCTGCGCCAGCCGTGACAAAAGATGCTAAAGTGGAGATGTTAAACGTGTCTTTTCCATCGCCACCAGTACCGCATAAATCGATAGCATTATACGATGACAAATCAATGGAAATACAAAGTTCTAATAAAGCCTCTCTAAATCCAGAAAGCTCTTCAATGGTGATGTTTCGCATCATGAATACTGTTAGAAAACTGGCAATTTGAGCGGGATTGTAAAGTCCGTTGGAGATGTTTACCAATACGTTTTTTGCCTCGTTTTTCGATAGCGTTTCGTGTTGAATGAGTCGGTTTAGTATAGTTTTCATTTCGCTGTTGTATTAATTTTTAGATATAAGTTGTGCTAAGCTTTAAACTTTTGGAGCTTAAAACGAGTGTTATTTTCGATATAGTTTTTTTAGTAATTAGCTATTTAGCCAATTTTTCAAGATTTCCTTTCCGTTAGGCGTTAGCACACTTTCCGGGTGAAATTGAACGCCGCGAATGTCGTAGGTTTTATGTCGGAGTGACATAATTTGACCATTTTCATCTACAGAAGTAATTTCCAAGACTTCCGGAAAATCATTAGTATTGACTACCCAAGAATGGTAGCGTCCTACTTCTATTTGTTTTTCCAAACCATTAAAAAGTTTTTCGTCATCCACTGAGATATTGATTGGAGTAGAAACACCATGGTATACTTTTTCAAGATTGGTAAGGCTTCCGCCAAATACTTCTCCAATAGCTTGTTGACCCAAACATACTCCAAGGATGCTTTTAGTTGCTGCATAAGTTTTTATGACTTCTTTCAACATTCCGGCTTCATCAGGAATTCCAGGACCCGGTGAAAGTAAAATTTTGTCGAAGTTTTTGATCTCATCAATATAGAATTCGTCGTTTCGGAAAACCGTTACTTCACAATTTAAATCTTCCAAATAATGCACTAAATTGTAAGTAAAACTATCGTAATTGTCTATGACTACTATCTTTTTCATGGTTTTCATTTTAAATGGTTTCCGCTAATTCTAAGGCTTTATTCAAAGCACCTAATTTGTTATAAACTTCTTGCATTTCGTTTTCTTCATCAGAACTAGCTACAATTCCGGCTCCTGCCTGGTAGTGCAATTGGTGGTTTTTGCTTAAAAAAGTACGGATCATAATGGCGTGGTTAAAGTTACCATCAAAATCCATAAAACCAATAGCGCCACCATAAAATGTTCGATTCGTGTTTTCAATGTTTTCAATGAGTTGTAAGGCTTTGTGCTTTGGAGCTCCTGACAATGTTCCTGCTGGGAAAGTATCCGCTACGACCTGCATAGTGGAGGCTTTTTCGTGTAATTGACCACTGACTTTGGAGACCAAATGAATGACATGCGAGAAAAATTGCACTTCACGGTATTTTTCGACTTGAACATCATGACTATTTCGACTTAAATCGTTTCGAGCCAAATCGACAAGCATCACGTGTTCGCTGTTTTCTTTCGGATCTTCAGACAATTGCTTGGCCAATTGCGCATCTTGTTCGTCATTTCCTGTGCGTTTGAAAGTCCCGGCAATAGGGTGGATTTCGGCTTTTCGGTTAGATACTACTAGTTGTGCTTCGGGTGAAGAGCCCATGATTTTGAAATTTCCATAATCGAAAAAGAACAAGTAAGGTGAAGGATTGATGCTTCGTAAAGCACGATAGACGTTAAATTCGTCTCCTTTGAATCCTTGCGTAAATCTTCTTGATAAAACCAATTGGAAGACATCACCACGAAAGCAATGCTTTTTGGCTAGTGATACATTTGCTTTAAAATCATCATCGGATAAGTTGGAAGCTGAATTTCCTTCTTTGGAAAACGAATAAGAAGCAAAGTTTTTAGATTGGATTAATTGTTCGATTTCAGCAATATTGTTTTGATTGTCAATGCTGTGGCAGAAAACGTACGCTTCGTTTTTAAAATGGTTGATGGCGATGATGTTTTGGTAAACGGCATAGAAAATATCTGGAATTTGAATGTCGGAAGTTCTCTTTTCAATGGTTACTTTTTCAAAATATCGAACGGCATCGTAACTGATAAAACCAAATAATCCGTTGTTGATGAATTTGAAATCGCTGTTGTTTGATTCGAATTGTGATGCAAATTGTTGGATACTTTCAATAACAGTTGCGTTACTTTTAATGTTCGTCAGTTCAGATGTTCCATCTGGAAATAATTTTGTGATGATTTCGTTTTCCACTTTGATACTCGCAATCGGATTGCAACAGATGTAAGAGAAACTGTTGTCATTTGCATGATAATCACTGCTTTCCAGCAGAAGACTATTCGGAAATTTGTCGCGAATTTTTAAATAAACGCTTACCGGTGTTATCGTATCAGCGAGGATTTGTTTGTAGTTGGTGTGTAATTTATATGTGTTCATGTTGTGATGTGTTCATTTTTGGGAATAAAAAAAGGCTTGTCGTGAATGACAAGCCTTTTATATATGGTTTTTAAATATTCATATAGCAGGTTTTGCTCACGACGTTCGACGTAAGTTACTCCACCACCAATTAGTCTTTAAAAATGTGTTCATTGTTTAAATTGTATGGTGCAAATGTATAGAAATGATTTTTTAAAAAGCAAGTTTTATTTAAAATTAATTTTTTCACTTTCAAAAGCGAGTTTTTAAAAATTATTAAAAATTAACAATAAATTATTGTTTTACGATAATTAATTATTACATTTGCTTTGTTAAATTAAAATAATATTCCATGAAAATAGTTCGAATTATAGCATCTTTTCTATATGTGCTGACGCGAATTGCAGCTTTTTTTTATTCAGTAACAGCAATTTATGCTTTGGTTAATTGCCTGTTTGAAGGACCGTTTTTCGAAAAAATGGAGAACAACCGATTTGCAATTAACTTTCCGTTTACGGAGAAACATTTCTTATTGGGTTCTGTATACACTTTAGAATATGTAGCCGAAATGGTTTTAGGTTTAGGACTGTATGGTTTGTTTTTCTTTGTATTAAGTAATGTTTTTAAAACTTTTAAACAAGAACGTTTATTTACGAAATCAGGTCTAAAACACTTAAAACAGTTTTATCAATTCAATTTGTTGTTGTACCCCGTAGCGATAGTAATTTGGACGCTTTTTAGTTTTGAAGACTTTCCCTTTTTTGCGATGATTGTAGCGCATGCCATAATGGGGATTTTCATCTTTTTCATGGCAGCCATTTTTGAGCAGGGTGTGAACTTGCAAAACGAACAAGACTTATATATTTAGAATATGCCAATTATAGTAAATGTAGATGTAATGCTGGCCAAGCGTAAAATGCAGTCGAAAGAATTGGCAGAAATTTTGGGAATTACTCCAGCCAATTTGTCGATTCTAAAAACCGGAAAGGCAAAAGGGATTCGGTTTGAAACGCTCGAAGCGATATGCAAAGCATTAGATTGCCAGCCCGGTGATGTTTTAGAATTCATCAGCGAATAATTATTTATCAGTTTGGAATTGAAGTATCGGTTTTTTGACCGACAGGACTTCTTTTGCCTAAATTTTACAAAACGAATATTATAAAAATTAATCAAAAATCATCAAAATCATCAAAAATGAACAGTTTAGTAATCAAAAATCTCCAAAAAACGTATGAAAATGGAGTAAAAGCGATAGATAACATTTCGCTTGAAATCAACAATGGCATGTTTGGTTTATTAGGACCAAACGGTGCTGGAAAATCTTCTTTAATGCGCACCATCGCAGGGTTGCAACAACCAGATAGTGGCGCAATTGAATTTAACGGTATGGATATTATTAAAACCCCAGATTTTATCCGACAACATTTAGGGTATTTGCCTCAGGAGTTTGGAGTGTATCCTAAAATTTCGGCCTATAAACTATTGGATCATTTGGCCGTTTTAAAAGGTATTCTGAATAAGAATGAACGACAAGAGCAAATTCTTTTCTTATTGAATCAGACCAATTTATTATCCCATAAAGACAAAGCAGTGCATACTTTTTCGGGAGGAATGCGTCAGCGGTTTGGTATTGCACAGGCATTATTGGGGAACCCTAAAATTATTATTGTCGATGAACCTACCGCTGGTTTGGATCCAGAAGAACGTAATCGTTTCAATAATTTATTGAGTGAAATTGGAGAAGATAAAATTGTAATTTTTTCAACGCATATTGTTGACGATGTCCGCGATTTGTGTACTAAAATGGCCGTTTTAATCAACGGACAAATTGTATTGGAGGGAAATCCTTTTCAAACGATTGACACCTTACAAGGAAAAATATGGACAAAAACGATTGAAAAATCAGCCTTAGAATCAATTAAAGAAAGTCATGATGTGCTTTCAACCCGATTGTTTGCCGGAAAAATGCGCGTGAATGTATATGCAGAAGCACAACCCGATGCTGAATTTGCGCTGGTTACACCTGAATTGGAAGACGTGTATTTTAGAGAACTATTCACCAATCAATCTAAAACGATCAGCCATGCTTAAGAAATTATTGCAATTCGAATGGCATTTTCATACCCGAAGTGCCTTGTTTTATGCCACATTTTTAGTGTTGTTTTTGTTGGGTTTTATGACCACAAGAGGTAGTTTTTCTTTTGCAAACACCTATCACAATGCACCGTATATTATAAATAACATTATCGGATTAATGTCTTTAGTGCTTATTTTTTCAATGACACTTTTGGTCGCTCAAACCCAATTGAAGGATAGTGAAACCAAGTTGGACGCCATTATTTATGCGACACCGGTTTCAAAATTAAATTACTTGAGTGCTCAGTTTCTTTCTGTTTTTGCAATTGGATTTTTGTCTTTTTTGATGCTCGTATTAGGGTTGATTGCTGGACATACATTTTCTTTAGAAGAACAGCAAATTGGACCTTTTTCAATAGTACATTATCTAGTTCCGATCTTTGTTTTTGTACTTCCGAATGTTTTTTTAATCACATCATTATTGATGAGTTTGGCTTGGCTTTCGCGTAATAAACTGATCATTTATGTAGGAGGTTTGTTTATCTATATTTTATATGTGGTAGGTTCTATTTTTTCGAATTCACCGATTTTTGCAGGAGCTTCACCAGCTACTCCCGAAGCCATGAGTTTAATGGCAAAACTGGATCCTTTCGGATTGGCCGCTTTTTTCGAGCAAACCCGATATTGGACGGTTTTTCAGAAGAATAATGATTTGATTGGATTAACAGGAAACTTGTTGTTTAACAGAGTATTGTGGTTGTCAATTTCGATGTTGATTCTATTGATTTCATATCGTTTCTTTTCATTTCGGAAGTTGAAAGAGAGCAGGAGTAAGATCAAAATTAAAACTGACAAGAAGATTGTTTTATCAAAATCAAATGTTCTTCCAGGTATTGAATTCCAAACCATAAAGCATCATTTTTTGGTCATCAAAAGTTTTATTGCTATTGATTTACGTCTGATAATTAAAGGAATTCCGTTTTTATTGATTGTTATCATGCTAACAGGATTGCTTACTATTGAAATCTCTGATGAAATTGATGGAGGAAGACGTATGGCGGAAAGCATTACTACGACTGCTTTAATGATTTCGACGCTTATCGACAGGTTGCCTATAATTCTGATTATCATTTTACTTTTTTATAGTAATGAATTGGTTTGGCGCAGTGAATTGGCACGATTTGCCATGTTGGAAAACGTTACTCCACATCAAAAAGGAATGGTTTTCATTTCGAAATTAGTGTCGCTTGTTGCAGTTCCTTTTTTACTGAATTTGTTAGGCATTTTAATCGGAATCGCTTTTCAATTCGTAAAAGGAAATGCACCCATTGAAATTGGACTGTATCTGTCGCTCTTTTATTTTCTTGGACTTCCGATGATGTTGATTGCGGTTCTGATTTTAACAGTCCAGACCATCATTCAGAATCGTTACGTTGGATTGGTAGTGGCTTCGGTGTTAGCTATTGTATTTTCAACAAGTATCGGCCAAATGTTAGGGGTGACCTATCCTTTATTTCGCTTTGCGGATACACTGAAAATGGAATACTTTGAAATGAATGGTTTCGGAGCTTATACTTTTTCATTCTTGATAAAAATGCTTTATGCGCTTGGATTTGCCTTGCTTTTACTTTTGCTAAGTAGTGTTTTGTGGAAACGAAATACGGCTATTTTGGATACTTTTAGAAGTAAAAAACTGAATTTATTTCAGAAACTTCTGTTGATTTCGGGTAGTTTTTTATTTATAGGTTTAGGAAGTTATATTTTTTACGAAGTAAACATTAAAAGCGAATACCTTTCCGCAGGTGAGCAATTGGATTGGCAGCAACAATACGAAGCAAAATACCGAAAGTTTCAAAACTTTGCACAGCCCACTATTACTGCTGTAAAAACAGAAGTGGATTTATTTCCTTCAGAAAGTCGGTACACAGTAAAAGGAACTTACGAACTGATTAATAATTCCGAAAAACCGATTGATAGTGTGCTTTTGTATGTCAGTGATAATATTCAGTTGCGATCAGTCGAGCTTCCAAAGTCAAAAATGATAAATAAAGACGCAAAATTCGGACATTATTGGTACCAATTAAATCAGCCATTACAACCGAAACAAACAGTTGCGATGCATTTTTCGTTCGTGTCATCATGGTCGCCTTTTACAGGACACACACCTTTCAATTCGATTATCGACAATGGTTCATTTATGCGCATTAGCAATTATTTTCCAAGGTTTGGTTATCAGACCGATAATGAAATGACGAATTCTAAAGAGCGTAAAAAACGCAAAATGCCAACCGAAACGCTTATCCGAAAATTAGAAGATAAAGACACTCAATCCTATGATTTTATCGATTTTGAGGCGATAGTTTCCACTTCCGAAAAGCAACGTGTGATTGGTATTGGTGATTTAATCAACGAATGGAATTTCAAAGGCAGAAATTATTTTCAGTATAAATCAACTGGTAAAATTCCGTTCCGATTTGCTTTTTCCTCGGCAGAATATGAAATCAAAAAAGAAGTTTACAAAGGAATTTCGATTGAAGTCTATTATGATAAAAGACATGGTAGAAATACAAATGAATTGATTTCAGCTACTAAAAAAACATTGGAGTATTGCCAGCAGAATTTTGGACCATATCCGTATAAAACGATTCGTTACGCTGAAATTTCAGCTTTTGCGGAAGGTTTTGCCGCTACAGCGTATCCTTCGACCTTGTATATGAAAGAAAATTTCGGATTGAATAGTGATATTACAAGAGGGGATAAGGAAGATGTGATCAACCAGTTGGCCGGACATGAATTATCGCACCAATGGTGGGGTAACAGTCAATTGAATCCGGAAGAAAAAGAAGGCGGTTACATTTTAACAGAAACCTTGGCGCAGTATACAGAAATTATGCTGTATGAAAAACGACACGGTTGGGAACGTGCTTTGGAAACATTAAGAATACATCAGGATTTGTATTTGAGCAGCCGAAGTTTTGAAACCGAAATGCCTTTGTATAAAACCCATTATGACACACCTCATTTGCCGTACAATAAAGGAGCCGTGGTGATGCATCAGTTGCGGATGTTAATAGGGGAATCCAATGTAAATAAAGCATTACGGAACCTGATAAGTAATTATGCTTTTCCGAATAAAACAGCCGATACTGGAGATTTTCTGAAAGAAATTTATAAAGTGTCACCAAAAGAGAAATATGCTAAAATTGATGAATTATTCAAGCAAATTGTGACTTATACGGCTAAAATTGAATCAGTTTCAGCTAAAAAGTTAACAAAGGGAAAATTTGAAGTCAATTTCGAAATAAGTAGTGCTAAATTCTCAGAAGATGGAAATGGGAAGCGTAAAATGATTGTAAACGACTCGACAATCGATGTTGGAATTTACGATGAGAAGGGCAAATTAACCATTCAGCATTTTCTAATAAAAAACAATAAAGTAATTGGAAAAATGACAATTACTGGTAAACCAAAATCCATTGAAATTGATCCGAATTTGATGATTATGGATACTTTTTTAGAGGATAATACTAAAGAAATCGACTAAATAATAAAAGCCAGCGTGAAGCTGGCTTTTACATTGGGTCAAATTTGTGTCTGATTAGTATTTCAATTGTACTTTTAATTCGAACTCATCATCAATTGCTTTGTCAGCTAAAGCACCAAAGTTTTTAGAAGCATATTTGATGTCATATTTTGTACGGTCAATCATTAGCGTTGCATTAGCAACACCTTTGTTTGCTACAATATCAAATGTAATAGGAGCAGTTATTCCTTTGATTGTTAAATCAGCCTCAACTGTATAAGTGTTTCCTTTTTTAAGACCAATTTTTTTGAAAACTAAAGTAGAAGTTGGAAATTTTTCAACACCAAAGAAATCATCAGCTTTTAAGTGTCCGTCTAATTTACCTTTCCATTCTCCTTGTAAATCAGTTGTATTGATGGTAGTCATATCAACAGTAAAGTTTCCACCTACTAATTTTTTTCCATTGAAAATTAGAGTTCCTTCTTTTAAAACGATATCTCCATTGTGTTGACCACCTACTTTTTTAGCTAACCAAAGTACTTTACTTTTTGAAGCGTCTACTTTTTTTGAAGTCTGAGCTGTTGCCGTTAATGTTCCTAAGGCTACTACTAATGCTAATGCAATTGATTTTAAATTTTTCATTTTTTACTTGTGTTTAATTAATAATTATAAATTGATAAATAATTCTTCTTTTGATTTACGTACTTTTTTTACGTGTTGGTTTGTATCTTCTTCATGACGATAACCAATTGTTGCGACTAACGAAGCGTTTAAATTTAATTCATTTAACTTTAAGATAGTGTTATATTTTTCAGGTTCAAAACCTTCCATTGGAGTAACATCTATTTTTAACTCTGCTGCTGCATTAATCAGGTTTCCTAAGGCCAAATAGGTTTGTTTTGATGTCCAAACAGCTTGTTCTTGTGTGGTTAAACCTAATATTTTTGTTTTCATGAAATCGCCATAACCTTGAACGTTTTCCACTGGAATTTCTCTTGTATGACTAATACGGTTGATGTATTTGTCGATAACTGTTTCATCCAAATTAGTGTAATTTGCAAAAACAACCAATTGCGATGCTTCTGTAATTTGTGTCTGATTCCAAGAAGCCGGTTTTAAGGCTTCACGAATTTCAGGATTTTCAATTATAAATACTTTATAAGGTTGTAATCCATATGATGATGTGCTTAAACGAATTGCTTCTTTCAAGGTTTCCAAATCTTCTGCAGCAATTTTTTTTGTGGCATCAAATTTTTTGGTGGCATAACGCCAATTTTGATTTTCTATAAATTTACTCATTGTATTAACTTCTGTATTTTTCTAATAATTCATTTAATTGTAGCAATTCTGATGCCGAAAGTTTCGAAGCAAAGGCATTTTCATGTTCAATTACTTTAGGATCTAACTCAGCCAAAACAGCTAAACCCTTATCGGTGATTGTAATTTCCATTTTTCTTCGATTTTCTGGGCAAACTTTTCGAATGACTAATTCTTTACTCAATAACTTATCTACCAATCGTGTAGTGTTACTTGTTTTAGCAATCATACGCTCCTGAATACAAGCCATATTGGCCGGTTTCCCTTTTTGTCCACGTAATATTCTAAGTACATTATATTGTTCGCTTGATAAGTCATAAGGTTTTAGGATTTCTAAAAATCTATCTCCTATCTCATGTCTTGTAAACGACAAGTTCAGCAAAACTTTTTTTGCTAAGGATAATTCAATGGTACTTTTTATTTCTTCTTCAATTTTCATCTTTATGAAATTTGTATGTACAAATGTATAGCTATTTTTTATTTGTATATACAAATGTGTATTAAATTTTTGTTAATGTTTCTTTTTACGGTTTTAAGAATAGCTATTTTTAGGGTATTAATTTTTAAGGTATGAGAAGTATTGTTTTGATTGTATTGATGTTGACCGTCAGTGTTTTTGGTCAAGCAGAAGAAAAATCAGTAATTCCAATTAAGGTGTATAGCGTTAATGGAGTTGATGTTAAATCGTATGATTTTAAGAATCTGCAAGACTACTTGAACAAGAAAGATGATACGACTTATGTTATTAATTTCTGGGCAACCTGGTGTTTACCATGTGTTAAAGAATTACCTCATTTTGAAAAACTGAATCAAAACTATAAAGACAAGAAAGTAAAAGTTCTATTAATAAGTCTAGATATGCCCAAGAAAATTGAATCCAATTTGATTCCGTTTATGGTAAAAAAAAAGTTGCAATCTGAAGTGATACATTTAGACGATCCAGATGCGAATACTTGGATTGAATTGGTGGATAAAAAATGGTCAGGATCGATTCCAGCAACTATTATTTATAACAAAACTTCGAGACAGTTTTACGAACGTTCTTTTACTTACGAAGAACTTGAAAATGAATTAAAAACAATCTTAAAATAAACAACTATGAAAACAGTAAAATTTTTGGCTCTAGCCATTTTATTTGCAGGCTTGAGTGCATTTACGATTAATCATTTGGATACGGGCTATCAAATAGGGGATACCGCAACCGATTTTAGTCTGAAAAATATAAACGACAAGAATGTATCCTTAAAAGATTTTAACGATGCTAAAGGATTTATTGTGGTATTTACATGTAATCATTGTCCGTTTGCCGTGGCCTATGAAGACAGAATTATTGCTTTGGATAAAAAATACAAAGCATTAGGGTATCCAGTAATTGCTATCAATCCAAATAACCCTGAAGTACAGCCTAAAGACAGTTTTGATTTAATGAAAGAGAGAGCCAAAGAAAAAGGGTTTACTTTTCCTTATCTATTTGACGATGGACAAAAAATTTATCCGCAATATGGAGCGACTAAAACACCTCATGTGTATTTGCTTCAAAAAACAAAAGCAGGAAATATTGTGAAGTATATTGGAGCTATTGATGATAACTACAGTGATCCAAGTGCTGTAAAAGTGAAATATGTTGAAAATGCAGTAAACTCTTTATTGGAAGGTAAAGAAATAGAAGTAAAAACGACCAAGGCTATTGGATGTTCGATAAAAGCATAGTATTTTTGAAGTATAAATTAAAAAGTTATGAATTTAATACAAGAAGATTGGTGGACAAAACTTCAGGAAGATGACAATGCAGTAATTCTTGATGTTAGAACTGAAGATGAATGTCTTGACGGCGTAATCCCTGGTGCTATTAATATTGATATTTATAAAGGACAAGGTTTCATTTATCAAGTGGAAGAATTGGACAAATCCAAAAACTACTACGTGTATTGTAAGGCTGGCGGAAGAAGTGCTCAAGCTTGCAGTATCATGAATCAATTGGGATTTGAAACGGCTTACAATCTTATGGGAGGTTTCTCCGAATGGGATGGCCCAGTAAGCGAATTGAAAAATAACTAACAAAAAAGCCTTGATTTTCAAGGCTTTTTTATTTTATCCTACTTTCAGCGAAGTCATCGTTAGTGAGCCGCCTACGGCTTTATCATTGAAAAGTGTCATTTCTTCACTTTCTTCTTTTATACCCAGAACATATAGTAAAGGTAAATAATGTTCCGGAGTGGGGATGGCCATTTCGAAAGCTTTGCCCTGACTGCCAAAATTGATTAGTTCCTGATGATTATTGTTCAAAATAAATTGTTTCATTTTAGTACTGGCTTCCAAAGCCCAATCAAAGCTATAATTGTCGTCTTTTAACTTGTCCCAGGCTACCATTCGCAGATTGTGTACCATATTGCCGCTGCCAATAATTAAAACACCTTTTTGGCGTAATGAGTTCAAGTCTTTGGATAATTCGTAGTGTTCTTTTGGTGTTTTGTAATAGTCCAAACTCAATTGGATTACCGGGACATCTGCATTGGGATATAAATGTCTAATCACACTCCAAGCTCCGTGATCCAATCCCCATTTGTCATCTAATTCCACTTGGGTATGGGTGATTATTTTTTGTGTTTCTTTTGCTAATTCAGGACTTCCCGGTGCAGGATATTGTACGTCAAACAATGCTTTTGGGAATCCTCCAAAATCATGTATAGTTGGTGGATTTTGCATGGCTGTGACCAAAGTACCTTTGGTTTCCCAATGTGCTGAAATGCATAAGATAGCATTCGGCTTAGGAATTGTTTCGGCAACAGACCTAAATCCTTCCACAAACTCGTTTTCTTCAATAGCATTCATCGGACTTCCATGACCTAAAAACAGCAAAGGCATTTTTGCTGAATTTTGGTTTTGAAAACCCTCTGTCATTTTATTCAAACCCTGCAGATTCATAGTTTTAAGCTAAATCCGTTTTGATTCTGTTGATGATTTTCTGAAGTTGCGTATTCTTTTCCTGCTGAAGAATTCCTTTTTCAGCATCAAAATTCTCATGAAAATTCGGCAATGAATATTGGTCTATAATAGTTGCTCCGTGTCTTGGGAATCGTTCAAAAGCCGTTTTTAATGAACTTTCGGCGCCTCTTCCGCCCGGCGAAGTTGAAAGCAGTAATAATTTTTTATTTTCAAACATATTCAGCTTTACTCTCGAAGTCCAATCGAACAGGTTTTTAAAAGCAGCCGTATAACTTCCATTGTGTTCTGCCATCGAAATGATGATCAAATCTGCACTGTCCAGTTTTTGAAGAAATTGCTGAATAATTTCTGGATGACCAATTTCATTTTCAAGATCCACCGTAAATACTGGCAGTTCATAATCGTTTAAATCCAACACGTCTACGGTGTGGTCACCAAATTGATGTGCTACAAACCCTGCTAATCTTTTATTAATTGATTGTTTGCTATATGAAGCTCCAAAAGCGACTATTTTCATAATTTTTTTATTAAAGTTAAATAAAAAAAGAAGCAGAACGCTTCTTTTTATTCAGATAGCTTTTTGAGCTGTGATTTATTTTTGAGGGTGATTTTCTTTCCAGTTAAATCGACCCATCCATTTTTATTAAATTCGGAAAGCAAGCGAATGCAACTCTCGGTTGCAGTGCCTATCATTCCGGCTAATTCTTCACGAGAAAATTGAAGTCTAAGCGATCCATCTTCATTCGTTCCGAAACTGTCTTCCAAATAGATAAGGGTTTCGGCCAATCGTTCTTTAACACTTTTCTGTGCCATGGAAACCATATGATCGTCAGCATCCTTCAAATCGCCACAAATCGTCTTCATCATATTCATTGAAAACTGATTATTTTGATTAAAGAACTGCATAATTTCACTTTTAGGAACAAAGCAAACCTCCATGTCTTCTAGAGCAACAGCACTTAAATTGGCAGGTTCATCACTAATCATAGAGCGTTGTCCTAAGAGTTCTCCTGGTTTTGCCAACTTGACAATTTGGTCTTTACCATTAGCACTCAATTTTGTCATTTTACAAACTCCGTCTTTGACACAAAAAACGCCATTAGTAGTTTCTCCTTCTTCAAAAATAGTTTCTCCCTTTTTTATGGTGTAGGATGTTTTACAGTCAGCCATCTTTAAAAGCTCATCCTTGGATAACGCTTTTAAAGCACTAAATTGTCTAACGATGCATTGTTCACATTTACCCATAAAAAGTTAATTATAACTACAAATATATCGATTTGAATTTCAAATAACGTTTTACGAATAGTTTCTTTTCGGTGAAATCAGGTTAAAAATTGCTATAAAATGCTTATTTTTAACGGTTTAAATAGAAAAATTATGAATCCGAACAAAGCATTATGGGAAAAAGGGGATTTCACTAAAATTGCAGAAACGATGCGTGAAAGCGGTTCGGTATTAGTGGATACATTTGGAATTACAAAAGGTAACTACCTCCTTGATTTAGGTTGTGGAGACGGAACAACCGCAATACCTGCAGCAAAGCTTGGTGCGAAAGTATTAGGTGTTGATATTGCGCAAAACCTAGTGGAAGCGGGAAATAACCGCGCAAGTAAAGAAAATATTAGCAATTGTGACTTTCAGGAAGGCGATGCCACCGATTTACATGATTTAAAAGATAAAACGTTTGATATAGTGGTTAGCATCTTTGGAGCCATGTTTGCTCCGAAACCTTTTGAAGTGGCCAAAGAAATGGTTCGTGTTACAGTTTCTGGAGGAAAAATTATTATGGGTAATTGGATTCCTGGTGACCCAACTTTAGTGGCTCAAATCCTAAAAATTTGTTCAGCTTATACGCCTCCGCCACCCGAAGGATTTGTGAGTCCGATGTTATGGGGTATCGAGGATAATGTAATTGAACGATTTGGTAGCGCAGGAATTGCCAAAGAAAACATCTCTTTTACTCGAGAAACCTTTACTTTTAAAGCTCCTTTTTCACCCTCTGATTTTGTGACTCGGTTCAAGCATTACTACGGACCGACAATGAATGCCTTTGATGCAGCCAAACAAAATGGCAAAGCGGCCGATTTACAACAGGAACTTGAAAGCTTGTTTAACACGCAAAATAAGGGAGATTCTAACAATACTTCTATACCGGCTACTTTTTTGAAAGTAACGGTACAATGTTAAAAAGAGTAATAATATAAAAGGGAAGCATTTGCTTCCCTTTTATATTATTACTTAAGTAAATTATACTGTTCTCTGTACGACTTCAAAAATAGAACCGTCTTCACATTTTAAAGTTTTGGCAGGATATTTCATTAATAAAGCATAATCGTGTGTTGCCATTACGACTGTTTTACCGTTCTCGTTAATTTTTTTCAAAACTTCCATAACCTCTACACTAGTTTGTGGGTCAAGGTTTCCGGTAGGCTCATCAGCAAGGATAAGCTCAGGATCATTTAACAAAGCACGAGCAATAGCTACACGTTGTTGTTCTCCTCCAGATAATTGATGTGGCATTTTATTAGCCCAATTTCTCATACCTACTTTGTCTAACACTTCGTCAATTTTGGCTTGCATTTCTGATTCGTCTTCCCAACCTGTTGCTTTTAAAACAAAGTGCATGTTAGCATTTACAGTACGATCGGGTAATAATTTAAAATCCTGAAACACAATTCCGATTTTACGTCTCAAAAACGGAATATCGTCTTCAATCAATCCGTTCAAATCATAGTCTACAATTGTTCCTTCTCCGTCAGTTAACGGTAAATCGGCATACAACGTTTTCATGAAACTACTTTTTCCAGAACCTGTTTTACCAATAACGTATAAAAATTCGCCAGGGTTTACTTTTAGGTTTACGTCAGATAAAATTTTATTTCCTTCTTGATATATAGTAACGTTATGCAACGATAAAATGGTTTGAGACATAATTTTGATATTTATTTTGGTAAAAGTAATAAGTTAACGTGCGTATTCAAAATAAATTTTCGGATTGTGAATAATTTAAAATACTAAACCCATTTTTTCCTCGTTTTAACCATATGAAAATGCTAAATTTGAAATGTAAAAATTGTTTTTCTATGCGCAAATTATCTTTGTTTCTCCTCCTTACACTTTCCTTGAGTACTCATACTGTTTTAAGTCAACAATCCGAAGTTTATACTAATAATTTAGTCGATTATAATAGGGCTTTGACGTTGTTTAAAAATAAGCAATACCAGTCGGCTCAAATCATTTTTGACAAAGTGGGTCAAAATGCTACCGAAGAAGCTGAATCGGATTGTGCCTACTACAGTGCTACGTGCGCGCTTCGAATCAAACAATCGGGTGCCGATGAACAAATGGAAAATTTTATCAAGAATTATCCAACAAGTACAAAGCTGAATTTGGCTTATATTGATATTGCGACCTATTATTTTGAAAATGGGAAATATGCTCGTTCGTTAGAGTATTTTGATAAGGTAGAAGAAGGTGCCTTAACAGCTGAAGAATCAGAAAAATACAATTTTTATCGAGGCTATACTTTTTTTACTACTAAAGATAAAAAACTAGCCAAGGAATATTTTAGTAAAGTCGTCAATTCGAAAGAATACGGATCGCAAGCCAAATACTATTTGGGGTTCTTAGCTTATGAAGGAGATAATTATGAAGAAGCCAACCAATATTTTGAACAAGTAGAAGGTGAAGAAAAATACAAAGAAAAACTGTCGTATTTCCAAGCCGACATGAGCTTTAAATCAGGACAATTTGAAAAAGGGATAGAACTAGGGAAAGCCGCAATGGCCAAATCATCTCCTGCTGAAAAGTCAGAATTGAACCGAATTATTGGTCAGAGTTATTTCAATTTGAAGCAATACGACAAAGCCATTCCATATTTGGCAGCATACAAAGGAAAAAATGGCAAATGGAATAACAACGATTACTACCAATTGGGTTATGCGTATTACAAGCAAAATGATTACGAAAATGCAATAGCACAATTCAATAAAATTATTAGCGGAAATGACGCTGTAGCACAAAATGCCTATTACCATTTAGGAGAAAGCTATTTGAAAACCGATAAAAAGCAACAGGCTTTGAATGCGTTTAAAACGGCTTCGGAAATGACTTTTGATTTAAAAATTCAAGAAGATGCTTATTTGAACTACGCTCGTGTGAGTTATGATATTGGAAATTCTTACCAAAGTGTGCCCGATGTGTTAAACGGATTCATGACGAAATATCCTAATAATCCTAACAAATCGGAAATAGAAACGTTGTTAATCAACTCTTACATCACCTCTAAAAATTATAAAGAAGCGTTGGTTTTGTTGGAAAAAAACAAATCATTTGGTAATAAGTTGGCCTATCAAAAAGTAACTTTTTACCGCGGATTAGAATTGTTTACCGACGGAAATTATAAAGAAGCATTAGCAATTTTCAAAAAATCAATTGCAGAACAAAAAGATCCTGTATTTACAGCGCGAGGGACATTCTGGAAAGCAGAAACGGAATATGTTCAGGATGATTTTTCGAATGCTTTGTTGAGCTTCAAACAGTTTGTTGGTTTCCCTGAAGCCTCGACTACGCCAGAATTTAAAAATGTCAATTATAACATTGCCTATTCGCATTTCAAATTGAAAGAATACGATCAAGCGGCGACCTATTTTCAAAAATATACCGAAACATCTAAGGAAGACAAAACCAGATTGGTGGATGCGTATTTGCGTTTAGCCGATAGCCGATTTGTTACTACAAAATATGCATTAGCAATTGAAGCCTACGACAAAGCAATTGCTTTAAAAGGTGTGGATGGCGATTATGCGGCCTTTCAAAAGGCAATTTCTTATGGATTTACGGGTAAAAACGATAAGAAAATTACCGAATTCAATAGTTTTCTTAAAACCTATCCTGATTCGCAATACCGTGATGATGCATTGTTTGAAATGGGGAATACTTATACGCAAATCAATCAAGCCGATTCAGCTATCAAAACTTACGATCAATTAATTTCTGAATTCAAAAAAGGAAGCTATACGGCTCGTGCTATTTTGCGTCAGGGATTGATTTATTACAATGCTGATAAAGATGATTTGGCGTTAACTAAATTAAAAAAAGTGGCTGCTGAGTTTCCTCGTACGGATGAAGCGAACGAGGCAGTGAAAACGGCTCGTTTGATTTATGTAGACAAAGGTAATGTAGACGAATATGCGGCTTGGGTTCGAACACTGGATTTTGTAGAAGTAACAGATGCTGAATTGGATAATGATACTTGGGAAGCGGCTGAGAAGCAATATGCACAAGGGAATACCCAACAAGCGATTACGAACTTAACAAGTTATGTGACTTCGTTTCCAAATGGTTTACACTCACTGAAAGCTAATTATTATTTAGCTGATTTGTATTACAAAGGTGGAAATACTACCAATGCTACAAAATATTATGAAAATGTCATTTCAAAAGCCAGAAATGAATACACAGAACAATCTTTATCACGTTTGGCAGAAATTTATATCAAGAAAAATGAAACAGAAAAAGCAATTCCAGTTTTACTACGCTTAGAATCTGAATCAGATTTCCCGCAAAATAAGACCTATGCGCAAGCCAATTTGATGAAAGCATATTATGACAAGAAAGACTATGCTAATTCGGTTGTGTATGCGGATAAAGTACTGGCAAATCCAAAAACGGATGATAAAATTAAGAGTGATGCACAAATCATTGTAGCGCGTTCGGCAGTGCAAACGGGTAACGAAACTAAAGCCAGAGAAGCTTACGCACGTTTATTGAAAATTGCTAAAGGTGAATTAATGGCCGAAGCCTTGTATTATGATGCCTATTTCAAAAATAAAGACTTAAAATTTGAAGCATCCAATGTTGTGGTTCAAAAACTTGCAAAAGATTATTCGGGTTACAAATATTTCGGAGCCAAAGGGTTAATTGTCATGGCAAAAAACTTCTACGGATTGAAGGATAGTTTTCAAGCCACATACATTTTGGAAAGTGTTATTAAAAACTTCCAGGAATTTGATGATGTGGTTGCCGAAGCACAAACCGAATTAAATAAAATTAAAACCGAAGAAGCCAAAACGAATTCGTCAGTAAAAGGATAATTTATAAACTAGTTGTCATTTCGAGCGAAGTGAGAAATCTCGTAAAGTATTAGAATATATGAACAAAATCAAAATATATACCTCGTTAATAGTCATTTTAACCATTCAATTTTCTTTTGCACAAAAGAAAGACGATAACATAGGAACCGAAGTGGTAAACGTGGTAAAGCCATACACGCCAACTATTTCAGATGCTTATAAAGTTAAAGAAGTACCCGCAATAGACGATAACGAAACGTCTAAAAAAGAAGAAGTGAAATACCAAATTTTTTCTTTTCCTGTCGCTTCTACTTTTGTTCCGGCAAAAGGAAATGCAGCAGCAGTAGATAAAGCCAAAGAAGAAAAGCTATGGCCTAATTATGCTACAGTTGGTTATGGAAATTACAATACTCTAAATGCAGAATTGTTTGTAAATCATGATATTGACAACTATCAATACGTTGGAGGAAGATTTAATTATTTGTCATCAGGTGGTGGTATCGAAGGAATAGAACTTAATGATAATTTTTCAGATATTTTGTTTGGCGCCATGTACGGTTACAATAAAGAAGATACTCGTTTCAAATTGGATTTGGGATACAAGCGTGAAATGTACAATTGGTATGGTTTGCCGTTAGAAAATCCAAATTTTACTTTGACCGATTTAAGTATGATTGATCCAGCACATAATTACAATACATTTAAAGTTGGTTCAGAATTAGCTATAAATGATAGTTTTTTTGAAAAACTTAATGTGAATTTCATTGGATTTACTGATGATTATGGTTCGCGTGAAAATCGTTTTATTGTGAAGCCTAATTTCAATTTCAACTTTGGTGACACAGCGGTGAAAATGAAATTCAATTTAGATTATGCTAATACAAGTTTCGACAGTAATTATCAACTAACAACTCCGGCTCCCGGAACCAATACCAACACAGATATTTCCAATTTAATTTTTAGCGGGAATCCGAGTTTTACTATTTTGAAAGATGATTTATCTGTTGAAGTAGGAGCGGAAATCAGTTATTTAGCTCGTTTAAAATACATTTATGGAGGGGTGGATCAAGGTAATAAAAGTGGAATTTACATTTTTCCAAAAATTAAAGCATCATACAAGCTAGTGGGTGATTTAATGGTTTTTGTGGCAGGAGCAGAAGGTGGTTTACAGCAAAATACCTACGAAGGATTTGCCTCTCAGAATAAGTTTTTATCGCCGACCCTGAATATTATGCCGACTAATAATCAGTTTACGATTTATGCTGGTTTGAGAGGGAAATTGGCCAATTCGGTAGCCTATAATTTAAAAGCCTCTTACGAAGCATCAGAAGACAAAGCCTTATTTAAAACCAATGAATATTTATCCGATCCATCACAAAACTATAGTTACGGAAACTCATTCAATGTGGTTTACGATAAAGTAAAAACGATCTCATTCTATGGTGAATTAAAAGCTGATGTCAATAAAAACATTGCTTTAGGAATTAACGGTCAAGTAAATGCTTACAATACCGATATTCAAGCGGAAGCATGGAATTTACCAACGGTAAAAGTAACTTTTACGTCTGATTTTAACATCGGACCAAAATTCTATGCAGGGACTCAATTGTTCTATGTAGGCGAACGTAAAGATCAGTTTACCAACTTTACCGGATTCCCAAATCCAGATAGCGTTAAAACCTTAGAAGGGTATTTTGATATCAATGCACATGTAGGATATAAGCATAATGATCGATTAACTATTTTCTTAAAAGGGAACAACTTGGCCAATCAAAATTATCAAAAATGGTTAAACTATCCAGTTCAAGGTGTTCAGGGAATTTTAGGCGCGAGTTATAAATTTGATTTTTAAAAGAAAGATTAGATAGTTAGACTTCTTAGATTTTTAGATACTTTTGAGGTGATTTCAGAAATCTAAGAAGGCTAAAATGACATTAAAGCAAAAAATACACTTCCAATACACGCAAATTCTTCAAGATAAAATCGATGTTTTTCAGGATATGATTTCTGGACTGACAGAAGATTCTAAAAACGATGCTAAAGGTTCAGCGGGCGACAAACATGAAACTGCTTTGTCGATGATGCACATCGAACAGGAAAAACTGACTAACAAACTAAAAGAAGCACTTGAGCAAAAAGCTATTTTAGATAAAATAGACACTTCTACAATACATAAAAAAGTGGCGTTAGGGAGTTTGGTTGTTACTAATAAATTGATTGTTTATATCAGTACGGCGTTACCTAAAATCACCATTGAAGGTCAGAATATTTTCGGAATTTCTCCACAATCACCATTAGGAATACAATTGATGGGAAAAGAAGCTGGCTACGCTTTTCAACTTAATTCTGTTGAATATAGTGTTGTCAGTATCGACTAAATTACAATCTCTAACCTTTTTTCTGTTTTTAAATCATTCAAAATTACATAATCTTTTTTTTATTTCTTTTAAAGTTTAAAAATGTAACTAAAATTAAGTTTTTAGTTTTAATATAAAATCTTAAACCGCAATTTTGTTTCAGATATAAATAATAATAAAATTAAAACTGAAATAAAATGTGTGGAATTGTATGCGCCTTTGACTTAAAGCAAAAATCAGAAACCTTACGATCTAAAGTACTGGAAATGGCAAAGATTATCCGTCATCGCGGACCAGATTGGAGCGGAATTTACAGTGATGATAAAGCTATCTTAGCACATGAACGCTTGGCTATTGTCGATCCTGCCTCAGGAAAGCAGCCTTTACTTAGTGATGATAAAAAATTGATTTTGGCAGCCAATGGTGAAATCTACAATCATAGAGCTTTACGCAAACAATTTGAAGGCAAATACTCGTTTCAAACGGAAAGTGATTGTGAAGTGATTTTAGCGCTTTACAAAGAAAAAGGAGTGCATTTTGTGGATGAACTAAACGGAATTTTCGGTTTTGCTATTTATGATGCTGAAAATGATGAATACTTTGTGGCTCGTGATCATATGGGGATTATTCCGTTATATATCGGTTGGGACCAACATGGGACGTTTTATGTGGCCTCCGAATTAAAAGCATTAGAAGGCTTTTGCACTAAAATTGAATTATTCCCACCAGGACATTACCTATCGAGTAAAGACGGAGAATTTGTACAATGGTACAAAAGAGAATGGACCGAATTCGATGCTGTTAAAGATAATGCAACCAATATTCAAGAATTGAAAGAAGCTTTAGAAGCTGCTGTTCACCGTCAATTAATGAGTGATGTTCCTTATGGAGTATTGCTTTCGGGCGGATTGGATTCTTCTATAACATCGGCAATCGCCAAAAAATATGCACAAAAAAGAATAGAATCAGATGACACCACCGAAGCTTGGTACCCACAATTACATTCGTTTGCAGTAGGATTAGAAGGTTCACCAGATTTAGCAGCCGCTAGAGTAGTGGCTGATCATATTGGAACGATTCACCACGAAATTAAATTCACCATTCAAGAAGGTTTAGATGCGATTCGCGATGTAATATATAACTTGGAAACCTATGATGTGACAACGATTAGAGCTTCTACGCCTATGTATTTAATGGCACGTGTAATCAAATCGATGGGAATTAAGATGGTATTGTCGGGTGAAGGCTCGGATGAGTTGTTTGGGGGCTATTTGTATTTTCATAAAGCACCTAATGCCAAAGAATTTCACGAAGAAACCGTTCGTAAACTAAGTAAATTACACATGTATGATTGTTTGCGCGCCAACAAAAGTTTAGCAGCTTGGGGAATTGAAGGACGAGTTCCGTTTTTGGATAAGGAGTTTATGGATGTCGCGATGCGCATCAATCCACAAGATAAAATGATAAACGGCGAGCGCATGGAAAAATGGGTACTTCGCAAAGCTTTTGAAGAAATGTTGCCGGAAAGTGTGGCTTGGAGACAAAAAGAACAATTTAGTGATGGTGTAGGTTATAGTTGGATTGATACGTTAAAAGTAGTGGTGGTAGAAGCCGTTTCAGATGAGCAATTGGTAAATGCTAAATATAAATTCCCATTACAAACGCCAACATCTAAAGAAGAGTATTATTACCGCTCTATTTTTACCGAACATTATCCAAGTGATGCAGCAGCATTATGTGTCCCTCAGGAAGCAAGTGTTGCCTGTAGTACTAAAATAGCTTTAGAATGGGATGAAGCCTTTAAAAACCTAAACGATCCTTCAGGTAGGGCAGTTGCCAATGTGCACGAAGAAGCGTATGTGAAAGCATAATTATTAAAAGCCTATCTATTTGATAGGCTTTTTTTGTAATATGTATGTCGAATTCAAAATCTCCAAAAGCGTTATTTTGGCTTTAAATCAATTCTTTTATTTTTTGAATTTTTATGCGTCTAAAAAAAACAACAAAATCAATTTTAAAGCTATTTTTAATCGATTTAAGGCATTATCTCGTTATTAACACTTGTTGATAACTTCAAGGTGTTTTACTGCTTTTTATGTTAAAATTGACTCCTATTTGCTTATATTTGCGTGTTTGACAAAATAATACAATTTCGAAAAAGATAATATGAGCGAAGAAAAAAAGAATAGTTATTCGGCCGATAGTATTCAGGCGCTAGAAGGAATGGAGCATGTACGTATGCGTCCTTCGATGTATATTGGTGATACTGGGGTTAGAGGATTACATCACTTGGTTTACGAGGTAGTTGACAACTCTATCGATGAGGCGTTAGCTGGACATTGTGATACGATTGGTGTAATTATAAATGAAGACAATTCCATTTCTGTTGAAGATAATGGTCGTGGTATTCCAGTTGACATGCACAAAAAAGAGGGAGTTTCTGCTTTAGAAGTAGTTATGACTAAAATTGGTGCTGGAGGAAAATTCGATAAGGATTCTTATAAAGTTTCTGGAGGTCTTCACGGAGTAGGGGTATCGTGTGTAAATGCACTTTCTGATCATTTACGTGCTACTGTTCACAGAGAAGGAAAAATCTACGAACAAGAGTACGAAAAAGGAAAAGCAATGTATCCGGTGAAGCAAATCGGAACTACCGATAAGCGTGGTACTGTAGTTACGTTCAAACCAGATGCTACTATTTTTACTCAAACGTTAGAGTATTCTTATGATACATTAGCGGCGCGTATGCGTGAGTTGTCTTACCTGAACAAAGGAATTACAATTACACTTACAGATAAGCGTGATATTGACGATAAAGGTGAAGTTAGAGTAGAAATTTTCCATTCGAAAGAAGGATTGAAAGAATTCGTTAAATTCTTAGATGGAAACCGTGTGCCAATTATTGGTCACGTAATTTCTATGGAAAATGAAAAAGGAGAAATTCCTGTGGAAGTAGCTTTGATTTATAATGAAAGTTACTCAGAAAACATTTTCTCTTATGTAAATAATATTAATACGCACGAAGGAGGAACGCACTTACAAGGTTTCCGTATGGGATTAACTCGTACGTTGAAAAAATATGCAGATGCTTCGGGATTATTAGATAAATTAAAATTTGAAATTTCTGGGGATGACTTCCGTGAAGGGTTAACGGCTATTATTTCGGTAAAAGTAGCGGAACCGCAATTCGAGGGTCAGACGAAAACGAAATTAGGAAATAGAGAAGTAGTTTCTCCGGTTTCTCAAGCTGTGGCTGAGATGTTGGAAAACTATTTGGAAGAAAATCCGAATGATGCTAAAATCATTGTTCAAAAAGTAATCTTAGCAGCTCAAGCCCGTCACGCAGCGAAAAAAGCCCGTGAAATGGTACAGCGTAAAACCGTAATGGGTGGCGGTGGATTACCAGGAAAATTGTCTGATTGTTCAGAACAAGATCCAGCAAGATGCGAAATTTTCCTTGTCGAGGGAGATTCGGCAGGTGGAACGGCCAAACAAGGTCGTGACCGTGCCTTTCAAGCTATTTTGCCATTACGTGGTAAAATCTTGAACGTAGAAAAAGCAATGCATCACAAAGTATTCGAAAACGAAGAGATTCGAAACATCTTTACTGCATTAGGTGTAACTATCGGAACTGCTGAAGATAGTAAAGCCTTAAATCTTGAAAAATTACGTTATCATAAAGTGGTAATTATGTGTGATGCTGATATTGATGGTAGTCACATTTCTACTTTGATATTAACGTTCTTTTTCCGTTTTATGAAAGAATTAATCGAAGAAGGGCACGTGTATATCGCTACACCTCCTTTGTATTTAGTGAAGAAAGGAAACAAAAAAGAATACTGTTGGACAGAAGCACAACGTGATGTGGCTAATGAAAAAATGGGTGGTGGCGCAGGAATTCAGCGTTATAAAGGTCTTGGAGAGATGAACGCAGAACAATTGTGGGAAACGACATTAAATCCTAATTTTAGAACACTTCGCCAAGTAACTATTGATAGTTTAGCAGAAGCGGATAGAGTGTTTTCTATGTTAATGGGTGACGAAGTACCACCTCGTAGAGAATTCATCGAGAAAAACGCAGTTTATGCTAATATTGATGCATAATAATTAATAAAAACAACCAAAATATATACATAAAAATGAAAGTTACAATAGTTGGAGCTGGAAATGTAGGGGCAACTTGCGCAGACGTGATGGCTTATAGAGGAATTGCAAGCGAGATTGTATTGTTAGATATCAGAGAAGGTTTTGCTGAAGGTAAAGCATTAGATATTACACAATGCGCAACTAACACAGGTTTTAATACAAAAGTTACTGGGGTTACTAACGATTACGCTAAAACAGCAGGAAGTAATGTAGTAGTAATTACTTCTGGAATTCCTAGAAAACCAGGAATGACTCGTGAAGAATTAATCGGAATCAATGCTGGGATTGTAAAATCAGTTGCCGAAAACTTATTACAACATTCTCCTAATGCTATTTTCGTAATTGTATCAAATCCTATGGATACGATGACGTATTTAGCTTACAAATCATTAGGATTGCCAAAAAACAGAATTATTGGTATGGGTGGAGCGTTAGACAGTTCTCGTTTTAGAACGTATTTGTCTTTGGCTTTAGACAAACCAGCTAATGATATTTCTGCAATGGTTATTGGTGGTCACGGAGATACAACCATGATTCCTTTAACGCGTTTGGCTTCTTATAACGGAATTCCAGTTTCTCAATTTTTATCTCAAGAACAATTGGATAAAGTAGCTGCTGATACTATGGTAGGAGGAGCGACTTTAACAGGATTGTTAGGAACTTCAGCTTGGTATGCACCGGGAGCTTCTGTAGCGTATTTGGTAGATTCTATCTTGAACGATCAAAAGAAAATGATTGCTTGTTCTGTTTTTGTTGAAGGCGAATACGGACAAAACGACATTTGCATCGGAGTACCATGTATTATTGGTAAAAATGGAGTGGAAGAAATTTTAGATATCAACTTAAACGATGCTGAAAAAGCTTTATTCGCGAAGTCTGCCGATGCAGTTCGTGGTATGAATGATGCTTTGACTTCAGTTTTGTCATAAGTATTTCAAAATAAAACAAAAAAGACTGCTTTTTTTGCAGTCTTTTTTTTCATATTAATCAATAAATAAATTGGTTAATCATTTTCAGAATTATATATTTGCACGTTTTGTAAAAATGGGGTGGTGTTTTCCGCTTTATTTTTATTCAACTAACCAAAACTAAATTAAAAGAATTAATTAATTTTTACACAGAATGCAAAATAGAGGACTAATTAAGTTTTTTGCAATTTTATTTGCTCTTGTAAGTATTTATCAACTTACATTCACTTTTGTTGCTAGCAAAGTTAAAAGTGATGCAAAAGCTTTTGCAAACGGAAATCAAGAAAAAGAAATTAAATATCTTGATTCTATTGGTAAAGAAAAAGTATTTAGCTTAGGATTTACTGATTTCACTTATAATGAAGTGGCTGACAAGCAAATCAACAAAGGTCTTGACCTTGAAGGAGGTATTAACGTAACGCTTCAAATTTCGGTTAGAGATGTATTAAAGACCTTAGCAAACAATACTCAAAATCCAGTATTCAATAAAGCTTTGGCTGATGCTAAAAAGAATCAAGAAGGAAATCAATCGTTTTTAGATGCTTTCTATGATGCTTTCGAAGCAGCTTCTGCGGGTACTGGGACTACATTATCTTCACCTGATATTTTTGGTAACAGAAATTTATCTGACCAAATTAATGGTAAATCAGAATCACAAGTAAAAGCATTTATTGCTAAAAAAGTTGATGAGTCTGTAGAAAGTGCTTTTGGAGTATTACGTGAGCGTATCGACAAATTTGGTGTTACACAACCAAACATCGTAAAATTAGGAAACACTGGACGTATCTTGGTAGAATTACCGGGTGCTAAAGATGTAGATAGAGCTAAAAAATTATTGTCTTCTACAGCTCAATTAGAGTTTTGGGAAACGTATAAAGTGGAAGAAGTAGGAAACTATTTAATGGCTGTAAATGAAGCGTTGAAAAAAACAGAAAAAACTCCTGTAGCTAAAACTGAAAAAGCGACTTCTAAAATCGATTCATTATTAGTTGATAAATCGAAAGATTCTGCTACTGCAACAAAAGGAAATAATCCTTTATTTGATAAATTAATGCCTTTCCAACAAGGAGGTACAATTATCGGAATGGTTGCGGTTAAAGATACTGCTGCGGTAAATACTTACTTAAAAAGAGCGGATATCAAAGCGATGTTACCAAGTAATTTAGCAGATGTTAGATTTGCTTATGGTAAAGCAAAAACTGATGATGCAGAAGCAGTTGAAGTATATGCATTAAAAGGAAACAGAACGAACACACCTCCTATGAGTGGAAGTGTATTAGTAGAAGCTGCTGATACTTTTGATCAAATGGGTAAACCTGCTGTTTCTATGCAAATGAACGGTAAAGGAGCAAAAATTTGGGAAGAGTTAACAGGAAGAGTTTATTCTCAAAAAAATAGTATCGCTATTGTTTTAGATAACGTTGTATATTCTGCACCTGGAGTAACTTCAGGACCAATTGCTGGTGGACGTTCAGAAATCTCAGGTTCTTTTACTTTAGAAGAAACTAAAGATTTAGCTAATGTATTACGTGCGGGTAAATTACCTGCTGCTGCTGAGATTGTACAATCTGAAGTAGTAGGACCATCTTTAGGTCAAAAAGCGATTGATAACGGTACAACATCTGCATTAGTAGGTTTGTTATTAGTAGCCTTATGGATGTTAGTATATTACGGAAAAGCAGGTTGGTTCGCTAATATTGCTTTGGTAGTTAACTTATTATTCTTATTCGGAATTTTAGCAAGTTTAGGTGCTGTATTAACATTACCTGGTATTGCTGGTATCGTATTAACATTAGGTACTGCGGTAGATGCGAATATTATTATTTACGAAAGAGCAAAAGAAGAATTACGTCATGGTTTAAGTTTAGTTGACGCAGTTAAAAAATCTTTCTCTTGGACAGGAGCAATGCGTTCAATTATTGATGCTAACGTTACTCACGTATTAACAGGAGGTATATTATACATATTTGGTACAGGACCAATCAAAGGTTTTGCTACTACTTTATTAATAGGTATTATAACGTCTTTATTTACCTCAATTTTTATTACAAGAATATTATTAGACAGAGCTGTTGCTAAAGGAACAAAATTAGAATTTGCTAATTCTTGGTCAAAAAACTGGTTTACAGGATATAACTTTGATTTCTTAAAAATCAAGAAATTCTCTTACGGTTTCTCATTAGCAGTAACAGTAATAAGTTTAGTTTCAATTTTCTTTGTAAATGGATTAGATCAAGGGGTTGATTTTGTTGGAGGTAGAACTTTCCAAGTGAAATTTGAAAAACCTGTAGTTGCTTCTGAAGTAGCTGAAGAATTATCTAAAGTATATGGAGTTACAACTGAAGCGAAAGTATTTGGTGGTTCTGATCAATTAAGAATTACAACTAAATATAAAATTGAAGTTGAAGGTGTAGCAGTTGACGAAGAAGTAAACAAAATGTTATACGAAGGATTGTCGAAACACTTCCCTGGAATGACTTACGATAAATTCATAACTTTATACGAAGGAAAAACATTAGGTATGTTATCTGGATCTAAAGTAAGTGCGGCTATTTCTAACGATATTAAAACGAACTCATTCTGGGCAGTTATTGGTGCGATGTTAGTAGTTGCTTTATACTTAGTAGTTTCTTTCCGTAAGTTAGGATACTCATTAGGAGCTTTAGCGGCTGTAGCACATGATGTTATCTTTGTATTAGGTATTTATTCACTTTGCTACAAATTCATGCCTTTCCATATGGAAATGGATCAGCACTTTATTGCGGCTATCTTGACTGTAATTGGATACTCAATGAATGATACCGTAATTGTATTTGATAGAATACGTGAATTCCTTGCTGGAGACAGAAAAGGAAATTTCAATCAGATTGTAAACGATTCTATTAATACCACATTATCAAGAACAATCAATACATCATTAACTATGATTTTAGTATTGGCTATTATGTTCGTTTTTGGTGGAGAATCAATTAGAGGATTTATCTTCGCGATGTTAATTGGTATTGTCATCGGTACTTATTCTTCTTTATTCATTGCAACTCCAGTATTGGTAGATACTTTGTCTAAAAAAGATAAAAAGGAAATTGAAAATAGACATGCTGAATTGAATAAATAATTCAGAAGTTTTAAATATATTTAAAGTCCCAAGCAATTGGGACTTTTTTTATGCAATACATTATGGAACAACAAATAATTACTTGGAGCGATTTTGAAAAAGTTGAAATGCGAGTAGGAACTATTGTTGAAGTCAATGATTTTCCAGAAGCACGAAAACCGGCTTATCAATTGGTTATTGACTTTGGTCCCGAAATCGGAATTAAAAAATCTTCCGCTCAAATCACGAAGCGATATGCAAAAGAAGAATTGCTGGAGAAACAAATTGTAGCTGTTGTAAACTTTCCTAAAAAACAAATAGGGACGTTTATGAGCGAATGTTTGGTCTTAGGATCAGTTGGTAACGAAAATGATATTGTATTGCTTACAAGCGATGTAAAAGTAGAAAATGGCTTGAGGATTGGATAATAAAAAAGTCCAAAACCTTACGGTTTCAGACTTATTACTTTTGCCTTTTGGCTATTGCCTAAAAATTAAATATCATCAAAATCGATATCGGTAAAATTAGAACGAGGTTCTTCATTGTCTCTTTCTGATGTGTATTCTTTTTTGAAGTCTTTTTGATGACGCTCTGAAATTACTTCTTCACCTTTTTGGTTTAAAACAAATTCAGTCATTTCATCTAGGATATCTCTAAAAGCAGCAAAATCTTCTTTATACAAATAGATTTTATGTTTCTTAAAGTGAAAAGACCCATCTTCTTCAGTAAATTTTTTACTTTCTGTAATGGTTACGTAATAATCATCAGCTTTTGTAGAGCGTACATCAAAAAAGTACGTTCTTCTTCCTGCGCGTAGTACTTTAGAAAAAATTTCTTCTTTTTCTAACATATCATTTTCATTCATTCTCATTCTATCAAATTTATTTTTGTGTTGTGATGACCCAAATTTGATAAAAAAAAATATTCCAAGCAAACTATTTATGACAATTCTTTTTCAGCAAGCTGTTTTAAGTAGAGTTCTTTGTAATAGCCTTCTTGACTTATGAGTTGATTGTGAGTGCCTTGCTGGGTGATTTGTCCTTTGTCTAAAATGATTATTTTATCAGCGTTTTTTGCGGAAGAAACACGATGACTCACAATGATTGTAGTTTTTCCAGCACTAATGGTTTTTAGATTATTTAAAATTTCCTCTTCAGTCTCGGTATCTACAGCCGATAGACAGTCGTCTAACAATAGAATTTGAGGCTCATTTATAAATGCTCTTGCGATAGATACACGCTGTTTTTGCCCACCCGAAAGAGTTATGCCTCGTTCACCCAATAAAGTTTCATATTGCTCTTTAAATTGGATGATGTTTTCATGAACATCGGCATTTTTAGCCGAAGCTATTACTTCTTCATCGGATGCGTTTTCTTTTCCAAATTTGATATTGTTTTTTATAGTATCCGAAAATAGAAAAGCCTCTTGAGGAACAACTCCTATATTTTCTCTTAAATTTTGAAGATTCAAATCAATTAAATTATGTCCGTCTAACACAATATAACCAGTAGTTGGGTCATACAAACGACTTAATAAGGATAAAATAGTTGATTTTCCTGAGCCTGTTCTTCCAATAATAGCCAGAGTTTCTCCGGAATTGACTTCAAAACTAATGTTATCTAGAGCTTTTATATTGGTATCTTCATAAATTAAGGAGACATTGTGAAAAATAATATTTCCTTCTATTTGAATAGGCTTGGCCAGATTATTTTGAATTTCCGGTTCGATATTCAAAAACTCGTTGATTCTTTTTTGAGAAGCTTCAGCCTCTTGAACCAAAGAAGAGACCCAGCCGATAGAAGCTACCGGCCACACCAGCATATTGATGTAAAGAATGAATTTAGCGATTATCCCAATATAGGCTAGACTTCCGTTCATATACATAAAACCTCCAACGGAAACTACTAATAAGTTGCTCAGACCAATTAATAACAACATCATAGGGCCAAATAAAGCTTGAGTTTTGGCTAATTTTAAACTCTTTTCATAACTTTCTAAAGAAATATCTTGAAATTCCTCTTGCTTTTTGTTTTCGATGGTATAGGCCTTAACAACACGAATTCCCGAGAAAAATTCCTGAGTAAAACTTGATAATTTGGAGAGATTCTGTTGAAAAGCGGTACTTTTTTCGTTGATTTCGGTACTTAATTTAAAAATAAAATAAGCCAAAATAGGCAATGGAAGTAATACAATTAAAGTTAATATTTTAGAAACTTTAATCATATAGAAAATCACTACTGCAAATCTAATCCCGGTATTAATAGTGTACATGACAGCAGGGCCTACGTACATTCTCACTCGTCCAACATCTTCACTGATACGATTCATTAAGTCTCCGGTTCTGTTTTGTTTGTAGAAATTTTGAGTCAGAATTTCATAATGTCTAAAAACATCATTTTTCATGTCAAACTCTACATGACGAGACATTACAATCAAAGTTTGTCTCATTAAGAATGTCAAAACTCCTGCAATGAATGTAGTTCCTATTATCCATATAATATTATTTAATAGTAAATCCTTGATAGCTTGCGGATTGGCATTTTTTGACTTAAAGTAAGTTTCAATGGCAGCTATAGAATCACCTATCAATTCGGGAGTGTAAAGAGAGAAAATTTGGGCAATTATGGTGATAAGGATACCGCCTATGAAATGGTGCTTGTATTTTATGAAATAATGGTTAACTCGGCTTAATTCTTTCATTTATTTATTAAATAAGTCTTTTTGTTGAATATTTAACAGTATTTTTTGATATAAAGCTCAATTACTTAAGAAATGTATAATTATGGAATTGCTAATTATATATTAATATTTTGCTCTAATATTGCAGACTTTTGATTTAAAACCGTACTTTTGCACCGGTTTTTATTAAAAGCCCAAAACTAAAATATATTCAATATGATTACTGAATCTTTAAAAGCTAGTGAACTTCATAAAGTAGATCCTGTATTTGGTCAACTTTCTTTTGATAATCACGAACAAATCGTTTTTTGTAATGACAAAGATACTGGTTTAAAAGCAATAATTGGTATCCATAATACCGTTTTAGGGCCAGCTCTTGGTGGTACTAGAATGTGGAAATATACTAACGAATGGGAAGCGTTGAATGACGTTTTGCGTTTGTCTCGTGGAATGACTTATAAATCGGCTATTTCAGGTTTGAATTTAGGTGGAGGTAAGGCAGTAATTATTGGCGATTCTAAAGTAGATAAAACCCCAGAAATGATCGCTAAATTTGGTCAGTTTGTTGATTCTTTAAGCGGAAGATATATCACTGCTGAGGATGTTGGAACAACAACTCCTGATATGGATTTAATCCGTAAACACACCGCTCATGTAACAGGAATTTCAGAAGCGATTGGTGGATCAGGAAATCCTTCGCCAGTTACAGCTTATGGGGTGTACATGGGAATGAAAGCAGCAGCTAAATATAAATTTGGTACTGATAATCTTGACGGAAAAAGAGTTTTAGTACAAGGAATTGGTCATGTTGGAGAAACTTTGGTAGATTATTTGACAGCTGAAGGAGCAAAAGTGGTTATCTCTGATATCAATGAAGCTCGTTTGCAAGAAATAGGAAATAAATATGGAGCGAAAATTTTCTCTGGAGATGATTTGTATAGTGCTGATGTAGATATTTATGCACCGTGTGCTCTTGGAGCAACAGTTAACGACGAAACAATTGGTAAATTAAAAGCTCAAGTTATTGCTGGGGCAGCTAATAACCAATTAGCTAACGAGATTAAGCACGGTCAAATGTTGAAGGACAAAGGTATTTTATATGCTCCTGACTTTTTGATTAATGCTGGTGGAATCATCAACGTGTATGGTGAAATTGCTCATTATGGGAAAGAGGAAGCGATGCGCAGAACTGAAAATATCTACAATACTACATTAGAAATTTTTGATTATGCTGATGAAAATAATATCACAACGCACGAAGCAGCCTTCAAAATTGCTCAAAATCGTATTGATTTAAGAAAAAAAGAGTTGGCTAAATAGTAGCTATAAAAAATAATTGTATTTTTGTGAAGCGAAAGAGATCCTTTCGCTTCCTTAATTTTAAAAGTTCTTACACAGGTGTTAAATAGAAGACATATTCGACTAAAAGTGATGCAAACCCTTTATTCTATGCATCAAAATCATTCTGATAATATTGAAAAAGAAGAAAAATTCTTATTTCAAAGTATCGAAAATGTTCAAGATTTGTATCTAATAATGGTTTCTACTTTGGTAGAAATCAGAAAAAAAGAAATGGAATTCATTGAAATTTCAAGAAACAAGCATTTAGCGACCAAAGCTGAGAAAAATCCAAATTTAAAGTTTGTTAATAACAAAGTACTTCAGTTATTAGAAGATAATAATTCGTTATCTATCGCTTTAGAAAACCGTAAAATCAACAACTGGAAAGTTAACGACGAGTATATCACTATTCTTTTAAACGAAATCAAAGAAAGCGACTTATATGATAAATATATGAGCAAAAATGAAACTAGTTTTGAAGAGGATAAAGAATTAATAGTTGCTATTTTTACTGATATTATTGCGCCAAATGTTAAGCTGTATGAATATCTTGAGGATCATAAATTAACATGGATTGATGATGTACCGTTAGTAAATACACTTATTTTAAAGCAATTAAAAACAATTCAAGACACTGAAAACGGAAATTTTGTAGTACCAAAATTGTATAATGATGTTGAGGATAAAGAATATGTTTCACAACTTTTCAAAAAAACGATTCTAAATGAAGAGGCTTTAGGAAAAGAATATGCTGATAAAACTCCGAATTGGGAATCAGATCGTATCGCTGAAATTGACTCTATTATATTAAAAATGGCCATTTGCGAATTATTGAAATTCCCATCTATTCCGGTTAAGGTAACAATTAACGAATATTTAGAATTAGCAAAAGAATATTCTACTCCAAAAAGTTCTATATTTATCAACGGAATTTTAGATAATTTAGTAAAAGATTTTACCGCTAACGGAAAACTTAAAAAAGTAGGTCGCGGATTAATGTAATTATTGCTTTATGATTAAAAACAGTATTAAACTAGTTGTTCTTGTAGCAATTTTAGTTTCCACTTCATGTAAAAAGAAAGAAGAATTTGTATCACAACAAATAGATGCAACAAACAGAGTTTTACCTCCAGGCCAGTTGTCTATGACTGACGATTCGATGAAGAAAAAGTTAAATCCGGAGGATTATCCTGTAATTGAATTCGATGTAAAGGAATTTGATTTTGGAACCATCAAACAAGGGGACAAAGTAGAGCATATCTTCAAATTTAAAAACACCGGGAAAAATGATTTGAGTGTGATTGAAGTTCGCCCTTCTTGTGGTTGTACTGCTCCAGAATGGACAAAAGAACCAGTTAAAAAAGGAGAATCAGGCGAAATTAAAATCATTTTCAATTCTACCGGAAAATCAGGGCCACAACACAAATCAATTTCTTTGCTAACCAACACGATGGAAGGAAATGAAGTGTTAACTTTTAAAGCCAATATCGTAGGCAAAGATGGTCAACCAATTAAATCACACTAAAAAACAATAATAAAAATGGGAAGTACAACGTTGTATATACAATTAGCCTTAATGTTTGTGGTAATCTATTTCTTTATGATTAGACCACAACAAACAAAAGTAAAAAAAGAAAGAGAATTCGAGTCTTCACTAAAAGTTGGAGATAAAATCGTTACTAAAAGTGGTATTCACGGTAAAATTGCTGAATTAGCTGAAACTACAGTAATCATCGAAACAATGTCAGGAAAATTGAAATTGGAGCGTTCTGCTATTTCATCTGAATTGTCGTCTGCAGTGAATAAAAAATAATTTTTTTGTAGTTATAAAGTAAAAGGCTTTCCATATGGAAAGCCTTTTACTTTTATCGGTATTTATCATTGAGTCCAATGCCTTTTAGTATCATAGGTTTTATTTTTTCTAAGCGTGTAACTTTTGTTTTTTCTTGTTTTGCTGTGTCGATATATTCTACAAATTCTTTCTTTTTAGTTAAATTAAATTTTTCAAAAGCATCAATTAGTTGTTCTGTTTTTAAAAACGTTTCCAAAAAATCCGACATAATTAAAGGTGATTTTTCAGCTTTGTGAACTTTGCCTTGTTTTTCGAGTTCAATGGCTTCTTTTATGTATTCCAATACTTTCTTTTCATTGATTTCTTCTACCGAATTAAACCGCCATTGACGTTGCGCTTTTGTAGTTTCGTTTCCGCTTACTAGAACTTTTAATTCGTCTTTTAAGAAGACTCCATTAAAGAACCATAAACCAACATAGGATTTGAATCCACCTATGCCCAAAACGTTTTTGTCGTTATAGGTATACACAATGCCTCCCCATTTAGTAGTTTCTACCAAAGGTGTTTTGCTCACTATCGATTGTAACATGTCAATTTCCTTTTCCCAAAGATCATTTTGTTGCCAGGTTTTTTTCGGTTGCTCCATTTGCACTTAATTTAAAAGTGTTGATTGTTATTTGGTGTCTTCTATTTATTCTTTAAATCAAACAGTAGCCATAAAAAAAACATGTTAGAGGTTAGTCTTTTATTAGTATCCATTTCCTGTAAACCAATCATAACCATCAATTTTTTTATATTCATTAGGTACATCATTTAGTATTTTTATTATCTTAAATTTATCACTAAACTGTTGACCATTATTTGAAATAATAATTTTTCCTGTCTTGACTGATGAATCATCTTTTTTTGTTTGATAAGTAACATATTCAATAGTGTCAATTGATTCTCCTTTCCATTTATATTTATACATTTCCGTTTCACCCGGATGTCCATAACAAATACCTCTGATAATTCTCTCTTTTGGTGCAAAGGTCGGGTTAATAAACTCAAAAATTTCAGAAAATGTTTTTTTGTCTTGTCGTAAAAGATATACATTACTGAATGCTTTTAAGCAGCATCCAGTTGCACCATACCAGTTTACAACAAAGTCATTAAGTCCGTCTCCATTAACATCTTTAATTGTGTCGTTCACATAAGTCAATGCCCATTGTTCGTGAGAAATTACTTTTTCATATTTACCGTTATTTTTTGAATAGATATCAAAGTAAATAGTATTTGGTTCGTTTCTTCTTATTATGAGGTGAGGTTTTGTTTTGGTAAAGTGATAGTTTAAATTAATTTCCACACTCATCTGAATACTGTCAGACGAAATTTCATATTTCTCAACAAATTTGTCCTTGCTGATACTTTGATATGCAATTTTTAATGCTTTTTGTAAGATTTTGTTGTTTCTTAAACTGTCTATATAGTCTTGTTCTTTAATTTTCTTTCTTTTCTCTAAACTCTCTTTTTCTTTTTTATCAAAGTTAGTTTGCAAAGTGTCAGTCATAATCACAGAAATATTTTTCTTCTCGTTTAGTTGTCTGCAAGAAATAAGTGTGATTAAAATCCAGAATGTCAATATGTTTCGTGTCGTTATCATAAGGTTACCGCTAACTCTCAAATATAAATAATTCCATCAATTTTTTAAAATCAATAATAAATAGAAAACCTCCCAATCACAAGCATTTTAAAAGGTTATAACTGGGAGGTTTTAGTATTAAAAAGTAAACTACTTCTGCTTCGCCACCAGTTGCGCAATTTCAACAATCACATCAACCGCTTTTTGGATGCTTTCTACGGGAACGTATTCGTATTTTCCATGAAAGTTATGTCCACCAGCAAAAATGTTAGGACAAGGTAATCCCATGTATGATAAGCGAGATCCGTCTGTTCCACCGCGAATCGGTTTCACGATAGGGGTGATGCCTAAATTTTTCATGGCCTGTTCAGCAATGTCAACGATATGCATCACAGGTTCTACTTTTTCACGCATGTTGTAGTATTGATCTTTAATTTCAACATCTACAATATTAGCACCAAATTGTTTAGCATATTTAGCATTCAACTCATCTACCATTTTTTGAACATGAGCTTTTCTTGCTTCAAATTTGGTACGGTCGTGATCTCTAATAATTATTTGAACGTTGGTATCTTCAAGACTTCCGTCCAAATGTACTACATGGTAAAAACCTTCATAATCTTGTGTTTCTTCAGGTACTTCTCCAGTAGGTAAAGCTGTAATGAATTTGGCTGCTAAGGTCATAGCATTGATCATTTTACCTTTAGCATAGCCAGGGTGAACACTTTTTCCTTTGAATTTTAGTTTAACACCAGCTGCATTGAAGTTTTCATATTCCAATTCGCCAATTTGGCTTCCATCCATGGTATAAGCCCAGTCGCAACCAAATTTTTCAACGTCAAAAAAGTCGGCGCCACGACCAATTTCTTCATCGGGAGTAAAACCAACTTTAATCGTTCCGTGTTTGATTTGCGGATTCTGAATTAAATATTCCATAGCCGTAACAATTTCCGTAATTCCGGCTTTGTCATCGGCGCCTAATAGTGTCGTTCCGTCAGTTGTGATTAACGTTTGTCCTTTATAAAGTAATAAGTCTTCAAAATATGAAGGTGATAAAACGATATTTTGTTCGGCATTTAAGATGATGTCACCACCATCATAATTGCTAACGATTTGCGGTTTAACGTTTGCTCCTGTAAAATCGGGAGTAGTGTCAAAATGTGAGACAAACCCAATGGTAGGCACTTTTTCTTCGATATTACTAGGTAAGGTAGCTTGTATATAAGCTTTATCATCAATGCTTACATCTTGTAAACCAATGGCTTTTAATTCTTCCACCAATTGATTGGCTAAATTCCATTGTTTAGCTGAACTTGGTGTTGTATTTGAGTTTGGGTCAGCTTCAGTATCGACAGTAACGTAACTTATAAAACGATCTATTAGGTGTTGCATTTTTATATTTTTTACTAAGATTTTTGTTCTTTATTGAAGTACACTAAGTAATAGTACATTTGTTTTTCTTCATCCCAACCTTTTTCTACATATTTTTCAGCACTTTCTGGGTTAATGAAATCCAATTTGATTTGAATGTGAGTATCCAATTCGATAACGTTTTTCATTTTTCGGCGTGCGTCGGTAACAGCGGCATTAGCAATAGGGAAGGTGGTTAAATCCTCAATACTATATTTTTCTCCTTTGTCAACTTTGTAATTTTTAAATTCTGAAATTAAATCAGGATTGTCGATTACTTCGTTTAAGAATAATGATTCTTCAAAGTTGTCATTTTTAGCAAAGTGATTTACCGCACGGTTCATAAACATTACTTCTTCTTTCTTGTCTTCAGCAGGTAAAACCACTTCTTTGGCAAAATCCTGACAGAATTTTAAGTACTTTTTAGTCATGAAGTTTTCATCCTGAAAAGCATCTACTGATAAGAAATGTTCTAACCAGTAACGAGCATCATAACGATTGCTGTCTACGGTTAATATTTTATAACCTTCTTCTTTTTTATAATTGAAGATCAAACATCCTTTGTCCAAACGTTGCAGGTTGATTCCTTGTTGCAAAATCATTTCCAATTGGGTTTCCTTTTCTTCAAATTGAAGGAAATCGGCTTTGATTTCACTTTTAAAAATACCAATAGCGTCACACGGTTTGTTGTCGATAGAAACATTGGTTAGATAAGCTACATAAACCTCTCCGTTTTTGATATGTGGATGGTTAGACTGTTCAAATAAGTGTTGGGTAATTTTTTTAGAAACCTGATGAATACTACTTGGATTATTGAAAATCTCGGTAGCCAAGTTGTACATTTCATTGTATTCTATATCAACATCATGAGCAAACTGGAAGTAGTTTTCTTCTTTGTCTCTAAAAGGTTTAAAAAAGAATTCTTTTAATAAAGGCATGATCTCATCGTTTAAACCATACGGTTGTTCTGACAAGAAAATAGCTTCGTTACGACTTTTGTTTCCTACTCGGTGAATAGAAAGGTTGTCGATGTGGGTGTTAAATAGATTGATCATTTTTTAGTTGTTAGGCATAAGCCATTAGGCAATAGAAATTTTTTGAAATTTATAATTCAGTATTCAAAATAACTTCTTAATTCCAGTTTTCTTCAAATCCGTAGTCCTCAAAGGAATCGTCTCCTTCAAACATGTCTAAGTCGTCTTCGTCATAATCGTCTTCAAACTCATCATGGAAACCACCTTCTTTTTCTGCTTCAAATTCTTTATCTGGAGCACTGGCAGGCATAATACCGTGAGAGAATAATAAATCAGGATAGGTTACACCTGATTGATGTTCTTCAATAGCAGCCAATTCTACGAAGAAGGTCCACATATTTAAGAAATCGTATACATAAATCATCTTGGTATTTTCTTCATCAAAAGTAGACGATAGTAAATAATCACCCATGGTTAACCCTTCTCCAGGATTATCCCCAGTATCAAATAAAGGAATTTCTTCATCTTGATTCCATTTATCATCACAAGTATAAAAAGCGGCCATTTCCAACCCATCAAATCCAAAAGCATTTACAACAGCATTGTGTAAATCCTCAAGTGTATCTTTTTCTTCAATAGCAATATCTCTAAAAACGTCTTCTTCTGCGTCAAGAATGACTCTAAACTTATATATCATATTCGATTTTTTAGGAGGTTCAAAGGTAAATATAATTTCAGATTTTAGAGAGTAGAATATTGATTTCTTATCAATATTTTTTAATTAGCTCTCATAGAATTCAATAGGTAAACCATCAGGATCTTCGATAAAGAAAAAACTTTTTTGAGTATATTCATCTACTCTTATTGCTTCACAAGGAATATGCTGTGAAATTAAAGAATCTCTAGTTTGAACAATATTGTTTACCGTGAAAGCCAAATGTCGTAAACCACATGCTTCTGGCCTAGAAACTCTTTTAGGTGGATTAGGAAACGAAAAAAGTTCTACAGTATATTCACCGTTTAAAGCCAAATCCAATTTGTAGGATTGTCGTTCTTCTCGATATATTTCCTGAAGTATCTCCAATCCTAATATGGAAGTATAAAAATGCTTTGATACCGCAAAATCCGAACAGATAATAGCAATATGATGGACTTTATTAAGCGATAGCATTTCGTTTTGACTTTAAAATGTAAAAAGAACAACATGCAATCCAAAGTAGAATACTTCCTTCGATAACACGCTGAATCAATCCTTTGTAAGGTGATTCAAAATCGGCATTTAATACCATAAAAAAAACAAAGCTGATAGCCGCTAATGCAAAACCCGAATTAGAAAAGAAGCCTGCATTCTTCCATTTTTTGGAAGCAATGGCAATAAACAGAATACTGAAAGGAACAATCAAATAGGTAAGGAAGCCCACAAAATTATGAATGATTTGATTCAAACTCGGATTAATGAAATTAGGATTGCAGCCAGCGTCACAATTGAATATTCCACATATTACGGTGCCCAATCCATAACCTATTCCTATTCCTGAAAAGCCCAAGGTACTCAAAGCAGATTTAGGAGTTTCTTGAATTGCAAAGACCGCAAAAAGAAATAGTGCTATTCCGCTGGGAATGTATAAATAATAACGAATGAAATCGGCATTAGGAGCATCGACAGCATACAATTCACTAATGAATTGGGCAACTGGATTGTAGTTTGGGTGTAAAAAACTGGCAATGATTGTAGTCAGTGCAAAAAGTAAAACACCTAGAATTCCGGTAAAAAAGGCTTTTGATTGTGTCATGATTGATTAGATTTAATTTGATTGGTGATTTTATTTTTAAATTTTGTAAACTTTTTATTGGTTGGATATTGTCGTTTTGATGTCATATTGTTAAAAATCAAAGCCACAATTAAAAGTATTGTTGCTCCACTTAAAACAGGAGAAAGCACGTACCAATATCCTAATTGTATAATCGCGGGAGAACCAGTAACGGCAATCAGCGCTGTGGCTCCACCAGGAGGATGTAATGTTTTGGTAATTTGCATCATGACAATAGATAATGCAACCGCCACAGCTGATGCCAACCAAATTATATCCGGAAAAACTTTAGCTGCTGTGACTCCAACAATTGCTGAAATGATATGACCACCAATAAGATTTCGTGGTTGTGCTAGTGGGCTTTGAATAACACCATAAACTAATACACACGATGCTCCAAAAGAACCAATCAGGAAAACGAAGTCTTGCTTAGGGAACATATTATATTGCAAATAAGCAATGATTCCTATACCAACAAAAGCTCCGATAAAAGCCCAAAAATGCTCTTTAAAATCGACCAAAGTTTCTTTATAGAGTACATATTTTGCTTTTCGGTAATTGCGTTTTATTTTTTGTGTTGGCATTTAAATTGGTTTTGGCTGATAAGAATAAACAGTAAATGGGTAAATCATTTTTGCAGTATATTTTGCCACCATGCAAACAATGAAAATAGGTACAAATAAAGAGTAATCGTTAATTAATCCGCAGGTTAAAAACATTGCAGTATAAGGCGCATGAATACTGGCGCTTAACATGGCTCCCATGCCTAAAATCATAAAGTTTAAAGGAATAACATTGGCATTGAAAAAAGTATTCAAAGAAATAGCCAATAATAATCCGACAAAACCTCCAATGAAAATACTCGGTGCAAAAACGCCACCATCACCACCAGCTGCTAAAGTTACCGAAGTTACAATAGGTTTTAGAATGATAATGCCTATGAAAGTTAAGGCTAACGATTGCGTTAAGGTTAAGTTATTTGAAATTAGAATGTTTTCTTTGATGGCATGATAACCTTCCCCGTACAATTGCGGAAGTAGTAATAAGGAAGCGCTTAAAATAATAGCTCCAATAAAGATTCGATTAGGGTGTTTCTCAATTTTGCCGAAGCTTTTTTTGAAGAAAAGCACACATTTGGTCAAATAAACAGAATTCATTCCAGCTATAATTCCAAGCAAAACAAAATACGGAATAGCATAAGTATGCCAACCTGTAATGGTAACAGTAAAAAGGGGTTTCTCATCCAAAATGTAAATGAAACCTAGCGCGACTACTACAGCAATAACGCAAGTGATAAGAAAAGTTTTTGATATTTTTTTTGAAATGACTTCCCAAGCAAATAAGATTCCTGCAAAAGGACTACAAAATAATGCAGTAATCCCGGCAGCAACTCCAGCGCATATTAGTTCTGTTTTATGACGATTGAAGATATTTTGTTTTTCTTGTGCTACCGAGCCAATTGTTGCTGAAGCCACTACAGTTGAAACTTCAATTCCGGTAGAGCCACCAAAAACAACTGTAATCAATCCGTTGATGAAGTGAGACGGGATTTTATAAAAAGGCAAACTGTTTTTTCGTTTTGCTGTTGTATCGAAAATCTCTCGAATACCTTTGTTTTCTTTTTTCTTGAATAAATAATGTCTTAGTAAATAGATAAGCGATAATCCAATAGCAGGAAAAAGAAGAAAAAAAAACCAATTATTCGATGCTATATGAAAGAGAATATCTTCATAATATTCAGTTACTCTTTTCAATGTAATAGCCAAGACCGCACTTAAGAATCCAATTGAGGCGGATGCAACAACCAGTTTCCGATACTTTATGTACAGGAAATTTTTCTTGATTAGGGCTATGTTATTCATACAATGAAATTTTACCGACTTTAGTTAGTCAAAACAAATATAATTACATTGTTAGAATATACTTAACTCTTTTTTGATTTTAACGGGTAATTTGTCCTTTACTAATGCATTGTAATTCTTCTATATCCATAATCTAAGGAGCTATTTTTCGATCTTTTAACCACGTTGTCATAGACTCCCAAAAACCTGGAGCATACTGCCAACTGAATTCATCGTTCGGTAATCCAGTTTTAACGAAAAGGCCACTATGTCCCATATTTGGATGTGTTAATACTGTATAATCTTTGTTGTTAACCTTAGCTAAAGCTTCTTTTATGCGTGGTTCACTTTTTTGTGAATTTACATTCCAATCTTTTTCAGCCAATTGCCAAAGTACTGGAATTGTTAATTGTTTTAAGTAATCGTAACTATCAACATTCACGTTTTTGTTTAACCATTTCCACCATTTATCGGAAGCTTCCGATTTTACTCTTGGTTTATCATATATTTTGGTGTACCAAGGTTTATTTTGATAGCTCAAGAATAATTCATTTCCATCTTCCCAAGTTTTGTTTTGTCCAGCAAGAGCCCAATGTTGACGATACATGGTTATTATTTCGGTAATTTCTTCTTTGGGTAAACCTTCAGCAATAAAACTGCCTTCGTATTCATGTGCAATAGTTTCAAGAACACTTTGACCCGAACCCACACGCATTAACAAATAGGAGACATCTTTTGATTTGGTTGCAGCTATAGTTCCCACCCAACCACCTTGACTGTTACCCAAGATACCAATTTTTGATGTATCAGTTTTTGGATTGGTTTTAATTTTATTGATTCCCGCTACAATATCGTCAGCAAGCGCTTCCATACTGGCTATTTCCCAATCTCCTTGTGATTTCCCTGCACCTTGTTTGTCGAAAGTAAAAACTCCGATACCTAATTGAAGAAAGTATGTAGTAAAAAAACTCACACCGCGAGTCATTGGACCAGAACCGTGGGCAAAAACGACAACAGGATGTTTCCCTTTTCTTGCAGGCATATACAAATCACCTTCTATTGTGTTTGGTCCACTTTGGAAAGAAACAGTTTCACGTGTGTGAAGCATGATTTTTTTTCCTATTCTGGTCTTTCCGTTTTTTGTTATTTCCAGTTTAGTGGGAGAGAAGGTAAACACCATCGTACTGTCATTGTTCTCTTTAAAAGAAGTCTCATTAACAGCTTGTAAAGCGCCTAGTTTTAATGTTTTTAAATTAAGATAGACTAAATTGTGATTGAACTCATCGAAAATACCGAGTGTAATTTTTTCATCATTACCAAAATCATAGGTGCCTTCAAACTGATACCATTTCTGATGATCTGTTTTTTGTTGACAAAAGCTTAAATTAGTAATGAATAATAATAAAAATACAAGGATTGCCTTGTAAATGGATTGGATTGATTTCATGATGATTGATGATGATGATTGATTTGAATACAAAAGAATGAAAAAAATGTAACTTATTCCTTCATTTTGGTGATTTTATCGTGTGTTTTAGCTACTTCCATTAATGCAGCGGAACAATATAAAGGCGTCATTTCAGCTTCGAAAATTTTAGCTTTTACTGCTGGATCTGTTTCTACTAAAGCTAGTGCTTCTTCAACGGTTGTAACATTGAAGATAAAAATCCCTCGATAATTACGATCATTTTTTCCGAAAGGTCCTGCAACAGCTAATTTTCCTTCTTTGGCCAAACGATTAATATTGGCCATATGACCTTCAAAATATTTGGCCTTTTCTTCTTTCGTTGCTGTAGTGTTGCTTCCTGTTTTGAGGATACAGAAAACGTACATTTTCATACCACGTTCATCGGCACCCAATGCTGTAGCTAATTTTTCATCATAAGTAGCAATTTTTTCTTGAGAAAATGTAGCCGTGCAACTTAATATAGCAAGTAAAATAAAAATTATTCTTTTCATTATGACATGTTTTAGTAATCCAAAAATACGAAATCATATCCTATAAAACAGTTCATCCCAAAAATTCTACAGTTCAGTAAACATATATTTTACACCTCTATCCATTGATGCAATTTTGCTTCATCAAAACAGAGTATTATGAAAACGTATTTAACAATTGTAGTTTTATTTGTATCGGTATTGGGATTTTCTCAAACCACTATTTCAGGAAAAGTAATCGATAAAAAAAACAATCCTATCTCAGGAGTAAATGTTTTTATTGAAGGGACCTATGATGGTGTTACTTCAAGTGAAAATGGGTCTTTTACCTTTACAACTTCATCACAAGGAAGCCAGATTTTGGTTGCTACTTATTTAGCTTATGATGATTTTAAAGCGCCAATTACAATCGAAAATTTTCAACCGATAACCATTAAACTTGGTCAGAGTGTTAATGTATTAGACGCTGTGGTGATTACTGCGGGTTCTTTTAAAGCTGGCGATAACGGAAAAGCTTCGGTACTAAAACCATTAGATATTGTTACTACTGCCGGATCAGCTGGAGATATTGTGGCCGCTTTTCAAACCTTGCCTGGTGCTCAAGTTGTGGGGGAAAGCGGGCGTTTGTTTGTTCGTGGCGGTGAATCGGATGAAACACAAACCTATGTTGATGGAATTCGTGTTGCTCAACCTTACGGAGCAACTGCAAACAATATGCCTACACGTGGAAGATTTTCTCCATTTTTATTCAATGGGATGACTTTTTCTACAGGTGGTTATTCGGCCGAATTTGGTGACGCATTATCAAGTGTTTTATTGATGAATACCATTACTGAACCCGAACAAGATCAAACCGATATTTCTGTAATGACAGTTGGAGTAGGCCTAGGGAAAACTAAAAAATGGGATAAAAGTTCCCTTGCGTTTAACACTTCCTATATCAACCTGCAACCTTATCAATGGCTTATTCCTCAAAATGTAAAATGGAACAAACCGTATCAATCGATGTCGGGAGAAGGTATCTACAGAAGAAAATTTGAAAGTGGATTGCTAAAAGTTTACGCTGCTTTTGATTACGCTACTTTCGATTTGGAACAAAAAGACAGCAATTTGCCAACTCCGGTAAGAATTGATACTAAAAATAATAATTTTTATTTCAATACTTCATACAAAGGAAAATTTGGAGCTGGTTGGTGTATACAAACTGGGGTGAGTTTGGGGTATAGTCAAAATAAAATTGGAATTGATTTAGACGATTTGAAAAACAATGAAATCGCTTCTCATTTTAAATTAAAATTAGACAATAAAATTTCCGAAAGGGTAAAACTAACTTTTGGAGGAGATTATTTTATAACGCATTTCGATGAAAATTATAAAGCTAATAATATTGGCAACTTCGATAACGGGTACAACAATAATAGCAGTGCCTTATTTTCGGAAGCTGATATTTTTATCTCTCAAAACTTTGCGCTTAAAGTAGGTGTTCGTGGGATGTATAGCGATCTTTTAGATAAGGGATTTGTTGAGCCGAGAGCTTCATTAGGATTTAAAGTGTCGAAAAATGGACAGTTTTCGTTGGCTTATGGTGACTTTCATCAAACACCAAAACAGGATTATTTAAAATACAATTCAGATTTTGAATTTGAAAAAACACAGCATTATATTTTAAACTATATGTACTCTATCAAAAAAAGAACATTACGTGCCGAAGTATATTATAAAGATTATCAGGATTTAGTAAAGTATGATACTACAACACCTATGTTTAATAGTAATTACACTAATCATGGTTTTGGCTATGCTAAAGGGTTAGACTTGTATTGGAGGGATAATAGCTCGATTAAACATGCTGAGTATTGGATATCGTATTCTTATATAGACAGTAAAAGAGATTTTAGAAATTATCAAACGGAAGTAACTCCAAGTTTTGTAGCAAAAAATACGCTGTCGGTTGTTGGAAAATATTTCATTAACGATTTAAAATCGCAATTAGGAGTTACCAATATTTTTGCTTCGGGAAGACCCTATAATAACCCTAATGGAACTGTTTTCATGAATGGAAAAACCAAAAGTTACAACAGTTTGAGTTTTAGTTGGGCTTATTTAGTATCACAGCAAAAAATCCTGTACTTCTCGGTTTCAAATGTTTTGGGGAATAATAACGTTTTTGGTTATCAGTATGCAAATTCACCTGATTTAAATGGACAATTTCAGCGCCAAGCCATTACACAACCAGCAGATAGATTCTTTTTTGTAGGCTTCTTTTGGACGATTAGTTCTGATAAAAAGAAAAATCAATTGGATAATCTTTAGTGATTAGGTAAAAGCCATAAGTCATAAGAGAAACTTTTACCTATTTTCTTTTGGCTTATATCTAAAAAAAACAATTCATCCTCAAAAAACAACAGTTCAGTAAGTATAAATTTTATAGGAGATCAAACCGAGATACTTTTGAAGTATAAATTAAGAATAACAATTAAAACATTTATAAACAAACATTAAAAATTAGAAATTATGGTACGAGTAATGACAGGATTGGTTTTATTAGTATGTTCAACAGTATTTGGACAAATGAAATTCGAACAAGGAATGGGTAAGGCTTTAGGAACCTGGAAAGAAGGAAATCCAACAGAAGCAGTAGCGCAATTTGAACGTATTGCTTTAGTTGAAAAAACAAATTGGTTGCCTAATTATTATGTGGCTTTTATTAATACAATTGAGGCTTTTAAAGCACAAGACAAATCGAAAGTTCCAGCTTTGTTGGAAAGAGCTCAAAAAGCACAAGATGAAGCGACAATGATAAGCCCAAATAACCCAGAGTTAATGGTATTACAAGCTATGATTTATACTGCTTGGATTGTTGAAGATCCTATGGCAAACGGAATGAAATATTCAGGTAAAGTTATGGAACAGTATTTTAAAGCTCAAGTTATTGCTCCAAACAATCCGAGAGTAGTTTTTTGTAAAGCCGAATTTGAAATTGGTAGTGCAAAATGGTCGGGTGCCGATACTAAACCTTTATGTGTACAAGTAGAAAAATCTATCGAACTTTTTGCTACTTTTAAGCCTGAAAGCGCTTTTCATCCTAATTGGGGATTAGATAGAGCCAAACAAACATTAGAAAACTGTAAATAAGAATAGTAAAACGTACCCAATGAAAATATCAATCAAAGAAATTTTAAGAGTTATCCTTTTTGGTTTTATCATCTTTATTGTAATTCAGTTAATCAACTTAGCTTACGGAAATCAGATTCAACTAAACAGCAGATTGGTTAAAGGATTATTATATACTTTGCTTTATACATTTTCATTGGGTTATGCAAACAAAGCGGTTTTTGTTTATCTGGATAAAGTTTTTGAAGCCAATCGGTTTTCAGTAAAAAGAATAATTGTTGGTTTTTTAGCATCTTTTGCGGTTTCATTGGCTACGATTTTTCTTCTTAGAGTTTTTGAAGACGTAATTATTGAGCAAAACTCATTTGCCGATTTTATTAAAAATGAAGAGGCATCTAATTATGTGGTAGCCATCATTATTACGTTCATAGTTTCTATTTCCTTATATGCTTTTCATTTTTACAGAGCCTATCAGGAAAGTAAGTTAAAAGAGCAAAAGATTATTGCGGGAACGGCTTCGGCGAAGTTTGAAAGCTTGAAAAATCAAATAGATCCACATTTTTTGTTCAATAGCTTGAATGTATTGAGTTCTTTGATTGAAGAAAATCCAGATAGTGCCCAGAAATTCACTACATCATTATCTAAAATTTACCGATATGTATTGGAACAAAGAGATAAAGAATTGGTTTCGGTCGAAGAAGAATTGGCTTTTGCTAAAACGTATATGAACTTGTTGAAAATGCGATTCGAAAACAGTATCACTTACGAACCACCACAAGGGTTTAATAATTCTGAAGCTAGAGTTGTGCCGCTATCCTTACAACTTTTACTGGAGAATACAATTAAGCACAATGTGGTTAGTGAACAAAAACCATTGAATATTAAAATTTATGTTGAAAATAATTATCTAATTATTCAGAATAATTTACAGAAAAAAGAGGTGCTACAGGACCGTCAAGGGGTAGGACTTCAAAATATTGTAAACCGATACGGACTTATTTCCGAAAGAAAAGTACTAATTGAAGAAAATAGTGAATTTTTCAAAGTAAAAATTCCAATACTAACAAAACAAATTGCTTATATGGAAACTCAAAATATATACAACGAAAATACTGCATACGCTCGCGCTAAGGACCGAGTTGAAAAATTGAAGGGATTTTACGGAAATTTACTATCATACTGCTGTGTGATTCCGTTCTTGATTTTTATTAACCTTCAAACATCATCTAAATTTCAATGGTTTTGGTTCCCAATGTTGGGTTGGGGATTTGGAGTACTGATGCATGCCTTTGAGACCTTCGGTTATGGGAAAAATTGGGAAGACCGAAAAATTAAAGAAATTTTAAATAAAGAAAACAGCACTAACAATAAATGGAATTAATTATGGAATCATTTAATAGAGAAGAAATAGAAAGATATGAACGTGCTAAAAAGCATGTAGAAAATATAAAAGGATTTTATGGAAATTTTATCTCATATGTATTGGTAATTTTGTTTTTGGCTTTTATCAATCTAAGATATACACCAGAACACATTTGGTTTTATTGGCCCATGTTAGGTTGGGGAGTTGGAGTTTTGTTTCACGGAATCAAAGTTTTTAATTGGTTTCCTTTTTTAAGTAAAGATTGGGAGCAGAAAAAAATAAAACAATACATGGAAGAAGAAAAAAATAATCAAGAATTTAAATAAAAATAAAATGAATACACAAGACGAAATAAAATACCAACAAGCCTTAAAAAGAGTCAAAAAAATTAAAGGGTTTTATACTCACGCAGGTGTTTATTTGGTAGTAAACATTATGATTGTAATTTTGAATATTCAAGATTTAGAACTAGGAGAAAGTTATTTTAAATTAGAGAATTTTTTCACTGCATTCTTTTGGGGGATTGGATTACTTACCCACGGACTTTCGGTCTTTTTACCTAATATGTTAATGGGAAATGATTGGGAAGAAAAGAAGATTAAGGAATTAATGGAAAAGGATAAACAAAATAAATGGGAATAAGTAAAGCTGCAGAGTGGCAGAGTTTCAAAGTCACTAAGTTTCTAAATTTTTTAAATATAACCTCACTACTTTGCCACTCAGTAACTCAGCCACTTTGTAACTTATAAAAAAAATGAACATAATAATAATAGAAGACGAAAAGCCAGCTGCCCGTTTATTACAACGAAAAGTCGAAAAATTAGGATTGAATGTCAATACAATGTTGCATTCGGTGGAAGAAGCTTTGCAATGGTTTCAAAACAATATACATCCTGATTTAATTTTTTTAGATATTCAATTGTCAGATGGCTTGTCGTTTGAGATTTTTGAATCCATCGATATCAAAAGTGCGGTGATTTTCACTACTGCTTATGATGAGTATGCGTTGCGTGCTTTCAAATTAAATAGTATTGATTATTTGTTAAAACCTATAGATGAAGATGATTTGGAAGTGGCGGTCAATAAATTCAAAGCCAGAACGCAAACGACATCTAACTTATCACTCGATTTTGAAATGATCAAACAAATGCTGGTCAACCCTGTCGATAAAAGTTATAAAAAACGTTTTACAGTAAAAGTCGGTCAACAGTTAAAGTTAATTCCGATAGAAGAAGTAGAATGCTTTTATAGCCAAGACAAAGGAACTTATTTGCACACGCATGATAATCGCGATTATTTACTCGATGGAACCTTAGAACAATTGGAAATTGATTTAGACCCGAAAGACTTTTTCCGCGTGAGCCGAAAATTCATCATTCCCATGAAAGGAATCAAGGAAATTCAAGTGCATACCAATTCCCGTTTAAAAATCGTTTTGCCGACGTATAAAGAAGATGAGGTTATTGTGGCGAGAGAAAGAGTAGGGGATTTTAAAGAGTGGATTGGGTAGTTTATTTTAGATTGAAGGAATTTGAATATTCCACATAAGTATCATGCCAATTATTCCGCCAACAATAATAAATATTGAAAATAGTTTTATTTGAGAGCTTGTAAGATTTTCATTTTCAAAACCTGGGCTTTTGAATCGAATTATTCCGGGATGTTTTTCTAAAAAAACAGCGCCATCATTTAGAAAAATAAACTTTAAAAGTAATAGCCAGATAATTATTATAGAAAAATGAAATATGAGTACAATTGGATTTAAATTGCTCGGTTGAAAATAATCAAATATTGACTTTGTTAGACCTGATAAATTTCCTATACCAATAATTAGCCAAGGGATACTTCCAAAGATTAGAAAGTTTTTGAAAATAGTATTGTATCCAATTTCTCTTTCAGGATTTTCTTCAATATAGGGTATGATTTTTCTTTTCAATGAAAAAGCATTGATTGCTGTAAAAAGAATAAATAGAATCCAAATGTGTTTAAAAATTATTTCCATAAAATTATTTATTTACTCAATCGATGTAAAGTAAATGTCATTGCTGTTAATAAAAAGAAAGCCATTACCTGATGCATTAATCCTAGCCAAAGTGGTACACTGTATATAAGAGTTAAAACTCCCAAGATAAATTGTAAAAATACAATGATAACTAGAGCTAGAATTCCTTTTTTTTGAATAGCTGTTAAAGTGAATTTTTTGCTTTCGAAGTACAAAAATAAAATCAATCCTACCACCACATAAGCCATTGTTCTATGAACAAATTGTACTCCACTTTTTCCTTCGGTAAAGCGCAATAACCAAGAATCTTTTTCTAACGCTATACTTTCGTGAAAAAACTGTCCGTCACTCATAAGTGGCCAATGATTGTGAATTAGACCAGCATTTAAACCAGCAACAAATCCACCATAAACAATCTGAAGTAATAAGAAAACAAGAACAAAACGAGCGATTTTGCGTAAAGGTTGTATAACTTCATTTCGTTCAGGATAAATTAAATCTAAAGCGACCCATAATGTATAAGCAAAGGTTAAAAAAGCAAAAGTTAAATGCAATGACAATCTAAAATGACTTACATCAGGATTGTCGACTAACCCACTTTTAACCATAAACCATCCAAAAAAACCTTGTAAAGCACCCATTCCTAAAAGAACAAAACATTTGTTAAGGGTTGGTTTGTCTATTCTCTTTTTAAGTAAAAAATAAAAGAATGGAATAATAAAAACCAATCCAATGATTCGTCCGATAAATCGATGAAACCATTCCCAAAAATAAATAAATTTATAGTCTGAAAGGGTAAAACCACCTTCTTGGTATTGATTGATTTTTTTATATTCAGGAAATTGTTTGTAGGCATCAAAGGCGCTTTGCCATTTTTCTTTAGTTAAAGGAGGAAAGGTATCTGTAACTAAATGCCAATCGGTCATAGATAAACCCGAATTGGTAAGACGCGTAATGCCTCCCACTACAACCATTATAAAAACTAATATACAACCTGAAAGTAACCAATAGATTACAGTTTTGTTATTTTTCATTTTATTTTACTTTTTTCAAACCTAATTTTTCAGCTCTTTTCAAAACAAAATCATAAGCTGCTTGGTATTCGTTTGGAATTTCACCTTCTAATATCGCTTCTTTTACGGCTTCTTTCAAAACCCCAATTTCTCTGGATGGTTTCAAATTGAATAATTCCATGATTTCTTCTCCAGAAATTGGAGGTTGAAATATACGGACCTTATCGCGTTCTTCAACTTCAACAAGTTTTTCGCGTACGATTTTGAAATTGTTATGGTATTTCTGAAATTTCTTCGGATTTTTGGTCGTAATGTCGGCTTCACAAAGTATCATTAGGTTTTCTACATCTTCTCCCGCATCAAAAATCAATCGACGTACCGCGGAATCGGTAACAATATCTTCTGAAAGGACAATTGGTCGCGAACTCATCATGACCATTTTCTGAACAAACTTTAATTTTTGATTGAGTGGCATGTGTAATCTTTCGAAGATTTTCTTAGCCATTTTTCCACCTAAAAATTCATGTCCGTGAAACGTCCAGCCTTGCTTTTTATGAAATTTTTTGGTTGGCGCTTTTCCGATATCATGCAGTAAAGCACTCCAACGCAGCCAAACATCATCTGTGTTTGGGCAAATATTATCAACCACTTCAAGTGTGTGATAAAAATTGTTTTTATGGGTGTGTCCTTCAATTTCTTCCACATTATTCAATGCGGTTAATTCGGGTAAGATAATATCCAATAATCCTGTTTTAAATAGTAATAAGAAACCTATAGAAGGTTTTTTTGCCATTAAAATTTTATTCAATTCATCTACAATACGTTCGCCAGATATGATGTTGATGCGGTCTTTGTTTCTGGAAATAGCTTCCAATGATTCTGTTTCAATCTCGAAATTAAGTTGCGATGCAAATCGAATAGCACGCATCATTCGCAACGGATCATCACTATAAGTTATATCAGGATTTAAGGGTGTACGGATGATTTTATTTTCTAAATCAGAAACACCATTAAAAGGATCTACTAATTCTCCAAAATTGATTGTATTTAAAGAGAAAGCCATCGCATTTATGGTAAAATCTCTACGGTCTTGATCGTCTTTTAATGTACCGTTTTCTACAACAGGGTTTCGACTTTCAAAATGATAACTTTCTTTGCGTGCGCCCACAAATTCAATATCCATATCATCAAAGCGAAGCATGGCAGTACCATAGTTTTTAAAAACTTGTACTTTAGGCTTGTGCGGAATAAGTTCAGATACTTTCAAGGCCAAATCAATACCACTTCCAACGGCAACAATGTCGATGTCTTTTTTGTGATCACGATTGAGCAAAATATCTCGCACAAAACCACCAATAACATAAGTATCTACGTTAAGTTGTTTGGCTGCTTGAGAGATTATCTCGAAAATTTTATGTTCTAAATGTTGTTTGTAATTATTAGCCACGAATACACGAATATTTATAAAACGATGCGTTTATATTCTACACCCTCTTTTGTGAAATTAGCTAAAATAGCCAATCTATTATTTGAAACTTTTAAATAGTTTAAACATTGTGAAATATGAGTATCTGAAATAGATTCACAAGATTTAATCTCTAAAATGATTTTATCATGAACAACAAAATCGGCATAAAATTTATGTTTTAACACGGTGTTTTTATAACTAACAGCATATTCTCTTTCTCTTTGAAAAGGAATATCTAAAGTTCTAAATTCAAATTCTAGAGCATCTTTATAAACAATTTCAGAAAAACCATTTCCCAGATTATTATAAACATCAAAAAGGATTCCTACAATTTGAAAACTTTCTTCTTGAAAAAGTATTTTTGACATACTATTCGTGTATTCGTGGCTTGTAAATTATTTTCTTATAACCTTAACCTGACAATCGTTTGTTAATTTGATAATCGTTGAAGGTTTGTCGCAAATCTTGTCGTGGTGCAAATTTACTACATAGTCAACACCTTTTATAATTTCAGGTGAAATTTCTTTAAAAGATTTTGGTGTTGGTTGCCCAGAAATATTGGCAGAGGTTGAAACCAATGGTTTTTTCATGCGTTCCATTAGTTTAAAGCAAAAGGGTTCTTTCACAATGCGCATGCCTAGTGTTTTATCTTCGGCAATAATATTGGGAGCCACATTACGAGGATTGTCTAATATAAGGGTGGTTGGTTTTTCCGATAAATCGAGTATTTGCCAAGCTACTTCAGGAACTTCTTTAAATACGTTGTATAACATTCGGTCACCATTTAGTAAAACAATCATACTTTTACTTTCTTCCCGTTGTTTTAAGGCGTAAATTTTTTTGATTGCTTCAGGATTACTCGCGTCGCAACCAATTCCCCAAACGGTATCAGTAGGATAGAGGATAATCCCTCCGTTTTTTATGACTTCAAAAGCATTGTGTACTTCAGTATTAATATCCATAATTTAGTATTTGTTTGGTAAGCGAAAATAAGAACCAATAATCAAATTCATTTCAGTTGGAACAAATTCTCTAGTGCCATTGGCTGGATAAAAAGTCATTTCACCAAAAATTGTTTTCCCTTTTACTGAATATAAATCAACTCTAACGAAAGGAATGTTTTGAGATAGTTTTTCAACCACTGAGATCATTTCTGTTAAATTTTTAGGCTTAGTTATTTCTCCTTCATAGAAAAGACTTTTTTCGGTGTTAAAGCTTAATTTATTCCAATTTACATCGAAGTAACATCTGTAATCATGAATTTTTCTTTCAAGATCTACTTGTATAAATTTAATTTCCCCATCAAAGCAAAAAAATTTATAATCTGGGATGGCTACATTATCATCTTCTAAAAAAGCTTCAACCACAATTTTCCTCGGGATATTTTTATACGACCATTCTTTCCCTTTTTGATAGAAATCTCTAGATTGCCATTTTCGAATAATTTTAAGTGTTTCATGTATATCTAAAGTTGACTTGTCTTTAACAATAATATTATACCCGCTACCATGAACACATTTCAGTACAAATTTTTCAGGTAAACTATCAAAATTTATTTCTTCTGGTTTGTTAAATACACCATGCAATTGATTGAGATATTGACTTCCTATTTTTTTATCCACATATTCTCTTACCCGGTATTTGTCTGCAAGTTTTTGAAAAAGAGGATCTCTAAAATATATTTTATACCATTGAATTTTTTCATTGAATGTTTGAGGATTTTTTAAATCTACTTTCTTTCCAGTGGTATATTCGTATTGAATAGGGATTAAAATTTCGGAAGGTAAAAACTTGAAATTTTTAAAAATTTTGGTATAAAAATATCTAATTGGGTTTGTCATTTATGAGTTAATGTAGAATATTGTAAAAATAGAAATTATTATTGTATATTTTTGTCTAAAAAATAGTAAAATGCGTTTAATACAATTTACGGCGGCTGACGGTTGGCGAGGTCATGAACAAAAAATTATTTATTTATATGAAGCTTTTAGAGATTATAATCTGGTAGAAGACCAATGGATTGTTTGTAGAAACGATTCGATGGTTAAAAAAGTAGCCTTAGAAAGAGGTATAAAAAATGTTTTGAGTTATGATTTTAAATCAGAATATGATATTGCTTTTGCCAGAAAATTGAAAAATTTATCAGATGAACTTCAGGCCGATATTGTTTTTATGCATAGCAGTAAAGCACACACACTTGGGGTATGGGCAAAATTACTTTTTGGATTAAAGTCTTCTTTAGTATTATGCCGCACGATGATTGAACGGGTTGATACCAACTTTTTTAGAAAATGGAAATACAATTATTCAGGAATTGAAAAAATTATTTGTGTATCACATCCTGTTGTAGATATATTGAAATATGCTGTTAAAGATGCTTCTAAAATGTGTGTGGTTGGTAGTGTGACTGATATAGATAAATTTAAAAAAATACAAAAAACAGGTTTGTTACATCAAGAATTTGGTATTCCTGAGGATTATAAAATTATAGGAAATATTGCTGCTTTTGCTGGGTTTAAAGACCACAAAACATGGGTAAATACTGTTGCTGAATTAGTTAAAAGAGAAGTAAAAGCCAAATTTATTTTGGTAGGAGAAGGATCGCTAGAAAATGAAGTTCGTAACCAAGTGAAAGAATTAGGGCTTGAAGAACATATTATTTTTGCAGGTTTTAGAAAAGATATTCCCGAAATCCTTCCTGAATTTGATTTGTTTCTATTTACATCCAATAATGAACCTACCGGAGGAGTCTTGTTAGAGTCGTACGCTTGTAGAGTTCCTATTGTTGCAGCTAGAGCTGGCGGTATTCCCGAAGTAGTTGTAGATAATGAAACGGGATTGTTAGCAGAAGTAGGAAATCCAATTGATTTTGCTGATAAAGTAGAACTTTTAATTAAAAATGAAGAACTTCAAGAAAAATTCACTAAACTTGGCTACGAGTATTTGGTCAATAATTTTACAAAAGAAGTCATTGCTCAAAAAATGTTCAAAGAATTGAATGAAGTAGTAATGAGTAAAAAAAATAAATGAATTTTTTTAAAAGAAAGTTTTACCAGTTATACCTTAAGTTTTTAGAGGTTTTTTCTTCCAATGATGTGAAGGTGTCTAAAACACAGTATTTCTTGAGAACAGGGGAGAAATTGAATTTAGAAAATCCCAAGACTTTTGCGGATAAACTACAATGGCTGAAACTTTTCTATTACGATGAAAGTTTTGGTCGGTTTGCTGATAAATATCTGTGCAGACAAGTAGTAAAGGAAAGGGTAGGAGACTCAGTTTTAGTTGACCTAATTGCGGTTTATGATACTGTTGACGAAATTGATTTCGAAATATTACCTCAAAAGTTTGCTTTAAAATGTTCTCATGGTTCTGGCTTTAACTTAATAGTAGAAGACAAATCGAAACTTGACATCGAGAAAGAGAAATGTAAACTAAAAAAGTTTATGACGACGAACTATTATTATAAGTTCAGAGAAAAAATATATAAAAAGCTGAAACCAGTAATTGTTATTGAAGAGTTATTAGAACAAGAGGACGGACATGATTTAATTGATTATAAATTTCAATGTTTTGGTGGCGTGCCTGCTAATGTTTTGATCAAAGCTACAGAAGATGGTGTAGGTAAAATGGCGGTATATGATTTGAATTGGAATAAGTATCAACCCGACGCAACCAGCAAAAATTATCTTCAAGGAGAAATACCCAAACCTTCAAATTTAGATGAAATGAGAGATGTTGCAGCTCAATTGTCTAAAGGATTTCCTTTTTTGAGAGTCGATTTATATTCGGTTAAAGGGAAAACATACTTTGGTGAGCTGACTTTTATCCCTAACGGAGGTGTTAAAAATATCTTGCTTCAACAGTTAAATATAGAATACGGACATTTGCTTAAACTGCCGAAAGTAGAATAGGTTTATTTGATCTTATAAACTCCAATTTTTCGTTTGAAAAGCTTACTAAACAGCACCATTTTTACATAAAGAGCATTTCTTAAACTTAAAAACCACCAGTTTTTATATGGGATTAAGTTTTGTGTAATTATCGAATTTACACTATCAGACACAATAAATTCTTTTGATATTTCATTCCAATTCACATTTCCATACCCATCAAATTCATTAACCTTGTTTTTTTGATGAATGATAGACATCCAAAGTCTTTTATTCGTTATTTGGGTAATGCGTGTTTCTTTTTTCCACATATTATGGTCACTAAACCAAACAGTTTTTGGATTGTCATTTTTTTCAATTAAACTGATAAAAGGATTAAAGATGTGTTCTTTTTTGCCTAGCATTACATTAGGCTCAACTTGTAGTGAGTACCCTTTTATAATGTCTATTGCTTGGTAATCCTGTGAGTTGAATTGATTTTGTACTTCCTTAATAAAATCTTTATGAATACAATCGTCATTATCTATTCTCGATGTTATTAAGTAGGGTGATGTTGATTTCTCTTGAATGTATTTTTGAATTTCAGAATAAAAAGCTGGCATTCCATCAATAAAAAAAACTTCAATATTAGTTTGAACTTTTATTAAATCTTGAATTTGCACTTTAAATTTCTCAGGAGTAGTAGTGTCAAAATATAGTAACCATTTGAAATTTTTACTGGTTTGTGAAACGATTGAAGGGAAACAAAAATCAGTAAACAACTTCATTCTGTCCGTCATCCATTCTTCTGTCAGAAGATTTTCATTATTCTTAGTAACATCCCATTTAGGGTTTCTTAGATTAAAACGAGTAATTAGTAAGTGTTCAAACATTTTAAAAGGCTATATAGTAGCAAAAGTAGCAATAAATACAATACTTTTTATTTTTTATAATTAGTTCATTATTTTTTACATTTGTCCAAAATAAATTTATGCAATTACTCATTTTCATCATATTTTATCCACTTATCTATTTATTATCCATTTTACCTTTTAGGCTATTGTATTTTGTATCCGATGTAGTATATATTATTGTCTACTATTTAATTGGTTACAGAAAAAAATTAGTCCGTGAAAATTTAAAATTGGCCTTGCCACATTTGTCTGACAAAGAGCATAAAGAAATTGAAAAAAAATTCTTCAAGCATATGTGTGATATGTTTTTAGAAATGATAAAAACAATGACAATTTCAGAGAAAGAAATAGAAAAACGTTTTGTTTTTAAAAACCTAGATGCGTACTTAAACTTAGAGAAAGAAGGCAAGAGCATTGCTTTAATGGCTTCCCATTACGCTAGTTATGAATGGGTTGTTTCTATGAATAGGAAAGTTAATTTTAAGGGCTTTGCGATTTACAAAAAAATCAACAACAAACATTTTGATGACCTTGTCAAAAAAATTAGATCACGATTTAAAGCAACACTTATAAATAGTAAGCATACCATTGCAATTATTGAAAAAAATCAATTAGAAGGAATTAAAGCATTATATGGTTTTGCCAGTGATCAATCGCCTCAGATTAAACCTCATATTTATTGGACAAATTTTATGGGAATTGAAGTGCCAGTGCATACTGGAGCTGAAATGTTGTCTAAGCGGTTTGATATGAATATGATGTTCTTAAAGGTTAAAAAAATCAAAAGAGGGTATTATGAAACTGAGTTTGAATTGCTTTCAGACAATGTTAGGACAATACCGGATTATGAAATTACGGATACTTTTCTTAGAAAAGTTGAGCAACAAATCCTTGAAAAACCAGAATATTATCTTTGGACTCATAAAAGATGGAAACATCGAGGGAAGAATAAACCAAAGACAGAATAAACTTTCAAAATAATAGAATACTATATTATAATTAATAACTTTGTAAAAAACGTTTTATGAAAATATCGGTTGTTGTAAGTACCTATAATGCCGAAGAATGGTTAGAAAAAGTCTTGATTGGATATAGTGTTCAAACGTATAAAGATTTTGAAGTAATCATTGCTGATGACGGTTCCCGTCAATCTACAAAAGATTTAATTGATAAATATGCGGCCAATTATCCGGTGCCTTTACGCCATTTATGGCATGAAGATATGGGATACCGTCGTCAGGAAATTTTGAATGTTGCCATTGTAGATGCTGCTCATGAATATATTATTATGACCGATGGTGACTGTATTCCGCGTAAAGATTTTGTTGAAGTTCATGCTGTTGAAGCTGAAAAAGGGCAATTTTTATCTGGAGGATACTGCAAACTTACTATGAAAACGAGTAAGCATATAACTGAAGAAGACATATTAAAACAACATTGTTTTGATGTTAGTTGGCTGAAGAGTATTGACAAATTAGGGTTTTCTAATTTTTTAAAACTCGGTTTAAAGAAACCAATTACTTCACTATTGGATTTAATAAGTCCTACAACGCCATCATTCAATAATTGTAATTCTTCTGGTTTCAAAGATGATATGATTGCAGTGAACGGTTATGATGAACGCATGAAATATGGTGGCCCGGACAGAGAATTTGGAGAGCGTTTAGAGAATTATGGAATCAAAGGAAAGCAAATCCGCCACAAAGCGATTGTACTACATTTGGATCATGCCAGAGGTTATAAAACACCTGAATCTTTGGCAGCAAATTTAGCCATCAGAAAAGAAGTAAAAGATCAAAAAATCAAATGGACTCCATTTGGTATAAAAAAACAAGAACTACCAGCATAATGAGAATATTAGTAACTGGAGCTGCCGGATTTATTGCATCACACTTATGTGAAAAATTACATGGACTAGGTCATGAAGTTGTCGGAATTGACAATATCAATGATTACTATGATGTGAATTTAAAAGAATTAAATGCTAAAGATTTAGCCGATAAAGGAATTCAGATTCATAGAATTGACTTGAATTCAGATTTAACTACTGTCTTCGAAAAACCATTCGATTATATCTATCATTTGGCTGCACAACCGGGTATTTCATCAACAACTTCTTTACAGGAGTATGTAGATAATAATATCTATGCAACCCAAAATTTATTGGAAGCGGTTCTGGAATACAATCCTAACTTAAAATCGTTTGTCAATATTGCAACATCTTCGGTATACGGTATCGAAGCCACTGTTGATGAGGAAGTACCAGCAAAACCGGTTTCGTTTTACGGTTCGACTAAATTAGCCGCTGAGCAATTGGTTTTAGGTTTACAACGTACCGGTAAATTAAAATCATGTTCCATTCGTTTGTATTCTGTTTTCGGACCAAGAGAACGTCCAGAAAAATTATACACAAAACTGATTGAGAATTTATATTACGATAAACCATTTCCGCTTTTTGAAGGTAGTGTGAAACACGAAAGAAGTTTTACATATGTAGGTGATATTGTTGACGGATTAGCTGCCATTATCGGAAATGAAGATAAAGTTGACGGAGAAATCATCAACTTAGGTACAGATGAAGTTAATACTACCGCCGACGGTATCAAAGCTGTGGAAGAAATCATGAACAAAACCCTGATTGTTGACCATCAGCCACCACGTAAAGGTGACCAACAGAGAACTGCGGCTGTTATTGATAAAGCCAGAAAGTTGTTGGGTTACGAACCTAAAGTAAGTTTAAAACAAGGATTGCAGGAACAGGTTAATTGGTATCTGGAAAAATTTACGAAGTAATCCTCTTTATAAAATCAACTAATGACGCTCGATACAAATCGGGCGTTAATTTTTTATACAATTCCAGTGCCTGTTGTTTAAAATGCTTTGAATGTTGTCCGTTGTAAATCTCCGGATGGTAATCGTTCAAATGTACTGCAACATGGCTTTTATCATCCGTGAGCATATTCCAAGACGACTTGTTAATCCACGGAGAGAAAATGGTAAATGTGGGGATATTCAAAGCTTTGGCCATATTCACAGCGCCACCTTCGTTACCAATCATAGCATCGCATTGTGACAGTACAGCAAGGAATGTCCGTAATCCTTTGGTATAAAAATCCAAAACGATTTGGTTTTGGGTTTCAGGCAAGCATGCATCATAGATAGCTTTTGCTTCGGCTTCCTGATTGGGCATGAAATTGAATAATAATTGGGCGTTGCTTTCAGCGGCTATATGGTCGAGAGTAGCTGCCATTTGTTTCGCAGGCAAACTCTTATTGGTTCCGCTTCCCAAAACACTGATCATAAAGATTGGTTTTGAGGTATCCAATCGCTCCTGAACGCTTTTTTGTGCCGAAGCAATTTCTGTATCGGTCAGGTAAATTTTAGGGAATAGGATGGGAGTCGGTTTTTTGAGTAAAGCTTCGGCCAATTGCAAACGGTGTGCTATGGCCGAACCTTCAATATTCTTTTTAGGAATAACCGTTTCGGTAAACAGTAATTTAGTGTACCATTTTTGGTTACCTATTCTGGTTTTGGCACCTGAAAAATAGGCAGGAATAATACTTTCCCATTTTCCGTAAGCGTCAATTACCACATTGTATTCCTCTTTTCTGAGCTGTAATCCAAATCGGATTAACTTCAGTATGCCATCTTTTTTTGATTTCTCAAAAAAGACCACCTTATTAATAAAAGGATTGTTTTCTACAACAGGCATCGTATTGGGTTGTACCATGTAATGTACTTTCCAGTCGGGATGTTGCGTTTTGATAGCTTCACAAATTACCGTACTAGCCAGCACGTCGCCAATCATTTTCTGTTGTATTACTAATACTTTCATTGAGGAATTATACTGCTACGTTATATTCTCTTAACGCATCGTTAAGCGATGTTTTTAAATCGGTCGATGGTTTACGTTTTCCGATAATCAAAGCACAAGGTACCTGATATTCACCTGCTTCGAATTTTTTTGCATAACTTCCTGGAATTACTACCGAACGAGCCGGAACGACTCCTTTATATTCTATTGGTTCTGGACCTGTAACATCAATAATTTTAGTAGAGGCTGTCAAACACACATTAGCGCCTAAAACGGCTTCTTTTTCTACGCGTACACCTTCCACAACGATACAACGGGAACCGATGAAAGCACCATCTTCAATAATTACCGGAGCCGCCTGTAACGGTTCTAATACACCACCAATACCAACACCTCCACTCAAGTGAACGTCTTTGCCGATTTGTGCACAACTGCCCACAGTTGCCCAGGTGTCTACCATAGTACCTTCGTCAACATAAGCACCAATGTTCACATAACTTGGCATTAAAATTACGCCTTTCGAAATGTAAGCACCATGACGGGCTACAGCATGAGGTACCACACGGATTCCTTTTTCAGCATAACCGCGTTTCAATGGAATTTTATCGTGGTACTCGAAAATACCTACCTCGAATGTCTCCATTTTTTGGATAGGGAAGTACATTACTACCGCTTTCTTAACCCATTCGTTTACCTGCCAGCCGTTATCGGTTGGTTCAGCTACACGAAGTGTTCCAGCGTCCAATAAACTAACTACCTCTCTAATGACTTTTTGAGTAGCTTCTAATTGTAATAGTGCTCGGTTTTCCCAAGCTTCTTCTATAATTGATTGTAAGTTTTGCATAAAATTTCGATTTGAAGCAAAGATAAGTTTTTTGTTTAATAACGATATAACTCAAAATAACTACTTTTGTCTAAACAGTTAATTATGCCAAGAATCCTCGCTATAGACTACGGACAAAAACGCACCGGAATTGCAGTTACCGATGAATTGCAAATTATTGCTTCAGGGTTGACTACCGTTCCTTCAGAAACGGCTTTGGTTTTTTTGAAAGATTATTTTTCAAAAGAAAATGTTTTCAAAGTCTTAATTGGTGAGCCTAAGCAAATGAATGGGCAACCCTCGGAAAGTGCTCCAATGATTGAAGCGTTTGTCGAAAAATTTAAAGCTGCTTTTCCTGAAATGACTGTGGTAAGAGTGGATGAACGTTTTACTTCTAAAATGGCGTTTCAAACCATGATTGATAGTGGGCTTACCAAAAAACAGCGTCAAAACAAAGGATTGATTGATGAAATTTCGGCAACGATTATGCTTCGCGATTACCTTTCTCGAAAAATGTTTTAACATTATTTGAAAAATTGTTAAAAAGGTGATAAAGCCTTGTGAAGTAAGGATAAAATTATTTTTCTCTTATTATCTTTGCCTAGCAAATTGGCAAAATGACAACAACAACACAACAACACGAAGCAGATGTAGTATTAATTGGTGCCGGAATTATGAGTGCCACTCTTGGATTACTACTCAAAGAATTACAACCCGATTTAAAAATTGAAATTTACGAGCGGTTAGATATTGCAGCGGCCGAGAGTTCAGATGCATGGAACAATGCAGGTACTGGACACGCCGCCTTTTGTGAATTAAATTATACTCCAGAATTAGAAAACGGAACCATTGAAACTAAAAAAGCGGTTAAAATTACCGAATCATTTGAGGTTTCACGTCAGTTTTGGTCGTATCTGGTAGAAAAAGACTTACTCCAAAATCCAGAAAATTTTATCAAAGCAGTACCACACTTAAGCTTTGTATGGGGAGATGAAAACGTTGAGTACCTGAGAAAAAGATTTGAAGCGTTGCAAAAGTTTCACCTTTTCAAAGAAATGGAATATACTGAAGATGTGAATCAGGTTAAAGAATGGGCACCATTAGTAATGGAAGGCCGCAAAAATAAAGATAAAATTGCAGCGACTTCAATGAAGTGTGGGACTGATGTGAATTTCGGAGCGCTTACTAGAAGCATTTTTAAATATTTAGAATCGCTCGATGGAATTAGTATGCATTTTAATCACGAAGTGAGTAAATTGAAAAAGAAGGAAGGCAAATGGCGCATCAAAGTAAAAAATTTAACGACTGGTGAAAAGAAAAGAATTTACACACCGTTTGTTTTTATTGGTGCTGGGGGAGGTTCTTTATTACTGTTAGAAAAAGCAAAAATACCTGAAGGAGAAGGTTATGGAGGTTTTCCGGTAAGTGGACAATGGTTAAAATGTACAAATCCAGATGTAATTAAAAAACACGCGGTGAAAGTATATGGTAAAGCTTCGGTAGGTGCACCACCAATGTCGGTACCACATATTGATACTCGTATGATTGATGGTGAAAAAGCCTTACTTTTTGGACCGTATGCCGGTTTTTCGACTAAATTTTTAAAGAATGGTTCCTATTTCGATTTGATAAAGTCAATAGAATTAGACAATATTAAACCTATGTTGGGAGCTGGAATCAAAAATATACCACTGACTAAATATTTAATTGAACAAGTTTTTCAATCGTCTAATGATCGAATGAAAGCCTTAAAAGAATATGTACCTTCGGCAAAAAAGGAAGATTGGATTCTAGAAAATGCGGGGCAACGAGTACAGGTAATCAAAAAAGATAAGGAAGGAAATGGAGTACTGGAATTTGGAACAGAGGTTGTAAGTGCTGCCGACGGTTCGTTGGCCGTTTTATTAGGTGCCTCACCAGGTGCTTCAACTGCCACTTCAATTATGCTGGAGTTAATGACCAAGTGTTTTCCTATTCAAATGCAGAGTGAAGTATGGCAAAATAAATTAAAAGAAATGATTCCGTCTTATGGGAAATCACTTAATGATTATCCGGAATTAGCCAATCAAATCAGAAAAAAAACAAACGAAGTCTTAAAATTGAAAGTGGAATAAGCAATTTTAATTACTTTTGCACTTTAAAAATGCGTTAGAGGTCGCAACGCGTAAAGATTAAAAGAAAATGATTTTACCAATTGTAGGTTACGGTGATCCGGTTTTACGTAAAGTAGGAGAAGAAGTAACCAAAGAATATCCGAATTTAAACGAAACTATTGCCAGTATGTATGATACTATGTACAATGCATGCGGAGTAGGTTTGGCAGCTCCTCAAGTAGGCTTAGCCATTCGTTTATTTATTGTAGACTGTGAACCTTTTAGCGATGGAGAAGATTTGAGCAAAGAGGAAGCAGAAAAAATGAAAGGTTTTAAAAGAACGTTCATTAATGCCAAAATACTAAAAGAAGAAGGAGAACTTTGGGGTTTTAATGAAGGTTGTTTGAGTATTCCAGATGTGCGTGAGGATGTGTATCGCCACGAAAAAATCACGTTGGAGTATTATGACGAGAATTTCAACAAAAAAACAGAAGAATTCGACGGACTAATTGCTCGTGTAATTCAACATGAATACGATCATATTGAAGGAATTTTATTTACAGATAAAATATCTACTCTTAAAAAGACGTTGATTAAAAAGAAGTTACAAAACATTATGGATGGTAAGGCAAGACCTGATTATAGAATGCGTTTTGTTCCTAAAAAAAGATAAGAATTTATAATAACGAATAGCAAACAATAGTATATTTGTTTTCTTTAAAAATATAGAAAAATGAACTTAGAAAGAATATTAGCCATTTCAGGAAAGCCAGGTTTATATGCTTTAAAAATGCAAACAAGAACCGGTTTCGTAGCCGAATCATTAATGGACGGAAAAAAAATCACAGTTAGTTTACGTAGTAATGTAAGTTTACTTTCTGAAATTTCGATGTATACATACAGTGAAGAAAAGCCTTTAGCAGAAGTTATGGTAGCCATCGCTAAGAAAGAAAATAACGGTCAAGCACCTAATTTTAAAGATGATAAAGCTCAAATGACGGCTTATTTTGTTGAAGTACTTTCTGATTATGATCAAGAGAGAGTATATGCTTCAGACATTAAAAAAGTATTGAACTGGTACAATATTTTGCAAGCAAAAGGATTAACTTCAACTGAAGTTGAAGCGAAAACAGAAGCTACAACTGAAAAAGCACTCGTTGGAGCAGAAGCAAAATCTGTTAAAACGCCTAAAGCCGCAGCTCCTAAAAATGCAGGTGCAGCCGCCGCTAAAAAAGCACCAGCTCAAAAAGCGACAAAGTCGACTAAAAAATAATTAATTTTTAACAAAAATATAAGTCCTGCATTTGTCATTCAAATGCAGGATTTTTGTTATTTAGTGCATCGAAAATAAAATTATATGAACACACGCCAACAACAACTCGAAGCTTTCGGTCGCCTTTTGGATATTATGGACGAGTTGCGGGAAAAATGCCCGTGGGATAAAAAGCAAACGCTTGAATCACTCCGCCACCTCACGATAGAAGAAACCTACGAATTGGGTGATGCTATTTTGGATAATAACTTAACCGAAATTAAAAATGAGTTGGGCGATTTGTTGCTGCACATTGCTTTTTATGCTAAAATTGGAAGTGAGAAAAATAGTTTTGATATCGCAGATGTAGCCAATGATATTTGTGAAAAGCTCATTCATCGTCATCCACATATTTACGGTGATGTAGTAGTGGCTGATGAAGAGGAAGTCAAACGCAATTGGGAAAAACTAAAACTGAAAGAAGGTAAAAAATCAGTTTTAGAAGGTGTACCCAAAAGTCTACCAGCGTTAGTGAAAGCTAGCCGGATTCAAGATAAAGTAAAAGGAGTGGGTTTCGATTGGGAAGAACCACATCAGGTTTGGGATAAAGTGCAAGAAGAACTAGAAGAACTTCAGCTAGAAATCAAAGTTGGGGATCAGGATAAAATAGAATCCGAGTTTGGAGACGTTTTATTTTCTATGATTAATTATGCTCGATTCTTAAATGTTAATCCTGAAGACGCTTTGGAACGCACCAATAAAAAGTTTATCAAGCGTTTTACGTATTTGGAAAGCAAAGCATCTGATTTAGGTAAAAACTTATCGGATATGACTTTGGCGGAAATGGATATTTTTTGGGAAGAAGCAAAAAAGATATAAAATATGAAGTTGCCATACTATGCTGTAATTTTCACCTCTGTTAGAACAGAAATTGAAGAAGGATATTCTGAAATGGCAGATCTAATGATTACTTTAGCAAAAGATCAAGAAGGGTTTATTGGTGTTGAATCGGCTAGAAGTGAAGTGGGTATTACCGTTTCATATTGGAAAGATTTGGAGTCGATTGCCAACTGGAAACAAAATAGTGATCATCTGGAAGCACAAAAAGTAGGACGAGAAAAATGGTATCAATCCTATACCACAAGAATTTGCTTAGTGGAGAGAGAATATAGCTTTGAAAAGTAAATTGGAATAATTTTTGATAAATGTATGTTGTGAAAAAAATACTAGTCCTTTTAGCATTGTTACCTGTAATTGGTTTTTCTCAAGAAGGGAAGCCTATAAAATCTATTGCCATCCCACGTGATGATTCACCAAAACCGGATGATAAGCCTGAAACAAGCACTTCAGCACCACAATATTCTATTGCAAAGCCTTTTGAGCCTAAAATGTTTAAGGTGCCGAATAAAGTCTATGAGATGCCTAAATTGGAGAAACAAAATTCGATTAATCAGCCTAAAAGCGATTTAAATGTTGGAAAACAATTCGCCGATAAGATGAATAAGTCATTTTCTTCGAAGGAGGAAGGAGGGCCAGATCCCAAAATATTTCGTCGACATCAAGATTTTGGACAATTTAAAACGGAGTCTGCTACTTTAGCGATTACTTACCGTGATTTTGGAGAAATTGATGGTGATAATGTTAGAGTATGGATTGATGGCAAAATTGTTGCTGATTTAATCCAACTGGGTGAAGAAAGAAAAACTATATATATAGGTTTGATTATGGGTATTAACTATATAGAAATTGAAGCTTTAAACGAAGGATATTATTTTCCAAACACAGGAGAATTTTCTTTCTTTGATGATGAGGGTAAATTAATCACTTCAGATAAATGGGATCTATCTACAGGTTTTAAAGCTAAATTCAGTATCAATAGGGTTCCAAAAGGATCAATTTTAGTTAATAAAAAATAAAAAATCCCGCATTAGCGGGATTTTTTATTACTACATACTTCGTATCTGTTTCAATTTTTCTTTCCACATGGCTAGCTCTTCCTTGTGACGTTCTATGTTTTTCTTTACCTCAGTAACCAATGGGCTTTCTTTTTTGGCATTGGCAAAAAACTGAATGTTATTTTCCAATTGAAAAATTTCATGTTGCACTTCTTCTACTTTACGCTGCAGGAATACTTTTTCACCATCTAGTTTTCTAGTATCGTTATCACCTGAGAGTTGCTCTAATCGGCTGTTAAAACGCATCATTTCAGCCTCTTTTTTGCTTGAAGTTAGATTCTCAAACAAACCATCTAATACCTTATTGAATTTTCCTTCAATGTGGCGACGGGCAAAAGGTACTTTACCAAATGACTTCCACGTTTCAATATACGCTTTTATCGCGTCTAAATCGGTTTTATGATTGCCTGAAAATTCAAAAGCTCTTACTTTTTCTAAGTAGTCTTTTTTCTTTTCAAAAGCCTCTACTTCAACAGCTTCATTCTCATTTTTTACGGCATGTAAACGGTCAAAATAATGGTTGCAAGCACCTTTAAATTCAGCCCAAACACTATCTGAAAATTTTCTTGGGACATGGCCAATTTGCTTCCACTCATCTTGAATTTTTTTCATGATTGGAGTTGTAGCAGCAAAATCTTCACTTTCCATCAATTCTTTTGCGCGAGCTACCAATGCATTTTTCTTATCTAAGTTGTTCTGTTGGTCTTTTTTGATGTCTTTGTAGAACGAGTTTTTGTGAGTATTAAAGTTGCGTACAGCCATTTTAAATTCGGCCCATGTTTGCTCGTTTACTTCAGTAGGAACTTTACCTGCTTCAAAGAATGCTTTGCGTAAAGCTTCAATTTTATTGATTTGTTCTTGCCAGCCGGAATGCACTTCTACTTTTTCGGTAGCAATTTGCTCTATGGCTGCAATAATTTCCTTTTTCTTTGTTAGATTTTCAACTTCTCGACCACGTAGTTCTTCAAAAATAGCTTCGCGTTTGTCATGCATTTGCTTGGTTACTTCGCTAAAAGCATTCCAAATTTCTTCACGTTTATCTTTAGATACAGGTCCAATTTCTTCTTTCCAAACTTTGTGTAACAATTGCAATTCTCTAAACGCTTTCATTACATCCGCTTCTTGCAAAAGACCTTGAGCTCTTTCTATAATTTTGGTTTTCTTCTCTAAATTGTGTTTAAAATCCTGATCACGCGCTTCACGATCTAAATGTAAAATATCGTAAAAATTCTCAACGTGAAAATGGTAATTATTCCAAACGTGATTGTATTTGTCTTTGGGAATGGCTCCTGCATTTTTCCAACGTTCGCGTAAATCGTTGAATTGTTTTAGAGAATCAACAATATTCTCGTTCGGATTTATTAATGATTTTAATTCTTCAATTAAGTTTAATCGCGTTTGTAAATTCGTTTTTAAATTGGATTCTAACGATTTGAAATGCGTATTTTTCTTGGTCTTGTAATTGTTATATAAAGAATCAAATTTTGATTTTAATGGAGAATGATATTCAAATTCTTCATTAGTATCGTGATTTTCATGAAGAAATTCTTCCTTTTTCTCCTCGATAAAATGATTGAATTTAGATAAAAATGCCGATTTTATTTCTTCCACATGCTTGCTAACCGCCATTATTTTGTCAGTTACAACCAAATGTTCTAGTTCAACAACAAGTTTGTCCATATCCATTGCTTCATAATTCTGCATTGGGATATCGTGACTTTCTTCAATTGTTGCATCTTCGCTTACTTCGGCGTTAAGATTTTCAATGGTTTCAATCGCTTCACTTACAATAGTTTGCGATTCTTGATTTCCGTTTCCATCTGCTTGTAGCAGGTTATCGTGTTGTTCTTCTTGCATGATGCAGAATATTTACTGTTATTATCTGCCGAAGTTACTAAAATCGAATTAAATTCAAAAGATAAAACCGCTGTAATACCGTTTTTTTGGTTGAAATTGATGTTTCTGCTTTTTTGCTTGAATTTCTATAAAGGGTATAAGTGCACTTTGGTTATCACAATGATTTTAGGTTTATTATAATATTTGTAGTAACATTGAGGTTTAATTTATTATGTCTAAACAAGATAAAAATGCTATAGAAGCTCAAGAGGCCGATTATTTATACATTCAAGAATCACAGATTCCGAATTCGGGAAAAGGTTTGTTTACCGCTGTAAAAATATATAAAGACGAAATTATTTCCGTTTTTAAAGGTGAAATTCTAAGTCAATCGGAAATTAAAAAAAGAGAAGCAAAAAGAGAAGATAAATATTTTATGGTACTCTTAAATGGTGCTGTTTTAGATTGTATGCAAACCGATTGCTTTGCAAAATATGCCAATGATGCTTCTGGGTTTGGTAAATCAGCGTTTAAGAATAATGCTAAAATTACGTTGGACGAGAATGATAATGTTTGTTTGATGGCCACTTCAACCATTAAAGAAAATCAGGAAATTTTCTGTAGTTATGGTCAAAAATACTGGAGAAAGCATAAGTAATTAGCGATTCCAGATGTCCCAGGCTTTTTCGGCTTGAAGTGTTAGCATTTCATGTCCGTTTTTTATTGTCGCTCCGTTTTCTTCCGCATTACTCAAAAAAGTAGTTTTCTCTGGATTATAAATCAAATCGTAAGCTATATGATCTTCGGTAAACAAATCATAAGGAATATCTGGACAAACTTCCGTATTTGGAAAAGTTCCTAAAGGTGTACAATTAATTATAATTTGGTATTCTTTACCTGTTTTTTCGTCTAAATCTTCGTAACCTAAGGTGTTTTCATTGGCTACTCTGGAAACAAAAGTAAAGTCGATTTCCAATTGTTGTAATCCAAATGCAATGGCCTTTGCAGCACCTCCAGTTCCTAAAATCAGTGCCTTTTTGTGATGTGATTTTAGCAGTGGTTGTAACGATTGGATAAAGCCAAAATAATCGGTGTTATCGCCAAATAAAGTTCCGTTAGGTAATACTCTGATTGTGTTTACGGCGCCAATTTGTTTGGCATTGTCCGATAATTCGTCTAAAAATGGAATGATTTCCTCTTTGTACGGAATGGTGACATTTAGTCCGATTAACTCGGGATTGTTTTTTATGATTTCGGGTAAATCTTGAATACTGGGAATGTCGAAGTTTTCATAACTAAAAGTATTGGCTATTCCTTCCTTTGAAAACTTTTGAGTAAAGTAATTTCTAGAAAAAGAATAGCCAATGTTTCTGCCTAATAACCCTAATTTTTTCATTAGTAAGGATTATTTTTTATGTTTTTCGATAATTTCCTGAACCTCTTTTCGTTCCCAAATCACAGGGAATAGGTCTTTTAACAGTTTTCTGTTTTTATAGTTTTGGCGTAAACCGTTACTTAAATGAAACGTACCTTTTTCGGAGTCTTGTAGCATAAAGTACAATCCCGCCAATCGGTATTCTACCTCATTTTCTTCAGGGAAGTATTCACAGGCTTGTAATAAGGTTTGCACCGCTGCATCAAATTCACCTAAAAATTGTAATAAATCTACCCAATATAACCAAGTGTCTAATTCATAGTCACCGTATTCTACAGCTTTTCGATAGCCCATTTCGGCTTCTTCGTAAAAGTTTAAGGCACGATTTATCGCAGCAAAACGTTTCCAGTATAATTTATTTTCGCTATCAATAGCTAACGCTTTATTGACAAAATAGAGCGCTTTTTGATAGTTTTTCTTTTTGAAATACAAATCAGTGATAGCAATCCAACCTTTGTCTAGTAAAGGATCTTCATGCATGGTTTGATTGTAGAATTTTAAAGCATCTACTTCATTTCCTAATTTTTCATAACACTTTCCAATACGCAATAAGGCATAGGAAGTTGGGTCTTCTAGACGAATGGTTTCATTGTAGTTTTCAATTGCCTCTTCAAAACGGCCTAAACGTTCTAACGATTTGGCTTTTTCCATAAAAGCACCCATGAAATAATCATCAATTAAAGTTGCATAATCAAAAGCGGTATAGGCTTCTTCATATTTTTTGATTGAGTAATTCAATCGGCCTAATTGGTGCCAAGCGATTTCACTGTAGGGGTTTTTGTCAATGTATTCGGTTAAAAAAGCAATCGCTTCATCGTATTGTTCTAAAAATTCAAAACAATAAATGACGTTATATAAACTGGATTGCTCTTCTGGTTCTTCTTCCAGGCATTTGATAAAATTCTCTTTGGCCAACTCCAATTCGTCCATAAAAAGATATTCCATACCAATTAGATTGTGCACATCAGCATAATCATCGGTATACTTCAAAGCAATTTTTAAAAATTCAACCGCTTTTTCGTGATTGTCTCTTTTTGAATAGATGTTGGCTTTTTGAATGTAGATTTCTTCATTGGTTGGTTCAATAGCATACAGTTCGTTAAGCATTTTTTCGGCGATGTCGAGTTTGTCTTCAAACACCAACATTTCGACTTGAACGAGCTTTAAACCTGTTGATTTCGGATGTTGTTCCAATGCTAGTTTCAAGGCCTTTTTGGCTAAGCTTGGTTTACCAATATCCATGTAATGTAGTATGATATCCTCAAATTCCTCCGAGTCAAAAAACAATACTTTGTTTGTTTTTAACATCGATTCGAATTTCGATAAGGATAAATTGTAATCTTCTTCATCGTGACTCAAATGCATACTCATTGTTTTTAGAATTATCCTATATAAAATTAGGCAACCTAGGCTTTGTTAATCGCTTTGAAAATCAATTGTTGTGAACAATTTAATTAACAATTTTACTTTACCGTAAGTACCTCATTCATAGCTTCAATAATGATGCCACAACCTTCAGTGATTTCTTCATTAGAAAGGGTTAGGGGTGGAGTAATGCGAATGGCGCAGCCTTCAAAGAGTAACCAAAATAGGATTAATCCTTTTTCTTGGCATTTAAAGATGATTTGATTAGTAATTTCAGGACTTTCTGTCATAATCGCAAGCATTAAACCTTCTCCTCGAACTTCCTTAATTAACGGATGTACTAACAATTTACGAAATAACTGCTCTTTTTCCAAGCATTTTGGCATTAAATCGGTTTCTACCAATTCTTGTAAAGTAGCTAAACAGGCAGCTGCTATTACTGGATGTCCTCCAAAAGTAGTAATATGACCTAGTTTTGGATCGTGGCTTAACAAGTCCATATGCTTGTCATTGGCCGTAAAGGCACCAACAGGCATTCCGCCACCCATGCCTTTACCCATGACTACAACATCGGGAACGACATCATAGTTTTGGAATCCGAATAATTTTCCGGTGCGACCAAATCCCGGTTGAATCTCGTCTAAGATCATCATAGCACCCACTTCGTCACAACGTTGACGGACTTTTTTCAAGAAGTCATTATGAGGTTGTATGAATCCGGCACCACCTTGAATGGTTTCTAAGATGATTCCGGCTGTTTTAGTTGTTATTTTTTGTAAATCATCCTCGTTGTTGAAAGTAATAAAATCAACATCTGGAATCAACGGACGAAAGATTTGCTTGCGTTCTTCAAATCCCATCACACTCATAGAGCCCATGGTGTTGCCATGATACGCATTGAAACACGATATTAATTGACTTCTTCCAGTTACTCTGCGGGCTAGTTTTAAAGCGCCTTCCGTAGCTTCGGTACCTGAATTGACCAAATAGGTTTTATTCAATTGCGGAGGCATGTGTTCCGCCATTAATTTACACAATGCTACCGATGGATCTTGTGCATATTCACCATACACCATTACGTGAGTGTATTTGTTTAACTGGTTAATAATTGCCTGTTTTACTCTTGGGTGTTGGTGTCCTAATGTACAGGCCGAAACTCCTGCCACAAAGTCTAAATATTTTTTATTATTAGTATCGTAGATGTAAGAACCGATGGCATGCGATACTTCCATTCCTAAAGGATACGGGGAAGTTTGGGCTTGGTATGTAAGGAAGTCTTTAATCATAATTAATTTTCTTCTCCATCGCAGTAATTATTGTAATAATTTACCAATTCTGCTATATTATTTTTAGAAAACGTTTTGTCGTTAATTTTTTTTATTACAATTTCACAATCTGAAAAGTATTTTAAAGCACGATTTTTAAAGCTAAAAGTAATATCTGTTGCTATCTCTTCATTTTGTTTTTTTACATAATAAGTTTCACTTTTATTTTTATCAATATATGGGATTCCTCCAAGACTCATATCATGATTAGGTAAATTATTTGATAATTGTTTTGGTAAATGAATTTTAACAGCCATTTGAGGACTGTCAGGATATTTAATAGCTAAACCGGCATGTGCTTTTTTATATAGGTTTACAAAACCTTCATCTACTAGTTGCATTAAAAATGGTTCAGAATATTTATCTGGTTTGATATATTCGTGTTTTTCTAAATCTTCATCCTTATAAAGGATTATTCCTTTAGCCATATCATAATTCCAAACCGAAAAATCATCTTTTGGATCTACTTTAAATAAAATTTTGTTTCTTTTTATTTCTCCAATGCCTTCTATTGTTGTGCCATCGCTAAAAATTATGGTTGCTTTATTTTCATCTTGTCCAAAACAAAAGAATTGAACTAATAGAAATAATATTAGAATTGATTTTTTCATTTGATTATGTGATTCTTTGCTTTATTCAGAATAACAAGTTATTATTTCTTGCTTTTCCCTTTTCCCTTTTGACTCTTGACTACTTTAGGTTTATCAAATTCTAAGGTTTCTTTGGTAGGTTCCATAGGAACATCCGGTTCTTGAGCTTTTTTCTTGACTTCAGCCTGTGCTTTAGCATCGAGTTCAAGTTCTTCTTTTGGAAAGATATCGTCGAGACTCAGTATTTGTTCATCTCCCCGCCATACAAAGCCACGGAGTTTTCTGGCGTTTTCTGGAAGTTCGTTTTCAGGATAGATATCACCATCTGGATTGGTAAAAAAAGTTACACTTTCTATATCGTTTCCTTCTGCCAACATCATATTGATGCGGCTACTCACATTTTTGTTAATGCCAATGAGTTCTTGTTGGTCATTACGCATGTAATAAATGACTTCGGTATTTTTTATTACATCAACTTCCTTTAAATGATTGTCCTTAAATTTTCCGTAAAGATTAACTCCTTTGACCTGATTATACCCTTCACCAATAGTGTCTTTCGAAATAATAAAAGCATTATTCAATACTTTTAACGAATCGATTTTTTTGGTTTTGTCATCGGAAATTAAATGCATTAAATCTCCGGTCATTTGGCGTTTTCCATTCCAAAAAATGGGACTACCAATAAGTTGAGTCAGTCCTTTCTTTTGATTGTAATGAATCGAATCACATTTGCCGCTCATGTCTTTTTTGAAGAAACGCGCATTGTTATAGCCACGAATGACGCGCTCTTGGGGTTTACCTGTAATGACAATTCGCTTGGCATGAAACCAAACCGAATCTTTTTCAAAAAGCCCCGAAACCAAAGCTTTTTTGGTAATAAACATCGAATCTTTTTGTTTGTATACTTCGGCATAATGACCGCGAATAACCGTTTTATTGATAGTGTCGGTTATTTTAACATTGTTTTTGGCTCGAGCAAAATCGGTTTTTCGATCGTAAAATAAATCATCGCCTTCTATGAGTCGGTCTTTGTATTTTATTTTTGAACCTTTTAAGAGTTTTCCTTCGTCTTTTTTGGTATCATAGAAGCCTTTAGTGGTATGGATAGTATTATTAGCTGAAGCAATAGTGGAAGGACCAAATACATAAGCATGCCCAGAATTGGTGTAATAATCCAAGTGATTGGTACGAATGGTATGTGTAGGATTATTGACTACTACTGCAGTATTGAATTGGAACTTTTTTTCGTTCAAAAAATAACGTCCTGATTTACTTGTTAGGGTGTTTTCGGCATCGCGAATTACTCCTCCTGTATTGTAATAGGCTTGCTGACTAGTACGGTCAAAATTAATGGTGTCGGTAGAAACCGTCATTTTTGGATCACGCATAACGACATTTCCTGTGGCAAAAGCAAATTTAGTATCTCCGTTATATTCGGCATATTTGCTACTCATGGTTAAGGTATCACCTTGTACCATATTGACATTACCAAAGGCTTTTACGAAATTGGATTTGGTAAAATGGTAAGCTTTATTACAAGTCATACGAACACCTTGATGCACGACGACCACATTTCCAGTGAAAATAATAGCACCTGGAACTTCTTTTTCATCAATATTCAAAAAATCGGAATGCTCTATGGATATTTGTTTGCTGTCTTGTACAGGTAATGTGCTCGCTGGATTGGTAACCTGCGACCAAATATAATTTTGACTGAAGATCAGCGTGAAAAGTATAATTCGGAAATATATAGTATTCAAGGTATGTTTATTTTTTGCCAAAATTAGTTAAAATAAAAAAACGAAAGGTTTTATTAAGAAACATTTATAATCTACTCAATAACCATTTCTTTAAGTTTGGTTCTGTATGCTTCCAAAATAGCTGATTTTAACAGAAAACCGTAGAATTTCCCATATTTGGTAACTGGTAAAATAACGATTGGGTTGGTATCGAATTTTTGCATGATTGAATCAATTTCTTCGTCAAATTCGATAACGAATTCAGGATGGGTAATCACTTCTTTTACTTTGGTGTATTTTACCTGAAAGGAATTAAAAATGATAGGTCTTATTTTTTCAAATTCTATTAAGCCGATTAATTTATTTTTTGAGTCAACGACTGGAAATGTTAATTCTTGATTGGTAGAAAGGAGGTTGACTACATTTTCTAATGAATCTTCTTCTGCAATAGCAGTATACCTTGTATCAATAAGATGTAAAACATCAATGCTTTGCAAGATATTCAAATCTTTGTCGCTGGTGTAAACTTCTCCAGTTGCTGCTAAAGCTTTAACATCCATCGAATGCTTCTCAAATCGTTTGGAAATCGCAAAACTGATGGATGAAACAATCATTAGGGGTACCATTAGGTCGTAACCACCAGTGATTTCTCCAATTAAGAAAATAGCAGTTAGTGGTGCATGAAATAATCCACTCAAAATACCAGCCATTCCAACAATCGTGAAATTGGTGATCGGTAAATTAGAATTGATTTCTAGTAACTTAAAGATTTTAGCAACAAAAAAACCAAGATAGGATCCAACAAAAAGCGAAGGAGCAAAGTTACCTCCATTTCCTCCAGAACCTAATGTAATTCCGGTTGCAATGGACTTAATTAGAACAGTAGACCCCACAAACAATAATAAAATCCATTCATTACTCTTGTGATTATCCAAAAGTGTGTTTTCTAATAAGACTTCGGGATGTGGAGTAGAAAGGGTTTTAATGCTTTCGTACCCTTCGCCAAAAAGCGTTGGAAATAAGAAAATTAAAAGTGCTAAAACGGAAGCACCAAAAAGGGCTTTGGCATAACTTCGATGTGAAAAATGATTGAAAAAATGCTCTACTTTTCGAAACGTTCTGGCATGATATACTGAAACAAAACCAGCCAAAACACCTAATAAAATATAGTAAGGAGTGTTGTGAAAATTAAAAGTTTGTACCTGTTGAAAGCTCAATAAAATTTCACGACTTAAAACCATTTGAGAAACCAATGCGCCAGTTGCCGCAGCAATCATTATGGGTACAAAAGCCGAAATAGTTACATCGGTAAGGACAACTTCAATAGCAAACAAAACTCCTGCGATAGGGGCGTTGAAAGCAGCTCCAATTCCTGCGGAAATTCCACAGGCGAGTAATAAAATGCGGTCTTTTTTGGAGAGTTTGTATTTTTGAGCAAAATTTGAACCAAAGGCTGCTCCGGTAATAACGATAGGACTTTCCAACCCGGCAGAACCACCCAAACCTACGGTTAAGGAACTGGTTAGAATTTGCGCATACATTTGTTTTCGGGGAACGATTCCTGCTTTTTTGGCAACGGAATGTAAAATTTTAGAACTTCCTTTTTCAATCTCACCTCCCAAGAAATTTTTAATCACAAATACCGTTAGTAAAATACCGACAATTGGCAGTAAACTGTTAGAGTAGGGTAGTTTTAAAAAGCCATTTATATAATTGGCAAACAAGAAAACATTGTGAGCAAATGATTTTAAAATAATTACTGCAAATGCACAAGAAATAGCAACAATAACACTCGAAAAGTAAATGAAATTACGTTCCGAAAGTAATGCTTTCGAGATGAAAATTACTTTTTCAAATCGTTTTAGCACTTTTTTTATAAAAATTTGAAATTGAGCTGAATTTCTTCTAGACATTATTACTTGTAATTCTGATGGAGAAAGACAAAGATAAATTTTATTGGGATATAAAAGAAAAAACGCTCCATTTTGGTGGAGCGTTTCTGTTTTATTTGATGATTGTCTGTTTTCTGTCAGGACCCACCGAAACAATAGTAATTGGAACTTCTACTTCTTTTTCAATAAAAGCAATGTATTCCTTTAATTCTGACGGTAATTGATCATACGTGCTCATGCCTGTTAAATCAGCTTTCCAGCCTTTAAATTCAGTATAAACAGGTGTAATGTTTTCCGGTTCGATATTGTACGGTAAGTGTGAAATATTTTGACCTTTATAATTGTAAGAGGTACATACTTTTAAGGTTTCAAAACCTGAAAGCACATCACCTTTCATCATCATTAATTGGGTTACACCATTCACTTGAACAGCGTATTTTAGGGCTACTAAATCCAACCAACCACAACGTCTTTGACGACCAGTTACCGAACCAAATTCGTTTCCTACTTTGGCCATAGTTGTTCCAGCTTCTTCAAAATCTTCAGTTGGGAACGGTCCACTACCTACACGAGTAACATACGCTTTGAAAATTCCGTACACGTCTTTGATTTTGTTAGGCGCAATACCCAAACCGGTACAAGCACCAGCAGCTGTCGTGTTCGAAGATGTTACAAAAGGATACGTTCCAAAATCAACATCTAATAAAGAACCCTGAGCACCTTCACAAAGAATTGATTTTCCAGCTTTTTGTGCTTGGTGTAAATATTCTTCTGAATCAATGAAAGTTAATTTTTTCAATTCTTCAATCGCTTCGAAAAATTCTTTTTCTAATTCCGCTAAATTGTACTGAATAGAAACATCGTAGAATTTGATCATTTCTTCGTGTTTGTTAGCCAAAGCGCGGTATTTTTCTTTGAAATCTTCTAATTCGATATCGCCTACGCGGATTCCGTTACGACCGGTTTTGTCCATATACGTTGGGCCAATTCCTTTTAAAGTCGAGCCGATTTTCGCTTTTCCTTTGGAAGCTTCTGAGGCAGCATCCAATAAACGGTGAGTAGGAAGAATTAAATGGGCTTTTCTAGAAATGATTAGTTTCGATTTTAAGTCCAAGTTGAATTTTGCCAATCCGTCGATTTCCGATTTGAAAACCACAGGATCTATTACGACACCATTTCCAATAATATTGATATTATTCTCGTGAAAAATTCCAGATGGAATTGTTCTTAAAACATGCTTAATTCCGTCAAATTCTAAAGTGTGTCCTGCATTTGGTCCACCTTGAAAGCGCGCAATAATATCGTATTTTGAAGTTAATACATCGACAATTTTTCCTTTGCCCTCATCGCCCCATTGTAATCCTAGTAGTAAGTCTACAGTCATTGTGTTGTTGTTTGTAGTTGTATATTAATTTTGTTTTTTTGTAGCGTAAAAATAAAGTGAATGGGTTTGAATGTCGATACCGAAAATTTCCTCCATCGTTTGTTTTATGGTTTGAATTCTAGGATCGCAAAATTCGATTACTTCGCCTGTATCGGTCATAATGATATGATCGTGCTGCTTGTCGAAGTATGATTTTTCGTAATGTGCTTGGTTTTGACCAAATTGGTGTTTACGAACCAAACCGCAATCTAAAAGCAATTCGATTGTGTTGTATAAGGTCGCACGCGAAACACGGTAGTTTTTGTTTTTCATTTTGATATACAAGTTCTCGATATCAAAATGCTCTTCGCTCTCGTAAATTTCTTGAAGGATAGCGTAACGTTCAGGCGTTTTTCTATGGCCTTTTTGTTCAAGATACAAGGTAAAAACATTTTTTACAGTCTCTTGATTATTACTATTATCTGTGGCAATTTGTGTCATATGCGCAAAGATAATTCATTTGTTTAAATCTTTAAAAAAATACTGCTTTAAAGTTATAAACGATTGTTAACAGTTTAAGAAGATCTTGAAATTTTATCTACTCCGTCAATTTTTTTGATGTTTTCAATTAGTTTTTTCAAAACGGTATTGTTAGGAACCACTACAGTTAATTTTCCATTAAAAATTCCAGCTTCTCCGCTTAAGGAAATGCTTTGAATATTTACATGCATATTGTTAGAAATAATTCTGGTTAACTCATTAGTTAACCCTAAACTATCCATACCTGTAATGTCAAGAGTGGCTTTAAATTCTTGTTGGGTAGAATCGATCCATTTGGCTAGCATAATACGATACGCATAGTTAGACTGCATACTTATTGCGTTAGGACAGTCACGCTTGTGGACTTTTATTCCTTCATTAATAGTTACAAACCCGAATACAGGATCACCAGGAATAGGGTTGCAACAGGTTGATAATTTGTAATCTAATTTATCTTGTTCCGACCCAAAAACGAGGAGATCATATTTTTGGGTAATTTCATCTTTATGAACTAAGTCAGGATTTGTTGACGGGCCTCTTTTGATTTTGTTCTTGAAAAAATTAAAGAAACTATTGCTTTTTTGTGCCGCAAAATCTTTGAGCTGTTGGTTGTCTATAGAGCCAATTCCAACACGATAAAATAAATCTAAACTTGTTTTTAGTTTTAAGTGGGCTACTAATTCATTAACGGTTTGTTCGTTGAATGAAATTTTCAGATGCTTTAACTTTCGCGCCAATACCTCTTTACCATCTTCCGCAACTTTTTTGGTATTTTCGTTTAATACGTTACGAATTTTATTTTTGGCCCTTGATGTGGTTACGTAATCCAACCAGTTGGCTGTAGGTTTTTGGTTTACGGAGGTTATAATCTCGATTTGATCCCCACTTTTTAGTTCGTAATTTAGGGGTACTAATTTTCCGTTAACACGTGTTCCTCTTGTTTTTACACCAATTTCGGAGTGAATGCTAAAAGCAAAATCTAAAGATGTAGCTCCTTTGGGTAACGATTTTATTTCTCCTTTTGGAGTGAAGACATAAATCTCTTTGGCGTACAGATTCATTTTAAAGTCTTCTACAAAATCTACCGCATTGGTTTCGGCATTTTCTAATGCTTCTTTTAATAAATTTAACCAAGTATCTAAACCGCTTTCTTCAGTTGCTCCTTGTTTGTATTTGTAATGTGCTGCATATCCTTTTTCGGCAATTTCATCCATACGCTCACTACGCACCTGAATTTCTACCCAACGTCCTAATGGTCCCATTACAGTAATGTGTAAGGCTTCATATCCAGTTGATTTTGGTGAGGAAATCCAGTCACGTAATCGGCTAGGGGAAGGGCGATAATGATCAGTAACGACCGAATAAATTTTCCAAGCCAAAAACTTTTCATCGTGTGGGTTAGACTTGTAAACGATGCGAAGGGCAAATTTGTCATAGACTTCGTCAAAAGTGACATTTTGTGCGGCCATTTTTCTACGAATAGAATAAATCGATTTAGGTCTCCCTTTTATGATGTATTCTACGCCTTCTTCATCCAATGATTTTTTTAAGACATCTGATATACTTTTGATGTAAGCATCTTGTTCTTCTTTGGTTTCTTTTATTTTACTCACAATATCGTTGTAGATTGTTGGTTCGGTATATTTTAAACCTAAATCTTCTAACTTGATTTTAATGTTGTATAATCCCAATCTGTGAGCCAAGGGAGCGTATATATATAATGTTTCTGAGGCAATTTTTACTTGTTTGTAATCAACCATAGATTCCATAGTTTGCATATTATGGAGTCGGTCGGCAATTTTTATGATAATCACACGAACATCATCATTAAGTGTCAACAACATTTTACGAAAGTTCTCGGCTTGCATCGAGATGTTCATGTCTTTTTTAACCTGAGCTATTTTGGTTAAACCAGCGACAAGTTGCGCCACTTTAGGATTGAATTCTCTTTCAATATCTTCTACAGTAATGTCGGTATCTTCAACCACATCATGCATTAAGGCGGCTGCAATGGCGGTAGCACCCAATCCAATCTCACCAGCTACAATTTTAGCTACAGCAATGGGATGAAAGATATAAGCTTCTCCTGATTTTCGGCGTTGATCTTGGTGCGCATCCACAGCAAAATCGAAAGCTTTACGAATCAACTTTTTATCTTCGGCAGAAAGTGTTTGATAACTTATGCGAAGTAATTCTTTATATTCTTGAGCAATGGCTTTATTTTCTTTTTCGATATCGATTTCAACCATGGTATTTTTCTTCTATTTCCTAAAGTTACAAATTTGTAATGAATCCTACAAGATTAAAAACCTCGTTGTCTTTTTGCTTCAAAAATCAAGATAGCTGCTGCTACAGAAACATTCATGGAATCGATTTCACCTTGCATAGGAATAATGATATTTTGGGTTGCTGCTTCTCGCCATTCTTGAGATAAACCGGTAGCTTCCGTACCAACAACTAAGGCTGTCGGAGAAGTATAATCCTGATCGTGGTAGGATGTAGAATTTTGTAAAGTGGCAGCGTAAAAGTGGATGTTATTCTTTTTTAGAAAATCAATAATTTCCTGTGTGGTTCCTGTTGCTATTTGGTTGGTAAATAAACAACCTACACTAGAGCGTACAACATTAGGACTGTATAAATCCCCTTTTGGATTGGCAATAATTACAGCGTCTAGATTGGCCGCATCTGCAGTGCGAAGCATTGCACCAATATTTCCTGGTTTTTCAGGAGCTTCGGCCACTAAAATCAATGGATTTTTAGGTAGTTTTAAATCGGATAAACCGAATGATTTTGTTTTTGCTACTGCTAAAATTCCTTCAGTGGTGTCCCGATAGGCTAGTTTTTGATAGACTTCTTTTGAGATTTCTATTAAAGAGATTGAGTTACTCGTTAATTTGGTTATTTGACTTTCAGATATTATTTCAGAAAGGAATAAGATGGTTTCTATTTCATAACCTCCTTTTGTTGCCAATTCTATTTCGCGGACGCCTTCAATTAAAAAAGTGCCTGTTTTTTTGCGCTCTTTGGCTTTTTCTTGGAGTAAAACCAAAGACTTTATATAGGGATTTTGGGCAGAAGTAATACTTTTCATTGCATTTAGAAATCTTAAAAATCAAAAGTATTTAAAATTAATTCCAAAACCTAAAATTAAAGAATACCTCGGGCTTTTATTTCTAAATATTTATTAATAGTATCTAAAGTAAGATTTTCAGGTTGGGTAAGTACCGAGTAAATACCATACTTTTTGAGTTCGTTTATGATAAGTCTTTTCTCGAAAGCAAACTTTTCGGCAATTACTTTATCATAAATCTCTTGGACAGTCTCAGTTTTTTTATGAATTAGTTGGTTGAGTTCTGTGTTACTAAAAAATACCACGACTAATAAATGATTTTTGGCAATACCTTTTAAATAAGGTAATTGACGGTTCAAATTGTCTAATGTTTCAAAATTGGTGTATAAGATTATCAGACTTCGATGGTTGATATTTTTTTTGATATCAACATACAATCGACTGTAATCACTTTCAAAAAAATCAGTTTTAACGTTGTATAAGGATTGCAATATTTTTTGCATTTGTCCTGAAGTCTTTTCGGCAACGACACGATTGTCAATTTTTTTAGAAAAACTGAACATTCCTGCTTTATCGTGCTTTTTTATAATAATGTTCGAGAGTACTAAAGTTGCATTGATGGCATAATCTAACAAACTTAAACCATTAAAAGGCATTTTCATGACACGCCCTTTATCAATAATCATGTAGACCGATTGTGATTTTTCGTCTTGAAATTGATTAATCATTAGTGCATTTTTCTTGGCAGTCGCTTTCCAATTAAGTGTTCTAATGTCATCTCCTTGCACATATTCTTTGATTTGTTCAAATTCCATGGTATGACCAATACGTCGAATTTTTTTAATTCCGTATTGAAATAAATTATTTGAAAAAGCCATCAAATCATACTTTCGCAACTGAATGTATGAAGGATAAGTGGGTACCATGGCATTATGATCAAAAGTATAGCGTTTTGAAACCAAACGAAGTGGAGAAGAGGTATACACATTTAGATTGCCAAAATAATATTCACCACGCTCTGTTGGACGTAATTTGTAATTTAATTCGACTTTATCTGCCGGTTTTAGGCTTTTCTTCATTTCAAAATTACGAACCTGAAATTGAAAAGGAATTTCATCAATAACCTTAGTGAAAATTTGAAAACCATAGTTGTTTTGAATAAAAACCTGAATTGGGTTTTCGTCACCGTTAGATAATTTCTCTGGCGTTACACGATGTGCTTCAATTCCCGTTTTGAAAGAGAAAAGTAATAAAACATCAATAACAAAAAACGAAAGTAACGCTAGTAAAACATACCAAGTTACATTGTATAGTACTGGAAAAATAAAGGCCAAGCAAAACTGCACCACAACACCTATTAGGCAGTAGAAAAAAAAGTTATTGAGATATAATTTTTTTAAAAATTGTAGCACTTTTATCTTGGAATTTCGACTGTTTCAACAATTTGTTTAATAACTTCTACACTAGTCACTCCTTCCATTTCTCGTTCAGGAGTTACAATAATTCTATGTTGCAACACAGGAATAGTAGCATCTTTTATATCTTCGGGTGTTACAAAATCACGTCCGCGTATTGCTGCAAATCCTTTAGCTGCATTTAAAATAGCAATCGACGCACGAGGCGAAGCGCCTAAATAAATAAAAGCATTCTCACGAGTGTTGGTTACAATTTTGGCAATGTATTCCAAAAGGTGAGGTTCTACGATAATTTGTTTGATAAGGGCTTGGTATTTTATAATATCAGCAGCCAATAAAATGGCTTTGATATGATCTAATTTACCATGATTTTGCAATTGATGTTCTCTTTGCAAAATAGCTACTTCTTCTTCTAGTTTTGGATAATCAATGCTTATTTTAAATAAGAAACGATCTAATTGGGCTTCAGGTAAACGATAAGTTCCTTCTTGCTCTACCGGGTTTTGAGTAGCAATTACCAAAAAAGGATTGTCTAAAGTAAACTGATAGCCATCAATAGTGATTTGACGTTCTTCCATCACTTCAAACAATGCCGATTGCGTTTTTGCTGGAGCACGGTTGATTTCGTCTATCAATACTAAATTGGAAAAAATTGGGCCTTTTTTGAATTCAAATTCCGATTTTTTTAAATCATATACTGAAGTTCCTAAAATATCCGAAGGCATTAAATCGGGAGTAAACTGTATTCTGCTGAAATCAATATCCAATGTTTTGGCAATCAATTTGGCGGTAATTGTTTTGGCTACTCCAGGAACACCTTCCAATAAAACGTGACCATTGGATAATATAGCAACCAAGAGTTGGTCAATCATTTTTTCCTGACCAACAATAACACTTCCTACTTCTTGCTTTATTTTGGCAATATTTTCCAAAAGAGGTGCTAAATCTATTCTGGATTGAAAATTGATGTTTTCAGACGTTTCTGTATTCAAATTGATTGTATTTTCTTCCATAATTGTTATTGTAAAATGGTTTCTATTGCGTTGGTCAAGGCTATTAAATCGCTTTCGACACTATTGTGAGCGTTTTTTTTGTGATTATTAATTAGTTGAACTATATGTTCTATGTCTTCTTTTCTTTTTCCCGATTTTTGATGCAGTTTAGTAATAAAACCATCATCTAAAACAGATGTGTCAAGTAAATATTCATTTCGAATTCGCTCTAAAAAATAAATAATTTTTTTGTTTATCACATTATCATGATCTCCTTCTTGCAGATAAAGATTTCCTATTGTTTTTATAAATTCTACCGTAGTGTTCGGTAAAGGTTTTAGGATGGGTACTATGCGTTGTTTTCGTTTGGCATTAAAAATAATAAACAAAAGCATTCCCATTAAAAACAGCCACCAAGCCCATTTTAAAGCTGGTTGGCTCAAAATATAACGCATAGGTGAACTGGAGATGCTTCCCCCATTTTGTTCTTTGGTGTACCAATAAATATTTCCTTTTGGTATATAAGAAGCTACTTTTTGAGCATATTCAAAATGATTTCCTTTGAGTAAATGGAAATTGGTAAAGGCAGCAGGTTGGTTGTGCAAATAAATTTCGCCATCATAAAATTTTATTTTTATAAAATTGACATGAGGCATATCTTGTTTAACGGTGCCTAAAACTATAGTTTGTAAAGTATCAATTTTATCGAAATAACTATTGGAAGCCCCCTCGTTTAAAATATATTCCTGTGTTCCCAATTTTGGATTGAGCAGCGCGTTTTTCAGTTCATTTTTTTTAGAATATTCCGTTGTTATATTTAGCTTTAAAGTATCTAATAAATAACGCGGAAAATCTTCGGTACTTAAAAAGGCTTTATTTCCATAAGAAACATAAGTAAGCATTTCGTTGATGGATTCTTCATCAATTTTTGCCGATTTATCTATGTATAAAAAAGTACCGCTTTTTTTGTAATGTGCATTGATGGTGTCTTCGTAATCATAACTTGAAGTAAAAAACTCATAAGGAGTAGTGTTTACTTTTTCAATCTTACAATCTTTAAATATTTTTTTACTCTCCGAATTGAAAACATACAAGCCCAAAGGAATTTTATCGTTCAAAGAATAAGTTGGAGACCAATTAATTGGCTTAGGTCTACTAGAATCAATAAACGAAATCGCCACGATGAGTAGCAACAAGAAAAACAGGTATATTTTTAGTGTTTTATTCATTACTTTATTGATGTAATTGCTTTTTCGAAATCTTCTTTTGTTTTGTTAAAAATAGCTTCGGTAATTTCGAATTCACCATACCATATGTAATTGTACAAGTAGGATAGGTAATTGAAGTTTTCTTTCGTTTCTTGATTTTTTATCTCGTAACTGTATTCGGTATTGGTTTTTTCCGGATGCCATTCGATAAGAGTAGCATCACTCAATTTTTTAAGTAACCAAAGATAGTAATAACGAGTTGCTAGTCTTTTATCGTCTTTTGCGATAGCGCTGGCTACTAATTTTTTAAAATCAACTAAGTGAATATTTTTTTCGACGTCTGTATAGTCTATGATCTTGGCTTGTGTATTTCTGCCAAATATCCAGCTTCCTTCTTTATTTAAAATAGCTTTTACAATCATGTAAATCACGAATATAATAAGTAAAGCAGCTAAAACTCTTAAAATAGTGTCAATGTGATTTAAGGATTTTGATTTGTCTGCCAAATTGAAAAAGTCTTTAAACAAATCATACAACCATTCTTTAAAACGATCCCAGGCATTTTTTTCTGGAGTTTTAAACTCATAAACAAAACTAGTGTCCTTGTAGTTCGTTTTGAAATTGGGTTGAAATTTGCGAGCGACTATTTCTTCATGGTCAATCATGACCTTTTTGTCAATAGATAACGAATCGCTATTCCCATAATTGGAAATAGTAAATAATAATAAAATAAGAGAAATTAGTTTATTCACTATCGCTTCCTATAAGTTCAATTTCGTTGTTTTCGCTATTTTGATAACTTCCTTCCAATTGACTATAATACACCAAAACCTGTTGTATGCTTAGAAAATTTTGAAAGATATAACCAAATAAAGTAGAAAAGACCATCATTATAATTATCACAATAGATACTGTACCGAATGCTTCGCCTGCATTTGTTGGATCATTAAAGTTTTGCCCAGATGTAAAAATAGAGGCTACACCAAACATGTAAGGAATCATCGTTAGCATGGTTTGCAAAATATAGATAATGATAAACATTATTAATGAAGCACCAACAGCTGGCCAAAAATTATTTTTAAGCATGGAAAATCCGTTACCTAAAGAGTTGAAATAACTACTCTTTCCTAATAAATAATCATTGAAGCTTAAAGAGACCCAAACCATGAGAGCAGGTAATGTGATAAAAAATAAAGGAATCCCAATTATAATAAAACACAAGAAAACATTAATGATAAGTACAATAAAAAAGATTGGTATTATCACAAAAAAAGATGCGATAAAAAATATCAAAATCCTTCCAAAATTTCTTTTTAGAGAAGCAATCAAATCTTTTGCTTCAAAATTAAGTCCTTTCGATTCATACAATTCGACATATAATGAAGGTAAAGCATAGTTAATCATTGAAATAACCAAAATTAGCATGATTATTACAAAAAAGGAAATGATAAAAACAGGAAGGTTATTGTTAAAATACTCTGCCAAATAATTAGCACTTTGCCCTCTTGTAATAATTGTAGATTGCAAAAACTCCATGTACACTTTTGAGAAGAAATACATCAATACCACAAGTATCATCAAGAAAATACCATTAACGATAAAATAATTTTTAAAGTAATGCTTTCCAAATTTTTTAAAAAAATCAATAGTGTCGGAAATATAATCGCCAAAAGATCGGTCTTTATAGAGTTGGAACATACGTTGCTTTTATTTTTTGGGTTACTATTTTAGGGTATATTAAATAATAAAAAGAAATGATCGCTAAAGTGCCTAGTATAATTAACGAACTCAACCAAATAGGCATATCTATTGAGTATCTTGTAATAAAACCTTCTAAAAATCCGGCAGCAATAGTAAAAGGAAACGTGCTTAAAAATATTTTTAAGCTGTCTTTAAATCCTATTTTGAGCGAATTTAATCTGGAATATGTTTTAGGAAATAAAATAGAAGCTCCAAGAATAAAACCAGCTGCTGCTTCAATAACTATGGCAAATATTTCCATTGAGCCATGAATCCAAATTCCACGAACACTTTTCCAGAAAACATGTTGTTCGTAAAAAAAGTATTGGAAAGAGCCTAACATGATGCAATTTTGGATCAGAATATAAAAGGTTCCAATACCTCCAAAAATACCATATACATAGCAATTCATACCCACGTATAAGTTGTTGAGAGTAATACCTATAAAACTCCCCCAATTACTCCCCGATTTATAAATAGCCACTGGATTTCCCTCCTTAATGTTTTCCAAAGTAGTATTTACGTATTCGTCTCCTAATATTAACCGAACAAAATCGGCATCATATCTTGCTGAGACCACTCCCATTAAAGTTGTTGCAAAAAATAGTATAAAAGCATACCTTAAATACCTACGGTAATGGTATACGAGCAAAGGGACTTCCGTTTTAAAAAAATAAAGTATTCTATTTTTCTCGGTTCTTTTGGTTTTATAAATACGCTGATAAATTTTAGAAGCTAAGTGGTTTAAATAAACAACTGTTTTGCTTTTAGGGTAATAGGTTTGCGCATACGACAAATCATTTACAATTTGAATGTATAAATTGGCAATTTCATCAGGATTTTTTATAGTTTTACCAAAAATTGCTTGCTCAAGGTCAAGCCATTTTTGTTTGTTTTGCTTAATAAATGCCACTTCTCTCATCGGGGAGCTAAAATAAAAATAATGTCAGAATTAACAATAAATACTTCGCAAAATGTTAATATAAAATTCATGGCTGCTTCAGTTGGAGAAAGAATGCTGGCCAGTTTCCTTGATATTTTGATTAAAGCGGCCTATGCTTCGGTTATCGGTTATTTTGTGTTTTACCTTATGGGGCTTAGTCGTTATATGGATAAATTAGATGATTGGTCAGCTGTATCCATAGTAATTGTATTTATGTTTCCGGTTTTAATTTATTCATTGGTATTAGAAAGTATTTTTGAAGGACAAACGATTGGAAAAAAAATAACCAAAATAAAAGTGGTTAAATTAGATGGTTATCAAGCTTCGTTTGGCGATTATCTTATCCGGTGGTTATTACGCATAGTTGAAAACAATATCATGGGTGGTTTGATAGGATTAATTGCGATGATTGTTAATAGCAAAACCCAACGATTGGGAGATATGGCGGCAGGTACTGCGGTAATAACTCTTAAGAACAATGTGAACATCAGTCATACTATTTTGGAAGAAATCACGACAGAGTATGAACCCAAATATCCAATGGTAATTAAACTCTCGGATAATGATATGCGAATTGTAAAAGAAACTTTTAATCGTGCTTTGGCTCAGGATGATTTCGAAATGATTAATAAGTTGAAAGAAAAAGTAGAAAAAGTTACTGGAATTAAAAAGAATGGTGAAAGCAACCGTGAATTTATAAAAACTATTCTAAAAGACTATAATTACTACACCCAACACATGTAATGTTATTTTGAACACCTTCACTATAAAAAAATATGATGCATCATGTTATTCGGTTTGGAATCAATTTGTTTCCGAAGCGAAAAATGCTACGTTTCTGTTTCATCGTGATTTTATGGAATACCACAGCGACCGATTTGAGGATTATTCGCTATTAATTTATGAAGGAGGAAAGTTGGCGGCATTGCTTCCGGCGAATAAAGAATCAAATTCCATTCATTCGCATCAAGGGTTAACGTATGGCGGATTGTTGTATAAAGAAATTAAGTTGGCTAAAGTAATTGAGATTTTTAAAACGGTTTTGATTTTTTTGAATGCTGAGGGTTTTGAAACTTTGAATAGTAAAGAAATTCCGAGTATCTACCACCAAAAACCAGCGGAAGAATTATTATATGCTTTGTTTTTAAGTAAAGCTACATTAACAAGAAGAGATACATTAGCTGTTGTTGATTTGCACAAAGGAGTTACCATTTCTAAAGGAAGAATAGAAGGTGTTAACAAGGGAATTAAAAATCACTTAAAAGTAGTTGAAGAAACCCATTTTGAATCTTTTTGGAACCAAATTATGATTCCGAATTTAGAATTAAAGCATCAAGCAAAACCAGTTCATTCGCTGAAGGAAATAGAGTATTTGCAATCCAAGTTTCCGACTAATATAAGACAGTTTAATGTGTATTTAGGGGATAAGATTGTTGCTGGAACCACTATTTTCGAAAGTCAGCAAGTGGCACATGCTCAATACATTTCGGCAAATGAGGAGAAGAATGAATTGGGAAGCTTAGATTTTTTATATCATCATTTAATTACTGAAATTTTTAAAGATAAACTTTTTTTGGATTTCGGAATTTCAAACGAGCAACAAGGACAAAAATTAAATAATGGACTATCGTTCTGGAAAGAGAGTTTTGGAGCCAGCGCGATGGTACAAGATTTTTATGAAGTTTCAACATCTAGTTATAAATACTTAGAAAACGTAATAGTATGATTCCGTTTTTAGATATAAAAAAAATAAACGAACGCTATGAGACTGCTTTTCAGGAAAAATTGAAAAGTGTTATGAACAGCGGTTGGTATATTTTAGGAAATGAGGTTAAAGTCTTTGAACAAAGATTTGCCAATTTCTGTAATATGAAGCATTGCGTTGGCGTGGGTAACGGATTAGATGCCATTGTGTTAACTTTTAGGGCTTACATCGAATTGGGATTACTCCAAAAAGGAGATGAAATCATTGTGCCTGCCAATACTTATATTGCTTCGATACTGGCTATTTTACAAGCTGACTTAGTTCCTATTTTAGTAGAACCTAATATTGACACCTACAATATTAATCCTGATTTGATTGAAGAAAAGATAACGGCTAAAACCAAAGGAATTTTGGTGGTTCATTTATACGGACAATTGGCCGATATGGATAAAATCATTGAACTAGGTTACAAGTATAATCTTTTAATCGTAGAAGATGCCGCACAGGCACACGGACTGCCATTTAAAGGAAGTCATGCTCGCACATTCAGTTTTTATCCCGGAAAAAATTTAGGTGCTTTGGGTGACGGAGGAGCAGTGGTTACTAATGATTCGACTTTAGCTAAAATGATTTCCAAGTTGCGAAACTATGGTTCGGAAATAAAGTATTACAATGAAAATATAGGTTATAACTCCCGTTTGGACGAATTGCAAGCCGCTTTTTTAAATTGCAAGTTAGATCATTTGAAGGAAGACAACGATAAAAGAAGACAAATTGCCAAACGATATATTGAAGAAGTTAAAAATGATAAAATAACGTTACCAAAGTGGGATTTTAGTGATACTCATGTTTTTCATTTGTTTGTCATTCGCACCGAAAACAGAGATCAATTACAAAAATATTTATCTGAAAATAGAATCCAAACTTTAATTCATTATCCGGTACCGCCACACAAGCAAGTCGCTTTAGAGTCGTGGAATCATTTATCATTTCCAATTACCGAAAAAATACATCAGGAAGTCTTGAGTTTGCCTATGAGTCCGGTTTTGACTGAGGAAGAAGTAAGTACTGTTATTGAAGTTTTAAATCGATTTTAAATGATTGAAGATATCCTAATTACTATTTTCATACCAGTTTATAACGGCGAAAGATATTTAGAAAACACACTTCTGTCCATCCAAAATCAAACGTATACTAATTTTGAAGTTTTATTGGTTGACGACACTTCTACTGATAATAGTTTTAAAATTTTAGAAGAATTTGCTCAAAAAGATACCCGTTTTAAAGTTTTTCAAAAACCAAATGGAGGATTTGTGTCAAAATCTTGGAATTATATTTTGCCAGAGATAAATGGAGTATTTGTCTTTTATTCTTCACAAGACGATTTGTTTTCTGATGACTTGTTGGAAGAAATGATTAAAAGGCAAAAAGAGACCAACGCTGACTCAATATTGCCGGACATGGAATTTTACTTTGAAAACAAAAAAGATAATCCAAAAATAATTGGTGTAAATAATAATAGGGAAATTGTTTTAAGCGGAAAAGAAGCCTGTGAACATTCCTTAAAATGGGCAATACACGGATTTACTTTAAGTAGAACAGAATTGGTTAAAAATGAATTGTATTACGAAGATGCTTTTGATACGGATGAATATATAACTCGTGAAATATTATTTAAAAGTAATAAAGTTTCCTTTAGCAAAGGCATTTTTTATTACCGTCAGGATAATTTAAATGCTATTACCAAAACATTTACGGAGAAAAACTTCTATTCTATATTGACCAAAAAAAGAGTCAGCGATTTATTTGTAAAAAATAATTTGAAGAATAAATTTGATAGTCAAATTATTGTTTTCCAGTCCTATTTGTATTTACGTTCGAAATACAAAAAGTTTAACTTTACTACTTCGACTAAAAAAAATGAAATCAAATTGTTGTTTGAGAATTTTAGAAGAGATTTAGGAAGTTTCAAATCATTAATTGGAATACTAAAAAACTCAAAGGGCAAATTAGTTTTGAAAACAATCTATTTGTGGTTAAAAATTCGTCTATTTACTTTATAATAACTTCTATTTGAATTTCATTAAAAAAATAAAATCTTCCGAATTAGTTAAAGTCACTTCTTTAAATGGGATTTCTGTGGCTATAAAAGTGCTTTCGGGGTTAGTTGTTTCTAAGGTTTTGGCTGTTTTAATTGGTCCTCCTGGATTAGCACTTTTAGGTAATTTTAGAAATTTTTTGGCAACAGTTGATACAGTTACATCACTGGGACTTCAAAATGGGATAATAAAATTGGTTGCTGAAAGTAAAGATGATACTTCAGAAATGAAGAAAATAAGTTCAACGCTTTTTTTGATTGTGGTATGTGTCAGTATTTTCTTTGGAATTCTATTATTTTTAGGCGCCAGTTATTGGAATAGTTTAATTTTTGGAACATCACACCATTTTGAAGTTATCTTTAAAACACTTGCAATAGTATTACCCTTATATATCAGTTCTAATTATTTAATTTCATTTGTAAACGGATTTTCTTTGTATAAAGAAGTCGTTTATATAAATATCATCGGGAGTGTTTTGGGGTTGTTGTTAACTCTTTATTTTGCTTATGCCTATTTAGTAGTAGGTGCCATTTTGTCTATTGTTTTAACACCTACATTGTTGTTTTTTTGCAATTGGTATTATATTCGACAAAGAGTTAATTTAGCCCAAAATTTTTCCTTTAATGATTTTGATTTTTCAATAGTAAAATCACTGAGTCATTATTTTTTAATGATTATGATTTCGGGTATTTTAACTCAAATAATTACGATTGCTATTAGAAATAATGTGATTGTTAATTTAGGTTTGGTATCAGCAGGGTTTTGGGAAGCCATGAGTAGAATTTCGGCTAATTATATGCTACTTGTCAATTCGTTATTAACTATTTATTATTACCCGAAATTGATAGGTGCAAAAAGTGATGAAGAAACAAGAAATATCATTTTTGGGTTTTATAAAAATATAACTCCTTTTTTAGCTTTAATGTTGGTAGCTATTTATTTATTTAGGTTTTATATTGTAAATATTCTTTTTACAACTCAATTTGAACCAGTTTCTCAACTTTTTATATGGCAACTTGTTGGAGATTTTTTAAAGGCTATTTCTTGGATTATTGGCTTACAGTTTTTCGTTAAAAAATTGACTATAGGTTATATAATTACTGATGTTGTATCAATACTAACATTGTATTTTTTGAGTATATATTTTGTTTCTGTTTTCCAATTGCAAGGTGTGGTAATGGCGCATTGCATAACGTATGCAATATATCTGTTGGTTTTGGTAATTTATTTTAGAAAACTACTTTTTGAGAAGTAATTGCCAACTGATTTTCAGTTTCAAAAAAGATAAAAGAAGTAATACTTTCCAATTTTTTTTATAAAATGCGGAGTACATTTCTCCATGAACTCTTTTAAGTAAAGACTGGTGTTCCGATTTGGTTTTATTTAATGAAAAGGTTTTTTGGAGTATTAAATACGTAGAATAATTAATTTTTTTATTTTCTTTTATAAAAAATTGAGAACCCAATGAGTTCGGAAGTTCTCTTTTTTTTGCCAAAACAGAATCAATAAAATCGAAATTGTACTCTCTTGCAGCTCGTATCCAAAAATCTAAATCTTCATAAGCCAGATTTTCATCATAACTTCCAATTTTATCAAATACTTTTCGTTTTATCATCGCTGTAACGGAGCATATTTTCTCTTTTTGTCCAACAATCGATTCATAAATATCTCCACTCGGTGGAAGTTTTAATGTTTTTTTATTTTGATCAACATCGTAATAGTACTTTATAAAATTTCCATCAGCGCTTATTAATTCTAAATTTCCATAAACAATGGCTAAATTCTCAAATTTGGAATTTTTAAATTGATTTACTTGTTTTTCGACGCAATCATTAACTAATACATCATCACAAGCAAAATCAATAATGTAATCACCTTTAGTCAAACTTAATGCTTTATTAAATGTTTTGGTATTTCCTAAATTAGTTGAATTTTGAATAAAATGGCTTGTTTTATTTTGCGCAACCCAGTTTTTAATTACCTCAACCGAGATGTCATTACTGCAATCATCAGCAATTAGTATTTCGATATTGTTATAGGATTGATTTTTTACAGACTCTAAGCTTTCAATCACATATTGAGAATGATTATAACAAATACATATGATGCTGACTAATGGAGAATTTTGCATTGAATGTCAAATTAGTTTTTACGCTCGTTATTTAATAATGAAATAAATTTTTCACGCCCCTTAATTGCCATTTTTAAAGACTTTGGGATATTTTTGAAAAGTATTTGACCTTGTTTGCAATCGAAAAATAGTTTTAAGAAAATCCAAAGCCAGTAATTTGATTTAAAAAGGCGAGTAAATAGCGCTCCATAAATAAAATACCTTTCTGAAAATATTAATTTACTCGAGGTTGTAATTGAAGCATGCATTACAATCGTTTTCGGTATAAAATCTATCCGGTATCCATTACTTTTTAAGTCAGATAAAAAGACGGCTTCTTCTCCTAAACCAAAAAGGGCATTTAAACCAAAATTTTCGTCAAAGTATATTTCAGAATTTTTAATTTTTTGATAATTAAGAGTGATTTCTATGTTACCTACGTTTAATATGTCTAATGAGTTAATATTTGTCTTCTCTTTTGATGGATATTTTTTTAAAAGCGTACCATCATCTTTTGTGGCGCGAAAACAAATGGCATCAGCACTGTTTTTTTTAGTATAACTCTCAAGTATTTTTTGGGTAAAATCATTCTCAAAAACCACATCATCATCACTGATGACCACTAACTTTCCAATAGTGTTTTGTAACGCTAAATTTCTACTTTTGGAAGATCCTATTGTTGATGAATTGATTACCCTTACATTGTGAAAATGACTTTCAAGTAGTTTATCTGAGGTAGTTTGATTTATAATTAAAATTTGAAAATCAATAGATTCAAAAAAAGGAAACATTTTAAATAAAAAATCCAAAGAATTTCTATTCATTGTTGAAACTAATACTTCAATATCGTTTTCCTTCATATGGTTTACTCTATTTTAGACAAACTTAATGAAATAATAGAATATTTCATGTTTAAAAAAATCAGGACTAATAGTAATAAAGTTTATTTTTAACATTTTTTAAGTGTAATTTTGAAGACATAACTATCCTGATAAAGCATGAATATAAAAATCATATCTATACCAAAAATTGAAGATTACAGAGGCAATTTGGGAGTAATAGAAAAACACACAATACCATTCGAAATAAAAAGAGTGTATTATTTGTTTGATGTGCCTAGTAACGCATCAAGAGGTGGTCATGCACACAAAGAACAGTTTGAATTATTAATAGCAATTTCGGGAAGTTTTGATGTAGTTCTTAATGATGGTAATACAAAGCAAATAGTAACGTTAAATAAACCAGATAAAGGATTGTTGATTAAAGCTAATGTTTGGCGTGAATTGGATAATTTTTCTTCGGGTGCAGTTTGCTTGGTTGTTTCGTCAGGAGAGTTTGATGAGGATGATTACATTAGAGAATTTGATGAATTTTTAGCTGCAAAAAAATAATGTTTTTTTCGTTGATTACATTCGGAGATTTTATTGATGTCTATTTAAAATTAAAACAGAAGGGATTTTCTTTTTTGATGCAAAAATTATTTAAGTTTTCAAGTCAAAAAAGAGTTGCTTCAAAATGGGATAATTTTCAAACGGAATCTGATTTTTGGGTAATCCCGGAAGTGAAAGAAAATTGGAATTTTAAAATTTCAGGAAACCCAAATTGTACTTATGAAGAATATGTTTCTAAAAAGTATTTAGACAAAAAATCGGAACTTAAAATGCTTTCAATAGGTTGTGGTGAAGGTTTACATGAAAGAAATTTTGCAAAGCATTTTCCTTTTTCAAAAATGGTCGGAGTTGATATTTCTCCAGAAAGCATAGCAAACTCAATAAGGTTAGCGCAAAATAAGCAACTGAATATAGAGTATATTTCGGGAGATTTTACAAAAATGAATTTTGACAATCAAAAATTTGATGTCATTCTGTTTGATTCCAGTTTGCATCATTTTAATGATATTGCATCATTTTTAAAGACTAGTATTAATCCATTATTGACTGATCAAGGAATAGTTGTGGTGTTTGAGTTTTGTGGACCAAACCGACTGCAGTGGAGAACATCTCAATTAAAAAAAGCAAAAGAAATTCTAAAAAATATTCCAGAAGCGTATCGAAAAATGGCTAATACAAATTGGGTTAAACAAAATGCTTATCGCCCCGGTATTTTTAGAATGTTTTTGGTTGACCCTTCAGAAGCACCCGATTCTGAAAATTTACAAAAGGCTTTACGGAATAATTTTGATATTGTTGAAGAAACAAAATTGGGTTGGAACATCATTCAACCTTTGTTTAAAAACATCGCCCATCATTTTGTAAATGATCAACCTGAAACTAAAAAGTGGATTCAGTATATTTTAGACGAAGAATCTACTTTTGTAGAAAAAACCAATGAAAATGATGCGATTTTTGGGGTTTACAAAAAGCGTAATTAGTTATAAGTTGAAAATTCAATTCCAATCTTTTTTAATAGACGTTTAATTTTATAAAGTGTTTGTAAAACAAAACTTGGTAAAGCAAATAAAATTTTATTTGTCAGCGTTAAGTTTTTTGAAGCTATATTGTTGAAATAGAATAAAGCTTTTTTTGTATCTCCTATAGTTTTATATTGAATGGCGTAAAAAAAGCGATGTAAATCTAGAAATTCTTTTAAGTAAATATCTTTTTCTTCGGCCTTTTTAAATTGTGAAAAATCCAACAATTGCATTTCACTAATTTTTCTCTTAGTGAGACTATTTTGGGTATTAAAAAAATAAACAGCAGTAGTTTTATTCGAAATTGCAATTGGATAGGAGATCCCAATTTTTGTCCAAAGCTCTAAATCCTGACCATTAGATACTTTTTCATTAAAACAGCCAAATTTCAGTAGTATTGGTTTTTCAATCAATACAGCCGAAGTCCAAGTAATTCGAAAAGGTTTGTTGGAATAAAAATAATTGAAAACAATTCCTCTGAAATCATCTTCAATTCCATTGAAAGTTGGTATTTGAAAATGTTTAGTAGTAGTTTTAATTTTATAGCGATTGCAATACATCCCACAACTTGGAAAATCGATATAAAGCTTTATAAGTTCTTCCAAATGATTGGAATACCAATAATCATCAGCATCTAAAAAGGCAATTAATTCTCCTGTTGCTTTTTCAATTCCTAGATTTCGTGCAGCAGCAGCTCCTTTGTTTTCTTGTTGAAATAATTGGATTCGTTCATCAGAAAATTGAGAAACAATATCAAAACCATTATCAGTAGAACCATCGTTAACAATCACTATTTCAAAATCAGTAAAAGTTTGTGCTAAAACAGATTTCAAGGTCTCGGCAATGATAAAACCTTTGTTGTAAAGCGGTATAATTACAGATATTTTTGGCATGTTTATTTGCTTACAATGAATATGGTCTCATTCTCAACAAAACCTAAGTATAAATCTTGCTCCATTTTTTTGACTTCGACTTTGAATCCAACCTGTTCTAAACGATTTTTTAATCCAGTTATTGAGTAAATCCTTACGTGATCTTCTTGCCCAAAATGTATTAATCGTTCCGCTTCTGAAGTGATGTTGTAGTCTTCATAAATTTCTCCTTCTTTATAAGGTGTTTGAATCAGTACAGTTCCGTTTGGTTTTAAAACGCGATACAATTCGCTCATAGCTTTTACATCATCAGTAACATGTTCTAGGATATGAAAACAGATGATCAAGTCAAATCGTTCTTCTTTTTCAGTAATTTGTGTAATATCATAAGCAACATCCGCAATAAAATCACCTGATAAATCAGAAGCCAAGTGTTTTATATTTTGTTCTTTTTTCCATCTACGAAACAAACTTCTGGAAGGCGAAAAATCTAAAACAGTAATATCCGGTTTTATATAATTGTCTTTCAATAACTGCCATAATCTGCGATCTCTTGCTAAACTTCCACAATTAGGACAGAGTAAATCGTTATTGGATAAATGGACCCAATTCGAAGCTTTAAAACCACAAATTACACAAGAGTGTTTGTTCCCTTTTTTAAATACAGCAAAGCATTTTCGTAAAAAGGGCTCTATCCTAAAAAGGATTTTTTTAGGAATAAACTGGGTTAAACTATTTTTTAACGAATTATACATTCTGTTTTTGGTTGAGTAAACAAAAATAACCTAATTTATATAAATCCAAAACAAACAAATTTGGGTTTGAAGAGGTAAGGTTATTAATCATCTTTGTAGATAATTTTTGAAATAGAAAAGTTATTATGGTTTGTAATTGGCAAAAGCGAATGATTTTATAAGCTTTCCCAATTTTAGTATCTGTTAGTTCAAGTTTTTTGTTTGAAATTAATTGAAGTAAAGTAGTTACAGCTCTTTCTGTTTTTTGAATAAAAACAAGACTTGTTTCGGCGTTATGATGTATTAATCTGTTTTCAATATGTTGAATGTGAATGGCTTTTTCTTTTAATTGTTTAATAAAAACTACATCTTCATAACCATAATCTTTAATTGTGTGAGGAAAATGGTATTTTGAAAGAAGCTCTTTTTTGAGGAGTAAATTCCAAGTAAAAACAAAATGATACGGATTTTTTAAACGTTCAGATAATGAAACGCTTTCACGTACCTGCCCATATTTCCATCTCAGTAATTTGTCGTTATCAGGTTTTTTATTGCTGTAAGTTACTCCACCAAAAAGGATTCGTGTTTCTGGATTGATTGCAGAGATTAAGTTTTGGAGGTATGTCTCTTTTTCAGGAAGCGCATCTGCTTCCATGATTAGAACATGTTCAAATTGTGCTCTATTATTTAATAAATTGATGTTATTTCCTCTTCCTTGATTTTCGGTATTCAAAGTATATGAACAATGTTGTAAACTGTTGATTTTCGTGTTTTCTTCAAGAAAAAAAGAGCTGGCATCATCCTGAACTAAAATTTCATAAGCAATCTGTAAGGCTTCAGCCTGATTTTTCAATTCCGTAACTAGTGGATAGACATTATAATTATATGTTGGGATTAAAATGGATAACATCTATTGATGATGATAAGGTTCGTTACGCAAGATAGTAAAACCGCGATACAACTGTTCAATAAAAAATAAACGAACCATTTGGTGTGAAAAAGTCATTAATGAAAGTGAGATTTTCCCTTGTGCTTTTTTATAGACTTCTTCACTAAAACCGTAGGGACCACCAATAACAAAGACTAAGGTTTTAATTCCAGAATTCATTTTCTTTTGTAATTCCTCACTAAAACCAACACTTGAAAAAGATTTTCCGTTTTCGTCCAATAAAATTAATTGGTCGGTTACTGAAAGTTTAGAAAGAATTAACTCGCCTTCTTTTTCTTTTTGTTGGGCCTCACTAAGGTTTTTTACATTTTTGATATCCGGAATAATATCCAATTCAAATTTGATATAAAACGACAAACGTTTGGTGTAATCATCAATTAACGATTGAAGATTCTTATTGTCGGTTTTTCCTATGGCTATAAGCTTAATATTCATTGCAAAATGATTTCAGCAAAAATACAAAGCGATACTTATAAATTCTAAAGTATATTCTTATTTTTGCACCACAACACAATAACTACTATGTACAAATTACTTATTCGCCCGATACTTTTTTGGTTTGATCCTGAAGAAGTACATTATTTTACCTTTTCTCTTATTCGTTTTGTTAATAAAATTCCAGGTTTTTCATCGATTTTCAAATCATTGTATGAAGTCAATGACAAGCGTTTGGAACGTGAAGTGTTCGGATTAAAATTTAAAAACCCAGTAGGTTTAGCGGCTGGTTTCGATAAAGATGCCAAACTATATCAAGAGCTTTCGAATCTTGGTTTCGGTTTTATTGAAATTGGAACATTGACACCAAAAGGGCAAGAAGGAAATCCTAAAAAACGTTTGTTCCGTTTGAAAGAAGATTCTGCGATTATCAATCGAATGGGATTCAATAACGGTGGCGTACAAGAAGCTGTTGAAAGACTGAAGAAAAACAAAGGCGTTTTAATTGGTGGAAACATTGGTAAAAATAAATTGACACCAAACGAAGATGCTACTTCCGATTATGAAATTTGCTTTGATGCTTTGTATGACTATGTTGATTATTTTGTAGTCAATGTAAGTTCTCCAAATACGCCCAATCTTCGTGCTTTACAAGACAAAGAACCTTTAACAGCGCTTTTGCAGACACTTCAGAATAAAAATACAACGAAGCCAAAACAAAAGCCTATTCTTCTTAAAATTGCGCCAGATTTAACTGATGAACAATTGTTAGACATTATAGATATTGTGGCAGCAACTAAAATTGCTGGAGTTATTGCAACCAATACTACTATTTCCAGAGAAGGATTACAATCGGTTAATAAAATTGAAATGGGTGGATTGTCAGGAAAACCGTTAACCAAACGTTCTACTGAAGTGATTCGTTTTCTTTCCGAAAAAAGCAATAAAGCCTTTCCAATCATTGGAGTAGGAGGTATTCATTCACCAGAAGATGCTATCGAAAAACTAGAAGCAGGAGCCAGTTTAATTCAATTGTATACTGGTTTTATCTATGAAGGTCCTGCTTTGGTAAAAGCGATTAATAAAGCCGTTTTAAATCGTATGAAATAAGTGTTTTGCGATTAATCCGATTGCAATTGCCAATCCGAAACTAAGCATTGTGCCTATTAATACATATTCGGTTAATTTTCGGTCTTTGGCTTCGGTTAAGTCGCCAAATCTAAATATTGATTTCGCCGCTAGTAAAAAACCAATCGCCGAAAATTGATTTATCAGAATAAAACAAAAGACAAATAATCGTTCTAAAATTCCAATATAATTACCTGCATTTTGTAGCGATGCATCATTTGTTTTGTTTTCGGGTTCCCATATCGAAATTAATGTTCGTATAATTATCGAAGCCGGTTTGGTCAAGAATACAATACCTACAAGTATCAACCAATAATTTGAGTTTAGTAAACTAAGATCAATTTCAATGTTTTGATATATAATTCCTAGTATCACAATCGAAATAAAATGTGCAATTTGGTCTGTAATAAACCAAACTCTTTTGGTTTTATCCGTTTGGAATTGTAGTTTGATGGCATCAATTATTCCGTGGATAACGATCAATAGTATAGCGTATAAAATAAATTGTTTTTCGAACACCAATAACCCAGCTAGTATACCGTGGAGTACACTATGCAGATACAGATAATGGCTTTTTAGTTTGTGATTTTCTTTGTGTTGTACCCAATGGGTAGGTTGAAAAATGAAATCACCAAGTAAGTGGGCGAGTAGTATTTTTACGATTATAATCATTTGTTTAACAGTTCTACTTGAGATTTATAATAGTCATTAAGTTCTAAGAGTAAATCAAATTGCGCTCTTTTTCTTCTTCGACTAACAGCAGCTTGATTGATGTTTAATTTTTGACCTAATTCTTCTTGAGATAAGTTCGGGTTTTGCAAAGCACTAATGACAAATTCAACGGATTGAGACAACCATCCATCAATAAAAGTTACGCCAAGTTTAAATAATAAATTCATTTGCAAATTGAATTCGTTATTATTGGTTTGAATGGCCAAAGTGTTTTTTTGCTTCTTTAAATTTTCAAAGGTTTCACCCGAATATACGAATGCAGCACCATTACTTTCGGAAATTTTTTTGGCATCATAATTTTTATCACCAATACCAATACTCATTCGAGCATCTAATTTGACACTTTTTAAATATGTTTTAATAAGGATTGCAGTGATAAAGGCCTCTTTAGGATTTTTGACTTCCAATTGAAATTCATCACCTCGATAAATTTCCCAATCATTTGGGTTATTTCCAAATGTGCTCAGGAATGCTTTAAATCCTTCCATCCACTCGGAAGTTTTTAATTTTCTGGACTTTATGATGTCTCCTGTAATTATACTAGTCATAGATCAAATATATAAAATACATTTAATATTACCAAATAGCGTAATATTTTTAATTATTACCAAATAACGTAATATTTTTAATTATTACCAAATAACGTAATGTAAAATTGAGTTTTGAAACTTTATAAGTTTTAGTATCTTTGAATTCGAAATGAAAAAAATCAAAATTATCGAATGTCCACGTGATGCCATGCAAGGCATCAAGGATTTTATACCTACTGATAAGAAAGTACAATACATTCAATCGTTATTGCGTGTAGGATTTGATACGATTGATTTTGGAAGTTTTGTGTCGGCAAAAGCCATTCCGCAAATGCAAGACACAGCTGAAGTTTTGGCTAGATTAGATTTATCAAAGACAGAAAGCAAATTGTTGGCAATTATAGCCAATACACAAGGAGCCGAAAATGCTTCGGTGCATCCTGAAATAAAATATTTAGGATTTCCGTTTTCCATTTCTGAGAATTTTCAGATGCGAAATACCCACAAAACGATTGCCGAATCACTGGTTACCTTACAGGAAATTTTAAATATTGCCGATAAATCGAATAAAGAAGTCGTTACTTATATCTCTATGGGCTTTGGAAATCCGTATGGTGATCTTTGGAATGTTGAAATTGTAGGGGAGTGGACAGAAAAATTGGCCAATATGGGCGTTAAAATTTTATCCCTTTCAGATACAGTTGGAACTTCAACTCCAGAGGTGATTGATTATTTGTTTTCCAATTTAATTCCGAAATATCCTCAAATTGAGTTTGGTGCTCACTTGCATACTACACCTGATAAATGGCATGAAAAAGTTGATGCTGCTTATAAAGCTGGTTGTATTAGATTTGATGGCGCTATTCAAGGTTTTGGCGGTTGTCCAATGGCGACCGATAAATTGACAGGAAATATGCCTACAGAGAAGCTACTGTCCTATTTTACCGCTCAAAAAGAAACTCATAATTTAAGCGCAATGAGTTTTGAAAGTGCTTATAATGAGGCTTTAAAAATCTTCACCGTTTACCATTAATTACAAGGAAAATTAGATTGCATTTCTATCGTCAAAAGTAAAAACTGATATTACATCGTCCAAATTGTTGGGGACTTCTTTCACTTGAAGTGATTTGCAAATTCTCAAATAAAAATACATCGAAATACTGAAAAAGAGAATAACCAATTGTTTTCCAATTACGTTAGAAAATAATAAATTTAAATCAGAAGCTACAGAGAAAAAGTTAATGCTGTAAAACATAAAAGAATCAAAGAACGCAACTAAACTTAAAGGAATAAAAATTTTAAAATAAGTGCCTAATCGCTTGGCTTTAAGATTTATAAATTGGTAAATAATTACAATTAAAAATAAATCAAATAATAATAGACAAGTTCCTATAAGAAATAAGGTTACATCGAAATTAAAAATTTCATTTAAATAGTCTCGGAAGATTGAATGATCATCTACCTTTAATTGTTCTAAAGTAATGATAGAAAGAACAGACAGTAATACATTCGAGAAAAGTACCCCAAAAATACTAGTTCTGGTTGTTTTTACTCCTTCAGTATGAAAAATTAAAAGCACACAGAATAAGGTAGATGTAAAAAGGATTGCCGATCCAGGAGAAACTACAATCCCATCATAAATTTCATTATAAACACTAGAAGCTAAAACTGTTTGATAGAATTGAACGGATCCTAAGAATATTAGAAGCAACCCGATTCCTAATAAATGGCGTAATCTATGTAAAAATAGAATTGCTCCACAGATAATAAAAATTTCAATGATGAGTAATGTTATGGCGTTCATTAAAGAGTAATTATTTTATAATTGTTTTCCTTTTTTTGTGTACATTTGCTTGCAATTTATAATTAAATTGCAAATGAACGCACACACAACTAAAATTATCGGTGAAGGTCTAACATACGACGACGTACTGCTAATTCCGAACTATTCTCAAGTGCTTCCTCGCGAAGTAAGTATTCAAACTAAATTTTCAAGAAACATCACATTAAATACGCCAATCGTGTCCGCTGCTATGGATACGGTTACCGAAAGTGCTATGGCTATTGCAATGGCTCAAGAAGGCGGTATTGGTGTTTTACACAAAAATATGTCCATCAAAAAGCAGGCTGCCGAAGTACGTAAAGTGAAGCGTGCTGAGAGCGGAATGATTATTGACCCTGTGACTTTACCCTTAAATGCTACTGTAGGAGATGCCAAAGAAGCCATGCATAAATACGGTATTGGAGGTATTCCTGTTGTAGATGAAGCAATGACACTGAAAGGAATTGTTACTAACAGAGATTTACGCTTCGAAAAACATAACGAAAGAGCAATTACCGAAGTGATGACTTCACAAAACTTGGTAACGGCTCCAGAAGGCACTACTTTAGGACAAGCAGAAGAAATTTTGCAAGGAAACAAGATCGAAAAACTTCCAGTGGTGAATAGTGACTATAAATTAGTCGGATTAATCACTTTTAGAGATATTACCAAATTAACTCAAAAACCTAATGCCAATAAAGATAAGTTTGGCCGCTTACGCGTAGCAGCTGCTTTAGGTGTTACCGCCGATGCAGTTGAAAGAGCTACCGCACTTGTAAATGCAGGTGTTGATGCTGTTATTATTGATACGGCTCACGGACATACAAAAGGTGTGGTAGATGTTTTAAAACAAGTAAAAGCAGCATTTCCTGAATTAGATGTTGTAGTTGGAAATATTGCAACTCCAGAAGCAGCTTTGTATTTAGCTGAAAATGGTGCTGATGCTGTGAAAGTAGGTATTGGTCCAGGTTCGATTTGTACTACACGTGTTGTCGCAGGTGTTGGTTTTCCTCAGTTTTCTGCAGTACTTGAAGTAGCAGCAGCTTTAAAAGGAACTGGTGTTCCAGTTATTGCTGATGGCGGAATTCGTTATACGGGTGATATTCCTAAAGCTATTGCAGCTGGTGCAGATTGTGTGATGTTAGGTTCGCTTTTAGCTGGAACGAAAGAATCGCCAGGAGAAACGATTATTTTTGAAGGACGTAAGTTCAAGTCATATCGCGGAATGGGTTCGGTAGAAGCTATGAAAGAGGGTTCTAAAGATCGATATTTCCAAGATGTAGAAGACGATGTAAAAAAATTAGTTCCAGAAGGAATTGTTGGACGTGTCCCTTATAAAGGCGAGCTAAACGAAAGTATGCTTCAATTTATTGGTGGACTTCGTGCAGGAATGGGATATTGCGGATCGAAAGATATAGAAACACTTCAAGCAACTGGTCGATTTGTACGTATTACCGCTAGTGGAATAGGAGAAAGTCATCCACATAATGTAACTATTACAAAAGAAGCTCCTAATTATTCGAGATAAATATAATTTTAAATAAAAAAACTCCAGTAACAACTGGAGTTTTTTTATTTATCTTTTTAATGTAAAATGCCCTTTTGCAGTTCGACCATCTTGTAATTGTGCAGAGTACCAATAGTCATCGGAAGGCAATTGCTGACCGACAAAAGTACCATCCCAACCATCCCCTAAAGGTGAAACTTCTTTTAATAATCTGCCGTATTTATCAAAAACATAAATGGTAGTATTAGGATAAAAAGTGGTAGAAGTTCCAATAATATTCCAATAATCATGGTAGCCATCACCATTTGGAGTGAAGAATTTCGGAAAACCAAGAATTGTAAAAGGGTATTTCAAAACAGCACAACCATACAAATCAATTACGTATACTGTGTGTATCCCAGGAGGGATATTTTCAAAGTAACCTGTTGCTTGTGTGGGACCATATTGATCGTCTAAAGCAAAAACATAATTTCCATTGCCTGTTACTGTTAAGGATATAGAATTGTTTTCAATTAAATCTTTTATAATAGGAGTTCCAACTATTTGTGCGGTATTTGAAATTTCTACTTTTATATTTCGTTCTCTAGAACATTTTTGACCTGCTACAAAAGCCACAACTACTTTATAATCTCCATTTTGATTCACAGAAATTGTTGGTGTAGTATCAGATAATAAAAGTCCATCCTTGTACCATTCAAAAGTATAGTCAGAAAGTATAGCATTATCAGGCAAACCGCAAGTAAGTGTTTGATATACTAGTGGATCGTCACTGCAAATGTGTGTGTTTGCAGCACCATCAGTATTCATGTTAATAATTGGTCTTGGCTCAACTATAAGTTTAAAACTTGTACTTCCAACACAATCATTCGTATTGGAGTCTTCCAAACGAACCCAAATCGTTTGGGTCGTTGGATAGCCAATATTTCTATAACTTGCCAAGTTTGTAATGGCAAGTGAATTACCAGAAGCATCAGTTTCCTGAAGAAAATCGCTGTAATTTTTATAAAAACTAAAAGAGTAATCAGGATTTGGTAATAAGGCGTTGATATCAGTTACAATTTGTGATAAATCAAAATTAGATATTCCATCATTATCATCATTAATTACATCTAGATAATCATCACAAACAGCTATAGGGTTTGCGCTGTAATTGTTTAAAATCGCATTTGAAGTTGAGGCTACTAATTGTAAACTAACAACTTCAAAACATCCATTTGTAGCATTGGTTACCCTAACCCAAATGGTTTGAGCAAAAGCAGTTGTATTACTGTATTGTAATGGATTCGGAATTTTTACTGTTACATCGTTACTTTCGGCGTCAGTTGACGTAGTAAAATAATCAAATGTTTCGGTAGCAAAATTCGTAGAAAGTTCACTTTCCTTTTGTCTTAAATTAAAAGTAGTTATACCATCAGTATCATCATCACACTGTACATTTCTTACACCAGATTTTAGAACAGGTAGCGGGTAAGTAGTTAGTTTAGCATTGTTAGAATAAAAATCACATGAATTACCAGCTCGGTTTAATTTAGTTCTAAATAAATTGCCAGACATTGCAGTTGTCAGGTTAGTTATTGTTAAGTTATTGGTTGTCGTTCCTGAGTAAGTTACATCATCTATAAGATTACTCCAATTGTTTCCAGCATCTGTTGATATCTGCCACGTAATAGGTTCTGCATTTGTTACAATAGAAAACGAAGCACTTTGTTCTAAACACTTAGTAGTATCAATTGGTTGTGTAGTAATTGTTACTGGAGCTGAGGTGATATAATTTGAATTAGGAGCAGTATACCCAACACCGCTAGTTACTTGTCCATTGATTGGATTTATAACTACAGGTGAAGTACCAAGTAGTCCATCGGTATCAGGATCTAAAAATCCTGCTTCCTTGACATCAAAACATTGGTCATCATCAGAATCTAAATCTCTGTAATTTTTCACACCATCTGTATCTGTGTCTGCTATTGTTTCAACAGAATCTAAAATTCCATCGTTGTCAGCGTCTAAATCAAGATAATCGGATACACCATCACTATCGGTATCAACAGGTGTAAAACCTGGATCAAAAGCATTGTCTAATCCATCACCATTAGTGTCAATATTGGAAATAGTTACCGCGTTGTTACTTTGTGCTTCAATAACATCTAGAATTCCATCATTATCACTATCAGTATCTGTTTGATTCGGATTTCCATCATTGTCTGAATCTTTAGAGACACAAACTGCAAAAAACTTAAAGGTTGATTTATTAGGTGCGGTATCTAATAAGTTTTTATGAGTCACTTTAAAATTTGTCACTTGATACGCTAAAAATTTAAAAGTACCTGTTCCTGCTGCCAATGGTATACTTCCATTTAATCGAAATCTAATTTCAAAAGAAGAAAATTGGATTACGCCGCTCTCATAAATACCGTCATAATTGGTATCAATCAATAATTGATTGTCCGGATTAAGAACAGTGACTGTTTTATTTATATCACAATTAATCACATATTCAGCATTAGCATTAATTAAATCAGTTACTAAAGCTGTGGTTGGATATTCTAAACCAATATTTGAAGGTTGGCTGAAAGTCAAATTATAAGTAAGATAATTTTGTTTTCCAGCATTAATTTCAGTCACAAAACTGCCGTCTGGATTTCCTGTAATCGTTTCTGCAGGAGTTGATTTTGTAGTCGTTGTAGAGTAGGATATAGCTGAATTAGGGATTATACCTCCAGAAACACTTGTATTTATAATTTGATTTCCAAAAGATTCGGTGCAATTGGTAACTCCGTCGTTATCATTGTCAATATCTATATTGTCATTAGCTAAATCATTGTCCATATCGGTGGGACAATCACTAACAGGAATCCTATCAGATTCTAAACTTTTTCCACAGGCTGAAATTGTTGCTTTGACGTGATAATATCCTGGAACTATTGGGGTGTAAGAATTAGATATTGCCCCTGCTATTGGATTTTCGTTTAAATACCATTGAAATTGATCGAATGAGGTTACGCTGTTTACTTCAAGTTTTACATTTGGAATGCAATTGACAGCAGTTAAATTAATTTTATTGAATGCAATTTCTGGTTCAAAGGTAAAGCCAGAATAAAAACCTCCATATGTAGCATTAGCACTGCTGCCATAATATGATAAATAGATAGATTCTGTAGAAAAAACAGATACATTTCCTGTCAATCCATTTAAAACATAGGTTTCATAATTTGTATTTCCTGATACAGTTGATGGACCATCATAAGTTACACCCAAAGTGTTTAAAGTTGCCAAAGAATAATTATTCCCGTTGATAATAAAGTTTAAGGTAGCTCCGGTTTTTGTAACCAAACAAACAGTTGCTATATATGCAGGATCATTTCCAACTTGGTTAATTAACGGAATATTGTTAATCGTTTTTGGTGTTTCACAGCTTAATGGTGGCACAAAGTGCATATTTTGATTGGCATAGCTTGGAGTGCCATTTATTCCAAGACCACCAATCGCTTGATATACAAAAACATCTTTTGTGGCATTTATGTATAAATTGTTATTTGAATTAAAACTGGTTCCGTCAAGAGCCAAATAATCTCCAGCTTGTAAAGTAGCGCTAGGTAAAGGATTGCCATTTATATACACCTCAGTGTTGTCATTATGAGCTATAATTAATGACTTTTCTATTTCATCAAATCCTTTCCCCTTTACTAAAATATATTCTTTTCCGGGTCTGTCTACAGATCCAATAGAAACAATTTGATCAATACCAAAATCTAAATTTGAAGTTGGACTATTAGTTCCGGCCATAGAACCACAATTTACGGCTATTGGTTTATCAGAAGATATTAATGCACCTATTAATCCATCTTTATTGGCTTCGGTTGGACCTTGAACAGCTATCATATAACTTTCTCCACTATTTAAAATAATATTTGGAGGAAGATTACCTACACCAGCATTGTTTACTAATGAAACGCCAGGTTTAATATCTGAAAAAGAGATAGTGGTATTGTTTTCGGTAGCTAAAATTGAGGCAAAAGTATAATGGCTTTCTCCATAAGCTTGGGCGCCTAAATTTAAAAACCCTCCAATTCTAAATTGTGTGCCTAGCGCTGCCAATCCTTTAGAAACGATACTTCCCGCATGGAATGAAGCAGCAACTCTTACCGAAGCATACACTAAATCATCAGCTTCAATTACATAACCTTTGTCGCTTAATACTTGATTAACCAGTGATTGATCAGCTAAGATTTGCGAATTACTACTACCAATATTAAATTCAAATGGATTATCCCTAGAAACGGTTCCGTTTATAGCTATTCCGCCTAAAGGAATAATCCTAAAATTAACAGGAGTAACACTCGGACATGAAATATACAAATACTGTGATTGCGGAATTTGATTACTAGAACAAGAAATCGGTGGGATATAATGGGTTTTACTAAATTGTGCAAAACAATTTAAGCTTAATAGAAATATTAATAAAGATAATTTAGTTTTCATGAGGTTTTATTGAAAAACCTCAAAGATAACTAAATTATCTTTTAAGCGTGAAATGACTTTTTACTGTGTGCCCATTTATAAAATTGATAATAAACCAATAGTCATCCGATGGTAGATTTTGTCCAGAATAAATCCCATCCCATCCTTGAGTTGATGGAGTTATATATTTGATGAGTTTTCCGTATTTATCAAAGATATTTATAGAAGATATGGTACTTCTTTTGTCAATGTTTTTTATTGACCAAGTATCATTATAGCCATCATTGTTTGGGGTGAAAAATTTAGGAAAATCTAAGATGTATATTGTTTTTGTTGGTGAGGGTTGACAGCCATTTTTATCTCTCACTGAAATTAAGTATTCTCCAGATGCAAGATTTGTAAATAGCGGGTTGTCTTGAAATGTTTGGCCATCAATGGAAAATTCATAATCACCTCCATTGTCAGTATAGGTTATCAATATTGAATTGTTTTCTGAAAACTCCTTAATTTCTGCATCAATATTGGTAGCAATTGCAGACGGATTAACAAAATATTTTTTAATGGCTTTACATCCATTAATATCGGTTACTTCAACTGTATAAATATTAGGAATACTGACAGATGTTTGGTTTGTCTGACTACCATTACTCCAAATATATGATACATATGTATTATCAAAACTCAAGGTGATTGTTTCGTTACTACATAAAATGGCTATTTCATCTCCAAAATTTGCTCTTGGTATATAATTTACTTTTAGTGTAATTTCATAAATTTCCACACAGTTTACCCCGTTGTTAACTCTACCGTAAATGATTTCGACGTCTTTTATTGTATTGGTATACAGGTTAGGTAATGGCTGATTCTGTTCAATAGCTTGTTGAAGCGTTTTGTAATAGGTTAAAGTGCTTGTCGTTGGAGGAGATAAAATTAACGAGGTTATTTCGGTATTTAAATCGAAAGCGGTAAAGCCATCAACAGTTGTATCAGTGTCACATTTTTCATAAGTAAATTGCTTAACAGGAGTAATTAAAACCTGTAAGTTTACCGTTGATACTCTCTTACAATTATAAGCGTTATAAACTTCTACATAGATAGTTTTGGAACCACTAGTGAATTTTGTTATATCTGAATCTGGAATTGGTATTCCTCCTGAAGTTTCGGTATAAACTATTTTTTGAATTGTAGGGTCAGCAGTTTTGATTCCATTATCTAACTTTGATAAATCAAAAGTGCTAATGCCATCCAAATCATTATCACATTGTGTTATGCTTTGCGGTGCTACATTGGGTAAGGCTGCAAATTGGACTTTAATTTTCCCATTTGACAAACAGGAGCCATTTATGTTTACTTCTACGGTATATTCAACAATATTATTATTTGTATTATCTGTTATGGTATAAGTTGGGTTTACTTCTCCTAAAAGTTCACTACCATTCTTAAACCATTTATAGGTATTAGTCCCGGTTTGTGTAGCATCTAGTATTACCGTCTCTCCTGAGCAATAAGGATTTTTATTGTCTATTATTCTATCATCTCCTAAAAATGTCTCGCTTTGAAAACTACCACCACCTAAAAATATACCAGAATCAAATTTTTCATTTCCTTGGTCTGCAATGACTAATTTGATATGGTATTTTTGTCCAATTTCTACATCTGATTGAGCTTTTAAAATTTTAGTTTGACCATTAAAACGGGTAGGATTATTAACTCCATTAAAAGCATCAAAATATTGTGGATTGGCTGCAGGACAAATGGTTCCACTTCCTCTAATTGTGTTTACCGCTACTGGAATAGTTGTACCTGGTACCAGTGCAAGATTGTCATAAGTTGTCGCTCCCTCTTTTTTTAATAAAAAAGCAAATCCATCGGTATATCCACATTGGTTAGCAGATGGGTTTGGCAAATACTGTTCGGATGCAAAAATATAATCAAAACTAATTTTTGTTGTATTCGGAATAAAATCAAATTCAAGGATCGTTGCATTATATGTACCCGTAACATTTAATGCTTGTTCTAAATCTGCATCTCCGGGCCATGATGTTGGCCCTTCACTTAATGTGGTGGTAGAATTCGGGCCTATTGTAGATATAGCTCTTGATGTAGATAGAACAATTCCGTCACTAAAAGGAAAACCACTACCATTACTGGTGAAATAACCATAACTAGGCCCTAATGGACCTCCGTTTACAGTAAAATTTTCAACTTTGGCACATCCCGATTTGGCAAATACATTTTTCACCAATTGTTCAGCAGTAAGCGTATCGTCAACATTAATATACTGCGATTGCATTGTATTTGCGAATAAAAGCAATATTAAGGATAGGTATATGTGGTATAAATTTTTCATAGGGGCAACAAATATAAGACAAAACACTTTTTGATATGAAAATCTTAACATTTTCTACATTAAAAATCCTACTTTTTAAAAACTTAAGCCATCAAAATTTCAAAATATATAGTATTTTAGCCCTATAAAATAGAGTTTATGATTTCAGAAATGCAATTTCAAGAAGAATTACTTTCGATTATAAAAAGCGGAATACGAGAAGATATTGGTCCTGGGGATTACAGTTCTTTAGCTTGTATACCATCAACTGCAATGGGGAAAGCCAAGCTTTTAGTGAAAGATGAAGGAATTGTTGCAGGTGTTGAGTTTGCTAAAATGATTTTTAATCATATAGATGCTGAGATGGAGGTAGAAACATTTATTGAAGACGGAACGTCGGTCAAGTATGGAGATGTTGTTTTTTACGTTTCAGGAAGTTCACAGTCTATTTTAAAAGCGGAACGATTGGTATTGAATTCTATGCAACGTATGAGCGCTATTGCTACCAAAACGAATTCGTATGTTAAATTGTTAGAAGGGACAAACACAAAAGTATTAGATACCCGAAAAACAACTCCTGGATTTAGAGCCTGCGAAAAATGGGCAGTAAAAATTGGAGGGGGAGAAAATCATAGATTTGCATTGTATGATATGATTATGCTGAAAGACAATCATAACGATTTTGCTGGCGGAATTACACAAGCTATATCTAAAACTAAAAATTATTTAAAAGAAAATAAGTTAGATTTAAAAATCATTGTGGAAGCTAGAAACCTTAATGAAATAGCTGAAATACTAGAATCGGACGGTGTGTATAGAATTCTAATTGATAATTTCAACTTTGAAGATACTAAAACAGCCGTTCAAATGATTGGAAGCAAATGCTTAACAGAATCTTCTGGAAATATCAACGAAAAAACGATTCGTGAATATGCTATGTGTGGCGTGAATTATATTTCTTCAGGTGCATTAACACATTCTGTAAATAATATGGATTTATCATTAAAAGCAATTGATTAATGGCTGATACACGTGAATCTTTATTGAAAATTCCTGTACTAAAACAACTTATTGTTATTTTAGATAACATTAAATTGCCTTGGTTGCAAGGAATATCGTTATATGATTTACTTCATTTTTATATTTCCGGTATTATTCAAGGGGCTTTAAGTTATAGAGCAGCAGCCATTGCCTGGAGCTTCTTTATGGCATTGTTTCCGTTTATGCTATTTATTTTTAATCTTATACCATTTATTCCAATAGCTGGTTTTCAAGAAGATTTTTTAGGATTTGTAAAAGATAATGTACCACCTACAACTTACGATGCGATAGATGTCATTATAAATGATATTTTACATAACAGTCATTCCGGATTATTGTCAACAGGTTTTTTGATGTCTGTGTTTCTGATGACCAATGGCGTAAATGCCGTGATGAGTGGTTTTGAAACCTCACAACACATTGTTGAGAAAAGAGCGTATTTCAGGCAATATTTTGTAGCCTTATTTATATCAATGGTGCTAACCTTTATTTTATTGGTAACGGTTTCAGCTATTATTATTTTTGAAGTTTTTATACAAAGAACCATTATTCAAGATGTACTTTCAAGTCGAATTTCCGACAAAATTTCGTTGATAGAGTTTGGTCGATATTCTTTTATAATTATAATGATTTTGACTTCAATAGGGATACTGTTTAAATTCGGAATCAGACAAACCAAAAAGCGAGCTTTTATGACAATTGGAGTTGTTTTTACGACGATTCTAATCATTGTGTCTTCTTATTTTTTCGGAATCTGGGTAGTGAAATTTTCAAAATATAATGAACTGTACGGTTCGATAGGAACATTGCTAATTGTAATGTTTTATCTTTGGATAAACTGTATGATTCTTCTTTTAGGTTTCGAATTAGATGCCTCTATAAATAAATTAAAGCACCACCCAACTAAAAATCCTCATTTGTAATCATGAAAAAAACACTTTTTATACTACTTCTTTTTGGATGTTTCCAAATGCAGTCACAAACCTTTTTAGGAAAATGGAAAACTATCGATGATAAAACCAAAGAAGTAAAATCGGTAGTAGAAATTTTCGAAAGCAATGATAAAATTTACGGTAAAGTAATTGAAATTATTGACCCTACACGTCGTGATAAAAAATGCGAAAAATGTGAAGGAGTCGATAAAAACAAACCCGTTTTAGGAATGCAGATTATAAGAGGTTTAAAAAAGGACGGAGAAGAATATAACGGTGGAAAAATTATCGATCCAGAAACCGGAAATGTATACAAATGCTTTATCAAACTATCCGGTAAAGATAAATTGGAAGTTCGTGGGTATATGGGATTTGCATTAATCGGTCGTTCACAAACTTGGGTTAGAGTCAAATAAATGCACTACTTCATAGAAGTTATTATTCCAATTGCGCTTCCGCAGACTTTTACATACAAAGTTTCTGAAGCCGAATTCGATTTTATCCAAATGGGTGTTCGAGTGGCTGTACCATTTGGGAAAAGTAAATTCTATACCGCTTTAGTAGCCGAAAAACATCATAATTCACCTACTTTATACGAAGCAAAAGAAATTCATCAAATCATTGATGAAAAACCAATCGTTACTCCAATTCAAATTGAACATTGGAAATGGATTGCCACGTATTATATGTGCTCCATTGGTGAAGTGTATCGTACTGCATTGCCTTCCGCTTTATTGTTAGAAAGTGAAACGATAATTTCGGCTAAAAAAGAAGTTATTGTGACAGATGATTTGTCTGATGATGAATTTCTATTAGTGGAAGCGTTACAACAGCAAACGGCACTAAAAATTAGCGAAATCACTTCGATTTTAAATAAAAAGAAAGTTTTTCCAATCATTCAACAACTTTTAGAGAAGAATATCATTTCGCTCCAAGAAGAAATGATGGAAGAATACAAACCCAAACTAGTTCGCTACATTCGATTGTTTTCTGAGTTTAATTCGGCAGATCGATTAGAAGAATTGCTGATTATTTTGAAAAGTGCTCAAAAGCAAAAGGATTTAGTGATGAGTTATTTTCAGCTGAATGCTTCGCAACGAACACCTATTTCAGTAAAAGAATTAACTGAATATTCGGGGGCTTCAGCATCTATTGTAAAGGCTTTGATTGATAAACAAATTTTTGAAGAATATTACATTCAACACGATCGAGTTTCTTTTGATGAAGTAGAGGAGAATCAGCTACATTTAAGTGATCCACAATCGGAAGCTTTACGCTCCATTCAAACTATTTTTACAGAAAAAGAAGTCTGTTTATTACATGGAGTAACGGCTTCGGGAAAAACAGAAGTCTATATCAAACTCATTGAATCTTTTTTAACACAAGAAAAGCAAATATTGTACTTGCTTCCCGAAATTGCATTGACCACACAATTGGTTGGTCGTTTAACAAAACACTTCGGAAATAAAGTAGCGGTTTTTCATTCTAAATATTCGAATAACGAACGCGTTGAAGTTTGGAATCAGGTGGTGGATTCTTCCGAAAAAGCTCAAATTGTAATAGGAGCGAGGTCGGCTTTATTTTTACCTTTTCAAAATTTAGGGTTAATTGTTATTGATGAGGAACACGAACAAACGTTTAAGCAAGTAGATCCAGCACCGAGATATCATGCGCGTGATGCGGCCATAGTATTGGCAAATTTTCATAAAGCCAAAGTGGTTTTAGGATCGGCTACTCCAAGTATAGAGACCTATTTCAATACACAAACAGGTAAATATGGTTTGGTAGAATTGCACGAACGTTTTGGGAATGCCGTTTTACCAGAAATCAAATTAGTCGATTTAAAAGATAGTTATTTCCGTAAAAAAATGACGGGCCATTTTAGTCAAACGCTTATCGATGAAATAACGGAAGCATTGTCCAATGGTGAGCAAATTATCTTGTTTCAAAATCGTCGCGGTTATTCTCCTGTAATTGAATGTATGACCTGTGGCCACATTCCACAATGCCCGCAATGCGATGTGAGTTTGACGTATCATAAATTTAAAAATCAATTGCGTTGTCATTACTGTGGACATAGTATTGCCAAACCCACAAATTGCCATGCGTGTTCGAGTATCGATTTAACCTCCAAAGGTTTCGGAACGGAACAAATTGAATTGGAATTGACCGAATTGTTTCCGACTAAGAATATCAAACGAATGGATCAAGACACCACTCGTGGTAAGTATGCTTTTGAAAAGTTGATTGATAGTTTTAAAAACAGAGAAATTGATATTTTAGTAGGTACGCAAATGCTTGCCAAAGGTTTGGATTTTGATAATGTATCGCTTGTCGGAATTTTAAATGCCGATTCGATGTTGTATTTTCCTGATTTCAGAGCTTTCGAACGCAGTTATCAAATGATGACACAAGTTTCGGGAAGGGCAGGACGTTCGGATAAAAAAGGGAAAGTAATTATTCAAACGTACAATACTGCGCACAATACGATTCAACAAGTTACGAATAACGATTATGTCTCGATGTATAAAGAACAATTATATGAAAGAAAAATCTACAACTATCCGCCTTATTTTAAGCTGATAAAACTGACGTTAAAGCATAAAGATTACGAGAAGTTAAAAGAAGGAGCAATGTGGTTGTATCAAGTGGTTAAACAACAATTTGATATTCCGGTGCTTGGTCCTGAAGAGCCACCAGTGAGTAAAATTCGTAACGAATACATTCGCACTATCTTAATTAAGATTCCGCAAGAAAAGCCACTAGGAAGCACTAAAAAAACTATCCAGAAAATACTAAATAGTTTTGATGCGGTTTCGCAATATAGAGCAATAAAGATTACAATAAATGTAGATGTAAATTAAACTTCTAACGCTTTTACTAAATTTTTATAATATTCTTATTTGTATTAATGTCCTAATTTGAATTCCAGCTTTTCTAGGTTTGATAAAATAAATTTTAGGTGGTTTTTTTATATTTGTAAAATATCGATAAAAGAAATAAATGTTTGATGCATATGTATAATATATGAGAGTATATAAAAGTAATAGATTTGAATTGATGCATATTGTTTTAATTATTGCATCATTGTATTTGTGTTTGTTTTTAAGTTATAATGTAAAGTATATCTTTTATGCCTCGATAGCTTGTTTTATATCAATATTATATTTAATAACAAAAAATTATAATAAAAGATTATCAAAGATAATATTGGATGAAGATATCGGCGTTATTTCATTTATTTTCCTGTCACATTTTGGAAACAAAGTTGAGACACATAAATGCAAAATGAATGATACAATTTGTTCGATTTATAAGGTTGCTTCATCAAAATATTTTAAAGTTGAATATAAAGGTGAGTTAATTTGGGACACCAGTTTTCAAAATTTTGGCATTGATGACTTACAGAATTTAATATTGCATTTAAATAATTACAAGAATAGTATGTAACATTTATAAATTGTTTTGAAATGTATTAGTGAGTTTGTGTTGATAATGAATGAATTTGTAATTTTGAAACTCATCAAGAAAAAATCATTAGGAAGCACAAAAAAAACTATCCAGAAAATACTAAATAGTTTTGATGCGGTTTCGCAATATAGAGCGATAAAGATTACAATAAATGTAGATGTAAATTAAACTTCTAGCGCTTTTACTAAATCTTCTTTTTTATTTCTACTTAAAGGTATTTTTGTTACACCAATTTCTGCAAATTTACTGTTAAACTTCTCAATCTTATCAACGTTTATAATGAATGATTTATGAACGCGAATGAATTTTTCTTTAGATAAATCTTTCTCGAATGATTTCATCGTAGAAAGAACCAAGTGACTATCATCTTCGGTAACAATTTTTACATAATCACCGTATGCTTCAATCCATTTAATTTTTGAAGTATAAATTTTCAACTTCTTCAAATTACTCTTAATGAATATGTGTTCCCCTTCTTCTTCAAAACCAGTATCCTTACGAAGCATGTACATGTCCATTGCACGCTTTATAGCGGCATTGAAACGCTCTTTAGTGATTGGTTTTTGTAAGTAATCAGTAGCATCATAATCAAACGCTTTTACTGCATACTCTGCTTTTGCAGTGATAAAAATGATTTGAGGCTTTTCTTTTAGACCATCTAATAAATTAAATCCATTAATGATAGGCATTTCAATGTCTAAAAATAACAAATCTACTTGTTTTGAGGCTAAACAATTTTTAGTTTCAATGGCGTTAGAAAATTCGCCAACTAAGTTCAGATTCGGATGTGCGTCTACCAGTTTAGTAACCAAAATTCTTTGGATAGAGCTATCATCCACAACAATACAGTTCAATTTCATAAGCATCATTTTAATAGATTGGTGTGTTAAAAATAACATAAAAAAGTTATCCTCCAAACATTTTTACCTAAAAAATGCAATTTCATCGATTATTTATAAGAATAGTTTGCTCTTTTGAAAAAAAGAATTACTTTTGCACCCAATTTTTATAACAAATAAATTTATTATTATGAATCATTATGAAACTGTTTTCATCTTGAATCCCGTTTTATCTGAAACTCAGGTAAAGGAAACAGTAAGCAAATTTGAAGATTATTTAACTTCAAAAGGAGCTACAATGGTATCCAAAGAGGATTGGGGCTTGAAAAAAATGGCTTACGAAATTCAAAACAAGAAAAGTGGTTTTTACCATTTATTTGAATTCACTGTAGAAGGAGATGTATTAAGAGGTTTTGAAACTGAATTTAGACGTGACGAGCGCATTATGCGTTTCTTAACTGTAAGTTTAGACAAACACGCAATCTCTTGGGCAGAAAGAAGAAGAGCAAAATTAAAAGCAACTAAAGCGTAATTATTATGTCAACATTACAACAATCTGCTGCAGGAAAAAAAGACGGAGATATTAGATATTTAACGCCTTTAAACATTGATACGAACAAACAAAAAAAATATTGTCGTTTCAAAAAATCTGGAATCAAATACATCGATTATAAAGATGCTGATTTCTTATTGAAATTCGTAAATGAGCAAGGTAAAATCCTTCCTCGTCGTTTAACAGGAACTTCTTTAAAATACCAAAGAAAAGTATCTGTAGCGGTAAAAAGAGCACGTCACTTAGCATTAATGCCGTACGTAGCCGATTTATTAAAATAATTAATTAAATAATAGTTGTTGGTTTCCCGTTAAAAGGAACCTAACTTCTCTAATAAAGGACAACAACATGGAACTTATTTTAAAACAAGACGTTCAAAATTTAGGATTTAAAGATGATGTAGTATCTGTTAAACCAGGTTACGGTCGTAACTTTTTAATTCCTCAAGGATTTGCTACTTTAGCAACTCCATCTGCTAAAAAAGTTTTAGCTGAAAACTTAAAACAAAAAGCTCACAAAGAAGCTAAAGTTGTTGCAGATGCGAAAGCAATTGCTGAAACTTTAAAAGCTTTGGATATCAAAATTACTGCAAAAGCAGGTGGTGAAAAACTATTTGGTTCTGTAACAAATGCTGATATTGCTGAAGTTTTAGGGAAAAATGGTCAATCTATTGACAAAAAATTCATCACTTCAGGTATCGTGAAAAGAACTGGTAAATATTCTGCTTCTGTTCGTTTACACCGTGATGTAATCGTTGATTTAGCTTACGAAATTCTTGCTGAACAAGCATAATTTCTAATCAATATTCAAAAAGCCTTCTCGTAATGAGAAGGCTTTTTTTTTAATTTTTTTTCGAATGAATCAAGCTCGCGAGCTGCAGGAGACCATTGGAAAACAATAAAAATACTCGAATGAAATACAAAAGACTCACCAAAGAACAATTTGAATCGCTTCACGAAGAATTTGCCAATTTTTTAGCGACACAACAAATTGATAAAAAAGAATGGGACGATTTAAAAGAAAATAAGCCTGAGGTTGCCGAACAAGAATTGGATGTTTTTTCTGATTTGGTTTGGGAAGGTGTACTAGCAAAAGCTAATTTTTTAGAGCATTTTTCTAAAAGCCATATTTTCTTGTTTCACTGCCAGGAAAATTTCATCCAGTCTATTGTGATGAAAACGTTAGATGCAACTGTCGATTTTATGACGGAAAAAGGATTAAAATGGTTAGGGGACAATATGTTTAGCGAAAACACCGAAATTCATGTCGGAAAAAAGGAATACGATCAAGAGCGCAATGCCGCTATTTTTGATTTAATCTCACAAGGCGCTATTTTAAGCGACGGACAATTATACATTCAAGTGAATAGTATTATTGAATCGAAATAAGCGTTTGCAATTCAAATTAATTGGCTATTTTAGTGTCTCAAACTAAATAGCCAATTTTTTTATGGACGTTTTGCAAAAAATCCAATCCTTACGAGACGAACTTAATCTGCATAACTACAATTACTACGTTTTAGATACTCCGACAATATCTGATTATGAATTTGATATAAAACTCAAGGAGCTTCAAGAGTTAGAAACCAAACATCCCGAATACTTCGATGAAAATTCACCCACGTTGCGTGTTGGTGGATCTATTACTAAAAATTTTGAAACGATAAAGCATGAATATAGAATGTATTCGTTAGACAATTCGTATTCGAAAGAAGATTTGTTAGATTGGGAAGCAAGAGCTCAAAAAATATTAGGCAATGTTTCTTTAGAATATACTTGTGAATTAAAATATGACGGTGCCTCAATTAGTATCTTGTATGAAAATGGAAAATTAAAACGCGCTGTTACACGTGGTGATGGTTTTCAAGGGGATGAAGTGACCAATAATATCAAAACAATTAAAGCGATTCCAATTCAACTAAAAGGAGATTTTCCTGATAAATTTGAAATTAGGGGGGAGATCATTCTTCCTTTTGCTGGTTTTGAAAAAATGAATCAAGAGTTGATTGAAATTGGTGAAACGCCTTATTCTAATCCAAGAAATACCGCTTCTGGAAGTTTAAAACTACAAGACAGTGCCGAAGTAGCCAAACGTCCATTAGATTGCTTGTTGTATTCTCTAATTGGAAATAACTTGCCTATTCAATCTCATTTTGATGGTTTGGAAAAAGCTCGAAATTGGGGATTTAAAGTGCCAACACAATCCAAGTTAGCCAAAAATATTGACGAAGTTTTTGAATTCATTAATTATTGGGACATACACCGTCACTCATTGCCTTATGAAACGGACGGAGTGGTGGTTAAAATCAATAATATCCACCAACAGGAGGAATTAGGTTATACCGCAAAATCTCCTCGCTGGGCGATGGCTTATAAGTTTAAATCGGAACAAGTTTCCACACTATTAAATTCAATTTCCTATCAAGTTGGAAGAACAGGTTCAATTACCCCAGTAGCCAACCTTGAGCCGGTGCAATTGGCAGGAACAATTGTAAAAAGAGCATCGTTGCACAATGCCGATCAAATTGAGAAATTAGATGTCCGAATTGGAGACGAAGTTTTTGTCGAAAAAGGAGGAGAGATCATTCCTAAAATTATAGCAGTAGATTTATCTAAGCGACCGGAGAATTCTCAAAAAACAAACTACATTACCCATTGTCCTGAATGTGATACCGAATTAGAACGAAAAGAAGGGGAAGCCAATCATTATTGCCCTAATTTTTATGGTTGTCCACCACAAATTATAGGTCGAATTCAGCATTATATTTCCCGAAAAGCCATGGATATTGAAGGGCTAGGAGGGGAAACAGTGGCTTTGCTTTATACGAACAAATTAGTAACTAATTATGCTGATTTGTATGAATTGAAGAAAGAGCAAGTCGTTGTTTTAGAAAGAATGGCGGATAAAAGTGCTGATAACCTGATAAGTGGAATTCAAAAGTCAAAAGGCGTTTCGTTTGATAGGGTTCTTTATGCATTGGGTATCCGATATGTTGGAGAAACAGTGGCTAAAAAATTAGCGAAACATTATAAATCGATAGATGCTTTGGCAAATGCAACGGTAGATGAATTGGTAACTGTAGATGAAATCGGAATAAAAATTGCGCAAAGTGTTCTTGAATTCTTTGATAATCAAGAAAATATACTTATTATTGACAAGCTGAAATCGGTTGGAATTCAATTGGAAATGGCAGAAACTGCTTCTACTTCGGTTTCAAATATATTAGAAGGTAAGATTTTTGTGGTTTCTGGTGTTTTTGAAAAATTTTCTCGTGACGACTTGAAAAAAGCCATTGAAGATAATGGTGGAAAAGTAGGTAGCTCTATTTCGGCAAAAACAAATTATGTAGTGGCAGGAGATAATATGGGACCGGCCAAATTAGAAAAAGCAAATCAATTGAATATATCAATCATTAGTGAAACTGATTTTGAAAATATGATTATAAACAATGAATAATGATTAAAAATACCCCCATCTCTTTTTATATTATAATGAGTGTTTTGGCTGTTATAGCTATGATATTTGATAATGAGTGGTTGATATTGCTTACTAAACCGTCCATTATTCCAGCTTTATTAATTTATTATTTTTCCTCGGATAAAAAATATGTTAGTCCAGTTCTGCTAACTATTTTGTTTGTCTACTTTGTATCTGATACACTGGCCTTGCTCCAATTTCAAAATTTTGATATTTATTTAATGATAATTGATTTTATTCCTTATTTATTGCTTGTAAAAGTGGTAGTAGAGGATGCTGTTAATTTAAAATTCAAAAAGAATGAATTTATACTCGCATTATTGAGTTTTTTATTCCTAATGCTGGTTATGTTTTTGGTAATTGGATCACTTGCAGCTTCCTCTAAAGAATTTATTCCAGTATTAATAGGATACGGAATTATTTTGGCCATATACGTGTCTATGAGTTTGTACATCTATTTGGTTACCAATGCCGATTTTGCGATGTACATACTTATTGCTTCAGTTTTTGGGTTAGTTGCCGATATTATTTATACCATCACTAATATGGTGTTTTATGTTAAAGCATTGAGTTATATAGAGTTCGTTTTGCAGATTATTTCGTACTTTTATATAATAGCCTACTTTTTAAAGCGTGATATTGAGTTTGTTGATTTAAGTAAAGAGAGAATATAGATTAAATGAAAAACGTTAATTCATCGTTTTTGTTATATATTATTTCGGGATTAATTTATATAATTTCGGCACTGTTGCGCTGGGATTATATTGTTTTTGTTAGTAAACCAATTATTGCCTCTTCTATAATGTTTTATTATTGGCAAGAAGCCAAAAACATAAATTATTGGTATTTTTTATTCTTGTTTTTATACTTCTGGAGTGGTATATTGAATTTGTTTGAAGATGACCAAACACTACTTTATGTGCTACTTTTAAATATGTCGGCCTACACTATTTTGCTAAGTTTGGTTGTGAAAAAGATGTTTGGCATTAACTTTAAGGATATTGATAATATCAATTTATTATATATAATACTGACCATTATTTTTTTAGCAACTTTAGTTTATGTTTGTTTGGTTTTAGTTTTTAATAAAGAAAGCGGTTTGTATTTTTATTTGGTTGCTTACGCCATTATATTGACATCGTTAGCTATTGGAGGTACTATTCTTTATACACTCAAGCATTCTAATGCTATTGTGTATTTATTATTGGCAACCTTTTGTTATCTTATCTGTGATCTATTTTATATCGTATATTATTACTACTATAATTTATTCTTTTTTAGACTGTTGAGTATTTTAAGTAGCGTTGTGTCGTACTATTTTGTGGTTACTTATTTTTTAAAAGAAAGTAATGATGCAACGGTTGAAAATCAAATTTAAATGAACATTTCAAAAATATCTTTTGGGTTATACTCGTTCGCATCCTTAATGACTGTTATAGCAGTTTTCTTTGATTGGAAGTGGATTGAGTTTATTGCAAAGCCAATAATAATTCCTGCAATTTTTTATTATTATACTCAGATTAATAAAAATGAGTTTAGCTTAGTACTGGTAATTCTTTTGATATTAAATTTTATCTCAGATATGACCGCGGTATTTAATTATGAAAATAAAGGAGATATTATTATTGCATTAAATTTAATAGCCAACGTACTATTGACTTATTATTATCTTTTCAATTTTTCAATTTTAAAGAATTACGACAGACGCAATATTTTTCAATTTATATTTTTTCTAATCTGTTTTTTAATAATTACCTATATCTTTTTAACGCTTATCCCCGGATTAAATCCAACCAAAATTGTTTATTATATAATTTATGGATCTATACTGTCTTTTATGGGGACACTTTCAATTCAAAATTATTTAGCAACTAATAGTTTAAAGTCTTTTTATGCAATGCTGATTTGTATTTCATGCATTATCACCGATACTTCTTATGTGATTTATAATTTTTATCTTCCGATGAAAATTTTCATTATAATTAGTTTAGGAGTTCAATTTGGAACCTATTTTTATTTGGTAAAATACTTTGCAACTAAAGAGAAAAAAGAAATATAAAATGGAAGAAGTAATAGGAAAAAAGGCAAGCAAAGAAGTTATATTGCTATCGCTATATTTTGGAATTGGATTTTTTGAAGTTATTGCGGAGTATTTCAATGCTATTACTTTTATGTACCTTCTTAAGTCTTTGTTAATGCCAATCTTAGCAGTTTCGTATTGGATTAAATCAGAACAAAAAGACAATCATTTTATGTTAGCGCTATTTTTTGTGTTTTTGGCAAATGTCTTTTTTATTTCAAAAGATTTTAATTCAATAATAATAGCATCCGTTTTCCTTTTGATTCATAGGGGCTTGGTTATTTATATCGTAATTAAAAATGTTAAGGTAAAAAGCTTTTTGCCAGTTTTTTTGGGTTGCATTCCTTTTTGGGCAGTATTTGTTTACCTCGCTTTTCTTACCATGAATGAATTAGGCAAGGGTTTCTATATCTATATTGTTCAGGTGATATTTCTGAGCTTTTTTGGAGGCTATGCAATCTCAAACTATATAATAGAAAATAGCAAAAAGAACTTTTGGTTATTAGTAAACGCAGTTCTTTTTGCTATTATTCAGTTTATACTGGTATTGAAATTGTTTTATTTGTCAATTAACATTTTTCAACCTATTTCAATGGCACTCTATGTGGTTGCTCAGTATGGGCTTTATAAGTTTATGTTATTGACAGAGGAAGAAAAAATTATTAAATAATAATCTTTTTCCCTGTTGCAGAAACTTTTTCTTTGCTATCAAAGAAGAAATCAATTCTTCCTAAATTAACACCAAAAGCACCTACTTGGTTAACTACAACATCTTGTCCATCTAGATTTTTTTCTACAACAGGTTTGTCTAAGAATGTATGAGTATGCCCACCGATGATTAAATCAATATTTTTGGTTTTTCTGGCTAAATTAATGTCTGAAATTTTTCCTGGCTCATTTTTATATTCAAAACCTAGGTGTGACAAACAAATAATTAAGTCACATTTTTCTACTTCTTTTAGTTTTTTTGTAACGTCTGTAGCTATTTCAACAGGATCTAAGTATTTTGTTTCTTTATAATATTTAGGGTCAACCAAACCATATAATTCAACTCCTATACCAAAAATTCCAATTTTAAGTCCAGCTTTATTGAATATTTTATAAGGTTTTACATGAGTATCTAAAACAGTATTTTTAAAATCATAGTTGGCTGATACAAACTCAAATGTAGTAGCATTTGGTAACTGTCCATAAAGTCCCATCATACCATTATCGAAATCGTGGTTTCCAATAGTAGCCAAATCGTACTTCATCATACTCATTAACTTAAATTCAAGTTCACCTCCATAATAATTAAAATAAGGAGTCCCTTGAAAAATATCACCAGCATCTAATAGCAAAACATTTTCTTCTACTTTTCTTATTTGCTCAACAATAGCAGCTCTTCTAGCCACACCACCCATATTAGGATTTTTTGGGTGATTGGAAGGGAAAGGGTCAACCTGACTATGAGTGTCGTTAGTATGTAGTATTGTTATCTTTTTTAAATTGCTGGTTATTGGTGCTGATTGGAAACTACTTAAAGATAATCCGCCTAAACCTAATAAAGAGGTACTTGCTGCTGTATTTTTTAAAAAATCTCTTCTTTTCATAACTTTATATATTATTCTTGGATTACTTTAATATCATGTGGAACTTTTACAACTTCTACATCGATAAAATAATCAATTAACATATCTCTTAATTTGTAATCTAAAGGGTGAGCTTTAATGGCTTTTTTGAAAAACTCCATTTTATCCCCCCCACTTGCTAAATAATCATTCGTGACAACATTGTAAATTTTGTCTAGAACAATAGGTTCGTTATTAACTTTGATATCTTTATGTTTTCCGTCTGCAGTAATAGTAAACGTCAAACCTGCAATTGGGTGTGGTTTCTTCTCTTTGATGAAATATTCAACAAATTCGACTAAATATTTACCTTCCAATTCGATTACTGTGGCTGAATTTTCAAAAGGCATAACCTCAAATGCATTTCGTGCACTTACGTTTCCTTGACCCATCATGGCTCTTATACCACCATGATTCAAAACGCAAACATCAACTTTCTTTTTTGTTCTTTCTTCAAAAACCTTATTTCCCTTTTCAAAGGTAACTTGTGCTAATAAATCACCAATGTTACTTTGCCATTGCCCTTTTGTTTTGTCTAAGATGTTGGGATTGTAGGCTAAAATTTTATCAAGATCACGATTGATCTGATTTCTGTAAGGAGCAATTAACTCTTCGTATTCTGCTTTTCCAGTAACAGCTTCAGTAACTTTTACTTGCTTTCCTTCAATTGTAGATACTACTTCTTGTGCATTAGAAATAGTAATAAACGTCAATAACGTTAAAATTAAACCAAAATGTTTCATTAGTGATATACTCTTTTTATTTTTACCCATGCATTAATCATGCCAATACAAACTAAATACTTAAATTTGTTTCGGAAGAAACGAAGCTACAAATGTAATATGTTTATAAAGTATATAAAAGAATTATCTCTTAAAAAAAGATTAAAAAACAGTATAAAAAACGTAAACGATAATAAACTAAGCACTTCAGTTCATACAATTGGACTCTTAATTGACGAAAATTATTTCTTTGAGAAGCAAAAATTAGTCGAAGAATTGATTAAAAATGGTATAAAAAGTAAAAATATTAGTTTGTTGGCTTTTAGAAACAATATAAAAAAGAACGAAATTTTTGACGTACCTACATTTTCTAATAAGGAGATTACTTGGAACGGAGATTTTTCGGAAGAATTTGTCAATAATTTTATTAATAAGAAATTTGACATGTTAATTAGTTATTATGATGTCGAAAAAGCACCACTATTATTAATTACAAATAAATCAAAAGCGTTATTTAAAGCTGGTTTTTCAAGTGTTGATAAAAGACTGAACCATTTAATGGTTAATAGTAACGCTGAAAATTATAAAGTATTTGTTCACGAATTATTTAGATATTTAAGAATTTTAAACAAAATAAAATAAAAATGCAAGCATTTATTGGAACTGGTGTAGCGTTAGTAACACCCTTTAAAAAAGATTTCTCTGTTGATACTGAAGCCTTAAAAAGAATTGTAAATCATGTAACTGATGGAGGAGTAGAATATCTTGTTGTTTTGGGTACCACTGCTGAGTCGGCGACACTTTCTCAAGTAGAAAAGGAATTAGTCATCAATACAATTGTAGAAGCCAATGCCGGAAGGTTACCGCTTGTGCTTGGTGTTGGTGGAAATAATACACTAAAAGTAGTTGAAGAACTTAAAACGAGAGATTTTTCTAAGTTTCAGGCGATACTTTCGGTTTCTCCATATTATAATAAACCGACTCAAGAAGGTATTTATCAACATTTCAAAATGGTGGCAGAAGCGTCTCCAATTCCAGTAATTGTTTATAATGTACCTGGAAGAACTGCAAGTAACATGTTGCCGGAAACAGTTATTCGTTTAGCTAATGATTTCAAAAATATCATAGGAATTAAGGAAGCGGCAGGAGATATTGTACAAGCAATGAAATTAATTCAGCATAAACCAAAAAATTTCTTAGTAATTTCTGGAGATGATATGGTTACTTTGCCAATGGTTTTAGCTGGAGGAGCAGGGGTAATTTCAGTAATAGGGGAAGGGTATCCCAAAGAGTTTTCAGAAATGGTACGTCTAGGACTTCAAAGAAAAGTAGACGAAGCTTATGCTTTACATTATAAATTGATGGATAGTATTGATATGATTTTTGAACAAGGAAATCCAGGAGGTATAAAAGAAATATTCAAAACATTAGGATTGTCAGAAAATACCGTTCGTTTGCCTCTAGTTAATGTAAATGAAAATCTAGCAAATAGATTGGATGCTTTTACAAAACAGCTGAATAAATAAGAGCAAAAAAATAAGTTTTGTAAAAACAAATTAATAACTAACTTTGCGGTTCGTTTTTTGGAGTACTAAATTCCACTGTAACGGTACGTTTTAAAATAAAATATGAATAAATTTATATATGGTTTTTTGCTTGTTGTGGTTTTAACCTCTTGTAGCGAATACCAAAAAGCCCTAAAATCGGAAGATGTTGCAGTTAAATTAGAAGCAGCAATTAATAAATACGAAGCAGAAAAATATAGTAAAGCCATCCGTTTGTTTGAGCAAATTGCTCCAGCTTACAGAGGTAAACCTGAGGCAGAAAACATGTTTTATATGTTTGCTCAGTCATATTACAAAACAAAACAATATTATTTATCAGGATATCAGTTTGAAAGTTTTGTGGCTTTGTATCCTAAAAGTCAAAAAGTTGAAGAAGCTTCTTTTTTAGGTGCTAAATCCTATTCTGTATTATCTCCTGTGTATTCATTAGATCAAACAGATACAGATAAAGCGATTACTAAAATGCAGGATTTTATTAATAAATATCCAAATTCGCAATATTTAGCAGAAGCCAATACTGTAACTAAAACATTACAGCTAAAATTAGAAAAGAAAGCGTTTGAAATTGCAAAGCAATACAATACAATTTCTGATTATAAAGCAGCAATCAAAGCTTTAGATAATTTTTTGGGGGATTTTCCAGGAACAACATACAAAGAGAAAGCTTTGTATTATAAATTGGATTCCAGTTATCAATTGGCAATAAATAGTATTCCTGCTAAAATGGAAGAACGTTTAAAAGATGCAAGAACGGCTTATAATTCATTAATTAAATTTAAGGCCGATAGCGAATATAAAGAGATAGCTGACGAAATGTTAGTTAGAATAGAAAAGGATTTACAACAATTTCAAAAATAAGAAAGATGGATTTAAAGAAAACGACTGCTCCGGTTAACACAATTACTTACAACAAAACAGTAATTGAAGAGCCAACTGGAAATGTGTATGAAGCTATCACAATTATGGCAAGAAGAGCTAACCAAATTAATTCTGAAATCAAAAAAGAATTAATCGAAAAGTTAGAAGAATTTGCTACTTACAACGATAGTTTGGAAGAAGTTTTTGAAAACAAAGAGCAAATTGAAGTTTCTAAATTTTACGAAAAATTGCCAAAGCCTCACGCTTTAGCAGTTCAAGAGTGGTTAGAAAACAAAATCTACTACAATAAATCAAAATAAAACAACTACAATGTCTGTTTTAAGTGGTAAAAAAATAATACTAGGAGTTTCTGGTGGTATTGCCGCTTATAAATCGGCAGCATTAGTTCGACTTTTTATAAAAGCAGGTGCGCATGTACAAGTAGTCATGACACCTGCTTCTGTTGATTTTGTTACTCCCTTAACATTATCGACCTTATCTAAAAATCCGGTTCATACCAGTTTTTTCAACGAAGAGGAAGGTGCAATGTGGACCAATCACGTTGAACTTGGTCTTTGGGCCGATTACATGGTTATTGCACCAGCAACGGCCAATACCATGTCTAAAATGGCAAACGGAAATTGTGATAATTTACTTATTGCAACTTATCTTTCTGCTAAATGCCCCGTTTATTTCGCACCTGCTATGGATTTGGATATGTACAAGCACCCATCCACTTTGGCGAGTTTCGACGCTTTAAAAAAGTTTGGAAATACTATTATTCCTGCTGAAAGTGGCGAACTAGCTAGCGGACTTTCAGGTGAAGGGCGCATGGCGGAACCAGAAAACATCATTGCTTTTCTTGAAAAAGATATCGAAAGTAAATTGCCTCTCAAAGGCAAGAAGATATTAATTACGGCAGGTCCGACTTATGAAGCGATTGATCCTGTTCGTTTTATTGGGAATCATTCCTCTGGAAAAATGGGATTTGATATTGCCAATGCTGCGGCAAATCTGGGTGCGAAAGTCACTTTAATTTCTGGACCAACTCATTTGCAAACTAAAAACACTACCATCAACTTGGTAAGAGTTACTTCCGCAGAAGAAATGTATGTGGCTTGTCATCAATATTTTGAAGGAGTCGATGTAGCTATAGCAGCTGCTGCCGTAGCAGATTACCGTCCAAAAAATGTGGCATCTCAGAAAATAAAAAAGAACGAAGCTTCGTTTACTATTGAGTTAGAAAAAACAAAAGATATTTTGGCTTCATTAGGGCAAATCAAGAAAAATCAGTTTTTAATTGGTTTCGCTTTGGAAACTGAAAATGAAATTGAACACGCTAAGCAAAAAATTCAGAAAAAAAACTTAGATTTGATTGTACTTAATTCATTAAATGATTTGGGTGCTGGTTTTGGGAAACCAACCAATAAGGTTACTTTTATTGATAAAAATTTCAATATTGAACCTCAGGATTTAAAATCGAAAGAAGCTGTTGCAGTAGACATTGTTACTAAAATTGTAAACCATTATGCGTAAATATATTGTTGTTTTATTTGTTTTAATTTTTGGCATTTCAAATGCACAGGAATTAAATGCGAGCGTTGATTTTAATACGGGTCAAGTGGCGGCTACTAATCAGCAAATATTTAAAACATTGCAAAAATCCCTTACGGAATTTATAAACAATACCAAATGGACAGATAAATCATTAAAACAAAATGAAAAAATAAACTGTTCGTTCTTTTTCAATATTACTTCTTTTGATAATGTGAATAAATTTACTGGGAGTTTACAAGTACAAGCATCTCGTCCCGTTTATAATTCTTCTTATTCCACATCTATATTAAACATCAACGATAAAGAAATTAGTTTTAATTATACTGAATTTCAAAATTTGGCTTTTAATCCTAATAGTTTCGATTCCAATTTAATGTCATTGGTTGCTTTTTATGCTAATATGGTTATCGGTTTTGATGCTGACACCTTTGCGTTAGAAGGAGGTAATAAGGCTTATGAAAACGCTTCCAATATTGTTAGTTTAGCCCAACAAACACAAGATCCAGCTTGGACTTCAAACGGGAATCAAAACAGATACTATCTGGTTAATGATGTACTTTCTGCAACTTATTCGCCTTTTAGAAAAGCAATGTTCGAATACCATTTTGGAGGATTGGACATTATGGCTAACAATCAAAAAGAAGGTAAGGAAAATATAAAAAAAGCATTAAAAACCTTAACAGAAGTAGCTTCTGTGAGACCTAACGCCTATTTAACCCGAGTGTTTTTTGACGCAAAATCAGATGAATTGTTGAGCGTTTTTTCAAATGGACCTAAAGTAGATGTTACTCAGGTTATTGAAAGTTTAAATCGTTTATCTCCTACAAATACTAATAAGTGGAGTCAAATTACGTATTAAATTTGTCCCATGCTTACATCATTATCAATTAAAAACTTTGCTTTAATAGAACAGTTAGAAATGAATTTTTCTAATCAGTTTTCTATTATCACCGGTGAAACAGGAGCTGGAAAATCAATACTCTTAGGGGCTTTGGGATTGGCTATGGGAAACCGTGCCGATTTATCTTCATTAAAGGATAAAGAACAAAAATGTGTCATTGAAGTTCATTTTAATGTAGAAAAATATAATCTAAAAGATTTTTTTATTGAAAATGATTTAGACTACGAGGATGCAACTATCATCCGTCGTGAGATCCTGCCTTCTGGTAAATCTCGTGCGTTTGTGAATGACAGTCCCGTTAATCTGACTGAACTACAAGCGTTGGGTGCTTTTTTAATAGACATTCATTCGCAACACCAAACGCATGAATTGTCAAATGAAGAGTATCAGATTGAGATTTTAGATGCGATAGCAAGTAATGGGGGCGTTCTACAGGACTATAAACAAAACCTTTCAAGTTATAAAAGGACTAAATCCGAATTAAAAAAACGAAAAGAAGAAAAGGAATCACTTTCTAAGGAAGCTGATTATAATTCTTTTTTGTTGGAAGAGTTATTGGTAGCTAATTTAAAAGAAGGGGAACAAGCTGAACTTGAAACGATTTTGGAGAAATTAAGCAACGTCGAATTTATTAAAGAAAATCTTGATAAATCATTGGCAATTGCTAACGAAGAACAAATAGGAGTAATTCAAAATTTGAAAGAAGTAAAAATATCGCTTCAAAAAATAGCCAACCTTTCTTCTGAATTTAAAGATTTATTAGAACGAGTTTCTAGTGTTTTAATTGAATTTGATGATATTAATTCGGAGTTGAATTCACAAGCAGAAAAATTGGTTAATGATCCAGAGAAATTAGAATTGGTCAATCAAAAGTTGCAATCCATTTATTCACTTCAAAAGAAGCATAATGTAGCTACAGTTGAAGAATTGTTGGTCATTCAAAATGATTTAGACAATAAAGCTGTTTTAGTCGATGATTTAGATAATCAAATTTCGAAATTCGAAATTCAATTAGAGAACGATAAAATAATATTAGAAGAATTAGCTTCAAAAATCTCAAAAAACAGAGAAAAAGCAGTTCCGGTTTTAACGGGTCAATTAGCAGAAATCCTAAATCAATTAGGAATGCCTAATGCTCGTTTTCAATTTGAAATCAAACAATCTCAAAGTTTTCTTTCTTCTGGAAAAGACGAAATCCAATTGTTGTTTTCTGCAAACAAAGGAACTGACTTCGGATTGTTGAAAAAAGTGGCTTCTGGTGGAGAAATGTCTAGAATTATGCTAGCTGTAAAATCGATATTGGCTAATTATTCTAAATTGCCAACGATTATTTTTGATGAAATTGATACAGGTGTTTCGGGTGAAATTGCTCATAAAATGGGAGATATTATGAAAGTGATGAGTGTTAAAATGCAAGTTTTTGCCATTACCCACTTACCTCAAATTGCAGCCAAAGGAAACCAACATTACAAAGTATATAAATTGGACCAGGGTGAAAGTACAGTTTCCGAGTTGAAGTTGCTTTCGAAAGAAGAAAGAGTCGTAGAAATTGCTGAAATGCTTTCTGGTAAAGATATTTCCGATTCGGCATTAACACATGCAAAAGCTTTGTTGAACTAATAAAATAAAGTAAATTTGCTCTTATTTAAGATAAACGAATAAACGAATAAACGAATAAAACTTAAGTTATGATTATAGAACCAAGAATGCGCGGATTCATTTGTTTAACAGCTCACCCAGAAGGTTGTGCGCAAAGTGTAAAAAATCAAATTGAATACGTAAAATCTAAAGGAAAAATAAACGGTCCAAAAAGAGTTTTAGTGGTTGGTGCTTCAACTGGATTTGGTTTAGCGTCAAGAATTACGGCTGCTTTCGGAAGTGATGCAGCTACCATTGGGGTTTTCTTTGAAAAAGAACCAGCAGCTGGCAAGACAGCTACTCCAGGATGGTACAATTCAGCTGCTTTCGAGCAAGAAGCAAAAAAAGCAGGATTATATGCAAAAAGTATTAACGGGGATGCTTTTTCAAAAGAAATAAAACAACAAACTATCGATATGATTAAGGCTGATTTAGGTCAGATAGATTTGATTATCTATAGTTTAGCTTCACCAGTACGTATGCACCCTGAAACTGGTGTTTTGCACCGTTCGGCTTTGAAACCAATTGGTCAAACATTTACAGATAAAACAGTTGATTTCCATACAGGAAATGTTTCTCAAGTGTCTATTGAACCAGCGGTTCAAGAAGATATTGACAACACGGTAGTGGTTATGGGCGGTGAAGATTGGACGATGTGGATGGATGCTATGAAAAATGCTGGAGTTTTAGCGGATGGAGCAACTACTGTGGCTTATTCTTATATCGGACCTGAAGTAACTTCGGCAGTTTACAGAAAAGGAACTATTGGTCAAGCTAAAAACCACTTAGAAGCGACTGCTTTTGAAATCACAAAATCTTTAAAAGACTTAGGCGGAAAAGCCTATGTTTCTGTAAACAAAGCATTAGTTACACAAGCAAGTTCAGCTATTCCTGTAATTCCATTGTATATTTCTTTGTTGTATAAAACAATGAAAGCACAAGGATTACACGAAGGTTGTATTGAACAAATGCAACGTCTATTTGCTGATAGATTGTATAATGGAGGAGCAGTTCCTTTGGACGCAGAAGGAAGAATCCGTATTGACGATTGGGAAATGCGTGATGATATACAAGCTGCTGTTAAGGAACTTTGGACTAAAGCTGATACTGAAACCTTGAAAGAAATTGGTGATTTGGCAGGATATAAAAACGATTTCTTGAATTTATTTGGCTTCGGATTTGACGGTGTAGATTATCTGGCGGATGCAAATGAAATGGTTCAAATTGAGAGTATTTCTTAATTAAAAGATACTAAATTTAAAAAGCCCTGAGTTTTCAGGGCTTTTTTTTATTAATTTAGCCTTTATCAAACAAACTGAACTAAAATGAAACTTAAAACATTACTCTTTTCATTGCTTTGCATGTATCAAATCAATGCGCAGGAAAATTTAAGAGCAGCTCCTACTCCAAAAGTAGCAACAAGTTATAATTTCTCTCAATTTATAGGGACTTATACTGAAATCACAGGAGGTACTGTATTGGGGAATGCTTCAAGTGATAATGAAGTTTTTGTTAGTCCAACTAATTTATTGGGAACTACAGCCGATTTATCTCAAGGTACTGGATTTCCAATTGGGTTTAACTTTACATTCAATGGTGATGTTTTTGATAGAGTAGCTGTTTGTACTAATGGATGGATTTCTTTAGGGAAAAGTAGTTTAGGAGCTACGGCTGTTATAGGTCAGATTTCTCCTTCACCTTTATCTCAGTTTGCTGATGGGCCGGATAGTGGTACTAAAAGTGATTTTTTTCCAAATGATGAATTACGTTATAGAATTGCAGGATTGGGTTGTAATTTGGTAGCCTTACCAACATCAACCATTCGTTTAGAGACGATTGGAATAGCTCCTAATAGAGTTTTAGTAGTGCAATGGAAAGATTTCAGACCGAGTTCAGCTTTTACAGATGCTACGGGGCATAACTATAATTTTCAAATTAGATTGGTTGAAACGACTAATAGAATTGAAGTAGTTTATGGTGCCATGACTTTTGGAACAAATGGTTTTGCGTCTCATGTTGGTTTAGGAGGTTTAGATGAAACAGATTATAATAATAGATTGGTTAACTCTTATGTTGGCGCTACAAATAGTTGGCTGGCTTCAGATCCGGGATTTGTAAATACAAGTAGTTGTGATTTGACTTCTAATATAGCTGCTCCAGCTTCAGGAACTACATTTAGATGGACATCTACTACGTTGGTAAGAAATGATTATACGTTTAATAATTTAAAAATGTACCCAAACGAAGTTGAAAATGTGTTGAAGATTTCCAATAATAAAGAAATTTCCTCAGTACAAGTGTATGATGTCTTTGGAAAACAAGTGATGAGTCAATTGGTTAATGATTTTAATACTTCTATGAGTTTAGCAACTTTGACTTCTGGAAATTATTTTGTTAAAATCATTTCTGAGAATCAATCAAAAATCGTAAAAATTATTAAAAAGTAGTTTATAACAAATAGTAAAAAAGCCATCAAATATGATGGCTTTTTTTGTTAAAAACGTAACTTTGTCAAAATTTTTTCAAAATGAATTTTTCGTTTGTAATTCCTGTTTATAATAGACCCGATGAAATAGAAGAGCTTTTAGAGAGTTTGACAAAACAAACTTATAACAAAGCTTTCGAAGTAGTTATCATTGAGGATGGTTCAACCATTCCTTGTGAACACATTGTAGATAAGTATCGTTCTAGACTAAATCTTACGTATTATTTAAAATATAATTCTGGACCTGGTGATTCTAGAAATTTTGGAATGCAGTATGCTAAAGGAGATTATTATATCATTTTGGACTCCGATTGCATTTTGCCACCTCAATACTTAACTGAAGTGGATAAATCTTTATCAGAACAATATGTGGATTGTTTTGGTGGTCCGGATAATATGTTGCCAACTTTTACAGCCATTCAAAAGGCAATTAACTTTACCATGACTTCTGTGTTAACAACAGGAGGAATTCGTGGTGCTTCTGAAAAAATTGAAAAATTTCAACCTCGTAGTTTCAATATGGGTATTTCAAGAAAAGCTTTTGAAGTGTCTAAAGGATTTTCTAACATTCATCCAGGTGAAGATCCCGATTTATCCATTCGTTTGTGGAAGTTGGGCTTTGAAACCAAATTAATTTCATCTGCTTATGTATTTCATAAGCGCCGTATTGACTGGGAGAAGTTTTATATTCAAGTCAATAAATTTGGAAAGGCAAGACCTATTTTAAATCAATGGTATCCAGAATATGCTAAGCCGACCTTCTTTTTACCAGCACTTTTTGTTGTTGGTTTTTTTGTTGGTATTGTGGCTACTGTGATCTTCTTATTTGATTGGATTTTGAAGTTGTATTTTCTGTATACACTAATTATCTTTGTAGCATCTGCATATCAAAATAAGAGCTTAAAAGTTGGTTTTTATACAATTATCGCAGTGTGGCGACAATTTTTTGGCTACGGAATAGGTTTTATAGAATCCTTCTTTAAAATTAATGTTTTGAAGAAAAAACCACAAGAAGCATTCCCTGAATTATTTTTCAAGCTATAGATGACAAAAATAATAGGGCTTACCGGCGGAATTGGAAGTGGTAAAACAACCATTGCAAGACTTTTTCAAGCCGAAGGAATTCCTGTGTATATTGCAGATGAAGAGGCTAAAAAAATATTAGATCTTCCTGAAACTATTGAAAAAGTTAGTAAAGAGTTCGGAAATACTATAATTCAGGCTAATAAAATTGATAGAAAGCGATTAGCAGAAATGGTTTTTAACGAGCCTGAAAAACTTAAAAAACTAAATGCTATTATTCATCCGTTGGTAAAAAAACATTTTGATCAATGGGTGCGTAAACAATCTAAATTCCCTTTTGTTATTAAAGAAGCGGCAATTTTGTTTGAAAGTGGGAGTTATAAATATTGTGATAAAATTATTACAGTAGTGGCTTCCGAAGAAATTAGAATTAATCGAGTCATGAATAGAGATAAAGCTACAAAAGAAGCTGTTCAAGACCGAATAAAAAATCAGTGGACTGATGCTCAGCGAATTGAAAAAAGCGATTTTTTAATTGAAAACGAAAATTTAGAAGAGGCTAAAAAGCAATTTCAAATAATTCTTAAAAAATTAAAGAATCTTTAGTTATTTTACTACTTGTTAATCTTTGGTTAATTTTTTTAACATTTAAATGTTAAAATATTACTTTTGTTCTAATGAATAAGACTTTGTTTCGTTTTGTAATTTTTTTAATGACAATTTCCCTTTTGGGAATTATTGCGGTGCAGGGTTATTTGATTTATACTTCTTTCAAGAATAAAGAAGAACAATTTAAATTTCAGGTAAAGCAAGTTATTGGAAACGTTTCAAAACAAGTGGAAGAGCAAGAATTGTATTCTTTCTTGAGCCGTTTTCATAAACTTAAAGACAGCATCGGTAAAGTTCCCCAACAAAGTGAATTGTTAAAGTTTTTCTACGTTGAAAAAAATGCTTTAACAAACGAAACAATTATTTATTCAAATAGTATAATCCCTGAAGATTATTCAGTATCAGCATCGTTCTTTGATAAAAAAAATGACTCAACAAGGTTAAAGAATTTCATTTCTAAACGAGTTACCGAAGTTTACAATGAGAGTACAATGGATAATTCAAGTGTTACCAATGAAGTAAATCCAACGTATAAAATTGAAAAATCAGGTAGAATGGAAATGCTTGATAAAGTAAATTATGAAATGTACTTTAAAGACATTGCGTTAACTCGTTCTATTACACAACGTGTTTCAAATGAGCAATTGTATACTTTGTTGAATAAAGAATTGAATGAATATGGCATAAATACACCATTTGAGTTTAGTATTTATAGTAATGGCTTGGCTACAAAAGTAAGATCGGAAAGTTTTAAATACGATAAGAAAAATACTTATGATATACCTGTTTTTACGGACAATGAAGGACAAACACAATATCAGTTATTAGTTAGTTTTCCTAAGAAAAAGGCTTTTTTGATTTCAGATTTGGTGGGTATAGCAATTTTAGCCATGTTATTTACAACTATTATTATTGTAGCTTATTATAGTGCTTTGAAACAGTTGAATACACAGCGTCATATTTCGGAGATTAAAACCGATTTCATAAACAATATGACGCATGAGTTTAAAACGCCTATTGCTACGATAAATTTGGCTCTTGATGCTATTAAGAATCCAAAGGTAATTGATGATAAAGAAAAAGTGCATCGTTATCTTCAAATGATTAAAGAAGAAAACAAGCGCATGCACGCTCAGGTTGAAAATGTATTGCGGATTTCAAAATTAGAAAAGCGTGAACTTGATATTAAAAAAGAGAACTGTAACATTAACGATATCATAGAAGAGGCAATAGAGCATGTTAGTTTAATTGTTGAAGATAGAGAGGGAGTTATAAAAACTAATTTGAAAGCTCCAAAAACATCGGTTTTACTAAATGATGTTCATTTTACCAATGTGTTGGTTAATATATTAGAAAATGCTGTAAAATATTCGCTAGAGAAGCCAGTTATAGATATTTCAACCGAGAATATTAAGAATTTTATACTGATAAAAGTAAAAGACAACGGATTGGGAATAAGTAAAATTGCCCAAAAGAAAATATTCGATAAGTTTTATCGAGAGCACACAGGAGATATCCACAACGTGAAAGGTCACGGTTTGGGATTAGCTTATGTGAAGCGAATTGTAGACGATCATCATGGTGAAGTGATGGTAGAAAGCGAAAAAGGAAAAGGAAGTACATTTATAATCAAATTACCATTAATTTATTAATTATGGAAACAAATAAAAAAATACTATTAGTAGAAGATGATCCCAATTTTGGTTCAATACTTCGTGACTATTTATCAATGAATGATTTTGAAGTGACACTTGCCAAAAACGGTATGGAAGGCTTCGAAAAATTCAAAAAAGACAATTATGACTTGTGCATCCTGGATGTAATGATGCCTTATAAAGACGGATTTACACTGGCCAAAGAAATTAGAGAAAAAAATAAAGATGTACCTCTTATCTTTTTGACTGCCAAAACAATGAAAGAAGACGTTTTAAAAGGATATAAAGTTGGAGCTGATGATTATTTGAATAAGCCTTTCGATTCGGAAGTATTGTTGATGAAAATAAAAGCGATCATTCAGCGTAAATCTTCTGAAGTAAAAGGAGATCAAGCCAAGTTTGAATTTGAAATTGGAAGATTCCATCTCAACTCAAAACTTCGTTTCTTAACTTTTCCAGGTGATGAACCTATTAAATTATCGCCAAAAGAAAATGAGTTACTTAAAATGTTAGCATTACACGAAAATGATTTAATGCCTCGTGAATTAGCTTTAACCAAAATATGGAGAGATGACAACTATTTCACCTCTCGTAGTATGGATGTTTATATAGCAAAACTTCGTAAATTTTTAAAATCGGACGAGAATGTTGAGATTTTAAACATTCACGGGGAAGGTTTTAGATTGGTGATAAAGAAGTAAAACATCTCTAAAATTTTAACATTGTAGGAATATTTTTAGTAACTTTGAGTAAGTAACCTAAAATCAATTCATTATGAAATTAACGACTACAATTGTTAGGATTTTGTTAGGGGCACTTCTTATTTTTGCTTCTGTAATGTTTTTTTTAAAATTGGCACCGGAGCCTGAAGCTACGGGTAGTTTTAAAGCCTTTAATGCGGGACTTGTTGCTTCAGAGTATATTATACCTTTGGCAAAGGCTATTGAACTTTTATGTGGTATTTCATTTATTGTCAATAAGTTTGTGGCATTGGCAAACTTGGTAATTTTACCAGTGTCATTAAACATTTTTTTGATTAACTTTTTTCTATCACCAGAAAATTTACCGATAGGTATTTTTGTATGTTTGGCCAATGTCTTTCTAATTTATAGATATTGGGATCACTACAAAGGATTGATAGAACCATAAATAAAAAATCCCGCTTTAAGCGGGATTTTTTATTTATTCTTTTATAATTTTAATAGTTTTCAGTTGGTCTTCTTTTTCAAAAGTAACGAGGTAAATTCCTTTTGAAAGTGTACTCATATCTATTGTTTGATTCTTCTGTATTCCATCAGAATTAATTTCAAATATTTTTTGACCTAAAATTGAAGTAACAGTGGCTCTGTTGAAACTAATATTTTCAACATTAAGGACTGTAGTCACAGGATTAGGATAAAAGTAAACTGCGTCAAATTCGTTATTAGGATTAGATAACGTAGCGTTTGCTGTAAATACATAAGGAGTTAAATAGCTAGAAGCGGAGGGTGTGTTAGTTGTTAGTCTTAGAAAGTATGATCCAGGAGCTAAAGTGCGTGTGAAATTTATAGCACCTCCACTGCTATTTTGAGTGGTTCCGACTAATGTTCCTGCGCTGTTTAATATTGCTCCTGATCCTGTTCCAAAACTTGATACAACAACATTAACATTCATATTGTCAGCAATTGTGATTTTATAAAAATCATTATCGGCTGCCGAAGTATTTTCTTGAACGGTAGTAAATCCAGAATACGGTTTATTAATGTCAACATGATAAGCTAACTCTTTGAAGTTGGGTTCGTCTAAACCCTGCATGATTAAATTATAATACCCTGGAAGTTCTGTGTGATTTTCTATTATATCATATCCTGAATTAAAATAAAACATTTTAGCAGGATAGGTTAAGCTAGGATAGAATTGATTTAGTTTGGATGAAGGCTCAGGCACAATTCCATCGGTAGTGACATTACTTCCCCAAAAGTCTGTTATTCTTCCAGCTATATTAGAAAAATCGATTAAATTATCAATGGGTCTTTGGTTTAGTCCCGTTATATTTGCTGTGGCCTCAATAACACCATTACAATTAACATCTAGATTATAAAAATCAGGACTCGACGAATTATCGTTCATACTACTACTTGAGATTACTTCTTTCCCACCAAATAGATAATGACTTCCTTCACCGCTGTAATAATAGGTCATTTTGAGATCTCGAATGGCTTCAGAACGAACATCTACATCAGTAAATATGCCTAAAGGATTGTCGCTTGAATTACTACCTCCATTTGGAGTTCCTGCAGTCAAAAATTTAGCCACATGATGACTTCCGTCTGCTTGCCAATTGGCACTGTTCTGAATGTATTCTCTAGAGCACAAACCGCCCATACTGTGACCCACAAGAATCACTTTGTCTTTTCCTGTGATTTGCAAAACACGTTCAACCGCTTTTTTTAGCGCAGCACCTTGTTTGGCTACAGCGGCTTGATTGCTAAGAACGTCTGTTCCGAAAGCACCGTTGGTTTTAACATTGAAATTGACATAATAATAATCGCCATTTCCGATAGAAGGTTCAAATGCTGTAATATCGGCACCGGGTGTAGGGTAGAAATTTCTATTGGCTAAAGTGTGGTTGCCATCAGCATTCAGACAAAAATCGAAGCGGCCACCAAAAGTAAATCCGTATTGTGCATCAAAAAAATCAGTAGAGGTATTCCAAGTTTCGGAATCAGACATCAGTCCGTGTATAAAAATGATAGGGTAGGGTATTTTACTTTGAAAAACTAATCTGGATTCAGCATCAATGGCTTTTGGAGCTTTTAAATTGATAATAGAATCTCCTTTATGGTAAATAAATTCAAATTCCTTGGGGCGGGATTTGTATTCGAATTTTTCTTCTTGGGCAAAGGTAACTGCAATAAAAAACACACTAAAGAATAGTGTATAAAGTGTAATTTTATTCATAAGCTAGTTAATTTGTTTGTAATGCAATTTAAACTAATTTACGAATAAATTATTTGTGTAATATTTTTATCACAAATAACACATAAAAAACGTTAAAATATAACAAAATAAAAAATCCCTCATTTCGAGGGATTTTTATTATTTATCAATGGAACCAAGGACTCGTTTCATGAAATCGTTGAGTGCGGTTTTTTTATCTTTGCCTTCTCGAACCATCTTATTCACTTCCAAAGCGCCATACATATTGGAAATCAACTCTCCAATGACATCCAACTCTTCATCTTTTAAAGATTCCAATTCGGTTAAGTGTTCTAAAACTTCGATAGTTTCGACAATATAATCTTGATCATTTTCCTCGATGAATTGAGTCAAATGTTTAATAACAGGAAGTTTCATACTTAAAGAATTTCGTTAACCAAATCCGTTAGTACTTCTGCTTTGTTAGTTTGTGTTTCGCCAACTAGTTTTCCGTTTACAAAAGTTGCAAACGTCGGCAAGTTAGAAACATTAGCCAATTTTCTTGATTCTGGCGCATTTTCAGCATCCACTAAAACGAAAGTAATGTTTTCATTTTCGGTAGCCAATTTTTTGAATTTCGGTTTCATGATTCGGCAGTTCCCACACCAAGAAGCTGAATATTGCACTACTACTTTTTCGTTGCTGTTTACTACATTTTGTAGTGTATCGTCGTTTAGTTCTAATAACATGATTGATTTTTTAAAGTATAATGGCAATAACAATTATCAATTTCAAAAGTGAAATCGTTAAAATTGCTATTGCCATTTATAGGAATTTGCTATTTCTTAGTTTTGGCTTAAATAAGCTGCTGTACTTAATCTATCAGCATTCATTGCTTCTTTACCTTCTTCCCAGTTAGCAGGACAAACTTCACCTTTAGTTTGAACGTGTGTGTATGCGTCGATTAAACGTAAATATTCGTTTACATTTCTACCTAATGGCATATCGTTTACACTTTCGTGGAAGATTTTTCCTGTTTCGTCAATTAAATAAGTCGCACGGTAAGTCACGTTTGAACCTTCAAATAAAATATCATTTGATGCTTCGTCATATACTTCTTCTATATCTAAAATATCTAAAGCTCTAGATAAATTACGAGTTGTATCGGCTAATAAAGGATACGTTACGCCTTCAATACCACCATTATTTTTTGGAGTATTTAACCAAGCAAAGTGTACTTCGTTAGTGTCACAAGAAGCACCGATAACAATAGTGTTTCTTTGTTCAAATTCAGGAAGTGCTGTTTGAAAAGCGTGTAATTCAGTAGGACATACAAAAGTAAAATCTTTTGGGTACCAAAATAAAACTACTTTCTTGTTGTTTTTAGTCGCTTCTTCAAGAATATTGATTCTTAAATTGTCGCCCATTTCAGAAATCGCATCTACAGTAATGTTTGGGAATTTTTTTCCAACTAATGACATAATCTATATGGTTTAAATGTTATTTTTTTAATGCTGCAAAAATAGTATCAAAAGTGTCTTTATAAAAAGGTTTTAATTATAATTTTCTATTTGATTATAGAAATTTTCTCTTGTAGCTTTTCAATCCATAAATCAATCAAATGATAGTGAAATGTAAATTGAATTATAGTTAATATCTATTCAAAAATTAAAAAGCATAGAGAATATTAAGTAAATTAGTAATTCAATTTTAAGAATATTAAAATCAATCAAATATGGAAAACTACGCAAACGAAAACAACACTAATGAGAGTAAATGTCCTTTTCACAACGGACAACCAAAACAAACCGCAGGAGCTGGGACCTCCAATAAAAATTGGTGGCCCAATCGCTTAAACTTAGATATTTTGCGTCAGCATTCTTCTTTGTCAGATCCTATGGACAAAGGTTTTAATTATGCCGAAGAGTTTAAAAAGTTAGACTTAAATGCTATTAAAAAAGATATTTTTGAGGTAATGACCACATCGCAAGATTGGTGGCCAGCCGATTATGGTCATTATGGCCCTTTGTTTATTCGTATGGCTTGGCATAGCGCTGGAACCTATCGAATTTCTGATGGACGTGGAGGTGCTAGTACCGGAAATCAACGTTTTGCTCCGGTTAGTAGTTGGCCGGATAATGGAAATTTAGACAAAGCCCGATTTTTACTTTGGCCAGTCAAACAAAAATATGGTAACAAAATTTCTTGGGCCGATTTAATGATTTTAGCCGGTAATTGTGCTTTAGAATCAATGGGATTCAAGACGTTTGGATTTGCAGGAGGTAGAGAAGATATTTTTGAACCAGAACAAGATATTAATTGGGGAAATGAGATTGAATGGTTAGGTGACAACCGATATAAAGGAGAGCGTGAATTGGATAAACCGCTTGCGGCAGTGCAAATGGGTCTGATTTATGTCAACCCGCAAGGTCCTAATGGAAATCCAGATCCTTTGGCTTCAGGGAAAGACATTAGAGAAACTTTTGCGCGAATGGCGATGAATGATGAAGAAACGGTGGCTTTAGTGGCGGGTGGACATACCTTTGGAAAAGCTCATGGCGCTGGTGATGATACTTTAGTAGGCGTTGAGCCAGAAGGTTCAAGCATTGAAGAAATGGGGATGGGTTGGAAAAGTAGTTTTGGTACAGGAAAAGCAGGTGATGCGATTACGAGCGGTATAGAAGGTGCTTGGAAACCGAATCCAACGACTTGGGACAACGGTTATTTTGAAACCTTGTTCAAGTTTGATTGGAAGTTAAGCAAAAGTCCAGCTGGTGCTCATCAGTGGATACCGACGGATGAATCGGCGGCTACTTTAGTGGAAGATGCGCACAATCCAAGCAAACGTCACGCTCCAATGATGACTACTGCCGATTTGGCTTTAAAAATGGATCCGATTTACGAACCTATTTCAAGAGATTTTTTCCAAAATTTTGACAAATTTGCGGATGCCTTTGCACGCGCTTGGTACAAATTAACCCATCGTGACATGGGACCTATTGCTCGTTATTTAGGTGCTGAAGTACCGAAAGAAGTATTGATTTGGCAAGATCCAGTTCCTGCTGGAAATAAAAACTTAAGCGATAGTGATATTGAAACATTAAAGGCTAAAATTTTAGATTCGGGACTATCGGTTTCGCAATTGGTTGCTACTGCTTGGGCTTCGGCTTCTACTTTTAGAGGTTCTGATAAACGTGGTGGCGCCAATGGTGCTCGTATTCGTTTAGAGCCACAAATCAACTGGGAAGCTAATAATCCGACTCAATTAAAAATGGTGTTAACTACACTTGAAAATATTCAAAAGGAATTCGGAAAACCTGTTTCTCTAGCCGATTTAATTGTGTTAGGAGGCAATGCAGCTATTGAAAAAGCAGCTAAAAGTGCAGGACATAATCTGAAAGTTCCGTTTACTCCAGGTAGAGGTGACGCGACTTTAGAACAAACTGATGTGGCTTCTTTTGAGGTTTTAGAACCAAAAGCGGACGGATTTAGAAATTATAGAAACTCGAAATGCACTTCTATTACGGAAGAAATACTGATTGATAAAGCACAATTGCTAACCTTAACGGCACCAGAGATGACTGTTTTAATCGGTGGTTTACGTGTGTTAAATACCAATTTTGATGGTTCTAAAAACGGAGTGTTTACTAAAAATGAAGAAACGTTAACCAATGATTTCTTTGTCAATTTATTAGATTTAGGTACCGTTTGGAAAGCGACTAATGATACCGGTGAACTATTTGTTGGTTCGAATCGTGCTACAGGCGATCCAAAATGGACCGCAACTCGCGCCGATCTTATCTTCGGTTCTAACTCCGAATTGCGTGCCATTGCCGAAATTTATGCGTCAAGTGATTCTAGAGAAAAGTTTGTAAAAGATTTTGTGGCGGCGTGGACAAAAGTCATGAATCTTGATCGTTTTGATGTGGTTTAAATAGCCAAAAACAGTAAATCCCATTAAAGGTAGTCTTGCAACAGGGCTACCTTTTTTGTTTAGAAGTATTAAGTAAAACCCCAATAAAAAAACTATTTATTTGCCAAGTTTTATATATTTGTTGGCTTTAACTAACAATAACCAAACAAATTATATGTCATTTTTAAGTTTATTTAGAAAAAAACCGTTAGGAACAATATTACAACAAGGTGGTGACGGAGAGCATTCAGGTCTTAATAAGGTCTTGAATGTAAAGGATTTAACGTTTTTCGGAATTGCTGCAATTATTGGAGGAGGAACTTTTTCAGCAATTGGTAATGCTTGTTTTTCGGGTGGTCCTGGGGTAATTTTACTTTATATAATGTGTGCTGTTGCTTGTGGTTTTACAGCAATGTGTTATGCTGAATTTGCTTCTCGTGTACCTGTTTCAGGAAGTGCTTATACTTATGCTTATGTTTCATTTGGAGAAATTTTTGCATGGATAATTGGTTGGGCTTTGTTAATGGAATATTCCATTGGAAATATTTACATCGCTTTTTCATGGAGTGGGTATTTCACAAACTTACTAGAAACTTTCGGTATTTATTTACCCGAATGGCTAACGATTAACTACAAATCGGCACACGCTGCTTTTTTAGATAATAAAATAGGAGAAGGATTAACAGCTTGGCAAAATGCTCCAGTTGTTGGTGGACTTAGAATTATTTTCGACGCTCCAGCAGTTTTAATCAACGTATTAATTACCTATCTTATATACAAAGGAACTAAGGAATCTAAGAACATTAGTAATGTAATGGTGTATATTAAATTAGCCATTATTGTATTGGTAATTATTGTAGGTGCTTTTCATATTGATATTAATAACTGGACACCATTTATGCCTAATGGTTTCGGAGGAGTTATGGCTGGTGTTTCGGCAGTATTCTTTGCTTATATCGGTTTTGATGCTGTTTCTACATTGGCAGAAGAAAGTGAAAATCCGCAACGTGATTTGCCTCGAGGAATGATTTACTCTCTGGTAATTTGTACAGTTGTGTATATTATATTGGCGATGGTACTTACCGGAATGGTAAAATATGATTTACTAGGTGTAAGTGATCCATTAGCTGAAATTTTCGCGATAAAAGGAATCAAATGGATGTTATTTATTGTTTCGATAGCAGCTGTTGTAGCAATGACTAGCGTAATGTTAGTTTTCCAAATGGGGCAACCCCGTATTTGGATGACAATGAGTCGTGATGGATTAATGCCTAAAAAGTTTGCTGAAATTCACCCAAAATATAAAACTCCTGGTTTTGCAAGTATTGTGACAGGTTTAGTTGTTGGAATTCCTATTTTCTTTACTGATGAGAACTTTGTATTGGATTTCACTTCAATTGGGACCTTATTTGCCTTCGTATTGGTTTGTGGAGGAGTTTTAATGCTTTCTCCTCAAAGTGAAGCAGAACTAGCAGAAAGAGCTACTAAAGGTAAATTCAGAATACCTTATGTGAATTCAAAATTTATATTTCCTTTAATTGTTATAATTTCAGCATTTTTGGTTAATTTTTATGTACCTGATTTCTTCAGTACTACATTTGATTTTTCTACCGAAAAGTTAGCGTCTAACTTACCAATGTTGGCTTTCTTTATTTTAACAATTGTAATGTCGGTTTTAGCTTTTACTAAAAATCTATCATTGATTCCGTTATTAGGATTGGTTTCTTGCTGTTATTTGTTAACAGGAATGGCTGTTTCTAACTGGAAATGGTTCGGAATATGGTTATTAGTAGGTTTGGTAGTGTATTTTTGCTATGGATATAGAAATAGTAAATTGATTAAGAAATAATCAAACACATATAAAATAGAAAAGCCCACTATTTGGTGGGTTTTTTGTTTTAATATAGTTGCAAAAGGAATTTTAATTTAGCTTAAAATCCTAATTTCAAAAACCGCTGTTAGTAGCCGTACTTTATTTATAAGCGAAATATGTTCATCAATAGCACCAAGAATTTATTTTCACACATTTTTAAAATGTTATAGCTTTTGTGGTGTGTTTGTATTTTTCTTGAAGAAATAGATAAGTAGAATTGAAATAATTCCCAATGTCTTAAATATGTTTCTATATAAATGATAATTTAGCCATTCGTGTCGTAGGAGTGCCCAGTTGATTGGAATAGTTGATGGTGTCCATGAAAGAAATAGATCATTAAGAGGTCTGTTATAAGTCAAAGCAATATATGTATCGCATAATAGGAAAATTAATGCGGCTATAATAAGCCATCCTTTATTCTTGCTTTTTTCAACAAAAAAAAGTGTGGCAAGTATTATTTTTAATGATACGATGAATGTAAACATGATAGGCCCCACTTTTCTCATAACTAAATCTATTGGTCGATGCATTTCAATAAAAGTAGCTCCTGAAATTTCATTTGGGTAAGACAAAAAGTAATATTCATACAAACTTGCTGCACCCATTCCTAATACAAAGGTTAGAAAAAATAAAAATGCGTTTTTTATAAAATTCAGAAAACGAGGAAGAGATTTTATCTCTGTATTTTTGGTTTCAGACACAAAGAATGTTATCACAAAACAAAACCAGCCTAATACACCTGTTAAGCTATAGAGTCCAATATGTCTAAACCATTCTTCTTTTATTTTGATCCAGTCTGTAGGAATATTATCAGGTGTCCATCCTGCTATTTGAGAAGCAATAGGGTTTGCATACTGTATTGCAATAAATACTCCGACAATATTTGCAAACAAGGCAAGAACGGTGAATAAGCCTTTAATTTTTTTGCTATCCTTAAAAAATATTACTGCCTGAATGATGAGAAAAATTATGGGTATCAGGTCTAGAATTATCAACCCCTTTACATGAATATATTTCTCAGTATTGCTGAACCAATCAAAAAATGTTGTGAAATTGACACCTCCTTTCAATGAATCAGATGCTCCATAACCAGTAGAAGCTGATACTGCCGCTAAGATTGTTGTAATCAATAGGAAAGTTTTTTTAAGCATATTTTTGTTGTTTATTGGTAAATGCTACTTATTCTTAATAGAGGCTTTAGTGTTTCTTCTAATTCAAAAGGTCTTATCGTATGGTCGCTAACGTTCTAGTATTGCTGTAGTAGCGGAGTAAATATACCAAAACTTTCGATAAGCGAGAAACATAGCAAACAAAATAGCGATTTTCAGGAAGCCCAAAAACCGCTATTATAGCAATACCTTGTTACAAGAGGTTTTTATTTCTCGAGATCACAATGGTTTCGTAATTTTTTTTTTTTCTTCTTGGTAGATTTTCAATAACAATATCCTTGCAATTATAAGTTGAAATTTTTTCTTTTAAGTCTTTTGTTACATAGTAAAATGAATTATTTAGCTTATTCCTAATTATATAAACCTCGTTTTTATATAAATTAATAATAAAAATAGATTTGCCATTTTCTAATTTTTGATATAATTTTTCATCTTTTATACCTTTTTTTATGCTATCGCAATTTAAATTATAGTCTTGACAAATAGCGATATTGCTAAAAATATAAATTAGAATTATTAATATTAATTTCATGTTTGATTTTTTTTAAGGTTTGATAAAAATAATACTTCCGTCTCCATTTGGATTAAATTCATATGAACCACCTAGATAAAGCTGCTCAAAATATAATCCTAATTCTATATTATTTGTCATTATATTGTCAAATTGATAATCTTGATAGTGTACTAGCTCGTGTAAAAGTACACTAAACAAAATTAAGGATTGTAAAGGAGTAGCTTCATCAGAAGGATTAAATGATGTTTCGTATAAATTGACTAAATCAACATCTATTTCTATAATATTTGGATTTTCTGGGTCAAATCTTCCTTTAATTTCACCATGGATAGGGTGAACTCCAAGTTGTTTTATTTGTATTTCTGCACCTGACCCCCATTTTAAATCATTTGCTATTTGTGATGTTGAAACTCCTGTAATATCATGAATTATAGATAACATTTCAGGTGTTGCCATATAAGGTAAGTAATCAATTAATAAATTTGAAAAATTAGGATATAAGGTTTGATAATTACTATTTAAAGGATATTTAAAAAAAGGTATTGCTGTAAGTAATGTATTATTATTTTTAGCTGTAATTATGTTGTCCATTAATTGCTCGGTGAACTCTACACTTTCTTGTGTCCATAAATTTTGGTCTCTATAAATAAAAACTTCTTGAACGATTTGAGCTGAAATTGTGGGGTATTTTAGAAAAGTTTGAAACAGTCTATAATTTATTAAATTCTTCTCTTGTGAATTTTCATACATTTTGTAAGCATTTTGATTGTTGTAGATTTGGCTAAATCTATCAATCACGCTTTTAACAAGAACTTTGTTTTCGGTTGTAAGCTCACCATTATTTTTAAGATAATCTACAAAAAAGGGCTGCATCCAAAAAGTCGTTATAGTGCCGTAATTATTTGCCTGATAGATTAAATCATTCCAACTAGGGATGGTGTTTAAATATTGAGAAACCTGACTAGAGAACATAAAATCGGGATTATTTAAATCTTCTTCTCCAAATTCATACGGGTTAGGTATAAAAATACCACCAATTGAAGTCGAATCACCACCTCCTTGTTCAAAGTTTGTTGGAGTTCCTCCCACATAAATTCCACCAGACTCAGCCCCATCACCTACACCACTACTATAGCTGCAATCTTCATCTATGGTTATGAAAACTTCTTTAGTGGCGGGTGAACCATCTGAATTAAAACACCACGGTTTTTGGTTGCCATAAACTTGTCCGTCACATTTAAATACGGTTGTCCAATAACCAATACTCACACAAGAATATCCACTACCTCTATTATTTGCATTTTGTGTGTTATAAACAGAAGTTTCATAACCTGTTATGGATAGTTTTAAATTATTTTGCTGTGTTGCTTCAAGTAAACTTTTATTTAATATGTATTTAATTGAAAATGCTTTTGTTGAGCCATCAGGAAATTCATATATAACAATGTTGTTAAAATAATTTTTTGTTAAATCGTCTTTAAGTCTGTATGTGAAAGATTTAAAGCCGTTTGCTCTTTCTAAATAGATTACACTACTAGAATCAATCTCAATCGCAGAAGTTATTTTGTTTGATTTGGAAGCTTGATTTATAGTTTTTGCAAACAAAGTAGAAACCTTACTACTGCGGTCTTTTACTTGGTTTAAAGTAATGGTTCTAAAGTTATAATCTATATTTTTACTTTCTTGTGCAAGTTCATCTTTTTGACAAGAATTCAAAAACAATACAAACACTCCAATGATGGAAAATAATCTGTGTTTTTTGTTTAATTTCATTTGATGTTAATAAATAATTCTACCATTTCATTTTACATTTTGTCGGGCAGAAATGGGTTTGTTAATACCGTTTTAAGAGATTTCGATTTTCTGATTTTTTTCAAAAACTTGCGCAATCATAAAAATTTTAATTCATACAATTTTACGGTTTTTCCGTATTTTTTGTTAAAGTTTTTCTTTACCATTTGCTGTAAAATCTCTTGTAACTCTCAAATATACGCAAGTGTATTTACAAGCGTTGCAAAGAGGTTAAATTAAATTCCCTTCAATAATCACATTATCAATCAAATTACTCCCAAACGCATAAGGTAATTGATAATAGGAGATAAGTGGTTTGGTGATGATAATATTCGCCTTCTTTCCTTTGGTAATACTTCCATGAGTTTGAGAAAGTCCCATAGCATATGCTCCGTTTATAGTGGCCGCATTGATGGCTTCTTCAGGCGTCATTTTCATTTTAATACAAGCTGTGGCAACCACAAAATTCATATTTCCTGATGGCGTGGTACCGGGATTAAAGTCGGTAGCAAGCGCCAAGGGTAACCCTGCCGCTATCATTTTACGAGCTGGGGTATACGGAATGCTTATAAAAAAAGAACAACTTGGTAAAGCTACCGGCATCGTATTGGTGTTTTTTAGCGCTTCAATATCATCATCGGTTACAATTTCAAGATGATCAACGCTCAAGGCCTCATGTTTCACACAAGCGGCAATTCCGTTGATAGCGGTAAACTGGTTGACGTGAATTTTAGCAATCAACCCGTATTTTTTACCGGCTTCCATAATGCGTTCGGTTTCTTCTACGGAGAAATACCCAGTTTCTAGAAAGGCATCAATATAATCAGCCAATTTTTCTTCCGCAATTTTAGGTAGCATTTCATTGATGATTAGATCAATATAAGCGGAGTGATTTTCTTTATACTCAGTTGGGAAAGCGTGTGCACCTAAAAAAGTTGCTTTGATGGCAATTGGGTAATCTTGGGCTAATCTTTTAATTACGCGAAGCATTTTAAGTTCTCCTTCAACGGTTAAACCATAACCTGATTTGATTTCTACTGCACCGGTACCTTGCTGCATGACTTCTTCTAAACGCACTTTCGATTGATTATAGATTTCTTCTTCTGATGTTTCGTTTAGTTTTTTTGCTGAATTTAATATTCCGCCACCTCTATTCGCAATTTCTTCATAGGTTAATCCGTTGATTCGATCTACAAATTCTTGTTCGCGATTTCCAGCATAGACGATATGGGTATGACTGTCACACCAAGTAGGTAATACCGTTTTTCCTGTGGCATCGATGGTTTTGTCAACCGTTATATTCGGACAATTTTCCATGGTTCCGAAATCAGCAATCAAATCATTTTCAAGTAATAAGTAGGCATTGTCTATTTTAGGTAATACCGCCATTTCAGTACCGGAAACTTTCGTTACGGCTAATTCTCTGACTTGAAGTAATTCTTTGATGTTGATGACTAAGGTTTTCATGTAATATATTTTTGGTAAAAATACTATTAGTTATTCCATTCAGCAAAGCCGTCAAGTTTTTATTTTGGGAACTTTTTTGCAAAAAAGTGTGGATTCTTTTGTAATATTACTCTTAAATAAAATTGGAGTGCGAAAAATAAAATATAAAAAAGGAAAGAAGGTTGTACCAACTTTTTTAGAATACACGGGTATTCATAAGGATGTTGCTACACATATGCAATTGTTCGTTTATGACAATGAGGATTTAACAGAATGTGCAGACGGTTATTTTTCTGAAATTTTGGGAAATGTAAATTATCTAAAACAGAATTGGCTGAATATTCATGGTTTAAATGATATTGCAGTAATTCAACAAGTAGGCGATTTCCTGAAAGTGGATAAGTTTATGTTGGGCGATATTTTGAATACTGCCAAAAGAACCAAACTGGATGAATACCATCATGTTTTGTTTTTTAGTATTAAATCGATATTACCGGTTCAAGATTCAGATAATATAAATATTGAGCAAATCTCCTTTTTATTAAAAGACGGAATTCTAACTTCTTTTCAAGAAAAAAAGAGCGATTTTTTTACCCATATTAGAGAGCGAATACGCACCCATTCGGGGATTGTAAGAGAGAAAAAAGTAGATTATCTGCTTTATCTTTTGTTGGATGCCATTATGGAGAATTTTTACATTACTATTGAGGCTGAAGAGGATAAAGTTGAGGAGTTAATCAATTTATCCAAAACGACAACAAAACCTTTCGTTTTAGAGCAAATAGAAAAACACCGAGATAATTTCAATTTATTAAAGCGCTCTATCATTCCACTACGTGATTCATTGTATTCGATTAAGAGTATGAAAGAAGATAATGTATTCAATTCAATAGAAAAAGAAAACTATAGTTTCTTTGATCGATTACATCAAAAGTGTTTGGAATTATTGGAGCAAATAGAATACGATTTGACTTCTTTAGATAGTGCTTCTAATTTTTATTTTTCTTCGCAAAATCACAAAATGAATGAAGTGATGAAAACGCTAACGGTAGTTTCGGTATTTTTTATGCCGTTAACTTTTATTGTTGGAGTTTACGGGATGAATTTTGATAACATGCCAGAATTGCATTGGAAGTATGGCTATTTCGCACTTTTAGGATTTATGTTTCTCTTGCTTTTAGGCATGATTTATTATTTTAAATGGAAAAAATGGTACTAATATGGAAACATTTGTAAGTGATATTTCGGGGAAAGAATTTTCTATAGAAGAAAAAGTTTTGGGGAATACAATTCGAAAAGTAATATTAGACTATATTCAAAAGGAAAACCCTGATTTTTCAAGGGATAAGTTAATTTCTTTGAGTGAATTGAACTACTATAGGGAAAAATACATTTCGGAGTTTCTGCTAAAAGAAGTCTCAGAACTGACTGATTTGGAAAAAACAGTGGTGCAATCGGTTGAAGACAAGTCCATTTTAATCAGCCAAGTTGAAGAAAAAGAAACTAAAAACACTTTTGGGCAAAAAATAGCTGATAAAGTAGCAGAATTTGGAGGAAGTTGGACTTTTATCATTTCTTTCCTGTCTTTTTTGGTTATTTGGATTTGTGTTAATGCTTTTGTTTTTTTGAATAAAGGCTTTGATCCTTACCCTTTTATACTCCTAAACCTGATTCTTTCGTGTATTGCTGCCTTACAAGCGCCTGTGATTATGATGAGTCAAAATCGTCAGGAAGAAAAGGACAGAGAACGATCTAAAAACGATTATATGATTAATTTAAAATCGGAACTGGAAATCAGAATGTTGCACGAAAAAATAGACCATTTAATCATGCATCAAGAAGAAGCGCTACTCGAAATGCAGAAAGTTCAAATTGATATGATGGGTGATATTCTGGATCATGTTAAAAATAAATAAGTCAAAACTATTGGGTAAACCAAATAATACTTTTACATTTGTCAAGTATTCAAAATTCCGGAAAACATGTTTGAATTTCAGCAGTATTTAGGTTTCTTACTTTTCTTAACCGTCCTAACAATGGGATTTTGGTTAATGATTTTTCTTATCAACTTCGTATTCTATTGGATAGGTGGTGCTTTATGGGAAAACTTTAAAGAGAAAAGAGCAAAAAGAACAGCAGAACAATAAAATCTATTGTTTTTAGAAATAAAAAAGTCCCGATAATTCGGGACTTTTTTTGTTTGTATTAACCACCTATCATATCATCACCATTGTCATTTTGACGTGGCTTGGTATCTTTATCTCTGTCCGTTTTCTTTTTGTTGAAACGGTACGTAAACGAAAATGTAATGCTACGTTTTCTCCATTGCATTTCACTATGCGAAATCACTCTTGGAAGTTCTGTGTCCTGAATTCTTTTGCGGGAATTGAAAACATCATTAACGTTAAATGCAATAGTTCCCATGTCTTTCAAAACGTCTTTACTAAAAGCTAAATTAGCTGCAGCAACAGCTTTATTACTTCCTTGTGCCGTTTTTTGTGCTGCATTATAAGTGGCATTGGTTTGCCATTCAATTTTATAAGGTAACGTAATTTTAGAAGTGATTCGGCTTGACCATGAAGTCGCTTCTCTATCAAAATTCTGATTGATAACTAGGTTATTAGTGTCAGTATAACTATACTCTCCTGTGTTTTTACTATTGAAGAAATTGAAGTTACCGTTTAGTTTCCACCATTTTTTGAAATTGTAGTTTAACGTAAATTCAAACCCTAATCGGTTATTTTCTCCTAAATTGAAAAAAGTAGTTTCAACCACTGGAATTCCATTAATACTTTCGCCGGTTTCTCTTCTCACTTGCTCAAACGAACCAGTAGTGTGATTATAGTATAAAGAAGTGTTTAGGGTTAGTTTGTCCCATCTTTTTAAATAACCAATGTCATATGCATCTGTGAAAGCCGGATTGATGTCAGGATTTCCTCTAAATAAGTTGACGTTACTAGTGTAAGATGCAAACGGATTGATAAAACGATCTCTAGGTCTAGAAATACGTTTGCTATAATTTAAAGCTACACTACTTTCGTCATTAATTTCATACGTTAAAAAGGCACTTGGAAACCAATTACTGTATTTTTTAGTTTTAAAAACATCAGTTGTTAACTGGTTTACATCAATTTTAGAATCTTCAAAGCGTAATCCTACTAAATAAGAAAACTTATTAATTTTTGATCCGAATTGACTATACAAAGCCGTTACGTTTTCTTTATATTCTAAAATATTGGTGAATTTATCAATATTTGTAAAAGGATCAGAAAGAGAATTTCTTTCTTCCACTTGATAATCGGCAACTGTTTTTACATAATTTCCTCTAAAACCAGCTTCAAATCTAGATTCTTTCCCAATTGGCAATACATAGTCCAATTGAAATAAATTTCGCAACTGCTTGTCATTTTTACGCGTTCTTTCCGATGATATGAAAGCATCGTCATCAATTCGAGTTCCAGCTATAGATGAATTGTCTTTGTCATTATTAGAAGAAACGGAATAATCGGCAGTTAACTTATGTCCGTCTTTTTTGAAGTTTTTAACGAAGTTTGAAGCATATTCAACGTTTACACTTTCTGATTTTAAATCGTTGTAACGTTTTGTTGTTTCTATATATTGATGATTAGGATCATAGTTGTAGTATAAAACATTCTCGATATTTCCTCCTTCATTGGTTCTGAAGTTCATAGAATTTGTCCATGAAGTCGATTTGTTTAATAAAAGTTCCATACCAAAATTAGCATTGATTCCTTTACCAAAACGATCGTTTTCACGTCTCTCGTTTACGAATTTTTCAAGAGTTCCGTTTTCATCAAAAATTTGCTGATCAATTTTAGTATTACCAGGATTACTTCTGTCATTGTACCCAAGGGTAGTAAAAAAGTTTGCACTTTTTTCTTTAAAATTAAGGTTAGCAGATACTCCTGTATTTTTTGGTTCACCCGCAGAAACCACAAAGGTTCCGTTGATACCTTGGTTTTTCCCTTTTTTAAGTATAATATTTAAAATACCACCACCTCCTTCAGCATCATAACGCGCCGATGGATTGGTTACCACTTCTACTTTGTCAATGGTTTCAGCAGGAATAAGTTTCAACGCATCATTGATATTTCCCATATTGGAAGGCTTTCCGTCGATTAGAATTCGAACGCTTTCGTTACCACGTAAAGCCACAGTTCCGTCTGCGTCAACAGAAACTGAAGGGATGTTATCTAAAACATCGCTTACTGTTCCACCTCGAACCATAAGATCTTTACCTACAGTATATACCTTTTTGTCCAGTTTGATATCTACTGCCGTTTTTTCGGCGCGAACCACAATTTCATCTAATGTTTTTGCATCATCACTAAGTGCAATAACACCTAAATTGGTATTTTCAAAAAAACCTTTTTCAGGAGAAGTGATTGTTTTAAAAGAAATATATTCATATTTCATGATGAAATTTCCAGGAATAATTTCAATACTAAATTCTCCTTTGGTATCCGTAACAGCACCAGAAATCGGTTTGTTTGAATTTACGCCAATTACTGTAACAGTAGCATATTCTAAAGGTTGTGAAGTTGTCTTTTCTATTACTTTTCCGGTGAGGATAATTTTTTTTGCAGCTTGTTTTTCTTGTCCAAAACTTAGTATAGAAACTAATAAAAAAAGAAAAGAAGTTCTTGTAATGTTATTCATAGTAAATACTTTATGGGGCAAAAATAAGGGTTTGGAGAAGGTTATTATCCCAAATTATTGTTAAATGAGGTTTATAGTATTTCCTTAATTTTTTCGGTTGGTCGAGCTATAACGGCTTTGTTACCGTTGACAATAATGGGTCTTTCGATTAATTTTGGGTTTTCAACCATGGCCTGAATAATTTCGTTTTCTGATAATTCTTTTCCTTTGTAGTACTCCACCCAGATGGTTTCTTTTTTTCGGACTAAATCTAATGCTGGAATATTTAATTTTTTTAAAAGATCTTTTAATTCGGCAACCGTAGGTGTGTTTTCTAAATAATTAATCACTTGAAAATCAACTTTAGCGTCTTCAAGAAAGCAAACGCCTTCTCTTGATTTTGAACAGCGGGAATTATGGTAAATAGTAATCATATCTTGTATTTATTGAATTTGTTGTAATTTGTAACAAAATTAGAGGTATTATAACTAACCACAATAACTAAAAATAACAACTATGTTTTTGCTAAAAGCTTTTTTTCAAGGAAATCAATTTTGGAAATATATTATTGGAACACTATTGATAATACTAGTTTCTACCGTTGGGCAGTTACCGTTAATGGGAGCAATTGTTTATAAGTTAACTTCAGAAGGAAAAAGTTTTTATAATATAGATGAAACGCAAATGATGTCTGTTTTAGATAAAAATACCACGTTGTTTTTTATGTTGTTATCATTTGCAGTTGTATTCTTTACAATGCCTTTTATTATAAAAGCGCTGCATAATCAGAAGTTTAATGATATGTTGACTTCGAGAATTAAATTAGATTGGAAACGTGTTTTCTTTTCCTTTTCTATTTGGGCAATATTTCAAGTTGTGATAACTGTTATTGGATATTATGTAGCACCAGAAGATTTTAAATGGAATTTTGAATTACAACCTTTTTTAATTTTATTGGTTATTTCAGTTATAATGATTCCGCTTCAAACTAGTGCTGAAGAATTTGTTTTTAGAGGTTATTTAATGCAAGGATTCGGATTGTTAGCTAAAAACAAGTGGTTTCCATTATTGTTGACGTCTGTGTTGTTTGGAAGTTTGCATTATTTTAACCCAGAAGTAGAAAAGATGGGAAGCATCATTATGGTTTATTATATAGGGACTGGTTTGTTTCTTGGGATTTTAACATTGATGGACGAAGGCTTAGAATTATCGTTAGGCTTTCACGCCGCCAATAACTTAATTACAGCATTATTAGTTACTTCAGAGTGGTCAGCATTGCAAACCAATTCTGTTTTAAAAGATGTGTCTAATCCAAGTGTTGGTTTTGAAATCTTTTTGCCTGTTTTAGTAGTTTTTCCAATATTATTATATGTTTTTTCTAAAAAATACGGTTGGACCAATTGGAAAGAAAAATTAACAGGAAAAATTGAAAATCAAGTAGTAGAAAGCAATGTTGTGGAATAATATTCATCCAAAGTTCAGGTTTAACGGAAAATCATTCTCTAAAGAGGAATTGATTGTTTTAGGTAATTCGTTGGTTACTTCTAATTTAGAATTTGAGAAAGAATGCGGCTCTTTTCTTTTACATTGGTTAGATGTAAATGATTTTGTAACTGTTCAAACTTCAGGAACCACAGGAAAACCTAAGCAAATAAAAATTACCAAACAAGCAATGGTGAATTCAGCCATCGCGACAGGTACCTTTTTAAAATTAAAAGAAGGGGATTTTGCTTTGTGTTGTCTGCCTGTAAAATATATTGCAGGAAAAATGATGTTGGTTCGTGCCATGGTTTTAGGTTTAGAATTGGATATGGTGGAAGCTAAATCGAACCCGTTAGAGAATAATTCTAAGAGTTATGATTTTGTAGCGATGGTACCACTTCAAGTTGAAAATTCTATCGAAAAATTAAATCAAATAAGTAAGTTATTAATTGGAGGTGCGAAAGTCAATCAAGAATTAGAAACTAAAATTCTTTCATCTGAATGTGAAGCCTATGAATCATACAGCATGACTGAAACGGTTACTCATGTAGCATTGAAACGGATAGGAGCAAAGACATTTAAAACTCTGCCTAATGTTACTGTAGATGTTGACCAAAGAAATTGTTTGGTGATAGAAGCGCCATTATTAAATTCAGCAACAATTATAACTAATGATTTAGTTGAATTAGTAACTAAAACCGAATTTAGCTGGATTGGAAGAGTTGATAATGTGGTAAACAGTGGAGGAGTTAAACTTTTTCCAGAGCAAATAGAAGAAAAGCTACAATATTATTTTAACCAACGTTTTTTTGTTGGTGGTATTCTAGATAAGTTGTTGGGTGAGAAATTGGTGTTAGTAGTTGAAGGAAATGAAAAACCAATTGATCTTTCGATTTTCACATCATTGAATAAATTTGAAAAACCAAAAGGTATTTATTTCCTTTCTGAATTTTTAGAAACAGAGACCGGTAAAATAAAGCGAAAGGAGATATTGAAAAGTTTACAAACAAAAAATCCTGCCTGAGCAGGATTTTTTTTATATTCCAATTTCTACTTGAAAACGCAAGTACCAGTTGTTTTTGGTAGCCCCATCAAAATAGGTCAATGTATCAAAAGTCAGTTCACTTTGTAATTTAAAGGTATGTTCCCAGATGTATTTGGTTACACCCAAACTCCATTGTTTTGAATCGGGAGTTAATGTTTGTATGTCTTCACCTACTTTTTGGGTAGAATATCTTCCGATGAATTCATAATTTGAGGGTGTATTATAGCTTAATTGATAATCAAAACCACTACCTATAAAGGCATAATTACTTTCGGTAATATCATCAGGATTGGTTGTGATAGCATTGTCATTTGTAGTTCTTGACATGTAACTCGCCATGGCTGCCCATCCGTTGTATTTAAACATTCCATCTAACAAAATCGATTTCATAGTTCTGTTTTCAAACAAGTAATTACCTAATTGTCCTTGGGTTTTTCTAGCATGATTATTCTGTTGAAAAGCACCAGATAATAATAGTTTAGGCTTCTTTTCTCGGGCAATATCACCTTCAAAATAGGTTCCGTCTTTTGCGAAGGCGCCAAAAGGCAATAACTCAATTTTTCCAGTTACAGCTACGCCATCATCCGCTTTTTTAGTGATATTTCTTCCTTCACCAGTAGAAACAGCCGCTTTAAAATTATAAGAAAATTTGTCTTTAAATTCGTTCATGTTGTGTACCTGAAATCCAAAATCCCTATCAATGGTAAATCGACTATTGTTAATTGATCTGTCGGTAAGTTGCAGACCTCCTGAAGAGTTCACGCGTTGTCTGTTTCCAGGTAATTTGGTTTGCCCAAAACTGATATTCCAACGATTGGTTGGTCTGTAAAACACCACAGCATCTCGAATAATATTTATATTTTCTCCTTCTACAATTTCACCTACATCACCAGGAGCGAAAGATAATTGTACTGCGTAAAGTAGTTTTGGATTTCCTACATATCCGTCAAAACGTAGTCTTAATCTTCTGATTTGACCATCATAAGCTGGTTTTTCACCCTCATTATCAATATAAGTGACTCTGTTTTGCATACGAAAACGGATATTAAATTGGAATAAACTATCGGGAGAAGTTAGTCCAACGCCTTTACCAAAGCTGTAGTAAGGAAGAGCAGATAACTTTAGATCATTGTCCGTTTTGGTTTGAGTAATAGTAACCTGTGCCTGATGCGTTGTGCTGTAAAATAAGATTAGTAATAAAAGTAAAATTGATTTTTTCATTTGATAGTAGTTAGGTATAATGAAGTGTTGTGAATTAAAGGTTTTGTAATGCTTACTAAAAGGTTATTTTTTTCAAAATAGATTTAAAAAAAAGAGACTACGTATAGCCTCTCTTTTTTTGATAGTATTGTTTAAATGAAAATTCTCAAGAAATAATACATTAATGCTGCTAATACAGCTGAAACTGGAATAGTCAAAATCCAAGCCCATAATAAGTTAACGGTTACTCCCCATCGAACTGCAGAAACACGTTTTGTTACTCCAACTCCAATGATAGAACCAGTAATAGTGTGAGTTGTAGATACTGGAATTTTAAAATGTTCTGTAATGAAAAGTGTTAAAGCACCAGCACTTTCGGCAACAACTCCTTCAAAAGCAGTTACTTTAGTGATTTTTGATCCCATGGTTTTCACAATTTTCCATCCACCACTTAGCGTTCCTAAACCAATTACAGTATAACATGCTAATGGAATCCAACCTGGCATGGCAGCTTTGATACCTTTTTCGTCGTTAGGTAGTACTACTTGAAGCCATTCTGGCATATCCATTACATTAATACCACTGGTGTTGATATAAACAGCAACTGCTGCTGCAATAATTCCCATTACTTTCTGTGAATCGTTTCCACCGTGACCTAAACTAAAGGCAGCAGAAGAAACTAACTGCATTCTTTTTAGAACTGATTCGGCTCTTCCTGCAGAAAAACTACTAAATACTAAACATACGATGCAAATGCAGAAAATAATTAATCCTACTAATAACCATTTGATGTTTTCAGGCTCGCAGACCACGCTCCAAAATTCTGAAGATTCAAATCTTGGTTTTTTGTGTTCCACAATTTCGGCATAGCTCTTCATAACTGAAGATAATAACCAAACCGTTCCAGCCATTATACTGATAGTAAATAACTTTGGATAGATACTTTTCTTAGCCGAATGCATGAACCATAATGATACAACATAGGAAATTAACATCCCTAATATTGGTGCTAGAGCAATAAATGCAATGATTACAAGTACTCCACTTGGTAATAAATCACCGTGCTTTGCAGCTTTAAACCAGTTTACAATCCCTAATCCATAATGATCAGGATCTGTTACTCTTCCTGAAAAGCCGTGAGCAATCGCTGCACCAGCAAATCCTCCAATTAAAGTATGTGATGATGATGAAGGTATTCCTTTCCACCATGTCAATAAATTCCAAATAATAGCGGCAATAATACCCGCTAATATCACAGTCAAATCAATATTAGATGTACTTGCGGTTTTGGCAACTGTATCAGCCACACCAAATCCGAAAACCCAGTAAGCCAAAAAGTTGAAAAATGCGGCCCAAGCTACTGCTTGAAAAGGAGATAATACCTTTGTTGCAACTACTGTAGCAATTGCATTTGCAGCATCATGAAAACCGTTGATATAGTCAAATATTAAGGCTAAAATTATAATTAAAATAAGTAGCGTAAAATCCATAAAAGTTGAATTTGATTAGAAACTATTATGAATGTTTAACAGAAATTTGCTCAATTACGTTAGAAACGCCTTTGCATCTATCAGAAGCCATTTCAAGAGCCGATAAAACTTCTTTGTATTTAATTACTTTTATTGCATCCGATTCGTTTTCGAATATATCCGCAACTGCTTTATCAAAAACAACATCTGCTTTACTTTCTAATTTGTTTATTCTTTTGCAAATCCCTTTAATAGAAGGATGGTTGTTTAAATCTTTCAATTCTTTAACCGCTTTATCTATTAGTTGACATGCTTCTAAATTAATTTCAGTTAATTTACGAATCGATTTGGTAATTTTTTCTACTTGGTATAAACGCATTCTACTAGCAGCACCATGCATATTATCAGCCACATTATCAATCGCTTTAATTAAGGCATTGATGTCTTCACGGTCAAATGGAGTAATGAAATTCTTACTCAATTCTAATTGTGTTTTATGTGTAATTCCTTCGATTTTATTTTCTAATTCTTCAATTTTTTTGAAGTAATTTTCTCTTTCATCTTTAGGAGCATTAACCGCTTCATGTAAAGTCTCAGCTAAAACTACTAAAGTTCCGCTTGCTTGTTCGAATAATGGAAAAAACTTAGTGTCTTTTGGTACTAAAAATTGAAAAATACTGTTTAGGTTCATGGTTATAAATTTTGATGGTGCAAACTTAGAAGTTCAATGTTAAGAAATCATTAAGAAAAGATAAACAAAAGGTTTTGTTTTTTAAGAGAATATTAACCAGTAATATTTGGTAGTAATTTGTATTTTAGCGACTCAAATTTACAAAATAAATTCACACAACATACATGGACTTAAACTTCAATAAAAACGAAGATCATAACAAACTTTTACTGTCTGATTTAAAACAACGATTTGCCAAAGTTAAATTAGGTGGCGGTGAAAAACGTATCGCAAAACTACATGCTGAGGGTAAAATGACGGCACGTGAACGTATCGATTATCTACTTGATAGTAAAGAAAATGCTATTGAAATTGGTGGTTTTGTAGGTGATGGAATGTATAAAGAACACGGTGGCTGTCCTAGCGGAGGAGTAGTCGTAAAAATAGGATACATACAAGGTAAACAATGCATCGTTGTCGCTAATGATGCTACGGTAAAAGCGGGTGCTTGGTTTCCAATCACTGCTAAGAAAAATCTTCGCGCTCAAGAAATTGCGATGGAAAATAGATTGCCTATTATTTATTTAGTCGATTCTGCAGGAGTTTATTTACCAATGCAAGATGAAATTTTCCCTGATAAAGAGCATTTCGGAAGAATATTCAGAAATAATGCCATTATGTCAAGCATGGGCATTACTCAAATCGCTGCTGTGATGGGAAGTTGTGTTGCAGGTGGGGCTTATTTGCCTATTATGAGCGATGAAGCCTTGATTGTTGATAAAACAGGAAGTATATTTTTAGCGGGTAGTTATTTGGTGAAAGCCGCAATTGGAGAAACCATTGATAACGAAACTTTAGGAGGTGCAACAACACATTGTGAAATTTCGGGTGTAACCGATTTTAAAGCCAAAGATGATGCAGCTGCTTTAGATAGAATCAAAAGCATAGTCGGTAAAATGGGCGATTTTGATAAAGCAGGTTATAACCGAGTTAAATCAGAGAAACCAGCATTAAACCCTGAAGATATCTACGGAATTTTACCTAAATCTCGTGCCGAACAATATGATATGATGGAAATCATTAAGCGTTTGGTAGATAATTCCGAATTTGACGAATATAAAGCTGGATATGGTCAAACGATTATTACGGGTTATGCTCGTATTGACGGTTGGGCGGTTGGAATTGTGGCCAATCAACGTTTGGTGTCTAAAACCAAGAAAGGCGAATTACAGTTTGGTGGCGTAATTTATTCAGAATCGGCGGATAAAGCCACACGTTTTATAGCGAATTGTAATCAGAAGAAAATCCCATTAGTATTTGTGCAAGATGTTACCGGATTTATGGTAGGCTCTAAATCAGAGCATGGTGGTATTATTAAAGATGGTGCCAAAATGGTGAATGCGGTTTCCAATTCGGTTGTACCTAAATTTACCGTAGTCGTTGGAAATTCATACGGAGCAGGTAATTATGCGATGTGCGGAAAAGCCTATGATCCAAGATTGATCTTTGCATGGCCAAGTGCCGAACTAGCCGTTATGGGCGGAACACAAGCTGCAAAAGTGCTAGCACAAATTGAAGCTGCTTCGTTAAAATCAAAAGGAGAAGAAGTAGACGAGCAAAAAGAACAAGAATTGTTTGATAAAATCAAAGCGCGTTACGACGAACAAACGTCTCCGTATTATGCAGCCTCTCGATTATGGACCGATGCGATTATTGATCCACTAGAAACTAGAACCTGGATTTCTATGGGAATAGAAGCAGCCAATCATGCACCAATTGAGAAGCAGTTTAATTTAGGGGTAATTCAGGTTTAAATATTTAAACTTTTCTTAAATGTAACAATAAACAAAAATCTACTACTAACTTTACGTAGTAGATTTTTTATTTTATACCTATGAAAAAAATAATACTGTTTTCGTTTTTGGTTTTCGGAGTTCAAAATTTTTCCGCACAACTTACTGTTGCTAAAGAAACGTTTACCCGTCGTGATACTTTACAAGGCGGTTTGCGACCGGAACGTATTTGTTTTGATGTACAACGCTATGATTTGAATATCAAGGTAGATATTGATAAAAAATCGATTATTGGTTATAACGACATTACTTTTAAAGTAGTGGATAATACGTCAAAAATTCAAATCGATTTGTTTGAAAACATGCAAATTGACAGTATTGTTTACAATACTAAAAAACTACAATTCAACAGAGAACTTATAGCCACCTTTGTTCAGTTTCCATCAGAACTTCAAAAAGGAAGTCAAGTGAAAATTCGTTTTTATTACTCAGGGAGTCCAGTAATTGCGAAGCGAGCACCTTGGGATGGCGGCATTGTATATAGTCAAGACACCACAGGAAAACCTTGGATTGGAATGGCTTGTCAAGGTTTTGGTGCTAGTTGTTGGTTTCCAGTGAAAGATTCACAAAGTGACGAACCTGATTTTGGGACTTCAATAAAAGTAGCCGTACCTAATGGGTTGATGAATGTTTCTAACGGTCGTTTTCTGGGTAGCGAAGATTTAAAAAATGGCTACACACGTTGGGATTGGGAAGTGAAAAACCCTATAAATACCTATGACATTACGCTGAATATTGGTGATTATGTACATATTCACGACAATCATAAAGGCTTAGATTTGGATTATTATATACTTCGATATAATGAGGCTAAAGCTCGTAAACATTTTGAAGAAGTAAAACCGATGATGGATTGTTTTCAATCGAAATTTGGTGAATATCCTTTTATAGAAGATGGTTATAAATTGGTAGAAACCCCTTATTTAGGAATGGAACATCAAAGCGCTGTAGCGTATGGCAATCATTATATGCAAGGCTATTTAGGGAATGATTTATCTGGAACTGGAGTTGGGTTGCTGTTCGATTATATCACCATTCACGAAAGCGGACACGAGTGGTTTGGGAACAGTATTACCAGCCGTGATATAGCTGATATGTGGGTTCACGAAGGATTCACCCAATACACCGAAATTGTTTTTGCCGAATGTCAATTTGGTTACGAAAAAGCAATGCAATATGCGAAAGGTTTGCGTGAGAACGTGAATAATGATCGTCCAATTATAGGACATTATGGGGTAAACAAAGAAGGAAGTGGCGATATGTATCCAAAAGGAGCCTTACTACTAAATACTCTTAGACACGTAGTGAATAATGATGCTAAGTGGTGGGCCATGCTTTTAAAATATTCAAATACCTATAAAAAGCAGATTATTGATACGGAAACGGTGATTAATTTCTTTAATAAAGAATCAGGAATGAATTTAACGCCAATTTTTAATCAATATTTAAAATATACAACGATACCTGGATTAACGTTTAAAATTCAAAAAGGAAAACTTGTTTATAGATGGAAAGCAGATGAGTCTAATTTTGAAATGCCTGTTGATATTTTCATCAAAGGGAAAAAATACAGAATCACTCCATCTAAAGAATGGACTAAATCGGATTTGAACGTTAAAAAACTATCTGAAATAAAAGTTCCGGGCGATAAATTCTTCATCGACGTTGAAAATGAATAAATGTATTTCATCCGATAAATGTTAGATTTTATATAAAATTCTATTTTTTAGTAGTTTGATTCTTAGTTATTTAGTAAATTAGAACTACAATTCTAAACTAAAGAACTATGGAAACAGTAAAAAGTTTAAATAAGTGGGCTAACGCACATACTTATTATTCACTGGATATTTTACGTATTATCGTGGGTATATTCCTTTTTTGGAAAGGCGTGTCATTCATTACCAATACGGAGTATTACAACCAATTGGTGGAACCTATTAAAAATTTAGGTGGCGGAATGTTAATTGTGCATTACGTTATGGCTGCTCATATGGTTGGTGGAGTAATGATTGTCTTTGGTTTGCTTACGCGTTGGTCAATAATGGCGCAAATTCCTATTTTACTTGGAGCATTTTTAGTCAATTTTATAGGAGAAATGCATGTCGGAAATCTAATCCTATCCTTTTTATTACTAGCTATTTGTGTTTTCTTTTTGTTTTACGGAAGTGGAAAACATTCTGCTGATTATTATTTCAAGATGCAACAATAATAATGACATAATTAACTAAAAAAGGAGCTTATAGCTCCTTTTTTTATCTGGCTGCTGGAATATTGACCCAATTTATACCTCTTTTAATTCGCAATAATTGCGTTTCAGATACTTTATAACGTTTGGCTAATTTACTAAGCGGAACCTCTTCATTTATTCTCTTTTTGATGACCATTACTTGATGTACGGTTAGCTTTTGTCTGGTAATACGAGATACTCGAACCGCCGTTGCTTTTGCTTTTATGACATACGGACTATTTTGCTGGTGTACAGTATTTTCTTTTTGCGTCATCCATTTCAGATTGGAATGATGATTGTTTTCCTTATCAAAATCCAGATGTGCTACAAATTTATGTTCTTCAGAAGGACGTTCTAAAAAATATATAGCAACCAAACGATGTGTTAAATTTCCAAAACTATTTTTTCGCTTGCCTTCACTTTTCTTGTATTTAATGGTGTAGTTTGATTTTATCGTATCATGCAAAATTTGACTTTCTTCTATTTTTTTTGAAATGTCATAAAAAGCAGCATCTCTACCATCACATTTGGTTAGCTCCTGAGTTAAATTTTTAATTTCTTTCCTTAAAACATTAATATGTTTTCTTATTTCATTAAAATATTGTTGCTCTTGTTCTGAAATTTTACCCAAGAACGAAATAGTAAACGAAGGGTACCCTTCCGTTTTGGTTTGGGTGATAATAATTTCGGTAGCGCTTATTTTATTGTATTTTTTTATCTGACCATAATTAGATACATACAACCGAAAACGCTCACTAAAAGGCGCTTTAAGTTCAATTTCTTTCCAAATTTCTTCGTCATAATACTTTTTCAAATACATATAAAAAGGATTTAAATTATTCTTCTTTTTGACCCATCATCATTAAATAGGCTTTTAGAAATTCGTCCAAATTTCCATTCATTACTCCGTCTACATCACTGGTTTCATGACCACTTCGTACATCTTTAATTAATTTGTACGGATGCATCACATAGTTACGAATTTGTGATCCCCATTCAATTTTCATCTTACTGGCTTCAATGTCGGCACGTTGTTCCAATTGTTTTTTTAGTTCAATTTCATACAATTGAGAACGTAACATTTGCATAGCGCGTTGTCTATTGTCTTGTTGTGAACGGGTTTCCGAACATTGTATTTGAATTCCGGAAGGTTTGTGGTACAATTGTACTTTAGTTTCTACTTTATTCACATTTTGACCACCAGCACCACTTGAACGCGAGGTCGTTATCTCAATATCTGCAGGATTAATATCAATTTCAATACTATCATCTACCAATGGATATACATACACTGATGCAAACGAGGTGTGACGCTTGGCATTACTATCAAAAGGTGAAATACGCACCAATCGATGTACTCCATTTTCTCCTTTTAAATACCCAAATGAATAGTCGCCTTCAAATTCTAATGTGACGGTCTTAATTCCGGCTGCATCACCTTCCTGGTAATTCAGCTCTTTTATTTTGTAACCGTTCTTTTCACCCCACATCATGTACATACGCATCAGCATACTGGCCCAATCACAACTTTCGGTACCACCGGCACCAGCAGTAATTTGTAAAACAGCGCTTAATGAATCGCCTTCGTCAGAAAGCATGTTTTTAAACTCGATGTTTTCTATATGTGTATTGGTAATATCATACAATTCATCAAGTTCTTCTTCTGTAAATTCACCTTCTTTATAAAAATCGAATGCAATTTGAAGTTCATCACATAGATTTATGGCTTTTTCATAATCTTCGACCCATTTCTTCTTGGAGCGTAGATTTTGTACAATTACCTCGGCTTCTTTAGGATTATTCCAAAAATCTGGAGCAAACGTTTTTTCTTCTTCGTTTGTAATTTCAATTAATTTGGCATCAATGTCAAAGATACCTCCTCAACGCACCAAGGCGCTCTACAATACCTTTTATTTGGTCGGCATTTGTCATAAAATTTTTATATTTTTGATTTTTATATTTAACTCAATTTATGGAGTGTATCCCATAAGAAGTCTGTGAATTAAATACATACTTGGATTTAAGTGTAAAAATAAAAAAAAAACGTTCATCACCAAAATTAAGGATACTCGAGTAGTATAAATCTTACAAAAATAAATTTTTATTAAAAAATGGAAATAAATTTGGTCAGTGACACAGTCACAAAGCCTACACAAGAAATGTTAAACGCCATGCTTGGTGCTAAAGTTGGTGATGATGTATACAAACAAGATCCAACGATTAACGCCTTGGAGGAGAAAGTTGCCACTATGTTTGGTATGGAAGCTGCTTTGTTTTTTCCTTCAGGAACCATGGCAAATCAAGCTGCACTCAAGCTGAATACACAACCTGGTGATGAAATTATTTGTGATAAATGGTCACATATTTATTTGTATGAAGCGGGAGGTGTTTCATTTAATAGTGGTTGTTCGTTAAGTTTAGTTGACGGTAATCGAGGAATGATTACTGCCGATCAAGTGCGTAAAGCCATCAACGATCCAGAATTTTTTCATGCACCCTTAACTAGTTTAGTTAGTATTGAAAACACCACCAATAAAGGGGGAGGAGCTTGTTATGATATTGAAACACTAAAAGAAATCAAACAGGTTTGTGTTCAAAATAATTTAAAATACCATTTAGACGGTGCTCGTCTTTGGAATGCTTTAATTGCTAAAAACCAATCACCACGTCAATTTGGAGAATTGTTTGATACTATTTCTGTTTGCTTGTCTAAAGGACTTGGTGCTCCGGTAGGTTCAGTATTGGTTTCAGATGCTAAAACAATAAAAAGAGCATTGCGTATTCGTAAATTATTGGGTGGAGGAATGCGTCAAGCCGGTTATTTGGCAGCTGCTGGAATTTATGCGTTGGACAATCATTTTCTTCGTTTAGCCGATGATCATCGTCGAGCAAAAGAAATTGGTAACTTATTGCAACAATTACCTTGGATAGCTTCAGTTGAGCCTGTAGAAACTAATATTTTGATATTTTCCATTCAGTCGTACTTGGATGAAAAAGTAATCATTCAAAAACTAAAAGAAAAAGGAATTCATATCAGTGGTATGGGGCATGGTAAATTACGAATTGTAACCCATTTGGATTACCGTCAGGTAATGCATGAATATGTGTTGGATATCTTACCGAAAATCGTAATGTAACTTTCTGACAGGTTTTAAAAACCTGTCAGAAGTATTATTACTTGAACATATCCATTCCAGGAATATTTGGCATGCCTTCTTTGGCAACAGCTCCTAATTCAGCTTCGTTTATTGCCGTTGCTTTTTCGATCGCTTTGTTTAAAACCAAAACCAAATAATCTTCCAATTGATCTTTATCGGTTAGCAAACTATCGTCAATAGCAATGCTTCTAATAGTTCTATTTGCAGTTAATGTGACTTCTAAAAGGCCATCAGTACTTTTTTCATCAACCAAAACAGTATCTAATCTTTTTTTAGTTGCTTCCACTTTTTGTTGGGTTTCTTTAAGTTTACCCATCATTCCCATGATATCTCCAAACATTTTAATTTCAATTTAAATTACCGAAACAAAATTAGTAAATTGCTACCCAAATAAACAACTAAATAAAATGAAAAACCTAATAAAAATAAGTCTAATAAGCTTTATTTTTGTGGCACCAATTAACAATATAATTGCTCAAAAGAAAATGTCAAAAATTACTCAGCCACCAGTGGCTAAAATTGTTCCCAAAAATCTTGAAAAACATGGTGATGTTCGTGTTGATAACTATTACTGGCTAAACCAACGTGAAGATAAAGAAGTAATCGATTACCTAACAGCTGAAAATAAATATTATGAGCAAATGACCGCTCATACCAAGGATTTTAGAACTTCTTTGTTTGACGAAATGAAATCTCGTATAAAAGAAGACGATGAATCGGTTCCTTATTTATATAATGGGTATTGGTATATCTCTCGTTTCGAGAAAGGACAAGATTATCCAATTCATTCTCGTAAAAAAGGAAGTTTAGATACTAAGGAAGAAATCATGTTCAACTGCAATGAAATGGCAAAAGGACATTCTTATTTTCAATTAGCTGGGGTAAGTGTAAGTCCAAATAATATGTTTGCTACTTTTGGAATTGATAAAGTAAGTCGCCGTATTTATACCATCCAAATTAAAAATTTGCAAACAGGAGAAATTCTTGCCGATAAAATTGAAAATACAACGGGAGGCTCTGTGTGGGCTAACGACAATCAAACTATTTTTTACACCACAAAAGACCCTGTAACACTTCGCTCGGATAAAGTTTTCCGTCACAAAATTGGTACAGATGCAAAAGAAGATGTGTTAGTTTTTGAAGAAAAAGATGATACGTACAGTGTTTTCTTATACAAAGAAAAATCTAAAAAATATATTGTCATCGGTTCGCAAAGCACTTTGACTTCGGAATATCGCTTTTTAAATGCTGATACTCCTGAGGCCGATTTTAAATTATTCCAAAAACGTACCCGTGGACTAGAATATAGCATTTCTCATTTTGGGGATAGTTTTTATGTCTTGACAAATAAAGACAAAGCGACGAACTTCAAATTAATGAAAACGCCTGAAAATTCTACTGAAAAAGAGAATTGGAAAGACGTTATCGCACACCGTTCAACTGTATTGTTAGAAGATATAGAAATTTTTAAAGACTATTTAGTTGTTGAAGAACGTGATAATGGCCTAACCAAACTGCGCATTATGCCTTGGAGTGGGACGGGTGAGTATTACCTTCCATTTGAGAGTGAAACCTATAGCGCTTATACTTCTACTAATGTTGATTTTGATACTGATGTGTTGCGTTATGGCTACCAATCGCTAACAACGCCTTCTTCTGTAATCGATTTTAACATGAAAGATAAAACCAAAGTGGTTTTAAAAGAACAAGAAGTATTAGGTGGTAAATTTGATAAAAACAATTACGAAGAAACACGTATTTGGGCTACTGCAAAAGACGGAACGAAAGTACCAATTTCTTTAATTTATAGAAAAGGAGTCAAGCTAAATGGAAAAAATCCATTACTGCAATATGCTTACGGTTCGTATGGTTATTCAATGGATTGTACTTTTTCGACAACTCGCTTAAGCTTATTAGACAGAGGATTTATTTATGCTATTGCGCACATTCGTGGAGGAGAAGATTTAGGACGTCCTTGGTATGAAAACGGAAAATTGTTGACTAAAATGAATACGTTTACCGATTTTATTGATTGTTCTAAATTCTTAATCGAAAACAAATACACTTCGGCTAAACATTTATATGCGGAAGGTGGCTCAGCAGGTGGATTACTAATGGGAGCGGTTATTAATATGGCACCTGAATTGTATAACGGAATTATTGCTGCGGTACCATTTGTAGATGTAGTAACAACAATGTTAGATGATTCAATTCCATTGACAACCGGTGAATATGATGAATGGGGTAATCCTAATGAAAAAGAATATTATGATTATATGAAATCATATTCTCCTTACGATAATGTAGCTGATAAATCATATCCTAACATGTTGGTCACAACAGGATTACACGATTCGCAAGTCCAATACTGGGAACCAGCAAAATGGGTAGCAAAATTAAGAACAATGAAAACAGATAAAAATTTGTTGTTTTTAGATACTAATATGGACACAGGACACGGTGGTGCTTCTGGGCGTTTTGAAGCGTTAAAAGAAGTGGCTAAAGAATTTGCTTTCTTATTAGATTTAGAAGGAATTAAGAAATAATTAATTTATTTTTTATTAGATTTACAGTAAGAGTTACTTTTCCAAATTCATTTTTATTTTGTTTGTCAACTTAAAAGTTGTCCATGCGTTTTTTGATTTTTTCATTTTACGTTGGATTTCTTTTTGTTTTCTAATCTTAGAATATCTTCAAAGATTTCAGTTTGATTTAAATTACATTGACAGCATTTGTACATAGTCTTTCAAATAAAAAACTAAATAAAATGAGAACACTAGTAAAAGTAAGTATTTCGATCCTTGTTTTTGCCAATTCGATTAATCCTGTAATTGCGCAAAATAAAATTTCAAGTAATCAACCTCCTGTAGCTAAAATTGTTCCTAAAAAGCTAGAAAAACATGGAGATATTCGTGTTGATAATTATTATTGGTTGAACCAAAGAGAAGATCAAGAAGTAATCAATTATTTAAAAGAAGAAAATAAATATTATGAGCAAATGACCGCTCATACCAAAGATTTTAGAGCTTCTTTGTTTGAAGAAATGAAATCTAGAATTAAAGAAGATGATGAGTCTGTTCCATACATGTCTAATGGTTATTATTATATCAATCGATTTGAAAAGGGACAAGATTATCCAATTCATTCTCGAAAAAAAGGAAGTCTAACAGCACCTGAAGAAATCATGTTCAATTGTAATGAGATGGCCAAAGGGCAATCTCATTTTGAAATGGATGAAGTAAGTGTGAGTCCTAATAACAAATTTGCTTCTTTCGGAGTAGATAAATTGGGACGATTCATTTATACTATTCAAATCAAAAATTTAGAAACTGGAGAAATCCTTCCAGATAAAATTGAAAACACGAGAGGCATTTCCATTTGGGCTAACGATAATCAAACCATTTTTTATACTACAAAAGATCCAGTTACACTGCGTGCCAACAAGGTTTATAAGCATAAAATAGGTACTGATCCCAAAAACGATGTCCTTGTATTCGAAGAAAAAGATGATACTTTCAATGTGTCTGTTTACAAAGAAAAATCAAAAAAATATATAGTTATTGGCTCAAAAACGACAATGACTACCGAATATAGTATTTTAAATGCCGATTTTCCAGATGCTGAATTTAAGGTATTTCAAAAACGCACACGCGGATTGAAATATTACATTTCTCATTTTGGAGATAGTTTTTATGTCTTGAATAATGACGATAAAGCAACCAATTTTAAATTAATGAAAACGCCTGAAGCGGCTACTGATAAAGAAAATTGGAAGGAATTTATTGCTCATCGTGACGATGTATTGCTGGAAGATATTGATATTTTTAAAGATTATTTGGTAGTTGAAGAGCGAAATAATGGACTAACTAAACTACGAATTATACCATGGAATGGTAAAGGAGAGTACTACCTTCCATTTGAAAGCGAAACGTATACCGCAACTACTTCTAACAATGTTGATTTTGATACAGAAATATTGCGCTATAAGTATCAATCGTTAACAACTCCAGCTTCTGTGATTGATTTTAATATGAAGGATCAAACCAAACAGGTCAAAAAAGAGCAACAGGTTTTAGGGGGTAAATTTGATAAGAATAATTACGAAGAAAAAAGAGTTTGGGCTACTGCTCAAGACGGAACCAAAGTACCTATTTCGTTGTCGTATAAAAAAGGAATTAAGTTAGATGGCAAAAATCCATTATTACAAATTGCTTACGGTTCCTATGGTAGTTCAGCAAAATGTACTTTTTCGCCAAATCGCTTAACTTTGTTAGATCGAGGTTTTATTTATGCAGTAGCACATATTCGTGGAGGGGAAGACTTGGGACGTTCGTGGTATGAAAATGGAAAATTATTACATAAAAAAAACACATTCACTGATTTTATTGATTGTTCAAAATACCTGATTGACAACAAATACACTTCAGCAAAGCATTTGTATGCTTTAGGCGCATCAGCTGGAGGACTGTTGATGGGAGCAGTAATTAATATGTCACCAGAACTGTATAACGGCGTAATTGCTGACGTTCCGTTTGTAGATGTAGTCACTACAATGCTAGACGATTCTATTCCGTTGACTACTGGAGAATATGACGAGTGGGGGAATCCTAATGATAAGAAGTATTACGATTACATGAAATCGTATTCACCGTATGACAATGTTGAGAAGAAAAAGTATCCAAACCTATTGGTAACAACTGGCTTACACGATTCTCAGGTACAATACTGGGAACCCGCCAAATGGGTGGCAAAACTAAGAGCCAATAAGACCGATAATAACCTACTATTCTTAGATACTAATATGAATACTGGACATGGAGGAGCATCGGGTCGCTTTGAAGTATTGAAAGAAATAGCCAAACAAATCGATTTCTTATTAGATTTGGAAGGAATTAAGGAATAATTAAATTTTTTTTATAGATTTGCAGAGATTTGAAGACTTGTCTTCGAAGACCTTAATGGTATAAATTTTATATGGGAAAAGAGATTAAAGCTTATAATAATATTTTAGAATTAATAGGAAATACTCCTCTTATAAAGCTAAATAAAGTTACCAATGATATCAAAGGTGATTTTTATGCTAAGGTAGAAGCTTTTAATCCTGGACATTCTACAAAGGACAGGATAGCACTTTATATTATTGAAGAAGCCGAAAGAAGAGGAATTTTAAAGCCAGGAGATACAATTGTTGAAACAACTTCTGGAAATACGGGGTTCAGTTTGGCTATGGTGAGTATTATCAAAGGATACGATTGTATTCTTGCGGTGAGTTCAAAATCCTCTCCAGATAAAATAGATATGTTAAAGAGTATGGGAGCCAAAGTTTATGTTTGCCCAGCTCACGTATCTGCTGACGATGAACGCTCGTATTACAATGTAGCGAAACGTTTGCACGAAGAAACAAAAGGTTCAGTATATATCAATCAGTATTTTAATGATTTAAATATTGAAGCGCATTATAAAACGACTGGTCCAGAAATTTGGGAACAAACCAGCGGACAAGTGACTCACGTAGTGGCTTGTACAGGAACTGGAGGAACATTGTCTGGTGCAGCTAAGTTTTTAAAAGAACAAAATCCAAATATCAGAATTTTAGGAGTTGATGCTTATGGTTCAGTATTAAAAAAATACCATGAAACCCGTGAGTTTGACGCCGAAGAAATATACCCATACCGTATTGAAGGTTTAGGGAAAAATTTAATTCCAACGGCTACCGATTTCGATCTTATTGACAAATTTGTCAAAGTGACCGATGAAGAAAGTGCTCACATGACCCGAACTATTGCTAAAACGGAAGGTCTTTTTGTAGGATACACTTCAGGAGCAGTAGTACAAGCGATTAAGCAATATGCCGAAGAAGGTGAATTTGACGAAAACAGTAAAGTAATCGCTATTTTTCCAGATCACGGTTCGCGTTACATGAGCAAAGTGTTCAATGACGAATGGATGAGTGCTCAAGGATTCTTTGACAGCGTGAATGCTGAAGAACAAAAAATAGAATTTATAAAGTAAAGAAAAACTCCAGTGAAAACTGGAGTTTTTTATGATTAAATTTTCAGATTAAGTCAGTATAAATAAATTACATTTTTTTTAATTCTTCCTCAAGTCGATCAAAGTTCTCTTCATTTTTTGGCTCTGCAAATTTTCTTATTTTTTCACATTCTTCTGCGGTATCGAAAATCATTCGAAACGCGATTTCGGTTTTTAAATCACTAAGTTTTTCAAAAGAAACCTCCATATTAAATAATGGTTTAGAAACTCTTTCCCAAGCAATTAATTTATGCGGTTCAACGATTTTGAATATGGAAGAGTTCTCGTAATTCCCTTTTTCAGGACCATGCATGGTAAGAATCCACTTCCCGCCAGGATGTAAATCAAATTCATGAATTGTATTGGTAAATCCTTCGGGTCCCCACCAATTTTTCAAATGCAAAGGATTAGCAAAGGCTTGATAAACGACTTCAATAGGAGTATTTAAAATGCGAGAACTAAAAATCTCACGATCAGAGTTGGAATTCATAATCTTAGTTTTATGTTTTTTTAAAGAGGCTTAAGCCCAGCAATCCGTTTTTGTATCATTCATTAACTTTGGTTATAATACAATATTATTGCTCCGGATGTAAAAACTTTCGTCTTTACAAGTTTAAAAACAAGCCTGTTGTTTGCATTTTCAAATAGAGGTAAACCACTTCCCACAACAACAGGATGAACACAAAATTGATATTCATCGATCAAATTAAGTTTCATTAGTTCTATAATTAAACTTCGACTACCAACTAAAATATCTTTGCCTGATTGTTGCTTTAATACCTGAACCATTTCTTCAATAGGCTGATTTGCGAGTTTCGCACTTTCCCATTCTGTATTTTTCAATGTGTGTGAAAAGACAATTTTTGGAATTTTATCTATAGCCAAAGCAAAGTCGTCCATTGATTTTTTACCGGTAGGATTTTTCATTATTGTTTTCCAATATTCCATAAGTTGATATGTAATTCTGCCATATAGAATCGCATCTGAATTATTCAACAACTCCTTATAATGTTCGTGTATTTCTTCGTCTGGTATTCCTGCAGTGTGATCGCAAAATCCATCAAGAGTCATGTTAATTGCTGCGATTATTTTTCTCATGTCTTATCTTTAACATTGGTTTACGTAAATATCTAACAATGAACGCTTACGTTTTGCCAAACGACTGTTAGTGGCTGCTCTTCTTTCAGTCGTCAAATTCGATTGCATTTTTTGTTTCTGTCGCCCAGTTATTAATATCAATTTTTATTTTCTGTCTCTCGTCAGCCGTTAGTGTTTGCTTTGTCGGTAATGACCAATTTGTCAAACTGTTGAAATACATAATAAGCCCATTCATTCCTAATTCAAACTCAACTTCGGCAATTTTGCCATTGTCTGTAATGTATAAAAAACCGCTTCGCCCGTGTGATTTTAAATGCACTCCTTCTTTCGCTATCAATTCTTGAACTTTATCTTTTTCACGTCTTTCAGTTGCCCATTCTTCTTTAAGTTTCTCCGAGATATGGTGTTGAAAATGTGTGTCGTCAAATTTTATAGTTGTCCAGCCAAATGGTGTCTTTGATTTTATGTCTCGTTCGTTTCGATTGATTTGCTTTCGACAATACTTTGCTTTATCGGTTAAATCCATTTTATCAGCAGAGTCTGCAAGTCCAAGCCAAAAGTCTTCTGAAAAGTAATGCTCTGTTTCGTTCGCAAGTTCGATTAAACTGTCAAGTGCAAGCTCCCATTCTCTGTTGTTTAAAAATTCAACACAATTAATAAACTGTCTGTGAGTCTTATAAAAGTCGGGCATATAGTCAACCAAACGTCTTATCGTTTGCTCAGGTGAGAAATCCGTTTTGGGTTGTCGCTTTATGAAGTTTAATAGTTTCAATGTTGTCTTGTCTTTTAGAGTTGCCACTAACTCACAAATATATGAATCATTAATAAAAATATAAAAAATTAAGGATTCAACTCCAACAACCGTTTGTGTGAAGCAGCTTGCAACTCCTCAAAAAAAGCAGTAAATTCGTTTTCAAATTCGGTATAGAACTGCTGAATTTCTACCACAGCTTCCTGCATGTGGGCGCGGTGTTTGGTTCGGTAATCCATCTGGAACAAAATCATTTCCAATCCGGCTAAAGTAGCATAACTCGTCAACCAATCGCGAGCAATCATATAGGGCAGCATCTTTTGGGTTTTTTCGGTCAAAAGTCCATAATTACTTTGTAAGGATTTATAAAAATTCTCTGCATAGGTATTTAGCTCCACAGGATGGTATTTTGACCAGTTTTTGGCTAAAAAATGATCGTAAACAATATCCATAATCACTCCTGAATAATGTCCATATTTTTCGTGTAAGCGGTGTTTGCTTTGACGGTAAACAGGATGTGTGTCTGTAAAGGAATCAATAGTTCGGTGTAGCAAAACCCCTTTTTGAATTTCCGGATGAAAATCTAAATATTGATGCCCACGAATGCCATCGGCCATAAAGTTACCTATGGAAATCAGTTCGTTTTCTTCTGAAAGATAAATATGGGCGAGGAAGTTCATTTTTTTATTGGCTTACACCCAAAGATACAAAGATTCAAATTCAATTTACAATTGTTAAAAAAACTTTCAATCTCTGTGATTTTACACCTTTGTAACTTTTATATTTGTATAACAAAAAAGAAAACAAATGACTTTAATAAAATCAATATCTGGAATTAGAGGAACCATTGGAGGTAAAGTAGGGGATAACCTTACGCCAGTAGATGCGGTTAAATTTGCATCAGCTTATGGTACTTTCTTAAAACAAAATAGCAATAAGGATAAATTGACTGTGGTCATAGGTCGTGATGCAAGAATTTCGGGACCAATGATTCATAATTTAGTAGTGAATACGTTAGTCGGATTGGGAATTAATGTTGTCGATTTAGGTTTGTCCACTACGCCAACAGTAGAAATTGCTGTTCCAATGGAAAAAGCTGACGGAGGAATTATTTTGACTGCTTCTCATAATCCTAAGCAATGGAATGCTTTGAAATTATTGAATGAAAAAGGCGAATTTTTAAGCGGTGCAGAAGGTGCTATAATACTTGAAATCGCAGAAGCAGAAGCATTCGACTTTGTCGATGTTGATAGCTTGGGAGAAGTGATCGAAAATGATGCGTATATGGACATTCATATTGATGAAGTGTTGGAATTACCATTAGTCGACGCGGAAATCGTTAAAACGAAGAAATTTAAAGTAGTAGTGGATGGTGTAAACTCTTCAGGAGGAATTATCATTCCGAAGTTGTTGGAGCAAATGGGAGTGGAAGTTGTAAAATTATACTGCGAGCCTAACGGGCATTTTCCACACAATCCAGAACCATTAAAAGAGCACTTAGGTGATATTTGTAAATTGGTTGTAGAGGAAAAAGCAGATTTTGGGATTGTAGTCGACCCTGATGTTGATCGTTTGGCCTTTATATCTAATGATGGTGAAATGTTTGGGGAAGAATATACTTTAGTGGCAGTTGCTGATTATGTGTTGAGTAAAACACCAGGAAATACGGTTTCGAATATGTCTTCGTCACGTGCTTTGCGTGATATTACCGAAAAACACAACGGAAGTTACCAAGCAAGTGCGGTAGGTGAAGTGAATGTGGTAGAATTGATGAAAGCAACTAATGCGATTATTGGAGGAGAAGGAAACGGTGGAATCATTTACCCTGAAATTCATTACGGGCGTGATGCTTTAGTGGGTGTGGCTTTATTTTTAACTTATTTGGCTAATCAAGAAAAAACGGTGGCTGAATTAAGAGCTTCATATCCGCAATACTATATGAGCAAAAACAAAATCGAATTAACGCCACAAATAGATGTTGATGCTGTTTTAGCCACATTGACCGATCAATATAAGTCAGAAAATATTACCACAATTGATGGGGTGAAAATTGATTTTCCAAGCCAATGGGTGCATTTGCGTAAGTCTAATACCGAACCTATTATCCGTATTTATACGGAAGCACCAACTCAACCGGAAGCAGATACGTTAGCCGAACGTTTTGTAAAGGAATTAAAACAAATTGCTGGGATTTAAAAAAAAAATAGTTTTAATAAAAAAAGCCTGAACATTGTTCAGGCTTTTTTTATTACTTATTAGTGTTTGCCGTGGCCTTTACCACCATGTCCATGACCATGATGTCCATTGTCATGTTTAATTACTTTTACTTTATTAAATTTTGCTTTTTTACCTTTTTTGTATTTTACTACGTGAGTAGTATTATAGCGGTAAGGACGATCACCGTAAAAATCCAATTCTACTTGTGAACTTTTGCCTAAATTGATACCTAAGAATAATTTAGGAAGGGAGGTTTTTACGACCCAATTAGGTCCGCTTAAATAAATGTAATTTCTGGCTTGCAAATCATAATATATATTTTGATCTGGGAAATAGACATAACGCGTTTTTGCTCTGTATCCATGAGCTGGCGCCCAAGGTGGTGGTCCTTGTGCAAAAATGTTGTCTGTTGTAATAAAAAACAAGACAGCGGTAATAATAAATGTTTTAACTAAATTCTTCATAATATTATAGGTTAAGGTTATAAAACAGCTAAATATACTATTTATTGTGGCTGTTCATCAAAATTGACCATCCAATTTACACCAAACTTATCAACAAACATGCCAAAATAGGCTCCCCAAAAAGTGCTCTGCAAAGGCATTGTGATATTTCCGTCCGAAGAGAGTCCATTAAAAAGCTTATCTGCTTCTGCTTTAGAATCGGTATTAATTGAAATAGAAACATTATCTCCAAATTTTACATCGCCACTTTGCGAATTGCTATCACTTCCCATTAATACAGTGTCTTTGCCAATAGGTAATGAAACGTGCATAATTCTATTAGCATCGGCATCGCTAGGTGGAGGATAATTTTCATCGGCAGGCATATCGCTAAATTTTCCGATATAGGGAAACTCGCCACCAAATACAGATTTGTAAAAATTAAAAGCTTCTTCACATTGTCTGTTAAAAATTAGGTAAGGATTTACTGTTGCCATTTTATTTGATTTAATTATTAGTTTTACTCGGTATACTTCTTAAAATTATTTAAAATAGATTGCCATCCACCGCGTTGCAATTCTATTGGATTTTGGCTTTCAGGTTCGAAAATTTCGGTTACAATGGTTTTACCATCAAGAACTTGGAATTTTGCAATTACCTTGCGACCATCTCCGTCAATACTGTACACAATTCTTTTATGTGGAATGATTTCAGTATAAGTTCCGGTAAAATCGAAGCTAATCGATCCGTCTTTGGAAGCCATCGTTGACATAAATTGTTTTCCTACTTCCAAGTTATTTTCCGACTTTGGACAATGCCAATCGTCTGAAGCAAAATTCCAATTTACGATATGTTCGGGTTTTGTAAAATAATCCCATACTTTTTCCACTGGTGTGTTAAGAGTTGTTCTCACGGTAATGGATTGAATTTTTTGATTTTCGGCAATTTCTTTGACATTTTGTAAGGCGTTGGGGAACATATCAGAGAAAAAAGATTCGTATTCTTCAACACTTTCCACACTTACTTTTAAGGTGGTTACTCCGTTTTGTTCTGTTAAATGATATTGCTCTTTACTACCTGTCCAGGATTGTATTTTTTCTGTGATTGGTTGTTCTACAGAATCAATTATTTCAGTAATGTGAGAAAATATCATCGATTCAAATGGTTTTTTTTCAATGATTTGAGAGGCCATTCCGGATCCTTTGGGATCTAAAAAGTAAATTTTTTGACCTTCTTCCCAGCTGGAAACGGCATGACTACCTTCGCAAAAGGCACGAGTCCAGTTTTCATAATTAGCATCGTCCCAAAGTGAAAACCATACTTTTTCCTTAGGCGCAGCAATTTCAATTTTGAATTCTAATGTTTTCATATTATAATTAGTTGTGGGTCATTTTAGAAAAATCCATGTATAAAATATTCCAACGATGTCCGTCCAAATCGGCAAAAGCACAACCGTACATCCAGCCTTGGATATCATCTGGTGGCGCAAAAAGATTTCCACCCGCCTTTTTAACTTTTTCAGCAAAAGCATCTACTTCTTTGCGACTTTCTGCATCAAACGAAATCATCATTTCGGATGATTTTGAAGTATCCGTAATTGGATGTTGGCTAAAAGTTTCAAGAATAGTGTCTTTAAAAAGCATCACTACAAAGTTTTGTTCACCTACTTGCATACATGCCATATCATCATTTGAATTGGCTTCGTTAAAGCTAAAACCAATGGAGGTGAAAAACTGTTTCGATTGAGCGACATCTTTTACGGGAAGATTAAGCCATATCTGTTTTGTCATACTTAAATCATTTAAGACCTAAATTTAAAATAATTTAGGCAATTTTATGAATGGTTTAAGTTATTTTTAAGATAATTAAGAACTGCAGGACAACATGGAACAGCCTATTTTTTCTCGTGCCCAATCTGGGCGTTTAGCAAACCATTTTTCGGATTTTGGTTGCTCATCATAAGGGTTTTTTAATAGAATATGCAATTCTTCAATCAACTGATAATTCCCTTTATCGGCTTCGTCAATCGCGAGTTGTGCCATATAATTTCGCAATACATATTTCGGATTGACCAAATTCATTTTTGCTTTTCGCTCTGTATCGGAAAGAGTTTCTAAGCTTAATCGATTTAAATAATTGGTAAACCAAGTTGTCCAGATTTCAATAATTTCTCCTTTCATTTCTTCAGGTTGATAATAAGAAAAATTAATTTTATCAAGACACTTAACTGTTGAATCTGTCGAAGAAACGGTACTCAATAATCTAAAGAAAATAGTCATATCAACCTCTTTAATAGAAAGATTATGAGTAAGTTGATTGATTAATTCCGTGTCAGAAGGATGTGCCGTTTCTAAGCCAAGTTTGTTTCGCATCATTTGCAAATAATCCGTTTCATACTCTGCTTCAAAAGTGTTTAAAATTGCTTCTAAACCTTCAGTTTCATTAATTAAAGGGTATAGGGCATTGGCCAATTGGTACAAATTCCAAAGAGTGATTTGAGGTTGATTACCAAAACGATAGCGGCGTTGACTGCTATCGGTGGTGTTGGGAGTCCAGTCGGGATTGTAATCTTCTAACCAACCATAAGGTCCATAATCAATTGTGATACCGTGAATCGACATGTTGTCGGTATTCATTACCCCGTGTACAAAACCCACTCGTTGCCATTCCAAAACCATGTTGCGAGTGGTGCGGCATACTTCTTTGAAAAAATCCAAGTATTTATCTTTTCCTGCGGATGTTATCTCTGGAAAATGATGTTTAATCGTAAAATCAGTAAGTGATTGAAGATTTTGCAAATCATTTCTTGAGGAAAAAATTTCAAAATTCCCAAAACGTATAAATGAAGGAGCGACGCGGCAAACAATAGCTCCTTTTTCATAAGCCGGATGACCATTGTACATTATGTCACGCAATACTTCATCGCCAGTCAAAACTAACGATAACGAGCGTGTTGTTGGAACACCCAAGTGATGCATGGCTTCGGCACACAAATATTCTCTTATTGAAGAGCGTAATACAGCTAATCCGTCGGCATTACGGGAGTAAGGTGTTTTTCCTGCTCCTTTGAGTTGCAACATATTAAATCTCCCATCATTCTCAGTTTCAAAAAGAGTAATGGCTCTTCCGTCACCTAATTGTCCTGCCCAAACACCAAATTGATGCCCTCCATAACACATGGCATAAGGTTGTGTGTTAGGGTAAATTTCTTTTCCCGAAAACACATTCAAAAATGAAGAGCAATTTGTTTCTTCTTTGTTGATACCGACACATTTGGCTACCTCATCTACCACATGAATGATTTTAGGATCACTCGGTGGAGTTGGATTTACTTTAGAATAAGCAGCACCAAAAACTTTACGAATGTCGTTTGTCTCGCTAGAATCTGCAGGTAATTCACTTGTAAATCGGTTATGTATAGCTAATTGCATGAGTTGTAAAAAATGAAATTGTGAATTCAAAAATAATGATTTAAACCCGATGTTAACGTTATAAAATTGGTAAAAAATGTATATTTGAGGCCAAATTGCAACAGTATGACTACAACCGAAACTTCCATCACTTTAGAACAGTATTTTCAACCGTTTAGAGAAAATATTGTAGGTATCAATCAAGAATTTGATTCGCCTTTTGGTCGAAAAAAAATTATTTATACCGATTGGACTGCTTCGGGAAGATTGTACCGACCTATTGAGGAAAAACTTTTGCATGATTTCGGACCGTTTGTCGCTAACACTCATACTGAAACGACGGTTTCTGGGACGGCCATGACAATGGCTTATCACAAGGCACGTCACATTATAAAACATCATATTAATGCCAATGAGGATGATGTCCTAATTACTGATGGTACTGGAATGACAGGCGTGGTGAATAAGTTTCAACGAATTTTAGGACTGCGTATTGCGGAAAATTTGAAAGAGTTTACTAAAGTTCCAACTGAATTAAAGCCTATCGTTTTTATCTCACATATGGAGCACCACTCCAATCAAACCTCTTGGTTGGAAACGATTGCTGATGTAGAAGTGATTCCGGCAGATGCAGAAGGTTTGTTTTGTTTGGAAGAATTCAAAAAAAGAGTAGAAAAATACAAAGACAGAAGCTTTAAAATAGCTTCAATTACTTCATGCTCAAATGTTACAGGAATTAAAACGCCTTACCATGAAGTAGCTAAGATTATGCATCAGAATAACGGAGTTTGTTTTGTTGATTTTGCCTGCTCTGGACCTTATGTTGAAATCAATATGCATCCGGAGGATCAAGAAGCGTATTTAGATGCTATTTTCTTTTCTCCACACAAGTTTTTAGGAGGACCAGGAACTTCGGGAGTTTTGGCTTTTAATAAAAATTTATATAAAAATAATGTACCGGATTGCCCAGGAGGAGGAACCGTTTCATGGACCAATCCATGGGGTGAGCACAAGTACATTGACAATATTGAAGACAGAGAAGATGGTGGAACACCTGGTTTCTTACAAGTGATTAAAACGGCCTTAGCCATTCAGTTGAAAGAAAAAATGGGGATACAAAACATTTTAAAACGTGAGCACGAAATTGTCGATTTTATTTTTGCTGAATTAGGAAAGGAAAATAACATCAATATTTTAGCGGGTCAGCATAAAGATCGATTGGGCGTAATTTCCTTTTATATCAATGATTTACATTACAATTTAGGTGTAAAGTTATTGAATGACCGTTTCGGAATTCAAACGCGAGGCGGATGCAGTTGTGCCGGAACTTATGGACACTATTTATTGCATGTTGATCAAGAAACATCACACAATTTAGTTTGCCAGATTGATTCAGGAGATTTAATTCAAAAGCCAGGTTGGATTAGAATGTCTATTCATCCTACGACGACCAATGCTGAAATTGAGTTTGTTTGCGATGCGATTAAAAAACTTGCTCAAAACCATAAAGAATGGACAAATGAATACAATTACAATCCTAAAACGAATGAATTTACACATACCAATGCTACGCATCCTGAAAAGGAATTAGTCAAAAATTGGTTTTCTCTATAAACAATAAAAAGCACCATTAGTATGGTGCTTTTTATTTAGATGTTGATTTAAAATCACAATTCAAATGGTTTTCCTAAATTTATATCAAAATTAATCTATGAATCTATTTTTATTAGCCATTATTGGCTTTACTGTTCTGTTTAGTTATAAAGGCTTTAACGACCTTACTTTTTTTCGTAAAAATGAATTTCATATAGGAAGTATTCGAGCAGGAGAGCAATATCGAATGCTTACTTCTGGTTTTTTACACGGCGATTGGGCACACTTGTTTTTTAACATGTTTACGCTCTATATGTTTGCTCCGGTGGTGATTTTTAATTTTGGAGCGTTATCATTCGTCCTTATTTATTTAGTCAGTCTAGTTGCTGGGAGCTTACTAACCTTGAGCTTTCATAATAACGATTTTAATTACAGAGCTATTGGTGCTTCAGGTGCTGTCATTGGAATTGTGTATTCTTCTATTTTACTTGAACCAAACGTTGAATTTTATGGGTTTATTCCAGCACCTATTTTTGGAGTACTTTATTTATTAGGCTCTATTTACGGGATGAAAGCTAAAAATGACAATATTGGTCACGTCGCTCATTTTGGTGGGGCAATAGGAGGCTATACTACTACGTTAATAAAAGAACCCACTATATTTACTGACAATACATTTATGGTTGTCATATTAGCTGTACCTATTGTATTGCTTTACATCTTGGCGAAATCCGATAAAATATAAGTGGCACAACATTTGTTTATGTATTTGTAATAAAATTCTTTAGATATGAAAAATATAATTGTAACTCTTTTAATGGTAGTATCCGTAATGACTCAAGCACAAGATCAAAAACAGCAAGTGCCTCAAATTAGCGTTTCAGGCGAAGGAAAAATTAAAATAGCTCCCGATCAAGGGATTATTACTTTAGGCGTTGAAAACACAGGTAAAGATGCTGCTGAAGTTAAAAAGGCAAATGATATTACTATTGAAAAAGTAATCAAATACATCAAGAAAAATAATATTCCGCAAACGGATTTTCAAACTACTAATGTTAGTTTGTATAAAAATTACGATTACGAAAAAAAGAAATATAATTTCACAGCAAGTCAATCGATTACTATTAAGCTAAAAGATTTGAAAAAATATGATGAATTTATGATGAATGTGACTGATACCGGAATTACAAATATTCATGGTGTTGAATTCAAATCATCTAAAATGGAAGAAACAGAAAGAGAAGCTCGCAAACTAGCCATATTGAATGCAAAACAAAAAGCTAACGATTTTGTGAGTGCTCTAGGTCAAAAAGTAGGAAGGGTGTTGTTGATTACGGATAATTCTCAAAGTTATTACCCACAACCAATGTTTAAAGGAGCCATGAGAGCGGAAGCAATGGATGCTTCTGCACCAAGAGAAACCTTAGCAATTGGAGAAATTGAAATTACAGTAAATGTTCAGGCTGCTTTTGCAATTGAGTAATAACTAAAATAAGTATAATAAAAAAAGCTAACCGTAATGGTTAGCTTTTTCTTTTGTGGGGAGAGCAGGATTCGAACCTGCGAAGGTTTCCCAACGGATTTACAGTCCGTCCTCGTTGGCCGCTTGAGTATCTCCCCAACTATATTGCGATAGTTCGCTCTCAAAGCGGTTGCAAATATAGAATTGTTTTTTATGTTTCCAAATAAAAAAAGAAGATAATTTTCAACTTTTTTGTAAGTGTTTGGTATTAAATAGAATAAAAAAAGCGCTCGGTAAGGAGCGCTTTTCATAATTTATTTTTTTGCTGTTTTTGAAGCCTTTTCTAAATCTTCAATTTGCTTTTTTACCTTTTTACCAGGAGTAGTTTCTTTTACATCGTTAGCCAAAGCATCATAATATTTTTTGATTTTAGCTAAATCTGGAGCTTGTTCGTTGAACATTCCTTGAATTAATAAAATTGATAAGAATGATTTTGGGCTTTCTTCAATATATTTAACGCTTGAATTTTTAAACTCTTCTTGAAATTTAGAGAAATCCTTGTTTAACTTATTCATGACAACTGTGTCATTTTTTTGTTGTGCTTCTTGCATTTTAGGCATATTCTCTTTTTGAAAAGCCATCATTCTTTTTTGGATTGTCATCATAGAACCATTAAACTTAATCAATTCGTCATTGTTATAAGTTCCAGTAACTTTTGCTAAACCAATGCTGTCTTTGTTGATTTTTGCTTCAATGTTTCCTTTTTCAACGATTAAGATAAAACCTCCTTGAGTGTTTTCAAAACGAACACTGTGAATTTGTGGTTCTTTAGCTTCTCCTTCAAATGTAAAGGCACCTTTTTCAACTTTAACGGTATCAACAGCAATTGGCATTCCTGTTTTTTCGTCTTGTTTTTCTAAAAATACTTTTGTTCCATCGGCTAATCCTGCAATTTCACCAGAAATTTTAAATCCATCGCCAATAATTCCGTTACAAGAAACTGCAACTATAGCTAAAGCTATTACAACTAATTTTTTCATTTGTTTTTATAAATTTTGCAGGCAAAAATAATGTATTTGTATATAATTCAAACTACTTTTATATTTTATTTAATACTTCGCTTTTGATGATTCAAAAAATAAATAAATTCAAACCGATTCCTAATTCTTTTAAAAAGACATTTTGTGTGTTTTATGAAAAAAACTTAGAAGAAATTAATCAATTAACGGTTGATTTTGAAAGTGAATCAGGAAGCAAGTATTATTATACTGAATCAGGGATGTATCGCTATTCCAATCATTGGGGCAGGTTAGCGAATAGTAAATGGCGATTAGTAGAAAACGGATTAAGTCAATCTAAGTTTAAATTGGGTTTTGCTCAATGGGATGAATTTTATCCAGATAATAATGATGAAGTTTTGTATTATTTGGAATACAACTCGGTTGAAAAAACAATTACCTATCAGCATAAAAACGGAAAGGGTTACGAACAAGGATTTGTAGTGAGGACAGCGCCAGATACGATGAAAAGAATTAAATTGGCTAGAAATATTCTTACATTAACCAATTGGGCCAATTATTTTGAAAATAGGAATATTGAAGAGTTAAGAGTACTGATTATTCATGAATTGATTTATACTAATAAATCGATTGACCAAATAAAAAGAGAATTGTTATGAGTCGTAATACTGAAAAAAACATAAAAAAGCACAACGATAAATTGCACAAAGAACAAGCCAAGGCTAAAAATAAAAAAGTTGAGCGCAAGGCTCAACTTAAGGCTATTATAAAAAAGTTCAACTCCGAAAATAAATCGGAAGAATGAGAAATTGATTAAGCTTTTTTAGCAGCACAACAACTTACTTTTTTATCTGTACTACAAGCTTTCTTTTCTTCAGTAGAGCATGCTGCTTTTTCTGTTTTTGCTTTTTTAGATTTTCTCTCTTTTTTTACTTCTTGAGCATTAACTGCTGCTGAAAATAAAAAAGTTACTAAGGCTAATGATGTGATTAATTTTTTCATGATGTTAATTTTTTATGTTTTACTTTGATTAAGATTTCTTTTTCTTACTTCAAATATAATGCCTACAATGATTCATAAACATTTTTTAACAGAATTATAGCACTTTGCTTTGGCACACGAAATCTGACTTTGGTAAATTCGTTTTAGCGATAGCATTAAAACCGCCTTCAATTTCAGTAAAGTTTCGATACCCGCGAGCCTGTAAAATAGAAGCCGCTATCATACTACGATATCCTCCTGCACAATGAATATAAAAATGTTCTTTTGTGTCAATTTCGTTAATCCAATTGTTAATATAAGCTAGCGGTTTGCTATAAGCCTCATCTAAATGCTCAGCACTATATTCACTTTCTTTACGTACGTCAATTACTTTGTCACTATCTATATTAACTTCGTTTGCAAATTGCTCAGCATTAATTCGTTTTACAGTATCTGTTTCTTTTCCTGCGGCTTTCCAAGCGGTAAAACCACCTTGTAAATGGCCTAAGATATTATCAAAACCAACACGACTTAAACGAGTTACAGTCTCTTCTTCTTTACCAGCATCAGTTACTATTAAAAGTGGTTGCTTTACATCGGCAATCAAGGTGCCTACCCATGGAGCAAAATCGCCTCCAATACCAATGTTGATTGATTGTGGAATATAATCTTGGTAAAATTCAGCAGGATTACGAGTGTCTAAAATTAGAGCATCATGAGTATCCGCCGTTATTTCAAATTCAGATACAGTCAATGCCTTCATTCCGTTGTTTAAAACGGATTCGAAACTATTGTAGCCTGATTTGTTCATAGCTACATTCATTCCGAAATAGGCTGGAGGAGGAGCTAACCCGTCTAGGACTTCCGTTACAAATTCGCTTTCCGTCATCGTTGCTCTTAGTGCGTAGTTTTTCTCTTTTTGCTCGCCAATAGTAGAAATGGTTTCTTTACTCATGTTTTTACCACAAGCACTTCCAGCTCCGTGTGCTGGATATACAATAACGTCATCGGCTAAAGGCATAATTTTATTTCGCAACGAATGAAACAAAGTACCAGCCAACTGTTCTTGGGTCATAGTAGCAGCCTTTTGGGCTAAATCCGGACGCCCTACATCTCCAATGAATAATGTGTCTCCAGAGAAAATGGCGTGATCTTTTCCATTTTCATCAATCAATAGATACGTTGTGCTTTCCAGAGTATGACCAGGCGTATGCAATGCTTTTATTTTGATGTTGCCAATTTCAAATATTTGATTGTCTTCTGCTATAATAACTTCAAATTCAGGATTTGCAGTTAGACCATAAACGATTGGTGCTCCAGTAACTTTACTTAAATCTAGATGTCCCGAAACAAAATCAGCATGAAAATGAGTCTCAAATATGTATTTTAATTTTACTTCGTCTCTTTCCAATCGGTCAAGATAAGGATGTACTTCACGAAGTGGGTCAATGATAGCTGCTTCCCCGTTAGATGTAATGTAATAGGCACCTTGTGCAAGACAACCTGTGTATATTTGTTCAATATTAAAATTGGTATTTTCCATTTTTATTATAATTAATGAGGTAATTTATTTTGGAAGTAGCCATAAACCCAAGTGCCAAAAACGGCGCTTAAAAAGGTAATTCCCACTACAGTAAAACCACTGCCTATTTGTGCAAATAATGGTCCCGGGCATGCGCCTGTAATGGCCCAGCCCATTCCAAAAATCAATCCACCGTAAATTTGACCTTTACTAAATTTTTTATCCTCAAAGGTAATGGTTTCTCCGTTAATTGTTTTTATGTTGAATTTTTTTATCAACAAAACGCTTACAGTTGCTACCATAATGGCAGTGCTAATTACACCATACATAAAAAAAGAATGCAGATGAAACATTTCCTGAATACGAAACCAACTGGCTATTTCTGCTTTGATAAAGATAATACCAAAGATAATTCCGACAAATAAATATTTTAAATTTTTCATTTCTAAATAAGTTTAAAGAATAAAGGTAAAAGGACATTAGTAGAAAAAAAGCCGCCAGCCATAAAGCAACACGTGGCAATTAAAGAAGGCCACTGCAAATTAGCAATTCCCATTATAGAATGACCACTAGTACATCCTGAAGCATACCTACTGCCAAACCCGACCATAAAGCCACCCAAAACAAAAAATAGCAATCCTTTTAAATTAAATAAATTATCAAAACTAAATAACTGAACAGGCATTATTTGACTGTAATCAGTAATCCCATATCCAGATAAGGTAGTTTTAGTTGCTTCAGAAACTAGAATTTCAGAGGGATTGCTTAAAAATTGTGTAGCCAATATGCCTCCTAATACTATGCCTCCTACAAAAAATAAATTCCAGATTTCGCTTTTCCAATCATACTGGAAGAAAGGAATTTTGCGTGGTATGCAAATAGCGCACAAATGCCTCATTGATGATGAGATGCCTAGTTTTTTATTCCCTATTAGAAGTAGAGTTGGAACAATCAATCCAATCATTGTTCCAGCTACTAACCAATGCCAAGGTTGTTTAATAATTTCAATCATTTTAGATATATTTTATTTAGTTGTAATCCTTATTTTATAAATTCATGGATTAGGATGCATAAACCAAAAGTCAATACAAACCACCCAAAAGCTGGTTTTAAGCGGGTACTTTTAATTTTTGATAATAATGAGGTTCCCAGAAAAACACCAATAATAGCAATACAAGATAAAAGAAGCAGTAAACGATAATCAAGGGTTATTCCGTTAATCAAATCTCCTGTAAAACCTATTAGAGAATTAACAGCAATAATGAATAAAGAAGTACCCACTGCATTTTTCATTTCCAATCCACCAAAAAATAATAAAGAAGGAATGATTAAAAAGCCTCCACCAGCACCTAAAAACCCTGTAAGTATACCTATTATAAGTCCAATAAGGCTGAGCTGAAATAGATTAGGAGTGATATTTGTTGTGATTTTTCTTTTGAAAATCATTGCCAAAGAAGAGCTTAGCATAAGTATTCCAAAAACAATCATAATCAAACTGTTTTTGGTGAGTGTAAAATCATTTATTTCCCATAACACTTCAGGTATTTGTGGGAGAATAAACTTACGAACAATCAAAATTGATGTGACGGCCGGAATTACAAAATAAGTTGCTTTGGTAATGTCTAAATGTTTTGATTTATAGTTTTGATAAGAACCTACTAATGAAGTGATGCCTACAATGAACAAAGAATAGCTCGTGGCCAATAACGGATCAATATTAAATAGATAGACCAGAATAGGAACAGTGAGTATGGACCCGCCACCACCAATAAGTCCTAAAAAAAGACCAATAAACAAAGCCGCTATGTACCCGATAATCTCCATTATTCTAATTTGAAACAAAAATGAGATTATCCAACAAAGGATACAGTGACTTATATCACAAAGGGAAAATTAAAATAAAATAGTGATGTGGCTTCGGTGCAAATGAACCAATCCACGTTGTTCCATTTTTTTAAGTAATCTAGAAATAACTTCACGTGAAGTGTTTAATTCTGACGCAATTTCTTGATGCGAAAGTTTTACATCATTACAGTTGCAAGCTTCTTTGTGTCGTTTTAAGTAAAATTCCAAACGTTCGTCCATCGCTTTAAAAGCAATGTTGTCAATAACCGTTAAGACTTCTTCGAATCGATTGCGATAGGTTTCAATAACAAATTCGTACCAAGTTCGGTTATTAGACATCCACTTTTCCATTAATGTCAATGGAATCATAATCAATTCAGCATCTTCCACTACTTTGGCCATAATAGTGCTGGTTTCCTGTTTGGTAGCACAAATCATCGAAACGGCGCAGGCTTGCCCTGGTTGTAAGTAGTACATAAAAAACTCATCACCGTCTTCGTCTTCGCGGTAAATCTTTACTTTACCATTTACAACTAAAACAGTATTTTTAATGTACTGTCCAGAGCGCATCAATACTTCTCCTGCTTTAAAAGATTTAATAATAGCGTTCTTTTCAATATCTTCAATCAGTTGTGAATTGAAATTCGGAAAATGGGATTGGATTATTTCTTTCATATAAATTTTACTCTCCACAAATATACTATTCTTGATTTATCTTAGTTTGTTATTCTTTGGTTAATATCCTATATTTGAGAAAACAGACTAAACATGATGACAACGCACGAATTACGTGAATCTATTTTCAGGCATCTTGATGGAATAGTTATGGTTCCCATAGCTGCTATCTTGCAAGAAAAAGGAATTACAGATTATCTTTTGAAAGTTTCTATGACAACAATTGTAACGTTATCTAACCAATTTAAAGTAAATGATGGGTATTTGAATGTGGCAATGCGTGCTTTGGCTTCGCAAGGATTTTTAGATTATGAAGTTGATAATGTAAAAAATGAAATTACGATTGCCGTAAATGACAAAACAGCCATTGCTTTTTCGCAATTTCATAACTATGAGGAAGTCGCTAAAACTTTGTTTTTGACGGATGTTTTTACAGCAAATGTAATTAACTCTCATTCCATTTCGATACTTAGTTCGTTGTTTGAAAAGTACAAAGAAAGTTTACGATTAAAACCTGATTTAGAAACTACTGAAGGACAAATTCAATATCAAATAACTAAACATATTGAAGGGATTTTGGTGGCTCCATTAATAGTCAATTTAGGAATGACGGGAATGTTTCATAAATACTTCATGGAAACTTCATTTAGTGCAGATGAATTTCACAAAGAACCCGAAGCCTTTGCTATAATGCTTGATTTTTTTGCTGATTTGGGGTGGTTTACCGAAAAGAAGGGTAAATATCAGTTTACCGAAGATGGTCTTTTCTTTGCCAAAAGAGCTTCTGCTTATGGGGTAACCGTTTCTTATTTACCCATGTTAAAAAATATAGAAATCTTATTGTTTGGGAATCCGAATAAATTAAGAGATCTTACTCCAAACGAAACTGAAATTCATGTCAATCGTGAAATGAATGTCTGGGGTAGTGGAGGAGCGCACAGCACATACTTTAAAGTGATTGACGAAATTATAATTGACCTGTTTAATAAACCCATTGCTGAGCAACCAAAAGGAATATTAGATATGGGTTGTGGTAATGGCGCTTTCCTACAGCATATTTTTAATGTAATTGAAAGGCAAACCATGCGAGGCAAAATGCTTGAGGAATACCCGTTGTTTTTAGTAGGTGTTGATTACAACCAAGTGGCTTTAAAAGTAACGAGAGCTAACCTTATTAAAGCTGATATTTGGGCTAAAGTTATCTGGGGAGACATTGGAAATCCCGATTTGTTAGCACAGGAATTAGAAGAAAATTATGCGATTAATTTAAAAGAATTACTCAACGTTCGTACTTTTTTAGATCATAATCGAATGTGGAGCGAACCTGAAAATTTTCACGGAATGATAAGTCAATCTACTGGTGCCTTTGCACATCGAGGTAAACTATTGTCTAATAATGCGGTTGAAGCAAACTTATTTGAGCATTTAGGTAAATGGTCTAAGTACGTTCATAAATTTGGATTATTGATGATAGAATTGCATACGGTCAATCCAAAGATTGTAGCTCAAAACATTGGCAAATCACCCGCAACTGCCTATGATGTAACTCACGGATTATCGGATCAATATATAGTAGAAATTGAAGAATTTCTCAAAGTAACCAAAGCAATTGGATTGCAAAGTGACTCGCGTTATTTTCAAAAGTTTCCTGCAACGGATTATGCTACAGTGAGTATCCATTTATTAAAGGGATAAATTATAGTTTGGATTTTAAATTTAGAGTTATTATTTGTACTTTGTGACTTCCTTGTTTTAAGTGTATGAAACTATGTTATTGCGGTTCTGGTCATCTTTTTGGAGATTGTTGTGAACCTTACATTAAACGAAAATTAGTCCCGCCTACAGCTGAAGCTTTAATGCGGTCGCGTTATGCTGCTTATTGTATTGCTAATGCCGATTATTTAATTAATACTACTCATTTTTCTACTCGAAAAGAATACCCCAAGTCATCCATCATTGAGTTTGCCACAAATAGTCATTGGTTGCAATTGGAAATTATAAATTCCACAGAAACAACGGTCGAGTTTAAAGCCTTTTATTTAGACCAAAGTTTGACTCCGCAGGTTCATCATGAAAAATCCACCTTTAAACAAGAAGAAGGAAGTTGGTTTTATGTTTCAGGGGAATACCCGTAAATCAACACTAAGCAAAAATATTGGTTAAAAAAGACTCGATTGAAATCCTTCTTTTTGTTTGTTTTTAAAAATGAATTCTTCGATTACATCAAATTGCTTTCTTTCAGAATTAAAAACACGAAGTGCTAGTCGGTCACATAAAAATGTTACATTCGGAGTAGCGAATAACTGGTTAGCGATTTCTAAGTTTTTTACTAAAATTTTACGCCCGATAGTAATATGAGGTTCAGTACTTTTAACGTCTACTTTGTAAATAAAAGCTTTATGTATTTCTTTCATCACATTCTTCAAAAATATTTTCGAATTATTATCTGGAGCTAAGAAAAAAGCACCGTTTGGGAAAGTATTAAAAGAATCAAAATTGACCTCATTTTCTTTTAGAAAATCAGTAATGGAAGTAATATGGTTTTTAATTTTCTCCAGTTCGTTGGTTGGCGCTTCAAATTCATTGATAGTGATATGGGCCAACGAATTTTTACTGTTATACCATCCAATAGCAGTTTCCAATTGATTTTTTAAAAGTGCAACTTCAGCAACCACCTCTGGAGAAGGTTGAATAATTAACGAATAACGATTCATAGTAATCAAGCTTAACTCAAAGATACTTTTTTTAATAAGAAAGAGTTAAAATAAGTAGTTGCTTTTCGTAAGATAAATCGTTATAAATTAAGTTGCTATTCCAAATTACGGTTGGTTTTTCTTATATTTGTGTAAACTCCTTTGGTATGGAAATCAAGATTGAAGCAATACAAATGGCCGAATCTTTTAATATTAAGAAGTTTCGCGCTGCGTTTCAAAATGAGGTACATTCAGGTTCAACAACCGAAGTGTTTTATTTTTTACCAGACCAAAACCGCTTCCTCTACGTGGTTGACTACGGAGTGGTAGTTTTTGGAAATTATGAAGAAAATGATAAAGATGAATTATTCAATTTCATTAAGCCTTTTGCTTCCAAATTGGTTCATCTTGACCTGTCGGAAGATTACCGAATAGTAATTGATTCGAATAGTTCCAAAACCATAGTTAAAAATGATTGGGTAACAATTCCTCAATTCAATCCATCGGCACTACATATTGTAATGCTTAATATTGGGCAGTCGGTTGCTTTAGAGTATTATGAAACCTTAACCGACGAATTGATTACTTCATCAAAGCAATATATTGTTGAGTTGGAAACCAAAGGGAGACTCAGTATTTCCAAAACGAACTTACTCAAATATATAGGAAAGGTATTAAATGTGAAGAACAGCATTATAGACAATCTTTACATACTAGATGATCCCAATTTGGTTTGGGATAACGAAGAGTTAAACTTATTGAACCGACGTTTAAAACTTAACTTCGATATCAATCCTCGCTTCAAAGATTTGGATTACCGTTTGAAAATTGTTGAAGACAATCTGACCCTTTTTACTGATGTATTGAATGTTCGAGAAAGCAATCGCTTGGAATGGGTTATTATTATTTTGATTGCCTTGGAAATTTTGATTGCGTCATTTTTTCATTAATTATTTTATGATTTTAATTATCAATTTAATACAAATACTATGAAATTTACAAGAAAAGCTACCACCAATTGGAAAGGTACCGGAATGGAAGGAAAAGGGAGTGTTACTACTCAAAGTACTACTTTAAATAATGCACAATTGTCTTTTAAAACACGTTTTGAAGAAGGAGTAGGGACCAATCCAGAAGAATTGATTGCAGCAGCACACTCGGGTTGTTTTACGATGCAGTTAAGTTTTTTAATTAGTGAATTGGGACATGTTCCTGAAGATTTAAATACCGAAGCTAAAGTAACTTTTGAAGACGGAAATATAACTCAAATTCATTTGGACTTGAAAGCTAAAGTTGCAGGACTTACTGAAGAAGTTTTTCAAGAAACTGCGGCTAAAGCTAAGGCCATTTGTCCGATTTCTAAATTACTTAAAGCTGAAATTACTTTATCTGCGGTATTGCTGTAAACCAAAGAAAAAAAGCTAAATAAAGATACATTTAAGAAGCAGGAACAAACTAATAGTTTAATTAGAAAAGCCAGTAATTTAACTGGCTTTATCTTTAGTATTGATGGATTTATTAATATAATTTGTTTAATTCACAGGTTTATAAATTATTAAACGTTTATGTCGTAATTTTAATAATTAAAACAGCCATGTTTTTAAAGTATAAATTCATATTGCTCTTTTTGGTAATTTTTGGTAATCAAATAGGTTGGGCTCAAGTTAATCCTAAACCAAAAGATACGGCAAAAATGTATCGGGATATAGAAAAATACTCTAAAAAAAGAAAGTTTACAAAGTTTGTACACAAGCTAATCTTTGAGCCGGTCGCCAAGCAAAAAATCAAAAAGCATTCCTTTCATAAAATAAAAAAACAGAACTACGCAACTAGTGAAGGTAAAATAATCCGAGAGATAAAAATCACAACGTTAGATCCTTTCGGATATTCAGAGACAGACACTACTCTAAAACCAAAGCAGCGGATTGCCAAAATAGGAAATAAAATACATATTAAAACACTTGATTTAACGATAAAAAACCTTCTCTTAATAAGAAAAAACACACCTTTGGATTCCTTGTTAGCTAAAGAATCGGAACGATTAATACGCGGTCGGCATTACATAAGAGGGGTAAAAATTACTACCCAATTGGTTTCTAAAGATTCCGATTCGGTAGATGTTACGGTTCGTGTTTTAGATTCTTGGAGCTTAATTCCTAATTTTTCGACTTCTGGTACCAAATCGACGTTTGAATTGACAGAAAAAAACTTTTTAGGGTCGGGGCATGAATTTTCAAATGCCTATATAAAGAGCTTAAACAGTAACCGAAGTGCTTATACTACTAGTTATAGCATCCCGAATATTTATAACACGTTTATTACAACAGCTGTGGGGTATAAAGTTGATTTGGACCGACATTATTTGAAATATATTGCTGTAGAACGGCCATTTTTTTCACCCTACGCTAGATGGGGAGCCGGTATTTATTTAGACAAACAGTACATAAAAGAGTATATCCCTGATGCCAATCAGGTTCTACAGGCTCAAAACTTAAAATTTACTTCTCAAGATTATTGGGCGGGTCATGCTTTTCGAGTTTCTGATGGAAATTCGGAAGAGGATCGAACAACTAATTTAATTACGAGTGCTAGGTATTACTCCAAAAGTTATGCAGAAAAACCAGAGCAGTTTCTGGATAGTTTGGGTGTTTTTTCTGATGAAAATTTGTACTTGCTTGGCATTGGTATTTCTTCTCGTAAATTTTCGCAGGACAAATACATCTTCAATTATAATATTGTAGAGGATGTGGCCTCTGGAATTATCTACAATATTACTACGGGTTATCAGAAGAAAAATGATCGTTATAAGTTTTATTTTGGAGGTCGATTTGCTTTAGGGAAGTACTATGAATTTGGGTATTTGAGTGGGAACGTTGAGTACGGAACTTTTTTAAAAGAATCCAAAACAAGTCAAAGCGCTATTAATTTCAGTGCTGTATATTTTACGAATCTTTATGAAACTGGGAATTGGAAATTCCGACAATTTATTAAGCCTCAGTTTATTATTGGGAATAACAGACTAAATTCGCATTCGGATCGATTGACTTTGAATGAAAACTCTGGGATTCAAGGATTTAATCAGGTAACGGTTTCAGGAACCAAAAAATTACTGTTAACACTTCAAACCCAAGGCTATTCTCCTTGGCGTGTTTTGGGATTTCGATTGAATCCTTATTTGAGTTGTACAATGGGAATGTTAGGTCAGGAAAATAGCGGGTTTAGAAGAAGTAAAGTCTACTCCCAGTTTGGAGCCGGAATTATTATCAGCAATGATTATTTGGTTTTTCAAACTTTTCAGTTTTCTTTTTCTTTTTACCCCAATCTTCCACTAGATGAAGGATCACTGTTTAAAACCAATGTTTTAAAAACCTATGATTTTGGATTGCAGAATTTTGAAATTTCCAAGCCATTGATGGTTCCTTATAAGTAGGTAAACTCATATTATTCATAACCTGCGGGCGGTGTATCTCTGTTGGCTTTTTCAGATATATTTAGTTCTATTTTTTCATCGGTTTCAATGTATTCTTTAGAAAGTTGACGTATTTCGTGTTCAGTTTTTCCTCCAGTATTCATTACCGCATTATTGGCAGGTTCGTGGGAAGAGACCAGTTCGTTTACTTTCAAATGGAGTAAGGCAGAGAAACGATTGAATGATTTTTGGATGATGAATAAGCTTAAAAAAGTGATTCCAAAAATAATGTCACCAATGATTTGGTGAACATCGGTCACATAGAAAAAGTTATTTCCCCACCAAAAAAACACCAAACAACAAGCCAAAATAAAGGTGATGGAGTTGCCTAATAAGGCTGTGGAAATGGAGGTTAACTTTTCAAAATAACGATCAAGATGGATATAGGTTTTTTTCATTTTGTTTGGGGATTTTTTATGTAATGTGTGTCTAATTTTCTGAAAAACAATTTTTTACGTAAGTAAGCTGTTGTTCTGAACTCATCTTATCGGTTTGTTTCATGTCAATTTTAATACTATCAAAGCGATGGTCCTCTTTTAAAATATTGAATAATTCGGCTTTGGCATGGGTAGGTCCAAACAAAACGACTTCATTGTAATGCTGTATCACTTCGCTCAATTTTTTATAATAGTCATCTTGCAATTGTTGTTCTTGGTTATGCATGTGACTTTCTCCTTTAACCAAGGTTCTCTTTTCCTCCAGTTTGGTAAAATCAGAGGCAATAGAAAAAATTTCAGTAGGTTCTGAACTAAATTCTATGATATGAGCATTGGCGTTATCCATGCAAATACCTATTTTTTTGATTGTTTTCATTTTCTTGTTTTTAAAAAGTTAATTGTTAGTAGTTTACTATTGTATTGATTTGGTATTGGGTGAAGTATTTTTGTAAATTTTGAAAGTTTTTTTTTCACCATAATAAAAAAGAAGAGATTGCCTAGACTTATAATTAAAACACAAATTGAAAAGAAATCACTTGAGTATAAAGTTTTGATTTTTTATGACAATGCTTATACTAAAAATGATACTTTGTTTTTGTAATTCAATTAGGTTTTTAGACAATCTCTTCTAAATAGTTAAAAAGGGTAATCTTAAGAAGCAAAGTTCAGTAATTACCCTGAATTCGTGTTATACAATTTTTTTAATAGTTTATAGTATTCCTACATTGCATCAATAATTGACTACAGCCAGTGTCGTCGTTACACCTACCTCAACCACTACATTAGGTATTGTAATAGGTAACAAAGGAGACAATGGGGTAATAGTTACCGAGTAAGTTCCTGGTGGTAATCCAGTAATTTGATAATTACCTTCAGTATTTACACTGCTAGTATACACCACACCTGTTGAAGAAGTTGCGCTTACTGTAGCCAAGGTTCCCACTGGAGTAATTGTCCCTTTAATATTTCCACTGGTGGCAGTCACAATAGTTCTTAAAACTGGTTTTAATTGGTATGTACCATTCCCTAAAAAAACAACCGATTTATTAGCATCAAAATCGATAAGAATTGAATTTTGAATATCAGCCAAAAGGGTTTGGTTGACTAGTAGTTTTAAACCTGATTGTTCGGCACTAGGGGTGCTTAAAGGATAAGTAACGTTATCAACTACTACAGTATTGTTTGAGCCTAATATCAGTCGGATTTGACTCACGTTGGCATCACTTAGTGTACTGGTTGCAATTAAGACATCAACTCCATTTGTAAAGTCTAAAAGATTGTAAATCCCATTAGTAACATTCAATAAGACCGTGTGACCTTCGTCATCGGTAACCTCAACCCCTTGTAAATCAATATTAACCGCATTAAATGGTCCAGGTGCATCTGTCATTCGGACATTGTAAGGATACTTAGCCGCTGAAGAACTTGAATCATCGTTATTACAAGAATTTATAAAAATTCCTAACGTGACGATAGCTAAAATAAAAATTAATTTTTTCATTGTGTAGTAATTTAAGTTATGAATGAATTTCCACAACATTACAAAGTACTTGATTATGAATGGATTGATTGTTTCATAATCTTATGATTAACTATCAAGATTCCCATATTTGAAATCTTTAATAAACTTTCCTTTTTCCGAATTTATCATTTTTGTTACTTTGACTTCCTTGTTTGTGTTGTTTTGTCCCATTGTTTTTTTGTAATCCATTTTTATAGCCTTTAGCATATTTTATTTTGTGACTTTTAAAATAGGTGTAAGGGGTTCTAATTTATAACGAGCTAAGACTACTTTATGTCCTTTATTCAGATCATAAGTTCGGTAGGCTACTGGTAAAGATTTCGATCGTACCCAACTAGCTCCGTTATAGGAAATAAATAAATTGTGAAGAGCGCACATCGTAATATGTTTCAACATCAGGTAAATAATAATATTCTACCCCAGAACTACTGGCAGATGCCCAAGCTGGTTCCGTTTCTACATTAATATTTACCGAAACTTGTGCAACATTAATGTTACATACGAAAAGGGTGATCCCTATTGTAATTAATTTTAATGTTTTAATTATTTTAGATTAGTAATTACTTGAGATTATTTTTTAACCTCTTCTTTTTCCTTTTCTTTTAATTTTTTAGCCACTTCTTTTTCCTTTTCTTTTTTAGCCTCTTCTTTTTCTTTTTCTTTTTTATTGAAATAGCCTTTCAATAAAAAATTATGCTTTGCAGCTTCCATATTTTCATTTAAACCTTTGGTAGCATTTTTCATGTTGTTCATAGTCGCATCTACATCATTGGCAAAACCTTCATCGTTCATTAATTTTGACAAAGCGCCGTTACCGTTATTCATTTTATAGGTAAATTCGGCTAGTTCCCCCGTTATAATTCCTGCGTTATCGATAGTGACTTTTACACTTTTCATTAAGTCTTCTATTTCAATTGCTGTAGTTGAAGCGATGTTATCATTGTCTTTTACAATCTTATTAGAAGCCGTTCCTGGTGAGATACTCAGCACTTTGTCACCCATTAGTCCATCGGAACCAATACTCGCCATGGCATCGGTTTTAATAAATTTTTGGACTTCTTTTTTTACAGCAATTCTAACCACAACAGAGGAATCTGAAACAAATTCGATATCCTTTACTGTACCTACATTAATTCCAGAAAACCGTACATTATTTCCCACTTTTAGTCCACTGACATTCTTAAAATGAGACTTTAATTGGAATGTTGAAACGAATATATTTTTGTTTTTTCCAATAAAATAAATCGAAACCATAAACAAGACGAATCCGATGATGACGAACATTCCTAATTTCCATATGTAATCATAATTCTTTTTCATGGCTTTGTTTTTAATATTAAATAAAAAAAGAGCGAACCCATTCGTCTGAACTTTTTTCTAATTCTTGGTAACTCCCTTCTGCCTCAATGACACCATCCTTTAAAATCATGATTCTTTTTCCAGCCAATTTAGCCGATGCCATATCATGGGTTATAATAATGGATGTTGTTTTGCTTTTCTCTTGAATGGACATCATCAGCTCAGTGATTTCTCTTGAAGTAATGGTGTCTAAACCCGATGTGGGTTCATCATATAACATAATTTCAGGTTTTATAATAAGGGCTCGCGCGAGTCCGATTCTTTTTCGCATACCGCCCGATAGCTCAGAAGGCATTTTGTCGATGGCTTCAATTAGACCAACGTTTTCTAGTGCTTCGTTAATTTGTTCTTCAACAGCATCATCGGCAATATTTTTATCATGGTGTTTGAGTGTAAAAGCTAAATTTTGTCTGACTGACATGGAATCATACAACGCGCCATTTTGAAATAAAAAACCAATTCGGACTCTAATTTTATTCAACTCAACGTTGTTTGAATTGGTAATGTCTGTCCCGAAAATTTTTATTTGACCTTTATCAGCTGTGACTAATCCAACCAAACATTTGATAGCCACAGATTTTCCTGACCCAGATCTTCCCAGAATAACTAACTCTTCCCCTTCGTTTACCGTAATATTGATGCCTTTTAAAACATCGTTGCTACCAAACGATTTGAATACATTTTTAATTTCTATAACTGGAGCAGATTGTTTCATAATTTTTAGAAAAAAAGATCAGTTATTTGAACAGCCAACATATCTAGAATAAAAATGGAAAGCGAGGCCGTTACTACTGCAGAATTTGCTGCTTTACCTACACTTTCAGTTCCATTTTCGGCATTAAATCCTTTGTAGCAACCAATCATTCCAATAAAAAATCCAAAGAAGAATGTCTTTACAGTGGCGGGTACTAAATCGATAAACTCAAGGTGTTCGAACACATCAGAAAAATACCGAAACATAGTCATTTCACCGTGAATATTAAATCCGATGTAACCACCGAAGATTCCAACAAAATCGGCATAAATTACTAAAACAGGTATCATCAATGTGGTCGCCATTATTCGAGTAACCACTAAATATTTGTAAGGATTAATAGCAGAAACTTCCATGGCATCAATTTGTTCGGTCACTTTCATAGAACCTAATTCGGCTCCAATTCCTGATGCTATTTTTCCGGCACAAATTAAAGCGGTTATTACTGGTGCAATTTCCCTGATTAAAGACAATGATACCATACTTGGTATCCAGGATTCGGCACCAAACTTTGCCATAGTTGGTCGCGATTGAATGGTAAGCACCAAACCCATAATAAAACCAGTAATACTAACCAGCGGTAATGATTTGTAACCAATAGCATAGCACTGTCTAATGAATTCATTAATTTGAAACGGCGGTCTAAAAACTTCTTTAAAAAACCTCATTGCAAATAATGTTCCATTGCCCACATCAGTGAAAATATTTTTTAGATATAAAATCATTTTATAAAATTGACTTTGGACAATCCTCTACTAGTTCATTTTTACCATACATCGCTTCATGCTTTTTAACGATTTCTGTTTCACCTATAGAATAAAAAAATTCTTTAAGTCTAACCAAATGCTCGTTTGTAAAAGCAAGATGTTTGGTTAATCCTTCAATTATTTCTTCTCTAGTTTCATGTTCGATCATTTCTGGAAGTGCTTTGTTCAGGATTTTCTCAAAATGATAATTCTTTTTAAGCTCTTCAATAAAAGAATTGGATTCTGCTTTATACAAAGCAGGATCTTTTTTGATTGAATTTTTAGGGTCGATATTGTTCTTTGAATTTTCCATTTTATAGTTTTAAAGTTGTGTTGTTATGAAGTATAAAATTGATTCAATTGCAAATAAAAAGCATTACATAATTCTTAAATTGAGTTGTATTATTTACATCTTAATCAAGTTACTAGAAAAATTACTTTCCTATACAAACTATAATTTCTATAGAATAAAATTTTTCATTTTTTATAAATTTATAGTGAATCTTCATCACCAAATTCATTCAACTTTTTTTTCAACCCCTGTTTTGAGGTAACTGATTTGGTTTTAGAACTAGAAACCTCATTTTTTTTTACTGCTGTCTTTTTTTGTCTTATTGTGGGTTTATTTCTTGAGTTCATAACAGTGTCTTTTAGAGTGTTGCAAATTCTTTTTGGGGTTTTATTCTCGAAACAGATTTTAGGTGTTGTTTTTCCTTTTTTCTGTTTTGTAACGATTGCTCTATTGCCAATCGGGCCATCAAGTAACTCACCGTCGATTCAGCTCCTTGGTTCAAGTTGACATAATCTTCTTCTAATCCGTCATAGCAACCTCCTGTACATGGATTGTAAATAATTTGATGTAAATGATTTTCACCCAAAAACCAAGTAAACCCAATTTTCATTTTGTGCCAATAGTCGACTTCTTTAAAAACTTCATAAAATAAGCCTAAGGCAATAGTGGTGTAAGCCACATCGATAGGCTGTTCGCCTCCAATTTTTTCGGGAGTAACTTTCCCATTATTATACATCCAACCTTTGTTTGAAATCACTTTTATTCGGTCATTTTTAAATATTTTAGACAAGAGAAAATCGAATGTCGTTTTGGCAATCGTTTTATACCGAACATCATTGGTTAATAGCCACGCACACAATAAGGCTTCCGATAAAACACTGTTGGCATAGGTCAAGTAACTTTCAAACCATTGCCATTCTTCATTAGATTCGTGCTTGTACATTTGTACCAATCGGTCGGCGAGATATTTTACAATTAAAAGGTGTTCTTCTGATGGGTGTTTCGACTGACCATAGTAAATGCCTTTAATGATAAACGCCATAGCTCGTGGTGAATGGATTTTATGCACATTGTATAAAGCTTTGTCAAATGTTTTTTGAGCTTTTGTAGCTAAAGTTTCGGGTAATAAATCACTAAGAGAAACCAAATAACCCAATGCCCAAATAGCTCTTCCGTTGGAATCGGCAAGATTGGTGTGGTTGTTTTGTTTGGTGAAATTTTTATTCGAATCTACATAATTTAGGAAATATCCTTCTGGTTGTAAGCAATGCTTGATAAAATTGAAATAGCAAACCAGATAGCTCAAATCGGAAGTATCCTTGGTCAATTCAAAATGCTGACACATGGAGATTAAAGCGCGGGCATTGTCATCTAAAGTATAGCCAGAAGTACTATCGGGTTGATTAATTTTTGAAAACTGGATCATACCATTAACTGTTGTTATTTTTTTTACATGATTCAGGTTGATTTTCGGTATTTTATATGTTAACGGGAGTGGAGCGCCATTTATTTTTTCAAACAACATGGCGTGGCTGATGGCAGAATTTTCCCAAGCATTCGGTGCCATTTTATGTAATCCGTTGGCACTGATTCTTTGCTGTAAGGTTTCATTTTGTAATAAACGAATAACCTGTTCTGCTAATTGATCGGAATTTTCAAAATCGATAATGATTCCTGTATTGTCCTTTAGCACTTCCAGAGCGTGTGGTATAGGGGTGGAGATTATAGGACAACCACAGCTAATCGCATAGGCGAAGGTTCCGCTCACCGCTTGATGAGGATCTTTGGAGGTAAATAAATAGATGGCGGTAAGTTGCAAATAGTCTAATAATTCCGGTAAAGGCAGATACTCGTTGATGAATAGTACATTTTTAGTCAGTTCTAATTGTACTACTTTTTCTTGTAGTTGGTTTCGGTAACTTTCACCTTCCAGCTTCACGACTGAGGGGTGTGTTTTACCGATGATAAGAAACATGACTTCCGGATTGTATTTTATAATACTTGGCAATGCCTCCAGCGTGGTCTCAATACTTTTTCCGGAGCTTAATAACCCAAAGGTAGAAAGTACTTTTTTACCCTGTAAATCATATTTTTCTTTTAGTAGTCCTTTGTCAAGATGTTCCACTAAATGTATGCCATGCGGAATTAACGAAATTTTTTCCAAAGCCACTTCGTAATGATCTGTTAGAATTTTTTCCGAAGAATGTGTCATCACAATAATGGCTTGTGCTGCCGATACTAAGTCTTTCACTTTTTGTTTCAAGGCTGCATTCGGTCGAGGTAAAACAGTATGAAAAGCCAATATAATAGGCTTGTTCAAGGCTTGTAAAAACATTTCAAAATCTGATTCATTGGTTTTAAACAAACCAAATTCATGTTCTACTAGCACCAATTTTAACGCCTCATTATCATTAATTTGCTCGGCCAATTGTATATAAGAATCCGGTTTCTCGGTTTCCAGAACATAGATCACTTCATATGCATAAGGATTAGTTGGCTTATCCGTTTGAAGTGCGGCTATTTTTATCGAAAAAGAATTTTGAAATTTGTTGTTCAAAGCCGCTATTAAATCCTGTGAATAGGTAGCAATGCCACATTCTCTCGGCGGAAAGGATGAAATAACTAAAATTTCCGGTACCTCGTGATTTCCTTTTGTTGTTTGTTTACTAAAATGCATAACTTGTGTTTTGAGTTAGTATTTACTTTTTTTGTTGGTACTATTGGCTACTAATTCCTTCATTAATTTGGAAATACTTATCGAAGCCACAGCAATACGTACATCGGCGGCTCCATAATAAATGTATAAAGTATCCTCAAACAAGGCAGTCCCTGTGGGAAAACACACATTGTCTACTTCGCCTTTCAATTCCCATTTTTGATCCGGTATAAATAAAGGATAGGGTAATCTTCCCAGTTCTTTTCTCGGATTTTTTAAATCCAATAATGCGGCGCAAGCCGAATAGACATAGCCTTTGTCAGAATCGTGTACTCCGTGATAAATTAATAACCAACCAAATTCTGTTTCAATAGGAGGGCAACCGCCACCGATATAACTTTTTTCATGTTCGTATTTTGGTGAAAGCACAATAAAATCGTCAATATGAATAAAATAGTTTTGCCAGAAATTCAAGGTAAGTTCTTTCAAATCATTTACTTCCACTATAATTTGAATATCCGGTTTAATTCGGTGTAGAAAGCACAGTTTATTATTGATTTTTCGTGGAAAGAAAATTACATTTTTATCCCACAAATAAACCGTATCCGGTTGGTTTTCAAAAACCCGATCGTGTTGGTTATACCCCAAATAATTGGTGGTAGTTTGTTCTTTATTTTTTGACAATCGAATGAATTCTTCATAGGTAATCTGTGGCACAATAATCCCTTGTTTTTCAAAATGAACCAAATCCTTCGACATGGCCAGCGCCCCTAACGCATTAACACCATTATAAGCGGTATAAGTTAGGTAGTAGGTGTTTTCTATTTTAACAATACGTGGATCTTCCAAGCCCTGCGATTCATAATCAAATTCGGAGTGGAGCAGGGGATTTTTTCTTCTTTTAGTAATGTTCAAAGGACCATTTAATTGGCAATAACCAATACTTGAAAAATTACCAGTGGTCACCGCTCTGTAAAACAAATGAACAGTATTGCCTTCCTGAAATACTCCGGGATTTAAAACACCTTCCTTTTCAAAATCGAGCGTAGTTTTTTCGAGTATAATTCCTTCCTTTTTTACAGTAATCATAACTCGTTTTTTTTTTAATTAGTTTAGGTTTGAAAAGCAGCGAAGCCAATCAAGGGTTACCAACTTTACAAAATTAAAATCAGCAATAAAACGACGATAATAATGGCTCCAACAGAAAGGTATACCCCACCATTTGAAGTTTTTAGTGTAGTTTTAATTTCTTTGACTTCTTTTCTGAGTGCTTTTTTCTCGACTCTTGTCAAATCGGACTTATCCATAGATTTAATCTCTTCCAAACGATTTAATAGTACTTGTGCTCGAGCTCCTTCCATTTTGGTAGTACTGCTGGTTTGTGTAGAGTCGGAATATACCGGGTTTGAACTGGCCATTGCAGAAAAACTAATCAAAACGAATAGCAATACGGTTTTAAAAATTCTTGTTTTCATGATTTCATTATTTAAGTGATTTACTATTTGGTTTAAAAAAACTTGAAAAAATAACAGCTCCTAAAAAAACCGAATCAAAAAAAATGGTGATAAATACCTTAAATTTAATGGTATTCTTCGGTGTTTTTTCAGGAGCTATGAAGCTAGTTTTATGTTCCCTAAAGATCATGTTATTAGGCATAAAAAGTGTTATATAACTTTTTTAAAAGTTATATAATTCCTGTTTTTTTGGTAGTCATTGTATTACATACGGGACATGTACCAATGCAGTTCTTTTTCCATTTTTTGGTAGCGGAAAATTGTGTTTATGATTTTTTGTAACCGTACAAAAGCGGTTTCACTTTTTACTACATAATCAAAGGCTTTGTGGTGCATGCAATTAACGGCTACTTCAATACGGTCTTGTGAGGAAAGCATGATAACGGGAACGTTGGGATTAAATTCTTTTATTTTATCTAGGGTTTTAATGCCATTGATGGCATTTTTATCAATACCATTAAGATGATAATCCAAAATGATGACATCGGGTTGATGGGATAGGTTTTCCAGACAATGCTCTCCACTCTCAAACGTTTCAATGTCAAAATCAGCCTGATGAAGAAAGGCTATTTCTAACGATTTTAGAAACAACGCATCATCATCAACCAAGAACAGTTTTATTTTTTTTTCGCTTTTCAAGGGGTCATTTCTTTTAAAGTGTTAAGCTCTTTTTTTAGTTCGGCAAAGGCATGCAAACAGGATTTTTCCAAGGCTATGATGAGCATCTGAATTTCTTGGGTAATTTCCGATGTATTTTCCTGTTCTTTCATTTTATGATTTAAGATTTCCATGTCATAAGGAATACCCATAATAAAAAAGGAAGGCACTATTTTATGTACTGCTTCCTGTAACATCTGCCAATCATTTTGATCAACGCTTTGTTTCATTTCACGAAGCATGGGTGGTGTTTGTTCTAAATAAACCTCAATCATTTCTCCCATTAATTTTGGATTTTCTTCAGTTAGTTGTTTTAAATAATCCAAATTGATATGCTTCGCAATGACAATTTCTTTTCTGTTATTTGCGGAAGGCGTTAGAGTAGTAAGTTTTGACTTTACTAATCCTATTATTTTAGTATACAACAAGCGTTCATCTATTGGTTTGGCTATGTAATCATTCATACCAGCTGCTTTACATTTCGTGAGATCTACGGTAGTTACATCGGCGGTAAGAGCAATGATGGGGATTTTCGATTTTAACGTATTTCTAATGTATTGGGTGGCTTCAAAACCATTCATTTCAGGCATTTGCAAATCCATCAAGATAATATCATAGGGAGTGGTTGCTGCAGCTATTTTGTCTAAGGCCAGTTTTCCGTTGGCGGCAATGTCGCAGGCAAATCCAAAATCGTCCAATAAGGTTCTTATCAGTAATTGGTTGAGTACGATGTCTTCTACAACCAGTATGTTTATATTTTTAATTTCGGTATCCAACAAAAGAATCTCGTCTTCGAGAATGATTTTCTCATCGGTTTTTCCAAACTCCAAAACAAAACTAAAAGTGGTGCCTTCGTTTAGGGTACTTTGTACCTGAATGCTTCCATTTTGTGCTTCTACCAATTGTTTTACAATAGCCAATCCCAATCCCGTTCCGCCATACAATCGGGAGCTTAAGCTGTATACTTGTTGAAAATTTTCAAAAATGGTGTTGATTTTGGTTGCCTCAATCCCAATTCCGGTATCGATTACGGCAAATTCAATAGTCACGGTTTGGGAATCTTCCGATAGTAATTTGAGTTGTACGGTGATGTTACCTTTTTTGGTGAATTTGACCGCATTGCTCACTAAGTTTAAAATGATTTGATGCAAACGAATGGGGTCACCTAATACCACTTCGGGGATAGTCGGGTCAAATGTTATATGTAGCGTCAGGTTTTTTTCCTGAATTTTAGTTTTAAATAAATGCAACATGGCAGAAATGGCAGAGGTTAAACTAAAAGGTATTTTTTCGAAGACCATTTTTCCCGAATCCACTTTGGCTAAATCTAAGATGTCGTTTATCAGTACAATTAAGGCATCACCACTAAGTTTGATGGCTGAGATGTATTCTTTTTGTTTGGAGGTTAATTCTGTTTTTAAAATCACTTTAGTAAAGCCAATGATAGAATTCATAGGAGTACGGATTTCGTGGCTCATATTGGATAGAAACTGTTGTTTTGACTTTACTGCTTCTTCTGCAATTCGAGTCGCTTTCTCAGCCTTTTTACGTGATAGGGTCAACTCATGTTGTATTTTTTTCTGCTTTGAAACATCACGTGCTACTAGTACTGCCCCAATTATAGCATCGTCTTCATCTCTATAAACATAACCATCAAATAAAAAATCTTTTTTGCTATGATCGGTAATGGTTAATGGATAATCGCTGATGAAACCCTTTTCAAATATTTCGTTGCAAGCGGTTTTTACGGACTCTGTGTTAGTAAAATAGCCATAACAAGAAGTTCCCAAAACTGAGGAGGCCTTTTTTGCAACAAACGTTAAAAAAGCCGAGTTCATATCGGTAATGTATCCTTCTTTTGTGATGATAAGTATCGGATTCAAATTGGCTTCCAACAGACTTCTGGCATAGCTGAAATTTTGTGTGGTGGTTGTACTCATAAGGATGCGTATATAGTGGGTAACCTACCAACTTCTTCAATAGGACTCCTTTTTTTATTTCTCAATTGTTTGAAATGGGAAGGAGATAAACCCGTTACTTTTTTGAATTGACTGGACAAATGGGCTACACTACTGTAATTCATTTTCCAGGCAATTTCGCTGATGTTGAGTTCCCCATAGATCATCAACTCTTTGATGCGCTCTATTTTATGGGAGATAATAAATTGTTCGATGGTTGTACCTTGTACTTCCGAAAATAAATTGGCGATATAGGTATAATTATGGTTTAATTTTTCACTCAAGTAGTCAGAGAAATTAATTTTGATGATTTCATCCGAATAGTGTACCATTTCGATGATGATATTTTTTACTTTTTCAATCAAAACCGCTCTTTTATCATCCATCAATTCGAGTCCGGAAATCAGTAAACCTTCATTTAGGCTTTTCAATTCTTCCAAGGAGAGGTTTTCCATAATCTCTATTTCCCCCAAATCAACCACAATAAAGTGCAGCCCAAGTTTTGTCAACTCTTCTTTAACCGCTATTTTACAACGGTTACTAACCATGTATTTGATGTATAGTTTCAAAAATCCCTATTTAATTGATTGTCAATAAAGTTAGGGCGTGACAAGAAGGGAATGTTATGCAATTGCTGAAATATGTTATATAATTCAGAGATTGTCTAAAGTGATGCGCTTTTTTACTTTGAGTTGTTTAAAAAAACTAGGAGTCAGTCCGGTCACTTTTTTAAATTGCTGTGAGAGATGTGCCACACTACTGTAGTTAAGCATATAGGATATTTGGGTAAGGGAAAGCTCATCATACAAGAGTAACTCTTTAACCCGCTCAATTTTGTGGGCGATAATATAATGTTCTACGGTTATGCCCTTAACTTCCGAAAAGATCTTGGCAATGTGAGTGTAATCTTGCCCCAGTTTTTCACTGATATAATCGGAATGATTGATCTTGGGCATTTCATCGGAGTAATGCACCATTTCGATAATGATGTTTTTTATTTTTTCAATCAGGACCGCCTTTTTGTCATCCATAAGCTCCAATCCGGCTTCTAGTAGTGCCATTTTAAGTCGTTGGAGTTGTTGATCCGTCAAGTTCTCCATAGTTTCCACATAACCGAGTTCGAGGTTTACATAGTGTACTCCCATTTTTTCCAATTCAGCTCTAACGACCATTTTACAGCGTAAGCTAACCATGTATTTTATGTAAAGCTTCATTTTTTTAGCTGTTGTGTATTTAGTTTGGAGAACACCAGAAACAATAGGTGAGGGTGGACCTTCATTAATTTACTTCCTCATCCCCATAGCCACTTTTTATAATGGTAGAAATCATTTTGAATTGTACATTGGCGTTAAAACAATGTCGGGCATGTGCAGGAATTATGATGCCTTCTCCCAATTTTAATAAATGCTTTGTTTTGTTAATGATAATCTCAGCTGTCCCATCAATAATTTGTATGTAATTATCAAACGGTGATGTTTTTTCTGCCAATTCTTCTCCAGCGTCAAAGGAAGAGGCTGTAATGTTTCCCGTGGTTTTTTTTATGATTGTTTTACTTAAAACCGCATTAGGTATGTATTGAATAATTTCAACAATGATATGTGATTTTTCTTTTTCAAGTTCCTTGGTTTCCATGGCTTATTTGTATCAGTTTTTTTAGGAAGAAAAACAGCTAAAAGCTATTTACATGAGTAAAGGTAGCCCCTTTAATTGGGTAATGGTCATAATAAAACACTTATTTTAATTCTTACCCCAAACAGTGTGTATGGTAATTGTGAAAAATTCGCTAAAAATCATATAACGTAAAAAAAATGCCAGCTTACGAACTTTATACTATATAAATTTTAATGTTTAAAAATAAAATTTAAACAAAAAGATAATTAAAAATATAGAAATCATGAAAACAATACGAAAAACCACACTCCTATTGTTTCTGTTTATAGGTATAATAGGATTCTCATCTCAAAAAGCAACAGCACAGGTAGCTGTTAGTTTTCAGTTGTTTTACGATAATTTAAGTGTGCACGGAAATTGGATAAACGATCCCAATTACGGTTATGTCTGGTCTCCCAATGTGGGAGCTGGTTTTGCTCCTTATCGAACAAACGGTTATTGGGTTTATACCGAATATGGATGGACTTGGGCTTCTAACTATTCATGGGGATGGGCGCCTTTTCACTATGGACGTTGGTTCTATGATTCTTATTATGGATGGTTATGGGTTCCCGATACACAATGGGCACCAGCATGGGTAACTTGGAGATATTATGACGGTTATTATGGTTGGGCAGCAATTGGTCCAGGAATCAGTATTGATCTTGCTTTCAGTAGTGGCTATACGGTTCCTTACAATCAATGGGTATTTGTTAGGGAACGAGATGTTTACAGAAGAAATCTAAGCAATTATTATGTCAGTCGATCAAACAATACCACGATTATTAAGAATTCAACCGTTATTAATACTATTCAAACAGGTAATGGTATACGATATAATGCTGGTCCGGGTAGGAGTCATGTTCAAAAAAGAACAGGTATTGCCATTGCGCAAGCTAATGTGAGAGACAGAGATAAACCGGGTCAAATAGTTACTAAAAATGAATTGCAATTATATAAACCACGTGTCGAAAGAGGTAATGCATCACCTGTAAAAGTAATAAGCCAAAAAGATGTAAACCCGGCTACGCAAAGGGCATCGGAAGCAAAAGCGAACAGAAAAGTGCAAAGAGCTAGTTCACCACGTGAGGAACGACCAATGAGACAAAGAGAAAACACAGTGCTTAAAGAACAACAACGTCAACAAACTCAAGAACGTCAACAAACTCAAGAACGTCGACAAGAAATGCAACGTAATGAACAACGTATTAATGAGCAACCACAACGTTTGGAACCTCAAATAAGAAGACAAGAAATGCCACAACGAGGGAATAATTCGAAACAACGAGGAATGCGTCAAAGACCAAATAAAGCTATATTGAGTATATAACTTTTAGGAAATAACAGACCTGATTTTAATAATGTAAAAGATAATGTATGAAAACAACAATCATCAAAATGGTATTAATAGTTCTAATGACCGGTAGTACCATGTCGACTTATTCGTTTACATCGAATTCCGACCCAGAAAAAACCACAAGGACTGAAGCCGAAAACGTAAGAGGACAGCAGTTGTTGGATCGATTACACGAAATTAAAGCCATAGATAGATCAGAATTGTCTCGTGAGGAAAGGAAGACACTTCGTAAAGAGGTAAAAGCAATTAAAACTGAGTTAGCCACTGATCATAGAGGATTTTATATCTCTTTTGGAGCAGCAATTATTATTGTACTGCTGCTAATTTTGATTTTATAAATGATGAATCTTTTTTCTAATTGAAAAAAAAAGAATAAAACCAAATGCCACAACATAATACTATGCAGCAAATAACTAATATTTTCCATTAAAAAGGAGGTTTTTTACAACCTCCTTTTTAATTACCATTCTATCTAGAATTAAGCATCCGGAATTTCGGGTTCGACCAACTTCATCAATTTTTCTAGAGATTCCTGCCAACCCAAATAACACATATCTACTGGAATTACAGCTGGGATTCCTTCCTGTAAAACTTTTAATTCGGTACCTCCGATAACTTTACGCAACCAAACTGAGGTCATCATTTCTCCGGGAAGATTTGGATCATCAAATTTATCGGTATATTTCAAAAATTCATTTGGTTTAATTTCGATATATTTTCCTCCAAAGGAATGACCATTACCTGTTGAAAAATTATGAAAGGACATTTTATAAGTTCCTCCCACTCGAAAATCCATTTCATGAACAGTACAAAGAAAGCCATACGGCGGTATCCAAGACGCCAAGGCATTCGCTTCAGTAAAAGCACGATACACTTTTTCAGGTGAGGTTTTAAGAACGCGGTGTAACGATACGCTATTATTTGACATAAACTTATTAATTTAAATTACTACTCGATTGACATTTGGGCTCCGTTCATTTTTAATAAACTTTACTCTACTTGACATATAAAGTTAATAATTTTCAATTAAATATCCATGTCACAATTGTGATTACTAACTTTGCTGTAATATTTATTTTTTATAGCAAAGATAATGTCCCACTCACACTATATCTACTGTCTGGAAGCTGTTCAGGATGTTACGGCGCCTTGTAAAAGCGTAATTTTGCCAGCATTACAACAGTTAGCACTTCACTATGGCGTAACCAATGTGTACAAAACCTGTGATTGTATTGAGGGTTTTGAAGAAAGCATAAGCACTCTTGTATATGAAGACAAAGATTTTGCAGACTATGGCTTTATTTATTTGATTTTTGAAGGCCGAGAAAATGAGTTACAAATTGATAACTACTTTTACAGCTTAGAAGAAATTGCGGAATTTTTTGAAGGGAAACTCAAAGGCAAAGTAATTCATTTTGCCAATACCTTTAAGCTTGATTTGGAAGAAGAAACATTTCAATACTTTCTTGATGTTACAGGAGCTCGAGCAATATCGGGATATGCGAATCAGCTACCTGTATTGAGTGCGGTGTTGGATAATCTGTATTTTTCTTTGAGTGATGAATATGATGATTTGGTCGAACTTGTCGAGGTATTGTATGAGAAACAATATGCGCTATGTACCGCTATGGGGTTTAGAATGTATTATTAATTGTACAGACCTTATTTACCGATACAAAAATTTGCAAAAATATTTCCTAATAGCTCGTCATTACTCACTTGTCCAGTGATTTCTCCAAAATAATATAAGGCTTGTTTGATGTCGATTGCCATTAAGTCGGACGGCAAGTTGGTTTGCATTCCGTATTTTACTTTTTGGATTTCTTCTAAGGCTTTTAACAACGAATCGTAATGTCTGGTATTGGTTATAATGGTTTCATTATTACGCAACGCTCCTGTATTTACAAAGGAAAGTAATTGGTTTTTTAAGTCTTCAATCCCAATATTTTCTTTTGCTGAAATTTCAATTAACAAGGGATAATCGATAATTGATAATTGTTTATCGAATTGAACTCGTTGCTCTTGGTTTAATTTATCTACTTTATTACTGACAACAATTAATGGTTTTAAAGGAAATTGATTTCTTATCTTCTCAATTTCAATTTTTACCATATTCTCATTATCCGTTATCAATTGTAAACTATCAATTAAAAACAGTACGACTTGTGCTTGCTCAATTTTTTCAAAAGTTTTCTGAATACCGATGCTTTCTACAACATCTTTGGTTTCACGAATTCCGGCGGTATCTATAAATCGGAAACCAATGCCATCAATAACCAATTCATCTTCAATAGTATCTCGTGTTGTTCCGGCTATATCAGAAACAATAGCGCGCTCCTCATTCAGTAAAGCATTTAACAAAGTCGATTTTCCTACATTGGGTTCACCAACAATTGCTACAGGAATTCCGTTTTTGATGACGTTCCCCACAGCAAACGAGTCGATTAATCGTTTCAGAACAAATTCAATTCGGTTTAATAATTCGTTAAACTGACTTCTATCAGCAAATTCGACATCTTCTTCGGCAAAATCCAATTCCAATTCAATTAACGATGCAAAGTTTAGAAGTTCTTCACGCAATTTGGCAATTTCATTGCTAAAACCACCTCGCATTTGGTTCATGGCGATTTGGTGTGCCGCTTCGTTATCTGATGAAATCAAATCGGCGACTGCTTCTGCTTGCGATAAATCCATTTTTCCATTCAAGAAAGAACGTAGCGTAAACTCTCCGGCCTGTGCCATACGACATCCTTTACGAAGCAATAACTGAATAATTTGTTGTTGGATAAAAGTCGAACCGTGGCACGAAATCTCAATTGTATTTTCGCCTGTATAGGAATTTGTGCCTTTAAAAATTGATAGTAAAACTTGATCTAAGATTTTTGTTCCATCCACAATATGTCCCAAATGCAGGGTATGCGATTTCTGCTTGGTAATGTCTTTCTGGTGTATCGATTGAAATACTTCAGAAGCTATAGTAATGGCTTCTTGCCCCGAAATTCTAATTACAGCAATGGCTCCCGCTCCTGATGGAGTGGCTAAGGCAACAATGGTATCGTGATGGTTCATTTATTTGAGTGTCAAAGTTGCAAAGTTACAAAGTTTTTTAGTCTTACAGCCGAATGTCAAAAAGTCTAACGGTCTAAGAATCTAATTTTCTAAGAAGTCTTCACTAAAACTTCTCAAAAACTCCTAATCCAAATAAAGCAAAGTCGTATTTTACTGGATCATTCGGATCTAGTTTTCGCAAGTTAAAGTCTAATTCGGCTAATGCTTTGGCGTCGTTTTGTTTTCGAGTAAGTAGTTCGAGTTTGCGTGCTACATTGCCTGAATGTACGTCTAATGGACAAGATAAAGCAGAAGGAGGAATGCTTTTCCAAATTCCTAAATCAACACCTTTATTATCCTGTCTGCAAAACCAACGAAGCATCATGTGTAAACGTTTGGCAGCAGAACCATTCAGCGGGTCGGAAATATGTTTCTGCGTTCTATTTTGATGTGGGATTTCAAAAAAAATGTGCTTGAATTCTGAAATCGCTTTTTGGGTCGAATTGTTTTCCACAGCATTAGAAAAAACAGCTTCCATGCCATTGTGATTGCTATAAATGTTTTGCAATCCTTTAATGAAAGTGGTAAAGTCTTGGCTGTTAAAGGTGCGATGCACAAACGAATCAAAACGTTCTAAATCTGTCTCGGAATGTGACATCACAAAATCATAGGGAGCATTTCCCATCAACTGCATCATTTTCTGCGCATTGTTGATAATCATTTTGCGATTGCCCCAAGCTATGGTTGCAGCCAAAAAGCCCGCAATTTCAATATCTTGTTTGATCGAAAATTGATGTGGAATTTGAACAGGATCGCTCTCAATAAAATTCGGAGTATTGTATAAAGCAACTTTTTCGTCAAGGAATTCTTTTAATTCGGAAAAATTCATTCTACGGTTTCAGCAATCACAACAATATTATTTATATCCTTGATGTTACCATCTACGATGGTGATTTTTCTATCGGCCATATTGGCTAATTCTTCGTTATGGGTTACTATAACAAAGGTTTGATTAAGCTCATCTCGAAGCTGAAAAAACAATTGGTGTAGGTTTTCAGCAGATAGTGTATCTAAATTCCCTGAAGGCTCATCGGCAAAAATTACTTTTGGTTTATTAATCATCGCTCGGGCTACAGCCACACGTTGTTGTTCACCACCGGAAAGTTCACTAGGTTTATGACTTAATCTATGATCAAGTCCTAAATAAGTCAATAAACGCTCCGCTTCGGCTTCTACCTCTTGCTTGGGACGATTGGCAATAAAACCAGGAATACATACATTTTCAAGTGCGGTAAATTCAGGTAGTAACTGATGAAACTGAAAGATGAAGCCTAAATTTAAGTTTCTGAATTTAGACAATTCCTTATCATTCATTTTCAATACATCTTGACCGTTTATTTCCAGAGATGATGTCAAGTCAATTCCTTTTCTATTTTTAAAACTAGGTTTGTCTAAGGTTCCCAAGATTTGCAAAAGGGTTGTTTTTCCAGCTCCAGAAGCTCCTACAATAGAAACAATTTCTCCGGTTTTAATTTGAAGGTTAACTCGTTTTAAAACTTTTAGCTGGTCAAAATATTTATGGATATTTACTGCGTTTATCATGGGTATGCATTTATACAAATAAACAAAGAATTTCATTCAACATCAAATAAAGTTTTGTTAATAACCAATGTGATTGCTACTCATTTAATTAAATTTGAGAAAAAGAGCAATGAAAAATATATTTTTAGCAACATTGTCATTTTTGACTTTAAGTTGTGAATCCAAATCAAAAAAAATAGAAAAAATGGAATCTGAAGAAATGTCTCTGAATAGTGGAAAGGAAATTGCCATTTTTGCTGGTGGATGTTTTTGGTGTACTGAAGCAGTGTTTTTAGAATTAAAGGGAGTAGAGAGTGTTAAACCCGGGTACATTGGTGGTAAATCCGAAAACCCAACTTATGAAGAAGTTTGTTCAGGATATAGTGGGCACGCTGAAGCAATCAAGATTTTATTTGATCCTTCCAAAATTAGTTATGGTGAATTACTGGAAGTTTTTTTTGCTACGCATGACCCAACAACTATTAATAGACAAGGAGCCGATGTTGGTTCACAATACAGAAGTGAAATTTTCACCACCAATGCTCAACAAAAAGAATTAGCCACAGCTTACATTAAGTTATTGAATGAGGAAAATACTTATGGAAAAAAAGTAGTTACTAAAGTATCGAATGCTCCAACTTTTTATGTAGCGGAAGATTACCATCAAAACTACTACAACCAAAATAAAGAAAAATCATATTGTACTTATGTCATCACACCCAAAATAGATAAAGTACGTGAGAAATTTAAAGATAAGTTGAAGAAATAAATTGGCATTAGTTTTGTAGGTTAGTTATCTAGAATTTAAATTTTAAATAAATGACAAAAGACATTCAAATTGAAGTGAAACCACAAGCAAGAAAGCAAGCAACCACTTCAAAATTGATTTTAGGATTACTTTTTGATGCTATTGGAATGTTATCTTACACGATACCTTTATTAGCAGAAACAATTGATGTTGTTTGGGCGCCAATAGCAGGTTTTGCCATGACAATGATGTACAAAGGGTCAGTAGGTAAGGCAGCCGGGGTTTTAGCTTTTATTGAAGAAATTACACCTGGTTTAGATTTCATACCCACTTTTACGTTAACATGGATGTATGAGTATTACTTAGACAAGAAAAATAAATCATAAAAAAATTCCGAGGAATCGGGATTTTTTTATGATTTAAATATGAAGCCTAAACCTATAGATTTTAGCATCTTTTTTCCAAAGATGAAGAAAAATTTAGATTGTCCAAAAAGATATCCAAAACCCATTAGCATAAAAGGATATAACGGGAGGACTAAAACTAAAAGAACAATATAGTATATGAACCAATTCATATTTTCTTTACTAAGTCCCAATAAACTCATTAAGTAAGCCGATATTTTTGCGGATAAAGAACCATTTATGGCAAAAACAATAAATATAATGGCTAGTTGTCCATTAGATTGAATTCCCCATCGTTCTTTTAATTTGTTCATAAGGCAAATATAAAAATTTACCTTGATGGGACAATACCCCAAAGATTTTGTTTGTAGGTATTTTGAAAGTAAATCATGTAATTATAGATTAAATAATTGACCTCATATCCGTAGTGAATGTTTGAGTCATAATTGATTTGCATTTCATACAAACTCGGATCAAACCGTTGTGGTTGTAATACACGGTTGTTCCATTCTTGCACATACCATTGGTTTTTGTTTTCTAAGTAGGATTCAGAATAATAGCCTCTTGGTAAAGACCTACTGTATAACCAAGTTGAAAAACCAGGATCAATGATAATGACTTCATATTCGATTGCATCGTTAGCAATTTTTACAGTATCACCCTTAATCACTTTGGCATTCGCTTCTTGATTGGATTTATCATCTAAGGGTTTGGTTTTACAACCAATAACCATTACCAATATTCCTATACATAAAACCAAACTTCTCATAATGCAAAGATTTATTATTTATATAGAAAGCAAAAACCGTGCTGAGATGCACGGTTTTTAAATATTTTTATTTTCCAAAAAGTTTCCCAAGCAATCCTCCAAGACCTCCTTTTTTGGTAGCGGCGCTTACCGCATCACCCAATCCAAGTTGCCCATCGCCATCTTGATCTAAAATTGAAGTTAATATAGATCCTCCCATAGATGGAGCTTCTTGTGTTTGTGATTGTTGTGTTTGACCACCTAGTAATCCGCCTAATAACCCACCCAAATCAGATCCGTTTTGAACATTATTTGATTTAGCTTGATTGGCTAAATAAGCCATTAAAATAGGGGCAGCCATTTTTAAAATCATTCCAATTTTATCAGAACTAACTCCTGTATTTTGGCTTAAACCGGCTTCTACATTAGCTTGATTGCCACCTAAGACATGACCTAGTATTTTACCACCATCTTCAGTGTCAATTCCACCACCACCTAATAATCCGCCAAGATTATCCAGTAAACCTCCATCGTGCTTGCCTCCAAGAAGTGCCCCCAATAAGCCTCCTGCGCCTTGTTCAGATTGCGTATTGTTTTGCATAGCGTTAACTAAAGTTGGTAGTGCCGATGCAAGTACAGACGAAGTTTCTCCTTCTGTGGTTCCAGCTTGGTTACCAATTCCGCTAATAATTTGTTTTCCTAAATCACTATTGATTAAATCTAAGATTCCTGCCATTTTAGTTTTTTTGTTAATTAATTGAAATTAAATATACAAAAATTATTCTAAATCTCGTGCTTCAATAAGGTGATTATCTGCTCGGCAAGTTCGGTGCCAATTCGGTCTTGTGCTTCTATAGTAGCCGCTCCAATATGGGGAGTCATACTAATATTAGGATGCATAAGTAATTGTACAGCAGGGGTAGGTTCATCCATGAAAACATCTAATCCAGCAAAAGCTACTTTTTTAGAATCTAATGCTTCTACCAAATCGACTTCATTAATAATTCCTCCACGGGAACAATTAATAATTCCCACTCCATCTTTCATGCTATCAAATTCTACTTTAGAAATTAAATATCCCTTTTGTGAAGGAACATGAAGGGTAATAAAATCTGAATGTTTCATTAATTCGGTAATAGGTTCAGTAGCAATTTCTAAATCAATAAATTGATCATTGTAAAATTCGACTCTAATCATGGCCTTTCCAACAAAACTGTCGGAAGCAATTACTTTCATTCCTAATCCCAACGCCATTTTAGCTACTGCTTGACCAATTCGTCCAAAACCAATAATTCCGATGGTTTTACCTCGAAGTTCAATTCCGTTTGCATAGGCTTTTTTTAAACCGTCAAAATTGGTGTCTCCTTCCAAAGGCATATTTCTATTGGAATCTTGCAAAAAACGAGCTCCGGAAAAAAGATGTGCAAATACCAACTCCGCCACAGAATTTGAAGATGAGGCTGGAGTATTTATCACTTGTATGTCTTTTGAAATAGCATAATCAACATCAATATTATCCATCCCTACACCACCACGGCCAATGATTTTTAACGATGGACAAGCATCTATAATATCTTTTCTCACTTTGGTAGCACTGCGTACTAATACTACGGCTACTTGGTTGGTATTTATAAAATTGGCGACTTGTTCTTGAGCCACTTTGGTTGTAATTACTTCAAAACCGGCATTTTCTAAAAGCGCAATTCCACTTTTTGAAATCCCGTCGTTTGCTAAAATTTTCATTATTAAGTTAATTTGTTTAGCTGTTCATGTGTTTATCGAATTAACGAATCTACAAATTCACAGAAATTATATTTTATTTTCTAATTCTTTCATTACATCGACTAAAACCTGAACACTCTCAAGAGGTAAGGCATTGTACATGGAGGCGCGGTAACCACCAACTGATCGGTGACCCGTTAATCCGGAGATTCCGGCTGCTTTCCATAGCTTGTCGAAGGTTTCAGTATGCGATTCGTCATTCAAAACAAAGGTTGCATTCATGTTGCTTCGGTCTTCTTTAGCGGCTGTCCCTTTGAATAACGGATTGCGATCAATTTCGGTGTAAAGTAAGGTAGCTTTAGCTTCGTTTATTTTTTCAATTGCAGGTACTCCTCCTAATTTTTTTAACCATTGTAAGGTTAGAAGTGAGGCATATATTGGAAAAACAGGAGGTGTATTGTACATGCTCTCTTTGTCAATGTGTTGTTGGTAATCTAACATTGATGGAATATAACGATTCGTTTTTCCTAAAATTTCTTCTTTTACCACCACAAGTGTAGCTCCTGCAGGACCCATGTTTTTTTGCGCTCCGGCGTAAATCAAATCGAATTTTGAAAAGTCTAAACTTCTTGAAAAAATATCGGAACTCATATCACAAACCAATGGCATATCAGTTTGAGGAAATGATTTCATTTGCGTTCCGAAAATGGTATTGTTACTTGTGCAGTGAAAATAACTAGCATCGGTAGGAATGGTATAGTTTTTCGGAATGTGATTGTAGTTTTCTGGTTTTGAAGAAGCAACAATTGTAGTTTCTCCAAAATGTTTGGCTTCCTTGATGGCCCCACTGGCCCAAGTTCCAGTATCTAAGTAAGCGGCTTTGCCGTTTTCACGCATTAAATTGTACGGAACCATTAGGAATTCTAAACTAGCGCCACCATGTAAAAATAAAGCTTGGTAGCCTTTGCCTTCTAATCCTAAAAGTTCTAGGACCAAGGCACGTGCTTCTTCCATGACAGCTACAAAGGCTTTGTCTCTGTGTGAAATTTCAAGAAGTGATAAATCCATTCCGTTGAAATTAAGAATGGCCTGCGCTGATTTTTCGAATACCTCTTGTGGAAGTATGCAAGGACCCGCGCTGTAATTGTGTTTTTTCATTGTATAGTTGTGTGTGTGTTTTATTCTTCCTGAATTAACTTGTGCCTCCAAGTTAAAATGAGGTTGATGAATATGCTCCGATTTTTCTTTTTGCTGATTGATTAGCTGTGAAATTTTTGAAGTATCCATGGTTTTTATTTTAAATCAATTAAAAATTGAATAGTATCTACATTATCGGCATAATCCCAAAGTTTTGGTTTCTGGGTTTGTCCAAACGGAATGCTGTTTTGAATTAGATTACTAGAAACAACACATTGAATCATTTTCGCATCGTCATTTAATCGATTTTCAATCGCTTTTACATCGTCATAATATTCATAAAATACTGAAGAAATTGGTGAGGCGTAGCTCGAATCTTCTTTTAAAGTTAGAAATTCGTTATCCAATAATTTGAATAGACTCATTAGAAAAACGGCTTTGTTGTAATCGTAATTGTTCGCATATTTTTCATAATGAATAATGTCGCCGTATTTGTAAATGGCTTCGAAAAACACTTTGAAATCGTAGTTTTTGGGTACAAATAATTTAGAAACATTGCGACAACCTAAGCCGAAATAACGAAAAATGTCTTCGCCTAAATTTTCTAAATCTTCTTTTGATTCGTTACCATTTAATACTGCTACCGAATTTCTGCTTTTGCGAATAATACTTGGTTTGTCTTTGAAATAAAATTCAAAATAACGAGCTGTATTGTTGCTTCCTGTGGCAATTACTGCATCAAAATTTTCTAATTTACCTTCGGTAAAAGTGATAAAATTTTTCAAATCAGGTTCTACAGCAATCAGATATTCACCTAGAAAAGGCAATAGTTTTTGATCATTTGATGAGGTTTTTACCAAAGCATGATGTCCTGAGAGTAAAACGGATAAAAAATCATGAAAGCCTACCAATGGAATATTTCCCGCTAAAATCAATCCGATCCTTTTCGGTTCATTTGCTGAAAACGTGTAGGTAGAAAGCCATTGGGTTAAATTTTCTTCAGTTAAAGCTTCTGACCAAGATTGTAATGAAAAATAAACTTGTTCAGGAGTAAACCAACCGTTGTGTGATTGTGATATTTCAATCAGCGAAACAAAGCGGTCAAAATAAGCATCGTTTTGTTTTACATTAGGGTTTTTTATGTTTTCTGTCAAAGAAAACTGATTTAAAAACTTCCCTAGTTCAATAAAAGCATTAATTTTACTTAATTGTGACATTTGTGATTTGCTTATATGTGGTTTACAATGTAATTTTGCACAAAAATAAGACTTTAGATTTTAGATTTCTGATATTAGATTTAGAAATTAATATAAAATCTAGCTTATTCAAAATAAAGTGTTAATTAAGATTTTGTTTTAAAGTATTCCTAAAAAAAGGGGGTCAAAAATCTAAAATCTAAAATCTAAAATTGAAATGGCGATTATAATAACAGACGAATGTATTAACTGCGGGGCTTGTGAACCGGAGTGTCCAAATACTGCAATATATGAAGGAGCCGATGACTGGCGCTGGAAAGATGGAACTAAATTATCGGGAAAATTAATTTTGCCTGATGGTACTGAAGTGGATGCCGATGCGGCTCAAACGCCAGTTTCGGATGATCTTTATTATATTGTTCCAGGAAAATGTACTGAGTGCAAAGGATTTCATGAAGAACCACAATGTGCAGCGGTTTGCCCAGTTGATTGCTGTGTCCCTGATGATAATCATGTAGAAAGTGAAGAGACATTACTTAACCGACAGTCTTTTTTACATAATGAATAAAAAAATCCCGCACCAGCGGGATTTTTTTATAAAATAAAGTTATTTATTTTGCAATGAGATACTTTTCGACAGAAACTTTATCTGATTTGGTATTGTACGTTTCCAGAACAAAATTTCCTTCACTATCAAAATACCCAACAGCATATTTGTTTTTGTTATAATAAATATAATTGTTGTTAGACGTTTTACGTAAAACAGCATTATAACGACCTTCTGGCATTTTCATTACATAACCCCCTTCATCGGATGCAAGTTCGTAGCGTTTTCCGTTATTAATAAAATAGGTAGAATGTTGTACGTCTACAACTTGGGTTTTCCCTCCAGTGTTGATAGCTGTGGCGGTAGTTACTTGAACAGGATTATTTGCCATCGGAATGTTTTTGGTATCTGGACGTTCTTTCTCAGTTTCGACGCTAATTTTTTGCTCTTCTTTGGTAACTTCCGATTTTACCATTTTTTGTTCACCTTCCGAGTCTTTAATTGTTGTTACGGTAGTTTTTACTTCCGTTTGTACGTTTTTGTTTTGTGCCTGACTATTTAAAGCGAATAGAACCGCAAGCGTTGTTACAATAGTTTTCATAATATAAATTTTTATAATTATTATATTACAAATGTAGAGGAGACCTATTGTATATGTCTTATATGATTTTTTGCAAGTGTTACATAATTCGCATAGGGTATAAAAAAACTCCAGCATTGCTGGAGTTTTTTTTATAAAGGTTGAAGATTACAATTCTACCATTGTGTGATAAACGTTCATTACGTCATCATCTTCTTCAATTTTTTCTAATAATTTTTCAACATCAGCAACTTGCTCAGGTGTTAACTCTTTAGTGATTTGTGGAATTCTTTCAAAACCAGAAGATAAAATTTCCATATTACGGTTTTCTAATTCTTTTTGAATTGCCCCAAAACTTTCGAAAGGCGCATACATCAAAATACCATCGTCATCGGCAAAAATTTCTTCAACGCCAAAGTCAATCATTTCCAATTCTAATTCTTCTACATCTTGTCCTTCAGCAGGAATACGGAAGTTACATGTATGATCAAACATGAATTCTACCGAACCTTGCGTTCCCATTGTTCCGTTACATTTGTTGAAGTAACTCCTGATGTTGGCCACAGTTCTGTTGTTATTATCGGTAGCTGTTTCAATTAAAATGGCAATTCCGTGGGGAGCATATCCTTCAAATAATACCTCTTTAAAGTTGGCCGTATCTTTATCCGAAGCTTTTTTGATAGCGCGTTCTACGTTGTCTTTCGGCATGTTGGCCGATTTTGCATTTTGAATAACCGCTCTCAAACGTGAGTTGGTTTCAGGATTTGGTCCGCCTTCTTTAACGGCCATTACGATATCTTTTCCTATTCTTGTAAACGTTTTAGCCATTGCTGACCAACGTTTCATTTTTCTCGCTTTTCTAAATTCGAACGCTCTTCCCATTTCTATTTATTATTTGTTGCCAAGTTGCAGAGATGCAAAGTCGCAATTTTATTCTCGGGCAAAATTAAATTTTTTATTGATTTCATCAAAATCTTTGAAATTTTGCCGCTTTGATTCTATGTTACTTTTTGTAAAACGGCAATTTAACTACTTTAGCAGGAATGTCATTTTTACGAATTCTGATAAAAATTTCAGAATCTACCGCCGACAGACTTGTAGGAACATAGCCTAGACCAATTCCTTTATTCATCGAAGGTGACATTGTACCTGAAGTTACAATTCCGATTACATTTCCAGCACCATCTACAATTTCGTAATCGTGACGTGGAATTCCTCTTTCTGTCAATTCGAAAGCGACTAATTTACGAGTTACACCTGCTTCTTTTTGTGCTTTTAAATTCGTTGAATTGGTAAATTCTTTATCAAATTTAGTAATCCAACCCAATCCAGCTTCTAATGGGGAAGTAGTATCGTTAATGTCGTTTCCGTACAAACAGAATCCCATTTCTAGACGTAAAGTATCACGAGCGGCTAATCCAATCGGTTTGATGTCGAAAGCAGCACCGGCTTCAAAAACATTTTTCCAGATGGTTTCTGCATCTTCATTTTTGAAATAGATTTCAAATCCACCTGAACCAGTATAACCTGTAGCAGAAATAGTTACGTCTTTAACACCTGCAAACTCTCCAATTTGGAACGAATAATACGGCATGTTTACTAAGTCAATTGAAGTTAACGATTGCATTGCTTCCGCAGCCTTTGGTCCTTGAATGGCTAACAACGAATAATTATCAGAAAGATCTTGCATGTCTACACCTAAGTCATTGTGAGACGAAATCCAATTCCAATCCTTTTCAATATTAGAAGCATTAACTACTAACATATAATGATTATCTGCAATTTTGTAAACGATTAAATCATCTACAATTCCACCTTCATTGTTCGGTAAGCAAGAATATTGTGCTTTTCCATCTACTAATTTGGATGCATCGTTAGAAGTTACTTTCTGAATTAACGCCAACGCATTTTCTCCTTTTAAAAAGAATTCACCCATATGGGAAACGTCAAAAACGCCCACTCCGCTACGAACTGTCTCGTGTTCGGCGTTTACTCCTTCATATTGAACAGGCATATTATACCCTGCAAACGGAACCATTTTAGCTCCTAAACTTTCGTGAACGTGCGTTAATGCTGTATTTTTCATTATATTGTGTTTGTTTAATTTCGACCGCTAAAGTAATTATTTTTTATGGAGTAAAAAAGGAGATTTTGTGATAAAAAAGTAGGGGAATATTATCTGAATTATTTCTTGTTTTTTAATCACATTTTACGGAATTTTGGACTTCAATTAAACAACTAAAATGGATACTGTACATTATATAAGTTCTGATATTTTTTCATTAGAATTACTTCAAGAAATTGTTTCTCAAAATCAAAAAATAGCCTTATCGGAAGAAGCACGTATTAACATCGAAAAATGTCGTGCGTATTTAGATAAAAAAATGGAATCGCATGGCGAACCAATCTACGGAATTAACACTGGATTCGGATCGTTATGTAATGTTAAAATTTCCAACGAAAATCTTTCAAAACTTCAGGAAAACTTAATGAAATCGCATGCTTGTGGTACGGGTGATGAAGTACCTCACGAAGTAGTGAAGATTATGTTATTATTGAAAATAAAATCATTAAGCTACGGTCATTCGGGTGTACAGTTGCAAACTGTAGAACGTTTGGTTGATTTTTACAATAATGATGTTTTACCTGTAGTGTATACTTTAGGTTCACTAGGGGCTTCAGGCGATTTAGCGCCTTTGGCTCATTTGTGTTTACCATTAATTGGCGAAGGGGAAGTGTATATGGATGGCTTCCGTCAACCGGCTTCAAAAGTGTTAGAAAAGATGGGTTGGAAACCTATTATTCTACAATCGAAAGAAGGATTGGCATTGCTTAATGGCACTCAGTTTATGGGGGCTTACGGGTGTTTCACATTGTTAAAAGCGATGAAATATTCGTATTTAGCTGATGTTATCGGAGCAATTTCTTTGGAAGGTTTTGATGGACGTTTAGAGCCTTTTAATGAATTAATTCACATGGTTCGTCCGCACAAAGGACAAATTGTTACAGCGCAACGTTTTCAAGAATTGTTGGATGGAAGTGAGATTATTGCACAATCTAAAAAGCATGTGCAAGACCCATATTCCTTCCGTTGTATTCCGCAAGTTCATGGTGCTTCGAAAGACACCATCGATTATGTGAAGCGAGTATTTAAGACTGAAATTAATTCGGTGACTGATAATCCAAATATTTTTGCAGAAGAAGATTTAATTATTTCAGGTGGAAATTTCCACGGGCAACCATTGGCGTTGACTTTAGATTTTTTAGGTTTAGCATTGGCTGAATTGGGAAGTATTTCTGAAAGAAGAATATATCAATTAATTTCAGGATTACGCGATTTACCAGCTTTCTTGGTGAGTGATCCAGGATTAAATTCAGGTTTTATGATTCCGCAATATACCGCAGCGAGTATTGTAAGTCAGAACAAACAATTGGCGACTCCAGCCAGTATTGATAGTATTGTGTCAAGTAATGGTCAAGAAGATCACGTTTCTATGGGTGCTAATGCAGCTACGAAATGTTTGAAAATCATGGAAAACCTAGAGCGTATTTTAGCGATTGAATTGATGAATGCTTCGCAAGCGATTGAGTTTCGAAGACCTTTAAAATCAAGTGATTTTATTGAGATGTTCTTAAAATCATATAGAGAGGAAGTGCCATTGGTGAACGAAGACCGTATTTTACATTACGATATCGAAAAATCGATTTTGTTTTTAAATAGTTTTCAGATAGAAGATTTAGAATAGTTAAGACCAATATATTTAGATATCTAAAACATTCAAACGATGAAATTTATACAAAAAAATCTTTGGTTTATTATTTTTATTGGATTACTATTTATGGTAGATCCTTTATATGCTGGACCAGGTGGAGCTGTTGCAAAAGGTTTATTTAAGACTTTTTGGGGTAAAATTCTTATTTCTGTTATTGCAATAATTCTTTTACCAGTAATATTATACATCTATTTCGTTGAATATATAAATGTTAGGAAAAACAAAAGAATTCTTCAAAAAATAGGATTGAAACACAAAAACTTTAGTTGGTTAGAGTTGAATAAAGAATTTTCTAATATTATTAGACGAGTTTATATAGCATGGGAAAATGAAGACATGAGTGAAGTAAATCAATATGTTAATCACTGGTACTGGCAAAATCAGCAAAAAGTTTTTCTAGATTATTGGAAAAAGAACAATTTAAAAAATATTTCAAAATTAAAAGTTCTGGACAAAATTAATCCATTATACATTGAACTTACTAATGATGATAATTTGAACGGCAGTAAAATTGCTGTTTTGATTAAAGTAGATGCTGAAGATTATCTTGTGGAAATTGGCACAAATAAAATTGTTGAAGGTGTAAAAGGGTATCAAAATCTTGAATATATATGGATTTTTGAATACACAAATGGGAAATGGTTATTAGGTGATATTCAAGAAAGTACTTTGTCATTGGGTTTTGCTAAAATGCAAAATGTAATTCCAGTAAACTTGCAAAGTACTACTGCTTAAATTATTAATAATTTTTTCGTATTCAAGATTTAGAATAATATTTCACCAAAAAAGGCATATAATTTTTTATATGCCTTTTTTGATTTAAAAATTATAAAAACAATACCGCTAAAATCCCCAACACTGCAGGAACAGTTTGTACATATAAAATACGTTTAGAAGCGGTTATAGCGCCATAAATTCCAGCTACTGCTACACATCCTAAAAAGAATAACGCTACATTTTTTGACCAAGCTACATCACAAATTAAAAGCGACCAAATTAATCCAGCGGCTAGAAATCCGTTATACAATCCTTGATTGGCAGCCAATACTTTAGTGGGTTCAAACAAATGTTCCGGAATGGTTCTGAAAACTTTTTTAGCTCGGGTAGTCCAGGCAAACATTTCTAACCACACAATATAAATGTGGATAAAGGTTACAAATCCGATGATGATTTTTGCGATGATGTTCATAATTAGCTTCTTTCGTTAAATGGTGTTATGATTCCTTTTTCTAGATATTGTTTCATTTGGCGTAGTAAATCGGCCCAGCAAAAACTGGCTACACGAAATTCTTTGCTGATTTCTGCCCAATCTTTATGGTAAAACTGAACCGTAGTTACTCCTGGTTTTTCTTCTTTCAAAATAAATCCGAAGCTTGTGGGTAACCATTCTTCCATTGATTTGGTCATTTTAAATTCCACTTGCGTGTTGTGTTTTAAAATACTGATTTCCGCAAACCAATTGTATTCGTCAGTAAAATATAAATTAAACACCGAACCAATTTCTTGTTTTCCACTGGACCTGTTTGTCCACCAATTGTCTAAACCATAAGGTGTACTTACCGTATCGAAAACGTTATTAATTGAATTGTTTATGCTGAAATCGTGGTAAATAGTATGCATTCGATTACTGAATTATTCGTTATCTAAAAGTTTTTCGATTCGCTTATCGGGAATCAACCACATTAAAGCTACTAAAATATATATTACTGCAGAAATTAATTCGTGATAATAAGTCGATAAAATGGCGATTAAATATAAAACCACCGAAATTTTGCCTTTTAAATCTTTACCAACAGCTTTGAATAATAATGAGTCCTGTCCGTGCGCTTTTATAATTATATTTTGAAGGACTGTATAAGAAGCACCACACATTAAAAGAATAAATCCATAAAAAAGCATTGGAAAGGCAGCAAAATGATGTTCACCAATCCACGCAGTAGCAAAGGGAATTAATGATAACCAAAACAACAAATGCAAATTAGCCCAAAGAATTCCTCCCGTTACTTTTTTTACGGTATGCATCATATGATGGTGGTTGTTCCAATAAATTCCCACATATATAAAACTTAAAACATAACTAATAAAGACTGGAAATAATTTTAAAAGCGATTCAAAATTGGTTCCATCTGGAGTCTTCATTTCCAAAACCATTATGGTAATAATTATGGCAAGGACACCATCGCTAAATGCTTCTAATCTGTTTTTATTCATATTAACGATTTGTGAATTTTCTTTTTGTGTTTGGTTTGTTTAATGGTTTCTCCAGAAATAATACTGATGTTTCCATCAATTTCAAACATGGCTAATTTTACTTGATTTTGATGTTCAACGCCATGTTCTCGAATTGCTTCTTCTAATTCCTCTGATGTAATTCCCAAACGCGCTAATGTTTTATAATACGTTTTGCCGTTGTGGATTAACACTTCGGGTTTGTCTTGAACAATATCTTTGATGAAATCAGATTTTTGGATTATTTTCTTAAAAATAAAATTGATTGAAAACAAAGCAAGTGCAGCTACAATTCCGCCTTGTAAGCTAGAATTACTTCCTACCATCGCATTTTGAACCGAATTACTAATCAGTAAAATTAAAATGACATCGGCTGTGTTTAATTGAGAGAATTCCTTTTTGCCAAATAGGCGTAAAGCTACTATCATAAACATATAAACAGCCACACTTCGTAGTGCGATGTCAAGAAATGGATTCATTATTTTATTTTAAAATTTTTCTCAATGGCTTTAATCATTTCCCCAGCAATGTCTTTGTGTGTAGCACCTTCAATTCCTTCCAATCCTGGAGAAGAGTTTACTTCTAGTAATAGAGGTCCTTTTGAAGAGCGGATAATATCAACTCCAGCCACTTTCAAATCCATAGCTTTAGCGGCTTTGATGGCAATTTTTTTCTCGGCAGCAGTTACTTTTACCACTGAAGCCGTTCCACCCATATGAATGTTAGCTCTGAACTCTCCAGGAGCTGCTTCGCGTTGCATCGATGCTACTACTTTACCATCCACAACAAAAAGACGTAAATCTTTACCATTGGCTTCTTTAATGAATTCCTGCACTAAAATATTTGCATTCAAACTTTTGAAAGCATTAATCACCGATTCAGCTGCTTTTTTAGTTTCGGCCAAAACAACTCCTTTTCCTTGTGTACCTTCTAATAATTTTACAATTAAAGGAGAACCGCCTACCATTTTAATCAAGTCATCGGTATCTAACGGAGAGTTAGCAAAACCAGTGGTAGGAATATCCACACCATGATTTAAAAGCAATTGCAGCGAAAATAATTTATCTCTCGATTGTGTTATTGACGCAGCAGAATTTAAAGTATACACCTTTAGTGCTTCAAACTGTCGGGTTAATGCACAACCATAAAACGTAATACTCGGACGAATACGCGGAATGATGGCGTCAAAATCGTTTAAAACTCTTCCGCCACGATAATGAATTTCAGGAGTTGTAGCGTCCAGTTTCATATAACATTCTTTGATGTTTAAGAAATGCATTTCGTGACCTCGTAATTCTCCCGCTTCCATAATTCTGCGGTTACTGTATAATTCAGGATTACTGGCTAAAACACCAATTCGTAATCCGTTTTTAACAACTTCAGATGATTTGTAATAATTTTTTATTTCATCGAAAGAAGCTTGTCCCAGTTGGTACTTTTCTTCCGGATCCACAACTATTCTTCCCATCATAGCTTCTCGACCCAAAAGCATACGGAAACCCATCGAATCTCGATTGGTAAGGGTAACTTCTACTGTCCAGGTTTTGTCACCTAATTGTAATTGGGTTTGAATCACATAACGTTGCTCTCTAAATCCACTTGAGCTTTTAACCACTCGTTTGTCTATTAAACGAGCTTCACAACGTTTAGTAATCTTGGTGTTGTTTTGAAGTGGGTTGACTTCAAACTGTACCCAATTTTCGTTGTTTCTTAAAAAAGGGGTAATATTTACAGCATGTAAAGCCGATGTTTTGGCACCCGAATCTACTCGAGCTTTAATGTATGGGATTTGTAATTCAGGAAACGAGCACCATTCTTCGCTTCCAATAATCACTTTACTCTGTGGCATAGGAGAGGAGTTTAAATAAAAAAACTAAGTTAGTATATTATTTGTAATAAAAAAACCTACTAATTAGTAGGTTTTTCTGCTTTTTTGACTTTGACTTTAAGTTCCTGTAAATCGGAATCTAAATCCATTTCTATGGTGTCACCTTCGTGAATCTTGGAAGTGATGATTTCTTCTGCCAGTGCGTCTTCAACATACTTTTGAATGGCACGTTTTAAAGGTCTGGCACCAAATTGCTTGTCGAAACCTTTATCAGCAATAAAAGCTTTGGCTTCATCAGATAAAATTAAGGTGTAACCTAAATCTTTTACCCTTCCAAATAATTTTTTTAATTCAATTTCAATAATCAAATTAATGTCTTCTTTTTCTAACGCATTGAAAACAATTACATCATCAATTCGGTTTAAAAATTCTGGAGCAAATGTTTTTTTCAAAGCATTCTCAATCACACTTTTTGAGTGATCGTCTGCCTGAGCTGTTTTTGCTGTGGTTCCAAAACCAACTCCTTGACCAAAATCTTTCAATTGACGAGCACCTACATTTGAAGTCATAATAATGATAGTATTTCTAAAATCAATTTTACGACCTAAACTGTCTGTTAAATAACCATCGTCTAGCACTTGTAGCATCATGTTGAATACATCGGGATGGGCTTTTTCAATCTCATCTAAAAGTACTACACAATAAGGTTTGCGACGCACTTTCTCAGTTAATTGTCCACCTTCTTCATAACCAACATATCCCGGAGGCGCACCTACCAATCTTGAGATGGCAAATTTTTCCATGTATTCACTCATGTCGATACGTACTAAAGCATCTTCAGAATCAAATAATTCTTTAGCTAGTACTTTTGCTAATTGAGTTTTACCAACACCAGTTTGCCCTAAGAAAATAAAGGAACCAATTGGTTTGTTAGGGTCTTTCAATCCGGCACGATTTCGTTGTATGGCACGAGCAATTTTTTGAACTGCTTCTTTTTGTCCAATAACTTTGTTCTCAATTAATTGAGGTAAATGAGCTAATTTGTTACTTTCAGTTTGTGCAATACGATTCACAGGAATTCCTGTCATCATAGAAACCACGTCAGCAACGTTATCTTCAGTTACTTGAATACGGTTGTTTTTAGAATCTTCTTCCCATTGCTCTTGTGCAATAGCTAAGTCTTTTTCAATACGTTTTTCATCATCACGTAGCTTGGCAGCTTCTTCGTATTTCTGACGTTTTACTACTGTATTTTTTAACTCTCTAACTTCTTCTAATTGACGCTCTAAATCTAAAATTTGTTTCGGAACATCAATATTGGTGATGTGTACACGTGAACCGGCTTCGTCTAAAGCATCAATAGCTTTGTCTGGTAAAAAGCGTTCGCTCATATAGCGTTCGGTTAATTTCACACACGCTTCAATCGCTTCAGGAGTATAAGAAACACTATGATGGTCTTCGTATTTACCTTTTATGTTATTTAAAATGGTAATCGTTTCTTCAATCGATGTAGGATCTACAATAACTTTCTGAAAACGACGCTCTAATGCACCATCTTTTTCAATATACTGACGGTATTCGTCTAATGTTGTGGCACCAATACATTGTATTTCGCCTCTAGCTAATGCAGGTTTAAACATATTAGAAGCATCTAATGAGCCAGTAGCTCCACCCGCACCCACTATAGTATGAATTTCATCTATGAAAAGAATAATGTCATCATTTTTCTCTAATTCATTCATTACGGCCTTCATTCGCTCTTCAAACTGTCCACGGTATTTAGTGCCCGCAACAAGAGAAGCCAAATCAAGCGTAACTACACGTTTTCCGTATAAAATTCTTGAAACTTTCTTTTGGATAATTCGTAGTGCTAAACCTTCTGCAATAGCTGATTTACCAACTCCAGGTTCACCAATTAATAACGGATTGTTCTTTTTTCTTCTGCTTAAAATTTGAGAAACGCGCTCTATTTCTTTTTCACGTCCTACGACTGGATCAAGTTTTCCTTCCTCAGCCATTTCGGTAAGGTCGCGTCCAAAATTGTCTAAAACAGGTGTCTTAGATTTTTTATTTGATTTGTTGGCAGGATTATTAAAATTGCCTTCTTTAAAACTGTCATCTTGTCCTGAATCGTCTCCATAGGAAGACTCGTTTTTCGGGAAATTGTCTTGAAAATCTTCTTCGTTTGGTTGCATAGTCAAATATTGTTCTTTAGCTATATCATAATCGATTTTTAGCTTGTTTAATAATTTAGTGGTAGGATCATTTTCATTACGTAAAATACATAATAATAAATGAGCCGTACTTATAGACGAGCTTTGAAAAACTTTAGCTTCTAAAAAGGTAGTTTTTAATGCTCTTTCGGCTTGACGAGTAAGGTGCAAATTTTTCTTATCGTTACCAGCAATTGGATTAGGATTAGCGGGACTTAAAATCTCTACTTTTCGACGTAAATGTTCTAGGTCAATAGATAGATTGTTCAGTATGTTTACGGCCGAACCGTTTCCGTCTCTCAAGATCCCAAGCATAAGGTGTTCAGTCCCAATAAAATCGTGACCTAAACGTAATGCTTCTTCCTTACTGTAAGTGATTACATCTTTAACTCTTGGTGAAAAATTATCATCCATATCGTTGTGATTTGTATTGTAAATTTAGTGATTTAAGATAGGAAATGCAAAAATCATTCCTCACTTGAAGTACTGTCATGCTAATTGACGAAAAAATATTGGGAAACAAAAATTAAATAAGGTATAATTTATTAACCAAAGCACTACTGTTTTTTGTTAATAAATAGTTGAAATCTGGTAGTTGAAATACTATTAAAAAAGTCAGAAATGCGTATATTAGCGCGTTTAGAAAATAATTTAAATACATAATATAAATACGTATGTCTGAAGGAGAAAAGTTAATTCCAATTAACATTGAAGACGAAATGAAATCAGCTTACATCGATTATTCGATGTCGGTTATTGTATCACGTGCGTTACCTGATGTAAGAGATGGTTTAAAACCAGTACACCGTAGAGTATTGTACGGTATGCACGAATTAGGAGTTTATTCAAATAGAGCCCATAAAAAGTCGGCAAGAATTGTCGGAGAAGTATTGGGTAAATATCACCCACACGGAGATACATCAGTATATGATGCGATGGTTCGTATGGCTCAGGAATGGAGTTTACGTTATTTATTAGTTGACGGTCAAGGTAACTTCGGATCGGTAGATGGGGATAGTCCAGCAGCAATGCGTTATACCGAAGCCAGAATGAAAAAAATGTCAGAAGAAATCATGGCTGACATTGAAAAAGAGACTGTTGATTTTCAGTTGAACTTTGATGATACGTTACAAGAACCAAAAGTAATGCCGACACGAGTTCCTAATCTTTTAATTAACGGAGCTTCTGGTATTGCAGTTGGTATGGCGACCAATATGGCGCCACACAATTTAACGGAAGTTATTGATGGTACCTTAGCGTACATCGATAATAATGATATTGAAATTGATGAATTAATCAATTACGTAAAAGCACCTGATTTCCCTACCGGAGGTATTATCTACGGTATGGACGGTGTTAGAGAAGCTTTCAAAACGGGTCGTGGTCGCGTAGTGATGCGTGCCAAAGTTGGTTTTGAAGAAGTGGACGGTCGTGAATGTATCATTGTAACTGAAATTCCATACCAAGTCAATAAAGCAAATATGATTAAACATACTGCTGATTTGGTAAACGATAAAAAAATTGAAGGTATCTCCACTATTCGTGACGAATCGGATAGAAATGGTATGCGTATCGTTTATATCTTAAAGCGTGATGCTGTTCCTAACGTTGTTTTAAATACCTTATATAAGTATACCCAATTACAGTCTTCTTTCAGTGTGAATAATATCGCATTGGTAAAAGGAAGACCTCAAATGTTAAACTTAAAAGACTTAATTCATTATTTCGTTGAGCACCGTCATGATGTAGTAACACGTCGTGCTCAGTTTGATTTGCGTAAAGCAGAAGAAAGAGCGCATATTTTAGAAGGATTAATCATTGCTTCGGATAATATTGACGAAGTAATTAAATTGATTAGAGCTTCTAAAGATGGAGATGAAGCTAGAACTAAATTAATTGAGCGTTTCAAATTATCTGAAATTCAAGCGCGTGCCATCGTAGAAATGCGTTTACGTCAGTTGACAGGTCTGGAACAAGACAAGTTGCGTGCTGAATTTGACGAGATTATGAAAACCATCAACTATTTAAAAGAATTACTTGCTAGCAAAGAAATGAGAATGCAAGTAATTAAAGATGAGTTAGCTGAAATTAAAGAGAAATATGGAGATGCTCGTCGTTCTACTATTGAATATTCAGGTGGAGATGTAAGTATTGAAGACTTAATTGCAGATGAGCAAGTGGTAATTACCATTTCTCATGCAGGATATATCAAGCGTACGCCGTTATCAGAATACAAAACACAAAATAGAGGAGGAGTTGGACAAAAATCTGCTGGAACGCGTGATTCTGATTTCTTAGAGCACATGTATGTGGCAACGAACCACCAATATATGTTGTTCTTTACTCAAAAAGGAAAATGTTTCTGGATGCGTGTTTACGAAATTCCAGAAGGAAGTAAAACAGCTAAAGGTAGAGCGATTCAAAACCTTATCAACATCGAAAATGAAGATAAAGTAAAAGCATTTATTTGTACACAAGATTTAAAAGACCAAGAATATATTAATAACCATTGCGTTATAATGGTAACTAAAGAAGGTCAAGTGAAGAAAACTTCTTTAGAGCAATATTCTCGTCCAAGAGTTAATGGTGTTGCCGCTATTACAATTAAAGATGGAGATGAATTATTAGAAGCAAAATTAACTACTGGAAACAGTCAAGTTTTAATTGCTGTTAAGTCTGGTAAATTGGTTCGTTTTGAAGAAGAAAAAACAAGACCAATGGGTCGTACGGCTTCGGGAGTACGTGGAATTACACTTGCTGATGAAAAAGATGAAGTAATTGGCATGGTTTCTGTTGATAAAGATGATGTAAATGAAACACAACTATTAGTGGTAACTGAAAATGGTTATGGTAAACGTACCAAATTGGTTGATGAAGATGGAGAAGATGTGTACCGTATCACTAACCGTGGAGGTAAAGGTGTTAAAACTTTAAATATTACCGAAAAAACAGGAGCATTGATTTCAATCAATAATGTAACTGATGAGGATGATTTGATGATTATCAATAAGTCTGGTTTGACTATCAGAATGAAAGTATCAGATTTACGTGTGATGGGACGTGCAACACAAGGTGTTCGTTTGATTAATATCAAAGGAAATGATTCTATTGCTGCGGTATGTAAAGTAATGCGTGAAGACGAGATTGAAGAATCTGATGAAGATGTTATAGATACTGAGGCTGTAGAAGAACAAGAAAATGAAGGTTCTACAGAAACAGAAGAAACTCAAGAATAATTAAAAAGAATAAGAATATAAATTAAAACAAATGAAGATTAAAAATTTAGCAATAGCAACCGCTTTATTTGCATCGTTTGCGACATTTGCACAAAAAGACGAAGTAAAAGCGGCTGACAAATCATTAAAAGCGGATAATCCAGCTGAAGCAAAAGCTACTTTAGAAGCGGCGGAATTTAAAATTGTCAACGGCGATGATGCTTTAAAAGCACAATATTATTTTCTATTAGGGAATGCTAATTTAGAATTAGCTAAGAAAAAAGTAGAAGAAGGTAAAAACCTTTTAGCTGCTGCAAAAGCTTATAATGAGTTAATGGCTATTGAAAATAATTCAGGAAAGGCTAAGTATACCGCTCAAGGGCAGGCTTCATTGAAGGAAGTAAAAGGATTGTTAACAAACAGTGCTATTGCAGACAATAATGAAAAGAAATACAAAGAAAGTGCATTGAAATTATATGAAGTGTATCAGTTAGATAAAAAAGATTCTATCATACTTTATTATGCAGCTAGTACAGCTATTAATGCGCAAGATTATGATTTAGCATTAGCTTATTATAATAAGTTAAAAGATATTAACTACTCAGGTAAAGGAGTGAGTTATTCAGCAAAAAGTAAAATAAATGACCAAGATGAGACTTTTTCAACTGCAAAGGAAAGAGATGTAGCAGTAAAATTAGGAACTCATACTAATCCTAAAACTGAACAAATACCTTCAAAAAGAGGAGAAATTTATAAAAACATCTCTTTGATTTATATTCAAAAGGGAGACGTTACTTCTGCTAAGAAAGCAATAATCGACGCTAGAAAAGCAAATCCGGATGATGTTTCGTTAATCATGTCAGAAGCTGATTTATACCTTCAAGCAAAAGACTATGTTACGTATAAAAATTTAATTTCTGAAGTTTTAGCAAAGGATCCAAATAACGCAGATTTATACTATAATTTAGGTGTAATTTCTTCACAAGCGAGTGATAAACAAACTAAAATTGATGCTGAAGGCTATTACTTAAAAGCTATTCAAATTGATCCACAATATAAAAATGCGTATATGAATTTGGCAGTTTTGAAATTAGATGGAGAAAAAGAAATTATTGATGCGATGAATAAATTAGGTACTTCTACGGCAGATATGAAAAAATATGATGCTTTAAAAGTAAAACGTGAGAACATGTACAGATCTGCGATTCCTTATTTAGAAAAAGCATATGATTTATTTGCAGGAGATAAAGATATTAAAACAACCCTTTTGAATATGTATAATGCTCTTGATATGACTGAAAAGTACAAAGCTTTAAAAGCTAAAAATTAATTTGTTAAATCATATAAACTAAAAAAGTCCTGAATTTCAGGACTTTTTTAGTTTATATGATTTTCTTAATAACTCTTAATTTATGGGTATGTCTATTTAACTCTGCATTATAAATTCCTAAGTGATCTAATCGATCGATGCGAACTTTTCCACTAGCATGAATGATGTAATTGTCTTCCATGATGATACCAACATGAATAATATTACCCTCTTCATTATCGAAGAAAGCCAAATCTCCAGGTTCACTTTCTTCAATAAAACTTAAAGCATCTCCTTGATTGGCTTGTTGTGAAGCATCTCTTAGTAACTTATAACCGTTTAATTTGTATACCATCTGAGTAAAACCAGAACAATCAATACCGAAAGGTGTTTTGCCTCCCCATAAATAGGGAGCATGCATATACATAAAAGCAGTATCGATTATGTTTGATTTAGGCTTCTCTCCACTCGTTTTTAATCCTTCAAAATGAAAATTATCAGGATTTATTGCGTCATAATTTAAGAAAGACAATGAAGCTCCTAAAGGAATTGGCAGTAATAAATTATTTGGAGAGGTAATGTATTCAATCAAATCGGCATTTAATACAATCGAATCTTTTGAAAGTTGGTGAAATTGCTCTTCTGAAATTGTCGCAAATTGTTTGTTGTCTATCCAGCCTTCATAATCATCATAGGCCAGTTTTATTTTAGACCATTTTTGATTTTGTTCTAAAATAGTAAAATGTTCTCCAAACAACACTTGTGATACTAATTCACTTCTGTCACTTGGTTCTATGCGTAAAGGAATATTGGCTAAATTACAAATACCAAACATTGGCTATAATTGATAATTAACCATTGATAATTAAGATTTAATTATCAATGGTTAATTGTTAATTCTAAATTAGTTAAGCTCTTTCAATAACAATTGCCGAAGCACCACCACCACCATTACAAATAGCAGCCGCACCAATTTTAGCATTGTTTTGTTCTAAAACATTGATCAAAGTTACAATGATTCTAGCTCCAGAACATCCAAGTGGATGACCCAAAGAAACGGCACCACCGTTTACATTGACTTTATCGTTATCTAAGCCTAGGATTTTAGCATTTGCCAATCCTACAACAGAGAAAGCTTCATTAAACTCAAAGAAATCTACATCAGATAAAGAAACACCTGCTTTGTTTAAAGCTATAGGTAGCGCTTTTGCTGGAGCCGTTGTAAACCATTTTGGTTCTTGAGCTGCATCAGCATAACCTTTAATATAGGCAAGTGGTTTTAAGCCCATTGCTATTGCTTTTTCTTCGCTCATTAATACTAATGCTGCAGCACCATCATTTATGGTAGAAGCATTTGCAGCTGTTACAGTTCCTTCTTTAGTGAAAACTGCATTAAGTGCAGGGATTTTATCTAACTTAACATTAGTGTATTCTTCATCTTTAGAGACTACAATTGGATCTCCTTTTCTTTGTGGAATTGTTACAGGAACAATTTCCGAATTAAATTTCCCAGCTTCCCAAGCATTTGCAGATCTTGTATAGGATTGAATAGCAAAGTTATCTTGCTCTTCACGTGAAATTTTATATTCTGAAGCACATAAATCGGCAAAAACGCCCATCGCTTGTTGGTCATAAGCATCTACTAATCCGTCTTTTTGCATTCCGTCTTGCATAGAAGTTGGACCAAATTTAACGCCGTTTCTCAAGTGAACATAATGCGGAATTAAACTCATGTTTTCCATTCCACCTGCTACAACGATTTCGGCATCACCACACATAATAGCTTGTGCGCCTAACATTACAGATTTCATACCTGAAGCACATACCTTGTTAATAGTAGTACAAGCAACATCATTAGATAATCCTGCAAAAATTGCAGCTTGTCTAGCAGGAGCTTGACCTACACCAGCTTGTACAACATTACCCATGTATACTTCATTAACCAAAGATGGGTTTAAATTTATTTTGTCTAAAGCACCTTTAATAGCAACAGCGCCTAATTGAGGGGCAGAAACACTTGATAACGCTCCCATAAAACTTCCAATAGGTGTGCGAGCCGCTGATACTATAACAACTTTTTTCATTTTGAATGATTTACTAAATTATAGGTGCGAATTTACTAATTTTTAAAAGATTTTATAACTCCTTTTTAACTTTATTTATTAGGTTTTTTGCGTATTTTTAGTTTTTATTTGTTGAATTAAGGTAATTCTATTCTGTTGATTTTAAGCAGTTTCAAAAAATATGTAAAAAATCTAACAAAAAAGTAAGTTAAAAAGTTGGTAATAACGGTTTGATACATTACATTTGCAACCGCAAAAAAGGTTAAGTTCTTTGCAACAGGAGAGGTGCCAGAGCGGTAATGGAGCAGATTGCTAATCTGTCGACGGGTAACTGTCGCCAGGGTTCGAGTCCCTGTCTCTCCGCTTTTTTTTGCCTTCGGGGTGTAGCGTAGCCCGGTCATCGCGCCTGGTTTGGGACCAGGAGGTCGCAGGTTCGAATCCTGCCACCCCGACACATTTTTTTAAGTTTTTAGGTTGCGTAGCTCAGCTGGATAGAGCAACTCACTTCTAATGAGTAGGTCCTAGGTTCGAATCCTAGCGCGATCACAAAAAAGGTCTCGTATTTACGAGACTTTTTTTATTCCTATAAGTTGACTATCTTTCTCCTAAAAAATAAAGAAATGAAAACCGTTCTGCTTTCAATACCCTTCTTTTTTACTTTAATTATAAATGCTCAAACGGAAACTAATGATTCAACTTTTGTTAATTTAAAAGAGTATTCAAAAGATTTTGTATTGGATATGAAATATGCAACTACTGATAATTTTTTGAAAGCAAAGGTATATGAATGTGAAGCTTGCTATTTGCGATTGAAAACAGTTGAATCTTTAGTAGCAGCAAATAAAAAATTTATCAGAAAAGGATTTAGGATTAAAATTTTTGATTGTTATCGCCCATTAGATGTTCAAAAAAAAATGTGGGCCATTATACCGAATGCTAATTACGTTGCTAATCCAACCCGTGGTTCTATTCATAATAGAGGAGGGGCCGTTGATATTACGCTAGTGGATGATGAAGGAAAAGAACTTGATATGGGAACTTCCTTTGATTTTTTTGGACCTGAATCAGCACACGATTACCAAGAATTTTCAGAAGAAATTTTAAAAAACAGAAAATTTCTTAAAAAAATTATGCAGCGGTATGGTTTTGAATCACTTAATTCCGAATGGTGGCACTATAATTTAGAAGGGGCAAAAAAAGATAAATTGTCTAATTTTAGTTGGCTATGCAATTAAAATGATTGATGAAGAAGGAATCTGGCTTGAAAGTTTCTTTTAAAGTTTCAGATATCAATTCCTTAGAAAGGACAAAGTCTTCCGAACCTCCTGAAAAACGAATTCGCATTAACGAAATGGAATGTTTGGTGATTTCTTCAAAATCATCTTTTAAAAATAAAAAACCAGCATCCAAATAACGATTGTTTGTTTTTTCAGTTTCGTTATATACTAAATCATCACATTTTGCATCTTCTGAGTAAATTAAAGTATAGATTTTTCCGTTTGACAATTGAAAAACAATACGTGAATTTTTATCTAAACATTTTGGTGCGTCAAATTCTTTGCTTTTTTGGATGCATTGTAATTTTAAAAGAGGAACGCCATTAACTGATTGAAGGGAAATAAAAATCAAAGTAGTTTTGTTACCAAATACTTTTTCGTAAACCAAACAACTTTTAGTTTCTTTCAGTGTCCCAATAGAATCGGTAACATTAACGGAATAATCACAAGGTTTTTGAGAGAAAACTAAAGTTTGAATGAATAAAAAGAAAAGTAGTATTTTGATTTTCATGTATTTTAAATTTTGTCGCAAATTAAAACAATTTTATTGTTATTCATATCAGTTGTAAAAAAAGTATAAACATCTCCACCATCTTTAATTTTCCATTTCTTTCTAATATAATCTACAGTTTCTGGAAAGTTTCGTGTGGTAATATTTGCTTTAGAATTTTCTAAAAATTGTTTCATCTCTTTTTTATTGTATTCAAAACAGTTTTTAATCTCGAATCGTCTGCCGGTAAAATTAATTAAGTGGTCCGATGTATAGAGATGGGAATGTTGGTGTAGCTTTTCTAGATTAAACTTCGACGGAATTAAATCGAAAGCCCCTGATTTTAAAATGGCACTATTGGGTTCGTACAAGTACGTTTGAGGTAAGGAATAGGTGTTGTTTTCGGGTAGTTGATTCAAATTGAAATCAAATTTTTCTTCCGTTTCTTTGTTGAAATTAATTGTTTTTATGATGGTATCATTGTCAAATCCTTTTTCAATTACCCAAAGCAATTCCTTTACTTCATTGTTTACTGCTACGATATGAATTTCTTTTACATTTTTCAATTCTGATAAACCTGCTGAAATATCTAATATTGGTGCCGTTTTAATTAGAATATTATTGGAAAATGAAAAATAAAAATCTAAATTTTCGGGTACATTCGGAAGACAATCTTTTAGCATGAAAACTTTGCCTTTGGCATCATTTCTTCGGGAAGGATCAATGTAGATCCAATCAAATTGTTGGTTTAATTCCTTTAAAACAATAGAACTATCTTTGTCGATACACTCAATATTTGAAATTTTTAACGCCTCTAAATTATGGCTAACAATTGTTGATAATTCGTGCTTTAATTCGCAATGCACTACGCGGTTTATTTTTTTTGCAAAATAATAGTCATCAACTCCAAAACCACCTGTCAAATCGATTAGTGTTTTTCCTTCCACTAAACCGGCTTTATACTTCGCTGTGATTTCAGAAGAAGTTTGCTCTAAAGATATTTTGCTAGGATAGAGTATGTTTTCGCATTCAAACCAAGTAGGTAATTTGTCTTTTGCTTTTATTTTACAACCCAATTGCGTTAAAATATCACTCCAAGGAACTTCTGGAAACGGATTTTTTTGTAAGGCTAATTTTGAAAAGTTAGCGGTCAAAGATTCGTTAATAAAATCTTGAATTTCGGGTTGTAACAATCGCTTGTTCAAAGGTTATAAATCTTTAGTTAATGATTGAATAATTCGATTGTGAGGTAAAAATTCTTTTCCAACTACTTTTAAAATCGTGTAAGCAGGAACCGCGAGAATCATTCCTACAATCCCGAATAAAAAGCCGAAAATTAATATAATCAGGAATATTTCTAGTGGATGTGATTTCGTACTGGTTGAAAAAATATAAGGTTGACTGAAATTATTGTCAATGAATTGAACTATAAAGAAACCTATCATAACATAAATAGAAGTATATAACATGTCGGAAGTAAAAGCTCCGTTAAAATTTCCTAACAATGTCAAAATTACAGCCAGTACACTTCCAATTAGTGGGCCAACATAAGGAATGATGTTTAGAATGGCACATAAAAAGGCAATAATTAGTGCATTTTCAATCCCAAAAATCATAAGAACTATAAGGTATAGAACAAATACAATAAAAAGTTGAAGTAAAATACCTAAAAAATATCTGGAAAGCAGTTCGTTTATTTTTGTAATGGAATTTAAAATTTTCTCCTCTTGATCATCAGGAATAACGTAATTGAATATTCTGATAAAAATAATTCTATCTTTTAAAAAGAAAAAGGTGATAAACAATACGGAGGCCAATCCCATTCCTAAATTACTAATAGTAGTTAGTAGCGAATTTAAAAAATCAGATAGAAAATTGAAATTTAATTTGGAAACAACATTAGATTCTTTAAGTATCCTGTCTCCATTCATTCCTTTGGTATTGAGATAATTTTTTGCTTGTACAGTTAATTCGCTTAATTGGGTTTGGAATGTATTCACGTCTAAAAGAGAGAGTTTTTCTCCTTGTGATGTAACTAGTGGAATAAACATCATGATGAATCCGAAAATGATCAATCCGTAAAAGAGTAGGGTGGTGATGACGGCGGAAGTATTTTTAAATTTTAATTTCTTTCTTAGAAAATCAACTATGGGAGTCCCAATCATGGTTAGAACAATTGAAATTATTATGTAAACAATAATCAATTGAATTTTGAATAAAAAGTAAAGTAGTAATACTATAGCTGCTAAAATGAGTATAGCATACACAATTCCTTTTGCAATTCTTTTTGAATTCATAGTTTGTAATTTGCCAAACGAATATAATAAAAAAATCCCACGCATGCGTGGGATTTAAAATATCTGTTTAGAATTTTATTATCTGAAAGAAGCTCTTGAACCTCCTACTGCAAAAATAGCATTCATTCTAGTTTTTTGACCTATAGAGAACATATACATACCTCTATCATCAGTATAATCCATGTAGTTCATGTACATTTCTAATGGAGTACCAGAACAAGTTGATCTGTGACCTACTGCAGGAACACCATAATTAGCAGTGTTGTGAGTTGGAGTATCAGAAACTGAATCTGTACCACAAGTAGTATCTCCCCAAATGTGACGTAAGTTCATCCAGTGACCTACTTCATGAGTAGCTGTTCTTCCTAAGTTGAATGGGTAACTAGTAGATGAAGAAGTAGTAACTCCAGTGTATTTGCTATCACAAACTACACCATCAGTTGAAGATGAACCTCCAGGGAATTGTGCATATCCTAAGATTCCACCGCCAATTGTACATACCCAAAAGTTTAGTTTTGTAGTTGGTGTAGTTGGATTAATACCTCCTTGAGTTGATTTTTTCATCGCATCATTAGTTCCCCAAGATGATTTAGTCGTTGATTTACGAATAACTTGATCTAATACAAATCTAATATTTGTATTACCACTACGAACAGAAGAATAAGGATTGTTTGAAGTGTTGTAATCAGAATTAGTTGCAGAGTAGTCTTTGTTTAAAACATCAATTTGTGATTGTAATCGTGTTAATGAAATGTTTTCAGCAGTAGTTCTGTATAATACGTTGAACACAACTGGAATTTCCATAACTCCGTTTACAATACGACCAGTTTTAATTGCTTCATTTGTGAATTTTTCAATTTCAGCCATTCTTGTAGCTAAAGCTGGGTCAGCTTTCATTTGAGCTTCTAATACATCATGTGAAGCACATCCTCTGTGTGTTGAAACTGCTGATTCTTGGTTTATAGCATCAGTTGTGTTGTTGTCGTTTTGACAAGAGAACATTAATAAAGCTGCAGCAGCAGACAATAATAATTTTTTCATAATAGTTTGTTTGGTTTGGTTAATAATTTGTTTGATTGTTGCTAAAAGCGATGCGATATTAGTTAATGTTTATGAATTAACCAAATTTAATGTTACAATTGTGAGAATAATTTAATTTTAAATTTGATAATTAAATTGTTAATAAGTCATAAAAGTCCTATTAATATTCAATTTAAAATGAAATTATTGTTAATAAATAGACTGATGTTAAAAATAGTTTTATTATAAGCAGAAATTTTTTGAATAAAAAAACCCGCTATGAAAAGCGGGCTTTGTATTTTATTTAAGTTGTTATTATGGTTGTCCAAAAGAATATCTAGCACCTCCTGAAACAAAAATAGCATCAATTCTTGATTTTTGACCTAGTGAGAACATATACATACCTCTGTCATCTGTATAATCCATATAGTTCATATACATTTCAAGTGGAGTACCAGTACAAGTTGATCTGTGACCCACTGCAGGAACACCATAGTTAGCTGTATTGTGAGTCGGAGTATCAGCAACTGAATCAGTACCACAAGTAGTATCTCCCCAAATGTGACGTAAATTCATCCAGTGACCTACTTCGTGAGTAGCAGTTCTTCCTAAGTTGTATGGATAACTTGAACCTGAATTACTTGTTACACCAACATATTTAGAATCACAAACCACTCCATCAGTTGAAGCAGAACCTCCAGGAAATTGTGCATAGCCTAAAATTCCACCACCTATAGTACAAACCCAAAAGTTTAATTTAGTAGTTGGTGAAGTTGCAGCAATACCTCCTCTTTTTGCATTTTTCATTACATCGTTAGTTCCCCATGATGATTTTGTAGTTGATTTTCTTACTACTTGATCTAATACGAATGTAATACCAACATTTGCTCTTACTGAAGAATACGGATTGTTAGCAGTATTGTAATCAGCATTAGCAGCATTGAAATCTTTGTTTAATACATCGATTTGTGACTGTAATTGTGCTAGTGAAATGTTTTCGGCTGTAGTTCTGTATAATACATTGAATACAACTGGTATTTCAATTTTTCCATTTACAAGTCTTCCAGTTTGCAAAGCATTAGCTGTAAATTTTTCAATTTCAGCCATTCTTGAAGCTAAATTTGGATCAGCTTTCATTTGAGCTTCTAATACTTCATGAGAAGCACAGCCTCTGTGAGTTGAACTTGTGTTTGTTTGATTTGTTAAATCGTTTGTTGTGTTGTCGTCTTTTTGACAAGAAAACATTAATAAGGCAGCAGTAGCTGACAATAACATTTTTTTCATAATTTGTTTGGTTTGGTTAATAAAATAATAATTTTTCATTAAATTATTTAGCAATACTATAATTTATTATGAAAATTTCCAAAGCAATTTCAAAAAAATCTACGAAGTGCGTGTTATTATCGATATGTGTAATGTGTTGAAAATTATCTATTTATGAACACAATAAAAAATACTTTTTTTAGTTAACGAAAACAAAATTAAGAATATTTGCTCCCATTTTTAATGCCTTTTCCCTTATTTCTCTTGGGTCATTATGTACATCTGTATCTTCCCAGCCGTCGCCTAAATCGCATTCGTACGTGTATAGAAGGACTAGTTTATTGTTGATAAATATCCCAAAAGCTTGCGGTTTTTTTCCTTCGTGTTCGTGAATTTTTGGAAGTCCAGAAGGGAAAACGAATGGTTTTTGAAAAATCGGATGTGAAACTGGAATTTCCAATAATGGATTGTTTGGAAATAATTTTTTAATTTCTTCTCTAATGAATTTATCCATACCGTAATTGTCGTCAATATGAAGAAATCCTCCAGAGGCAAGATAATTTCTTATATTATCAGCTTCTTGATTGTTAAACACAACATTACCATGTCCTGTCATGTGAATGAAAGGATAAGAAAAAATATCAGTGCTTCCAGGAGCAACAGTAGCGGGTTTGCTTTTAATTCTGGTATTGATATTTAGATTAGCAAACTTAATCAAGTTGGGTAAGGAGGTTGGGTTGGCATACCAGTCGCCACCACCATTGTACTTTAACAAAGCAATTTCTTGGGAATAGTTAGCATTCCAAAATAATAAGATTCCAAAAAAAAATATTTTTTTCATTGTTACTCGTTTGCAAATACTATGCTATGACAGGCCACAACTGCAGCGGTTTCTGTTCGTAATCTTGTATTTCCTAAGGATACAGGAGTATAGTTATTGTCTAATGCTAATTTAATTTCTTTTTCTGAGAAATCGCCTTCGGGACCTATTAATAATGTGTATTTCTGGTTTTTTGTAATTACTTCCTTTAATAATCGTTTTTCGGTTTCTTCGCAATGTGCAATATACAAGTCACCTTCATGTTTTTGTTTGATGAATGTTGAAAATGTAATTGGTTCGTTCAATTTTGGTAAATGAAACTGTAGCGATTGTTTCATTGCCGATTCTATAATCTTTGCAAATCGTTCGGTTTTAATCACTTTTCTTTCAGAATGTTCACAAATAATGGGCGTAATTTCATGAATGCCAATTTCAGTTGCTTTTTCTAGAAACCATTCAAAGCGGTCGTTCATTTTGGTAGGAGCAACGGCTAAGTGCAAATAAAAAGGAGTTGGTTGGTGTGCTTCCGATTGTATGATTTTAACCGTACATTTTTTTTCGGAGGCGAAAATAATTTCAGTTGTAAATAAAAATCCTAAACCATTAGTAACGTGTAAAATGTCGCTTTCTTTTTTACGCAATACTTTTACGATGTGCTTGCTTTCTTCTTTGTCGAAAGAAAACTCGGTTATAGCTGAATTTATGTCTGGATTGTAAAATAATTGCATACTAAAATTCTATTCTTGCTTTAGAAACTACTGAAGCATCACTAAAGTGATTTTCTAAATATTTATGATAGCCTACAATACCAATCATTGCCGCATTATCAGTTGTATATTCAAATTTAGGGATAAATGTTTTCCAGCTGTATTTGGCTTCGGTTTCTTTCAATGCAGCTCTTATTCCAGAATTTGCAGACACACCACCACCAATGGCTATTTGTGTAATTCCTGTTTGTTCTACTGCCATTTTAACTTTTTCCATCAATATTTTGATGATAATGTTTTGAATAGAAGCACAAATGTCGTTTCGGTTTTCTTCAATAAAATTTGGGTTTTCTTTTACATTTCTCTGAACAAAATATAAAATTTGCGTTTTTAATCCGCTAAAACTAAAATCCAAACCATCTACTTTTGGCTTTGTGAATGCATACGCCTTCGGATTTCCTAATTGTGCATATTTATCAATTAATGGACCACCAGGATAAGGTAGTCCTAATATTTTTGCACTTTTATCAAAAGCTTCTCCTACAGCATCATCAGTGGTTTCACCAATGATTTCCATTTCAAAAAAACTAGACACTTTTACGATTTGTGTATGTCCGCCAGAGATGGTTAACGCCAAGAAAGGAAATTCAGGTTTATCAAAACCTTCTTCATCAATAAAATGCGCTAAAATATGAGCATGCATATGATTGACAGCAATTAGAGGAATATCTAATGCCATTGCCATGCTTTTGGCAAACGAACTGCCCACAAGTAACGACCCCATTAATCCCGGTCCTTGTGTAAAAGCAATTGCGGATAATTGCTCTTTTGTAATTCCAGCTTTTTTAATGGCAACATCAATAACTGGGACAATATTTTGTTGGTGTGCTCTAGAAGCTAATTCAGGAACTACACCACCATATTCTTCGTGTATGCTTTGTCGAGCTACTTCGTTAGACAATACTTCACTGTTACGTAATATTGCAGCAGCTGTATCATCACATGAACTTTCAATGGCAAGAATATATGTTGGCTTATTATGCATAAAGGCACAGAATTTGCGTTATATTTGAAAAACCGGTATAAAATATATATTTTTACATCGGAAGCCCAAAAATACAGATTTTTATCTAATTATTTTAGGACTGCTTCACCTTTGGAACTTATAATTCTTGGAAGAAACAAAAAAAAATACTCGCCTCAATAAAATTTTAAAATATGTGCTGTTTTTCCTACTTGGAATAATTCTGCTATTATTAGGGCTTGCTATTGCTTTAAATACCCCATCGGTTCAGACAAAATTAGGTCAATATGCTACCACATGGCTTAATGAAGAATTTAAAACAGATATTACAGTTGAAGAAGCTAATTTTACTTTTTTTGGTGGAGTTAAACTAAAAAAGGTATTAATTAAGGATTATAAAAAAGACACCCTTTTTCATATAGATGTTTTAAAAACCAATATTCTTGATTTTAAAAATTTAGTTGACGGTGATTTACATTTTGGCGAAGTCAGATTAGATGGTTTGAAGATGAAAGTCAAAAACTATAAAAATGAAAAAGATACCAACTTAGATAAATTCGTTGCTCTTTTTGATGATGGTAAACCTAAGGCTTCAAATAAAAAATTCTTAATGACCGTAAAAGAAATGCACTTAATGAATAGTGAATTTTCTTTTGTAGATGAAAACAGTTCCAAACCATTAATTTTTAGTGCTAAAAAATTAAACGCAGTTACTTCAAATTTCAAAGTTTTAGGTCCAGATGTGACTATGAAAATTGATGAAATGGCCTTTATAGATAATAGGGGATTGGTAGTCAATAATCTTACTTCTGACTTTACGTATACTAAAAAGAATATTCATTTAGTTGATTTGAATTTGAATACCCCTGAATCTAAATTGAAAGGTGATGTTGAGTTACGTTACAAACGTGAATATTTTTCTGATTTTAATAATAAAGTGATTTTTGATGTTCGTATTGATGAGGGTGTAATTTCATCGAACGATATGAATAAATTTTATGGAGAGTTTGGTAAAGATCAACAATTTCAAGTAAAAGGGAAATTACTGGGGTCGCTGAATGATTTTAAAACTAAAAATTTAATCCTTCTCGATAATAACAATTCAGAGATTCGAGGTGATTTTAATTTTAAAAATCTTTTTTCAAAACAGAAAGATGCTTTCTATATGAAGGGGAAATTTTCAAAAATTTCATCTACATATACCGATTTAAATAAAATATTGCCTAGAGTTTTAGGCAAAAAACTACCGACGGCTTTCAAAAAATTTGGTCGTTTTACACTTTCTGGAGAAACCGAAGTTACACTAAAAACGGTTAAGGCAAATGTGATTCTTGCTACAGTATTAGGAAATGCTCAATCTAATTTAAGCATGACTAACATTGACAATATTGATAATGCTACTTATAAGGGAAACATAAAGCTAAACAACTTTAATTTAGGGGCTTTTTTAGGCAGAAATGATTTAGGAATCGTCAACCTTGATTTGGATGTTGATGGAAAAGGATTCAAAGAAAAATTTCTAGATACTAGATTAAAAGGAAGTATAAAAAGCGTGTATTACAACAAGTACAATTATCAAAACATTGTGGTTGATGGAAGCATGAAAAAAGCTGTTTTTAAAGGAAATATTTCAACCAATGATCCTAACTTAATTATGGATTTCGATGGAAATCTGGACTTAGGTAAAAAAGAAAATAAGTATGATTTCCATGTTAATGTAGAGTATGCTAATCTCAAAAAGTTGAATATCTACACTGCCGATGACATTTCGGTGTTTCGTGGGGATGTTGTTATGGATTTGCAAGGAAATTCTATTGACAATTTATACGGAGATGTATACATCAATAAAACTTCATACGAAAACGATAAGGAAACCTATTTTTTTGATGATTTTATGGTGAAATCATCTTTCGATAAAGATAGGGTGAGAACAATTTCGATTAACTCTCCTGATATTATTGAGGGTAAAGTAGAAGGTAAATTTCAATTCAAACAGCTTCCTGATTTAATAGAAAATTCACTAGGGAGTTTGTACGCTAATTATTCGCCAAACAAGGTAAGCAAAGGACAGTTTGTTAAATTTGATTTCAATGTTTACAGTAAATTGATAGAAATCTTTTATCCTGAAATTTCGTTAGGAGAAAATACTTTTATGAAAGGTGAAATCAATTCCAACGATGGATTATTTCGATTTAACTTCAAATCACCAAACATAAAAGCTTACGGTAATGAGGTAGATAATATTAATGTCGAAATTGATAATAAAAACCCATTATATAACGCCTATATAGAAATGGATAGTATAAAAACAAAATACTATAAGGTTTCCAATATGAGCTTAATTAATGTTACTGCAAATGATACTTTGTTTTTTAGAACTGAGTTTAAAGGTGGGAAAAAAGGGAATGACTTTTATAATTTAAACTTGTATCACACTATCGATGAAGACAACAAAAGTGTTGTTGGGATTAAAAAGTCAGAAGTAAATTTTAAAGATTACTTATGGTTTATTAATGAAGATGAAGCTAAGGATAATAAGATTGTATTCAATAAAAAACTAACTGATTTTTCTATTGAAAGAGTATCTGTGACGCACGGAAATCAAGCAATGGAAATCATGGGAGTTTTGCGTGACTCAACTTATAAAGATTTGCAATTGTCTTTTAAAGATGTTGAACTAGACAAAATTACTCCAACAGTAGATAGTTTAAAGTTCAAAGGGAAAGTAAATGGGTTGGTTGATTTTAAGCAACGAAAATCAATATATGAACCCTCTTCATCACTTAGTATTGATAGTTTGAGTGTTAATAATTTTGCACTTGGAAAATTAAGCATTGATGTTAAAGGTGACGATAGTTTTAAAAATTTCAAGGTAAATACAGTGCTTAGAAATGATGGATTAGAATCATTTTCGGCCAACGGTAACGTTTTTATTGAAGGCAAGAAAACATTATTAGATTTAGATTTACAACTGGAAGAATTTAACATGGCTATTTTTGGCCCATTGGGAGGACAAGTACTCACAAACATTAGAGGATTAGCTTCAGGAACAGCCAAATTTGAAGGTGAACTAGAAAATCCCGATATCACTGGAAGGGTTTATTTGAGTAAAGCTGGAATCAAAATTCCGTATTTGAATACCGATTATAATTTTTCAAATAATTCGGTTGTAGATATTACCGAAAATCAATTTTCGTTCAGAAATATAAAATTACTCGATTCAAAATATAAAACAGAAGGCATCTTAAGCGGAAGTATTAGACATAATAAGTTTGCCGACTGGTTCTTAGATTTGAATGTTAGTTCATCAAGATTATTGGCTTTAAACACAAAAGACTCTGATGATGCGTTATATTATGGGACGGCATTTATAGATGGGGACGCTTCCATTCGAGGTCCAATAAGTGGTTTGGTAATTAATGTAAATGCAACTTCTGGAACGGGAACTTCTATAAAAATTCCTATAAATGATAGTGAAGCAACTTCTGAGAAAGATTATATAAAATTCGTTAATTCAAAAATTATTGAAACGAAATCAAATTTAGAAAAAACGAAAGGCTACAATGGTATTGAATTAAATTTTGAATTGAATATTACCCCAGTGGCAGAAATAGAAGTTATTATAAATAAAAGTAATGGTCACGGATTAAAAGGACGTGGAGTAGGTTCCTTGTTAATGGAAATCAATACATTAGGTAAATTTAATATGTGGGGAGATTTCCAAGTATATGAAGGAACATATAATTTCAAGTATGGTGGAATTATCGATAAAAAATTCGCTGTTAAAAAGGGTGGTTATATTTCTTGGGATGGAGACCCTTTGAATGCTACATTAAATATGGAAGCCATTTATAAAACCGAAGCGAATCCTTCTGTTTTATTAGATAACCCTTCATTTAATAAAAAAATTCCAACAGAAGTAGTCATAAAACTTACCGATCAGCTTACTAATCCAACTCCGAATATTTCAATTGAATTTCCAACGGTTAGTTCGGTATTGAGATCTGAGTTAGAATATAAACTAAATGATAACGATACAAGACAAACACAGGCTATTTATCTTTTATCTTCAGGAAGTTTCTTATCCGATAAAGGGGTAGCAGAAAATGCAATTACTGGGAACCTTTTAGAAAGAGCTAACAGCTTATTTGAAGATCTGTTTGCTGACGGAGATTCAAATTTTAAAGTTCTTCCATATTTTGTACAAGGAGACAAGAAGAACTTGAATAACCAAACAGATGGTCAAGTTGGAGTGACGTTATCCACCCAAATCAGTGATAAAATTACTATCAACGGTAAACTAGGAGTGCCAGTGGGAGGTATTAATGAATCAGTTGTCGTAGGAGATGTAGAAGTACAATTGCGTTTAAACGATGATGGTACTTTAAAAGCACGTTTTTTTAATCGTGAAAATGATATCAATTACTTAGGTGAAGGAGGTATTGGGTACACACAAGGTTTGGGGGTTTCCTATGAAGTTGATTTTAATACTTTTAAAGAACTAATACAAAAAATATTGAATTCTAAAAAAGACAAAAAAGAGAAAGAATCTAAAGACGAAATCCCAGATTCTGATCTTACTCCAGATTTCATTCAATTTACGGATCAACGTCAAAAAAAACCATCAGAAAAACCTAAAAATTCTGAAGAAAAAGCTCCCAATTTAAACTAAATACTAAAAACTTATTAACGAAAACGTTTGAAATTTATATTATTATATAGATTTTAACAATTCTGTGAAGGTTAACAAGTTTTCTTTAGTAATTTTACATATCAATTTATTGTTAATGTCAAAAACAATTCACAAAATAGGAGTTTTGACCTCTGGTGGAGATTCTCCTGGTATGAATGCGGCCATTCGTTCGGTGGTTCGTACATGTGCTTTTCATAATATAGAATGTGTAGGAATTTATCGTGGCTATCAGGGTATGATTGAAGGTGACTTCAAAGAAATGGGACCCCGCTCGGTTAATAATATCGTGAACAAAGGAGGAACTATTCTTAAATCGGCTCGTTCTAAAGAATTCATGACCGTTGAAGGTCGTCAAAAAGCACATAAAAATATTATCGATGCTGGCATTGATGCTTTGGTCGTGATTGGTGGAGATGGTACTTTTACAGGAGCTGAAATTTTTAATAATGAATTTAGTTTTCCTGTAATGGGAATTCCGGGAACTATAGATAATGATATCTTTGGTACCAGTCATACTTTAGGCTATGATACGGCTCTAAATACAGTAGTAGAAGTTATCGATAAAATCCGTGATACCGCCAGTTCACATAACCGATTGTTTTTTGTTGAAGTGATGGGTCGTGATGCGGGTCATATTGCCTTAAACGCGGGTATTGGAGCAGGGGCAGAGGAGATCTTAATTCCTGAAGAAGATTTAGGATTAGAACGTTTATTAGAATCACTTCAAAAAAGTAAAGCATCAGGAAAATCATCTAGTATTGTGGTGGTTTCCGAGGGAGATAAAATAGGTAAAAACGTATTCGAACTTAAAGAATATGTTGAAGAAAACTTGCCAGAGTACGACGTTCGTGTATCAGTATTAGGTCACATGCAACGAGGCGGCTCACCTTCTTGTTTCGATCGTGTTTTAGCTTCTCGATTAGGAGTTAAAGCGGTGGAATCACTATTAGAAGGAAAATCCAATTTCATGGTAGGTTTATACCAAGATAAAGTAGCATTAACCCCATTAGAACAGGCCATAAAAGGAAGCTCAAAAATTGACGAAGAATTATTGAGAGTTTCTGATATTATGACCACTTAACAATAAGTAATGAATAATTGTTTCGGCAATTAAAATTTTAAACAAAAGACAAAATGAAAGTAAGATTAGGAATTAATGGTTTCGGACGTATAGGAAGAATTGTGTTTAGAGAAACCTTAAACAGAGAAAATGTCGAAGTAGTAGCCATCAATGATTTATTAGATGTTGATCATTTGGCTTATTTATTAAAATATGATTCAGTTCACGGACGTTTTGCTGGAAAAGTAGAAGTTAAAGACGGAAAATTATACGTAAACGATAAGTATATCAGAGTTACTGCTGAAAGAGATCCTAAATTAATCAAATGGGATGACGCTTCTGTTGATGTAGATGTTGTAGCTGAATGTACAGGTATTTTCACCACATTAGAAACGGCTCAAGCTCATATCGATGGTGGTGCTAAAAAAGTAGTAATTTCTGCTCCATCTGCAGATGCGCCGATGTTTGTTATGGGTGTAAATCACGATAAAGCTACGGCTAATGATAAAATCGTTTCTAACGCTTCTTGTACAACGAACTGTTTGGCTCCTTTAGCTAAAGTTATCAACGATAATTTCGGAATTGTAGAAGCATTAATGACTACTATTCACGCTACTACAGCAACACAATTAACGGTTGACGGACCTTCACGTAAAGATTTTCGTGGTGGGCGTTCGGCTTTAATTAATATTATTCCTTCCCAAACAGGGGCTGCAAAAGCGGTTGGTAAAGTTATTCCTGAGTTGAACGGAAAATTAACTGGAATGTCTATGCGTGTACCAACAGCAGATGTTTCAGTGGTTGATTTAACAGTTAAAGTAGCTAAAGAAACTACTTATGAAGAAATTATGAATGTATTGAAAAATGCATCTGAGACGTCTATGAAAGGAGTTTTAGGATTTACTGAAGACGACGTAGTTTCTCAAGATTTCATAGGGGATTCACGTACTTCAATTATCGATTCAAAAGCAGGTATCGGATTGAATTCAACTTTCTTCAAACTGGTTTCGTGGTATGATAACGAATACGGTTATTCAAGTAAATTGATTGATTTATCTGTTCATATTGCAGGTTTGTAATATTTGAATATCTTTATAATCCCGTTTGTAAAAGCGGGATTTTTTATATAATAATTTTAAGGTTAATTAAAGAATATCGATTAACCAAATAACCAATAAACCATAGGATGAAATTACTTGTAGATAGCGGCTCTACCAAAGCTGACTGGATTGCCATAGATGATGCTGGAAAAGTATTGTTCACTACTCAATCTTTAGGATTAAATCCTGAAGTATTGACTAAAGATGAAATCATTAATCGTTTAGAAGATCGTTTTGATATTTCACATAATAAAAATCAAGTATCCCATTTGTTTTTTTATGGAGCAGGTTGTGGTACCGACAGAATGAAATCTTTCTTAGGAGAAGTTTTTCAAAATTATTTCCCCAATGCAGCGGTAACAGTTCATGAAGATACATATGCGGCAGTTTATGCTACGACTCCTAAAGGGCAAGAAGCTATTGTTTGTATATTAGGAACAGGTTCGAATTGTAGTTATTTTGATGGAAATGTGTTGCATCAAAAAGTGCAATCATTAGGGTATATTGCCATGGATGATTGTTCTGGTAATCGTTTCGGACGTCATTTATTACGTGGGTATTATTTCAATAAAATGCCAAAGGATTTGGCACAAGAATTCGAAACCACTTTCAATGTTGAGCCTGATCCAGTGAAACATAATCTATACAAGGAACCCAATCCAAATGCTTACTTAGCAACTTTTGCTAAGTTCTTAATCAAGCATAAAGACACTGAATTTTGCCGTCAATATATTTTTGAAGAAATGGAATCTTTTGTAGAAAATTACATCAAACAGTTTGAGAATTATAAAGAAGTTCCAGTTCATTTTATTGGCTCTATTGCTTTCTATTTAAAAGACGAGTTACAATCGGTTTTGGAGAAACACGGAATTCAATTAGGAAACGTATTGCGTCGTCCTATTGATGGCTTGATAGAATATCATATTTTAAACAAATAATATGGAAATTGCAATCATTGCCCACGATGGTAAAAAAGCAGACATGGTACAGTTTTTAAATAAAAACATTGCCATTTTACATCAAGAGAATATTAAAATAGTTGCCACGGGAACAACCGGAGGTAAGGCGGAAGCCGCTGGTATACAAGTAAAAAAAGTACTAAGTGGCCCTATGGGGGGTGATGCTCAAATTGCGGCTAGAGTAGCGGTTGGTAAATGTAAAATGGTGTTGTTTTTTAAAGATCCGATGAGCAGTCATCCTCATGAACCAGATATCAATATGCTGATCAGAATATGTGATGTTCACAACGTACCATTAGCAACAAATGAAGCAACAGCACAGCTTTTACTTGATGCAATCTCAATTCAATAATATTAAAATGTTAAATCACGCTTCTGGCGTGATTTTTGTTTTTACAGGATAAATATTTTTGTATATTGCCTTAACCAAAAATTACCTTAAATCATGAAAAAAATTATTTTACTATTAATGGTGTTATCAGTAAGTTTAACTTACGGACAAAAGAAAAAGAAAAAAGCAACGTCTTCAAAAGCTTCTACAAGTGCTTTAGCTAAAGCAGGAGATGCATCTGTTGTCTTTAATAAGAAAAAGGATTTATTTTTGGTTGTGGCTAAAGACAGCATGCTATTAACAAAAAACCGTTCTGATTTTAATCCGACGAACATGAAAATTACACCGGTAAAAGTAAAAGCAAACACTTTTTATTGTGTAACATGGAATGAGAAAGTAGTGTCTGACACCAAATTAAAAAAAGAGAATGCAGCGGTAACCGAAAGTCAAATATGGAATCCGGCAACTAAAACACTACTAATTGGCAATACACAAAAAGCAGTAGATATCACTGAAATAGTTTTCTTAGACAGATTAAAGACAGCTTCAGAAACACAATATAAAAAACGTAACGAAGGTTATTTGTTTACTTTATTAGGAAATGGCGATTTCACGTTAACCAATAAGTCAGCATCTACAAAATACACATATAATGAGAAATCTTCTCGTTATGAACCTAAAAAATAAGATTATAACTTTATAATAAAAAAGCGAGCTAATTAGCTCGCTTTTTTATTTAATACAATTCTTATTATTGATTGTTGTGGAATTAATTAATTTTTATCTCAAACATTTTATCCCAGTTTTTCCCCGTTACAAAAATGGTTTTTGTTTTAGGATTGTAGGCTATTCCGTTTAAAACATCAACATCGGGATGTTGCGTAACTTTCGATTTTAATTCGGATAAATTAATTACGGCTTCAACAGCTCCTGATTTTGGATTAATTACAGCAATAGCATCTTTCTGGTAAATATTACCATAAATTTTACCATCTATCCATTCTAATTCGTTGATAGCTGGCACTTTTGTACTTGATGTGTACACATGTAAATAATCAACTTCTGTAAAAGTTTCTGGATTGATAATGCTAATTCGATCGGAACTGTCAGTCATATACAAGTTTTTACCGTCACTAGTTAAACCCCATCCTTCCATTTTTTTAAAGTACTTGAACGTTTTTTCTTTTTTAAACGTATCGGCATTATAAACATAAGCTTCATTATTTAACCAAGTAAGTTGGTATACTTTACTATTGAGTATTGTAATTCCTTCACCAAAATATTCAACAGGTAATTCAACTTTCTTTAATACTTTACCCGATTTATAATCTACTTTTCTAATACTTGAAATTCCACGTTGGCCACTACTATTTCCGGCTCCATTTCCCGTTCCTTCAAATAAAGTATCTCTGTAAAATTCCAATCCTTGTGTATACGCTTTTATGTCGTGAGGATAAGTATTTACAATAGAATAGCTTAATAATTTTGGCTCAACTGCCGAAACCATTTCAACACGAGTTGTTGTTTCAAAAGTTTCTCCTTCAAAATAAACGATGGCTTTTAAATTCTGATATCCTAATTTCTCATTATCCAATTTACAGTTTAAAGCAGTATTTCCTTTTGATGAACCAATTCTTTTGTCATTATTAAAATATGCCACCGAATCAATAGTAAGTTCTTTTTTATTCGTAACTGTAAGTGAAATGGGATCACCAGAATGATATATCATCTTAAATTGTGTCTCATCAATAGAAAATAAATTTTTTTTATCGCCTTCACAACTTGCTCCCAGTAGGATTAAAGAGGTGAATGCTAAGAAGTTATATTTTTTCATTTTAAAATTATTTGCAAATACAATATACAAAGGCTTTTATATAAACCAAAGCGTTTGCAAAAATACAAAAAGATTGTATATTTGCAGCGGCAAGTCCTACACGACCAGCTCCTGCAGACTCCTCCAGGGTGGGAACACAGCAAAGGTATGTGGTTGAGCGGTGCGATGTAGGTCGCTTGCCATTTTTTTTAAAAGATAATGTAAAATTTGTAGTCCCGATTGTTCGGGATTTTTTATTTTTATAGCAAACGAACTTCAATGCAATTATCTTGGCAAATTGTCACATTACAACTTAAGGAAACATTTTCTATTTCCTACGGAAATTACTCGCATAGAGAAGCTTTAATTGTTAGCTTGTCGCATAAAGACAAAGTTGGGTATGGCGAATGTACTTCGATTGATTACTACGGTATCAACTTAGACGATTTGGTTCATAGATTAAACTTAAGTAAAACTTTAATTGAAGCTAATCAAATTATCTATCCTACAGAATTTTATATGTTAATTCTAAATTTAAATTTAGGTTCATTTTTGACATCGGCTTTAGATTGCGCGTATTGGGACTTGTTTGGAAAATTAGAAAATAAAAGTTTTTTGGAGCTGAATAAAATAGCAATAAATTCGATTCCAGATTCGTCCATAACAATTAGCGTTGCAACAATTGAAGAACAAATTCAAAAAATTAAAAAATCAGATTGGTCAAAATTCAAAGTAAAATGTAATGGCTTTGATCAAAACTCGATTGAAAAACTAGCTCAGTTGCCTTACGAAATAGCATTAGATTCTAATGCAAGTTTTGATGCGAATGATTGTATTTGGCTAGAAAATAAAGATTTTGCCTCAAAGTTTACGTATTTGGAACAGCCAATGAAAACCAATCATTATGCTGATTTGCATCGCGATAAATTTGCGAATTGGATGGCAGATGAGGATTGCCAGAGTATTGAAAATTTACGTTCTTTACAGCCACATTACCGAAGTGTCAATATCAAATTAATGAAATGCGGTGGATTAACTCCGGCTTTGGAATTAATTGCAGCGGCCAGAGCCCTTAATTTTAATATTATGATGGGATGTATGACCGAATCATCTATTGGAATTTCGGCAGGTTGTGCTTTAGCGCCTTTGGTAGATTATTGCGACTTAGATGGTGCCAATCTTATTGCCAACGATATTGCTAACGGAAGTAAAATAATAAATGGAAAAATAGAAATTTCAACACAACCAGGGTTGGGAATAGAAATTATAAAATAAATTTGAATTAATAAATAGGAATGAGATTACTTCGTTCCTCGCAATGACATATGAGTAAAGTAGTTTTAATAACAGGAGGTTCATCAGGAATAGGAAAATCAATTGGGGAATTTTTACACGCCAAAGGCTTTATAGTGTATGGTACTAGTCGAAATCCGGAGAAAATAACGGGTTCCGTTTTTCCTTTGATTGCCTTAGATGTTCGCGATGTGACTTCAATTAAAAACGCCATTGCTGAAGTGATTTCTAAATCAGGTAGAGTAGATGTGGTGATTAATAATGCAGGTGTGGGAATTACGGGACCTATAGAAGAAATTCCGACGGAAGAAATCAAAAATAATTTCGAAACCAATTTATTTGGCCCAATCGAAGTCATGAAAGCGGTTTTACCTCAAATGCGAACGCAAGCATCTGGATTAATCATTAATATTACGTCGATTGCAGGTTATATGGGATTGCCATACAGAGGGATTTATTCGGCATCAAAAGGAGCGTTAGAATTGGTGACAGAAGCCATGAGAATGGAAACCAAACAATTCGGAATTCACATTACGAATATTGCGCCAGGCGATTTTGCTACCAATATTGCTGCAGGTCGTTACCACGCACCAGTCATAAAAGGATCAGCTTATGAAAATGTTTATGGAAAGACTTTAAATGAAATGAATACCCACGTTGATAGTGGTAGTAATCCGAACGAAATGGCCGAAGCAGTGTATAAAATCATTCAAACGCCAAATCCCAAAATTCATTATAAAGTAGGCGCTTTTATGCAAAAGTTTTCAATTGTTTTAAAGCGTATTTTGCCTGATACTGTTTACGAAAAAATGCTAATGAATCATTATAAATTATAAAAAAAATGCGATTTCCAAATTCATTTTCAAGCTTTGAAACCGAGCGATTAATTTTGAATGAAATATCAATGAATGATGTTGATTTTTTATTCGAACTTAGAAATAATGATGACGTTAATAAATATATTGGCAGAAAAAAATCTTCTTTGGAAGCGGTGAAGCAATTTATTATGGATCGAATTTCTGATTTTAAAGAGAAAAAGGGAATCACATGGATGATTTATAATAAAGCAACGAATCAGAATATGGGTTCCATTTGTTTTTGGAATTTCGATTTTGATAAGGATTCAGCAGAAATAGGGTATGAATTATCTCCAGAATTCCATGGCAAAGGATTTATGCAAGAAGCCTTATCAAAAGTTATTAATTTTGGATTTAATGAACTAAATTTGCAAACAATTGAAGCCTTTACTGATAAAAACAATAAGCCTTCAATAAATGCATTAGTAAAGTTTAATTTTATTGAAGAAGTAACATTCAAATCAATCGAAGTTGAAAGCTTAATAATGTTTAAGTTAACAAGTACACAACTATAATTTTTAAATAAAATCAGATGAAATTTTTTATTGACACAGCCAATTTAGAGCAAATCAAAGAAGCACAAGCACTTGGAGTATTAGATGGTGTTACCACCAATCCATCTTTAATGGCTAAAGAAGGAATTACCGGAAAAAATAATATTTTAAAACATTACGTTGACATTTGTAATATTGTTGAAGGTGATGTAAGTGCCGAAGTGAATGCTATGGATCTTGAAGGCATGATCAGAGAAGGGGAAGAATTGGCAGATTTACACGAGCAAATCGTTGTTAAATTACCAATGACAGCTGAAGGAATCAAAGCATGTAAATATTTTTCAGATAGAGGAGTTAGAACAAATGTCACCTTAATTTTCTCAGCTGGACAAGCATTATTAGCTGCTAAAGCTGGAGCTACTTATTGTTCTCCTTTCTTAGGAAGATTAGATGATGTTTCTACAGATGGCTTAAACTTAATTCAAGAAATTCGTGATATTTATGATAACTACGGATTTGAAACGCAAATTCTTGCTGCTTCAGTACGTCACACCATGCACGTGGTTAATTGTGCTAAAATTGGTGCCGATGTAATGACAGGACCTTTATCTTCAATTTTAGGATTGTTAAAACATCCTTTAACTGATATTGGAATTGCTCAGTTTATTGCCGATTTCGAAAAAGGAAACAAGTAATATTTTTAAAGAAATAAAATTAAAAAAGCGGCTTTCTATAATTAGAAGCCGCTTTTTCGTTTGGTTTTGGTGTTAGTCTATTTAAGGTAATTTTCAAAATTAGCATCAAACAAACTTACAAATGCATTACTTATTGTGCCATCTGCATTTATAATCATCGTGCGATGAATTTTGGTTATTACCCATTTTTCTTTTATTTCGTCAAAATTTACTGCGTGTAATTCGGTAATATTGAATTTGTAATTGGATACAATTTCTTTCCAATGGGCATCTGTATTGTCAATATTAACAGCAACAAAGTTCAATTCAGGATGTTTTACTTTTAATTCATTCGCCCTTTTATGTGCAAATTCCATATGTGACTTAGCTTCTGAAGTCCAAAAGAAAACAACAGTTTTTTTACCGTTGGTATTTAATGTAGTGGATTTTTTTCCATCAAACCCAATTAAATCAATCGAAGGTAAATTTTTACTCTTAGCTAAAATTTGTACCGAGTTACCAATTTTTTTAATTTTTTCTTTGCTTATTTTATCGGTTGAAAGGCGATAATATTGATCAAGAAAAGCTTTGTTGTGAACAATATTTTGATCTTCCAAAAGATACATGAAAGCTATGTTATACAATACCGAATTTTTAATTGAATTATTGGTAAACAAAGAATCGGCTACTTTTAGTTTTTTAATGTTATTTTCTAAAGAGTAGGTGTTGTTGTCTTTGCAAGTAACATTGTTCAGCATTGATGTTAAATAGCCTACAAATGGTGCAAAATGAGTTAGCTTTTTATTATTAAAATCGATTTCTTTTCGGAAACAATAATAATTTTTCGGCAAAACTTTGCAAACATCATTACTGGTTCTGAATTTATGTACCATAGGATACATTTCTTTTTTTGCGAAATAAGACATTTCTAACATCGATTTTGCATATAAATCAAAATCATCACTCCAATTAATTACTTCTTTCCTTCTTTCGTAGTAAGCCTTCTTGGCTTTGTGTGCGTCATCTATTTTTGCTTCAAATTTCTTTAAATCATAATCATAGATATCAAACGAAGAATTCTTTTCGTTTTCATTTTTTAAAAATAAATCAATTAAAAAATTGTTTTTTTCATCACCACGCCCGCAAAAGGTTAGGGAGTTGTCAAAATCGCTTGTATTCAAACGAATCATTAAACTGTCTCCTTTATCGAAATATATGTATTGGTATTCTGGTTCGTGTTTGAAAGTATACATACCAGGTGAAAGAGTATCATATTTTTGAAGAAAACGATTGTCTTTATCTAATTCGATGGTATCAATGACCTCGCTGTCTTTACATAAATAGACATATTTAGAATTAGGATTGATTATTTCTCCTCCAAAATAAGCAGTAGTACCTCCAGCACCAGCCGTATTTCCACAAGATGTGAAAAGTACTGTAGACGGTAGGAGGGTTAGAAATAGTAGTTTTTTAAAATAGGCAATCATTCTAAATCATTTATGACAAACAAATATATTTTTATAATTCATATAATCTTGTTAATGTACAGTTAAAGTTAACTTAGATATATATTAAAGTATTGACTCAAAACTCCACTATTTTTTCTACTTTTGCAACACTTTTTAAAAAAATTAATAAATGCTTACAGTTTCTAATTTATCTGTTCAATTTGGTAAACGAATTTTATTTGACGAAGTAAACGTAACTTTTACTCAAGGTAATTGCTACGGAATTATTGGTGCAAATGGTGCAGGAAAATCAACCTTCTTAAAAATATTATCAGGTGATATCGATCCTACTTCAGGACGTGTTATTCTAGAGCCTGGAAAACGTATGTCAGTTCTTAACCAGAACCACAATATGTTTGACGAATATACTGTTTTGGAAACCGTTTTAATGGGTAACAAGACTTTATTTGCTGTTAAAAAAGAAATGGATGATTTGTATGCCGATTATTCTGATGATAAAGTAGATAGAATAGGGGAGTTACAAGTGCAGTTTGAAGAAATGAATGGATGGAATGCCGATTCAGATGCTGCAACAATGTTGTCTAACTTAGGTATTGGTGCCGATTACCATTATACGCCAATGGGTGAAATGGAAGGAAAATTAAAAGTACGTGTGCTTTTAGCACAAGCTTTATTCGGAAATCCAGACGTACTTATCATGGATGAGCCTACCAACGACTTAGATTTTGAAACGATTGGTTGGTTAGAACATTTCTTAGCCAATTATGAAAATACAGTATTAGTAGTTTCGCATGACCGTCACTTCCTTGATTCGGTTTGTACGCATGTTTCTGATATCGATTTTGGAAAAATTAACCATTATTCTGGAAACTATACGTTTTGGTACGAATCATCACAATTAGCAGCCAAACAAAAAGCACAACAAAACAAAAAAGCGGAAGAGAAAAAAGCCGAATTAGAAGAATTTATCCGTCGTTTCTCTGCGAACGTAGCGAAGTCAAAACAAGCTACATCTCGTAAAAAAATGATTGAAAAACTAAATATTGGTGAAATCAAACCGTCTAGCCGTCGTTATCCTGCGATTATTTTTGATCAGGAACGTGAAGCTGGTGACCAAATATTAAACGTACAAGGTTTAGCCGCTTCTGTTGAAGGAGATGTCTTATTTAAAGACGTCGATTTAAATATGGCTAAAGGCGATAAAGTAGTGGTTTTCTCTAAAGATTCACGTGCAACCTCTGCTTTTTACGAAATATTAAACGGAAATTTAACTGCCGATGCAGGTACTTTCGATTGGGGAATTACTACGAATCAATCGTATTTACCAGGCGATAACCATAGTTTCTTCGAAAATGATTTAACTTTAGTTGATTGGTTACGCCAATGGGCTAAAACAGAAGAAGAACGCGATGAAGTTTACGTTCGTGGTTTCTTAGGTAAAATGATTTTCTCTGGAGAAGAAGCGTTAAAAACGGGACGAGTGTTATCTGGAGGAGAAAAAGTGCGTTGTATGTTATCTAGAATGATGATGTTACGTGCTAATGTGTTGATGTTAGACGAACCAACAAATCACTTGGATTTGGAATCGATCACCGCTTTTAACAACTCATTGAAAAACTTTAAAGGTTCGGTATTGTTTACCACTCATGACCACGAATTTGCACAAACTGTTGCAAATAGAGTTTTGGAAATTACACCAAACGGAGTGATTGATCGTTATACGACATTCGATGAATACCTAGAAGATGAAAAAATTCAGGAATTGAGAAAGAAAATGTATTCATAAATATAAAATCCCGCTGAAAAGCGGGATTTTTTTTTCTTACCATTTAGCAAGCTTTTTCATTTCTTTTAAATTCAAATCTTTTAAAGGAATACTATACATGTTTTCAATTCGTTTCCCGTCAATTACTTTAGTTCTTGAAAAAAGGAATTGTTGTTTTTTAAAATCAATATTGGGACAGAATTCACTTGTTTCAGTATTTACTTTATCTCCCAAATTTATTGGATGACTCCATTTATTATTTTTATTAAAACTGATATATAAATCGGTATCTCCCAATCCACCTATTTTGTCTGAAAAGAATATAATGTAATCTTCCTTTGGTGAAATGTACGGGTTTGATTCATTCATATCCGAGTTTATTGGTCCATCAAGTAATTTAGCCGTTTGGTATTTATTGTCCACAAAATAACTTACATATATATCATTATCTTTTATTCTTCGTGTGAAATAAATATTCTTGCTGGAAGAAATGGTAGCATAAAAATCACTTGATGCTGTGTTGATAGCATCAGTAAGTTTTTCAGGCTTCGTCCAACCTGTTTTGGTCTTATGGACTGCAAATACATCAAAACTAGTGGCTGTATTTTCAAGCGAATTGAACAAAATGGTTTTACCATCAGGGGAAAAAGCAGGGTCTATTTGTTTCAACTTTGAGTCAGCAAAAAAAGCCAATTCCGGTTTTAACCATTGACCATTTACTTTTCGAGATTGAAAAATATGTAAAGAGTCTCTTCCTCCATACGCCTTGGTATACAGTAGCATATTTCCATCAGGAGAAACAGTTACGCCAAAAGCATCGTTATCAGCAATAAGATTGGGTTCAAATTGTGTTATTTGTCCAAATGTAAAAGTTGTAATGAAAAGAGAGAAGGCAATGGTAAATTGTTTCATTTGTGATTGTTTTTTGATTGTTATTCAATCACAAAAATTGTAAGAATTTTTTCAAAACAAAAAAATAAGCGCAAAAGTTGTGAATATTTTATGAAAACATTTTTTTAAAACAACCTCAATTTGCTAATATTTGTGAGACTTCGAATTATCTTTTTCTTTTTTATCAAATGGAAAATAATCAACAACATCATATTTCCATACATTCGTTGGAAAGATCACAACAAGATTGGCGGTCTTTTTTCCAATGTTTTTAAACGCATGCGGTACCATTGGAGGGATATTAACAATGTACGGTGCTTTTACTGTAAATAAGGTATCGCCTAGGGCATAAAGTATTTCGCCCTCTAACAACACATGCGCTTCTTCACCTTCATGTGTATGCATTGGAGGAGCGCCACCAGGGTAGGTTTCCGTAATACCAATGACAAGGTTTTTGTATCCGTTTTTTTGCCCTTCCATCACATGGACGTATTCACCAGGTCCTGGGTTAATAACGGGTAGGTCTTCTATCTGTTTGACATAATTTTTCCAATGTTTCATGTTAGGAGTTTCATAACCTGTTGGGATAACCCTTCTTTCAAGTACTTTGAAGTTGTGGTGTTGTTTATGAAGGAATTCGATAATAGAGTCAGGAATGGTTTTGACTTCAGTAACCATATTCGCTATGGAATAGGTTTCCTTAATGGAGTCATTGCTTTTTGCGTCGGAAGTGTTTTTATTTTCCTTGTCTGAACAAAAACTTAACAATTGTAGAGCTACAATTGCCAAAATAAATAATGTTGATTTGTACATTTTTATTTGGTGTTAATTTATCAACTAAAGTTACAAATTATAATGCTAAAATCAATATGGCTTGAATGTAACTATCTGAAAATGTGATGTTAATGATGATTTTTTTTATATTCTCAAATATTGTTAGTTGTATTAAAAAACTCCCGTTTATAGCGGGAGTTTTTTATCTTTTCGGCAGTTTCAATTAGACTTTATTTTCAAGATGCTAATCAATGCAGAATAAGTATATATGATTTGTGAATGATTAGTTGCATTGTAACCCAGGTACTGATGGCGCTAATTCAATTCCGCTCTCATCTTTAACCGACCAATCACCAGTTATAACACCTCCAGAATTAGTTGAATTCCAAGTAATATGTATTGTGATGCTTTCACATTCTAAAACGCTACCCTCTACAGTAATTACTCTATTAGAACTTCCACCTGGTGTTCGTTGTGAATCTAGCAAAATTCCTCCAGTTACTGTTACAACAGCATTACTACCTGTAAAGTTTGTTAAGCCTCCTTGAATTTTAATATAATCTTGATCTGAATCGGCGGCAAAAGTATACGTCGCTTCTCGAGTGGTATCACAAGAATTGGCAACACCGATAAATTCTGTTTCGCAACCATCATCACAAATGCCAATTAGGTTATAGGAAACGTCAAATATGGCCTGATTACCCGATCCAGCCACTTTTAATTGGAAACTAATTAAATCACATGCTTGCCAGTTTGCTTGCAAAGGAATCGTATAGGTTCCCCAAGTATTAGCAGCAACCGGGCCTCCGGTCCAAGAACTTACTCCTCCAATAATTAAATCACTCCATTGTCTTGTACTTCTAACTTTTAGTACAAAATGTGTTTCGGTATTGTAATATTCAACATCTACCGTTTTAGTGTGATTCGGATTGTTCACATTCCCAGTAATAATTGTTTGTGAATCGCCAGTTGGAAAATAAGGGCCATTTGGAATAATACAGTTGTCTGTACAATTTCCTGTTGGCACTGATCTAAATGCTGATTGTGTTTCATTTGAAAGCTTAGCATTTTCATTAAAATCATCTGTCTGACACGAATTTATCGAGAAAGTCGTCCCTAATAAGCATAAAATACCCCATTTCATGCCGGATTTAATTTGTTTTTTCATGTTTGTGTTTTTAAGTATTATCCTGTTAAATTATATTTAAAATTTAGATAACCCGTTTTAAATTTAATATACTCGTTAAACAAAATACTTTCAGCGACTAAACACATAAAATATTGTAAATTAAAGTATTAAACAAAAAAAACTCCGGTTAAAAACCAGAGTTATCTTTTATTAACTTACTATAATAATGCTTCTATCTCAAGCTAGCTCCTAATTCCGTTTCAAAAGTTTGAGTCAGTTTACTCATTACTTTATCGATTTGAGAATCGGTTAAGGTTTTGGAGTCATCTTGTAAAATAAAGCTAACAGCATATGATTTTTTACCTTCAGGTAAATTTTTACCTTCGTAAACATCAAACAAATCAACTTCTTTTAATAACCCTTTTTCAGTTTTTTTAGCCAATTCTAATATTTTAGCAAATTCAACGGATTTGTCTAATAATAGTGCTAAATCACGACGAACTTCAGGGTATTTTGATATTTCTGCAAATTTAATATTGTTTGCTGAAACATGTTTTAAGATTGAATTCCAGTTGAAATCAGCAAAAAACACTTCTTGTTTGATATCAAAATGTTTTAAAACCGATTTTTTTATGGTTCCGAATTCAACTAAAGTTGAACTTCCTAATTCTAAAGTCAAACCTTCAGAGAAAATATCTGTTGTTAATGCTGTTGTTACTATTGATTTTGACAAACCTAAACGTTCTAAAATTCCAATAACATAGCCTTTAAATAAGAAGAAATCAGTTGGTTTTTGTGTATTTGTCCAGCTCTCTTGATTTCTATCACCAGTCATTGTTAATGTTAGGTGTGCATTTTCTTGATTACCAGATAATAACTTGTGGTATGTTTTTCCGAATTCAAATAATTTTAAATCGGAATTTCTTCTGTTAATATTGAAAGATACTGCTTCTAAAGCCGAAAATAATAATGATTGACGCATCGCAGATAAATCTCCACTTAAGGGATTTAGCATAACTACATTATTGCTTTCATTTAAGTTCTCACTCAAGGTAACATATGAAGGAGAGGTTAATGAATTGGCCATCATTTCGTTGAAGCCATTTCCAACCAATAAGTTAGCTATGATATTTTGAATTTTATAATCTTCAGCTCTTGAAGAATGTGAAGTAGTAGCGTTTAACTTTTGAGTAAACTCAATATTATTGTATCCATACACACGTAAGATTTCTTCAATTACGTCAATTTCACGAGTCACATCAACACGGTATGCTGGGATTACTAATCCTAATCCGACTTTAGAAATGCTATTCACTTTAATGTCTAATGAAACCAAAATATTTTTAATTTCATCATCAGGAATCACTTGGCCGATAAGTTTGTTTACTTTTTCAAGATTTAATAGAACTTGATGATCTTCAGATTTTTTTGGGTAAATATCTACGATATCTGAAGTGATTTCTCCACCTGCAACTTCTCTAATTAAGATAGCAGCACGTTTCAATGCATATTCTGCAATAGTAGGATCAATTCCTCTTTCAAAACGGAAAGAAGCATCTGTATTGATAGCATGACGTTTGGCCGTTTTACGAACAGAAACCGGATTGAAATAAGCACTTTCTAAGAATATTGATGTTGTTTCATTTGAAACCCCTGAATTTTTTCCACCCAAAACACCTGCAATACAAAGCGGTCCTTTTTCATCACAAATCATAATGTCTTCAGTACTTAATGTTCTTTCAACATCATCTAGTGTGGTGAATTTAGTTCCTTCAGTTGCATTTTTCACAATGATTTTTCCGTTAACCTTAGCTGCGTCAAATGCATGCAGTGGTTGTCCTAATTCATGTAAAACATAATTAGTAACATCAACAATGTTATTTTTCGGAGTAATTCCAATAGCTTTCAAACGGTTTTGTAACCAACTTGGAGAAGTGCCAACAGTGATATCTGAAATGGTAACACCACAATATCTTGGAACTAACTTATTGTCTTCAACGTTTACATCAATTTTCAATGTTCTTTTTTCAACTTTATAAGCACTTACAGAAGGAGTAATCAATTCAACATGCTCATCTTGCTGTAACATTCCGGCACGTAAATCACGAGCTACTCCCCAATGACTCATCGCATCTGCACGGTTTGGAGTTAAGCCAATTTCAAAAACTTCATCGTTTTCTATATTAAATACTTGTGCAGCAGGAGTACCAGGTTGAAGATTTTCATCTAAAATCATTATTCCGTCATGACTTTCGCCTAAACCTAATTCGTCTTCAGCGCAAATCATTCCATGACTTTCTTCACCACGAATTTTTCCTTTTTTTATTTCAAATGAATTACCTTCTCTATCGTACAGTTTTGTTCCAATAGTCGCTACAGGAACTTTTTGTCCTACACCTACATTACTAGCACCACAAACTATTTGGATTGGATTATCTTGACCCAAATCAACCGTAGTAATTTTAAGTTTATCCGCATTTGGATGTTGTACGCAAGTTAAAACGTGACCAACAACTACACCTTCTAATCCACCTTTTACCGATTGGTATTTTTCGATTCCTTCTACTTCAAGACCAAGATCTGTAAGCATGGATCCCGTTTTTTCAGAATCCCAATCCGTTTTAATAAATTGTTTTAACCAGTTATATGAAATTTTCATTTTTTACGCGAATAAATTTTAAGAATGGCAAAGATAAATATTGTAAGTAAGAGTTTAAAATAAAGTTATTCTTTTTTAGAAAGAAAATAAGTAAGTTTATTAGGTTGAAGTTTTAACAAATAGCAAAACTATTCTATATTTGTTTCACCAAAAATTAATTAAAAAGAGAAATACATTTAATATGAAATTATTAGAAGGAAAAGTGGCAATTATTACTGGTGCAAGTAGAGGTATTGGTAAAGGAATTGCTGAAGTTTTTGCAAAAAATGGAGCTAATGTAGCATTTACTTATAGTTCGTCTGCCGAATCGGCATTAGTTTTAGAAAATGAATTGACTGCTTTAGGAGTTAAAGCAAAAGGATATAAATCGAATGCAGCCGATTTTAATGAAGCGCAAAAATTAGTGGATGATGTTTTAGCTGAATTCGGAACTATCGATATTTTAATTAACAATGCAGGAGTTACTAAAGATAATTTATTGATGCGTATGTCTGAAGAAGATTTTGATGCGGTTATCAATATCAATTTAAAATCAGTTTTCAACATGACCAAAGCGGTTCAAAAAACAATGTTGAAAAACCGTGCTGGTTCTATTATCAATATGAGTAGTGTAGTTGGAGTGAAAGGTAATGCGGGACAAGCGAATTATGCAGCATCAAAAGCGGGTATGATTGGTTTTACTAAATCAATTGCTTTAGAATTAGGTTCTCGTAGCATTCGTTGTAATGCTATTGCTCCTGGTTTTATTGAAACTGAAATGACTGCCAAACTAAACGAAGATGTTGTACAAGGATGGAGAGATACTATTCCATTAAAACGTGGTGGTTCTCCAGAAGATATTGCTAATGCTTGTGTTTTCTTAGCTTCTGATATGAGTGCTTATGTTACAGGTCAAGTATTGAATGTTGACGGAGGAATGCTTACATAAAAGTAATTAGTAAAGATCGATAGTAATTAGTATTTTTACTTTTTTGCGAATCACTTATACTTATCACTAATCACTTCAACAAATGCCAATAAATACAATTTTACTTTTATTATTAGCTTTAATAATTTCTGCTGGAATTGCATTTTATCAATATTTATATAAAGCCAATTACAAATCAAAATTGCATTTGTTTTTGGCTTTTTTACGTTTTGCTTCTATTTTTTTGATTTTGTTATTATTGATTAATCCCATAATTTCAAGAAAGACTTACGAAACTCAAAAAATCCCTTTGCCTATTGTGGTTGATAATTCGGAATCGATTTTATTTTTAAATCAAGATAAAAAAGCAAAAGAATTAACGGATTTGATTTCTCAAGATCAAGACTTACAAGAAAAGTATGACGTTAAGCTTTTTAGTTTCGATGAAGATTTTTATTCGGAGAAAACTTTAGATTTTAAAGGGAATCAATCCAATATTTACAAGGTCTTTGAAAACGACAAGCAATTGTATCGCAATCAAAATCATCCTTTAGTATTGCTTTCTGATGGAAATCAAACACAAGGCAGTGATTACGTGTTTAATATTCAGCAAAATGTTAATGTATTCCCAGTTGTCTTAGGGGACACCATTGAACATTTAGATTTAAAAATCACACAACTTAATGCTAATAAATACGCTTTTTTGAAGAACAAATTTCCAGTTGAAGTTTTTCTGAATTACAGCGGTAATGAACCGATTAGTACAACTTTTAGCATTCAAAGCGGTAATTCGACTATTTTTAAACAAAATGTTTCTTTCACTGAAAACAAAAAATCTCAAACACTTTCAGTTTTATTGAATGCAGATAGAGTAGGAGTGCAGCAATTCAAAGCAACGCTTACTGCGGTGGGAAAGGAAAAAAATAAATACAATAATGTCAAAAATTTTGCTGTAGAAGTTATTGATCAACGTACAGAAATTGCTATCGTGTCTTCGGTTATTCATCCTGATCTGGGGGCTTTAAAGAGAGCGATTGAATCTAACGTACAGCGTAAAGTAACTTTAGTTAAACCTAATTCAATCAAATCATTACAAGATTATAATGTTTTAATATTGTATCAGCCTAACGCTGATTTTAAATCTGTTTTTGAACAAAATAAAAATCTAAAATTAAATACGTTTATAATAACAGGATTAACTACCGATTTTAATATTTTGAATCAGTATCAGAATGATTTTGATTTTAAGATGTCGGGACAAAAAGAAGATTATTCCGCTGATTTTATTTCTGGTTTTAACTCATTTGCAATTGATAATTTGGGTTTTGAACAATTTCCGCCATTAGAAAATCCATTTGGAACAATTACTCCAAATGGAAATGTAAATACCTTATTACAAGCAAGAATTAGAACCATTACAACTGAAAACCCATTGCTTTCATTTACAGAAAGAGGAATCAGTAGAAATGCATATTTGTTTGGTGAAAACCTTTGGAAATGGCGTATGGAAAGCTATCTAAAGGAGAAATCTTTTGAAAAATTTGATATTTTCTTGGATAAAACAATTCAGTTTTTGGCTTCAAATGCAAAAAAGAAAAATTTGGTAGTACATCATGAAAATTTTTATAATTCAGGAGAAACCATTTCTATTTCTGCCGAATATTTCAATAAGAATTATGAATTTGATGAGAATGCACAGTTGACCATTCAGCTTAAAAATAAAAGCACAAACACATTAAAAGTTTATGATTTTTTAAAAGGAAGTAGTGATTATCAGGTAGTATTTCAGGATTTGGAATCTGGTAATTATAGTTTCACTGTTAAAGAAAAAACTTCCAATGCGCAATACTCTGGAACATTTCAGGTATTGGACTTTGATGTGGAAAAACAGTTTGTTAATGCCGATTGGCCGCGTTTAAAACAATTGGCAGAAAACACCCAAGGAAAGGCTTATTTTCCGTCACAAGTACAAAAACTGATTGACTTTTTGAAAAACAACGAACAATATAAACCGATTCAAAAAGAAGTCATAAAGAAATCTCCTTTAATTGATTGGATTTGGGGATTGATTCTTCTCGCTATTTTGCTTGCCACTGAGTGGTTTACCAGAAAATACAACGGGTTACTATAATTCAAGTTTAATATTCTTTTTCTCCCATTGATCATAGTTAGTTTACAATTCGATTGACTTTACTTGTACAATCGTTTGATTATCAGTTTAATTGTGTTAAATTTGAGATAAACTAAATTTTGTTATTATGAACGATGCTCATTTGCATATGCTTGTCAATCATTTTCCAATCATCGGATTATTTTTCGGAATAGCCATTTTGTCTTTTGGAATGTTCAAACGAAATGCCTTGTTGATTAATGTGGCCTACATTATTTTTATTTTCTGTATGATTATGGGGAAAATTTCCATGATGACAGGCGATAAAGCCGAACATTTTATTGAAAATATGGCTGGTTTTTCACATGAATTAATAGAAGAGCATGAAGAAACGGCCGAAGGATTTATGAAAATAATGTATTTATTGGGATTAACTTCTGCTTTAGGACTTTATGTAGATTATAAAAAACATAAAAAAGCACTCTTATTTTCTTTCTTAGTAATGACCATTGCTGGAGTTGCCATAGTTTTATCTGGTCCAGTTGGAACATCAGGAGGAGAAATTCGCCATTCAGAAATTCGTTCTGAACCTGTAAGTAAAGCTATTGAAAATAACTCGGAACAAAATTAATTATGAGTGATAAAAATTTTGATAATTATTTAGATTCACATTATATCCACAGGAGTAATTGGCTTCGGGCTGCTGTTTTAGGAGCAAACGATGGGATTTTATCTGTATCTAGTATAGCAATAGGTGTTGCCGCAGCAAGTGATATGCGCGAATCGATCGTCTTAGCTACTTTAGCGGGACTAGTGGCGGGTGCCTTATCTATGGCAGCAGGAGAATATGTGTCGGTAAGTTCTCAGACCGATGTTGAAAAATCTGATATTGAAAGAGAAAAACAAGAATTAGAAGAAATGCCAGAACTTGAACTACAAAATTTAGCTCAAATCTATGAAAAGAGAGGGCTGAAAAAAGAAACGGCTCTTCAAGTTGCTATTGAGTTAACAGAATTTGACGCCCTTGGAACGCATGTAAGAGATGAATTAGGTATCAACGAAATTTCTCAAGCCAATCCATTACAAGCTGCTTTTGCTTCTGGGGCAGCCTTTATTTTTGGAGGAATTTTACCGATTTTAGTTACGTTATTTTCACCTGTTAAATACATGGAATATAGCCTTTATGGATTAGCAATTATTTTTTTAGCTTTGCTGGGCGCAATAGCTGCAAAAACTGGCGGTTCAGGCGTATTAAAAGCGGTGGTTAGAATTACTTTTTGGGGTACTATTGCCATGGGATTGACCGCGTTAGTTGGACACCTTTTCGGAGTGAATATTTTATAATTTTTAAAATTTTATTTGTTTATTCAAAAATAATTGACATACATTTGTGCCAAGAAAAAAGAACTATGTTTTTAAATCAATTACATCATCATCATCTATCCCACGCTCGAGCGAGGTAGTGATGATATTTTGTAAAATCATATAACTATTAACCCGTTTGAGTATATCAAGCGGGTTTTTTTATTGAAAACAGAACAACTTCACTTGATATACTCATTAATTCCAAACACAATGAGTATTCTAAAAATTGCAATTCAAAAATCAGGACGATTAAACGAGGAAAGTATTCAAATCCTCAAAGACTCTGGTATTTCCATAAACAACGGAAATGACCAACTAAAAGCTACAGCATCTAATTTTCCGCTGGAAGTGTATTACTTGAGAAATTCCGACATTCCACAGTATCTAATTGATGGAGTAGTAGATGTTGCCATCGTGGGTGACAATCTTTTAGTCGAAAAAGGACAAAACATTCAAGTAGTAGAAAAATTAGGTTTTTCAAAATGTAAAGTCTCGGTGGCCGTTCCAAAAACCTTTAATTATAACTCCATTGAAGATTTAAGAGGATTACGTATCGCTACTTCCTATCCAAATACAGTAACCAATTATTTCGCTTCAAAAAACATTCCAATTGAAATACACCAAATTTCCGGTTCTGTTGAAATAGCGCCAAACATTGGGCTTTCAGATGCAATAGTCGATATTGTTTCCAGTGGAAGTACACTTTTTAAAAACAATTTAAAAGAAGTCGAAGTTATATTGAAAAGTGAAGCTGTATTAGCGGTTTCACCCTTAATTTCTTCTGAAGCGAAAGATATTTTGGATAAACTTTTGTTCCGAATCCAATCCGTACAACGCGCTCGAAAATCAAAATACATTCTGATGAACGTTCCTAATAACAAAATTAGTGAAGTGAGTAAAATTCTCCCAGTTCTGAAAAGTCCAACAATTATGCCTCTTGCCGATGAAGGATGGAGCAGTCTGCACTCTGTCATTGATGAAGAAAAATTTTGGGAAGTCATCGACAGACTAAAAATCGCCGGCGCTGAAGGAATTCTAATTTGTCCAATCGAAAAAATCGTATTATAAACACACACACAACAATGAAAAAAATACTAAATCCAAACCAAAATACTTGGGAAGAAATTTTAAAAAGTCCCACACAATCCTTTAGTGATATTGAAGAAACCGTTAAAGGAATTTTCAAAGAAGTACAGCAAAAAGGGGATGTGGCAGTAGATAAATACACTTCTTTTTTTGACGGGATTACGTTAGAAAGCAATACTGTTACTGAGAAAGAAATTCAAAAAGCAATTAGTTTGGTTTCCGATGAATTAAAGGAAGCCATACAAACTGCAAAATCAAATATTGAAAAATTTCACACAGCTCAAAAAACTTCTAAAATTGAAATTGAAACGACAGAAGGAGTACAATGTTGGCAAGAAAAAAGACCTATTCAAAAAATCGGATTGTACATTCCAGGAGGTTCAGCTCCTTTGTTTTCGACGGTTTTAATGCTAGCAGTACCAGCACAATTGGCAGGTTGTAAAGAGATTGTTTTATGTACTCCGCCCGATAAAAAAGGAAAAATTAACCCTGCAATAGTATACGCGGCCAATTTATGTGGCGTGACTAAAATCATAAAAGTGGGTGGAATACAAGCCATCGCAGGCATGACATTTGGAACAGTATCCATTCCAAAAGTGTATAAAATTTTCGGTCCAGGAAATCAATTTGTTACTGTTGCCAAACAGTTTGCCACACAATTTGGCGTAGCGATAGATATGCCAGCTGGACCAAGTGAACTCCTTGTTTTCGCAGATGATTCCGCTAATCCAGCATTTGTAGCATCCGATTTATTGAGTCAAGCCGAACACGGAGCAGATAGTCAAGTAATTTTGGTTACCACTTCAAAATCGATTTTAAATCAAGTGGAAAAAGAAGTGACAATGCAACTGAATGATTTACCACGCAAAGAAATAGCTAAAAAAGCGATTATAAACTCGAAGTTAATTCTAGTTAAAAGTAATCAACTAGCTATTGATATTATCAATGAATATGCACCAGAACATTTTATTGTTTGCAGCAAAGATGAAGATTTCTTTATTCAAAATGTGATGAATGCAGGTTCGGTTTTTATTGGAAATTACACACCAGAAAGCGCTGGCGATTATGCTTCTGGAACAAATCACACATTACCTACAAATGGTTATGCCAAAAATTATAGTGGTGTTAATCTGGATAGTTTTCTAAAAGCAATGACTTTTCAAAAAATAACGGCAAAAGGAATACAAAATCTTGGGAAAACAATAGAAATTATGGCCGACGCCGAAGGATTACAAGCCCACAAAAATGCAGTTACAATCCGCTTAAAATCATTAGAAAATGGAAATTAATCAGCTAATCAGAAGAAATATTGCTCAAATGCAGCCGTATTCTTCCGCTAGAGACGAATTTAAATCATTTGAACAAGAAATGGTTTTCTTAGATGCTAATGAAAATCCCTTTGAAAATGGAGTAAATCGTTATCCTGATCCACAGCAAAAATCAGTTAAAAGACTTTTATCAAGTAGTAAGAAGGTTTCAGAGAAGCAAATTTTACTTGGAAATGGAAGTGATGAAGTATTGGATTTATTGTTCAGAGCCTTTTGTGAACCGAATATTGACAACGTCATTACTTTACCGCCAACGTACGGGATGTATAGCGTTCTGGCTAATTTGAATGCTATTGAAAATATAGAAGTAGTGTTAACGAATGAATTCCAACCCAACATTCAAAAGATTATAGAATCGATTGATTTGAAAACGAAAATGATCTTTTTATGCTCACCAAACAATCCAACAGGGAATAGCTTTTCGAATGAAAGTGTCCTAACTTTATTAGAAAATTTCAACGGATTAGTTGTTTTAGATGAAGCGTACATTGATTTTTCGGAAAAAGAAAGCTGGTTGAGTAAACTAGACAATTATCCGAATTTGGTGATTACACAAACACTTTCCAAAGCCTATGGAATGGCGGGAATTCGATTGGGAATTTTATATGCATCAGAAGAAATCATTGCAATTCTAAACAAAATAAAACCGCCCTACAATGTAAATGTTTTGACACAAGAAAAAGCATATGAAAGAATTGAAAAAAATAACAATTTTTTGATTGAAATAGCTACTATTAAAAGAGGTAGAGAGGAATTACTTAAACAATTACTTCAAGTGAATTTTATTCAAAAAATATATCCATCTGACGCTAATTTTTTATTGATTAAAGTCGATGATGCTAATTTACGCTACCAGCAATTATTAGAAAATGGAATTGTCGTTCGTAACCGTAATTCTCAAGTTTTATGTGAGAATTGCTTGCGAATAACCATCGGCACGAAAGAAGAAAACACACAACTAATAAAAACACTAAAAGCACTTTAAAATGGCCAAGAAAGTATTATTTATAGATAGAGATGGAACAATGGTGAAAGAGCCTTTAGACCAACAAATTGATTCCTTTGACAAACTAGTTTTTTATCCAAAATGCCTTACCTATTTGAGTAAAATTGCCAAAGAATTGGAGTATGAATTGGTTATGGTGACTAATCAGGACGGACTTGGAACTTCTAGTCATCCTTCAGAAAAATTCTGGCCGGTGCACAATTTTATTCTAAATATATTTGAAAATGAAGGAGTTGTTTTCGATAAAGTTTTGATTGACAGTAGCTTTGCTTCCGAAAATAAAAACACTCGAAAACCAAACACAGGTCTTTTAACCGAATATTTTTCTGAAGCATATGATTTAGTAAATTCTTTCGTGATTGGCGATCGATTAACAGATGTTGAATTGGCTAAAAACCTTGGCTCTAAAGCGATTTTTATCAATGATAACACCAATTTAGGAACTGCGGAAATCAGTTCAAAGGAAGAAGAATTAAGTAGCTTTATAGCGCTTGAAACGAATGATTGGGAGAAGATATACTCGTTTTTAAAATTAGATTCCAGAACAGCTTCCATTAGTAGAAAAACCAACGAAACCGATATTTCAATTCAATTGAATCTCGACGGTACAGGAAAAAGTAATAGCAACACTGGAATTGCCTTTTTTGATCACATGCTAGATCAAATTGCGCGTCACGGACAAATTGATTTGAATATTGATGTCAAAGGCGATTTAGAAGTCGATGAGCACCACACCATTGAAGACACTGCTATTGCTTTAGGAGAAGTTTTTGCCAATGTTTTAGGGAACAAATTAGGCATCGAACGTTACGGATTTTGTTTGCCTATGGATGATTGTTTAGCACAAGTGGCTATTGACTTTGGAGGAAGAAACTGGTTGGTTTGGGAAGCCGATTTCAAACGTGAAATGATTGGTCAAATGCCAACGGAAATGTTCTTCCATTTCTTCAAATCGTTCACTGATGGAGCAAAATGCAATCTCAACATCAAAGCGGAAGGAACCAACGAACACCACAAAATAGAAGCCATTTTTAAAGCGTTTGCCAAAGCTATAAAAGCAGCTGTCAAAAGGGATGTAGAAAAAATGATTTTACCAAGCACAAAAGGAATGTTATAATGCAAATAGCCATCATAGATTACGGCGCCGGAAACGTACAAAGTGTACTTTTTGCCATTGAACGAATAGGATTTACAGGAATTGTCACCAACGATTGGAATACAATTCAATCGGCAGATAAAGTCATTTTTCCAGGAGTAGGCGAGGCGAATTCTGCCATGAAAAAACTAAAAGAAAGCGGACTAGACGCACTGATTCCAACGTTAAAGCAACCTGTTTTGGGAATTTGCCTTGGAATGCAGTTGTTATGCAATTCTTCAGAAGAAGGGAATACAAAGGGATTAGGGATTTTCGATGTCGATATTGTTCGTTTTTCAAATCAGGTAAAAGTACCTCAAATGGGTTGGAACACTATTTATAATCTGAAATCCCCATTATTCGACGGAATCAAACCCAATGAATACATGTATTTGGTGCACAGTTTTTATGCTCCAATTTGCTCCGAAACCATTGCCACAACTGATTATGAGCTTGAATATGCGTCGGCTTTACAGAAAGATAATTTCTACGGCGTACAATTTCACCCTGAAAAAAGTGGCGCTTTTGGAGCACAAATTTTGAACAATTTTTTAAATATTTAATTGGGCGTTACCCAAAGGGTCGGGCTTTCCGCAGTGCATGGCACTTAGCTGCAATCCCTAACGCAAATAAAACACATAACATGAGAATTATACCAGCAATAGACATCATCGACGGAAAATGCGTCCGTCTTTCCAAAGGAGATTATAATACGAAGATCATTTACAACGAAAACCCGTTGGAAGTAGCCAAACAGTTTGAAGCGCACGGAATTCAGTATTTGCATTTAGTCGATTTAGACGGTGCCAAATCCAGTACAATAATCAACCACAAAGTATTGGAACAAATTGCATCCAAAACCACTTTAAAAATTGATTTTGGTGGTGGTTTAAAAACCGATAACGATCTCCGAATCGCTTTTGAATCAGGTGCGAACCAAACTACTGGAGGAAGTATTGCTGTAAAAAATCCAAACGTTTTCGAACAATGGATTCTAAAGTATGGTGCGGATAAAATCATTTTAGGTGCAGATGCCAATAATAAGAAAATAGCTGTTTCGGGTTGGTTGGAAGAAAGTACAGAAGAATTGATTCCGTTTATTGAGAAGTATAAAACCAAAGGTATTCAACAAGTCATTTGCACCGATATCGCAAAAGACGGAATGCTTGAAGGTCCGAGTTTCGATTTATACGAGGAAATTTTAAACAGTATTCCTGGAATTCAATTGATTGCTTCGGGCGGTATTTCAACATTTGAAGAATTACCCAAATTAGCCGAATTAGGTTGTGAAGGAACAATTATCGGAAAAGCCATTTACGAAGGAAGAATCAGCTTAAAACAACTAGAACAATTCATTTTAAACAATAACTAATATGCTAACCAAAAGAATCATTCCGTGTTTGGATATCAAAAATGGAAGAACCGTAAAAGGTGTCAATTTTGTTGATTTAAAAGATGCTGGAGATCCAGTGGAATTGGCCATAAAATATGCCAAAACAGGTGCAGATGAATTGGTTTTTCTAGATATTTCGGCTACAGAAGAACGTAGAAAAACCTTAATTCCGTTGGTTCGAGAAGTAGCCAAAGCTATTAATATTCCTTTTACCGTTGGCGGTGGCATTTCGAGTGTCGAAGATGTGCAAGTATTGCTTCAAAATGGCGCTGATAAAGTGTCAATCAATTCAGCTGCCGTTAAAAATCCTCATTTGATCAATGAATTGGCTGCGGCATTTGGAAGTCAATGTATCGTTGTTGCAATCGATGCCAAGCAAATTGACGGAATCTGGAAAGTGCATTTAGTAGGCGGAAAAGTCCCAACAGAATTGAATTTATTTGACTGGGCCAAAGAGGTAGAACAACGTGGAGCTGGTGAAATTTTATTTACGTCAATGGACAACGACGGCACCAAAAACGGATTTGCAAATGAAGCGTTATCGCAACTTTCAAAGAGTATAAATATTCCCGTTATTGCTTCGGGAGGAGCTGGAAATAGGGAACATTTTGCTGATGCCTTTATTAAAGGAAACGCCGATGCTGCTTTAGCTGCTAGTGTTTTTCATTTTCAGGAAATCGAAATTCCCCAATTAAAACAGTATTTAAAAAATCAATCCATTTCAATTAGACTATAATCATGAACATCAATTTCAATAAAAATACCGACGGGTTAATTCCTGCAATCATACAAGACAATCAGACTAAAAATGTTTTAATGCTCGGGTACATGAATCAGGAAGCTTTAGACAAAACCTTGGAAACAAAAAAAGTAACGTTTTTCAGTCGCTCCAAAAATCGCTTGTGGACAAAAGGCGAAGAGAGTGGTAATTTCTTAGAACTAATTGCTATCAAAGAAGATTGCGACAATGACACTTTATTAATTAAAGTCAATCCAATTGGACCAACATGTCACAAAGGAACGGATACGTGTTGGCAGGAAACTAATAGTCAAGACTTCGGATTTCTTTCAAAATTGGAACAAACCATTAGTGAACGTAAAGAAAATGCAAATTCTGAAAAAAGTTATGTAGCCTCATTATTTGAAAAAGGCATCAATAAAATGGCACAAAAAGTAGGAGAGGAGGCTGTTGAAGTTGTTATTGAAGCTAAAGATAACAATGATACTTTATTTTTAAGTGAAAGTGCCGATTTATTGTTTCACTATATGATTCTGCTACAGGCAAAAGGGTTTAAACTGAATGATGTCGTAAATGTTTTAGAATCTAGAGTTAAATAATTTGATTACTTTTAAAATAAAAAAATGATTTCAAAAGCGGAGTTAGATTTCCTTTCAGAATTAGAAAAAAACAATAACAGAGATTGGTTTAACGAAAATAAAAAGCAATTTGAAAAACATCAATCGGTAATAAAATCCTTTTTTCAAGAGATTAATCTAGAGCTATCCGTAAAAGATAAGCTTGAAAAAATGCAAATACACCGTATTTACCGAGATATTCGATTTTCTAAAGATAAAACACCGTATAAAAACAATTTTAGTGTCAGTTATGACCGGTTAAAACCTTATTTAAGAGGTGGTTATTATTTGCATATTCAACCGGGAGGCAGTTTCATTGGCGGCGGATTTTGGGAACCCAATGCGGCCGATTTAAAACGAATTCGTAAAGAGTTTGAATTAGATGATTCTGAAATCCGTGCTATCATTGCAGAAGAAAATTTCATTAAAACTTTCGGGACCTTGCAGGGAGCCGAATTAAAAACAGCACCGAAAGACTTTGATAAAGAACATCCCGCTATTGATTTAATTCGTAAGAAGCAATATTTAGTCTATCGTCGTTTTACAGACAAGGAAGTAACAGACGCAAATTTCAAAAGTGAAGTCTTGCATACTTTTGCAGCCATGCGACCGTTTTTCGATTACATGAGTGATGTACTCGGAACCAATTTAAACGGAGAAGCTATTTATTAAAGATTTATTCTTCCAATAATTGGACTTGGCTTTTCAATCGTTCAATCAATAAATTCATCATTCTTTTGTTTAAGTTGGATGAGTTTTTGATGTATTCGGAATATTCGTCTACTGTAAAAAAAGCAATAATCATACCTTTTAAGGAATTTCTGAATTTGATGTCTTTCTGGATGACATTTTCGATATAGGCCATTTTTTTATCAGGAGTCAAACCAAAAAATACATTTTTTTGTTTCACCGCATAATTGATAAAAACATGAATGAATAAATCGTTTTGTAATTTTAAAATAGGTCTAAGGGCTTGATTTTGAAAAGCTTCTTCGCTGGAAGATTGAGAAGTTACATTCCCTAAAGCCTCTCCTCTTATTTCCAAAAGTGTTGTGTCTCGAGATTCCATTTTGTTTTTTATTAAATTTAAGGAGAATTGGTTTCCATTTAAGAAATGACATTCAAAAGTTATTAGTAATTTAGTGTTGAAAAGATTTCACTATGTACACTTCAAAAATATTCGTTACTGTCGATATTATATTAGTCAAAAAAGACACCCTTTTACTTATCAAACGCTTAAAAGATCCCTATAAAGATTGTTGGGCATTGCCTGGTGGATTTGTCGATGAAAACGAAGATTTACTTGATGCGGCCAAGCGAGAATTAATGGAAGAAACGAATGTTTCAGTAGATAAATTAGAACAAATTGGTGCTTTTGGAAAACCATTTCGCGACCCTAGAAGTCATACCGTTTCGGTAGCTTATTTTGGTCGAGTAGGGGAAGATACGATCGCTGTTGCTGCCGATGACGCCAAAGAAGCGCGTTGGTTTCCGATAAATGATTTACCTGAATTGGCTTTCGATCATAAAGAAATAATTGAAGAAGCTTTAAAAAAAATAAAACTATGAGATTTCATACTAGAAAATGGGTAAAACCTGAAGATTTAAATCCGAATCATTCTCTTTTCGGAGGTAAATTATTGGCTTGGATTGACGAAGAAGCAGCTTTATATTCGATTGTTCAATTGGAAAATCCGAGAGTCGTAACCAAACACATGTCGGAAATCAATTTTATCAGTTCAGCCAAACAAGGAGATATCATCGAAATTGGATTGGATGTTGTTAAATTCGGTAACTCATCACTGATTTTAAAGTGTGAAGTGCGAAATATGATGACCAGAGAAACCATTATTACGATTGATTCTGTTACAATGGTTAGTTTAGGAATTGACGGAAAACCTCAAGCTCATGGTAAAACCCAAGTAGAATTTGTGAGTGATAGAATGAAAGAATAATGGATTTATTGCTTTAATCCAAAACTAAGCCTCGCTAACTGCATTTTTACCAGAAGGCGCTTCAAAAGTTTCCAAATCAAAAAATATTACTGAAGCCAAAATGTGATCAAAAATATCACTCATAATGTATTCGTAATTTTCAAAACGTTTGTCCGTTGTAAATACATAGATTTCCAATGGAATTCCCTGTGCAGTAGGTTGTAACTGTCGACATAACAAAATCATGTCTTTGTTTAAACCTGGATAATTTTCAAGATATTGCGTCAAATATTTACGAAACAGTCCAAAATTGGTCAAATTCCGACCATTTAAGGCTAACGATTTGTCTACGTTGTGCAATTGATTATGACGTGAAATATCAGCTTGTTTCTTTTCAATATAAGCTTTAATAAGCTGAATTTTTTTGAAATCACCCAATTCTTCCTCTTCCAAAAAACGAATACTGCTCGACTTGATTAACACGTGACGTTTGATTCGTCTTCCATCCGAATTAATCATACCACGCCAGTTTCTAAAACTATCAGAAATCAAGCTATACGTCGGAATCGTAGTCGTTGTTTTATCGAAATTACGCACTTTAACGGTGGCTAAATTAATTTCGATCACATCACCATCGGCTCCAAATTTGTCCATCGTAATCCAATCTCCAATTCGAATCATATCATTGACAGAAACCTGTATAGAAGCTACAAATCCCAAAATAGTATCTCTAAAAATTAAGATAATCACTGCCGAAACCGCTCCAAGCGTTTTGACTAACGTATCGGTTTCTATATCAAATATTTTAGCGACAATGATTACAATTCCTAGAATCCACAAAGCAATCATAATTACTTGTACATAACTATCGATTGGTTTATCACTATATTCAGATTTGCTTTTTAAATGATCGCGAATAGCTCTTAAAGTTGAATGAATGATCCATAAACTCAACAAAACAATATATACGGCTACTAATCGTGCAAAAATAGTTTCCCAAGAGGTAAAATTTTCAAGAATAACTGGAACCGTTTTGTAAATGTAAATCAGTGGAATAAGGTGTGAAATATATTTAGCCGTCTCGTTGGAAACCAATAAATCATCAAATTTAGTATTGGTTCTTTTGGCAACAATGGCCATAACAGTTACTAATATAAATCGGAAAATCATGTACATCACATACACGATACAACTTAAAATAAAGATGTTAACTGCCAAACTTAAATAGGATGCAATGGTTTCATTGAAATCCATTTTCATCAATAGTTTATAGCACCAGCCAAATATTTTTTCTGTGAATTTAAGCATCACGCAAGTATTTCTTTTCTATGTAAAAAGTACCAAAAGGAGGGATAGAAGCCAAGCAAATTTCAGCATATTTTTTAAAATTCCATTTTTCCTTTGCCATCATTATGGTAGCCAATAAAATGTATCCAATAAAAAGGATTCCGTGAATCATACCAATGTATTTTACAAAAATGGGCATATCAAAGCCATATTTAAGTGGCATGGCGAAAAAAAACAGCAACAAAGCGGAAATTCCTTCTGTCAAAGCAAGAATTTTAAAATTTTTTAATGTAAACATTCTTATGAAATTTGATTATTGTAATTGATTCTGCAAAGTAAAGAAATGTTTGCATAGTAATTCTTTTCATTTACCAACTAATTCGTTAAAAAATACATAAATCTAACATTTTGCAAATTAGTATGCTGTTATACTGTTTTTTAAACGTAATTTTGCAAAAATTGAAAAGTAGGTATGTCAAAACTAGAGCTTGAAATCGAATTAGAAGAGAGAAAAATCTTGTACGACTATCAATTACGCGATATAAATGCCATTTTTGATAGAATGGACAATGCTCCTCAAAATTATCACTTGTTGTACCAATTACCAACAGGAGGAGGGAAGACGGTTATTTTTTCAGAGATGGTACGCCGTTATATCGAAAGACATGATAAAAAAGTGGTTGTATTGACCCACCGAATTGAGCTTTGCAAGCAAACTTCGAAAATGTTAAGCTCATTTGATGTAAAAAACAAAATAATCAATTCAAAAGTTAAAGAATTACCAGACCAAAACGAATATACGTGCTTCGTGGCTATGGTAGAAACTTTAAAGAATAGATTGAATGACGAAAAGCTACTTATTGATAATGTAGGTCTTGTAATTATTGATGAAGCGCATTACAATTCCTTTAGAAAACTACTGCATTCGTTTAAAAATGCTTTTATTTTAGGAGTAACTGCCACGCCGTTGAGTTCTAATATTAATCTTCCGATGTATGAAAATTACAAGGAATTAATTGTTGGAGATCCTATAAACAAATTAATCCAAAATGGATTTTTAGCAAAAGCTACGACTTATAGTTATGATGTTAGTTTATCCAGCTTAAAAGTTGGAATTACAGGCGATTATACTGTAAAATCTTCTGACGAACTGTATTCACAATTGGATATGCAAAGCAAATTATTGCATGCCTATGAAGAAAAATCAAAAGGAAAGAAAACACTGATTTTCAATAATGGAATTAATACTTCATTGTATGTTCATGATACCTTTAAAAAAGCAGGTTATCCTATAAGACACCTTGATAACACAACAAGTCCAGAGGATCGTAAAGCCATTTTGAGATGGTTTAAAACAACTCCGGATGCAGTTTTAACATCGGTAGGAATCTTAACAACAGGATTTGATGAACCTACGGTAGAATCGATTATAATTAACCGTGCAACTAAGTCGTTAACGCTTTATTTTCAAATGATTGGTCGTGGTTCGCGAAAATTACCCCATAAAGATGAATTTACAATTATAGATTTAGGAAATAATGCCTCTCGTTTTGGTTTGTGGAATGATCCTGTCGATTGGCAACATATATTCAAATCGCCAGAATATTATTTAGATAATTTACGTAGTGATGCCGACATTGAAATTAATTTCAGATACGAAATGTCACCTGAAGTTAGAGAATTATTTAAAAATTCTGAAATGATTGATTTTGATGTTGATGCTGAATTTAAAACCGTTTTATCAAAAAATTTACGTCCAAAGGAAGTTATTGAAAAATCAATTGTACAGCATGCAACCATGTGTGTTGATAATTCGGAAGATTTGGTTGGGGCCAAAAATCTGGCAAAATTTCTTGTAGAAGACATTGAATATCGAGTAAAACTTTTTACACGTTGTTTAGCAAGTTCTACTAAAAACTACAGAGAATGGCTCATTGAGGATTACACAACCAGATTACAAATAGCTATTGGAAAACTATATAGAGAGCGTCTTTTTGCTCTTGATGAATAATAGCTATTATTAAACTATAATTTATATTATGTAAAATAGAATAAATTAAATGGCTCTTCATTCTTACAAAAATTGTTACTACATTTACCTTTTAGTAACCGTGAGAATATTATGAAGAATTCCATTGCAGAAAGCGTTGCCAATTTTTTAAAAGATTTTAAGCCTTTTAGTTTTTTAAGTTTTGAAGATTTAAAAGACATAGCAAAATTTGTAAAAGTTATTCATTTAGATAAAAACAAAACACTTTTCCAAATTAATGATGAATTACATGATAGTTTTTATGTGGTAAACACCGGTGTTATCCACTTGACTGTAGTTGCTGATGCTGAAGAAACACTTTTGAATAAATGTTATTCTGGCGATGTTTTTGGTTTACGTCCATTTTTTGCCAAAAATAACTACCAAATGACAGCAAAAGCCAATGAAGAAGCCATTCTTTTTGCTGTTCCTATTGAAAAAGTAAGACCTTTTGTGGTTCAAAATGCTGATGTTTTGAACTTTCTTCTAGAAAGTTTTGCAAATAACTCAAATAATCCAGCTGATAAAGATCGAAATAAATTAATTTCAGATACAGTACAATTGTCTGAATTTCAAAACGATTTCTCTTTCATTCAAACCCTAACTTATAATAAGAAACCATTATTAGTAGAGCACGATCAAACCATTCGTGACGTAGCACTGCTGATGACTGATAATTTATTAGATAGTGCATTTATCAAAGAGGAAAATAAGTTAGTTGGTATTGTTACTGATACTGATTTTAGACTAAAAGTTGCTACAGGAAAACAAGCCATTCAATCACATGTTGATAAAATAATGACCAGCCCTGTGGCGACGGTAACTGAAAATATTTCTTTAGCAGAAGCGCAATTAGTAATGCTTTCACACAAAGTTCATCACTTGTGTGTTACAGTTGATGGTACTCCACACACGGATGTTAAAGGAGTAATTACTCAGAATGATTTAATTCAAGCACAAGCGAATTCTCCAGGTGTTTTGATTAAAGAAATTAAACGGGCAGCAACAGCTTCTCAATTAAAATCAGTGCATCAATCACTTTCTGGAATTATTCAGCAAGCGTTGACTAAAAATATACCGTTGCAACATTTGTATAATGTTTCGGGTGAAATTACGTTAGCAATTATTCGTCGTGCCATCGAAATTAGTATTTTAGAATTGGGCTCCCCTCCTGTCCCATTTGCTTTTTTAAGTATTGGAAGTCAGGGTAGAAAAGAGCAATTACTACTCACTGATCATGATAATATTTTAGTTTATAAGGATATTGAAATTCAGCAGGTTCGTGATGTAAAGGACTATTTCAATCAGTTGGCAAAAAAAACTACGGAAGTTTTAGAAAAAGTAGGATATCATCATTGTCAATTTGGTCATTCGGCTAACAATCAAAAATGGTGTAAGTCATTGACTGAATGGATTAAGCAATACGAAAATTGGATTAATACTCCAGGTGAATATACTAATGAACATTGTTCAATTTTCTTTGATTATGAATTTGTTTTCGGGGATCAAAATTTAGAAACTGCGATTACCGATACCATATTCAAAACAAAAAGCAAAGTTTTATTTTTGGACTATTTAGGAAATGACGCTTTGAAAAAACCTGCACCGTTGAGTTTTTTCAAAAAATTCAATGAAGAAGAAAGTGGTCCACATGTAGGAAAATTTAATGTAAAAGAAAAAGCAATCAATCAATTGGTTGATATTGCTCGTTTGTTGTCTATTCAACATGGATTGAAAGGAATTAATAATACGTATTCTCGTTATAAAGAATTGGCGCTTAAAAACGTTGATAATGCTGAAGTTTATTTGGATGCAGCTGATACTTTTTTACTTCTATCTAGATATAGAGCTCTTGAAGGTTTAAAAAATGACAATACAGGTGAATACATTGATGTAGATCAATTTTCTAAGACGGATAAAGAAAAACTGAAAGAATCATTACATATTCTAAAAGATTTAGAAGAAATTGTAAAAGATACTTTTCAACTAACACAATTTTCATAAAATGATCGATTGGTTAAAAAATATTGGCAAAGACTATCCCGAATTTTGGAAAGAATATTTGATACAGTTGGAAGTACCTTCAACTCGAAAAATAGCTTTGCATCTTGAAACAACAGGAATCAATCCCACCAAAGATAAAATCATATCTATTGGAGCTGTGGCTATCGAAAACAATCAAATTGTAATAGAGAGTAGTTTAGAGATAGAATTGAATAAAGATGAAATCCTGGAGTCGAAAGAATTGATTTATCAAGAAGCACAAGCAATTGAGTCATTAGTAAATTTTATTGGAAACGCTACAGTAATAGGTCATCGCATTCATTACGATATTGAAATTTTAAATGAGTATTTATCTAAACTACAAAGTGGTCGATTAAAAAGCAACCTATTGGACGTAGAAGTTATGCACGGAAGAATACTAGACAGCGCAAGACAATATTCACTAGAAGAATTACTTACTTTTTATAAAATTGAAAATCCAGAAGTGCATACTTCGGGTAATTTAGCTTATAATATTGCAGTTCTGTTTTTGAAAATGCGAGGAAAATTAGGATTGTAATTTTCTTTTTAAAAAACAGCAAAAAATAATAAATTCATGAACTTTTTTAAAAGAAAATACTACAAACTAAATATTAGCTTGCTTAAATGTATAGGTGGTAACGACGAGAAAATTTCTATGTTACAATATTTTCTAAAGAATAATACAAAGCCAGACTTAATTAATCCAAAAGAGTTTATGGAGAAAACGCTTTGGCTTAAATTACATTATTACAAAGAAGATTATGGCAAATTTGTTGATAAGTATGAAGTTAGAAGTTACATTGAGGAAAAAATAGGGAAGCAGTACTTAAATGAAGTTTACGGAATATATGATGCGGTAGATCAAATAAATTTTGATACTTTACCTAATCAGTTTGTTTTAAAAGGAACTCATGGCTCTGGTTATAATATCATTGTAAAGGATAAAAGTGAATTAAATCTTGAGCAAACAAAGAAAAAATTAAATCAATTCTTATCGGATAATTATTATTATAGATTTCGAGAGTTAATTTATAAAAAACTTCCTCCAAGAATTTTAGTTGAAAAATACATTTCAGAAATTGACAGTGACTCCCTTATTGATTATAAATTTCATTGTTTTCATGGCGAACCAAAATATGTTTTCGTTCAAAAAAACAAAAATGAAAATTTAAGAAAAAGCTTTTATGACTTAAACTGGAATAAGGTGTTGCCAGAGAAATATATAACAGCTTTTTCTGAAGCTAATTTTGAGAAACCAGATAATTTTGATGAGATGATACAAGTTGCAAAAAAACTATCTGAAGGCTTTATTTTTTTGCGTGTAGATTTGTATTCAATAGGTAATAAAATTATTTTTGGTGAACTCACTTTTTTTTCAAATGCAGGATTAATCAGAAGTTCTATAGAACGATTTAATAAGGAATTTGGAGAGTTAATACATTTGCCTCAATTGAATGATTAGCTACTTTGTAAAATCATAAAAATTTTTAGATTATTTTTTCAATGTGTATTGAATTAATCCCCAGTTAACTTCTAATCCTTTTGAAGTTTTCTCTATTCCTAAAATATCACGAACACCTTCTAAAATAATAATATCACTTGCCTTATCTAAACCAAAAAAGAGTTTAAAAAAACGAATTAATTCGGTTTCATCATTAAACAAAAAGGGATACTCATTATACTGACAGTCGATTATCTTGTTTTGAATATTCGAGTGTTTTTCGAAATAATTTTGATAAAAGAAATCGCCTTTATGTCCTAAAGAACTATACTCATTTAAAAAATTATTTAAAAAAAAGTCAACATTAGAGTCTTTTTTGACATCAGCAAAAACAAAATTTCTATCTTTTTTAAGAATTCGTAAACATTCTTCTACGAATAAAGGGACATTGTTTAGATGGTGCATACCACTAAGAGAAAAAATTGCGTCAAAAGAATTTGATTCGAATGGCAGTTTTTCAGGAGAAACTAGTTTTATATCATCATTTTTAAATCCTTCAGAAAAATCTGTAGAAATTATATTAACATGGTCTGGTAGATGGTTTTTTAAGTAACCTCCACCGGATGGAATGTCTAAAACCATTTTTAGATCAGAAAAATTAGTACTTGAAATTAATGACTTAAATTCATGAATTCTAACATTAGGATATTCCTGCATTGCAAGATGATAATTGTTAGCTCTATCCTGAAAAAGTATATTGTAATCATTCATTAAAAAAAATATTTTAATGCAAATTTAGTAATTTCTATATGTAAATTTATACTCTTCCTTCTTTAATTTCTTCAACAATCTCAGGATTTAAAAGGGTTGAAGTATCTCCGAAATTGGTAAAATCTCCTTCTGCTATTTTACGCAAAATCCTACGCATTATTTTTCCTGAACGGGTTTTTGGCAATCCATTCACAAACTGAATTTTATCTAATTTCGCAATAGGTCCAATTTGATCCGTAATAATCTGATTAATTTCTTTTGACAAATTGTCTCTATCCCTGTATTCTCCCGTTTCTTTCAAAATAATAAAACCATATAGAGCATTTCCTTTGATATCATGTGGAAACCCAACAATAGCACTTTCTGCAATTGCAGGATGTTCATTAATCGAGTCTTCAATTGGAGCCGTTCCTAAATTATGCCCGGAAACAATAATCACATCATCTACCCTACCAGTAATTCTGTAATACCCCACTTCATCACGCAAAGCTCCATCACCGGTGAAATATTTGCCAGGGAAAGCGGTAAAATAAGTTTCTTTATAACGTTGATGATCGCCCCAAATCGTTCTGGCAATACTTGGCCAAGGGAATTTAATACACAGACTTCCTACTACTTGATTGCCTTCAATTTCGTTTCGCAATTCATCCATCAAAACGGGTTGAATACCAGGCAACGGTAAAGTAGCATATGTTGGTTTGGTAGGAGTCACAAAAGGAATTGGCGATAACATAATGCCTCCTGTTTCGGTTTGCCACCAGGTATCTACTAGCGGACAACGCTTCCCTCCTACATGATCGTTATACCAATGCCAAGCCTCGTCATTGATAGGTTCTCCTACTGATCCAATTACTTTCAACGATTTCATTGGAAATTTTTGTACATAATCTATGCTCTCTTTCGCTAACGAACGAATGGCTGTCGGAGCTGTATAAAATTGGGTTACTTTATGCTTTTCAATCACTTCCCAAAAACGACTGAAATCGGGATACGATGGTACCCCTTCAAAAATTACGGTCGTTGCACCATTCAATAAAGGTCCGTATAAAATGTAAGAATGTCCAGTAATCCAGCCAATATCAGCAGTACACCAAAAAACATCATTTTCTTCATAATTGAATACATTTTTAAAAGTATAACCAGTATAAACCATATATCCAGCTGTGGTATGCAACATTCCTTTTGGTTTTCCTGTCGATCCTGAAGTATATAAAATAAATAACGGATCTTCCGAATCCATAATTTCAGCTACGTTATTATCAAGAGCTTTATCCAGTAACGGCTGCAGCCACATGTCTCGATCTGTTTTCATTGTCACTGCTTCGTTCGTTCTTTTAACAACAAGAACTTTTTCGACTGTCGGGCATTTTTCTAATGCTTCATCGACGATACTTTTCAAATCAATCGTTTTGTTTCCTCGGTAACCACCATCGGATGTAATAACCATATTACATTCACAATCTTGAATTCGAGCCGCAACTGCAGAAGCTGAAAATCCTGCAAACACTACCGAATGTATAGCTCCAATTCTAGCACAAGCCAAAACCGCCACCGCTAATTCAGGAATCATCGGCAAGTAAATACAAACTCGGTCTCCTTTTTTAATGCCTTGCTCACGCAATACATTGGCCATTTTGGAAACTCTTTTGTACAGTTCATTATAGGTAATATGCAATGCCACTTCATTAGGATCATTCGGTTCAAAAATAATGGCTGTTTTTTCTCCTTTTCGTGCCAAATGTCGGTCAATGCAATTCTTGGTAATATTTACTTTAGCATCTATAAACCACTTAAATTGTGCTTCTTGCATATCAACATCAAAGACTCTTTCCCATTTTTGATACCATGTAAAATTTTCATCGGCAACCTTATCCCAAAATTTTCGGGGTTCACGTACTGACTTCTTATACATTTTAAAATAATGCTCTAGATTTTCAATTTTATAATAACTCATGGCAAATGTTTTTGATATCCCGTAAATTTAAAAAGAAGTTCAACATATATCTGTTTCAAATTGGATATTTTTTTAGTTAATTTGTACAAACCAACCAACTAATTATGGAATTTGATCCAGATAGTATTGACCAAAAAGCTACTTATAAACTATTAACCGGAGCAGTTATTCCAAGACCAATAGGCTGGATTTCAAGTGTCTCTAAAGACGGAATTCCGAATCTTGCTCCTTTTTCTTTTTTTAATGCTGTAGGTGAAGATCCACCTCATGTCATGTTCTCGACAGTACGGACCAATAATTCCAATAAAGATACGCTCAATAATGTTCTGGAAACAGGTCAATTTGTGGTCAATATGGTGGTGGAAGAAATTGTTGAAAAAATGAATACGACTTCGCAAACCGTTCCTTTAGATGTGAATGAATTTGAATTGGCCGGCCTCACTCCTATTTCTTCGATAAAAGTAAAAGTACCAAGAGTAAAAGAAAGCCCAATCACAATGGAATGCGAATTGGTTCACCATTATTTTTTGGAAGACCATAAAAATGGTGGCGCTTGTATTATTATTGGACGTGTCGTGATGTTTCATGTTGATGAAAGCGTATTATTAGATGATTTCAAAATCAATATGGAAACCTATAGACCTATAGCACGTTTGGCAGGTTCGAATTATTCTAAAATAGGAGAAATTTTCTCCATTAAAAGAAGTTAAGTATGAAACCGGAAAAACTAGAAATAAATGTTGCAATGCAAATTCAAAAACCAATCAATGAAGTTTTTGATGCGATTATCATTCCTGAAAAAATGACCAATTATTTTATTTCACAAAGCACAGGAATCATGGAAGAAGGAAAAAACCTAATCTGGAAATTTCCAGAATTCGATTTTGAGTGTCCAGTTAAAGTGCAAAAAGTCGAAAAAGATAAATACATTTCATTTTATTGGGAAAACTCTGGAATTGATTTATTAGTAGAAATTACGCTTTCTGAAAAAGAAAAGAATTCAACTTTAGTCTCTATTTCCGAAAAAAGTATGGAAAACAACGAAGCTGGTTTGCAATGGCTTTCCGGAAATTCCTTTGGTTGGTCAAACTTTTTAGCATGCTTAAAAGCCTATTTAGAATACAATATCAATTTGCGTAAAGGCGCATTTGATTTTATGAAAAAATAATTATGAAAATAGCAGTAATTGGTGGTGGTCCCGGCGGACTTTACTTTTCTATATTAACAAAGAAAGCCCTACCGCATTGTCAAATCGATATTTACGAACGTAATAAAGCGGATGACAGTTTCGGATTTGGAGTGGTTTTTTCCGATGAAACTTTAGGTGAATTCTTAAAACGTGACATGCAATCGTATGAATTAATTCGTAGCAAATTTGCGTATTGGGATGATATTATCATCGCTCGTGATGGTGAAGAAGTAAGTATCGCTGGAAATGGATTTTGTGGTTGTTCTCGAAAAACGTTACTCCAATTATTGCAACAAAGATGTAGAGAAGAAGGTGTCAATTTGCATTTCGAACAAAATGTAGACGATTTAGATCAATTCGCAGATACTGATATTATCTTAGCTGCCGATGGAATTGCTAGTGGCGTTCGAACGAAATATGAAAAAGAATTCGGAACTAAAATCGAAATGAAACAAAACCGTTTCGTTTGGTTGGGTTCTACAAAACCTTTAGATGCTTTTACCTACTTTTTCAGAAATACAGAACACGGTTTAATCGTTGCCCACTCCTACCAATACCAAGAAGGAATGAGCACGTGGATTTTCGAATGTTCAGATGAAACGTGGCAAAAATTCAATTTCGAAGTTACTAACGAAGAAGATACCATCGCTAAAATTTCGGATATTTTCAAGGATGAATTAGACGGTCATTCGCTAATTTCAAATAAATCACATTGGCGTCAATTTCCTCACGTAACTAACGAAAATTGGTATCATAAAAATATCGTTTTATTAGGCGATGCCAAAGCCACAGCACATTATTCAATTGGTTCTGGAACGAAATTAGCCATGGATTCTGCTATCGGATTATCGGATGCAGTAATTGCGAATCCAACTAATGTGCAAGCAGCTTTTCAACAATATGACAAGACTCGTAGAAATACAGTTGAAATGATTCAATACGCGGCATTAGTCTCGTTAGATTGGTTCGAAAACATGAACCGTCACAACCAACATCCTTTTTATCAATTCTCTTTCGGGTGCATGACACGCGCTAAAAAAGTGACTTTTGAAAACTTACGCTTGCGTGATAAATCATTTACAGATAAAGTTCTTAAAGAATTTAATGATAATAAGAATGTCAATGACAAAAATCAATCGGCAGCCTTTTCAACTTTCAAACTAAGAAATTTAGAATTACAAAACCGAATTGTGATGTCGCCAATGGGACAATATTCTGCGGAAAACGGTTTAGTAAACGATTGGCATTTTCAACATTACACTTCAAGAGCAATTGGTGGTTTAGGATTAATTTTAACCGAAATGACTGCGGTTTCAGAAACAGGTAGAATCACAGAAGGTTGTGCTGGAATTTATAACGAAAAGCAAACTACAGAATGGAAACGAATTAACGACTTCATTCATAACTATACACAAACTAAAATCGGAATTCAATTAGGACATTCAGGACGAAAAGGAGCGACGAAAAAACCTTGGGAAGAAAATTTTACTGGAACAAGTTGGGAATTACTTTCGGCTTCTGCGATTCCATTTAATGAAAATTCAAAAACACCTAAAGCAATGACTTTAGCTGATATGGATTTGGTGACTTCTCAATTCGTTCAAGCTACAAAAAATGCGAATGCTGCCAATTTTGATATGATTGAATTGCAAGCACATCACGGATTTTTATTAGCTTCTTTCTTATCGCCATTAACGAATACTAGAACAGATGAATTCGGAGGAAGCATCGAAAATAGATTGAAATTTCCATTGCGAGTTTTTACTGAAATGAGAAACGCTTTTCCAAAAGAAAAACCAATGTCTGTTCGAATTTCAGCATCCGATTGGGCGCAAAACGGAATTTCAGAACAAGATGTAATTACCATTGCAACGGCTTTCAAAAACGCTGGAGCCGATATCATTAATGTTTCTACCGGAAATACAGTTGCCGGTCAAAAACCTCAAACGGGAAGAATGTGGCAAACACCTTTTTCTGATATGGTAAAAAACACGGTTCATATTCCAACTATCACAACAGGTTACATTCAAGATATTGATCAAATTAATACAATAATTCTAAACGGTCGTGCCGATTTAGTGGCATTGGGAAGACCTCTATTGTTAGATGCAAATTTTGTACGAAATGCGCAAGCTTACGAGCAATTTCAATCAACTGATATTCCAAATCCATATAAAATGGGAATTTCACATTTGTATCCGCTTAAAGCTTCGGAAAGAAAACAAACGGAAGGAATGAGAATCGCCTTGAAACCTAAGAGTAATAAGAAGTAATTAGTGATTATGAAACATTACGAAGATAATTTTGCTCACAATAGCTTACCCAATCTAGAATTACAGCCAGAATATAAATTCTTGGATTTACCACAATTCAATCGACCAGAAATGCTCAATTGTGTGGAAAAATTACTAGATAATCATATTTCCGAAGGTCGTGGAAACAATATTTGTATCCGAACTTTTGAAGAAACTTGGACGTATCAAGATTTGTATGAAAAAGCCAATCAAATTGCCCATGTTTTAGTAGACGATTTAGGATTGAAATCTGGAAACCGTGTACTGATTCGATCGGCAAATAATCCAATGATGGTTGCGTGTTGGTTTGCTGTTTTAAAAGCAGGCGGAATTGTTGTAGCCACCATGCCGTTATTGCGTTCTAAAGAATTAACAACCATTATAGATTGCGCCGAAATTTCTCATGCTTTTTGCGATAGCGATTTAGCGGAAGAAATGAATTTAGTCCAATCTAGTTTTCTGAAAAAAATAAGTTTCTACAGAAATTCGGATTTAGAAAAATTGATGGAGAGCAAGTCAAAAACGTTTCAAAATTACCATTCCAAGTCAGATTCTGTTGCTTTAATTGGTTTCACTTCTGGAACAACAGGTTTACCGAAAATGACAGCGCATTATCATAAAGATATTTTAAATATTTGCGAAGCTTTTCCACAGTATGCGCTACAGCCAACTTCAGCTGATATTTTTATTGGAAGTCCGCCACTAGGATTTACGTTCGGTTTAGGCGGATTGGTTTTGTTTCCGATGTATTTTGGTGCTTCGACATTCTTAATCGAAAAACCAAGTCCCGATTTACTTTTAAAAGCGATTCAAGATTATAAAGTCACCATTTGTTTTACGGCACCAACAGCTTGGCGAATCATCACCACAAAAGCGTCTGATTTTGATATTTCAAGTCTTAGAAAATGTGTTTCCGCTGGTGAAACCTTACCATTAAAAGTTTGGGAAGATTGGTATGATGCCACTGGATTAAAAATCATAGATGGTATTGGTTCCACTGAAATACTACATATTTTTATTTCATCTAATGACGAAAACATGAAACCTGGCGCTACCGGATTAGCTATTACAGGTTATGAAGCCAAAATCATTGACAAAAAAGGAAATGAATTACCAATAAACGAACCGGGAAGATTGGCAGTCAAAGGAATTACAGGTTGCAAATATTTAAACAGAGAAGAAAAACAACGGGAATACGTAGAAAATGGTTGGAACATCACAGGCGATATTTTCCGTCAGGATGAGGAAGGTTACTTTTATTTTGTAGCACGTGGTGATGACATGATTATTTCTTCAGGCTATAATATTGCGGCAATTGAAGTAGAATCCGTACTTTTAACACACGATGATATTTTGGAATGTGCCGTTGTAGGATTACCCGATGAAGATCGTGGCATGTTAGTTTGTGCTCATATCGTTTTAAAAGAATCACATAAAGCAAATGATGAATTAGCTAAATCAATTCAGCAGTGGTTCAAGGAAGTAGCTGCACCATATAAATATCCAAGAGTAATTAATTTCACCGATAATTTACCTAAAACAGAAACAGGTAAAATTCAACGTTTTAAGTTAAAATAATATGAAATCGTCAATAACAAAAAGTTTGTTGCAAACAAACACTAATGACCAAAACGACGATAACATATTTTACAACTGAAAAATATATTTTTAAACATATGAAATACTTTATAAAAACAGAAAAAATTCGTTTCCAACATATTGATTTTGCAGGAATTGTATTCTATCCTAGATTCTTGGAAATGCTTAACGGATTGGTAGAAGATTGGTTTGAAGAAGCTTTGGACCGACCTTTTTCTAGAATGCATGAAACCAATGGCATCCCTACTGTTGATTTAAAAGTACAATTTAAAAAAGCAGCCCGTTTAGGCGAAGTAATCATTAAAGAATTATGGGTAAAAGAATTACGCTCTTCTTCCCTACTCTGCGCATTTTTATTCAAAAACCAACTTGGAGAAACTATTTTAGAAGGTGAAGTGACTTTGGTCAATGTAAAAATTGGAGACGATCGAAAAACCATTACTTCAGAAGCTTTTAACGAAGCCATGAGAGAAAAAATTGGATATTTCCTTATATCATAAATCTAAATTATGGAATTTAAAAAATTCAAAGCCGCCACAGTGCAGACATCGCCTGTTTTTTTAAACGTTGAAAAAACAATTGAAAAAGCCATTACTTTCATAAAAGAAGCAAGTAATAATGGTGCAAAACTTATTGCATTCCCAGAAGTTTTTATAGCAGGTTATCCGTATTGGAATTGGATTATGACACCGGTTCAAGGAAGCAAATGGTACGAAGAATTATACAAATGTTCTGTTAAAACGGATGATAATGCGATGCAGCCCTTGTATCAAGCAGCAAAAGACCATAACATTCACATCGTAATCGGAATTAACGAACGTGGCGATTCCTACGGTGAAATATACAACACCAATTTAATCATCGATAATAACGGAACAGTCATTGGAAAACACAGAAAGTTAGTGCCAACATGGGCTGAAAAACTAACTTGGACCTCAGGTGATGGTTCTTCTTTAAAAGTATATGACACAGAAATTGGTCCAATCGGAACGTTGGCTTGTGGTGAGAATACGAATACTTTGGCGCGTTTTACATTGCTTTCTCAAGGCGAATTGATTCATATCGCCAACTATATTTCATTGCCGGTTGCCCCACCCGATTACAATATGGCGGAAGCTATTAAAATTAGAGCTGCAGCACATTCATTCGAAGGAAAACTGTTTACTATCGTTTCATGCTCGACCATTTCACAGGAAATTAAAGATGCTTTACGTGCCGATGTTCCTAATGTAGATGAATTACTAACACGTAAAAACTCTGCTTTTTCAGGATTTGTTGGTCCAAACGGAGCTGTAATCGGTGAACCGCTAATTGATGATGAAGGAATCGCTTACGCAGAAATTGATTTACAGAAATGCATTCAACCAAAGCAAATGCACGATATATTAGGGCATTACAACCGTTTTGATATTTTCGATTTAAGAGTAAATATAGCTCCAACGAGAAAAATCACCTTTATTGACAATCACGAAGATTTTAATAAAAAATAATTGTACCACACAAATATGGATAGCAAATCCCCTAATCAATTAAAAAAAATACTTGGCGTTAGTTTCGGAATTGCGATCTTAATTGGTGGAACCATAGGTGTTGGAATACTTAGAACTCCCGGAACTATTGCGGGAATGTTAAACAACTATTGGCTCATCATTGCTTGTTGGTTATTAGGAGGTATTTATGTCTTGATAGGCGCCGGAACTTATGCTGAATTAGCAACAATGTTACCCAAAGCGGGAGGTTCCTATAATTATGTAAAACGTGCTTTTGGTAATTACGCCGGATTTGTAACAGGTTGGTTTGACTATATTTCCAACGCCATTGCACCAGCTTTCTTTTGTATTGTCATTAGTGAGTATTTAGTAATTCTGATTCCAGAATGGCAAAACATGACAACAGTCATTGCGATGGCATTCCTGCTCGGTTTTACGCTTCTTCACGCCACTGGAATTAAAAGCGGAAGTATTGTACAACAAATTTCTAGCGTTATCAAAGTAATATTGTTTGTTATCTTAATCATTGCTTGCTTTAGTTATACAGGAATAAAAATTGAACCAATAAAAAATACTACAGGACTTATTGATGCTAGTATTATCATTTCATTTTTAAAATCGTTACAATTGGTTTTAGGAACCTATGATGGTTGGAATGCTGCTTGTTTTTTTGCTGAAGAAGATGAAAATCCAGGTAAAAATATTCCAAAATCATTGTATTTCGGCGCACTACTTGTAATTGGAATCTATATAGTTATAAATATGGCGTTTTTATATGTTTTGCCAGTATCCAATATAGCCAATTCACCATTAGCCGCATCTGATGTTGCTAAAGCTGTTTTTGGTGAGAAAGGATCAATAGTTGTGACTATAATTGCTGTATTTTCTATTATCAGTGTTTTAAACGCTTACATGATGATGCCTTCTCGAATTTTATATGGAATGAGTCGGGATGGTTTTTTTATCAAAAAAGGGACTATAATTAATAATGCAGGTACACCAATTGTTGCTCTTTTAGTTTCATCGCTATTTGCTTTTATCTTAATTTATATTGGAACATTTGAAATTTTGTTTTTATTGTCCACTTTTATGGCAATTACTGTTTGGGGATTAACTTATGTTTCTTTAATAAAATTGCGTTTTTCAGAACCCAATTTAGAAAGACCTTACAAATCATGGGGGTATCCCTATACTTCCATATTAATGATCCTATTTTCAATCGCTTTGTTTACTGGTTTTGCTTATAGCGACAGCAAAAGTTTCTTAGCCATAGTTGGGATCACATTACTTTCATACCCCATTTTTTTGTTACTCAAACCTAAATCAAATAAAGAATAATCAACCTAAAAGTTAGAAGATAAATCGTAATTTTACGACTCTTATTTCGAAAAATAGATATGGAAGGAAAATATTCAGATGACCAAATTGGTCGCGCAAGAGTAAAAGATACTCCCGAATTAGAAGCTTATTATAAAGAGCTCGAAACGCTTGGAGCTGGTGCTCTATGGACAGTTGCCAATGATATCGAACCATGGGAACCCAGAACTTCTTCTGTTCCTATGCTTTGGAAATATGACGATTTACGTGAATTGGTTTTAAAATCATCAGAACTGGTTACTCCTGAACAAGCCGGACGTCGTGTTGTTTATTTGGTTAATGACAAACGAAAGGATGTCAGCGCTGCTGTAGGCTGGTTGTATACCGGAATTCAGGTAACAAGACCTGGTGAAAGCACTTCAGCTCACCGACACAAAGCTTCTGCCCTACGTTTTATTATGGAAGGCGAAGGCGGTTATACCGTTGTTGATGGAAACAAAGTTACTTTTGAAGTCAATGATTTTGTAATCACTCCAAACTCTGCCTGGCACGAACACGGCGTTGCTGAAAATGGAAAAACGTGTATTTGGCAGGATGGCTTGGATATTCCATTAGTCAATGCTTTGGAAGCCAATGATTATGCTGTTTTTGATGGAAAACAACCTTTACAAGCACCTACAAATTATCTTCCTTTAACCTACGGAGGAACTGGATTAATTCCTCCGGATGCGAATTGGGACAAACCTTACTCTCCTTTATTTAAATATTCTTGGAAAACTGTATATCCTGCTTTATTGGAAGCGGCTAAAGTCAACGAAGGTTCTCCTTTCGACGGAATTATTATGCAGTATTCGAATCCCTTAACTGGCGGACATGTGATGCAAACCATGGGAGCTTCCATGCAATTATTACCAGCAGGCTTCAAAGGTAAAGCCCACAAACACACTGGTTCTTTTGTGTATCAATGTGCTAAAGGAAAAGGCTATTCTATCATCAACGGAAAACGTTTCGATTGGAAAGAACGCGATATTTTCTGTGTACCGTCTTGGGCAAATCATGAACATGTAAATTTATCGGATACTGAAGATGCATGTTTATTTTCATTCAACGATTTACCTGTAATTGAAAAATTAGGATTGTATCAAGAACAAACATATACTGAAAATAACGGTTTTCAAACTTTAATATAAAACGAAGAATATAAATCCGGCAATTGACTTTGTTACTTTGCCACTTTGCCACTCAAAATAATGAAACTACTTACTTATACTATTGAAGATTCTGAACCAAGATTAGCTTTTATACACAACAACCAAGTAATTGATATGGAAGATTTTGGAGAGGTTTCCAACTTCCCACTTCCAAGCGATATGTTATCATTAATTGACATGGGATTTGATGTCATTGCAGAAATCAACGATTTAATTGCAGATACAAGCGAAAAACAATTTGAAGAAATTTCATATGCTATTGATGATGTAATTTTCTTAGCTCCTATTCCGAAACCACGTAAAAACATCATTGGAATTGGTTTAAATTACACAGAACACGTAGCCGAAAGCGCTCGTACTTTAGATACCACAGGTAAACTACCTCAAAAACCAATTATTTTCTCCAAACCACCGACAACAGTTACAGCAACGAATACGGATATTATCAAAAACACAAAGCTAACCTCCCAGTTAGATTGGGAAGTGGAATTGGCTGTGGTTATGGGAAAAAAAGGAAAATATGTTCCTAAAGCCGAGGCATTAGATTATGTATTTGGCTATACGGTTATCAATGATATTTCTGCTAGAGATTGTCGTCGTGAAGGACAATGGATTGTTTCTAAAGGGCAAGATACTTTTGCACCTATGGGACCGATTTTAGTAACCAAAGATGAAATCGAAAATCCACATAATTTAAATTTATCTCTAAAGGTAAACGGTGTAGAAAAACAAAATTCAAATACGAAATTCTTATTATTTAACATCAATGATTTAATTGAAGATTTGAGTATTGTTTTCACTTTAGAACCAGGTGATATTATCGCAACCGGAACACCTTCTGGTGTTGGAGCTGGTAGAGACCCTCAAGAATGGATGTACGATGGCGATGTAATTGAAGCAACTGTTGAAGGTATTGGAACGATAGTAAATACGATTAAGGAGATTTAATATAATAAGGAAAGAAGATTGCTTCGTTCCTCGCAATGACTTAAAAAATGAAAAAATTTAGAATAGGACAAATAGTTCCATCTTCAAACGTAACGATGGAAACCGAAATACCAGCTGTTTTCCGCTCTCGTGAAACCATTTTACCAGAACGTTTTACATTCCATTCAAGTAGAATGCGTATGAAAAAAGTCACCAAAGAAGAATTGGAAGCGATGGATGCCATGAGTTTAAAATGTGCTCAAGAATTATCCGATGCACATGTAGATGTTATGGGTTATGCTTGTTTGGTCGCTATTATGAGCATGGGGCGCGGCTATCATTGCGTTTCGGAAGTAAATTTACACCAAGAAACCATTGCAAACGACTTCCCTACTCCTATCGTAACTTCTGCTGGCGCTTTAATCAACGGATTAAAAGTATTAGGCGCCAAAAAAGTAGCGATTATCACTCCGTATATGAGACCGTTGACAGACATGGTGGTTGATTATATCGAGCATCAAGGTTTTGAAGTGGTTGATTCTATCGCTTTGGAAATTCCAGACAATTTAGAAGTGGCCGCTCAAGATCCAATGAATTTATTGGAAATATACAAACGTTTGGATTTAACAGGTGTTGATGTTTTAGTAGCGTCCGCTTGTGTGCAAATGCCATCTTTGGAATCTATAGATTTAATTCAGAAGGAAATCGGAATTCCAGTCACTTCAGCTGCGGTTTGTACAACTTATGAAATGATGAAAAAATTAGGCATAGAGGCCAAATCAAACATTGGTGGTGAATTACTTAGCGGAAAATATTAAATAATTGAATTATGAGAAAAGCTTTTGTCATTTTCAGTACTACCATTTTAGCTTTAATCGGCATTCTGATTTATGTGAATTGGAAATTTAGCTTTTTACTGATAATTTTTATTCCTTTAATTTTTATGGGTTTGTACGACATGTACCAATCCAAACAAACGATTAAACGAAATTTCCCTCTATTGGGAAGAATGCGTTATGTATTAGAATCTCTCGGTCCTGAAATGCGTCAGTATTTTATTGAAACCGATACCGATGGAAAACCATTCAACCGTTTGCAACGCACATTAGTCTATACTCGAAGTAAAAAAGAAACCTCTACGCAACCTTTCGGAACACAATTAGATGTCTATGATGTGGGATATGAATGGATCAATCACAGTGTGAAAGCCATCCCGTTTAAAGAAGTGAATGAAAACCCAAAAATAAAAATTGGTTCTTCACAATGTAGTAAACCTTATGATGCGAGTTTATTCAACATTAGCGCAATGAGTTATGGTTCGTTGAGTAAAAATGCCATTTTAGCCCTTAATTCTGGTGCGAAACAAGGTGGTTTTTTTCACAATACTGGAGAAGGCGGACTTTCTCCGTATCATTTAGAACCAGGTGGCGATGTGGTTTGGAATATCGGAACAGGCTATTTTAGTACGCGTACTGCTGACGGAAAATTTTCGTTAGAAGAATTTACCAAACGTGCCACTTTGGATAACGTCAAAATGATTGAAATTAAATTCTCTCAAGGTGCAAAACCAGGACACGGTGGCATTTTACCCAAAGAAAAAGTAACGGATGAAATCGCATCGATCCGATTAGTTGAAAAAGGGAATGATATCGTTTCTCCACCCAAACATTCGGTATTTACTACGCCACTTGAATTAATGGATTTTGTAAAATTATTACGTCAACATTCTGGTGGAAAACCTATCGGAATTAAAATTTGTATCGGTAATAAATCGGAATTCATTTCCATTTGTAAAGCCATGGTACAAACCAATACTTATCTTGATTTTATAACAGTAGATGGTGGCGAAGGTGGTACTGGTGCTGCTCCACCCGAATATTCCGACCATGTGGGAATGCCGTTGCGTGATGCCTTGGCTTTTGTCTATGATTGTTTGAACGGATTCGGAATAAAAGACCAAATAAAAATTATAGCCAGCGGAAAAGTAATTTCAGGTTTTGATATTATACGCTGCTTGTCTATTGGAGCCGATGTTTGTAATTCGGCACGCGGAATGATGTTCGCTTTGGGTTGTATTCAAGCCTTAGAATGTCATGCGAATACCTGCCCAACAGGTGTAGCTACGCAAGATCCAAAACTAACCAAAGGATTAGTTCCTGAAGAAAAAAGTGTACGTGTCGCACGTTTCCAACACGAAACCGTTAAAAGCGCTATGGAATTAATGGCATCTGCCGGTATCAATCATCCAGATGGTGTGACTCGTGATGTGGTAAGTACTCGCGTTGAACGCAACAAAACGGAGACTTTTGGCGAAACCTTTCCTGAATTAGAAACAAGTTGTTTATTAAATGAAGCTACTGTTCCTAATTCATACCAATACTTTTGGAAAAAAGCGATAGCAGAGAGTTTTTAAAAAATAAAATGGTAGATTTAGATTATTAAAAACTAAGTAGTTATCAATTATTTTTAATTTTAGCTATATAATATTTTTGTCATTTTAAATATATTTGCATTTATAAAGCAGTTTATTATGAGAAAAAAATACTTCTTATTTATAGTTTTACCCTTACAAATTTTAACAGCACAATGTTGGCAAAGTGCTACTGCCAGTAGATACGGATGTGCTGTCGTTGCTGATAATGGAAGTTTATGGAGCTGGGGAAATAATGCCTTTGGGGAATTAGGAATTAGTGTCACAGGAGGCATTCGTAATATACCCACGCAAACTGGTTCTGATTTAGATTGGAAGTCAATATCTGAAAATAGTATTTTACAATATGCCTTAAAAAATGACGGTACATTATGGTCATGGGGATTAAATAATTATGGACAATTAGGTCAAGGAAATACAACTAACAGTAATACACCAACAAAAATTGGTACAGATAATGACTGGAAGTATGTTTATGCTGGAAAAAACCAAGAATTTGTTTTAGCAATTAAAAATAACGGTACTCTTTGGGCTTGGGGCAGAAATGATTCAAGACAATTAGGTTTGGGCGATAATTTTGCTAGAACAGTGCCTACACAAGTTGGTAGTGATACCAATTGGAAATCACTAACAGTAGGTTCATATTATGCCTTGGGGTTAAAAACAGATGGTACTCTCTGGGCATGGGGAGATAATGGAAGTGGTCAGCTAGGTTTTGGTGATTTTGCAACTAGAACAATTCCTACACAAGTTGGAGTTTCAAATGATTGGAATAACATATATAGTGGTTATAATCATGTCATTGGAATAAAAAATGATGGAACACTATGGGTATGGGGATACAATGGTTATGGACAATTGGGTTTAGGTGATTTGACCAGTAGAAATACCCCTACACAGCTTACTTCTATTACTGGAGTTCAAAAAATAAATACTTCAACTGATTCAACGTATTTTATTAAAAGTGATGGAACTTTATGGGTTTTTGGGAGAAATAATTATGGACAATTAGGTTTGAATGATTTTACGGATAGAAATACTCCAACACAATTAGGTATTGAAAATAATTGGCAAGATATTTCAGGAGGATTTTATCATGTATTATCACTCAAAACAGATGGTACTTTATGGTCTTGGGGCTATAATAATTTTGGACAACTTGGTGACGGAACAACCGTGAATAAAAGCCTACCTGTTTCGGTTAATTGTCCTGCTGTATTAGGAATCGATGAAAATGAATTAGTTTCTTTAAAATTATATCCTAATCCAAGCCATTCCGTTATAAATTTTTCTCAAGGAATGGAAACATTAGAATTATATGATTTTACTGGTAAAAAGATAAAATATTATGAAAATATTAATGTAATAGATATCACTGAATTTGAAAATGGACTTTATCTACTTAAAGGGAAAACAACTTCAGGAGCTATTTTCAATCAAAAAATAATCAAAAAGTAATTATCTACCATATTGATTTTTAAAAAATTAAAGCCGAAACAATTGTTTCGGCTTTTTCATTCATTATGAAATTTATTTTACAAAGATCTCTTTCAATTGACCGATAACAAATAACTGCAATTTTTATTCTAATGATAGTAATTTTTCCTCTTCAGGAGTGATATCTACTACTGCATAAGTGGGTACTCTTATTATTGCCATTTCATCTAAAACATTTACTAAATCACCATAATTAGACGCTGCACTTGGTTTGATGATTACAATGAGTCCTTTTTTAGGATCTCCAGTGTTTTGTAAAACATCTTTGCTTTTTTGCATTAATTCTTTGCGTAAGGAGTTTTTATCAAACGTTAAAGAATTTGGACCCTCTAAAGGCAAATCAAAATAGCCCATATAGCTCACAATATGATTGCCTTTCCCAATCAATATCGTTATTGTTCTATCATAAGATGTGTCTCCACAAGAAATAAAACCTCCACATCTTGTTTCTCTTTCAGGCATTCCTAATTGCATTGCATTAGATCTTGATAAAAACGAAGTCAACATAAAAAACACAATAAGTAAGAACGAAACACTTACCATTGCTGTTAAATCAACTCTAGGATATAATTTTTTTGTTTTTCGGGTAATTGATTTTCTACCAAAATCATTTCTTGCTTCGCTCATAGTATCTTGTTGGTTTGGTTATAAAAAATACGTAGCAACAATTATACCGAAATGTTAAAGAAATCTAAAAATCAATACTAACTAAACCAAAAAATCCGAATCCAATCGTTGCTTGAAACGGTCAATAGGCTTCAAATCGACATTGGTTTCTCCATTTAAAATGTCAAAAGGATCATCTAATCCGCTAATCAATAAATACAAATAGCAGAATAAAAACGTAATAGCAGAGGTAACCAAATAATCGGCGGAAGGGCTTTTAAATTTAGTAATCAGTAAAAGCGACATTACTATAAACAAGATACTTCTGAGCAAGGTATAAGCGGGTGCAATAAAATTATTTCTAGAAATCGAATACGCACGAGTAAGTTGTTTTCGCATCGCGTTAGTATTTTCCTGTATGCCTTTTATCGCTTCTTTATCGACACCTCGTTCAGCAAAATAATAGGCAATTTCATTTGATTTTCGGATTAGCGGAAAAATAACGTTTGAATCTTTACTGCTGGAATAAATCCAAGTAATAATACCATCGGTAATCGTAGACAATTCATCACGTAAAAAGGAACTATCTAATTCTTCCTTACACAAATCGGTAGTTCCAGTTCGAGGCGCTCTAAAAGCCAGATAAATCCAGTCTTTGATCGCTTCCAGATTGGAGGCCACTTCCCCTGGTATTTTTTCACTCTCTTTAAAATCAGACATCGTAGCAGCCAATAATAAACCAAAAACAAAAAAAGCTCCAGTGAAGATAATGGTAATATCAGACAGTTCTATCAAATCGTGAAAATCCTGTCCGTAAAGAGATAGGTTTTTGAAAATAAAATTTTTGATGGCCAACACGAATAAAGCGGCAATAAAAGACTTTAAAACGATAGTTCTGTTTAATATAAATTTCATGATGTTTATTTTGAATGAAAAATAAGAAAAATAAATGAACCTCTCACCTACACTAATAAAAAAGCCCAGAACAATTATTCTAGGCTTTTTTTTATATTTTTTAGGCTCTTAATAGGCCAACAACTCTTTCAATTCTGTTTCAAATCGTACTTTCGGCAAGTATTGATCTTCCAACGATTTCATAAACGGAATCGCACTTTCTAAACTTCCTACTCTACGAACAGGAGCGTCTAAATGTTCGAAGCAATTTTCCATAATCATAGAAGAAATATCACTCGCCACACCTCCAAATAAAGTATCTTCCTGAAGAATAATCACTTTACTGGTTTTCTTAACCGAAGTATAGATAGCGTCCCAATCTAATGGCTGTAACGAACGTAAGTCTAATAAATCAGCTGAAATATCCAGATTGTTTTTTAAAGTTTCTAAAGCCCAATGAACTCCAGCTCCAAATGAAATGATGGTCACATCTTTTCCTTCTTTAAGCAAAGCTGCTTTTCCAAAAGGTAAGGTGTAATATTCTTTTGGTACGTCTTGGTACACACTTCTGTATAATTGTTTGTGCTCGAAGAACATTACCGGATTCGGGTCGTTAATCGCTGTATTTAATAATCCTTTGGCATCATAAGGGAAAGCTGGATACACTACTTTCAAACCTGGTGTTTTGGTAAACCAAGCTTCATTCGTTTGTGAATGGAAAGGTCCTGCTTGCGTTCCACCACCACAAGGCATACGCACTACAACATCGGCTTTTTCACACCAACGGTAGTGTTGCTTCGCTAATAAATTAACAATCGGATTAAAACCTGTCGAAACGAAATCGGCAAATTGCATTTCTACAACTGCTTTGTGTCCGTTAATTGATAATCCGTTAGCAGCAGAAACAATAACGCTTTCACAAATTGGCGTGTTACGTACTCTACCTTTTCCAAATTGCTCTACAAAACCATCGGTAATTTTAAAAGCACCACCATATTCGGCAATGTCTTGTCCCATGATTACTAAATTCTCATGGCGTTCCATCGATTGACGCAATCCATTTGAAATAGCATCAATCACACGGATATTTTCTACTTCTGAAGTTGGTTCAAAATTTTCATACGTATAAGGCGCATACACATCGTTAAGTTCCTCATTCAAATCGGCTACAATTTCAGGCTCTGTTTGCACTTTCGCCCAATCCGTATCAATTTCTTTTTTAATAGCGGCGCGAATCGCTTCATCTTCCTCTTCAGAAAGTACTGCAGTTGCTTTTAGATAATTTCTATAATTTTCTACAGGATCTTTAATAGCCCACATGTCCATTAATTCTTGCGGAACGTATTTAGTACCACTCGCCTCTTCATGTCCACGCATACGGAAGGTTTTGAATTCCAATAAAACCGGACGCGGATTGTCAACCATCGAAGCTTTCAATTCAGCAATTAAATTATAGACTTCTAAGATATTATTTCCATCAACCACATGACTTTCCATTCCGTATCCTACACCTCTATCGGCTAAGTTTTCGCAACGGTATTGTTCATTGGTTGGAGTCGATAATCCGTAACCATTGTTTTCAATCACAAATAAAACTGGTAAATCCCAAACAGAAGCCACATTTAATGCTTCGTGAAAATCACCTTCAGAAGTAGCGCCTTCTCCTGTAAACACAGCAGTTACTTTTCCGTTTTGTTTTAATTTATTGGCCAATGCAATTCCGTCAGCAATTCCTAATTGCGGACCCAAATGCGATATCATTCCTATAATGTTATACTCTTGTGTTCCAAAATGGAAAGAACGGTCACGCCCTTTTGTAAAACCATTTGCTTTTCCTTGCCATTGTGAAAACAATCGGTGCAATGGAATTTCACGTGTGGTAAATACACCCAAATTTCGGTGCATTGGTAAGATATATTCGTCTTTGTCTAAGGCAGTCGTAATTCCTACCGAGATCGCTTCTTGCCCAATTCCAGAAAACCATTTGGATACTTTCCCTTGACGGATAAGAATCAACATTTTTTCTTCAATAAGACGAGGTTTTAAGATGTTTTTATATAAATCTAATAATACTTCGTTGGTTAGATTTTTTCTTTCAAAATTCATGATAAATGGCTTTTTCTAAATCGAGACCAAAAGTAAAAAAAAATAACAGGAACTCCTTACTTTGTTATATTTTTTTGAAATGTTAATAACTTTTAAAATTGCAATAAAAATTTTATATTTACATTTGTGATATAAAGGGCTTAAGCCTTTAGTAAGTTATTAACATATTTTTTTAAAAAAGATGCAAAACATTCCAAGTGTTGACTTACGTGATTTCCTATCGGGTGACCCGGTACGTAAACAAAAATTTGTAAATGAAATCGGAAAAGCATACGAAGAAATTGGCTTCGTAGCATTAAAAGGTCATTTTTTAGATGACAAATTGGTTCAAGATTTATATTCTGAAGTTCGTAACTTCTTTTCACTTCCTCTTGAAACGAAAGAAAAATACGAGATTCCAGGTATTGGCGGACAAAGAGGGTACATTTCTTTCGGGAAAGAACACGCTAAAGGCCGTTCAGCTGGGGATTTAAAAGAATTTTGGCATTTTGGACAGTATGTAGAGGCAGATTCAAAATATGCTGCTGAATATCCTGCGAATGTTGAAGTGGATGAATTACCACATTTTAATGAAGTAGGTAAAGAAGCGTACCAAATGCTTGAAAAAACAGGTGTTTATGTATTAAGAGCTTTGGCTATTTATATTGGTTTAGATGAGTTTTACTTTGATAAATATGCCAATCAAGGAAATAGTATTTTACGACCAATTCACTACCCTCCTATCACTAGCGAACCTGCCGATGGTGCTGTTCGTGCTGCAGCTCACGGTGACATTAACTTGATCACTTTATTAATGGGTGCTCAAGGAAAAGGTTTACAAGTTCAAAATCATGACGGACAATGGATTGATGCAATTGCTGAGCCAGATGAATTAGTAATTAATGTAGGTGATATGTTATCACGTCACACTAACAATAAATTAAAATCAACCATTCACCAAGTGGTAAACCCGCCTAGAGAATTATGGGGAACATCACGTTTCTCTATTCCATTCTTTATGCATCCAGTAAGTGACATGTCACTAAACTGTTTACCTGAATGTATTGATGCTGATCATCCAAAATTATATGATGATATTACTGCTGGTGATTTCTTATATGAGCGTTTGGTAGATTTAGGATTGATTAAAAAGTAAATTTAAATCAAAATATAAAATTCCAAATTCCATGAAATAATTGGGATTTGGGATTTTTTCTTTTTGTAATTTTACAGTATTATGGATTTACAAGACCAATTAAAAAACCTTTTCCCTGGCCACGTTCCTTCTAATGAACCAGAAGAAATTGAAGCATCAGAGCATGAATTATTCGTTCAAAAAGAACCGATAATTTGTAAATATGAAAAACGAAAGGGAAAACCAACGACCATCATTGCAGGCTATGAAGGCGAAGAAGAAGATTTTAAACTGCTCGCCAAAGAGATTAAAAACAAATTAGCTGTTGGTGGAAGTTTTAAAGAAGGTGAAATTATTATTCAAGGCGATTATCGCGATAGAATAATGAACATCTTAAAAGAAAAAGGATTTAAAGTAAAACGCGTAGGCGGATAAAAAATAAAATTATGTCAGAAATAAAATCATCAGAATTAATTCTGAATCCAGACGGAAGTGTGTATCATTTAAACTTACGTCCAGAAAATATTGCCAACGATATCATTTTTGTAGGTGATCAAGAACGCGTAGCCAAAATTACCCAGCATTTTGATAGCATTGAATTTTCAACCCAAAAAAGAGAATTCAAAACTGAGACAGGAATGTACAAAGGAAAACGATTAACAGTTCAATCAACAGGAATTGGTCCCGACAATATAGATATTGTTTTAAATGAATTAGACGCTTTGGTTAATGTTGATTTAACGACTAGAACCGTAAAACCAAACCATACTGCTTTAAATATTGTGCGTATCGGAACTTCAGGTTCGTTGCAAGCAGATATCCCTGTCGATAGCTGGGTGATGAGTAAATACGCGATTGGTCTAGACAACATGCTTCGTTCGTATTTAATTGAAGAACATTCGATTGCCGATTTAGAAGACGCCTTCATCACACAAACCAATTGGGATTTACGCAAAGGACGTCCAACTGTTGTGCCTTGTGCTGCTGCTTTGGAAGATAAAATCTATTCGGATAAATTCCACAAAGGATTTACAGGAACTGCTGGAGGTTTTTATGGTCCACAAGGACGTGTCGTTCGTTTAAATATTCAAGATCCAAATTTGAATAAAAAAATGGATGCTTTCAATTATAACGGAACACGAATGACCAACCTAGAAATGGAAACATCAGCTATTTATGGACTTGGTAAGCTATTAGGTCATAATTGCCTTTCTTTAAATGCTATTATTGCCAACAGAGCGGTGGGTGCGTTTAGTTCAAATCCAGAGAAAACAGTGAATGAATTGATTGCTTATACTTTGAATAAGTTAGTGGAATAATGAACTTGAGAGTTGCAAGACACACCAACGATTTAGAAACAATAAAATCCTTTTATATTGATATACTAGGATTTGAATTTCTTGGTAGTTTTGAAAATCACGACAATTATGATGGTATTTTCATTGGAAAACCAAATTTAGATTGGCATTTTGAATTTACTAAATCTAATAAAAAGACCAATCATATTTCTGACGAAGATGATATCATTGTACTTTATCCAAAAACCATTTTAGAATACAATCAGTTAATTGAGAGTATTGAAAAAAATAATATTGAAATAATCACTTCTAAAAATCCATATTGGAAAGAGAACGGTAAAATGTTTTTAGATCCTGATGGTTTTAGAATAATAGCATCAAATTTGAAGGCTAATTAAATTTTATGAACTTTATTTTAGAAACAGAACGCCTATTACTTCGCCCACTTAAACTAAGTGACGCAGAAAGTATGTTTTTGTTAGACAGCAACCCAAATGTGCAATTATATTTAGGAAACAAACCGGTCAAAACTATAGAAGAAAGCATAAATTATATTGAGAATATTCAAAATCAATATCAAAAAAACGGAATTGCACGTTTTGCTGTAATTCATAAAGAATCTGGCGATTTTTTAGGTTGGAGTGGAATTAAATTTATTACCGAAGAAGAAAATGAACATATCAACTTTTATGAAATTGGTTATCGTTTTCGTGAAGAATTCTGGGGAAAAGGATATGCCTACGAATCTGCTAAAGCTTGGCGTGATTATGCCTTCAACGAACTAAAAGTGGACATTTTATATGCTTCTGCCCATATTGACAATATTGGTTCTAGAAAAATTTTAGAAAAAATCGGATTAAAATTAAAAAATGAATTCACTTGGAATGATGAAGTTCCATGTGTTTGGTATGCTTCAAACTAAATTATGAATCTAGTATTAGAAACTGATCGCCTATTCCTTCGCCCGCTTGAATTAAGCGATGCGGAGGCATTATTTGAACTGAATAAAAATCCTGAAGTACATAAATATTTGTGGCAAACACCCGAAACAGCTATTGAAGAAAGTATTAAAGTTATTGAATACGTTAACCGACAATATGCTGAAAATAAGATTGGTCGATTTGCTACCATTTTAAAAGAAACCGGTGATTTTATCGGTTGGACAGGTATTAAGTTCGTGAACGATCATGTCGAAAACGGAAATACCAATTTCTTTGATTATGGCTATCGATTAAGCGAAAAATTCTGGAATAAAGGTTATGCCACTGAAGCCACAAAGTTTTGGTTAGACTACGGTTTTACTGAACTGAATATCGATAAAATGAATGCGTATACCCATGCCCAAAACGGAGCGTCCAATCATATTTTAGAAAAATCTGGAATGTCTTTTATGGAAGATTATCCCGATAATGAAGGCGTTTTATGGAAATGGTGGCAAATGAATAATCCACGAAAAGGATAAAGTGACTTCGAGAACCTCATTCACCTTATGATTAATGTTCTCGATGTTGGCTGAGGCACTCGAAGCCAACAATCATTTAAATAGTTAAAAATATGAAAACCGTAAAAATAGTTGGTGTACCCGAACATTTTAATTTGCCTTGGCATTTGTGTATCGAAAATGGAGAATTTGAAGTTACTGGTATCGATTTGCAATGGACCGATGTTCCAGAAGGAACTGGTAAAATGTGCCAGATGCTTCGTGATAGTGAAACAGATATTGCTGTTATCTTAACCGAAGGCATAATAAAAGATATTGCTGCCGGAAATAACACTACTATCATTCAAGTATATGTTCAGTCACCATTAGTTTGGGGAATTCATGTCGATGCAAAATCTAATTTTAATCAACTAGCTGATTTACAAAATAAAACAGCCGCTATTTCACGTATTGGTTCAGGTTCTCATTTGATGAGTTTTGTGAATGCCGAACAACAAAACTGGGATACAAATACCCTACAATTCGAAATTGTAAATACCATTGATGGCGCTGTTGAAGCACTTCAAAATAACAAAGCCGATTATTTTATGTGGGAACGTTTTATGACAAAACCTTTGGTTGATAATGGTACTTTCAGAAGAATTGCCGACTGCCCTACTCCGTGGCCTTGTTTTGTGATTGCAGTTCGAAATGAATTTTTAGAAAAAAATACTTCGACTGTCGAATTAATTTTAGAAACCATAAACAATACCACCATAGAGTTTAAAAGTATTCCGAGTATCGACAGAACATTGGCTTCTCGCTATAATCAAAAACTAGAAGATATTCAAGAATGGTTAAAACTCACTCGTTGGTCACAAAAGAAATTGGATAAAATCACTTTCGAAAAAGTCCAAAACCAACTACATCAGTTAAATTTAATAGAAAATAAAATGCCTTATGAAGCGGTAGTTAAATAATTCGTTATTTTTACCGTTTTAGAGCAATGACTACAAACATTTTCCAAGACTTATATGCCAAATATAAAGACAAGTTTTCCTTGCCTAAGCCTTGGGACACCGTAGTTATTTCTATTTTAAATGTATTACTCACACTTCCGGTATTTATCATTGCGCATCATAATTTTTTAGAATTAGACATTCGCGTTCCAATTGATAGAATCTTACTTTTTGTAGTCATTTTTGTTATTTTCCATTATATTTTGATTGCCATTAAAAAGTACATCATTATTGGGATATTTATTTATTTGTTCATGCTTTTCTTCGGATCAATTTTAGGAGGTTATAGCTTTTACAGAGTCTACGATGATTATCGCTCCATGATGTATACCATGGGTGACAATCCGTACCCGCAGGATATTATTATCGACAAACTGCTACCTTTTCCGAATAAATTTAAAGTACTTAAAGCGATTGATTTTACGAATCCAAAAGTTAGAAATTTCGCACTTTCTGCTACTACGAAACATTTTAGCGATGCCAAAAAAGCAAAAAGCTATTCCGAATACCGAAGTATCATCCAAAGTTTTGCCGTTTTTAAAGAAATCAAATCCCGTTGGAATTATGTTAGCGATCCTATTGGAAGCAACTATATCGCCACCGCATCGGAAACATTAGAGCATTTTTCTGGCGATTGTGATGATCATGCTATCCTAATGGCGGCAGGTGTAAAAGCCGTGGGTGGTATTCCGCGTTTGATTCATACCGACGCCCATATTTATCCAGAAATATACATTGGAACCAAGCGTGACTTAGAAAATGTAACCTTTCTTATCCGAAAAGTACTGTTTGTGGAAGAAAGCAAAGGAAAACAAATTCACTACCACATCGATGAACGTGGACATATTTGGCTTAACCTTGACTACACCGGAACCTATCCAGGTGGAAAATTCATGAGCGAAGAAATACTAGGACAACTGACCTTGACTGATTAAGTCATTGCGAGGAACAAAGTGACAAAGCAATCTTTATTACCACTCAATCTCTCTTTTTCCAATACTTTTTAAATAAGCATTCGTTTGTATAAAATGATTGTTTCCAAACCAAAAGCCACGATTAGCACTTAGTGGCGAAGGATGCCCAGTTTCCAAAACCAAGTGGTTGTCTCTGTCAATTTTACTTCCTTTTTTATGTGCAAAACTGCCCCACAATAAAAAAACGACCTGCTGGCAATTTTCAGAAAGGTACTGCATCAAATTATCCGTAAAAACATTCCATTTCAAATGTTTGTGACTGTTGGCTAAATCTTTCCGAACGGTTAACCCAGCATTTAAAAGCAAAATACCTTGTTGTGCCCATGCTTCTAAATTTCCAGAGGTTGGAAAAAACACACGGTCGTATTCGGTATTAATTTCTGCAAAAATATTTTTCAACGATGGCGGAATGGCTACTCCATCATTGACCGAAAAACACAAACCATTCGCCTCTCCTTCTCCATGATACGGATCTTGCCCAATAATGACCACTTTCAAATCTTCCACAGCAAATTGATTGAAAGCATTAAAAATCAATTCCTTTGGCGGAAAACAAACATGATTTTGATATTCTTCATCGACTTCTTGCATCAAGTTTTTGAAATACTCTTTTTCGGATTCAATCTCAAAAAAAGCGTGCCAGGAAGGATGAATTGTAAACTGCATTTTCTATAAATTTTAAGCAAATATATTACTTTGAATCTTTGTAACTTTGCTGCTTAGTCACTTTCTATTAAAATGATATCCATAAATACCAAAACACTTCAAGACTTACAATTTCAAACGGTTTTAGAAACCATTTCGGAGCTTTGCATTACCGAAATTGGGAATGAAAAAGCGTTAGCGATAACCCCTTTCAAATCGGAAGATGAATTGATGCAAGCTTTGTATCAAACGTCTGAGTATCGCTCTTCGTTCGACAATAACAATGCCTTACCGAATCACGGGTTTGAACCTATTACCAACGAAATTAAATTTTTAGGGATTGAAGATAGTTTTCTAGAAGCCGGAAGTTTTAAAAAAATCCATTCCATTTCGGAGAATACGAATATTTTACTGCAATTTTTAAAGAAATTTGAAGATTATTATCCTGCCTTGTCTCGAAAAGCAGGCGAAATAGAAATTACAAAGGACATCCTCAAAGCGATTGATAGTGTTTTAGATAAATACGGCGAAATAAAAGACGATGCGACTCCCGATTTATTGGAAATTCGTCGCAATATGAATGTCGTTCGTGGCAAAGTCAACCAAAGCTTCGGAATGGCGTTGAGCCAGTACAACGGATTAGGTTATCTGGACGATATTCGGGAATCGGTGATTGAAAATCGTAGGGTTTTAGCGGTTTTAGCAATGTATCGCCGAAAAGTTAAAGGCTCTATTTTAGGAAATTCCAAAACGGGAAGCATTACCTATATCGAACCTGAAGTTACCTTGCGTTATTCTCGTGAATTGTCCAATTTGGAATACGAAGAACGCGAAGAAATCATCAAAATTCTTAAGAATTTAACCAATACGATTCGACCTTTTTTGTTGCTATTAAAGCAGTACCAAGAGTTCTTGAGCGATGTTGATGTGATTGCTGCCAAAGCGAAATACGCTCGAAAAATCAACGGATTATTGCCTAACATCACACAAGAACGTCGGGTATTTTTTAGAGAAGCCTTTCACCCTATTTTGTACTTAAACAACAAGGCGAAAAAGGAAATTACGTATCCGCAAACATTCGAATTCACGCCTGAAAACAGAATTGTAGTGATTTCCGGTCCGAATGCCGGAGGAAAAACCATTTCGATGAAAACCGTTGGTTTGCTGCAATTGATGCTACAGTCAGGCATGTTGATTCCGGTACACGAACGCAGTGAAACCTGCTTGTTTGATCGTATCATGACCGATATTGGCGACAACCAATCGATCGAAAATCATTTGAGTACGTACAGTTACCGATTAAAAAACATGAATTACTTTTTGAAGAAATGTAATTCGAAAACCTTATTCCTGATTGATGAATTTGGAACCGGTTCCGATCCTGAATTGGGTGGCGCTTTGGCGGAAGTTTTCTTGGAAGAATTCTATCACCGTGAAGCGTTCGGAATTATTACTACGCATTATTCCAATTTAAAAATGTTGGCGAATGAATTGCCTTTTGCCACCAATGCCAACATGCTTTTCGATGAAAAGTCATTAGAGCCAATGTTCAAGCTGGTTTTAGGTCAAGCGGGAAGTTCGTTTACGTTTGAAGTCGCGTTGAAAAATGGCATTCCGTACGGATTAATTAATCGCGCCAAAAAGAAAATTGAAGGCGGAAAAGTCCGTTTTGACAAAACCATTGCCACGCTACAAAAAGAGCGTTCTAAAATGGAAAAAACGTCATTGAATTTAAAAGAAGAAGAAACCAAAGCGCGTGAAGAAAGCAAAAAGATGGAAACCATCAATGCTAAAATTCAAGACAAACTAGAGCGTTATCAGGAATTGTATGATGCCAATCAGCGTTTGGTGTATTTGGGACAAAAAATCGATGATATTTCAGAGAAATATTTCAATAACAAGAATAAAAAGGACCTGATTGGGGAATTTTTAAAGATGGTGGAAATTGAAAATTCCAAGCGTAAAAAACTAACCGTAAAAGAAAAGAAAGTCAAAGAAGTCATTGAAAAACAAATCATTGAAGAGGTTCAAGTCAAAGTAGAAGAAATCAGAATCGAAAAGAAAGAAAAGAAACTCAAAGCGATTGTGGAAGAAGAAAACAGACCTAAAGTAATACTTAAGGTTGGTGACAGAGTTCGTATGATTGACGGGAAGTCTATCGGTTCTATCGATAAAATTGAAAAGAACAAAGCTGTGGTAAATTATGGTATCTTTACTTCCAAAGTAAGTTTGGACCAATTGGAGTATATACAGCCTATTTAAGTCATAAGGGAAAAGGGATAAGTAGAAAGTAAAAAGTTAACTATGGAAAATATTCCTACAGACAAAAAAATAATTTTATTTGACGGCGTTTGCAACCTTTGTAATTCGTCTGTGCAATACATTATAAAAAGAGACACAAAAGACCTTTTCCGATTTGTATCCTTACAATCGGAATTAGGGCAAAAAATCCTAAAGCATTTGGGTGTTTCGCAACGAAATATTGACAGTATTGTGTTGTACAGCCCTGGCCGAGCCTATTATTACAAATCGGGCGCGATTATAGAAATTGCGAAAGAACTGCCTTATTTTAATTGGTTTTCTGTATTTCGATTTGTACCCACTTCCCTACGTGATGCTATTTATGACTTTATCGCCAAAAACCGTTACAACTGGTATGGCAAACAAGAATCGTGTATGATTCCAACGCCTGAGTTGAAAGGGAAGTTTTTGGAGTAAGACAAAAAATGGTCTTGTTATTACATCACACAGCAATTGCTATATTTAAAGCCCAATCTAATCCACTTTCCTTTAAACAATATTTGACAGATGCAGAATATTCTGAATTCTTTCCAGCCAATTCGAGCAACAATAATTGTTTTCCCTTAATGTTCTGTCTCCTTGCCATATCAAATGTAACTCTCTGAAGCGCAATTAAATCTTCAATTTCTCTAATTAATCTTGCGGTTTTTCTGTATTTATCTTTTCTTCCTTCTTTTAGTCCTTCCATATTCAAATTCATTCTCCTAATTGTATATTCTGCTTGAATATAATCTCTTGAAATGTTATTAGTATCTTTAGGACTTATTATTCCTTCGTTGCTAAATTTCAACTTATTTGGGTCCTCTGGTTCTGTAGGATCTAAAAAACGAATATCTTCATTCTCTATGGCATCGGTTGGATAATTTGCTTTGTTTGTATTTACATGAAAATAATCCTTCTTACGGACATTACCAGCAGGTGCAGCATAGCGATAATTCTTCCAATTAAATGCTAACCACCAATATCCACCTTGGTCATTTCCATCTTCGTCTACTGCTTTTGATTTTGGTCTGAAATGGTCTAAATGGCAATGAGTAAAATCATTTATGGACTCTGAATACCAACACTTTCGATGAAAAGCATTACAAAAATGTAGTTTAAGTTGTGCCCACATGTTTTGATTGTTTTCAATAATCTCCGCTCTGTCAATGTGTGTAGCTGCAAGCAAAAGCTGATTGGTCAAAACATCTGCTCTGTCTAACCAATCTTGCTCAGGTTCTAGGGTATCAATATCTATGAAAATCATTATTTAATGCCTTGTTCTTTAAGTAATTCGTCAAGAGTCTCTAAAGCAATATCGTTCTGAGCTTTTAGTTCTTCGATTGTATATTTGTCCTTTTTAAACTCATCTCTTTCACTTATTGCTGCTATAAATTTTTGATAAAGTGGGTCTCTATCAGTTGTGTTAATGCCTAATCTATTTAAGACATGAAAAATTTCATTCAACTCAATTTTTTCTTCATTTGATAATTCATTTTTATCTTGCTTTGAAATTAATTCGTTTCTTCTGTCAAGTACTTTAAGCGTCTTTTCATCCAATGTAGAGGATAGTCCAAATAATTCACTTGTTAAAATCCCAGCAACACCTAATCCTTTAGGGTCTGTTTCAGGCTGAATTGTATTGATATTTCCGTTTGATTCAATAAAAACTCTTACTTGTTCTTTTAATAAACTTCCTATAATTAATGGGTCATGTGTTGAGCATATAAATTGTGTTTTTGGAAAAATTTTCCTTAATATCTCGATAAAAGAAACTTGCCATAACGGATGCATTGAAATATCTACTTCATCAATTATTACAATAGCATTTTCTTGAAAAGCAGAGATAGGATTTGAAAGAGGAAAAGTGTCGACAAATCTTTGCATAAGGTGTCCGATCCAACCAATCATCATTCTAAATCCCTGACTAATCAAGCTTAGAGGAATACCATTTGGAGTGTCATTAGTAAATACCCAAACATCAGGCGGTGCAACTTTGGTAACTGTCTTGAATTTGATTTCTTTTTTAGTAATATCTGAAATAACTGAAAATACTGTCTCTATTAAAACTTTCTCTGAATTGGAAGAATCACCTCTTTCGTTCTTTTTTATTGAATCAAAATAAAGGTTTGCAATCCAATCAGAAAAAGATCTTAACCTAAATTCATCACTTCCATTAATTAAAGGAATCAAATCATTGATATGTGGCTGAGTGTTCTTACTTTGAATAAAATTTGAATTACTAATATTATCAATTCCTCTTTCTTGTGGAAAACCAATTACTAGCGATTTTAAGTTGTAATTGTTATATATAATACTAGATTCATTAGTAGCTGAAAAACTAATATCATTACCATTATCATTTGGCACTAGAATTATCTCGTTAGAATTTTTTTTCCCATCAATAGTATAATCAAGTTTAATAAGACCATTTTGATAAGTAAATTTATCGTTATCAAAATCTAGAATTTTCAAAAAGCTGCGTTTTACTGATTCTTTTATGTTTTTATGGTTTCCTCCAATAATTGCTAAAGCAATTGATTTTAGGATTGTGCTTTTTCCACTTCCATTTTCTCCAATTAGACAGGTGATTTCATCATTAAAAGTTATCTCCAAATTGTCAAAATGTCCAATATTTTCTATTGTTAGCTTCTCTAATTTTATATTTGGTTTGTGTTGTTTAAGTGCCTCAAAGGTTAAATTATTTAATTCTTCATATGAACTGAATGGCTTGAATTCATTTGAGAAATTTTTGTTGACGAGTGTCTTTGTTTTCTGGAATGTATTCCAATTATCAAGATTGGCCGAATTAAAATCAGTTTCTATGAATTGATCTTGAATAAAAATGAAGAATCTTTTTCCCATTTTTTTACACTGTTTCGCTATTTTGTTCAAAAGACTCGTATCAGTGTGAACATCAATTGGGCAAAAAATAAAAACAATGTTCGTATCTCTATTGATTTCTTCTTCAGAAATAATTGGAATAAATTCTATTGAATTTACAATTGAAAAGTCTGCTACTAACTTTTTGTAGTTACCAACAATATTTTCTTTACTGGCATTAAGAAAATAATATGCTTTATCAGTTATTAGTGAATTTTTCTCTGATAAATTATCCTGATGTTCCAGAATATACTCAATGGTCCTTTTTGGATTGTTATGTGCATAATCCTCAGGCAATTTCAAATTATTACCATTAATTGAAAGATGTACTAGCTTTGTCAGTTTTTTTATTTCTTCAGGTAAATAATTTAATTGATTGTTTTCTAGAAATAAATGAGTAAGATTTGATAACAATCCTATTTCACTTGGTAATTCACTTAATTTGTTGTTTTCAATTCTTAATTGTGTTAATAAATTTAGTTTGCCAATTTCAGCAGGTAAATTATCAATTTGGTTATTTCCTAACAACAAAAGTCGTAGCCTCTTTAAATTACCAATCTCTTTAGGTAGAACGCTAATTTTATTGTTTCTTAAATATAAATTATTTAAGTATACTAAGGAACCAATTGAGGCTGGTATTTCTGTTAATTGGTTATGTTCAGCTTGGAGTTGAACTTCTGTTAAAGGTATATTAGGCAATGAAGTTAACCCTTGTTTATTTAAATTAGTAGGCATGTTGTTATTGTTGTTTTTATTAGCATTAACTTAAACTCATAAATAAATATACATCACAATTCATACTATAAAAGCATCTATAAGTCTTTCCAAACCTACACAATAACTATTACATATGAAATCACCAAAATCTGGTATTTTTCTCTCACTAATTTTAGTGAGGTGCATAAAAAAAGACGAAACCTGAGTTTCGCCTTTTTTATTATGACTAAGCATTTTACATTTTAACCGGTACTACTTTGATTCCCATATTAAACAAAGTAAACGCTTGAATATCGACACTTTCTTGGATAGATGCTGCTACCGATTTTCCAGCCCCGTGGCCTGCATTAATATCAATACGAATCAAGGTAGGATTGGCTCCCGTTTGTTTTTCCTGTAACTCGGCAGCAAATTTAAAACTGTGTGCCGGCACTACTCTATCATCATGATCTCCTGTGGTAACCATGGTAGCCGGATAGTGCACTCCTTTTTTTACATTGTGTACTGGTGAATAGTTTTTGATGTAGTTAAACATTTCTGCCGATTCTTCTGAAGTACCATAATCATAAGCCCAACCAGCGCCTGAGGTAAACGTATGATAACGTAACATGTCCATAACACCAACTGAAGGTAAGGCTACTTTCATTAAATCAGGACGTTGTGTCATAGTTGCCCCTACCAATAAGCCTCCATTTGATCCTCCACGGATAGCCAAGAATTGTTTAGAGGTATATTTATTGGCCGTTAAATATTCTGCAGCGGCAATGAAATCGTCAAACACATTTTGCTTTTGCATTTTAGTTCCTGCCACGTGCCATTTTTTACCATATTCTCCTCCTCCACGTAAATTAGGAACAGCATATACACCTCCATTTTCTAACCACATCGCATTGGAAATACTAAAACTTGGGGTTAAACTAACATTAAATCCACCATAAGCATAAAGGATTGTTGGGTTTTTACCGTCTAATTTGGTTCCTTTTTTATAGGTAATAATCATAGGTATTTTAGTACCATCTTTGGAAGTGTAGAAAACCTGTTTCGATTCAAAATTATCCGAATCAAAATCAACTTTAGGTTTTTGATATACGGTTGAAGTTCCTGATTTAGCATTCAATGCATAAATACTTCCTGGTGTATAATAGTTTGAAAAGGAATAATATAAAGTCTCATCTTTTAGTTTTCCTCCAAATCCACCAGCTGACCCCACACCTGGCAATTCAATCGTACGAATTAAATTTCCGCTGTAATCAAACTGTTTGATTAAAGAAACCGCATCTTTCATATAATTGGCAAAAATGTATCCTCCTCCAGTAGTTGGTGTCAAAACATTATCCGTTTCAGCAATTAAATCTTTCCAATTCTCTGGTTTCGGATTAGCCATATCTACGGTTACAATTCTTTTGTTGGGAGATTTTAAATCTGTTGCAATAAACAATGTACTTCCCACATTTTCAATAACATCATTATCCGAATTGAAATTATCGACAATAGTCACAATCGGACTATTTTCTGTTCCTAAATCTTTAATGTACAATTCATTTCCATAAGTAGACGTTGAAGCAGAAATGATTAGATATTTGTTGTCTTCCGTAACTCCTCCACTCACATAACGTCTTTTTTGATCTAGACCAAAAATCACTTTATCCTCTTTTTGTAAAGTGCCTAATTTGTGGTAATATAATTTGTGTTGGTCTGTTTTAGCAGACAGTTCACTCCCTTTCGGTTTGTCATAACTCGAATAGTAGAATCCTTCATTTTTATACCAGGAAACACCACTAAATTTAACATCGACAAGAGTATCTTCTAAAATTTTCTTAGAAAAAGCATCCATCAAAATTACTTTTCTCCAATCGGAACCCCCAACAGAAATTGAATAAGCTGCTTTGGATCCATCTTCAGAAAAGTTTACACCTCCTAATGAAGTGGTTCCATCTTTAGAAAAAGTATTTGGATCCAAGAAAATTTCTTCTTTCCCAGATTTATCCTTACGATAAAGAATCGATTGGTTTTGTAAACCGTTGTTTTTGTAGTAGTACGTAAATTCCCCTTCTACAAATGGAGAACCAATTTTTTCATAGTTCCACATCTTTTCTAAACGCGTTTTTAAGGCATTTCGATATGGAATTTTATCCAAATAATCATACGTCAATTTATTTTCCTCTTTTACCCAAGCTTCCGTTTCGGGCGAGCGATCGTCCTCTAACCATTTGTACGGATCCTTTACAGGAGTTCCAAAATACGTATCGGTATGGGCTACTTTTTTTGTAATTGGGTATTTCATTCCTTTGTCAGACTTTTTAGATTGTGCATTGGCGGTTATTGCCATGACAATTGCTAATGATGTAATTAGTTGTTTCATTGTTTAATTTTGGTTTAAAGCAAAAATACAGATTCAAATTTAAGTATTTCATCAAAAACAAAATGTTTCTGATTTGTTACAAATCAAAATTAATACCTAAAACTATATTTCTTCCAATATTGGAAATTCCATCTGCTTTTAATCGGGATAAATGTGAAATATAATTTCTATTCAACACATTATTAGCATTCAATGTAGTTTCAAATTTCAACTTTCCGAAAGTTATTTTCCCGCCTAAACCAAAATTCAGCAAAGTATAATCCGGTGTTTTTGTTTCAAATTCGGAAATATTGTTTTGAGCAAAAATAGTTTCTACTGCGGTTGTTACATAACCGTCTGAAACCATTTTTCCTAACTTAAAAGTGGCTCTGAAGTTTGTATTCCATTTATTTGCCGGAATTAAAGGTAAATGATCTCCATTATCTTTTTTAGCGGTAACACTTTCAAAACTAGAAGTGATGTGTAACCAATCGATAGGATGCGGATGGATGTGTATACCGGCTTCTCCACCAAAAAGTTTGGCATTCGATTGTATGTAATTATAAACAGTATTATCGTCTATGACAGCGCCTGTTGGAGAAATGAATATATAATTGGCAATATGATTGTAAAATCCGTTGATAAAGACTTCAAAATGCTCGTTCCCGTATTCTAAATTTAAATCGGTTTGAATGTTTTGCTCGTTTTCAAGGTTGGCGTTTCCTATTTCGTAACGATTGCTTCCTTCATGTACTCCATTAGAAGTTAATTCGGCTAAATTTGGGGCACGAAATCCTGAAGCTACATTGAATCGCAGGGTGATTTTATCAGCTAGATTGGTTTTATATCCTAACGACGCATTAAAACTATTGAATTGCTTGTCTATGGCTTTAAAATAACCTTCCTCTCCTACTTCACCGTGGTTTTCTGTGGTAATGGTTCGACTGTCAAAACGAATACCGGCTTGAAGCACATTTTTATTCCACTCGTAATTGGTAGTTACTAATCCGCCTAAATCTTTTGTATTCGCATTCGGAATTAATAATTCTTCGCCCAAATTCTCATTGGTTTGATTCATTCCTTGTACGCCTACAATAGTTTCAAAATTACCAAACTTTGGAAGGTAATATTTCAAATCATAATTAAGCGTTTGTAAATTCATATGTAACAAAGCAATCGGAGAATCTTCAAATTCCTTTCTCTTGTTGGAGATGTAACCGAAATCGGCTTCAATTTTTGAATTCTTCAAGAAAAATGTATTGTGCAAACTCATAATTTGACCTAGAACTCCTTGACGTGGAAAATCAGGCTCTCTTTTAGTCGTTTGCTCTGCAATTTCTTCCGGTAAGCCTAAATTTAAATTATTTATATTGTAACGAAACGTTGTGGAGAATTTAGAATTGGCATATCCCAAACCAATTTTTGCATCCGCTTCTTCAAAACGAGAATTAGTCACCCTTGATCCATCAGCAACTTTATAATCGGCATGAGAATTATAGCCGCCACGAACTAAAAACTTCCAATTATCAGAAGATGATTTTAATCCGAAAGAAGTATTAGAACCAAGCGTGTTACTGAAGTATTTTTGACTAAAATCTGCTTGATGGCTATTGGCTTTGGCAAATTTTTCAGGATTAAAATACAAAACCCCACCCAAAGCATCGGAACCATATAGTAAAGATGCTGGTCCTTTAATAACCTCTACACTTTCAATACCACTATCATTCAAACCTAATCCGTGTTCTTCACCAAATTGTTGGTTTTCCAAACGAACGCCTTGCGAATACACCAAGACACGATTACCACTTAGACCTCTAATCACAGGCTTTCCTATCGAAGTACCAGTGGATATTTGCGAAACACCTGGAATGGTTGCCAAACCTTCCATTAATGTGGCTGCTCCTTTTTGTTGTAATGCTTTAATAGAACTGTGTTCTACTTTCATCACATTTTGGGATTGCACTTTATTAAATTTTGTGGAAAGTATGACTTCTTCGATGTGATGGGTATGTTCTTCTTCCAAAGTAATATCAAACAACACTTCTTTATTGATAGCGATTACGGAAGATTGTGTGTCAAAACTTGGATGTGAAAAAGTAATGCTAAAACTTCCACTAGGGAGATTATTGATAACATACTCCCCTTTTTCGTTTGTCATGGTTTCTTTATGTAATTCTGGAAAAGATACCAGAACACTTGCAATGGCGTTTTTATTTGCATCTGAAACAGTTCCTTTTACAGTATTTTGCGCAGAGGTATAGATTGATAACCCTATAAATAGGGCTGTTATATATAATTTCATTTTTGATTTGATTTATATTGTTTACTAAAAAGATTGTAAAATAGTGCTGATAATTAGCACGTATTCCACTGAAAAAACTTAAACAATATAGAAAGGTGGACCACGCGTTTTTACTAAACTACCCGAGAAAAAAACTAATTTTTCAACGTGACCAAACAAACAAGTAGTATCGTGTTCTATCGAAAAAGGAATTTCGAAAGAAATAAAGTCGGTAAACGTAAAATTATTAAAGCTGTATTCGCAAACAAAACAGTTGTCAAAATCGGTATGACTGTGCGATATAACGGTTTGAGAATGATCGTATTTGTGGGCACAATGTTCGGAAGACAATTGCTCCACCAAATGCTCAAATGAATGCACCGATTGGAAGGTTATTGCGAACAATAACGCTCCTAAAAGGGAAAAACTAAAGAGGTTTATTTTTCTATTCATTTACAGCAAATATATTTTATTTTTTGATTTCTTAGATGCAATTAATCTACTTTTGCAAAAACAAAATTTAACCTATGAAAAAAATTATTTTAGCAGCACTTTCTATTGTGTTATTTTCATGTAGTAGCGATTCCTCAGTTACTACAAATACAGATGTTGCTCATTTTGAATTCAAAATAAATAATACCGCTTTTGTATACAAACAAGAAAACTTCACAAACCCTTCTTTTATAAATGAATATAATCATAGCTATTTAATAGGTATGGATCCCTATTATAGAGTTTATTCTTACAATAGCACTTTATATAAATTTAATTACACAACAACCGAAAGTATTGGTATAGAATTTAGTAATTTATATGAATCTTCTAACTCAGATGATGAAACAAATAATTTTTTTACTATTTTTAATAACAAACCGACAAATTTTACATCAAATAATTATCCTAATCAAACTGGTATTTCTGTAAATTATACAGATATAAATGGTAATTATTATACTTCAAATGAAGGAGAACAAGATAATTCATTAATTAATTATACTTCAACCACTGAAAGTACTTTAAACGGTTATAAAAGAGTTGTCATTGAAGGAACTGTAAATTGTAAGTTATATAATATTTTAGATACAAGTCAGATTTTAAATTTGACGAATGGAAAGTTTAAATTAATTTTTGAGGAATCTAATCTTTAAAAAAAAAAGACTGTTTTCATAATGATTGAAAACAGTCTTTTTTTTTATTTAGAATATAACTTAAACCAATTTGTGTTCCACTAAATATTCAGCAATTTGAACGGCATTGGTAGCAGCTCCTTTTCGTAAGTTATCGGCAACAATCCACAAGTTTAAAGTGTTCGGTTGACTTTCGTCACGACGAATACGACCTACGAATACATCATTTTTACCTTCGGCATATAATGGCATTGGAAAAGTAAACGTATCAATATTATCTTGTACTGTAATTCCTGAAGTATGGTGTAAAATTGAACGTACTTCGTTTACTTCGAAATCATTTTCAAACTCTACATTAACCGCTTCGCTGTGTCCACCTACAACAGGTACACGTACAGCAGTAGCAGTAACAGCAATCGTTTTATCGTCAAGAATTTTTTGAGTTTCACGAACCAATTTCATTTCTTCTTTGGTATACCCGTTATCTTCAAAAACATCACATTGTGGAATTAAATTACGGTGAATTGGATATTTATAGGCCATTTCTCCTTGAATCCCTGCGTATTCATTTTCCAACTGACGAACGGCTTTTACACCCGTTCCTGTAATCGATTGATATGTTGAAACAATGACACGTTTGATATCGTATTTTTTATGTAGCGGCGCTAAAGTCATTACCAACTGAATTGTAGAACAGTTTGGATTGGCAATAATTTTATCTTCTTTGGTTAAAACAGAGGCATTGATTTCTGGAACGACAAGTTTTTTAGTAGGATCCATTCTCCATGCTGATGAATTATCGATAACAGTAGTACCCGCTTCTGCAAATTTTGGAGCCCATTCTTTAGAAGTATCCCCACCAGCCGAAAATATAGCAATATCCGCTTTCATATCCACAGCCGTTTGCATACCCACAACTTTGTAAGCCTTTCCTTGATAGATCACTTCCTTACCTACTGATTTTTCAGAGGCTACAGGAATTAATTCGGTTACAGGAAAATTTCTTTCTGTTAAGACCTTAAGCATAACTTCGCCTACCATACCGGTAGCACCTACTACAGCTACTTTCATTGCAAATGTGTGTTTAAATTTAGTGAGAACAAAAGTAAATAATAACTTGGTTTAAAAATACTGCTTAACAAATTTTTACAATATGTTAAAAAAATAAATTGTATAAAAAGGAAAAACCGCATGAAGGAATACTATTCATAAACTTATATTTACGAAATGATAACACTATAACCCAATTAAATAAACAGTAAACAAATATTTTTGCCAAAAATAACTACAACCAACTAAATTAAAAAAAATGAAAAAAATGCTTTTTATTCTGTTATGCTTAGGGATGCATAACGTACAATTTTCACAAACAACACTTGTCAGTACTGGTTCCTCATGGAAATATTTAGCCAATGGTTCTAATCAAGGTACCGCTTGGAGAGCTACTACAATTGACGAATCAACTTGGTCACAAGGAAATGCGCAATTGGGTTATGGTGACAGTGATGAAGCTACAGTTGTGAGTTATGGCCCAGATACCAATAACAAATACATTACTACTTATTTTAGAAGAGCTTTCAACATTGCGGATGCCAGTTTATTTCTTAACTATACTTTAAATGTAAAAAGAGATGATGGTGTTGCTGTTTATGTAAACGGAACTGAAGTGTATCGAAATAATTTAGCGGCTGCGGCAGCCTACAATACATTAGGTACTTTAGCAAGTGATGACGGTGGATCTTTCCAAAATACAACACTTCCTATTGGAACATTTGTAACGGGAAGTAATACTATAGCGGTAGAAATTCATCAAAATGCAGCCAATAGTTCTGATATCAGTTTTGATTTAGAATTGATTGGAAATACAAGTGCTGCACCCTCTATAACTCAAAAACATATTCGTTGGGGAACTACAAAAAATCCGTTGGAAGGTGTAACTGTAGGATGGACAAACGCGACAGCAGCTACAACAGATCAAATACGATGGGGTTACACGGCTGCATACGAACAAGGCACAAGTAATGTTACTTCAAGAGCTGGGTATTCGGCAGCAACAAATAAATTCTTTAGTTTTACGTTTCCAGGAGTTTTAACTTCCAATGCAACTATTTATTATTCTTTATATGATTCTGTTGGAGGAACTTGGTCGGCTCAAAAAACATATACCACTTCACCTCCACTAAATGTGAATACTTTTTCTTTTGCTGCTGTGGGTGATAGTAGAACAAATGTTGGAGTTTGGAACACCATTTCGACTTTAATGACTGCTAAAAATCCTGCGTTTGTAGTGTTTAATGGAGATATTGTAGATTCAGGAAATTCAAGTTCACAGTGGGATGCTTGGTTTGATAATGGTCTGAACTTAATCAACAATAAATTAATCCTTCATGCACAAGGAAATCACGATTCAGCAGGAAGTACAACCTACTATCAGAATATTTTTGATTTACCAAAAAACAATACCGCTACAACCGAATTGTACTATTCAGTTGATTATGGAGAAGCTATTTTTATCAGTTTAAACTCTGAAACTCCTGGCGATGCCGCACAAAGAACATGGTTAACCAATACTTTGGCCGCTAATGCATCAAAAAAATGGAAAATCATATCATTCCACAAACCTTTTTATACGGTTGGACCGCATGCTAATGAAATGAATAGCTATTGGAACACGTGGTTTAAAGATTTTGATGATTATGGCGTAGATTTGATATTAACGGGTCACGATCATTTATACGAAAGATTTAAACCTATTAACAGAAATCTAAGTACAACAAATGCTGTGGCTAATTATGGTAGTTTACCAACTGAAGGAAGATGTCAAGTAGTTTGTGGAGGTGCAGGTGCTCCTTTATATGATGCTGGTACTTCTAGTTTGCTTCAAACTTTCAAAAAAGATTATCATTATATGATGTTTGACGTTACAAATACAACACTATGTGGTACTACGTATGATGACAGCAATGTTGTGATCGATAATTTTTGTATCAACAAACCGTATTTATCAACTGACGCTCCTAAAAGTATTTTCTATCCAATCAAATTATATCCAAATCCTGTAAAAGATGCCTTCAAAGTAGATTATTCTTCTCCAAATACAGGCGATGTAACCATCAATATCTATGATATAAAAGGAAAACTTGTAGCAACAGAAAAAACAACAAAATCATCGACTGATTTTACGTATAGTTATAATGCATCTTCGTTAGCAGAAGGAGTCTATGCTTTTGAAATTCAGATAGGAAATCAAAAAGACAGTTCGATTCTAATTAAAAAATAATTTATTGTAATGGATAAAATTTTAGAAAAGTGTATTAGAGTTGGTGTTTTCGGAACGTTTTTAGGACACGGAATTGTAGCGCTTGGTATCAATCAAAAATGGATTCCGCTGATTACTTGCTTTGGATTTAGCGAAAGTCAAGCCATCACTTTAATGCCTTATATTGGAATTGCAGATATAATTGTGGCAATTTTGGTTTTGTTCTATCCAATTCGCGCAGTAGTTGGATGGGCTATTTTGTGGGCGTTCATGACTGCTTTGAGTCGACCAATCTCAGGAGAATCTATTGTGGAGTTTGTGGAAAGATCTGCTAATTGGTGTTTACCTCTAGTGCTACTAATCGTATTAGGAATTCCACAGAATGTCAAAAGTTGGCTCACTGTGAGAGAATAAAAAAGGAGGACTTACGTCCTCCTTTTTTATTTATATATTGCTACTTATTTTTTTAATAAGTCTCTAATTTGAGTAAGCAATTCTTCTTGAGAAGGTCCTGCTGGTACAGCTGGAGCTGCTTCTTCTTTCTTTTTCATAGAATTAAGACTTTTTACAATTAAGAAAATTACAAAAGCAATTACTAAAAAGCTAATTATGGCAGCTAAAAACTTACCGTAAAGAATTCCTCCGTCGGTTTTTAAACCTGCTAAATCTTCAACTTGTGCGGCCTTTAGCGCTGGATTTAAAAGTGCTGGCGTAATCACATCACTAACAAGAGAAGTAACAATTCCACTAAAAGCACCTCCAATGATAACCCCAACGGCCAAATCCATTACATTGCCTTTTGCAATAAAATCTTTAAATTCAGAAATCATACCCATAATTAATTGTTTTTTGGTTAGTTGTTTTTAATTGAATAGCTAATTTAATATTTTATCTGAATAATTGCTAAAATTTTATTCGCGATAAAACACTCGTTTTACCCTAGCTGAAATACTGGTCAAAATTTCATACGGAATGGTGTTGGTCGCTTTTGCAATCGCATTTACCGATGGGTCTTTACCAAAAATAATGACTTCGCCTCCTTCAAAACAATTGATGTCGGTTACATCTACCATTAACATGTCCATACAAATACTACCTAAAATAGGCGCTTTTTTATTGTTAACAAGTACATAACCCACTCCACTACCCCAAAGCCTTGAAATTCCATCAGCATACCCAATAGGAATTGTAGCTACTTTAGTTTCTCTAGATGCAATAAATCGTCTAACATAACTAACGCTCTCTCCTATTTCAATAGTTCGAATTTGAGATATGACCGATTTTAATGTCCCGACATTTTCTAATTGACTTTGTTCATGTGATTCGTTAGAAACACCATACAAGCCAATCCCTAGGCGAACCATATCAAATTGTGCTTCTGGATAATTGCTTATTCCCGAAGTATTACAAATATGACGTATTGGCTTACTACTTAACGCTTTCATTAGGTAAGTCGAATCTTTATCGAAATCGGCTATTTGTTGTTGTGTAAAATCTTTATGTTCCGGAACATCGCTTGAAGCCAAATGTGATAAAATACTTTTAACCATTACTCTTTTGGAATGACTCAAAATACCAACCAATTCAGGAAGCATTTCAGAATCGAAGCCCAAACGGTTCATTCCGGTATTGATTTTAATATGGATGGGATAGTTTTCCAATTGTTTTTCTTCCGCAATTTTCAGAAAAGCTTTTAAACCTCGAAAGCTATATATTTCGGGTTCTAAGCCATATTGAATAATCGATTGAAAACTGGTCATTTCTGGATTCATCACCATAATCGGTAATTCAATTCCAGCTTTACATAGTTCAATCCCTTCATCAGCAAAAGCCACACCTAGATAATCTACTTTATGATGTGCTAACAATTTAGCAATCTCATAACTTCCACTCCCATAACCAAAAGCTTTAACCATCACCATTACTTTGGTTTTTGGGTTCAGTTTCGATTTAAAATAGTTCAAATTATGACTGATAGCATTCAGATTGATTTCTAAAACCGTTTCATGCGTTTTTTCTTCTAATAAAGAAACAATATTCTCAAATTCAAATTGACGAGAACCTTTAATCAATATGGTTTCGTTGGCAAAATTTAAGGTTTCAAAAGCTTTGATAAAATCATCTGTAGTTTGAAATGAAACTGCATTCAGAAATTTATTTTTGAACTTAGAAACGGTTTCTCCAATACAAAAAACACGATTGATTTTATGTGAAATAATCAATTGGGAAACTCTCGAATACAACTCTTCATCGGACAATCCCGACTGAAAAATATCCGATAATATTAGGGCTCTTTTTTTATGCTGTTTTTGGTTTTCAAGAAAATCCAAAGCTATCTTAAGTGACTGAAAATCTGAGCTATAACTGTCGTCAATTAAAGTACAATTATTACTTCCGTTTTTAACTTTTAATCGCATTTCTACGGGGTACAATTCTGAAATCCTTGTTTGAATAGTTTCTTGACTATACTTTAAATAAAACAAGGTTAAAACACAATGCATTACGTTTTCTAGCGAAGCTTCATCCGTAAACGGAATACTTACTTTAAAACATAAATGATTGTAGGTTATATTCAAATCCGAATGATTATCAAAGGTTTTTTTCTGAAAGAAAACATCTGCATTTCTATCTTGAGTACTCCAAGTAAATGTTTTTATATTTTTATCTAAAAAAGCTTCAATGGTTTTATTCTTATTCAGGATTAAAGCTTCTACTTCGGTAAATAATTTTAGTTTTTCTTTTATTTTTTGAGAAATATCGACAAAACCTTCATCGTGAGCCGGACCAATATTGGTTAAAATCCCAATAGTTGGCTTAATAATTTGTTGCAAACGCGACATTTCATCAAGTGTTGAAATACCTGCTTCAAAAATTCCGAAATTATGGTGTTCATTAATTCCGATAACAGATAAAGGCACACCTACCTGAGAATTATAACTTTTAGGACTTCTGATGACATTATAATCGGGAGCCAAAAGAAAATTAAGCCATTCTTTGACAATGGTTTTTCCGTTACTTCCAGTAATTCCAATCACTGGAAAATGAAATAGACTTCGATAATAACTAGCAAAATCCTGAAGCGCCATCAAAGTATCTCCTACCTGAAGAAAATTGGCTTTACCTTTTAATTCGTGAGGTATCTGATTGACCACAAAATAACGAATGCCTTTGCTTATAAGGTCTTCAATATAAATATGGGCATCATGATTGGGACCAACAAGTGCAAAAAACAAGGTATTTTCGTTGTTTTGTAAAGAACGACTATCTATAGAAACGTTGTCGATAGCGTCTGAAATATTTTCAAAATTAATATCAGCGTGAATGCTAGCTATAATGTCTTTTAGTATAACACTCATTATAGATCGTTGTGTTGGGTATTAACTTTGATTATCTGCTCGTCTACTACATCCATATTATTACGCATAGCATTATAATAAGCAGCACGGCTTAATGGTTCATACTCTTCTGTTTCACCCAATAACACCAAACTATCACTGTCTGATTTTCTAAAGCTATAATGAGCTAAATTTCCTGTTCTAGTACAAACCGCATGCACTTTGGTTACATACTCTGCAGTAGCCATAAGTGCCGGCATTGGTCCAAAAGGATTTCCTTTAAAATCCATATCCAATCCCGCCACAATTACTCGAATTCCAGAATTGGCCAAGTCATTACAAACAGCTATTATTTCATCGTCAAAAAACTGAGCTTCATCTATACCCACCACTTGACAACCTTGCGCCAATATGCGAATATTAGCTGCAGCGGGAACTGGTGTAGAACGAATTTCATTTTTGTTATGGGAAACCACCATTTCCTCATCATAACGAGTATCTACTGATGGCTTGAAGATTTCTACCTTTTGTTTGGCAAATTGTGCCCGACGTAACCTACGTATTAACTCTTCGGTTTTACCCGAAAACATTGACCCACAGATGACTTCAATCCACCCAAATTGCTCTTTATGATTTACTGTATTTTCAAGAAACATTTTTTATTTTTATAACGATAAAAATGAATAGTTTTTATTACTTTGTAACACAACAAATTTATTAAAAAAGAAACGCCTTAGCAGTATAATTTCAAAAGTTATGAAAAAAAAGTTAGAAGCCGAATTAATTAGCATTGCACACCGAATTTTAAAAATTAAAAACAAGGAAGATGTTCGTGAATTACATCACGAAACGCAAAAATTATACGAAAAACTATCTGTTTTATTATTTGTTGAAGAAAATTTTGAAGATGTAAAACCAACAATTGGTTTACATGAAATTGAAGTTAAACTGGAGCACGCTTTCGATTTTGATGAAAAGATTGTCGTTGCAGAACTTAAAGAGGAAGAAGAAGAAATTAAAATAGTTGAAAAAGCCGAAATCAAAAAGGAAGAAAAGACAACGAAAGTCGCAGAACCTGCAATTGAAGAACCTAAAGAAGAGGAAAAGATTGTTGAAGTGCTTCCAGAACCTATTGTAGAAGAAGTAAAAAAGGAAGAGCCTATTATTGCGATTCCAACGCCTGATAAAAAACAAATTTCTTTTGATGATATTCTAAACGCTATTCAACCGGAACCAGTGTTTGACCGTGTTTCAACTGCAAAAAAAGAAGAAACAATTCCGACAGAAATTTCAAAAATTATCGAAGATAAAATTGAAGAATCCCCGAAGGAAAAAGTAAAATTGACAACTGAATTTGAAGAAATTACATTTGAGAAAGTAAATGAAAAATCATCTGCAAATCTGAATGACAAAATGACCAAAACTTCTGGTTTAACTTTGAATGATAGAGTTGCTTTTGAAAAAAATCTTTTTGACGGAAGTACTGAAGATTTAAACCGAGTAATTTCTCAGGTGGCTACTTTTGATACTTATGAAGACGCCAAAACCTTCATTGACGAAATGGTAAAACCTGACTATAATGAATGGGAAGGAAAAGACGAATTTGCCTCTCGTTTTATGGAATTTGTAGCTAGTAAATTCGCTTAAATGGGAAAGTTGTACATCGTCCCTACTCCAATTGGAAATCTAGAAGACATGACTTTTCGCGCCATTAAAGTGCTGAAAGAAGTCGACTTAATTCTAGCTGAAGACACTCGTACCAGCGGGAAATTATTAAAGCATTTCGAAATTTCGACACATATGCATAGTCACCACATGCATAACGAACATAAAACCGTTGAAAACATAATCAAACGCATTCAGGCGGGAGAAAATATTGCGCTTATTTCCGATGCAGGAACACCAGCCATTTCTGATCCTGGTTTTTTATTGACTCGTGCTTGTGTTGAAAACAATATTGAAGTCGATTGTTTACCGGGCGCTACCGCTTTTGTACCCGCTCTAGTAAATAGTGGATTGCCCAACGATAAATTTATCTTTGAAGGATTTTTACCGGATAAGAAAGGACGTCAAACGCGTTATTTGGCGTTAGCTGAAGAAACTCGTACGATGATTCTATATGTTTCTCCTCATAAATTAGTCAAAACCTTAGCCGAATTTATACAATATTTTGGTGCCGACAGACAGGTTTCAGTATCTAGAGAATTATCCAAACTTCATGAAGAAACCGTTCGTGGTACTGCCGAAGAAGTCTTGAAACACTTTGAAACCAAACCTCCAAAAGGAGAAATTGTAGTTTGTATCGCAGGCAAAGTAACATCCAAAGAAAAAAGAAAAGACGATGAATAATGTTGCCCTTTTTATTGAAAAATTAAAATCCAATACCGAATTCATTAATTTTGAAGATACGATTACTGTAATAGATGAAAATTATGTCTTCACTCCTACAGCTTTTAAAAATGGAAATCAATATAATAATGTCGGAGAAAATAATGGTTCGTGCAAAATATTTGCTTTTGCCAACTTAAATTGGTTAACCGAAAATGAAACCTTACGTTTATTTGGCAGATATTATCAAGATGTACTTGACACACCTGACAATACCGACCATCAAAACATTCGTAATTTTATGCAATTCGGCTGGAGCGGAATCGTATTTGAAGGAAATGCTTTAGTAGTATAATTAGTTTACTTCCAAATTCACAAACTCAAACGATTTTCCACTGAATAATCCTTTATCAGAAAGCTTTAAGTCTGGAATAACCAATAAAGCCATAAATGATAACGTCATAAAAGGCGCTTTCAATGGACTTCCTAAACCTTTGGCCATTTCATCGATTTCTTGATACAATCGTCCTGCTTCCCAACCGTCTTGATCGCTCATAATTCCAGCAACAGGAAGTGCTAAGGATTTAGATTGGAAACCATTCACTGCACAAATTCCACCTTTATTTTCAATTAACAGATTTACAGCGTTGCAAATTTCTTCATCCGAAGTCCCAACTACCACAATGTTATGACAATCGTGTGCCACCGAACTAGCAATAGCACCATTCTTTAATCCGAAGTTTTTGATGAAAGCAATCGCTGGTTTTTCATCACGATAGCGATTTACCACAGCCATTTTTAAAACATCATTAGCAACATCGGATACTAATTTTCCGTTTTGAACTAACGATTTACAATGTATTTCATTGGTAATTAATTGGCCTTCCAGCGCTTCAATTACTCTAATATTTGAAGCAGTACTAACAACTTCAAAATCGGCTACACTTTTAGCTTCAATTGTAAAATTATTAGGGCATTCAAAAGCAATTTTTTGAACTAATGAATTTCCGTTTTCAGCGACCAATTTTCCATCAATATAGGTTTGTTTCACTTTAAAATCAACCAAATCTTCAACCAAAATAAAATCGGCAGCATCGTTTTCACGTAACAACCCAACATTCATATTATAATGACGCACCGGATTGACACAGGCTACTTGAAGGACTTTAAAAAGATCCATTCCTTTGGCAACCGCTCTAGCACAAAGTGCATTGATATGACTTAGAATTAAATCATCAGGATGTTTATCATCCGAACAAAACATCATATTTTCATAATGCTCTGGAAGTAAACCAACCAAAGCTTCGAAATTTTTAGCAGCACTTCCTTCACGAATAATAACTTTCATGCCTAACGATAATTTTTCTTCGGCTTCGTCATAAGTAAAACACTCGTGATCGGTCGTAATTCCAGCAGCTATGTATTTTTTAATTGGTTCTCCTCGTAATCCTGGCGCATGACCGTCGACTGGTTTATTAAAATGCTTTGCCCATTGAATCTTCTTCATTACTTCAGCATCGTCGAACAAAACCCCTGGGTAATTCATCATTTCAGCTAAATAATGAATATCCGGAGAAGCCAGCAATTCTTTGATTCCGTCCGAATCAATAACAGCTCCAGCAGTTTCAAAAGAAGTAGCAGGGACACATGAAGGCGCACCAAAATGAAATTTCAACGGTACTTGTTTACTATTTTCAATCATATAGTATACTCCTTCCTTTCCTAAAACATTAGCAATTTCATGAGGATCGGAAATTGTTCCAACAGTACCATGTAACACTGCAATTCTTGCAAATTCAGAAGGTACTAACATAGAACTTTCGATATGGATATGAGCATCGATAAATCCAGGAAGAATATATGTTTTCACCTCGTGCTCTTTTTCAATGATGCTAACAATCTTTCCGTTTTCAACGGTTATTTCACCCGAATAAATACGTTTATTCGCTATATCTACTATTTGTCCTTGAACTTGCATGCGCTTCATTTAAATTAATGGGATTCAAAAGTAGTTATTTTTATTTGTTGAATTTTGAAATTGTATAGAATATAAATCAATTTTATTTTAACTTTGAAGTCTACACTCCTTAAACAATAATTTATGCGTTGGACACTTAAATCAAAGCCAGAAAAACAAAAAGTACAAGCCTTACAAAATGCATTACAAGTAGATGAAATTATCACTACCCTACTCATCCAAAGAGGAATTGAAACTTACGAACAAGCCAAAACTTTTTTTCGCCCGACATTAGACGATTTACACGATCCGTATTTGATGAAAGATATGGACAAAGCTGTTGATCGCATCCAAAAAGCGATTACTAATCAGGAAAGTATCTTGATTTTTGGCGATTATGATGTAGATGGCACTACAGCTGTTTCGCTAGTCAGTAGTTATCTAAAAAGTTATTATCCCAATATTGCGACTTACATTCCCGACCGTTATGATGAAGGCTACGGAATTTCTTTTAAAGGAATAGATTTCGCCGATGATAATGGTTTTACACTTATCATAGCGCTAGATTGTGGTATCAAATCGATTGAACATATAGCCTATGCCAATCAAAAAGGAATCGATTTTATCATTTGTGATCACCATCGTCCAGGCGAAACGTTACCCGATGCCATTGCTATTTTAGATCCGAAACGTGCAGATTGCGACTATCCTTATGACGAGTTATGTGGTTGTGGTGTTGGTTTTAAATTAATTCAGGCATTAGCACAAAACAGAAATCAAACCACTGAGGAACTGATTCCGTACTTGGATTTGGTTGCTACTGCCATTGCGGCTGACATTGTTCCTATCACAGGAGAAAATCGGGTCTTGGCTAAATTTGGTTTAGAAGTCATCAATTCCAATCCACGTCCCGGAATTAAAGCCTTGATTCAAAACATTAAAAAAAACGTTTTAACCATTACGGATGTGGTTTTTATCATTGCACCACGTATCAATGCTGCAGGTCGAATCAAACACGGAAATTATGCAGTCGAATTATTAACGGAATTTGATTTACTACAAGCAGAAGAATTTGCTTCACAAATTGAAACATTTAATGTGGATCGAAAGGATTTAGACAAACAAATCACCAAAGAAGCGTTGCTTCAAATACAAGAAAAAAACGAGACAGAACGATTTACCACTGTGGTCTACCAAGAAAATTGGCACAAAGGAGTTATTGGAATTGTAGCATCCCGACTCATTGAAACTTATTATCGACCAACTATTGTATTCACCAAAAGTGGAGATAAATTGGCTGCTTCGGCACGTTCGGTAAAAGATTTTGATGTGTATAATGCATTGGAAGCCAGCTCGGAATTTTTAGAACAATTTGGAGGACATATGTATGCGGCTGGAATGACTCTAAAAGAAGAAAATTACGAAGCATTTAAAAATAAATTTGAAGAAGTAGTACAACAAACCATACATCCGGACTTGTTGACTCCAGAAATTTCTATCGATTTAGAAATTGGTTTAGACCAAATTGACGAACGATTTATGCGTATTTTAAAACAGTTTGAACCTTTCGGTCCAGAAAACATGACTCCCGTATTCTTAACTAAAGAGTTATACGATACCGGCTATGGTAAAACCTTAGGTAAAGAAGAAGAACACTTGCGCTTGTTTGTCAAACAAGAGTTCCATTCAGAAGGAATTGCAGCTATTGGTTTCGGCTTGGCGAAAAAAAAGAAATACACTGAAAATCAGAAAAAATTCGATGCTGTTTATTCGGTCGACGAAAACGAGTGGAACGGAAAAACAAGTTTGCAATTGCGATTAAGAGATATCAGAAATATTCAAAATTAATACTTACTAATAATGGTAACCAGAAAAAAAGACCCTTACTCCTCTTTGAAAATTAAAGAATTTCGTTGGTTTTTACTTATGCGCTTAGGTGTCGTATTAGCCTGGTCCATGCAATTTGTATTAATCGAATGGGAAGTGTATCGCCTCACAAAAGACCCTTTGTCGTTAGGATTAATTGGGCTAATGGAAGTAATTCCTGCTCTAACCATGGCATTGTTTGCTGGACATATTGTAGATCAATCGGAGAAAAAATCGATGCTTATTAAATGTTTAATTGGTTTACTTATCATCAGTATTTCATTATGTGTATTGGTAAAACCCGAAATTATTGAAACCTTTTCAAAATCGTTTGTCTTAAACAGCATTTATGCTTTGGTTTTCATCGGTGGAATAATCCGTGCTTTTATCATTCCGTCGGTTTTTAGTTTATTAGGGCTTATCGTTCCTAACACCGAAAAACCAAATGCTGCCGCTTGGAGCAGTTCCACTTGGCAAGTCGCTGCAGTTATTGGTCCTGCTTTGGCTGGATTTACTATCGCTTGGATTGGAGTTTACGGCTCCATGATAATGGTTGTAATAAGCGTTATTTTAGGTGGATTGGCATTATTACAAATAAAAGCAAAACCAATATTAAATCCGAAACTCGGCGAACCAATGTTGACAAGTCTTAAGGAAGGAATTACTTTTGTCTTTCAAAACAAAACAGTCTTAAATGCCTTGTCATTAGATATGTTTGCAGTATTATTTGGAGGAGCTGTTGCACTGTTACCCATCTTCGCAACTGATATTCTAAAAGTGGGCGCACAAGGTTTTGGTATTTTACGAGCGGCTCCAGCTGTGGGTGGATTAATTACTATGGTGGCTGCGACTCATTTCGATTTGAACCGTCGTGCCGGTAAAAAATTATTATTTGCCGTTTTTGGTTTCGGAATTTGCATTATTATTTTCGGACTCTCCACTAGTTTTTGGATATCAGTAATTGCATTGTTTATGAGTGGTGTCACTGATGGTATTTCGGTTGTAATTCGCTCAACCATCTTGCAATTGTATACGCCTGATAACATGCGTGGCCGTGTCTCTTCTGTTAATTCTATATTTGTTGGTTCTTCCAACGAATTAGGTGCATTTGAAAGTGGTTTTACGTCCAAATTAATGGGAGTTGTTCCTGCTGTGGTCTTTGGAGGAATTATGACAATAGTTGTGGTTGGTGCCACCGGAATCACTTCTCCCAAATTTAGAGAATTAGATATTGAAAATGATTTGAAAAAGTAGTCAAAAGTTCATTTTCGAATCACTAGTGGCCTATGTCTTCTCAGCAAAAAATGGTATCTTTGTGTTTTGCCGAAAATTATGTCAAATTCTGAAGAATTTATAGAAATCATTGGTGCCCGAGCGCACAATCTTAAAAATATAGACGTTTCCATTCCTCGTGAAAAACTGGTTGTGATTACCGGACTTTCTGGTTCTGGAAAATCATCATTGGCCTTCGACACGATTTATGCCGAAGGACAGCGTCGTTATATCGAAACTTTTTCGGCCTATGCCCGTCAGTTTTTAGGTGGATTAGAACGTCCTGATGTTGACAAGATAGATGGTCTTTCCCCTGTGATTGCTATCGAACAAAAAACAACTAGTAAAAGTCCACGTTCGACTGTTGGTACGATTACAGAAATATATGATTTCCTGCGTTTATTATATGCTCGTGCCGGTGAAGCCTACAGTTACAACACGGGCGAAAAAATGGTTTCCTATTCGGATGAGCAAATTAAAGAACTGATAACGCAGAATTTTAAAGGAAAACGTATTAACATTTTAGCTCCTGTTATTCGAGCTCGTAAAGGACATTATGCCGAATTATTTCAACAAATTACCAAACAAGGGTTCTTGAAAGTACGCGTAAACGGTGAAGTACAAGATATTTTACCGGGAATGAAATTGGATCGTTACAAAACCCACGATATCGAAATTGTAATTGATCGATTGGTGATGGATGATAGTTCCGATAATGAAAAACGTTTGTCCGAAAGTATTAAAACTGCCATGTACCACGGTGAAAGTGTGTTAATGATTCTCGATCAAGATAGCAACGATATTCGTTTTTTTAGCAGAAACTTAATGTGTCCTTCCACTGGAATTTCCTACCAAAATCCGGAACCTAATTTATTTTCATTCAATTCCCCTAAGGGAGCGTGTGAACATTGTAATGGGTTGGGTATTGTGAACGAAATCAATAGTAAAAAAATCATTCCTAATCCGAAGTTATCCATCAAAAGTGGAGGCCTCGCTCCTATTGGCGAATATAAATCCTCTTGGATTTTCAAACAATTGGAAACCATTGGCGAGAAATTTGGCTTTAAATTGACCGATGCAATCGAAACTATTTCTGAGGAAGCCATGCAAATGATTTTGAATGGTGGAAATGAAAAATTTTCGATTAATTCAAAAACCGCAGGCGTTACTAAAGAATATAAAATAGAATTTGAAGGAATTGCTAATTTCATCAAATCCCAACACGATGAATCGGAATCTACGTCCATCAAACGTTGGGCAAAAGATTTCATGGACGAAGTGAATTGTGGTGAATGCCAAGGTTCTCGTCTAAAAAAAGAAGCGCTTTATTTCAAAATAAACGAAAAAAATATTTCTGAATTATCCAATATGGATATTTCGGATTTGAGCCTATGGTTTAAAGAAATTGATCCCTTTTTATCGGAAAAACAAAAAATAATTGCTACCGAAATATTAAAAGAAATTCGAGCACGTCTACAATTTTTGGTTGATGTTGGTTTAAATTATTTAGCACTAAGCCGTAATTCCAAATCACTTTCTGGTGGTGAAGCACAACGTATTCGCTTAGCAACACAAATAGGCTCTCAATTGGTGGGAGTTTTATATATTTTGGATGAACCTAGTATCGGTTTGCATCAACGAGATAATGAAAAATTGATTCATTCATTAGAACAATTGCGCGATATTGGAAATTCTGTAATTGTTGTAGAACACGACAAAGACATGATTGAACGTGCCGATTATGTTATTGATATTGGTCCGAAAGCAGGTAAATATGGAGGGCAAATTATAAGCCAAGGAACACCTAAAGCTTTACTTAAGGAAAATACCACTACAGCTCAGTATATGAGCGGTAAAATGAAGATTGAAATACCAGAAAAACGCCGAGAAGGAAATGGTAAAACATTAAAATTAACAGGTTCGACTGGAAACAATTTGAAAAACGTTTCTATCGAATTGCCGTTGGGTAAATTAATTTGTGTGACCGGTGTTTCAGGTTCGGGAAAATCAACTTTAATCAACGAAACCTTATATCCGATTTTAAACGAACATTTTTTCAATGCTGTTAAAAAACCACAACCATATAAAAAAATTGAAGGCTTAGAACATATTGACAAAGTAATTGACATTGATCAGAGTCCAATTGGACGTACACCTCGTTCTAATCCTGCAACCTATACCGAAGTTTTTACAGAAATTAGAAGTCTGTTTACCCAAACTCCTGAAGCCATGATTCGTGGTTATAAAGCGGGTCGTTTTAGCTTCAATGTCAAAGGCGGTCGTTGTGAAACCTGCGAAGGAAGTGGCGTGCGTACTATAGAAATGAGCTTTTTACCTGATGTGTATGTAGAATGTGAGTCTTGTCAAGGAAAACGTTTTAACAGAGAAACACTTGAAATTCGTTTTAAAGGAAAATCTATTTCTGATATATTGAATATGACTGTAGATGAAGCGGTGCCATTCTTTGAAAATATACCGAAAATATACCGAAAAGTAAAAACCATTCAAGATGTTGGTTTGGGTTATATTACGTTAGGTCAACAGAGTACTACTCTATCTGGTGGCGAAGCACAACGAATTAAATTGGCTACTGAATTATCTAAAAAAGATACCGGTAACACCTTTTACATTATGGACGAACCTACGACTGGTTTGCATTTTGAAGATATTCGCGTGTTGATGAATGTTATCAATAAATTAGTGGATAAAGGAAATTCGGTTCTGATTATCGAACACAATATGGATGTAATTAAACTGGCGGATTATATTATTGACATTGGTTATGAAGGCGGAAAAGGTGGCGGAGAAGTCGTTGCTAAAGGGACGCCAGAAGAAATTATCAAAAATAAGAAAAGTTATACAGCGCAGTTTCTAAAAAAAGAGTTACTTTAGACGGCTGTTTTTAAAAATATAAAAGATATAGAATGAAAGACGATTTTTTAAATGAAGATGAAAAAATCCAAGATAAATTAAAACAAAAAACTTGGAACGAAATACGAACTAACGATTCTTGGGCGATTTTTAAAATCATGTCCGAATTTGTAAACGGTTACGAAAGTATGGCCAGAATTGGTCCATGTGTTTCTATTTTTGGTTCTGCTAGAACTAAACCAGATGATAAATATTACTTATTAGCCGAAAGCATTGCTTATAAAATTAGTAAAGCCGGTTATGGAGTTATCACTGGTGGAGGTCCTGGTATCATGGAAGCAGGAAATAAAGGAGCACATCGTGGTGAAGGAACTTCGGTGGGATTAAATATCGAATTGCCTTTTGAACAACATTTTAACCCGTATATCGACAAAGACAAAAACTTAAATTTTGACTATTTCTTTGTACGTAAAGTCATGTTTGTCAAATATTCACAAGGATTCGTAGTAATGCCAGGTGGTTTTGGTACGCTAGACGAATTATTTGAAGCGATTACCTTAATTCAAACTAAAAAGATTGGTAAATTCCCTATCATTTTAGTCGGAAGCCAATTTTGGAAAGGCTTAATTGACTGGGTTAAGGAAGTCATGATTAACCAAGAAAAAACGGTTAGTCCTGGCGATATGGATTTGATACAAATCGTAGACACCGAAGACGAAGTCGTAGCAGCCTTAGATAATTTCTACAAAAAATTCAATTTATCACCGAATTTTTAATACATACAAAACCAGCTTCGGCTGGTTTTTTTAATTACTCCTTTTTAGAACTTAACAATCACATAAATAGAAACTTACCGATATATTAAAAATAAAATTTTTAGTAACTTTGATAATTAAGTATTTAAAAAAATGGGGAAACAAATTTTTATCAATTTAGCAGTAAATGACCTTCAAAAATCAATGGCCTTTTATACTGCATTGGGTTTTACAAACAATCCACAATTTTCGGATGATAGCGGAAAATGTATGGTTTGGAGTGAAAATATATTTGTAATGCTTTTGACTCACGATAAGTTTGCATCATTTGCTTCCAAACCTATTGCAGATACAAAATCAAAAGTAGCAGGGTTATTTTCATTATCAGTTGATAGTACTTATGAAGTAAATAGTATCATGATGAGCGGACTTAAAGCTGGCGGAACAGAACCCAACGAAATGAGAGATTATGGGTTTATGCAACAACGAACGATCGAAGATTTTGATGGACATACCTGGGAGATTTTCTATATGGATATTTCTAAATTTCCTTCAGAATAAAAGTTTATAATAATTGAAAAATAGTTTAAACAAAAAACTCCAGTATATACTGGAGTTTTTTTATCTATAAATTTCAAGAAAATTATCCTAAAATTTCTTTTACTTTTTTACCAATTTCCGCTGGAGAATCTACTACGTGAATACCATTTTCTCTCATAATGCGTTTTTTAGCTTCGGCCGTATCGTCAGTACCACCAACAATTGCACCTGCGTGCCCCATTGTTCTTCCTTTTGGCGCAGTTTCACCAGCAATAAAACCAACAACTGGCTTACGGTTACCATCAGCTTTGATCCATTTCGCAGCATCTGCTTCTAATTGACCACCAATTTCACCAATCATAATGATACATTCTGTTTCCGGATCGTTCATTAATAATTCTACTGCTTCTTTAGTTGTAGTTCCAATAATTGGATCTCCACCAATACCGATAGCAGTTGTGATTCCGAAACCTTGACGTACTACTTGATCCGCCGCTTCGTATGTCAAAGTACCTGATTTAGAAACGATACCAATTTTTCCTTTTTTGAAAACGAAACCAGGCATAATCCCTACTTTAGCTTCCTCTGGAGTAATTACTCCTGGACAGTTAGGACCAACTAAACGACAATCTTTTCCTTTGATAAAATCGTATGCTTTAATCATATCAGAAACAGGAATACCTTCAGTAATACAAATGATTACTTTGATTCCAGCATCTGCAGCTTCCATAATCGCATCAGCAGCAAAAGCTGGCGGTACGAAAATGATAGAAGTGTCAGCACCTGCTTGATCAACAGCATCTTTAACAGTATTAAATACTGGACGATCTAAGTGAGAAGTTCCTCCTTTTCCTGGAGTTACACCACCAACAACGTTTGTTCCATATTCAATCATTTGTGAAGCGTGGAAAGTTCCTTCGCTTCCTGTAAAACCTTGAACGATTATTTTTGAATTTTTATTGACTAAAACACTCATAGTATTTGTTTGTTATGTTTAATTTTTAGTGTTGCAAAAGTATTAAAAAGTGTTCAGTATTCCGTAACTAGTATTCAGTTTTTTTGAATAAAACACCATTAAAATTTTAAAATTAATTCATTTGACTCATTTGATATCCACGATATAATTTACCGTCTTTCAACTCCCAAATGACAATAAAATTGGCTAAAACCATTTCTTCTCTTGGGTTTTCGATAGTTTTTACATAATGAATGTATCGAACCGTTACCACTCCATCCTCTTCCAGCAAATGATTAATATATATTCTAGAAGTATGGTAGGCTTTTTTTAATTCATCGGCCAAATTAAGCATTTCTTCTCTATTCATGCGAAGAAAACCCTTACTACTATGCCAATCAAGTGAAATATCAGGATGAATAAAAGTGTCTAATAATTCACTGTCTCTTAAAGCATTCGATTTATATAGATTCTTTACGATGTCTTTAGCCTTCATTTTGGTTCAATTTATTAAGTATTTCGGGGAGTCTTTTAAGATTGGCTAATTGCTTTAATTTTTCACGAGATTCTTCCACAGGTGTTCCAAAGTAGGTTTTACCACCATCAATCGATTTGGTAACTCCAGTTTGGCCCATAACTATCGCTTTGGAACCAATTTTAATTCCACTAGTTGTTCCTACCTGACCCCAAAGAGTAACTTCATCTTCAATAATCACACAACCGGCAATTCCGGTTTGAGAAGCAATCAAACATTTTTTACCTATAACAGTATCATGTCCTACGTGCACTTGGTTATCAATTTTGGTTCCTTCACCAATCGTAGTGTCGCCCGTAACTCCTTTGTCAATAGTACACAAGGCTCCAATTCCAACATTATCTTCGATAACTACGCGGCCACCTGAAAGCAATTGATCAAAACCTTCGGGACGCTTTTTATAATAAAAAGCATCTGCTCCCAAAATTGTTCCCGCATGAATGATTACATTATCCCCTATTACGGTATTATCATAAATAGAAACATTAGAATGAATCAGACAATTTTTACCAATAACTACATTATTCCCAACAAAACAATTGGGTTGAATAATTGTGTCCTCTCCTATTTTAGCTGAAGTAGCAATTGCTACGTTTGAAAACTGAAAAGGTCTAAAGTGATTAGTAAGCTTGTTAAAATCTCTGAAGGGATCATCAGAAATCAACAACGCTTTACCATCAGGGCAATCTACTTCTTTATTGATTAAAATAACAGTAGCAGCCGATTGTAGGGCTTTATCATAATATTTAGGATGGTCTACAAATACAATATCACCCCGAGTAACCACATGGATTTCATTCATCCCGTGTACCGGAAATCTATCATCACCAACAAATTCGCATTGAATAATGGCGGCAATTTCTTTAAGTGTATGTTTTTTGTAGAATTTCAAACTGTATAATTAAAAATTATTCTTTTACACGCTCCATATAAGAACCTGTAGCTGTGTCAATTTTAATTTTATCACCTTCGTTGATAAACAAAGGAACATTAACTTGAGCTCCAGTTTCTACCGTTGCTGGTTTAGTAGCATTAGTTGCAGTATTACCTTTTACTCCTGGCTCAGCATAGGTCACTTCTAAAACGATAGAAGCTGGCATATCAACCGCTAAAGGTAAATCCGTTTCTGTATTAATTTGAACCATTACATTTGTTCCTTCTTTTAATAAATCGGGGGCATCAAGAATTTCTTTATTCAAAGTAATTTGCTCAAACGTTTCGTTATTCATGAAATGAAACTGGTTTCCTTCTGCATACAAATATTGGAAAGTATGTGTTTCAACACGTACTACATCAATTTTATGTCCAGCAGAAAAAGTATTGTCTAATACTTTTCCATTGGTTAAAGATCTTAACTTAGTTCTTACGAAAGCTGGACCTTTACCTGGTTTTACGTGTAGGAATTCAATGATTTTATAAATATCGTGATTGTGTTTAATACATAATCCGTTTCTAATGTCTGCAGTACTTGCCATTTTGTTTTATTTCTAAATTTTTATTTATGCTAATTTTTAAATACTTCCTGAATAACCTTTCATGATTCCGCGTGATGAATTTCTGATAAAATCTAAAATTTCATCTCTTTCTGGAGTTGCTTCCATTTCTGCTTCAATGATCGCCATTGCTTGCGAAGTATTGTAATTTTTTTGATATAAAATTCGGTATATATTTTGAATTTCTCTGATTTTTTCTGAAGTAAAACCTCTTCTTCTCAATCCAACAGAATTGATACCTACATAAGAAAGTGGCTCTTTCGCAGCCTTGGTAAATGGCGGAACATCTTTACGAACTAATGAACCTCCAGAAATCATTGCATGATCTCCAATTGAAATAAATTGGTGTACCGCTGCTAAACCACCAATGATAGCAAAATTACCTACCGTAACATGTCCAGCTAAAGCCACTCCGTTTACTACAATAGCATTGTTACCAATATGACAATCATGCGCTATGTGAGCCGTTGCCATCACAAGACAATTACTTCCTATGGTTGTTTGTCCCGAAGCTACTGTACCTCTATTTATAGTAACACACTCACGAATAGTAGTGTTATCACCAATTACTGCAAGCGATTCTTCACCTCCAAATTTTAAATCTTGCGGTACCGCAGAAATTACTGCTCCAGGAAAAATATTACAATTTTTACCAATACGGGCCCCTTCCATAATAGTAACATTAGAACCAATCCAAGTTCCCTCACCAATAATTACATTATTATGGATAGTCGTAAAAGGTTCAATCACTACATTTTTGGCAATTTTTGCTCCAGGATGTACGTATGCTAAAGGTTGGTTCATATACTTATTGTTTTTTAGCGATTTGCGCCATTAATTCTGCCTCTGCCACTAATTTACCATTAGCAAATGCATAAGCTTGCATGTGACAGATTCCTCTTCTAATTGGAGTTATTAAATCACATTTAAATATTAAGGTATCACCCGGTAGTACTTTTTGCTTGAATTTAACATTATCAATTTTCATAAAATAAGTTAAATAATTCTCAGGATCTGGAACAGAACTTAAAATCAATATTCCTCCTGTTTGTGCCATTGCTTCAACAATAATTACACCTGGCATAACAGGTGCCCCAGGAAAATGCCCCACGAAGAATGTTTCATTCATGGTCACATTTTTCATTCCTACCACATGACTATCAGACATTTCAATAATTCTGTCTACAAATAAAAATGGTGGACGATGCGGAAGAATACTCATAATTTTATGAATATCCATTAAAGGCTCCTTATTTAAATCGTAAACAGGGACATTATTACGTTGTTCGTTTTTGATAATCTTAGCGATTTTTTTAGCAAATTGTGTGTTTACAAAATGCCCAGGTTTGTTGGCAATTACTTTTCCTTTAATTCTTGTTCCTATTAAAGCTAAATCACCCACTACATCAAGCAATTTATGACGTGCAGCTTCGTTAGGATAATGTAAGATTAAATTATCTAAAACACCATTTGGCGTTACAGATATTTTTTCTTTACCAAAAGCTACTTTTAATTTTTCCATTGTTTCAGTAGATAACTCTTTATCTACATAAACAATTGCATTATTTAAGTCTCCTCCTTTTATAAGTCCATGCTCTAAAAGCATTTCTAATTCGTGTAAAAAACTAAATGTTCTACAGTTTGCTATTTCAGTTTTAAACTCTGAAATATTTTTCATATTGGCATTTTGAGTTCCTAATACTTTAGTCCCAAAATCAACCATTGTTGTTACCTGATAATCCTCTGATGGAATTATAGTAATTTCACTCCCTGTAGCTTCATCTGTATAAGAAATCACTTCTTTAACTACATAGACAAAACGCTCAGCTTCTTGCTCAACAACACCTACTTTTTCAATAGCTTCTACAAAGTATTTAGAAGAACCATCCATAATAGGTAATTCAGATGCATCCAATTCAATGATAACATTATCTAAATCACAACCAACAAATGCTGCCAAAACATGCTCAGGAGTCTGAATCATAACCCCTAATTTCTCAAGGTTAGTTCCTCGTTGCGTATTTACCACATAAGCGGCATCTGCCTCAATTATAGGTTGACCTTCTAAGTCGACACGTACAAATGTAAATCCGTTATTAACTGGCGCAGGTTTAAAAGTCATTATTACTTCTCTTCCTGTATGTAATCCAACACCTTTTAATGTAATTTCTGATTGGATGGTTTTCTGCTTAACCATGATTTAATTATTTTTCTTTTTTAATTCTTGAATTTCTGAAACTATTTTCGGAAGATTTTTAAAGTGCACGTAAGATTTATTGTATTCGCCATACCCAAAAGCAGGACTTCCTTGCAACACTTCGCCGTCTTTTAAATTTCTTCCTATACCTGATTGGGCCTGAATTTTGACTCCATTCCCTATTGTTAAATGACCAGCAATACCTACTTGACCGCCAATCATACAATTTTTGCCAATTTTTGTTGAACCTGCAATCCCAGTTTGCGCTGCAATTACAGTGTTTTCACCAATTTCAACATTGTGTGCAATTTGTATTTGATTATCCAGTTTTACTCCTTTTCGGATAATTGTTGAACCCAAAGTAGCTCTATCAATAGTAGTTGCTGCACCAATATCTACATTATCTTCAATGATCACATTGCCTATTTGCGGTACTTTACTGTATTCTCCATTTTCGTTTGGAGCAAAACCAAAACCATCAGCTCCAATAACAGCCCCTGAATGAATGGTACAATTTTTACCTATTACAGTTTCTGAGTAAATTTTAGCGCCTGCAAAAATGATAGTATTATCATCAATTGTAACATTATCACCAACGAACGAATTGGGGTAAATTTTGACATTTTCACCAATAATTACATTTTCACCTACATAACTAAAAGCACCTAAATAAAAGTTACCACCGTGTTTAGACGTTTCCGACAATACACAAGGCACCTCTACTCCTACTTTGTTTAATTTAATTTGATTGTAAAACTCTAATAGTTTTGAAAATGACTTATAAGCATCTTCCACTTTAATTAATGTGGTGCTTATTTTGCTTTCTGGCTCAAACGTATTGTTTACAATAGCAATTGTAGCCTTGGTTTCGTAGATATAGTTATTGTATTTTGGGTTAGCCAAAAAAGTCAAAGAACCTTCTGTTCCTTCTTCTATTTTAGACAATTTAGAAACTTCAGCATTTGGATCACCAACTACTGTACCTTCTAAAATACCCGCTATTTGTTCTGCTGTAAATTTCATTTAAAACTTTTAGAACTTTATAAAGTAAATATACTCAAAAGTCATTTAGCGCAACAAAAGTAAAAAATTTTGTTAAGAAACTTTAACTTTTGGCAAGTTGTTTTGGGTAACACAAAAAATACTTGGTTACTTGTTTTGATAACGCTTTTAAACTCAATTGGTCCGATAAAATAGCTACATCTTCTAAACTGCCGTCTTTTTGTAGAATTCGTATTGGTTCAGCTACTTTACTATAGGCTTGGTTTTTTATTTTACCTTTAAAAACAAAATATTTAGCCTCTTGTATGGAAACATTGTTTTCGTTTGAAAATTGCTCTATCAGCTGCTGAATTTCTTCAGAAGAAAATTTATCCTCACCCATTTTAATTTTAAGTAAATCCCTGTTTATGATGATTTTACTCAAAGTACTCAACGTAAAATCGTCATGATATTGCCAATTTTTAATCGCTCCGATGATATCAGTATCGTCAAGTTTTGCAAATTCATTCAGAACATCATCATTAAAATCGTCAAATGATATTTTGTTTTCAATAAAAAAATAAAGTGGTTTACTACACTCAATCGAAATTCCTTTTTGATATAATTCTTTTGCTCTTTTCAGTGTTTTTGTCAAAATTAATTCGGCCACCAAACTCGTTTTATGCAAATACACTTGCCAATACATTAATCGGCGTGCCATTAGAAATTTTTCTACAGAATAAATTCCTTTTTCTTCAATAACCAACACATCATCCACTACATTCATCATCTGAATTAATCGGTCGGAATTAATTTTCCCTTCTTCTACGCCACTATAAAAACTATCGCGTTTTAAATAATCCATTCGATCCATATCCAACTGACTAGAAATCAATTGCAACATAAATTTTCGATGGTATTCCCCTTTGAATATTTGAATGGCTAGGCTCAGTTTTCCGTCAAATTCTTTATTCAGTTTAGTCATAAACAATAAAGATATTTCTTCATGGTGCACATCTTCCACTATACTATGTTCCATAGCATGTGAAAAAGGGCCATGTCCTATGTCATGCAGTAAAATTGCGATATACAGTGCATTTTCTTCAGCTTCAGAAATTTGAACATTTTTAAAACGCAACACACTCACAGCTTTTTGCATGATATGCAAACATCCCAAAGCGTGATGAAACCTTGTATGATTAGCTCCCGGATATACCAAATAAGACATTCCCATTTGCGAAATACGACGCAAACGTTGAAAATAAGGGTGCTGAATTAAATCGTAAATTAAGGGATTCGGAATGGTTATAAAACCATATATAGGATCGTTGAATATCTTAAGTTTATTGGTATCGCTCACGTAGTACTATTTTGTTTAACAAAGATAAAAAAACCTGACAGGTTGCAAAACTTGTCAGGTTTAAATGTTAAAATGAATTAATAATTACCAAATCACTACTCTATCTTTTTCAGGAATGAACATTTTACTTCCCTCTTTGATACTGAATGTTTTGTAAAATTCATTGATATTACTTAATGGTCCGTTGATTCTAAAGCGTGCTGGCGAATGCACATCAGTCATGATTTGTTGTGCTAAAGCTTCCGGTTTTACATTTACCATCCAAGCATAGCCATAAGCTAAGAAATAACGTTGATTAGGTGTTAATTGACCAATTTTTTCGTTGTTTTTAAACTGATTAGTTTTCTTAAACGCTTCATACCCCATAACCACACCACCTAAATCAGCAATATTTTCTCCTTGTGTAGCATCACCATTGACAAATTTTCCAGGTAATGCTTCGTATTTATTGAACTGAGCTACAATGGCTTTTGTTTTCTCTTTGAATTTTTTTAAATCCTCGGCCGTCCACCAATTGTTTAAATTACCTTTTTCGTCATACTGACTTCCTTGATCGTCAAATCCATGAGTTATTTCATGCCCGAAAGTTGAACCTCCAATAATTCCGTACAATACAGCATCATCTGGCATTCTTCCCTCAAATCCTGGCACAATAATGTTACATGCTGGCACACAAATTTCGTTATTACTTGGGTTGTAGTATGCATTATACGTTTGCGGAAACATACCCCATTCGGTTCTATCCACTGGTTTTCCGTACTTAGTAATCATATCATTATAAGACCACTGATTTACAGCCATAACATTCGCACAGTATGCCTCTTTGTCAATATTTATTGATGACATGTCCTTCCATTTGTCAGGATATCCTACTTTCATTACAATTTTAGATAATTTATACAGTGCTTTTTTCTTCGTTTCAGCACTCATCCAATCTAATTTTTTAATGCGTTCAGCATACACATCTCTAATATTATTTCCAATTTCCAAAAGCTTTTCTTTAGTACCTTTTGGCAAATATTCGTCTACATATACTTGTCCAATTAATTCTCCTAATGAACCATCTGTTTGCTCCACCACACGTTTCCAACGTGGTTTTTGTTTTTTAACCCCACCCATTACGGTTGAGAAAAAGTAGAAGTTTTGCTTTTCAAAATTAGTTCCTAAATAAGCAGCATAGGAATTTACTAAATCCCATTTCAAGTACGTTTTCCAATCTTCTATAGCATAAGATTTAACCGTTTTATCTAGCGCTTTGAAAAATTCTGGCTGACCAACAATAACTGAATCAGCTTTTTTTACATTCATAAGAGGTAATAATTTGTCCCAAGCGACATTTGGTGTAGTAGATTTGAATAGCATCAAAGACATTTTGTTGTAATTTTTGATTGGATCTCTTAAATCTTCCAATTTTCTTGAATTGTTGGCCAATTCGGTTTCCAATTTCATAATTACTTGAGCTTTCTTTTTAGACGTAGCGTCATCGTTGCCCATTAATTTTGCCATCGCTTCCAAATGCTTTACATATTCAGCGCGAATGTTAGAAGTCTCTTTATCAATATTGAAATAATAATCTCTATTCCCCATTCCTAATCCACCTTGCGAAAAGAAAAGAGCATATTTAGTACTGATTTTATCATCTTGACCAACGTAAAAACCGAAAGCTGGACTTGCTCCCACAGTATGTAAATACGCAATTGAGTTTAACAATGACGAAATATCTTTAATAGCGTCAATTTTGGCCAATTCATTTTTTAAAGGTGTAATACCAACTTTATCAATAGTCAAAGTATCTATACCTGAAGCATAGAAATCCCCTATTTTTTGCTTATTACTTCCTTTATCCGCATTAGCTGCAGCTGATTTTTCACAAATCGATTTTATCTGATTATTAATAGTGTCCTGAATAGTTCTAAAAATCCCATTGCTTCTTTCTGTTTCAGGAATTGGATTTTTCTTGAACCATCCACCATTTGCATATGCAAAAAAATCATCAGATGGATTAGCAGTAGTGTCACGGTTAGTTGTTAATGCATCCGGTGCGTTGATGTCAAAATCTTTTTCTTTTTTACAACTGGCGGTTAGCAATACCATTCCCGAAAAAAGAAAAGCTATTTTATTGATTTTCATAATTATTTGGTTTGTTTTTGTTTTCAAAGATATTCGATTTATGTTTTATATAAAAAAAGAACTCTTTTTTTACAATAATTTTATCAAACCAATGTTTATTAAATAGTAAATTGCAACAGAAACTATACACTATGGACATTAATATACTTTGGGTAGACGACGAAATAGATTTATTAAAACCGCATATTTTATTTCTTGAAAAGAAAAATTATCATGTAACCACCTGTAACAATGGACGAGATGCCATAGATATGTTTCAGGACCAAAACTTTGATATTGTTTTTCTGGATGAAAATATGCCTGGAATGAGTGGACTTGAAACACTTTCAGAAATGAAAGAAAAGAAGTCGGCTGTTCCTGTGATTATGATTACCAAAAGTGAAGAAGAATATATCATGGAAGAAGCTATTGGTTCGAAAATAGCTGATTATTTGATTAAACCAGTCAATCCGAATCAAATTTTATTGAGTTTAAAGAAGAATTTAGACCATTCACGTTTGGTTTCGGAAAAAACCACTTTGGATTATCAGAAAGAATTCCGAAAAATCGCCATGGACATGTCTATGGTCAATTCTTTTGAAGAATGGACCGAATTTTATAAACGTCTTTTGTTTTGGGAATTGGAATTAGAAAATATTGACGATCAAAATATGTTCCAAATCTTAGAATCGCAAAAAGCAGAAGCCAATTCGCAATTCGGAAAATTTATTGAAAAAAATTACGAAGATTGGTTTGAGAACAATGCACACAAACCTATACAATCTCACGAAGTATTCAGAAAATTAGTGGTTCCTGAATTGCGAAAAGATGAAAATGTACTTTTTATTGTGATTGACAATTTGCGTTACGATCAATGGAAAGCTTTTGAGAGTGTAATCAACAATCATTACAAACTGGAGGAAGAAACTGCCTACTACGCCATCTTGCCAACCGCAACTCAATATGCTCGTAATGCTTTATTTTCAGGGCTTTTGCCATTAGAAATGGAGAAACAATATCCACAATATTGGAAAAACGACATAGATGATGGAGGGAAAAATTTATACGAAGCTGAATTTTTAACCGAGCAGTTAAAACGCTTGCGTATGGACATTCCGCACGAGTATTTTAAAATTACCAATTTTACCAACGGTAAGAAATTAGCCGAAAATTTTAAAGCGTTAAAAGATAAAAAATTGGTATCCCTTGTATACAACTTTGTTGATATGCTTTCGCATGCCAAAACTGATATGGATGTGGTAAAAGAATTGGCTTCTGACGATAAAGCCTATCGTTCGTTAACTTTGAGCTGGTTTAAGAATTCTCCCCTATTGGATATTATTCAACAAGCGCAAAAATTAGGTTTCAAACTAATTTTAACGACCGATCACGGAACGATAAATTGTAAAAACCCATCTAAAGTAATTGGAGACAAAAACACAAGTTTGAATTTACGTTACAAAACGGGTCGTAGTTTGACTTTTGAACAAAAAGATGTCTACGCCGTGAAAGACCCTAAAAAAATTGGACTTCCTATTGTAAATATGACGAGTTCGTATATTTTTGCCAAAAATGATTATTTCTTGGCTTACGTAAACAATTACAATCACTACGTAAGTTATTACCGAAACACCTACCAACATGGAGGAATTTCGCTGGAAGAAATGATTGTGCCGTTTTTGGTTTTTAGCCCGAAGAAATAATACTATGCTATTTCTTTTATCATTTGGTATTTTATTTATACCAATAATGCTTCAGTATTTGCTTTTCAAAACGGATAAAATTAGAAACAATAAAAGTTATTTTATAACTATCAGTTTTACTAACATTACCCTGCAATTTTTAGTAACAATTGCTTCATTAATTTTAGCCATAAATGCAATTACTGAAGCCGGAAATAAATGCGCTACAGGTGCCGTTAGCATGCTTTTTTTTGGATTAATTTTCGGCATTCTATTAATAGCTATGATTATCGTTCAATTTTCTATAAGAAATAAAGCAAAATGAAACTCGAATACTACCTACAAGACATTAACGAAGTTGCTCAAAAAATAATTGACGCCAATCCTGAAAAAGTGATTCTTTTTAATGGCGAAATGGGTGCCGGTAAAACGACTTTAATCAAAATATTATGCAAAACCTTAGGCGTTCAAGACGCTACAAGCAGTCCAACTTTTAGTTTAGTTAATGAATACCAAGCCATTAATAATCAATTAGTTTATCATTTTGACGTATATCGTTTAAAATCACAAACTGAAGCTTTAGATATGGGAATTGACGAGTACTTGTATTCAGGCAATTGGTGTTTTATCGAATGGGCTGAAAAAATTCCAGATTTACTCCCTGAAAACCACTCGATTGTTACTATTTCCGTACTAGAAGACGGAAAAAGGCAGTTAATTTTGGAGTAGTTGTGATAAATTTGTAATTTGTGCCAAATAACACTTCATCATGGCCATTACTCCTTTTAGCAAAAAAGATTTACTTCCACAGGAAGAAAAATTAGAGATAGCTAGACATAAAAGCGAACTTTTTATAGGAATCCCTAAAGAAACTTCGTTTCAAGAAAGACGTATTTGCCTTACCCCTGAAGCTGTTAACTCAATTACCAATCACGGACATCGTATTTTAATAGAAGCGGGAGCTGGCAAAAACGCTAGTTATTCAGACAAAGAATACAGTGATGCTGGTGCCGAAATCACCCATGATACTCAAAAAGTATTTGATTGTCCGATGATTCTAAAAGTGGAGCCCGCAACGATTACAGAAATTGAGATGATGAAACCTCAAACCATTGTTATTTCAGCCATACAGTTAAAGACAAGGAAAAAGGAATATTTTGAAGCGTTAAAAAAGAAAAAAATTACTGCTTTAGCATTCGAATACATTAAAGATGACGACAATTCATTCCCAGCTGTAAAATCATTAAGCGAAATTGCAGGAACAGCCTCAGTATTAGTTGCTGCCGAATTGATGACTTGTGGTAAAGGTGGAAATGGCTTGTTATTTGGAAATATTACTGGTGTACGTCCAACGGAAGTAGTCATTCTGGGCGCAGGAACGGTTGCTGAATATGCTGTAAAAACCGCTCTTGGACTAGGCGCTTCAGTAAAAGTATTCGATAATTCAATTACAAAATTGCGTCGATTGCAAAACAATTTACAACAACGCATTTTTACATCAACCATACAAAACAAAACACTTTTAAAATCATTACGTCGTTGCGATGTCGCTATTGGCGCTATGCGAGGAAAATACAGAACACCAATTGTAGTTACTGACGATATGGTTTCGCATATGAAAAAAGGCGCTATAATTGTTGATGTAAGTATCGATACTGGTGGTTGTTTTGAAACTTCTGAGATTACGACTCACGAAAATCCAACATTTATAAAACACGGAGTCACTCATTATTGCGTCCCTAATATTCCCTCACGCTATTCAAAAACGGCATCTCTATCTATTAGTAATATTATCACCCCTTACCTACTCCAAATCGCTGATGACGGAGGATTGGAAAGCGCAATTCGTTGCGATACAGGACTTAAAAATGGTGTTTATTTTTACCATGGAATTCTGACCAATAAAAACATTGGAGAATGGTTCGATTTAACTTATAGAGACATTAATTTAATTGTGTTTTAACAGTATTCTTTAGTACTTTTGCCAAAAAAAGGAAATGAATTTTATATCTCGATTAAGTTATTACTTATTTGGCGCATTAGGCGGAAGTATTATTGTGTTTTTTGTTTTTAGCAAAAAAGAAACGCGTTGCAGTTATTTTCCTAATGAAAGAGTACTAAACAACCTTCGAACCAAATCGTTTCACTATTCTGACGCAGCTTCAAAAATCCTTGCTGAAGACTGGATTGACACTATCGATGTTAAAAATACACTTACTCTTGGAGATGTAGATTTCGATAGAAGCAACACTAAAATGGGAGGCAAGAAACTTTATATCATTGAAGGCAAAACTACCAAAAACCAAGAAATAGAATTAGTTATAGAAAACTACGAAAACAGAGCTGTTTTAAAGGATATCAAAAAGAAATAATTATAAATACCTTTCCTCAATCACATTTTGATGATGTATACAATGTCCTGAGATTATAAATCCGATGGCACGCACTGAAATTTCTTTATTTGAAGCAATTCCTTTATGAAGTAGCATTTCATCTGTAAAATTTTCAAACATTGCGATTGTAGCTTTCCTAACTAGGATAAATTCGGCTAGTAACGAATCCATATTTCTGTTGTTTGCATTAGAAATTGGAACATACTCATTTTCTTCAAAACTTGCTAATGGCGTTGCATCAAATCGAGCAAAACGAAGCGCTCTGTAGCCAAATATTCGTTCTGCATCAGTTATATGTAATACTATTTCCTTAATAGTCCATTTACCTGGAAGATATTGATACAATTGTTTATCCTCAGGAATATCTTTTACAAAACTCACAAAATCATTAAGATTATTTTCTAAAGCTTCAACTATATCAAGACATTTAACTTCATTGATGTAAGGAGTGAAATATTCCGGGTATTCTGATGGGTTTAAATTTTTCATAGATATAAAGATATAAAAAAAGACCTTTTTCAAGGTCTTTCAATATTACATTTCTCTAAAAATTGTATGCATTAAGCGTTTTTTATCATTAATGCTTTCGTCAAGCGAAATCATTGTTTCCGTTCTGTACACGCCTTCAATATCATCTATCATATAGATTACATCTTTAGCATGTTTCGTGTCTCTCGCTCTAATTTTACAGAAAATATTAAATTTTCCAGTAGTTACATGCGCTACAGTTACATACGGAATCTCATTAATACGCTCTAAAACGAATTTAGTTTGTGAGGTATTGTTTAAAAATACACCGACATAAGCTATGAAAGAATAACCCAATTTTTCATAATCTAATGTCAAAGAAGAACCTTGAATAATTCCCGCATCTTCTAATTTTTTTACACGAACGTGCACTGTACCCGCAGAAATTAAAAGTTTTTTTGCAATATCAGTAAAAGGAATTCTTGTATTGTCAATCAACATATCAAGAATTTGATGATCTACTTCATCTAAACGAAACTTGCTCATATATTTATATTTGTGTTTATGCTATTTATTTGATTTTTTTTCCATTTACAAAAGAAACAACTGTATTTAGATAAAAATCAGCTCTATTGTCAATTTCCGGAATATTATTAAAATCATCCGTATAAGTGCCGTTATCGCCATTATACTCTTGATGTCCAAAATTAGCTATCCCTTCTCCCACTTCAACAATAGTTGCTTCAAAAATTACTTTATCGTCAACTACAATTTCTTTGTAATGCGCTGCAAAGTTAGTAATTATATCTAATGAATTAGTATTAATCTTAAATTTTCTGTAAACAAAATCGTAAAAAATAGATTTATTTTGAGGAATGTTTAAATACAGAGCCAATTCATTCTCAACTACATCGTTTTTGATAATGCATTTAAAACCAGATAAATAGGAAATAAAAATACACTTACGTGTTTCTTCTCGCTCATAATCTTCTTGAAAATGCCCAGCTTCAAATAAAATCGTAGGTACACCAAGTGATTGAAACATATCTCCAATACAATTGATATTAAACGAATCATCAAAGCGCCCCACTTGATTAGGGATGTGTTTTTGAAGCTCCAAATTCATTGCATTTATAACCCCTACAGCCTTTAAACGCGTTTCATTATATTCACACAATTCATTATAAGAAGGCGCTAAAAATGAGACTGTAGCAGGATTTCTGGTTTCTCCTGCAGCAAATATCGAACGTTGATCATGCAGATTATAACAAAAATCAGGCTTGAACGCTTCAAAAATCTTTCGCAGCAACTGACTTTCCGGTTGTGATAAGCTAACTGAATCCCTATTTAAGTCAATTTCATTTGCATTTACACGTGTATACGCTTCTGCTCCATCTGGATTTAATATAGGTATACACAAAAAAGTAAAGTGATTTTTTAGTTGTTTAGCTTCTTCAGTATCCGATTTTAGAAAATTAAACAAATCAAATAACGCTTTTGTCGTCGTTGATTCGTTTCCATGCATTTGTGACCACATGAAAATTTTAGTTTTTCCGGTTCCAATACTTATTGCATAAATTGGTTTTTCTTGTACCGATTGCCCAATGATTGAAACATCAAAAACATTTTTTAAACTTTCTAATAAAGGTTCAATATGTCGATTCGTAATATATCTTCCTGAAATAGATTGCTCTTTAAACTGATTGAAAAGGTGTATAAAATCCATGTTGTTTTGTCTTGTTACAAATGTAAACATCTTATTATTTACAATTGTAAACATAGAAAATAGTTCAAATGTTTATTAATGTAAACAGTGTTGTTGCGTTATTACAACAACCAGCAAGTTGTAGGTTTTGAATAAATTCACAAATGTATTTTGATTATTTAAATACTTATTTATCAATACATTAAACATCTCTAAATAAACTTATTATTTACCTAATTATACTTATTTACAAATATAAAATAGGTTAATTCAATTCCTTTTGTTACATTTGTAAACTGTGATTTATTTTAATTAATTTACAATGGTAAACATCGAAGATTTCATCAAACGGCTTGAAATAATTCTGGATTATTACAACTTATCTGCTTCAGCGTTTGCAGATAAAGTGGGTGTACAACGTTCAAGTTTGTCTCACCTACTCTCTGGTAGAAACAAACCAAGTTTGGATTTAATCCTTAAAATTGTGAGTGAATTTCCGGAAGTAGATTTGTATTGGATTGTAAATGGAAAAGGAAATTTTCCAAAATCGGAAAATCAAAATGTGGGAATGACATCTGCTCCTATTTCTCAAAATTTCCAACAGGAAACCAAATTTGAAAATCAGCCTGATTTATTTTCGACTGAACCAAGTGTCGAAAAAAATCGCGTAGATGAAATTTCGGAAGAAAAATTTTCAAATACGCGAATTTTGGAAAGTGTCCATTCGAACCAAGATATTGACCGAATTGTTATTTTTTTCAAAGATGGAACTTTTAAGAGTTATAGAAATTAAATCAATACAATATAGTTGTTCTATCGTTTTATAATAAAAGAGAAGCCTACCTAAAATTAGGAAGACTTCTTAATAACAAAAATCAAATTAACTAAATCTTATTTTCGAATAAGATACACCGAAGAAACACCTGCCTCTAAAACAGATTTTTCTGGTGTTGCATCAGCAGTAGAAGTAGGCAACACAAATGTCAGCACTTGTCCTCCAGCATTCAATCGTTCTGCAACATAAATTTTATTAGTCACATAATCATAGGCAACATCTACTGGATTACCTAATTTTGAATTTGGACCATACACTCTAATCTGATTGGCTAATGCAACGGTACCTCCGTTTAAAGTATTCGCAATAACGGTTGAGAAATTATTAATTACGATTAGGCCACCATCAACATCGGAAGCAGCACTTCCAACATCAGTTAAAATCATTCTATTGTCGGTTTTAGAAAAAGTGATTCCATGAGTACGAATCAAACCTTCAATAGTAACTCTTTTAGTTGGAGTAATAGCACCGTCAACATTTGAGAAGAAATCATTAAATACGAGTAAATCACCGGTCAAATCAGCAATAGCATATAAAGTTGTTCCTTCAAGATGAATTCCCCACACTTTAAAATCTAAAGTGTATGTGTTTAACCTATTAAAACTTGTAGCTGTTTTTTGGTATACTAAAAACTTATTGATATTACCGTTAGCAGCATTTTGATCTTGTGTTACTACTACTTTATCTTTATCAACAAAAATTTCTCTTGGATTATTAAATTCTGAAGGATTACTCGAAAATTGTAAAGATACGTTGTCCGTATTGTTTTTAATAGAGTTAGAAACTCCTTTATATAATTCTAATCGGTTATTGGTTCTTGAAGCTAAAATAAACTCGTCTTTAGAGCTGTTATAAAAGGCTCCATCTGCATCGGTAGAAGCAATCGTTAAATTTTTAGTTACCGGACTGGAAGCTAATAAATTAGTGTAAGAGATTTTACCCGACGTGTTACTGGTCGTTACTAAATTAGATTCATTGATAGTTGAAATTATTGGAATCAATTGATCATCATCTTTAGAACAACCAATTACTAATAAACCAACGATAGCTAGTGGAAAAAATACGTTTTTCATAGTTTGAATAATTTAATGTTTTATTCATATACGATAAACGTTTCGCTATGGTTTTAAAAAAGTTACTTTTTTTTAAAACTATATGCTGGTACTTTTCCAATTATTCCATCATAGTAATTTTCGAGAATTTCAAAATCGACATCTTTATTTCCTGTCGGAATCAATTCGGGAAATACAATGACTTGTTTGTTCTTCCAATCGAAACCCACAGGGATGATTGGGACTCCAGCTTTTAAAGCAATATAGTAAAACCCTGTTTTCCATTCGGTTACTTTTTTACGAGTACCTTCGGGAGAAATGGCTAATCGAAATGTTTCTTTGTTGGCAAATATTTTAGCAATCGCATCGACTTTATTTTCGTTCTTAAATCGGTTTAAAGGTTCTCCTCCCACCGCTTTAAAATAATACCCTAGTGGAAAAACAAAAAGTTCTTTTTTTCCAACAAAATTAATTTCTAAGCCCAATGCACCACGTGTGCACAAACCTACATAGAAATCGTGCCAACTGGTATGAGGAACCACTGGCATTACGCATTTCTTGGCAATGTTTTCATAGTTTCCAACAAATTTCCAGCCCATTATTTTGTGGAATACAAACTGATAGATTCTTTTCTTCATACTTCAAAAATAGCATTATATTTACGATTAGAAAAAGTAATTTATGAATTTTAAGCAGCTTTTAAGCTATATACTTCCTATCAATATCTTTCAAATTGAATCGGAAATCAACCAAAATCTTGAAGTTACCTGGAATAATGGTTCATTGGTTTTAGATTCAAAAAATACCAATTTTTCTTTTGGAAGTTTAGAGCGAGTAATGCGAATTGGGCTTAATAGCATTGGAAAAGAATCCATAAAAAACTACCAATCGGTACTTGTTCTTGGTGTTGGTGGCGGTAGCGTTATAAAACTATTACAAGATGAATTTCAATATTGCGAAAAAATAATTGGAGTTGAACTTGATCCTAAAATTATAGAAATCGCTAACCAATATTTCGGTTTAAATAGAAGGAAAAACATTGAAATCATTATTGAAGACGCTTCCGAATTTGTAAAAAACACAAAAGTAACCTATGATTTGATTGTAATTGATATTTTTCAGGACAAAATAATGCCCGATTTTCTGTTTTCTTCACCCTTTACAAGTGACTTACATAAAATTTTGTCAGAAAATGGTAGCATATTATTCAATACTATCGTAACTTTAAGTGCTGATTATGAACGTAATGCCGTTTATCATCAACTGGTTAAGGAAAACTTCTTATCAATAACCAAATTAAAAAACGTAGAAGGCGATAACGAACTATTTATCATGTCTCGATGAAAAATTTTATTCGGAAATTAATTTTAGGAAAAAACTACAAAAAGGATAAACCGAAATTTAGTCCGATAGAAAAACGAATTCAAAATATAATGTCGACTTGGAATAACGATCACCAAGATGATAACGGCATCGAAAAAATGGTGCGATTGTTTTTATCTTCCTCTCAACTTCTTTTTCCTGGCATTTATATTAAGCAAATTGTACATCGAATTGGTTCAGAATATGACGATATCACTATGGATATTTATGTACTGTTTAAAGTTTTTTTTCCCATTATCATTTTATATAATGGTTGGCAAAACCAAACTTTTATTAAGGTATTAGTAGTCTTTTTAGTATTGGAAACGATATTTTATATTCCTACATTAATTTTTGCCTCCGATTCATTTTCACGGCCACGTTCCTATAAGCGTTCAATGCTGTTATTGTTTCTGAATTATATTGAAGTAATTTGCGCTTTTGGGGTATTGTATTCTATAGGCAATCAAATGAATAAACCTTTCACACATTGGTTCGAACCCATTTATTTCAGTGTAATCACTTCTAATTCTATTGGGTATGGTGATTATCATCCGATAACTTTATTCGGAAAAGTATTGGTGAGCATTCAATCAATGTTTTTCTTATCGTTTGTGGTGTTGTTTTTGAATTTCTTTTCAAACAAAATAAAATCGAAAGGTTATTTTGATTTAGAAAATGAGAATTGAGTGGATGATTTTTAAAATTTTTTTTATGAAAAATTTAATGCTACTACTATTAGTTTTTTTATCCTTACAAAGTGTAGGTCAACAGGCTTCGAAGAAAGAATGTACCATTGATATTTCAAAATTTAAAATAAACAGAGTAACAAATCAAGGAAGTTATACTGGCCAACCATTTTTTATGACATTAGATGTGGATGAAGATATTTTGATTTCGGACAATACAAATGAAGGCAAAAAGAAAACCACTTATTTTTTATATTATAAGATTTCATCTGATGGCAAAATTCAATTCATAACCGGAAGTAGTAACATTAAAAAAGGAGCTAAATCTACTAGTTTTAGCGGAATTTCTATTTCTGAATCGTATACTAACAATCAGAAATTCATACAATTACTTAATGAGAATATACGGCAATTAAAATTTGAATTTTATAAAAACGGAAAAGAAACATTCAATTTTTCTACTTTTTCCGGCATCGTTTTTTCGAATGATATTACTTTTCATGTCAAGCAATAACCGTCAATTGTATTAATCGTGTAGTGGTCTTCTTTTGATCATTCCGCCTTTAGTATCTTTTACACTATTCATTACTATAAAACAGTGCGAGTCAATTTTTTCAATTTCTGTATTCAATCTGTTTAATTCCAAACGAGTGATAACGGTGTAAATAATGTCGGTATCTTTTGTTTCGCCTCGTTTTCCAAAACCTCGCTTACCACTATAAACAGTGACTCCCCTTCCCATCGTATCTATAATCATTTGTCTTATTTCTGAACTTTTAGAGGAAACAATAGTTACTCCAATATATTCATCAATACCTTCCACAATAAAATCCAATGTTTTTGAAGCCGATAAATAAGTAATCATAGAATACAAAGCAATATCAATTCCTAAAAAATAGGCAGCTGATGAAAAAATCAGAATATTGACAACGATAATAATATCTCCAATTGTAGTTCCTATTTTTCTACTTAAGAAAATAGCTAAAACTTCGGTACCATCAATAACAGCACCACCTCGAATGGAAAAACCAATTCCGGCACCAAGAAAAAACCCTCCAAAAATTGCTACTAATAAATTGTCATTGGTAACATTTGGAAATGTCACAGTGGCTAAACATAATGATAATCCGGCGATGGCAATTGCTGTTTTAATTGCAAATTGTTTGCCTACCACTTTATAACCTAATATAACAAACGGGATGTTCACTCCGATGATTAATAGATATAACGGAATATTAGTAAGAGCAGAAACCAATAATGAAATACCCGTTGCACCACCATCGATAAAATGATTGCTAAGTAAAAACCCTTTAAAACCAAAGGATGCTGAAAAAATTCCTATCGCAATTAGAATAAAATCTTTTATGCCACGCTTCAAATTAACGACAAATTCCCTTCTTTTTTTGGCAATTTGATAGCGCGTTAATTCCTTATCCGTTGATTTGGTTATAATTCGTAAAATTAATTTCGTGAGGATAGATTGCATTCTTTTATTTGGTTTGAAATAAAGTTACTGAAATCGTTCTAATATAAAAAATGGAATGTTACATTTTACAATAATAATCTCGCTTTTTCTAAATCTTCAACAGTATCTATACCAATACTTCCGTGAGTGGTTTCTACCATTCTAATTCGTTTTCCGTATTCTAAATAACGAAGTTGTTCTAATTTTTCTGATGCTTCTAAAGACAACATAGGTAAACGATAAAAATCCATTAAGGCTTCTTTTCTAAAACCATAAATACCAATATGTTTCATGTAACGAACACCAACATTTTCTTCTCTTGGAAATGGAATTACTGAACGTGAAAAATACAACGCAAATCCATTTTGATCCACAATTACTTTGACATTATTAGGATTGTTGATTTCTGTTGCATCTTTAATTTCAAACATAACAGAGGCCAAATCGACTTTTTTATCAGAATCGCTTTTGAAAACTTCTATGATTTGTTCTAGCGGTTTTTTATCGATGAAAGGTTCGTCGCCTTGCACATTGATTACGATATCAACATCCAAATTTTCGACAGCTTCTGCAATACGATCACTTCCACTTTCATGTTCTTTAATGCTCATAATAGCTTTACCTCCGTTGGAAATAATTTCATTATAAATCAAAATGGAATCGGTTACCACAAACACATCGTTAAACAATTGTGTTTGAATTGCGGCTTCGTAGGTTCTTAAAATAACTGTTTTTCCTCCTAGGTCTTGCATTAACTTAGCAGGAAAACGAGTGGAAGCATAACGGGCTGGGATTACGGCGATGATTTTCATTACTTAAATGATTTTTCTAAAAAATTGAAACTAGGAGAAACATCAAAATACAAACCTTTCAAATCAAATTTGTTATCTTTTAATTTTAAAAAATCAATTCCATTTTTCACCAAACTCTGTTCACCTCCATATTCTAAACCAATAATATCGATTACATCATATTCATGTGGCACTTCAATAACATATATTGCATTTTCAATTGTTTTGCCATCTCCCGATTTCATAATTGCATCAATAATACAATTCATTCTAAACATTATTTTGTTAAAATAAATCTTGTCATTTTTATTTTCTAATATGTACAACATGGCATTATAAACCCTCAAATCAAAAGGATTGAGATCTATCATTTCTTCGGAGACTTTTAATGCCTGATCAAAATCTATTTTACTTTTATCCTTATTTGATAAAATTTCATTTAGATCTTTTGATTTTTCACTTCGCTTATATGGATTGTATTTTTCATTAAACGAATATCCATAATATAAATAATGATTATCAATAGAAGTTAAAGTTGAGTCGGACTTCATGAATCTATCAAAGAGCCTGGAATAATAGTATACTGATTTTTTATCTGAAATCTCTTTTTCAATTTTTTTATAGTTTGGCTTTGTCATAATTTCTTGAGCCTTAACCAAATTAAATGAACAAAAAATTATAAAGAGTATGCTGATTTTTTTCATGCTTTTCATTTTCTAAATTTTCTATATAACCAAAATATAATAACAAATATAAAGACAACTACAATAAGTGCAGCTATCGGTAAAAAAATGGATAACGAACTTAACGTGATTGCTGTTCCGGTTTCGGCAGTCGAAACGACTGGATTCGCCAGTCCTCCGGTCTTGACCGATGAAGCCAAACGAGTAACGCTCGTCATGCCTTGCATCGCAGTAGCCGTTCCTCCACCAGCAATAATGGCTAATCCCCAGGTGAGCATCGGATCCAAATCAATTAAAGTGGATGCCATAGCAGCTGTCCCGGCAATGGCCGCTAAAGGAGTCGCTATAGTGTCTAACAAATTATCTACAAACGGAATGTAATACGCAAATATTTCGCCAATCATGGCCACTCCAAGTGTAATCATAGCCGGAAAACCTCCCACCCAAGACCAACTTTCATTTAAGGGAATAATATTAAAATGTGAAGCCAAACTCATTGCAAACAAAGGCAAAAACACTCTAAATCCTGCGGAAGCAGCGAGTCCAATTCCTAAAAATAAACTTAGTATAGTTTCTGGGGTCATACGCTTTTAATTTTCCTTAATTAGCTTTTCAAATTCAGCAATTAAATTAGCAAATTTCTTTTTCTCATCTAAACCTGGATAATTTGCTTCAATAAAATTTTGCACGGAATAAAAACCAAAATAAGTGGTTTGATTTCCTTGTGTTATTTCAAAATACTCATCAACCGAATCTGAAATAGTGATTGTAGACATTGTTCCATCTCCATTAGGTTTTTCTTTAATATTCAATAAAGATTTATCAATATTTAATTTATCTTTTGAATACAAATCTTCTAAATAATTATAATAATTTCTTTTCTTACTTTTCGATTTCACCTCTTTCCTTTTAACATTTGGCTTATCATTATTAGTATTTACAAACATCCCATATTTGAAAATTTTTCCATCAGTTTGAAAAACTAATAAATTAATATATTGACCTCCAAACCAATAACTAGAACTTGAAGTTTTAATAATTAAAGAGTTTGTATCTTTTAGACTCAATAATTCTATAAAGGGATTTTCACCTTCTAAAGTTTCCATAAATTGAAACTTAGGAATCTTGAATTCTTGACAATATGTCGAAATATTCAGAAAAAGTAATAAAATTAAATATCTCATTTATTCAAAATAGTCATCATTAAAACCTATCAAATACAATTTGTCTTTTGCTCTGGTAATAGCTGTGTACAACCAACGGACATATTCTCTATCAATTCCGTTAGGCAAATACGGTTGTTCTATAAAAACGGTATTCCATTGTCCACCTTGTGATTTATGACAGGTAATAGCATACGAAAACTTCACTTGCAAGGCATTAAAATACTCATTTTCTTTTACTTTCAAAAATTTTCGGTACGAAGCAGTTTCCTTTTCATAATCTTTCATTACTTCCTGGTACAACTTGTTCGATTCTTCATAGGTAAGCGATGGTGATTCACTCATAATGGTATCTAACAGTAATATTGTTTCAAAAGGTTTCTGATTCGGATAATCGACCATTCGTATTTTTACAATCGCAAATTTGAAGCCGTACAATTCTTTAATGTTTCTAATTTCCAAGACTTCCACAATATCGCCATTGGCAATAAAACCAGCTTCATCCGTTTCTTTTAACCAAAAATAATTGTTTTTCACGACCATTAATAAATCACCCGTCGCCAATTCGCTTTCTTTTCCTAAAATTTTTGAACGAATTTGTTGGTTGTACTGGTTGGCTCTTTTATTAGAACGTACAATAAAAGTAGTGTCTTCAATACTGTAATTACTATACGATTGATTTATTGCATCTTGAATTTCGTAGCCATCCACTAATCGAACAATATCTTTATATCCTTTAAGATTGAATTTAAATTCGGTAATAAAACTGTCTTTTAAAAGTTCGCGTAATTCGGTTGCATTGTATAAAATTCCGGAATTTTCCTCTTGACGCATGACTTCATCCAACTCAATCGAAATGATTTCTTTGTCGTAATTCAAAGCCAAGGTATCTACATTCAAAGCTGGTGAAATATCCAAATGTACTGGTGGCAACTGAGCTGTATCTCCCAATAAAATCATCTTGCAATTGGTGCCCGAATACACGTATGAAATCAAATCATCTAATAACGAACCGTTCGCATACATTTTCGAATCGGAATCCGAGTCGGAAATCATTGACGATTCATCCACAATAAAAATCGTATTGGTGTGCTTATTGGTTTGCATCGTGAAACTAACGCCGCCGCCTTTTGCTTTTTTAGGGAAATATATTTTTTTGTGAATAGTGTGAGCGGGTTTATTGGAATAATTGGCAATTACCTTTGCGGCACGACCTGTTGGAGCTAATAACACATACTTTTTTTTGACTTCAACAAGATTGTTTACAATAGTAGAAATTACCGTTGTTTTTCCAGTTCCCGCATAGCCTTTTAAAACAAAAAGTTCATTTTTATTAGAATTGGAAATGAATTCGGAAATTTTCGAAAAGAAAATATCTTGTTTTGCAGTGGGCTGAAAGGGGAAATTTTTTCGTAAAATACTGTAAAACAATTGTGAACTCATTTGAATATAAAATAACTTTGTATACGTCAAATATACACAGTTAAAAATGGTAAGTTGCGAATAACACAAAAAAAATTGTAGCTTTGCTCCATAACGCACTAAACAAAAATGCTGACTTCATCATCGACAATTCTTGATAAAAAATACATCAAATTAGTATTGCAGATTTCGCTTACCGAAATTTCATTTTGCATCTTTGATACTTTAAAGAAAACAATTGATACTTTCGGACAATACCCGTTGCCAAAATCGGCTAGTTTTACGGAGATTGAAGCGGCTATTATTCAGTTTATCAAGCAAACGCCTATTTTACAGTCAAAATTTGATGATGTTTTAGTGTTACACAATAATAACTTAATGACATTTGTGCCGCAGACTTTTTTTAACGAGGAGTATTTAAGCACTTATTTGCAATATAATGTCAAAGTTTTTGACACCGATTTTATCACTTTCGATGCTATTGAAAACTACGAAATGAACAATGTTTACATTCCGTATGTGAATATAAACAATTCGTTATTAGATTGTTATGAAAGTTTTAATTACAAGCATTCTCATTCTATTCTGGTGAAAAAAGTATTAGATTTGAGTAAAAACAATGACGAATCGCAAGTTTTTGTGCATTGTCAAGAGGATAATTTCCAATTGATTGCGGTAAAAAATCAGAAGTTACTTTTGTTCAATTCGTTTGAATACAAAACCAAAGAAGATTTCATTTATTACTTACTGTTTACTGCCGAACAATTACAATTGAATCCAGAATCTTTTCAATTAAAATTATTTGGAAATGTATCAAAAGAGAGCGAAATCTATCAAATAGCATATAAATACGTGAGAAACGTGTCTTTATTTATCGAAAACAACGATTTAGAAAACACTATTTCACACCAAGATTATTTAAAAAACTTTATCCTAATTCACGCATGCGAATAATTTCGGGAAAATACAAAGGCAGACGCATTAGTCCACCAAAAAACTTACCAGTCCGTCCTACTACCGATATGTGTAAAGAAGCCTTATTTAATATTTTAAACAACAACTTCAATTTTACCGAACTGCGTATTTTAGATTTGTTTGCCGGAACTGGAAGCATTAGCTACGAATTTGCTTCGCGTGGTGCGACACCTATTACCAGTGTTGATGGCGATATGGGTTGTGTAGGGTTTATTAAAAAAACTGCTCAAGAATTTGATTTTGACATTTCGGCTTTAAAAAGCGATGTTTTTAAATTTTTAGAAAAAAACAAAGCGTCCTACGATATTATTTTTGCCGATCCTCCGTATGATTTACCACAAAAAGATTTTGAAAGAATTATTGAGTTAGTTTTTCAAAACGAAATGTTAGAAAAAGACGGAATGATGGTTATTGAACACTCCAAATACACCAAACTAAACCACATGGAAAACTTTTCTTATGATAAAGTATATGGTGGTTCTGTATTTACTTTCTTCGAATTTGAATATGATGAAGAAGAAGTTGGAGAAGATGAATAATTAAAATTATTTTATCCGTTTGTTCGTGTTCTCCAGCGCTTTTCTGTTTTTATAATCAATCCACCCTTGTCCTTTCCATTTGCGCATTAACGAGTCGTAATGACGCATAATGACTAAATTGTAAAGTGCTTTAGACAAACTACTAATACTTCTTGGATATGAGCGTAAACTCATCGAAAAACCAGGCGTAAGATATTTCATATAGTGCCAATATCCTTCTGGCATATAAAGCGTATCTCCGTGATTTAAATTACAAATCAACCCTTTCGCTTTTGCTAAAGCAGGATATTTTTCAAAATCAGGATTGTCAAAATCAATTTCTTCTAATGAAATTAAAGCATGAGGAACTTTATATAAATAAGGTGATTCTGAAGGTGGAAATAAAACACATTGCTTTTTCCCGTGAAAATGGAAGTGAAAAATATTAGGATAATCAATATCATAGTGTATAAACACTTTTGAATTTTCACCACCAAAAAACAACATTGGCATTTGTTTAATTAAGCGTATTCCTAAATCTGGCCAGACAAAATCATTGCGTAAACTCGGAATTTTACTCATGAAATTATACGCAAAAATTCGATAATTGGTAGGTTTTGTCAATAACAAATCGACATAATCACTCATTTTCATGGTAGCATGCGCTTCATTAAAGCCGTCTTTGTGAGATACCGGACGATCGTCGTACAAAGGCACCACTTCGTTTCCTGCGAGTTCTTTTATGTACTCTAATTTCCATTTGGAATAAGCTGGCCAATCTGAAGTGAGCTGCTCAATAACCAATGGTTTTTGCTTTTTGACGTAATTGTTATAAAAATCTTTTTTAGAGATTGTTTTTACTCTTTCTATTTCAGTCAAATTTAATTTCATAGGTTGTTTAGAATATAAAATTCGAATATAATAAAAAAAAGCAGACCTATAAGCCGGATTCTGTATCAATCGAAATTGACCCTTATCATTTATCTAGATTATCCATTACTGAATAACTCAAGCTGCCTACCCTTCAACATCGGACGAGTAGCCCTTATCTGACCGAAATCAGAATTGTTGATATACTTGACATTTCACCGCATAGAGTTTACCTGGTTTCACTACAGCATTACCTGTACCTGCTTTCTGTTGCACTTGTCCTCGCCTCTCGACGGACGGGCGTTACCCGTTATGCTACTCTCTGGTGTCCGGACTTTCCTCCCCTGCTAAAACAGCGACGATAAGGCGGTCTGCTCGGCAAAAGTACAATAAAAAATTTAACTATATTTTTTCTCCCACGCCTTCAAAATTTGTAGATAAAATCGTAATTTTATAAAATAAATCTTAAACTTTACAATCATGATGCACACTTATAATTATGATAGTGTTTTAAATGCATTAGCAGAACTCAAAGGGGAGGGATTTAATATTGACTACAATATAAATACAAAAGAGTTTTCCAGCAATCCACATGATTTTGAAATTGTTCATATTTTCAGATACGAAGGCGATTCTAGTTCCGATGATGAAGCTACTGTATATGGCATTCGTTCAAAATCTAAAAGGGACAAAAAAGGTGTTTTTGTTTCGGGCTATGCAGCTAATTCTGAGTGTGACGCTACTCGTTTTTTAATCGGTTTATCCATAAAATCGAGAAAAGGGCTTTAAATCAAATTACTTATCTTCCTTTATTTTACATCATTAAATACAGATTTCTACCTAACTCGTATTGTGAATAACTTTTCGGCAAATAACGCAATCAAGAAATAACCCTTTCAACAAAAATTCTATATTTGTATTCGAATATATTTCTATGGAACAATTTATCGTATCGGCTCGTAAATACCGTCCACAAACGTTTAAAGACGTAGTGGGACAACAGGCTATTACCAATACGTTGTTGAATGCCATAGAAAGTAATCATTTGGCACAAGCCTTACTTTTCACAGGACCTCGTGGCGTTGGAAAGACTACTTGTGCCCGTATTTTAGCTCGAAAAATCAATCAGGAGGGTTATGATGATCCGAATGAAGATTTTGCTTTCAATGTATTCGAATTGGATGCCGCATCGAACAACTCGGTTGATGATATTCGAAATTTGATTGATCAAGTTAGAATACCTCCACAAACTGGAAAATACAAAGTATATATTATTGACGAGGTGCACATGTTGTCTACTGCAGCTTTTAATGCTTTCCTGAAAACATTAGAAGAACCGCCACGTCATGCCATTTTTATTTTGGCCACTACCGAAAAACATAAAATTATTCCAACGATTTTATCACGTTGTCAAATCTTTGATTTCAAAAGAATTACGGTAAAAGATGCTAAAGAACATTTGGCAGAAGTAGCTCAAAGTCAAGGAGTCGCTTTTGAAGATGACGCTTTGCACATTATTGCTCAAAAAGCAGATGGTGCGATGCGTGATGCTTTATCAATCTTTGACAGAGTAGTTTCTTATTGCGGTAACAACCTGACTCGTGCGGCTGTAACTGAAAACTTGAATGTACTTGATTTTGAATATTATATTAAAGTAACCGATTTAATTCTAGAGAATAAAATTCCAGAATTATTATTAGCATACAACGATATTTTAGCCAAAGGTTTTGATGGTCATCATTTTATTGCTGGTTTGGCTTCGCATTTTAGAGATTTGATGGTTTGTAAAAATCCTGCAACACTAACTTTATTGGAAGCTGGTGAGCACGCTCAAAAATTGTACGGAGAACAAGCACAAAAAACATCTCAAGAGTTTTTACTGCAAGGAATAGATTTAGCCAACGATTCCGATTTAAAATACAAAGTCTCACAAAATCAACGATTATTAGTTGAACTTTGTTTGATGCAATTGGCCTCTATCACTTTTGATGGAGAAAAAAAAAAAGCTAAGTCCTATATAATTCCCCCAACCTATTTTAGAAATTCCGGATATTCAATAACTGAAGTAAAAAGTGCTGCTTCAGAAGTACAAAGTGCAAATCCTGAAGTACAAAGCGTTGAAGTTTCAAATAGTAATGAGATTGCTACGCAAGCTCGCAATGACATTGAGATTGCTACGCAAACTGTAACTGAGGAAAAAACTACAATTACAGAAGAAAAGACTGAGATTGCTTCGCAAGCTCGCAATGACGTTGAGATTACTTCAGTACCAGCAATGACTGATACACCAAAAGTTTCGGCATTATCACTATCAAGTATACGTGCTAAAAAAGAACTGGAAGCACAGCTGAAACCAGTTCATAAACACCACGACGAATTACCTACGGAACCTTTTACCGAAACTCAAATGTTAGAGCAATGGGTTAAATATGCCAATAGATTAGGTGAAAAAGGGTATAAGATTGTAGAAGCGTTGTTATTGATTAATGACCCGAAATTAAATGGTACTACGATTATTCATGAATTACCTAATGAGAGTTCAAAAATTGATTTTGAAAGTGAAAAACACGATTTATTAGGGTATTTACGCGGAAAACTGCATAATCATAACATTACCATTGACATCAAAATCAACGAGAGTATTGAATTGAAAAAGGCATTCACGACACAAGAAAAATACGATCGATTGAACGGAATTAATCCTGCCTTGGATTTACTTCGAAAAACATTTGATTTGGATTTGTAAACCCTTTACTACTTAAATCTTATCATAATACATGGCTTTCACAATTCCGTCGGAAAGTCCAATTTTCGGAACATATATTTTATTGGAGCCACTCCATTTCATTGCTTTCAAATAAATACTTAATGCATGGATAATTACATCGGCACGGTCAGTATTTAAGGCTAATTCGGCAATTCTTTGTTCGTAAGAAAGTGAATTTAAGTATTGGTATTGGGTATTCAAATAAATATAAGACAAAGGTTTGTCCTGTAATTTTCCAGAAAGTTTGAATATTTTATTAATGTTTCCACCCGAACCAATTAAGGTGATGTTGTCGTAATCTTTAGTGTTGGTTTTAATCCATTTTTCAATTTCCTCCCAAACGACTTCGTTTACCATATTGTTTAATAAACGAACAGTTCCATTTTTAAAGGATTTGGAAGCCACCATTTTTCCTTCGGAAAACAATGAAAATTCAGTACTTCCACCTCCAACATCGACGTACAAATACGTTTGTTCGGTTTTAATAAACTGATGTAAATCGGAACTAGCAATAATAGCAGCTTCTTTTTTTCCATCAATAATTTCAATTTTTATATCAGCTTTTTTCTTTATAATATCGGCAACTTCTTTTCCGTTATAGGCTTCACGCATAGCAGAAGTAGCACACGCCATATAACGTTCTACTTTATATACGCCCATAAGTAACTTATAGGCTTTCATGGCATCGACCATACGGTCAATATTTTCATCGGTAATTTCTCCAACGGTAAAAGCATCCTGTCCCAAACGAATTGGCACACGAAACAAGGCACTTTTATTAAACTGCGGTTCTTTTCCTTCTTGTTCAACAATATTCATAATCAACAATCGCATGGCATTGGAACCAATATCAATTGCTGCGTATTTTTTAATTGTAATCATATTTTGATTTTAAATTTCAGCCCTCAAATCTATAAGGATTGATTTTTATTTGAAAAACTAAACATTTTCAACTAGCACATCTAGTTTATCTCTATAGTATTTATACGTTTCAAACTGCGCTCTAAAAACTGGATTATTTTCACGCATTCTATATTTATTATCTAATTTTTCAGAATGAAAACGAGCTTTTACATTCCCTTTCCAACCAATATCAAAAGTTTCAATTAATTCTTTTTTGATGTCTTCTTGATAAATAGGACAAGTTACTTCTACTCTACTATCCAAATTTCGGGTCATAAAATCGGCAGAAGAAATAAAGACTTCTGGATTTCCTTCGTTAGCAAAAATGTAAACTCTAGTATGCTCTAAATAGGCATCAACAATAGAAATAGCTTCAATGTTTTCGCTCATTCCTTCCACACCTGGAATTAAAGAACAAATACCACGAATAATCAATTGAATTTTCACACCTGCTCGACTGGCATCATAGAGTTTATCAATCATTTTATAATCTGACAAACTATTCATTTTTAGCTTGACATAGGCAGGTCGCCCTAAATTAGCATTCAGAATTTCTCTGTCTATAAGCTTCATAAACTTAGAACGGGTATAATGCGGCGAAACAATTAAATGTTTGTATCTGTGAACTCTATAATTGATTTGGAAAAATTCAAAAACTTTCGCCATATCCTTCAGTATTTGCTGATGGGCCGTAAACAATGTTACATCGGTATACACTTTAGCACTTCCTTCATTGAAATTTCCTGTAGAGACGATTCCGTAACGTTTCAATTTTCCGTTTTCGTCAATACGCTCAATATAACATACTTTACTATGTACTTTTAAACCTTTCACTCCGAAAATAAGTTCAACTCCTTCCGTTTGCATCATTTCAGCATACGAAATATTACTAGCTTCATCAAAACGAGCTTGCAATTCAATTTGTACCGTAACTTTTTTTCCGTTTTTTGCTGCATTTATCAAGGAACTTACAATTTGTGAGTTTTTTGATAAGCGATACAATGTAATTTTAATTGCCGTTACTTTTGGATCTAGCGCAGCTTCTCTTAAAAATTTGATGATGTAAGCAAAAGACTGATAGGGTGCATTGACCAAATAATCTTTCGCTTCTATACGTTTTAAAATGCTCCCTTCTAAGCTTAATCCTTCTACTGGAAGTGGTGTGTTGGATTTATACAATAAATCATAACGTCCAAGATTAGGAAAATCCATATAATCTCGACGATTATGATAACGTCCGCCAGGAATTAAACTATCTTTAGAATCGATTCCCATTCGGTGCAAAAAGAATTTCAACGTGTCTTTATCTATCGTCTGATCGTAAACAAATCGAACTGGTTCCCCAATTCTTCTATCTTTTACACTCGATGAAATTTTTTCCATGAAACTTTTATTCAAATCAGAATCTAATTCCAACTGGGCATCACGTGTAATTTTAATCATGTGAGCCGAAATACTTTCATAATCGAAAATATTAAAGATTTGATTCAAATTAAAACGAATGACATCATCCAACAAAATAATGTATTGTTTGTCATTACTTGATGGCAAAACTACAAAACGATTGATGGTTTTGGGCATCTCAATAACAGCATAACGAATATCTTTTTTGATTTTTATTTTTTCTAAGATTGAAGATGTTTCGCTTGGCTTCATTACCAATTTTATAGCCAAATAACCTGAAGTATCTCTCAATAATGGGAATTCATCCAAATCATTCAGGATAATAGTCACCAATTCTGGACTTACTTTTTGAATAAAAAACTCGCGGATAAAATCTTGCTGTTCTTTATTAATCTCTGTTTCGTTGATAATGAATACATTTTCTTTTTCGAGTTCTTTTTCAATTATACTTAAAATACGTAAACTTTCCGATTGATGATCGATAACCGTTTCCGTAATATATTTTAACAAATCTTGCGCTGAAATTCCACCAAGTTCTTTCTCACCAGTTATACCTGATAAAGCCAAACGACGAATGGCTGCGTAACGTACTCTAAAAAACTCATCTAAATTATTGGAAAAAATTCCGAGAAATCGCATTCTGTCTAATAAAGGAACACGCTCATCACCCGCTTCTTGCAATACTCTAAAATTAAAAGCTAACCAGCTTTTTTCGCGGTCTATGTATCTATTTTCTGCCAATGAAGTATGTTTTTAAATCTCTTTTGGAAATATATTTTTAATAGTTTTTCCTTTGTTAATGTTTTCCCAATTTTTAACATCAAATTGTAAGAATACCAATCCTGCGGTTGGAACATTAAAAAAAGTTTTATCTCCAAATTTATTGACAAAATTTGTAATAGCCTCATTATGTCCAAAAAGAATTAGTTTATTTATATCATTATTACATTTTTTTATTTCTTTTTCGAGTTCACTTTCATTAAATGTATATAAACTGTCTTTAAATTGAATTTTTGATGATGGAAGTTCTGCAGAATCACAGAAAATTAAGGCTGTTTCAGATGCTCTTACTGCTGTACTACTCCAAATTTCAAAATCAGGATTGATTAATTCCTGTGCAATTTGTCCTACTTTTTTAATGGCCAACTTACCACTATCGATTAACGGTCTTTTTTTATCGCCAAGCGGTAAATCCCAACTTGATTTTGCATGTCTAACTAATATTAGTGATTTCATAAACTACTGATTATTAATGAAAAATGACTACTTAAAACAGTGTAGTAAAAGTTAATATTTACAAAAAAATTGTTAATTCATAGATATTATTGGCGTGTTTATCGAAAAACAGAATCAAATTGAATAACGTAATACTTTATGTAATAATTTAGCCCCAGTTAAAGGTAAGAAAAAGCTTTTAATTCAAATTCCAAACATAATGTAAATTCTTACTACCACTTTTGAATTTACAACAAATTTTCCCTCAGAATAAATTAAATAATTTATTGGTTTCCAATTCATTATTGTTATAACTCGAAAAAGTTATAGCCGAGTCGTTGTCTCAAATAATTTAATCAAAAAAATCTAGGCTTATGAAAAGTATTACTCATTTGCTATTTAAGGGAAAAAATTTAATGCAAGTATTTATTATACTTGTGCTTTCTCTGAGTGTAAACAAAGCATTTACACAATCTACTTATCAATGTAACAATTGTACCTCTCAAGACATTAACATACAAAAGGTCGAGCTTGTATCTTCAACACCTGATGGTCTTGGAGGATACTTACCTTTACCTACTTCATGTCTAAGTGGTACTCCAATTGATGGTTATCTAAAAGTTACGCTTGATCAAAACGCAACTACTAGATACGGGACACAAATTGAAGCGGATGTTTATGTCGACAATGTTTTTCAACAACATATTCGATACGAAAGTTGCGCTACAACAAGTTCAGGTACGTTTTTTATCTACTTACCAAATGCGCCTGCCGCAATTCAATGGTCTTGTGGAGAACTCCTTTCTCTTAAAAATATTTTCATAGGATGGGGAAATTCAGTAGCTTCAAATGTTTGTAATGTTGAAGATTGTGATTTAGGTCCAAAATGTTTTAAGTATGGTATAGACACTAATTTTATTGTGATTACACCTATCAAACCTGATTTTACATCTGTAGGAACTTGTCCTCCTAATAATTTAGCGCAAACCTATGTTTTTACATCAACGGCTACCGGTGGTGTATTGCCATATGTTTCTTATAAATGGGATATTACTAAAAATGGAGTCCCTATTTCTAATCCAAGTTTACCAGACTCTCCTTTTTACGGAAGTCCTTTAACTATTGATTTTTCTAACTATGGAGGCGCTGGTGATTATGAAGTAGTGTTAACAATTGTTGACAGCAATACTCCACCAACCACAGCAGTTGGATTACCAAAAACAATTTCGGTAACATCTTGTTGTGTACCTTCTGCAACTTGTTTATTATCATCTATTGATATAGAAGGTTGTGCAATCCCTAGTCCACTTACAAATCCATCATTAGTATTTAACTATAATGCATGTGGTAAAACAGTTACCATGACAAGTAGTGATTCTGGTGATACATTAATTTGTTCGGACGGTGATGGTGCTGATTTTACAAGAACCTATACCTTATTTTTTGATGGAGTTTCAATTGCAACTTGTGCACAAAGTATTAAAGTAAACGATACTACTTCTCCTGTATTACCAGTTACTTTACCTCAAAACACAACAGTTTCATGTGATAATGTACCCGCAAATAGCTCAATAACAGCAAATGATGCTTGTGCTGGAGATATTACTGTTTTAGGAGTAGATTCTATTACTTCTACTAGTTGTGCTAGTCAGTACACTATCAAGAGAACATGGTCATTCGCCGATGCTTGCGGGAATTTATCCTCACACACACAAACAATTATCGTTCAAGATAGTACTAATCCAGTACTTGTTGGTTCACTTCCTGCAGATGTAACAG
>JAZKHA010000002.1:0-249036 GCA_040385625.1 Bacteroidota bacterium
ATGGAAAGGTTTGGGAACAAAAATCCCCAACTTCATAAAGCCGGCGGGACGTTAGTGGCAATCTTGGAAAAACTAAATATGAAAGTACTCATCAGATATATAGCTAGTATCACTTTAGCATTAATAGCAAGCTGGATTGTATATATAATAATATTTGAAATTATTGAGTATCTAATGCCATCAAAAAGGTATAATGTAAATGGAGAACCTGAATTTGTAATGCCTACATCTGCAATTTTTGGTGGTTTAATTTCTTCTCTTATAACTTTAATTTTGTTAACAATCTGGATGAATAAAATATTTAAAAATAAATTTGGTAGAACATAAATTAATAAGGATTTGAAGTCTAAAAAGTGGATACAAAATATAATTATTTCTCTAATATTTCTTATCACCATATTAGGAATATATGCAAACTCATTTAAGGATGTTGAACAAGTTTGTCGAAATAAAAAAAACACTGATTTTTTTTTACTTAACTATGTGACGAAACAAAATCTAAAAGAGATTGTAACCAAACACAGTAAAGAATATCAATTAAAAGATAAAGAATTAAAAAGAGTGTATTTACTCAATCCAATTCTACGAATTCCTGATCCAATATTTGATTCTAATATCAATTACCGAGAAAATGGTTGTCAAGAAATAGATAACATGGATATATTTTGCGAAGTCAAATACCAAAAATTGGAAAATGGTAAAATAGATATTTGGTTTAATTTTTTGGAATAGACTCATTAAGACTGCCACTAACAGCGGTTTTGAGCAAGTGGGGTTTTAGGGAAAAACTGAAACTCTTTTTTGTATATTTGGCTTCAGTAATAAACAAACTAAAGGTACAAAAAATCCCCACCTTCTCAAAGCCGGCGGGACGTTATGTGACACCTTATACCAAAACAACGCTTAAATGAAAAAATTACTAATTATCTTTTTGACTTTAACAATAATTTCTTGTAAAAACCAAACTCAAGATAAAACATCAACTGACTCTGAATTAAAAGATACGATAAAAACAGACCTTGTTAAAAATGAAAAAAAATTAGACTCTAAAAATAAAGTTGAAATCGATTTTATTAAGAACAGAGATCTTCTTGACATTATATTACTTTTACCTGATACTGCTTTTTCGAGTTGGGAATGGAAGTTAGAGGACAGAATTAAGTGGTATAACGAAATAAAAACGAACAGTTTCTATATTGATAAAAATCCTGATTTTTTTAATCAAAAATATTTTGAACAAACTAGAGCAGGTTTTTCAATAGTAGATGGATTTTGGTCCATCAACATATATAAAACTACAGAAAACACATATATTGTAATAACTGATGACATTGTAGGCGAAGGAAATGAGTTGAATTTTTATGAAGTCAAAGCAAACAGAATAAAAGAATATTTAAATGAGAAATTAATATTTTCGGATTTCAAGGAACTTTTGAAGATGAAAAATGCAGATGAAAATTGTAATGAAAAATTCGAAGAATTAAGCGACCCTATATTTGAATATGATTTCTCTATTAAAAACAAAATTGAGATTGAAAGCTCTTGGTATTTAACCGAAGAAAACTACAGTAATTGTTTGACTGGAAATGCATTACTGTACAATTTTAATCCTCAAAATAAAAAATTTGAAATAGAAAAAATATATTGGAAACAGAAACAAAATAATTAAAGGCGGCACATAACAGCGGTTTCACGAAATGGTAGTATAATTGCAAAATTCATATTTTTCTTTAGCAAGAAATATTATCTTAGCGGAAAGAACTGAGTCCCAAAGTCTACCACTTCGTGAAGCCGGCGGGACGTTAAGCGTCAGTTCGTTCCGAACCGACGCAGACCAATCCAATCGGAATTTTTGATGCCGAAAAACAAAAAATGGGACTCTCCTGCCGAAAAACTTTGTGCAGAAAAAGCGCAGTTTATAAAAAACAAATTCGAGCTACGCTCGATTTTTTTTTTTGAATCTTAATTGAATAATATTTCCGAAAACACAAAGCTGAAAACTTCCGAACTGTGAGCAGAAACCAAAAACGCAGAAAAATAACTTTGTGGAAATTCGTTGCGTCAAATTTTCAGAACTAAACGCAGAAAATCGCTCTGAAAAACGAAATTTGAAAAACTTTGCGTTGAAAAAAACAGAAACGAAATCACTTTGCAAAAAAAACCGAACTGAAAGCGAAAAATTTCACTGAAATTAGCATTCGATTCTTAAACAAGAACCGAACGCTTAACAGCGGTTTGGCGCAATGGCGGCTTAAGTCAATTTTTGAAAACGTCTTTTTCAATTTAAAATTTTGTTATATTTGTGAAGTTCGTGGCTAATTTTCCGCCACTTCGCCAAGCCGGCGGGACGTTATATGAAACCCTACGCACAAAATCTTATAAACTTTCAACTATGAATGAAGAATTAAACCCAGATGAGTTTCATGCACAGCAACGAATCGTTGGTAAAACATATTTTTCTAAAAGTTTCATAGCTCCATATTCCAATTTTCTGAAAAAGTTTGCGCATAAAATTTTGGATCACGAAGGAAATGAATACCTTTTAAAAGATGAAAAAACTTTGGGGCATTCTGTAAATGGTCTAAGACAACTTAAAGCGCTGTTTTTACATGATGAAAATCGAAAAATAGAGAAATTAATAATTCAACAGTTTGATGCACAAAGACAACCTATAAAAAACGCACCAAAAGAAGCCTCTTTTCATGGTCACGAAGTTGAAAGCTTATACCAATTTCTGAAAAGCATAAAAGAAGTTGAATTTCCAAATCATAATACTTTTAATGTTACTGATACAGAACTGTCTAAAATGTTACTTAACAAAGAGCAAGCGACAAAACTTATTGCAGAGAACATAGAAATACTTCAAGAAGCGTTAAACAATAATGTCACTCCAACGGATATTATAAATTTTGGTTATCGCAAAAGCCAACTTGAGATATTTGAAAAATTATTATACACTGTCGGATATTTTAATGAATATAAACAACAAATTATAGACGAATTAGGAAAAAATCAAACTGACGAAGCTGTTTGGCAAAAATTCTTTGAAAAGAACACATGGATTCTTGGATATGGATTAGATTATATTTTTAATACAGAATTAGATTCAAAAAAATTAGAACAAGTCACTTCTGGTTCAGATTTTTTTGCAAAAGGGAAAAGAATTGATGCACTGCTTAAATCTCAAGGAGCAATTAATTCTTTATGTTTTTGCGAACTAAAATTAAGCACTGATAATTTATTAAAAAAAGTAAAATCATCATACCGAGAAGAATCTTGGCAAATCTCAGATGATTTATCAGGAGCAATTGCGCAAGTGCAAAGAACAGTTCAGAAAGCTTTAATAGAAATTTCAACAAAAACAGAAATTAAAGATTCAGAAGACTTTTTAACCGGAGAAAATCTATATTTATATAATCCAAAAGCCTTCATACTTATTGGAAATTTGAATGAGTTTATTAGAGATGATAAGATTAGTGAAATCAAATTTTCTTCTTTTGAAATGTTCAGAAAAAATTTGAAAAATATTGAGATTTTAACGTACGACGAATTATATCAAAGAGCGTTTTATATTTGTCACAAAAAGGAGAATGAAAACCTGAATCAGCAATAAGGGCTTCATATAACAGCGGTTTTATGAAATTGGGGTTTTAGTGTTTAATGGTACGAGCTTTTTGTATATTTGACTTCAGTCTTAACGGAATGTTTGGGAACAAAATTCCCCAACTTCATAAAGCCGGCGGGACGTTGGTGGCAATTTTGCGAGACATCTCACCTACATTAATTACCAAGAAATAAAAAAATGAAATTAACAATTACAATCGGACTTCTTTTAATTGGACATCTTACATTTGGACAAGACAGAATTCAAAAAATTGACAGTTTACTCAATTCTCTTTATTCAAAAGAGAAAATCAATGGAAATTTTCTAATTGCAGAAAAAGGGAAAGTTATTTATAGCCATAGTTTTGGACTTGCAAACGAAACAACAAAAGATAAATTGAACGAAAATTCGATTTTTGAATTGGCATCTTGTTCAAAGCAGTTCACAGCTATGGGGATAATGATACTTAAAGAAAAAGGAAAGTTGAATTTGGACGATGATATTAAAAAATACTTACCCGAACTTTCATTTTATAAAGGTATAACTGTAAGAAACTTATTAAATCATACTGGAGGTCTACCAGACTATATGGAGCTTATGGATAGTTTATTTGACAAATCTAAAATTGCCACTAACAAAGACATAATTAATATATTTAGGAAACATCAACCAAAAATATTATTTGAGCCAAATACTAAATGGGAATATAGCAATACGGGCTATGCACTATTGGCATCAATAATTGAGAAAGCATCGGGTTTGACATACGCTGACTATCTAAACAAAGCTATTTTCCAACCGTTGAAAATGAAAAATACCTTTGTGTACACTCGTAGATTATCGCCAAAGAAAATTGACAATTATGCTTTTGGTTATGTTTACTCAGATAGTTTGAAAAAATATGTTTTACCAGACGAATTGAAAGAAACTAAAATGGTTATTTGGCTTGATGGTATTGTTGGAGACGGAACAGTTAATTCAACTGTAAAAGATTTATTGATTTGGGATAGAGCATTATATGCCAATAAATTACTCACAAAAGAGGGAATGAAAGCAGTTTTTGAAGTAGCAACTTTGAAAGACGGAGCTAAAAGGAATTATGGTTTTGGTTGGGGAATTGAAGACAATGCTGATTTTGGAAAAATTGCAAACCATAGTGGGGGTTGGCCAGGTTATGTAGCTTTCATCGAAAGACATATTACAAATGATAAAACAATAATAATACTTCAAAATCACAACAACGTTTCAATTCCTTCAAAATCAATTAGAAGTATTCTATATAATAAACCATTGCCTGTGCAAAAAATCAGAAAAGAAATTATTATTACAACTGAAGAACTTCAAAAGTTTGTTGGGACTTATGCAGTTGAAAAAGATTTTGAAATCAAAATTTCATTAGATAAAGACCAACTTTTTTCACAATTGACAGGACAAAATGTGTTCCCAATATTTGTAGAAAGTGAAATGTTATTTTTCTACAAAGTAGTAGATGCACAAATTCAGTTTGAAAAGAACGAAAAAGGAGAAATTTCAAATTTGTTTTTATTACAGAATGGAAATAAGATAGAAGCAAAACGGACGAAATAAAAACTGCCACCAACAGTGGTTTGGCGCAATTGGGGGTTTTAGGCAAACTTGAAAGTTGGTTTTGTACTTGAAAGTTGGTTTTTTAATCGATACATTTGGCTAACCAAATCCCCAACTGACGCCAAGCCACGAGACGTTGGCGGTAATTGAAAACGAGTAGTTTAGTAAACGAACAAATTAACACAAATAAATTATAGTGAAGTATTTTAACCAAGAAACAGAACGAGTAATATTAAGAAAATTAACAATGTCAGACGTGGAAAAATGGACTGGCTTTTTTGTTGATAATCAGATGCTAAAATTTGTTGGTGTTGATATGTCAAAATCTCCTAATGATTTAGCGACGGAGTGGATATTGAGACAATTAGAGCGTTACGAAAATCAAGGACTTGGACATCTTGCAGTAGTTGAAAAAAAGACTGGTAAGTTTATTGGAGTGAGTGGAATTATACCACGTGAAGTTGACGGAAAAACCAAAATGGAAATATCGTATTCCTTAAAACAAGAGTTTTGGGGAAAAGGATTTGCTACAGAAATCTCGACACATTTAAAAAAATTTGGACTTGAAAGTAACATTTCAAATCATTTTGTTTCAATTATAGACAAAGAAAACACAGCATCTATAAACGTAGCTATAAAGAACGGGATGAAGATTTTATCTGAAACTAAATATTTAGGAATGGATGTTTTTATTCTTGGATAAACAATGAAAATCAACTACCGCCAACAGCTGTTTTGAGCTAGTGTGTGATTTAGTGGAATTACCGTTTCGCATCATATTTTCTGCAAAGCCGAAAATTGAAAGGATACGAACCACACACCATCTCAAAGCAGCAGAACGTTGGTAGTAATGTTAAAAAAAATGGAAATAGAATTATGATTGGAATTATACATTTTGAAACTTTTTTACTCACGGCAATTCTATTGAATTTAACGCCTGGAAATGATACGATATTTGTTTTATCTAAAAGTATTGGACAAGGAAAAAAAGCAGGGATTATTTCATCATTTGGAATTTCTACAGGAAATATAATACATACACTTTTAGCCGCTTTTGGACTTTCATTAATTATTGCAAAATCAATTTTATTGTTTAATGTAATTAAATATGCTGGAGCAATTTACTTGCTCTATGTTGGTTACAAAATGTTAGTTAACAAAACAGAATTAAATACGAGTGAAATAAAGAAAGGTGAATTAGTAAATTACTGGGGATTATACCGTGATGGTATATTTACAAATATATTAAATCCTAAAGTTGCATTGTTTTTTATTGCATTTCTTCCACAATTTATTGACCCAAATTTAAAAGAAACCATTTTGCCGTTTTTAGCACTTGGAACAACTTTTATTACTACGGGAACAATTTGGTGTTTAACTTTAACAATATTTGCTTCTTCAATTTTTTCAAAATTAAAAGACAACAAAAAAGTATCAAACTATATTAATAAAATTTGTGGGTTCTCATTAATTGGATTAGGAATAAAAGTAGCATTATCAAACAGAAAATAAAAACACTACTGCCAACAGCCGTTTTGTGTCATTGCTAGGCTTGGGCTACTTTTGAAAAAACTCTGTTTTTTCCAACTTGGTTTGTGTCAGCCAACTTTTTCGCTAAATTTACCGCAACGTTCGCCAAGCGCCGGGACGTTAGGCGTAATTTTACCAAACCCAAGAGAACCAAAAAATAAAAAGAAAATGACCGTAAATATTTCTCCAATTATTCAAATATCAGAATTGCTGAAATTATATAAATCTGAAAATATAATCATTGTTGATGTAAGTAATGGGAAAAATGCGAAATCAAACTACGAAGCTAAGCATTTAGAAGGAGCAATATTTATAGATTTAAACACACAGCTTGCCGAAATTAAAGATGATTTGTCAAATGGCGGAAGACATCCATTACCCAAAATTGAAAATTTTGCAAAAACATTATCAAATCTTGGAATTTCTCCAAAAAGTCACATAATAATATACGACGACAAAAATGGTTCAAATGCGGCGGCTAGATTTTGGTGGATGTTGAAAGCTATTGGTCACGAAAAAGTTCAAGTTCTTAACGGTGGTATTCAAGAAGCAGAAAAAAGGAACTTTCCATTAAGTTCAAAAACTAAAAACATTAACAAAACTGAAATATACAAAGTTGACAATTGGAAATTACAAATTGCCAAAATTGAAGAAGTTGAAAAAGTTTCACAAACAGAAAACCATATTGTAATTGATGTTCGTGATATTGAACGTTATAATGGAGAAACTGAACCAATCGATTTAATTGCTGGACATATTCCAGGAGCAATAAATGTTCCTTTCACCGAAAATCTAAACGAAAATGGTTTGTTTTTAGCTCCTAACATACTAAAAATGAAGTATGAAAAGATATTTAAAAACATAAACACAAAAAATATTATTGTTCATTGTGGCTCGGGAGTTACTGCCTGCCATTCGCTTTTAGCAATCGCATATGCTGAATTGGAAATCCCAAAACTTTATGTTGGTTCGTGGAGTGAATGGAGCAGAAATAATAAACCAATTGAAACGAAAACTGAAAATCAATAAAAAAACGATCGCCTAACATCGGTTTGGTGCCAGTGCTAGGCTTGAGCTTTCTTTGGGAAAAAATTCGTTTTTTTTCCAATCTGGGTTTTTACTTGGAACGTTTTAGCTAAATTTACGCAACCGCGACAAAGCCTGCATGACGTAGTCGTCAGTTTAATAGAATACAAAAAGTAAAAAAACTATAAATTATGAACCCAACAAATAAACTACATTACTATTTCTACACATTTTGCAGGTATTTTGCAGCGACGATGATATTAATTTATGGATTTGCAAAAATTTTTAAAACTCAATTTTCAACTTCGTTACTAACTTATGACACTCCAGTTGGAGCATTAGAAGGAATGGATTTAGTTTGGTTTTATTTTGGGCATTCGTATCCCTATGCCCTATTCATTGCTCTATCACAAATTACAGCATCTTTATTGCTATTTTTCAGAAGAACAGTACGTCTTGGGTCGATTCTGTTTTTATGTATAATGACAAATATTGTTGCTGTAGATATTGCCTTTGATGTTGATTTTGACGCTTTCATAATGGCAATTGTTTTAACCTGTATGGGTTTATTTATATTTCTATCGGAGTTTCCATTATTAATTAAATATTTTATAACCGAACCCAGTTTGTATCAAAAAGAAAATATGCCAAAATGGGTAACTAAAATTTATAATTTTAAATTCTTTTATATTCCTTTTGTTTTTATTGGACTGTTCATTCTTTTTAGTTACTTCACTATTCCCGAATTTGAAAAAAATAAATTTTATGGGGTTTGGCAACTTGAAAATGGAAATCCTAAATTTAATAAACTCTATTTTGAAGGAAATGCTTTCCAAACTGTCGAATTCGGAAAAACTGAAATGGACAGAAAAGGAAGATATACATTTGATTCAATAAACAAAATGATAGTATTTAATTCATATCCAAATAAATATTTAAAAGAATTATACTCAAATCCAGGTATTGTTATAGATTCAACAAAAAGAGAAATATTATTTGAAGGCAAATACGAGTTGAATAAGAATACTTTAAAATTGAAAAATAAAAATACTGAACTCATATATAAGAGAATTCGATAAAAACTGAACGACTAACAGCGGTTTTGTAACATTACTAGGCTTTGGTTGTTTAAGCGGCTTGGCGATTTTCCCCTGAAAATCTTTGTATATTTGTAATCAACAGTAATTAATCCACGCAACAACGACAAGTTCGACTCGTCGAAATAAAAAGAAAAAATCATGACAAGGTATACTAATAATACAATTATTTTACTTCTTTTATCAGTACTACTTATTGCATGTTCATCTAAAAACAATACTTATCGTCTTACAAAGAATTATAAACCTGACGACCTACAGCTATACAAAACTATTGTTGCTTTAGACAGCACTTTTTTTGAAGCTTATAATACTTGTGACGTAAATCTTGACAAGTACAGTTCATTTTATTCAGAGAATATCGAATTTTATCATGACAGTGGTGGATACATGAATTCTAAAAAAGAAATCGTTGATGCTACGAAAAAAAATGTTTGTGGAAAAGTAACTAGAGAACTTGTAAAAGGAAGTATAGAGGTTTATCCAATCAAAGACTTTGGAGCAATTGAAATTGGATTACATAAATTTCATAATAGTCAAGAACCTAATGACGTTGCTTCAGTTGGTCGATTTACAATAATTTGGAAAAAAACAAATAACGATTGGAAAATTGTAGAGGTCATAAGTCTTCATTAAAATTAAAAGCCTTTTGCTAACAGGAGTTTTATGGGATTACAAACACATAAAAAAAAGGAAAACTCAGCCACTAACTGGACAATTTGTCTAGAATGTCAAGGGCGCGGCAAAAAAAACAAAAGAATCAACAAGAAAGCACGACTCCACTACCAAGTGGAATTAGATCAATTCGAAAAATCGAATGGTCAAGGAGTGCCACCACTTCGTCCCAAAGGACATTTATATTCCTGTTTAAATTGTTGCGGATCTGGATTGCTTCCTTCTACTAGTTATCCCATACCAGATATCGAAAATCACCCACACGTTGCTATTATTGGCGCAGGTATCGGTGGTGTGGCTCTAGCGGTTGCTTGTTTACATCGTGGGATTCCTTTTACTCTTTATGAACGTGATAGCCACTTTGATGCTCGATCACAAGGCTATGGCCTTACTTTACAACAAGCAAGTAAAGCAATTGAAGGCTTGGGTATTTTTTCATTAGAAGAAGGTGTTATTTCAACAAGACACGTTGTTCATACTACTGAAGGGAAAGTAATCGGAGAATGGGGGATAAGAAAGTGGATGCAGTCTGAGATGAAAACATCTCCGAAGCGAACAAACATACATATCGCAAGACAATCTTTGCGGTTAGCGCTACTTGAGCAACTCGGTGGACATAACGCAATCCAGTGGGGACATCAGTTAATGAGTTATAAGGAATCTGACAGAGAAAGTGTTGAGTTGAGTTTTCAAGTAGATGGAGAAATAAAAAGCACCAAAGCAAATCTTATAGTTGGCGCCGATGGCATTCGTAGTTCTGTAAGGAGGTTACTAATTGGTGAAGACATTACTCCTTTGCGCTATCTTGGTTGTATTGTTATATTAGGCATTTGCCCTTTAGAAGCTCTCAAAGGGCTTGACAGTTCTTTGCTGGACTCAGCCACGGTTTTTCAAACTGCCAATGGTAATGAGCGAATTTACGTCATGCCCTATGCATCAGACTCGGTTATGTGGCAACTTAGCTTTCCAATGTCAGAAAAAGAGGCTAAAGCATTAAGTGATAAAGGAGCACAAGCCCTCAAAGAAGAAGCGTGTCGCAGAACACAATGGCACGATCCCATTCCACAAATATTATCAGCAACACAGGAAGCTCAAATTTCAGGTTATCCTGTGTATGATCGCGAATTACTCAATACAGAATTGTTGCAGAAAGAAAGACAAGTAACTTTAATTGGAGATGCAGCTCACCCTATGAGCCCATTTAAAGGACAAGGAGCAAATCAAGCAATACTCGATGCGCTAGCACTGGCCCGAGGGATATCAAGAGGATGTAGACCATTGTCTCGATGGAAAGAAGCCGGTATAAGAGCTAGTGTGCTAAATGAATTTGAATCAGAAATGTTAGAACGTAGTGCTACAAAAGTGAAAGATTCTGAGGAGGCTGCACGATTCCTACATTCCGAAATTGTACTACATGAGGGTGATGAGCCAAGAGGACGATGTCTACTATAATCCAGCTGATATGAAAATATGATATTAAGAGTGCCTTTTTAGAATTATTAGACTTAGTTTAAGTTTTAAAGCTTTTCGAATTTTCAACTATTTCTCTTGTACTTGCAATCTTTTATGATAAATTTACGCAACTTTCAAAAAGCTGTCGAGCCATTAGCAGTCAACTAAAAAAACAAAACATTATGAAAATAATCAAACTAAAAGAAAGACAAAACATTTCTGAAAATTTAAAGTTAAATAGAATTTATATCCAACTTGGAGAACTTCTAAATGAATTAGAAAAGAAAAAATTATCCCCAAAAATCATCGAATCAATTAATCTTGACATAGAAGAATTAAATGCTACATCACTCTTAAATAACGAGTTAACCAAATTAACAAAACAAAAGCAAACTAAAATCCTGAAAGAAGTTGAGAAAGAACTTAAAATTGTACCCAAAAATTATTATCGAAATCTTTGGCTAGCTGTAGGAATGTCTGCTTTTGGATTACCAATCGGAGTTGCTATAGGATTAAGCGTTGGAAACATGGGTTTATTGGGAATCGGTTTACCTATTGGTATGGGAATTGGAATTGCTTTAGGCTCTACTATGGACAAAAAAGCTTTTAAAGAAGATCGTCAATTAAATATTGAGATTAAATATTAAACTTAAAGTTCATCAGTAGGCAAATCAGGCGAAGTCTTAGTCATGATTATATCAACCAACCCATAAATCTTGAAAATACAACCTTTACAAATAGACAAGCTCATAACAGAACGATTACTCCTTGTTCCTTTTACAATTCAAATTTGCAAAAATATCATAAATAATGATTTTAGTGATTTGAACAAAATGGGGTTAAAAAAAGGAAAAAGTTGGCCTGACCACGATGTCATAGAAACTTTACCCAAAATAATTAATAATTTATCTCAAGTTGAATTACCTACAGGCTTTGAATCATGGATGATTATTAAAAAAGACACGTTGGAAATAATAGGCGATTTGGGATTCAAAGGATTTAATTATACGGAGGCAAATATCGATATTGGGTATGGTATAATAACAGAAGAAAGAAGAAAAGGTTATGCCGAAGAAGCTGTGATAGAACTTATAAAATGGGCATTTTCAAATGAAATTGTAAAAGAAATAACGGCACGATGTTTAATTGTTAATAGTAATTCAATCAATTTCCTAAAGAAATTAAATTTTATAGAAGTAAAAAAAGATGATGAAATGATATACTGGTCATTGCTAAACAAGTAAAAACCACTAACAACACCGGCATTAAGCAAACACTATATATATTTACCAAATAAAAATATATTTTTATTGTTTTTCAATAAATATTTATTATTTTTGTGATGTAATTTTAACTTTTAAACAATTATGTCAAAAACTAACAACATCGTATTTTGGGGCTTATATAGTGTGGCTTGGCTAATTTTTGTCGGCTTATCCATTGAAGCAGGAGGCTTAATCGTAAATTTCTTTTTCAGTCTGTACAACCCTGAATTTGTCCAAAATCTTTATCAAACGTTGGACTTAACCACAATGTACAGAGACAGTAGATTAGCTTTTTTCGGTATCTACAGCTTTATTCTAATCATTTCAATTTTAAAAGCTTGCCTATTTTACACAGTGATTAATCTAATGCACAAAATGGATTTATCAAAACCGTTCAATACTTTTGTTGCTAAACAAATTTCACAAATTAGCTACCAAACTCTTTCAATTGGACTGTTAAGTTACATTGCCCGTCAATTAGTTAAAAATTTAATGCACCACGGTTTTGTTCCCGACAACTTAAACCAATTTTGGGTTGACAGTCAAGCATTTATTTTAATGGGAGCTGTGATCTATATTATTGCGACTATTTTCAAAAAAGGAGTAGATATTCAAAACGAAAACGATTTAACAGTTTAAGCTATGCCAATAATTGTAAACTTAGATGTGATGATGGCAAAACGGAAAATTTCATTAAATGAACTTTCTGAAAAGGTAGGCTTAACCTTATCCAATCTTTCAATCCTAAAAACTGGAAAAGCAAAAGCTATTCGGTTTAGTACACTGGAAACAATATGCGAAGTTTTAAATTGCCAGCCAGGAGATATTTTAGAATATGCTGATGAAAAAAATAAAAAGTAGATTTTGGTTTGCATTTAAAAGAGTTATCTAAACTGATCAGTACAATAATCATTTATTATTTTTCAATTTTTCGATATATTTGTATGAACCAGTCCTATTTACCGGACTGAAAATAAACAACATATTCAGACAATGGAAAACAAAAAGAAGTTGTCACTAGAACAACATAAAGAATTGCTTAAAATATTAAAAGCTCGTTTTGAAAGAAACAAGAATCGACATGAAAATATTGATTGGCTAAAAATACAAGTTAAGTTAGAAGCTAATAGTGAAAAACTATGGTCTCTTAATGAAATGGAAAAAACAGGAGGAGAACCTGATGTTGTGGCCTATGATAAAAAGACTGATGAATATATTTTTTTTGATTGCTCAGCAGAAAGCCCTAAAGAGCGCAGAAGTTTGTGTTATGACCGTAAAGCACTAGAATTAAGAAAAGAACACAAGCCAGCAAATAATATCATTGATGTAGCCGAAGCCATGGGTATATCGCTCTTGTCTGAAGAACAATATAGAGAATTACAACAACTTGGAAAGTTTGATACGAAAACGTCAAGTTGGATAAAAACACCAGAAGCTATCCGAAAATTAGGCGGAGCAATCTTTGCTGATTTTCGTTATGACCACGTTTTTGTGTACCACAACGGTGCTGATTCTTACTATACCGCCAGAGGATTTCGAGGTGCGTTAAGAATCTAAATCGAATCATATATAATAAAAACCCCATCAAATGATGGGATTTTTTATTTACATTCCGTAAGTAAGATAATTATAAACCATTACTTTTTGTTCTTCTGTAATCTTAGCTTTAGGCGCCATTCTGTCTAAAGTAACAGCCCAACCACTCTTATCGTGTTTTGCTGCTGGAAACAATTTATGGCAATGTGCACAGTTATTTTCATACATTATTTTTCCTTCGGCAATAGCTACAGGCAATTCAGGTTGCACTGGAGCTGTAACTTTTACATCTTCAGTAACAACAACAGGAGCTACTGCTTTTTTAGAACAAGAAAAAACGAGTACACTTAACAAAGCAATAGCCAATAATTTAGTTTTTAACATCGGTCAGATTTTTTGGTTTTCGTAAAAATAACAAATCCCAACAGAAAACCTATTGGGATTTATATTTTATTTATTGAATTTGAAACTTATTTCACGTCCATTAATTCCACGTCAAAAATCAACGTAGCATTTGGTGGAATAACTCCTCCAGCACCATTAGCACCGTATCCTAAATAAGATGGAATCACAAAACGAGCTTTATCACCCACTTGTAATAAGGCGATACCTTCGTCCCAACCTTCAATTACGTTACCACGACCTAATGGGAATTCGATTGGTTTTTTTCTTGGATAAGAGCTATCAAACGTTTTTCCATTCTCTAAAGAACCTGTGTAATGTACCGAAACCGTTTTTCCAGCTTCCGCTTTTTTACCATTTCCTTTTTGAATGATTTTATAACGTAATCCACTGTCAGTTTTTTCAAACCCAGCTGCTAACTTTTCCATTGCTTCTTCCGCTTGACGTTTTGTTTCTTCAATTCTTTTTAAACGAGAACCTTCAAACGTACGGAACGCTTCAATAGCATTCCATTTTTCAGCTTCTGCTCCTACTCTAACAATTTCCACACTTTCTAAAGCATCTCCTTGAGCAACTGCATCCACTATCTCTTGTCCTTCCACAACATGTCCAAAAACTGAATGTTTACCATCTAACCAAGGCGTAGCAATATGTGTAATAAAAAATTGCGTTCCGTTAGTTCCAGGACCTGCATTTGCCATAGATAATACACCTGGCTTATCGTGCTTTAATGTTGGATGAAATTCATCATCAAACTTATAACCACCATCTCCAGTTCCTGTTCCTAGTGGACAACCACCTTGAATCATAAAATCTGGAATTACACGGTGAAATTTCAATCCGTCATAATATTTTTGTCCTTGAGGCTTTACTGAGTTCTCTAAATTCCCTTCCGCTAAACCTACAAAGTTTCCTACCGTTCCTGGAGTCAAATCGTGAGTTAATTTCACTAAAATTGAACCTTTTGAAGTATTAAATTTTGCGTAAATACCGTCTTGCATAGTATATTTATTTAAATTTGAAGTGCAAAATTACGATATTAAATTCAAATGCACATTAAAATAATTACTTACCAACCTAGATATAAAGATGATTTTATCAGACTCAATACCGCATGGTTGGAAGAATATTTTTATGTAGAACCACATGATATAGAAACGTTCGAAAATATTGAAAGAGATATTATTGAAAATGGGGGCGAAATTTTTTTCTGTTTGGTTAACAACGAAATAGCAGGAACTGTCGCTATGATTAAAGTAAGTGATCAAATTTTTGAATTAGCCAAAATGGCGGTCGATAAAAAATTTCAAGGCATGAAACTTAGTAATTTACTAATGAATGCTTGTATTGATTTTGCCAAAGAAAAAGAAATTAAAAAAATAATGTTGATGTCGAGCACTAAACTGAACACGGCTTTAAACTTATACCGAAAATATAATTTTATTGAAGTGCCGCTTGATGAAACGGATTACAATAGAGCAGATATTCAAATGGAATTAACTTTACAATCATGAATACAAACAATTACATAGAAATCAATAAAAAAACTTGGAACAATAAAACCGAAGTCCATGTGACTTCCGATTTTTATGACAACGAAAGTTTTTTAAAAGGCAAATCATCTTTGAAAGACATTGAACTCAATTTATTGGGCGATATTTCAGGGAAAAAAATCCTGCATTTGCAATGTCATTTTGGTCAAGACACTTTAACCTTTTCAAGAATGGGTGCCAAAGCTACTGGAGTCGATTTATCAGACAAAGCCATTGAAAAAGCCAGAGAATTCAATACACAACTAGGGCTAGACGCACAATTTATTTGTTGTGATTTATACGATTTACCCAATCATTTGGACGAACAATTTGATATAGTTTTCACTAGTTACGGCACGATTGGCTGGTTACCCGATTTAAATAAATGGGCGAATGTAGTTTCGAGGTTTTTAAAACCGAATGGAAAATTTGTTTTTGCCGAGTTTCATCCAGTAGTTTGGATGTTTGATAACGATTTCAAAGAGGTTTTTTATAATTATTTTAATATCACTCCAATTATTGAAGACGAATCAGGTACTTATGCCGATCGTTATGCCGATATAGAAGCCAAAACAATCACTTGGAATCATCCAACATCGGAAGTATTGAATGCCCTACTACAAAATGGATTGGAAATCAATTCTTTTAACGAGTATGATTATTCTCCGTACAATTGTTTTAATGAAACGGAAGAATTCGAACCAGGAAAATTCAGAATCAAACATTTACAAAATAAAATTCCAATGGTATTCTCATTGGAAGCAACTAAAAAATAAAATTATGCCTAGTATTTTTAACACAGCCGACAATCAAGATTTAATTTCAAGAATTGAAAAACTAACCGCCGAAACACAACCCAATTGGGGAAAAATGAGTGTTGACCAAATGTTATCACATTGCCAGGCTCCTATTGATGTAGCCTTTGGAAATTTAAAACTAAAACCAAATTTTCTTTTTTTGTTTTTAGGAAAAATGATTAAAGGTAAAATGCTAAAAGCCAAACATTTTGGAAAAAACAGTCCGACAGCAAAGGATTTTATCAGAACTAATCAATACGATTTTGAACAAACCAAAGCCGATTTAATCAAAAAAGTAAAAACTTTTGCCGCCGAAGGAACCGATGCGATAAAAGTGCACAAACATCCATTTTTCGGAAAAATGACTATCGAAGAATGGGATAATTTACAATGGAAACACTTAAATCATCATTTGTATCAGTTTGGCGTTTAGCCCTGATGGAAACGGCATCCTTCCTGTTTTTTCTTTAAAAACAGGAAGATATAGTGAACAGCAGGAAGTAGCTCCTAAAAAAACTTTGCTCTAATTATCTTTCCGAATATTCGGTCATTTCTAAATCTTTATCAAATGGGCTTTTGGTAAAAGGGTAAACGGCTTGTTTTACATATCCTTTTGGGAAATGTGCTTCTAATAAACCGGTATCTTCTGGCCAAACATTTTTGGGCAAATAGTACGTTCCAAACATTTTATCAATGAATGGAAAAATGGTAGCAAAGTTTTTGCCATAATGTTTTGGATTTTTACAATGGTGCCAGTGATGGTATTGTGGCGTTGCAATTATATACTTCAAAAAACCAAAATTGATGCGTGTATTGGCATGAATTAAAACGGCGTGAATAGCCATAAAAATAACGTAAACATTAAAAGTAATTGTAGAAAAACCCAAAACATATAATGGAATAAAAGCCATACTTCGGGTAACAAAAATATCAATAAAATGAGTACGAGAACCCGCTAACCAATCCATGTTTTCTGTAGAATGATGAACAGAATGAAAACGCCACATGAAACTATGCCTGTGAAAAAAGCGATGCGTCCAATATTGGAATAAATCGGTTACAAAAAATGCTAAAAATAACTCAACCGCAAATGGCATTGATTGTATAAAATGTTGGATAGTATCTAAACCCATCCCACCAAAAAACAGTTTTGCCGGTTGTTGTGTAATCGTTCCAAAGAACTGAATAAACAAATGGCTAATAGTGAAATAAATCAAATCAGTTCGCCACTCTTCATGAAAAGTAGGCTGATTTTTTCGCTTTGGAAATACAATTTCAATGGGTACAAAAATGATTGCCATTAAAAACAAATCGAGAATAAGCCAATCCAAACCTAGATGCCAAGCTGTTTTATCTACAGCTCTTGCATCAACATCAAACCCTCCTAAAACTATAGTTGCAGTACAAAACAAAATTCCGATTAACGATAATTTTTGTTTATGACTAACGAAAAAACTCACTAAAGCGAAGACAAACGATGCAATGATAGCACACATTAAAAAAACCCGCATGGATTCACCAGTATACACTTCTCTAAATTCAGGTGTGGTTAGTTCTTCGGGATATTTAAAACACAAAACGCCTAAAAAAGTTAAAACTCCCAGAAAAATGGAGGCATACCCACTTATTATTCCGTTTCCAAATTTTACACCGTCTTTAATATCCATCTTGTTTTTTTGGCTAATATATAAAACTCATTAAATTACTTTCAACTATTTAACCAAAAAATATTGTTTGTACCTTTGCCTTTCAAAAATAGTTTATGCGCATAGATATTGTTACCGTTTTACCTGAATTATTACGAAGTCCATTTGAAGCCTCGATTATGAAACGAGCTATCGATAAAGGATTGGTAGAAGTTCATTTTCACAACCTTCGCGATTATACCACCAACAAACAAAAAAGTGTTGATGATTATCAGTTTGGTGGTGGCGCCGGAATGGTGATGATGGTACAACCTATTGATGATTGTATTACTAAATTAAAATCGGAGCGTGCGTATGATGAAGTCATTTATATGACTCCTGACGGAGAAACACTCAACCAACAAATGGCCAATAAAATGTCGATGTATGAAAACATCATCATTTTGTGTGGACATTATAAAGGTGTTGACCAACGCGTTCGTGATCATTTTATAACCAAAGAAATTTCCATTGGTGATTATGTTTTATCTGGTGGTGAATTAGGTGCGCTAGTCCTTTCGGACGCTATTATCCGATTAATTCCTGGTGTGTTAAGTGACGAAACTTCTGCATTGACCGATAGTTTTCAAGATAATTTACTCTCCCCTCCTATTTATACACGTCCTGCCGAATACAAAGGATGGAAAGTACCCGAAGTTTTAACTAGTGGTCATTTTGCTAAAATCGAAAAATGGAGAGAAGATATGGCCTATGAACACACTAAAAACAGAAGACCTGATTTACTTGAAAACGAATAACAAGAGTTAGAAATTGATAATGAAGCACTTGGAGTGTTTAAAAATTATCAATTATCCATTGTAGATTATCAATTATTTCTTACCTTTGCCCCCACATTTGACCAACCTCTGGCGAAAACCGTGAATGTTGCTTAGATTTTAAACCATAATAAGTCAATTAAAATGGCAAATTTATTAGATTTCGTAAATAACGAATTATCTGCAAGAAAAGATTTCCCTGCATTTGGTGCTGGTGATACTATCACTGTGTACTATGAAATTAAAGAGGGTGAAAAAACAAGAACTCAGTTCTTCAAAGGAGTTGTAATCCAAAGAAGAGGTACTGGAGCAACTGAAACTTTTACAATCCGTAAAATGTCAGGAGCTGTTGGTGTAGAGCGTATCTTTCCAGTGAACATGCCAGCTTTACAAAAAGTTGAAGTTAACCAAAGAGGTAAAGTTCGTAGAGCTCGTATCTACTACTTTAGAGATCTTACTGGTAAAAAAGCAAAAATCAAAGAAAGAAGAAGATAATTCACTTTCTGAAGTTAATAAAAATAGTCTCGATAACCTCGGGACTTTTTTTATGCAAAAAAGTGAGGCTAAAATTAATGTATTGCTAATTTTATTTTACCAAATTGTCAATCTCACAAATCTTTGCTTTCTCCTTATTTCTATATCATTTTTGGACTGATTTTCTTATATTTGTCACTCAATTTTTCAAATCTAAATACACAATGTCAAACAAATCAACGATTCATTACACTTTAACAGATGAAGCGCCAATGTTGGCTACTCATTCGTTCTTACCTATTGTAAAAGCGTTTACAGCTCCGGCAAACATTGATATTCAAATACGTGATATTTCTCTGGCTGGTAGAATATTATCTAACTTCCCAGAATATTTAAAAGACAATCAGAAAGTAGCTGATAATTTAGCCGAATTAGGTCAATTAGCTACTAAACCTGAAGCTAACATCATTAAGCTACCAAATATTTCAGCTTCAACTATTCAATTAAAAGAAGCTATTGCCGAATTACAAGCACAAGGTTTTGGGGTACCTAACTTTCCTGAAGAGCCAGCAAACGAAGAAGAGAAATCTATCAAATCAAAATATTCAAAAGTTTTAGGTTCGGCAGTGAATCCTGTATTACGTGAAGGTAATTCTGACCGTCGTGCACCAAAAGCGGTAAAAAATTACGCCAAACAAAACCCACACAAAATGGGAACTTGGGCAACTGACAGTAAAACTACAGTAGCACATATGAATTCAGGCGATTTTTATGGCACTGAAAACTCTGTAACGGTTGCAAACGATAGCAAATTCAGAATTGTTTTCGCTGGAGCAGATGGTTCTACCAAAGTTTTAAAAGATTTTTCAAATTTAAAAGCAGGTGAAGTGATAGACAGTTCAGCCTTGAACTTAACTACTTTGAAAGCTTTTGTAGCTACTGCCATTGCTGAAGCAAAAGAGAAAAATGTATTGCTTTCTGCGCACTTGAAAGCAACGATGATGAAAATTTCTGACCCGATTATTTTCGGAGCTATTGTTGAAACTTTCTTCAAAGATGTTTTTACAAAGTATGCTGATTTATTCAAATCATTAGATATTAATGCCAATAACGGTTTACAAGATTTATTCGAAAAATTAGTCGGTAATGCTCAAGAAGCGGAAGTGAAAGCAGCCATTGAAAATGCGTTAGCGAATGGTCCTCGAGTAGCAATGGTAAATTCGGATAAAGGAATTACTAACTTCCACGTTTCTTCTGATGTAATTGTAGATGCTTCTATGGCGGCATTAGCACGTAGTGGAGGTAAAATGTGGAACGCAGCAGGTAAAGAAGAAGATACGGTTTGCATTATTCCAGATCGTACGTATGCTGGTTTCTACCAAGCCGTAATTGACGACATGATTAAAAATGGCGCTTTGGATCCTACAACAATGGGTTCGGTTCCAAACGTTGGATTAATGGCTCAAAAAGCAGAAGAATACGGATCACACGACAAAACATTCCAAGCAGATGCTGCTGGTATCATAAAAGTAGAGGACGAAAACGGAACTGTTTTATTATCTCAAAATGTGGAAACTGGAGATATTTTCAGAATGTGTCAAACCAAAGATGCTCCTATTCAGGACTGGGTTAAACTAGCCGTGAACAGAGCACGTTTGTCGGATACTCCCGCTATTTTCTGGTTGGACAAAGACAGAGCACATGATAGAGAAATCATCAAAAAAGTAGAGAAATACTTAAAAGATTACGATACAACTGGATTGGATATTCGTATTATGGATGTGAAAGATGCCATGACAGAAACCCTTAAAAGAATCCGTGAAGGAAAAGACACGATTTCTGTTTCAGGGAATGTATTGCGTGATTATTTAACCGATTTATTCCCAATTTTAGAATTAGGAACTTCGGCAAAAATGTTATCTATTGTTCCGTTAATGAATGGTGGTGGTTTATTTGAAACTGGAGCCGGAGGTTCTGCACCAAAACACGTGGAGCAATTCACAGAAGAAGGCTATTTACGTTGGGATTCATTAGGTGAATTTTTAGCATTACAAGCATCCTTAGAACATTTGGCACAAACACAAAACAATGAAAAAGCGCAGGTTTTAGCAGATACTTTAGACGAAGCGAATGCAAAATTCTTAGCTACCGATAAATCACCAGCACGTAAAGTCGGTGAAATTGACAACAGAGGTTCACACTTCTATTTGGCTTTATATTGGGCACAAGCATTAGCAGCACAAACTAAAAATGCTGATTTACAAGCTAAATTTGCTCCAATTGCTACCGAAATGACAGCTAATGAAGGAAAAATAGACACAGAATTAATCAGAGCTCAAGGAAAAGCGCAAACTATTGGCGGTTATTATCATCCTTCAGATGAATTAACAGCAAATGCCATGCGACCAAGTGAAACATTCAATGCTATTTTAGCTAAATTGAATTAACCTTCCATCGGAATAAAAAATAAAAAGGCAACCCTAGGTTGCCTTTTTTCATTTATATTTATAATAAATAAATTGAACATGCAGAAAATAATTCTAATCGTATTATCAATGATATTTTTTTCTTGTCAAAATCAAGAAAAAATAAAAACAGTTATTAAGTACGTTAAAGTAAAAGAAAAAACTGAACAAACTTCAAATCAGATTGACACAATTAAATCAAAATTTGATTGTTATGATGGAAGTCAACTTGAAATGAATATGTGCTCGGCTAATGAATTAACCTATTATGATAGCATTTTAAATGTAAAATATAAAATTATTATTCAAAAACTAGACAAGCAAATAATTGAAGAAGTGAATCTTCAAGAAAATTCTTCAGAAAACTTAAAGAAAATCATAATTGAGTCACAAAAAATATGGATAAAATCGAAAGAAAGTAATAGAAATGTAATTCAATTTCAATACAATGGAGGTTCTATGCTTCCTTTTGCCAAAAATTCTCAAACAATTATTGATACCAAAGAAAGAATTAAATTTTTAGAAGAATTATTACTCGAATAATAACATTTTTTTTTGGTTGATTTTTCCGAAATTTACATAACATATTAGTTTCTATCATGTTAACAATCCGAAAAAATCTATTTTTTTACTTTTTCCTGATAAGTAGTTCACTAATTGCTCAGGAAAAATTCACCATAAGTGGAGTAGTTTCTGATGTGAAATCAAACGAGACGCTTATAGGGGCTACACTTCAGGTAAAAGGCACCTCTATCTATACTTTTACCAACGAATATGGTTTTTATTCGATTACCTTACCCAAGGGCAATTATTCGCTTTTGGCAAGTTATGTAGGGTTTCAAACCACCGAAGAAAAAATTAGTTTAGACCAAAACACCAAACAAAATTTTAAACTATACGTAGAAAGTAAACAGTTAAATGAAGTTATAATAACTGATACTAAAACGAAAGCCAATATTCGGAAGCCGGAAATGAGTGTCAATAAACTTTCGATTGCCACGATCAAACAAATGCCAGTGGTTTTAGGTGAAGTAGACATTATTAAAGCATTACTTTTTCTACCAGGTGTAACCAATGCAGGAGAAGGGCAATCAGGTTTTAATGTGCGTGGTGGTGGAGCCGATCAAAATTTGGTTTTACTGGATGAAGCAACAGTTTATAATACTTCTCATGTCTTTGGATTATTTTCTGTATTTAACCCTGATGCAATCAAGGATCTTAAACTATACAAAGGGGGCATCCCTGCTAAATTTGGAGGTAGAGCGTCTTCTGTTTTAGATATCTACCAAAAAGACGGTAATAGCAATGAATTTGAAATGAACGGTGGAATTGGATTAATTAGCAGTCGTATTTTGGCTGAAGGTCCTATCGTAAAAGAAAAAGGCTCGTTTTTGGTTGGTGGTCGAGGTTCTTATGCTCATTTGTTTTTAAAATTTACCGACAACAAAAACGTGGCCTATTTCTACGATTTGAATACTAAAATGAATTACAAATTAGACAAAGATAATAGTCTGTTTCTTTCGGGTTATTTTGGAAGAGATATTTTTTCATTGAACGAAAGTTTTACCAATACCTATGGAAATACGACACTAAACTTACGTTGGAATCATTTGTTTTCTGATAAATTATTCTCCAACCTTTCTTTAATTTACAGTGATTACTACTACGGATTAAAGCTTGATTTTATTGGATTCAATTGGGAATCGGGAATTAAAAATTTTAATATCAAATACGATTTCAAACATTACTTATCGGACAAACTAAAATTGAATTATGGTGCAAATGTGGTTTACAACAATTTTAATCCCGGAACCATCGAACCTATTGATGAAGAATCGTCGATTAATTTTCGGCAATTGGATAAAAAATATGCGTTAGAACCGGCAATATACATTGATGTCGAACGAAAAATAGACGACAAAGTTACTATCGCTTATGGCTTGCGTTACAGTCTTTTTCAACGTTTGGGACAATCTACCATCAATTATTATGAGAACAATCAAGCAGTCGTTTATGATGAAGAACTTAAAATTTATGACAAAGGCCAACCTATTTCCACAAAGTATTTTGGAAACAACAAGAAAATAGCAGAATTCACTTATTTAGAACCTCGTTTTTCCATGTCCTATGAACTTAACAGCAAACAATCGTTAAAACTGAGTTACAATAGAATGGTACAGTATTTACAGCTGGTTTCAAACACGGCTTCTCCAACTCCACTTGACGTTTGGACACCCAGCGACAATTATATTAAACCTCAAATTGCCGATCAAATAGCTCTAGGTTATTACAATAATTTCAAAGAAGACAAATACACCCTTGAAGTAGAAACCTATTACAAAGGCATTCAAAACAGAATGGATTATATTGATGGAGCCGATTTAATTGCTAATGAAGCCATCGAACAAGTTATTCTTAACGGAAGAATGCGCTCTTATGGACTAGAAATATTAGCTCGAAAAAACACTGGTGATTTTAATGGCTGGATTGCCTATACATTATCCAAATCAGAGCAACAAACACCTGGAAGAACACCAACGGAAATTGGTATCGCAAACGGAAATTGGTACCGCTCGGCATATGACAAAACACATAATTTGGCAGTAACTGGAGGTTATAAATTGAATGAAAAATGGAATTTTGGAGCTAATTTTACCTTGCAATCTGGACAACCCGTTACTTATCCGTCGGGCAAATATGTTTATGAAGGTGTGGTGGTTCCTAGTTACAATTCCAGAAATAGAAACCGATTACCTGCTTACCATCATTTAGATGTTTCAGCAACACTAACTCCAAGGAGAAATACCAAAAGAAACTGGAAAGCCGAATGGGTTTTTAGCATTTACAACTTATACAGCCGTCAAAATGCAGCTTCCATAAGCTTTAGACAAAATTCAGAAACCGGGGTAAACGAAGCAGTAAAACTTTCCATTTTTGGGATTGTGCCTTCGGTTTCGTATAATTTTAAATTTTAATGACATGAATAATTTTCTAAAACATATAGCAATACTATCATTGACCATTTTCTTTTTCAGTTGTGAAAAAGTGGTTGACATTCCTCTAGAAAATGCCAATCCAAAACTGGTTATTGATGCTAACATCAAATGGCAAAAAGGAACAAGTGGAGAAACTCAAACCATCAAACTGAGTTTAACCAATGATTTTTATACCGATGAAATAGCCATTGCATCTGGGGCCACGGTTACTGTTACCGATAGCGACAACGTAATTTTTGATTTTATCCAAGTTCCGGATTCACCCAATTATGTTTGTACTAATTTTTCACCTGTAATTAATAAAGACTATACTCTAAACGTGATTTATCAAGGGGAAAGTTATACTTCAACATCCAAATTATTAGCTACTCCTGCCATTATTAATGTACAGCAGGAAACTGTTCCTGGAATTGACGGAAAGGACGAAATACAACTGAAATTCTTTTTTCAAGACAACGGAACAGAAAATAATTTTTACCTATTAGGAGTCAATAATCCAAAGAAAATGCTCCCCGAGTTCGGAACGGTAAGCGATGAATTTTTTCAAGGGAATATTATGTTTGGTTTTTATGCCAGCGAAGTAGAAAAAGGAAGCACGATTAAACTTACCGTACAGGGAATAACTAGTTCGTATTACAATTATATGACCAAACTAATTGCCATTTCAAGTACCAATTCTGGCAATCCATTCGCAACACCACCAGCAACCTTACGAGGCAACATTTTAAACCAGACGAATCAAGATAATTATCCGTTGGGATATTTTAGTTTAAGTGAAATCGATACCCGAGATTATTTAGTGCAATAATTCATATCTTTGATTAAAATCCATTTTCACTTTTAAACCAAAAAATCTTAACCCGATGTCCTCACACCATATTGTTCGCGATGACCAGGAACCTGCTTTAATTATTGCAAACGGAGCCGCTTGCAGTCAAGAATTATTAGGACAATTATTAGAATGGTCTCCATTGGTTATCGTTTTAGATTCCGCAATTGAAAGAGTTTTGGAATTAGGAATAAAAGTAGATGTCTTATTAGGCGATTTCGATCGTGGTTTTGATGCTAATTACTACAAAGAGAAACAGTATCCCATTGAAATTGTTCACACGCCTGATCAAAATAAAACCGATTTAGAAAAAGCATTTGATTTCCTAATCACAAAAGGACACAAAGCTGCAAATGTCGTTTGGGGGACTGGAAAACGAGCAGACCACACCATTACCAATATCACTAATATTGTGCGATACCGAAACGAACTGAAAATTGTTTTGCTCGACGATCATTCGAAAATATTTCTTTTACCCAAACATTTTCAAAAATGGTATACGGCCAACACTCCTATTTCATTGATTCCGATAGGAAGTGTCTCGGGAATTACTTCCGAAAACTTATTCTATCCGCTACAAAACGATAGTTTGACCATTGGTTACAGAACCGGAAGTAGTAATCACGTAGGACAAGACGGAATCGTTACTATAAATCATGAAGAAGGTGATTTATTAATGATGGAATGCTTTGATTAAAATTCCAAATTAGTTTTCCAAGCTACTCAAATACTATCTCACAACAATTAGATACATTTTGATTTTAATAGAAAAAAATGCCACTCAAATTAGTGGCATTTTTCATTGTTAAACCAAATTTAAATACTCAACCAAAAAAAGTATTTATCGTTTAAGCGAGAAGTGTGCTTTAAACACTTTATCGATTTGATTTTCATTGTATTGTATTGAGAACCAATAATCGGTTGAAGGTAATTCCGCACCATTAAAAGTTCCATCCCACCCAGATTCTGTTGGTTTAATTTGTCTGATTAACTTACCGAACCTATCAAAAATATAAATGATGGCATTCGGCTGATTACTTAGCGACCAAACATTCCATGTATCGTGATATCCGTCTCCATTCGGGGTGAAATAATGTGGGTAACCAATTGTAAAAATGTGTTCAATAGTAATATCTGTACATCCTTTTGTGTCGTGAACAGTAACAAAATGTTCACCAATAGAAACATGTGAAAACACATTACTTGTTTGAAACTCACCACCATCCAAACTATATAGATAATCCCCCGTACCCACAACATTGATGGTAATCGTTTGATTTTCTTCAAAATAATTACTCACAACATAAGTAGCAGCTTGTGCGGGTTGAGACAAATCGACAAGGGCCTGAAAGCGGGTTGAATGACATGTCGTAGTTGTATTTGTAGCTTCAACTTCGTAAAGTCCAACTTCATTAGCTGCATCAACTGTATAAGTACTTGTTGTAGCTCCAGGAATAACAACACCATTGTGATACCATACAAAAGTATGATTAGCATTGCTCAAACCAGTATTTAAAGTATAGTTTGATATTATATTGTTATTTGAATCCATGCAGATGGAACCCCCTGCAATTACTGGAGTTGGTAGTGGATTTATTGTAATGTTAATCTGAGTTGCATCTCCCCTACAACTTGATTCAGCATAAACAATAAGACTAATAGTCGTAGGAACCGTTATCCCATTTGACAAAGTTATCAAATCAGATAAATGAATTGGCCCCACTCCACTTCCGGTTGATCCTCCAGTAGCAGTTGGCATTAAAAAATTCCAATGAATAGTTGCGCCAGATACGTTATTACAATTCAATGTAATATCAATCTGTTCCCCCGAACAAATCGAAGGTGTATTATTAATTACGGTAACTATAGGCTTAGATGTAACTGAAATCGACATGGTTGTCGAAACTGCACATTGACCTATCGTTGGTGTAAATGTATATGTTGTGGTTATTGTATTATTAAGCGCTGGTGACCAAGTCCCTGTGACTCCATTATTTGATGTTGTTGGCAAAGGAGCTAATGTTTGTCCAGAGCAAATTGGCGCAAATTGAGTAAATATTGGTGTAACGTTTGAATTAACGGTAATTGTCATGGTTACCGAAACAGCACATTGACCAGTAGTGGGTGTAAATGTGTATGTTGTAGTTAGTGTATTATTTAAGGCAGGAGACCAAGTTCCTGTCACACCGTTATTTGATGTTGTTGGCAGAGCAGACATTGTTCCTCCTGAACAAATAGCAGGTACCTGTGTAAACGTTGGTGTTACTTTCGTTACAGTAATTGTCATTGAAGCTGTTGTAGCACATAAACCAGCGGTCGGTGTAAAAGTATATGTCGTCGTAACCGTATTATTCATTACTGGTGACCAAGTTCCTGTAATTCCGTTGGTAGAAGTAGTTGGCAATGGTACCAATGCATCTCCAGAACAAATTGAACTAACTTGAGAAAACGTTGGTTTTACATTTAGATTAACCGTAATTGTCATGGTAGTCGAAACAGCACATTGACCTACAGTTGGTGTAAAAGTGTACGTTTTTGTTACTGTATTATCCAATGTTGGTGACCAAGTTCCTGTAATACCGTTATTTGATGTCGTTGGCAAAGCAGATAATGTTCCGCCTGAGCAAATGGATGCTACCTGAGTAAATATTGGTGTTACATTTGAATTAACGGTAATAATCATCGTAGTACTAACTGCACATTCACTACTAGCTGGAGTAAAAGTATACGTAGTTGTACTCGTATTGTTTAACGCTGGAGACCAAGATCCTGTTATACCATTGCTTGATGTTGTTGGCAAAGGAGATAATGTTTGTCCTGAACAAATTGCAGCCACTTGCGTAAAAGTTGGTGTTCCTTTTTGATTCACCACAATAGTCATAGAAGTAGTTCTTACACACACACCTCCAGAAGGCGTAAATGTATATAATGTTGTTGCTGTATTATTTAGAGCAGGAGACCAAGCACCTGTCACTCCATTATTTGATGTTGTAGGTAATGGAGATAATGTTTGTCCTGAACAAATTGGAGACACTTGCGTAAAATCAGGTGTTACTACTAGATTTACATCAATAGTCATTGTTGCATTACTAGCACATTGTCCAGCTGTTGGCGTAAAAGTATAGATGGTTGTTGCGGTATTATTGATAGCAGGCGACCAAGTCCCTGTAATTCCATTATTAGAAGTAGTCGGCAAAGCTGATAACGCATCTCCAGAACAAATTGGACCAACTTGTGTAAATACAGGTACGTTTTCAGCGATAGTAACTGTAACGGTATCATTTTCATTCTGATAACAAACACTTACACCATTATGGTCTAGCATTCTTGCTACAACTAATTTATATGTTGTGGTGGCTGTTATTGTCTGATTCAGCACAAAATTTCCAGTCGCATCTAACAATACTGTTTGAATACCTCCTCCATTAACCGTATATTCCACAGTTGCTCCAGGTGTACCTTTAAAAGTAAAAGCAACACTATCTCCTGAACAAACATTACTTTTTGAAACGAATAAATCAGCTGCAGGTAAAGGATAAACTTTTAAAATAAAATCGGTAATAGTAAAACATCCTGTGACGTTGTTAACCACTTTGGCATAAATTGTTTGGGGATTTGGAGGACTAGTAGGATAAGGAAGATCCGGAATCGGAGATATTCCGTCTATTGCATTGGCATAAGTCTTATAGAAAGTTATTGTATTGTTTACAAAATCAGAGTTAATTCGACTTTTAGCTCCAACAAGATCAAAAATTGCTACACCAGGTAAACCGCTGCATTGACTTAATTGAACAATATCATTTGCTGTTGGTGGAATATTAAAAGCACCAGCTCCATCTGTTGCTGTTCCTGTCCAATGAATTTCAAAACCTCCATCTCCATGTGGTCTGTCTATAGCAATATAATAAGTCTGTCCTGGAGAAACCGCTAAAGATGTAACATAACTATCCCCATAACCTGGATTAGTAGCACCGTTCCCAACTTGTGTATAAGGGTTTGGCCAAGTCATTCCAGTATGATTGTTTGCTGCATTCAATAATTGCGGATTTGAAGTCGCACATCGTATAGGGCTCCCCAAACTTCCACACATTTTATCAGCTCCGAAAACCCAAAAGTCATAATCCACACTAATACTTGGATCATTAGGGATCAAATCAAATCCTAATCTAGACCCTGGTACAACCCAAGGAGCAATATTAATTTTAAGCCATAGTGAATTATGTTCCGAACCTCCACAAGAGGCAACTTCTTGTATACCATATCCTGTAGCGTTTGAAGTGAAAGCTCCGTTTCCACACACTGTGATTGCATTTGCACAATCGTTTGGTAAATTTTGAGCAAATATTGAATTCCCAAAAGCTAATACCACTAATAATATTACAATCTTTTTCATATTTTTTGGTTTTTTAAGTACAATAGCTAATCTCTGTTTTTACTACAGAGATTAACCACTAGGGAGTTTGACTTATAGCTTTTACATTTAAAATTTTGTAAAGGCCAACCTTTATTTTTTTACAATTATAAATTCAGAACGTCTGTTTTGAGCATGCTCTTCTTCAGTACAATTTGAGTTACAATTCACTTTTGGCTCTGTATTTCCAAATCCTTTTCCTGAGATATGATCTGCTGGAATTCCTTTTGAAATTAAATACTGAACTGTTGATTGTGCTCTTTGCTCTGATAATTTTAAATTGTAAGATGCGCTTCCTTTTGAATCGGTGTGTGCTTTTACAAAAATTACCATATTCGGATTTTCTTTCATTACATACACCAACTTGTCAAGCTCGTTAGCTCCTTTAGCTGTAATATTGCTTTTGTTAAAATCGAAATACACATTGTTTAGTAGTACTTCAGTATCGGTAATTATTACTTCAACCGGCACTAATTCCGCATGAATCATAACCTGATTTTGTTTACCTTTTTGAATTGGAAAAACGGCTGTTTCAAAATTTTGTAAGGCTACTGAAAGTGAATAATCTGTTTCACATTCGATATCATAACTTACTTTTCCTTCTGAATCTGATTGCTTCGTTGCAATTGAATTTCCGTTTCCATCCAAAATAGACACCAAAGCATTTGAAAGTATTGCTCCTGTTTTTTTGTTGGTAACTGTTGTAATTGCTTCAGCTTTACAAATAGGAATTGCAGTATAAATGGCATCAGACCCATTTCTATTAGACGAAAAGTATCCTACATTTAGGTTTTTGTTTAAACTGAATGAAAAGTCATCTTTTTCAGTATTGACAGGTTTTCCAACATTTTGAGCTTGCTCATTGTTTTCTAAATTAATTTTGAAAACATCTAAACCTCCAAAACCTTGTTTTCCAGAAGAAGCAAAGTACAAGACGTTGTCTTCAGTAATGAAAGGAAAATTCTCCTTTCCTGGCGTGTTAATACTTCCGCCTAAATTTTGAGGTTTTCCATAGCCGTTAGCGTCAATAGTCACTTTCCAAATATCAGACTCTCCTATTCCACCTGGCATATTTGAAGCAAAATACAATGTCTTTCCATCTTTGCTCAAACTTGGATGTGTTACAGAATAACTTGTACTATTGAAAGGCAACGTTTCAACATTAGTCCATTTTCCATCCACTTTTGTCGCTTTGTACAAACCTTGCTGACCTACTTTTACATTGCTCTTTTTGTTTTTCTCATACTGACCTTCACTGTGGCTGTCTCTGGCAAAAAACATGGTATTTCCATCATTGGTAATAGTAACTGGTCCATCATGAAAAGGAGTATTCAATTCTTTTACTGGCGTTACTTCCGATAAAGTTCCATCAGTATTACGAGTCGATTGAAAAATATCCAAATACGGTTGATTCGCCCATTTGTCTGTTTTTTTAGAATTACTTCTGGTACTAACAAAATACAATGTATTATCGTTAGAAAGCACTGCACCAAAATCGCTTTGTCCTTTACTGTTAATTGTTGTTTCAGCCACATAAAATAATTTTGATTTGTTGGCTAAACTTGGAATGTAGTTTGGATTTTCTCTATGTTCATTTGCTCTTGAATCGTTAGGAGACAAACTAGCAAACATGTCCATTTGTTTATTTGCTTCTTGGTATTTTCCTGATGCTTTTAATGTTTGAGCATAACGATAATAGGTTTCTGAAGATGCTTTTACTTCAACAGCTTTGGCATACCATTTTGATGCTTCTTCCGTATTGAAAACATTATAATAGCTATCTGCTAATTGAGTATAAACATAAGGCGTCGCATTTTTGCTATTGGCTAATTTTGAATATTCTTCAATAGCACCAACATACTGATAAGTATCGAAAAGCTTGTCTGCTTTGACTGTATTCTTGTCTTGCCCATAACTTACGTTGAAAAGCAAAACTAAATTTAGTGTGATATATATATTTTTCATTGTACGTTACTTTTTGGTTAGAAAAATCTAGGTGAAACAGATACTTTTTTAGGGAAATTCAAATCAAACAATAACATAAACTCGTGCGAGGCAGGAGTTGCTATTTTTAAATCTGATACTACATGATCGTAAGCATAACCTGCTCTGATACTTGGTGTAATGGCAAAATTCACCATTGCACCAAAGGAATCATCAAGTCGGTATGTTGCTCCTAATTCGAATTTTTCGAAGAACAAAAAGTTAGCTGAAACATCTAAAGACATTGGCGCTTTAAAAGCGGATTTCAACATAGCAGAAGGTTTAAATTTTGTACTTGGTGATAAATCGAACACATAACCTCCTGTTAAGAAATAATGTTGTGTTTCGCTTCCAAACTTATATTCTTGTCCACTTTGAGTTACATCAAGATGTGTACTTTTTAGCATATTGGGCACTGAAAAAGCTAGGTAATAATTTTTAGAATAGTAAAAAAAACCGCTTCCAATATTCAAATATGTATTACTTGTATTTTCACTAAAAGCTAAATCACCTTCGTCTGGAACATATCCGTTTCCTATATCAGAATACAATCCTACTTTATGAAAAGTAGCACCACCTTTAAGTCCGAATGCCAATCGGTGATCACCACCTAAATTCAAAGTATAAGAGAAATCAGCGTAGATGTTATTCTCTTCAACAGGTCCAATTTTATCCGAAATCACTGAAAGTCCCAAACCAACATTTTTTCCTGCTGGACTGTGAATTGACATTGTTAACGTTTTAGGAGCACCTTCCATATTAACCCACTGTTGTCTGTACAATAAACCAACAGATAGATTTTCTTTTGAACCCGCATAAGCAGGATTGATCACGTTCATATTATACATGTATTGTGTATAATGTGGGTCTTGTTGTGCCAGCATATCTAATGATAATAGGGCTATTAGTATCGTTGTGAAATATATTTTTTTCATTTTTTTGAGAGATTACTTTGCAATTGATACAGTCTGTTTGAATGTTATGAAACAAACAGACTGTTTCTAATTGCTGATTAATATTATCTATTAATGTATACCCAACCTGTTACAGTTGTTCCGTCATTCTTGTGAATAGTGTAGAAATACGTCCCATCCGATAATTCTTTTCCGTCATCTGACTTACCATTCCATTGTGCCGCATATTCTCCTTGGAAAGCATACACTTTCGTTCCATAACGGTTGAAAATATTAAGCTCTATCACACCTATTCCAGTTAAATCAAATGCATCATTTGACCCGTCATTATTTGGTGAGATACCTCTTGGAATAAATCCACAATTTGCTTCAACACTAATAACAGTACTTTGATTTCCTGCAGCATGACAATCCTGCTCTTCTACTGTATATGTAATAGTATATTCAACTCCAGCAGTACTTGACAATAAATCAATAGCACCTGTTGTAGCATCAATAGCTAATCCCGCTGGTATAGCAGTAAAAATACCACCTGATGTAAATCCAGCATCTGTAGAGATAACAGGTGCCAAATCTTCTGCACAATACGATTCGCTATTATAACCGAACCCTACTATAGGTGTATTCAAATCGGTTACATTCACCACAATTGGGGTTCTAGGTCCTACACAACCTACCCCATTAACTACAGCAACATAGTAAGTCGTTGTAGCTACAGTAGCTGTTGATGGAATTGGAGCGTTTACATCTCCAGTTCCTCCAGTAGGATTCGTAAACCATTGCAAAGTATAACCTGCCGGCGCAGTAGCTGTTAAAGCTGACGTCGCTTGATTTTGACAATATTCAACTGGTGAAGTAACAGTAGCCACTTCATTAAGCCCTTGGCGAGTAACCGTAAATGGTTTTTCGCAGTAACGCGTTTTCCAATAATAAGTATAAACACCTGGTACATTAATTCCTGAAATACTTGTTGTTGCGCTTGTTGGCGTTCCAATAGTGGTTACAACCGGATTCGTTGTGGCTGCAATCCATTCTCCTACACCATTGGCTTCAACATTTAGTGTCGTTTGATCACAAGCTAATGTTGCATCTTCGGTAATAATATCAGTATTCACCTTGAAATTAGCCGCATCTAGCAAATGTCCAATTGCATTACCTTTTACTCTAAAAATAAATCGAGTAGTTGTTTGTCCAACTGGTACAGTATAAGTTCCTTCTCTCAAACTCCAAACCAATGAGCTTGAAGTATGATCTGTTAGCATTATAAATGGTCCTGATGGTGGTCCAGCCCATAATTCTATGGTTGTTCCAGCACCATTAACTCTAGTTGCAGAAGCAAAACTATAGTCTACTTTTAGTACTTCAGCCGATGTTTCGAAATCTTTATACAATCCTTTGATGTTAGGATCACTAGGATTCCATGCTGCTGCACCATCTTGTGTTAATTGTAAACATTGAGATCCTTCATAAGGAACTACTCCTGGTGAGTTAGATGCTTCATGGAAGAACACAGTTCCCCAATCGGTATTTGTTCTCCATCCTGGAACCAATTTTGAATGTATAATTGTTGTAACACCTGTTACGCTTTGCATTGGTAATTTTTCAAAACTGTAATTGAATGCGTTCATGTCACAGATATCTGACGGTGTACTTACACAAATATCAAATCTCTTATCGTTAGACTCTGTAGTATTATTGAATTTTATTCTAATCTTATAAGTAGTACCAACTGTTAATTCAGAAGAATATGTTGTAACCAATGCATTGTTTTCACTACATGATTTTTCAACTAATGAACCATTAGTTTGTACCTCATACAACGAAAGAATTACAGTTGGGAATGTCCCTGTATATGAACTAGCATAATAACTTCCTGGGTTAAAGTTGCTTACTTCTACAGTATGTACTTTCGAAGTAGCTACAAACTCATACCAGATATCTCCTCCGTTTACTCCTCCACATGATGTTGGAACATTTGAAGCTGTAGCTCCAGTGAATGAAGCTCTTGTTCCTCTAGAATCACAAGTTCCATTTGAATTTACCTGAAGACGAATTGCGTTAGCTGGCTCGTCATTTCTGATAAATACTTTTGGTCCTGTCCAGTAGCTTTTATCAGTAGCTCCACATTTTGCACGAACAAAATATTCGTAAGTACCTGCAGTTGGATTAAGGTTAAAATCAGCAGCTGACGGAGTATAATTTGGTGTACCAGTAACTAGCTGACCTGACTGTGGAATTGAACCGTGACCTAATGGTTGAATTGCAACTTCCCATTCGGTTTCAGAAGCACCTGGTGTCCATGACATTACTCCCAAATTGTTCACTGCAAGGTTAGTTGGTTGTGGACAAGTGATTACACTACAGTTTGAAACTCCTGTATAAATATTAGTATTAATTGTACCTAACCCTAGTGGACTGGTCCAAACTACATTATTTAATTGATCTTTTATTATTGCTCTCGCCTGAGAGTATTGTAGACCGCTACCTTGACCTCTCCAATGTAAATTAAATTCAATTCCGGAACATAAGTATACTGTAAAATCTGATACTGTAGGTGGTTGATTAGGCATTGACACTGGGAAAGTAAGTGTTTGCAATACTATTCCGTTTTGAACAACATCTATACCTTGTTGCACCTGACCAGTTGTTCCATTAGTAAGTGAAATGGTATATTCACACATGTTTGCAATATCACACTTAGTAAGAATATCAAAAGGTCCTACCCAAGCACTTTGTGATGAACTACTACAAATTGCTCTTACATAATATTGGTATCTAGTTGAAGGTGTAAGTCCAGTTATTAAATATGGATGAGCAGTAGCTGTACGTAAATATTGAGCTTGTGTATTTCCTATCGGAGCTGGCGTACCAAATGGTTGCACTGAAACTTCCCATGACGTTTCTGAACCTGCAGTTTGCCAATTAATTGAAGCAGTACTATCCGTGATACCATTAGTATTAGTAGTCACATTATACACTGTTGAACATGCCGGAATATTCTCTACAATTACATTATCGATATGTAAATAGGATCCTCTGTAATTCCAAGAATTTGAAGGATACTTCGGTACCTGAAATGCAATATTAATATTAGTAGGAACAGTAATACCAGTTAAGTTAATTATCATTTCCTTTGGAACCGTATTATTTATCACTTCATGAATAAATTCAACAGATAATGGTCCAGCTAACGTTAAAGTAGCTGCATTTGTCAATGTAATTGTATTACCAGCTATACTCGCAACGTGTGTTGGATATGGAAGTGGCCAACCTGGAATCCAAACTCTATCGCCTACTCGGGCTCCTTGTGCGCTAACTACCGTTATAGTATTTGAACCAGTAGTAGTTCCAGTAGTGGTACTTGTAAGGACGTTATTTTCATATAAAATAGTCGCAAATTGACTGATATCTACTCCGTTGGTTGAGATTCTAACTTTTAAATCTTCTTCAAAAGCATATCCTTTGTAATGAAAACGTAATCTTTGATTTGGTTGTGCCGCTAATGTTGGCGAAATCATCCAATCATCTGTATTTCCATTAGTGTAACAATTAATTGCTGCCATTTGATCTCCGAACATAGGATTTACGGGCATACCAAGATCCCATACATTTGAATCTGCATTATTGTTTACAATTGTCCAGCAAGACTCTGTTGCAGAATTTGAGTCAAAAGTTTCAATAAATGGTGTTGGCAATACATTACAAGTTGTTTTGAACTTTAATGGTCCAATCCAAGCACTGTAGTTCGATCCACATACTGCTCTTACATAATATTCATAAGTAGTATTTGCAGATAATCCAGTCGCATTATAAACAGAATTTGTATTTACAACTGTTCCTGAACCTGTAGGCATTCCTGAATTTGGACTTTGAATCACAATTTGCCACTGTGTTTCACTAAATCCTGGAGTCCAGTCTAAAGTAGCTGAAGTGGTTAAAATATTAGTTGCTGTTAAAACCGTAGGATTCGGACACAATGGTGCATCTTCAATACTAAAATCATCAATAGTTACTACTCCAGTATTTCTAGGATTATCCATTGTTGATGGAAGATGGAATGCAAAATAAGCAGGTCCAGTTCCATTAAAGATTACAAAATCTTCCAAGAAATCACCATTAGTAAAATCGTGTGCTGGAATCAATACTGTAGGATTAGCAAAATCTGGAGTTGCAGACATTAAAACCTCAAAATTACCTCTTTGTGTCGGATTCATTATACTTGAAGCCGCTTTGTACTTAAACTTCAACATTTTTTGACCTACCACATTCACTTGAGCAGTTATTAGGTAATCATCATAAGACACAAACGGATTCATGAAAAGATCCTGAGGTCTGATTGTTGCTTGAGTACCTTCAATATACCATTTAGCATTATTATCTGCATTTCTGTTATCAACAGACCAACAGAATTTTTTAGTGTTTACGTCTGTGTCGTTTAAACTTTCATAGTAAGGAACAGGTCTTGTATCACAAACTGTATTGAATGCAACAGGTCCTACCCATTCGCTTTGTAAAGTAGCACTACAATAAGCTCTCACATAATATTCGTAACGAGTAGAAGCTGTTAAACCTGTTTTTGTAAACGGATTAGCACCAACTAATTCTCCACTTCCGGTAGGAACACCTGAACCTAAAGGTTGTACAGCGACCTCCCATTGTGTGTTTTGGTAACCGTTTGTCCAGTAAAATTGTGCTGAATTTTGTGTTATTGATCCGCTCGTTACCGCTGGGTATGAAGGAGGCGAACATGCTGGTAAATCATCGATAATAACATCATCGATAAATATACTAGTCCCAGCTTGTGTAGCACCGCTTGGTACTATCCAAGCAATGTTAATATCAGCAGCAATATTCGGTAAAGCTACAATTTGTTCAATATATCTATAACCCGTAGTATACGATGTTAAAGGAACTAAGGTTTGCGTAAAATTTTGCGGGCCAACACCCGTATCAGAAATTTTTATCTCGAAAGAACCTGGTCCAGGAGTTGGATTAACTGATGGTCCCCAGTTTCCATACACATTTAACTTGTATCGCAGTCTTTTTTGAGTGATTCCATCCAAATGAATTTGAGGTGAAGACACCATATCATTTGTTAAATTTCCTGCAGCTCCTGTTCTCAAACTCAAAATTTGGCCTTGAGGGGGACTTGCGATACCTGGATCACCGGTATATGTAAAAAATCTTCCGTCGTTATTCAAATCTATAGAAGTCCAACATGGTTCTGGATCTGCAGCAGTAGCCGTTGAAAATTGCGTAGAATAAGGTGTTGGGAATACTGTACATTGTGTTTTAAAAGGAAACGGATTACTCCATGGTCCTGGTACACCACTACAAACTGATCTTACATATAAATTATAACTTGTATTTGGTGTAAGTCCAGTTGCTGGATTATTAATATTTGTAGAAGTTAGCGTCAAAATATCAGCACCAACTGGAGCGCCTTGAGATACTGGTTTAGCAATATATTCCCAGTTGCTTGCTAAACTTTGTGGATTAGCCCATGAAAATCGTGCACTAGTTTGCAATAAATTATCATACGAAAATCCTGAAGGTATTGGACAAGAAGGTTGTGATAACGTAAAAGTAAAACAAATGCTGGCACCTGGCTGAGCAGGATTGTATTGATAAGGCGAAGAAATTACAAAGTAATATGTTTGTCCTGCCTGTAAATATACATTTTGCAGTTGCGAAGAGAGAACGCCCGAAGGCTCTCCTGTGACAAGAGCACCTAAACAGTTTGCTGTAGTTCCAATTCCTGTACAGCTGTCAAAAATGAAAACACTCGATAGCGAATTATAACATCCTGATGCTGAATTAACGTTAGCGGCTAAACTAACATTAACTAATCCTGTAGTAGTTGGTGTATAAGATAAAAAAGCATGATCTCCATTTAACCAGTTCGAAGTGGAACCTGTAGGCTGGCAACTCAATCCTTGTGAATTTAAAGTCGTGTAATTTGGATTATCATGAAAGGTACTTAAGTTAGTACTTAATACGTATGGTGTTGTTGCGATATTAGTAGTTGGAATAACAACTGGTGTGGCACAGGTTAATCCTAATCTTGTTGTTGTGATTGTAAAAGGGCCTGCCCATAAACTACCCGTTGTTGAATCACAGATTGTTTTTATGTATACATCATAAGTAGTTCCATCTACAAATGGAGCACCACTTGTTAAAGTAGTTGCATTATATGAAGTTCCTGTCACTGCTGTACCAGTTGCTCCAATACCATTTCCCTGAGGAACTATTTGAATTTCAAAATTAGTTGCCGTAGAGTTCCAATTAATTAAACCTCCATTAGCCGACATGGTTGTATTAATTGCTGTTACTTTAGCGCAGCTTTCTATTACTCTTACATTATCCACAAACCATGTGTCTCCACTGGTTGCAGAAAGGTTTGCTGCATCTTGATTCGTAATAGCTACAAAAGCAATATATACTGGTATTCCCGCCGGAATGGACGGAATTGTAACTATTTTTTCTTCATAAGTCATTGCAGACACATTCAACTGGGCTTCTGTCCAAGTAGCTAACGGTACATTAAAGCTCCCTGTATCAGGTTGACTGGCAGTTGAAAGCCTTATCTGATAAGTTGTTCCTTTATTTGTAAAACTTCCCTGCTTTGTATGAAATCTGATTTCAGTAGCATTTGGTGTTATAAATTGAGGAGAAATTAAAAAATACTCGGCTGTAGTTCCAACCGTACTATTTAAAGAGGGATTTACCATTGCCCCTGGTGTTCCTAAATAACCTCCAGTTGCCGTTGTTGGAACCCAATTATTAGTAACTGTTTGGTTGCTGGCAACCGCCCAAGGAGGACTAGGTATTCCGCCATTAAAATTTTCTAATGTTAATTGCGCAAAAGCTGTATTTGAAAATAATCCAAATAGAGATATCAGCAAGAGATTTATTCCGAGATTTTTCTTGTGTTGAAGAAAAAGATCTGCAATAAATATCCAATTGGATATGGGAGTTGTTTTTTGCATTTTTTCTTGATTTTTGTGGTTAAAAATAAAATCTGTTATAAAAAACAAGAAGCAAGGCAATCTAGCTGACTGCCTTACTTCTTTGTAAATCCTTATTTTTTAATAATTTTAAAATACTCAACGTTTTCTTCTGAATACAGTTTGATCAAATAAGTCGATGGAGCTAACCCATTAAAATCTACTTGAACATTATCAGCGTTAACTTTTAAAACTCTTAATTGTTGACCTAATAAATTATATAATTCAACTCTAGTTATCGTCTCTTTTGCAGTAATTGTCAATTGATCAGAAACTGGATTTGGATAATATTTTAATTCCGAAATTGTAAAGTCATTTGTTCCTAAACAAGCTCCTGAAGCTAGAATTGCTACTCTTGGTCCTTCACAACCATTAGCTGTTTGTGATACGTAATAAGTCGTATTATTAACTACTGCTGTTGAAGTTGGTAAAATAGTACCTAAAGTTGCCGCATCATACCAAGTAAAAGTAGCTCCTACTTCTCCAGTAACTGTAAAGTCAGCTATCGTTCCTGCTCCACAAGCATCTTGTGTTGCAGCTGTAGTTGGTGCCGGAGTATTTATAACAGTCGCTGTAACCGGAACTCTTGGAGTATCAATTACGTTAGTAACATTTAAGTCAAAGAAATTAATGTATGCAGAAGTAGAGGTTCCAGTAAAGCTAGATGCACCAGCTGTAATACCAATTGAACCACCACCTACTGGAATTTGAGAATCACCAAATGTTTCGAATTTACCTAATGCATTAGCAGAAGTCAATCCAGAAGTAACTAAAAGCTTGTATCCAGTTCCTACAGGAATGTCATAATTTAAGGTAACCAAATCAGAAATTGAAGCAGAAACTCCTCCAGTATTTACAGATGGTGTAATCGTTACAGCTGATGTACCTGCAACCTGAACTCCATTTTTATCATACAATTTGATTGTAATAGGCTGCGGAAGATTCCCTACTGTTTGTTTAGGGTGTATTTTCACAGAATTCAATCTGATTTTTGCAGTAGTATTAAATATTAAACCACTATAATCTGATGTTTGAGTAGCTGTTCCTGAAAAACTTCTTCCCGCAGTATATGTATTCTCTCCACTCACATAATAAGTTGTTGTAGAAGCTGGTGATGGTGAGTAAGTAGTTCCAGTAACCATAGGTTTTCCTCCAGTTACTAAAGCATACCAAGAAACAGTTCCTGTAGATGAAGTAGCACCTAAAGCAATAGCGCTACCAACACAACCACTATTATTTGTTACTGCTGGTGCAGTATTTGAAAACGTAACTACAACCGGTGTTGAAATTACAGTAACTGGTCCGTTTGGACATGTTACAATACATTGGTAATAAGTAGTTGCTACTGGGTTTGCTATGCTTGTAGCAGCTATAGCACCACCAATATTTGAATATGTAACTCCATCAGGAGAACTTTGCCATTGATAAGTTACTCCATTTCCATCTCCATTGTTTTGCAATGATAACACAACTTCTTGTGCCCCATTTAATGTAGAAGGATTTTGTACTGAAGTAAATGTTAACGTAACAGCTGAAGTACTTGAAACTGAAGCTGGCAATGATAACACTAAACTAGTCCCTGCAGCAGAAACTACTGTAGTTCCTGTTTGAATACCTGTACCTGACACTAATAAACCTGGTACAATTAAAGTATTAGCAGTAGCACCTAGTGTTACTGTTGCATTACCATTTACAATACCTGTAGCTGTACTTCTTTGTGTATGAACCACAATTGAAGTCGCTAAATTTGCAATTGTATTTCCTGGGTTAACAACAGTACAGTTTGGAGCAGTTGCGTAAGCAAAATTACCTGTAAAACTTCCACCTGCAATAGCAGTAACTGTAGTAATATTATTAACTGTAGGAATAGAAGTTGGAGTTCCAGCTGCAAAAATTGAAGCACCTAAAACATCATAATTTCCTTGATCTAAAGTAGCCTGAACAACAATATTATTTGATAATAATCCTGCATTTCCTAAACGAACATTAAAATCGGTTAAAGCACCTAAACTTCCATTTCTAGTAGCTTTCCATCTTGTAGCACTTATATTAGCAACATTTACAGATGGATTACCTGTGTTGCTATCGAAAGCTTCCACAGTAAAATCTCCACCACCTGTAACAGCTAATGACAAAGGCTTATATGAAGTCTTGCCTACTGGATAAAGTACGAAACTTGAATTTGTTCCATTAGTAGCAATAGCTTTTGTATAAGGACCATCAATAAAACAAGTATCACTAAAAGTCCCAGCTATAAAACCAGTTGATACTAAATCCGTTAGACCATGGTATAATGGAGTTGCTGTTGATGTGTGGATAATACCACCATTCATCGTCAACGTTCCTTGTACTCTAAAGTTTGGAGTAGCAATAGTTACCCCTCCTGTACTAGCATTATTTACTGTTAAATTAGGGAAAGATGCATTTGCAGTAGTTACAGATAAATTATTATAGAAAGTACCTGTCCCAGAAATAGTCTGAGCAGTTGAAGAAGCAACTTCAACACCGTTTATAACATTTAATAATTTTACTTGTGAAGAATTATGAACAAAAGTCGAACCGTTATTAATTATGTTACCTCCAAAGTATAAACCTCCTGTACTAACTGTTTTTTTGAAAACACTTCCATTTGTAATAGTGAAAGTATCCTGAACGTTTAAATTATTAACGGTATTGAAAAATCTATTTGAACCATCTAAAGCGTTTACAGTTAACTTACCTAAAGATAATAATCCGCCTCCTTGAGCAAAATTACATAAGTAACCGTTAGTAGTAACGGCACCTTTTTCAATAGAAACACCATCTCCAATTTGTAATGTATGGTTTATTCCAGCAGCATAATGATTAGGAGAATTATAAGAAACAGCACAACTTCCTAAGTTACCGTCATAAAAGCTTAATGTAACTGGACTAATAATCGCTGGTGTAGTTGGTAAAGATAAATCTAATCTAGTAGTCCCTGTATAGGCAGCGACAGTAGTTCCGGATTGGATTCCAATACCACTAACAGGCTGACCAACCACAATTAAAGGATTTGCCGCACTAAGAATAATTGTAGAACAGTTTTCAGAAACCGCTGAAAACGATAGTGTTTGAACTAAAGCAATAGGAGATGTTGCCAATCCTGTTACTGCATTTGACAATTTAACACCTAAAATAGCTGTACCTGCATTGTCATATCCAATCGACAAAATTGTTGTTCCTCCAGGAATACCTGTCCCTGTAACAATTTGCCCGACTGCAATACTTGGTGCATTTCCAGTTGTAACTAAATCTATAGTTGCGCATCCATTGCTCATAGATGAAAATGTCAAACTTGCACCAGATGTAATATCCGCAGTAATTGGTAATGATAAGCCTAAAGTAATTGGCGAATTCGAAAGTTGTCCTGCTGAAACTGAAGTAATAGTTGTACCAGGTGCAATTCCAGTTCCTGACACAATTTGACCAATATCATAAATCGCTTTATTAGCATTAAGACCTGCCATCACAACAGTTGAAACTCCAGTAAAAGCTGTACCTGTTGTCCCTCTTGTGAAATTTCCAGTAGCTCCCATTGTATCTAAGTTGAAAGCTGCTCCTGAATTTGCCGTAGTAGCAACAACATTATTAACCAATGGATCAACAATCGTAATTGTTCCGTTTGTTAAGTTTAAAGATGAGGTTTCTATTTTAAGAGAACTTCCTCCAACACCAACACTATTGGCAGCAACACCACCTGCGTTACTATCAATAACAATATCACCACCGGTTTGATTGAATGTACTTCCGTTTTTATGTGAAAGTCCACCGTTAACCGTAACTGTTCCACCTGAAACTGTTAATGTTCCGTAATTAGCAAAAACTGCATTATTATTTGTACATCCAACTGTTAAATTGTTTGAAGCATTAACTAAAGTACCTCCAAAATCAACAGTTATTCCTGAAGCATTTGCAGTACCATTATTTGTTACTGTATGCCCTGAAGCAATTTTTACAACATCCGCACAAACTGGCACTGCATTAGTAGACCATGTTGCAGGAGTATTCCAATCTCCAGAAGTTACTGAAGTAATAGTAGTTGTTCCTAAAACCGAAGCAGTATTAAATCCTACATGTAAAGGTGAAGCCATTAAGTTTGCTAATGTTAACCCTTTTCTAGAAACAAAAGGAGTTGTAGTTCCGTTAATATGCTCGCCAGCTGTTGCTGCGCCATTATACATAATTCTTGAAGAACCGTCATTCGTTTCGAATGCGCCAGAAGCATAGGCTCCAAAAGTAAGCATCCCTGCATTTGCATAAATAGTACCTCCTGATCCCGCATTTGTAACGGCCCAGTTTCCATTGTATCGATTGGTTACAGTATAGGAACCATCTGCTATTGATAAACCAGTACCAAAAGTACTTGCATCTGTATAGCTAATTTCTAATTCACCGGCTGTAGTTGCGGCTGAACTTATGATATATGCCGATCTATTTTGACCGTTAGCACTTATTATAGGATAGAATCCATTTGTATTTGGATTATGATCAGTACCTGGATTAACCGCAGTACCTGTAGCTGAAGTTGTATACCATCTTGATACAATACCTCCTTTAAAACCGTTTCCAAAAGGAGCAACAACGGTACTTAAAACCGCAAAATTACCTAAGATAATTTTATTTGTTCCTAAAGCTACTCTGGCTCTATTTAAACGTAAAGCATTTTTAATTCTAACATTGTTAATATTCCAAATAATATTAGAAGCAGCAGTACTTGTATTGGTAATATTCAACTGATTGATCATACCAGAAGTATTCGTATTTATTGTTGAAACTACAGAACCTCCCAAAATACCTGTTCCATCTGAAAAAATGGTTTGAACTGATGATCCAGATAAATCCAATTGCCCTAATCCAACTGAACTAGACCCAACCGAAATATCCAATCTACCACCTGAAGTCAAATCGATATTATGACCCACTTTTAAAGAACGACCATTTACACCGTTGTAAACATTAAATCTTGCACCTGAACCACTAACTAATAAATCATTATTAATAGTGAATTCATCTGTATCCAATCCAAATTGAAGAATGGCATTAGCGCCAGCAATGTATGCGTTTTCAACACCTAAATATCTATTATCGATAGTTACCGTATGATTGGCATTAATAACAATCTCATCTGTTGGAGAAGGCACATAATTTAAATCCCAAGTGGAAGCATCAGAATAATTACCTGAAGCATTAGAACTCAATAACTGACCTCCTACTCTTGAAACTAAAGAAATATTATCAATTGCTAATGGAGGATTGGTAGCACCAGTATTGTTAGACCACATAAAAATTAATCTTACAGTAGATCCTGCAAAACTCGCTGGAATAAATCCTGTAGCTTTTTGAGTTGTAGTTCCATTCGCTACACCAAGTACCACCGGAGTAGCTCCAGTTAAAGGTGCAACACTTGGAAATCCTGAAAATGAAGGCTGAGCATCATTACCCACAGGTGTTACACTTGTTGGGGCAACATAAACCTGCCAAGTATTTACTCCCGATTTCCAGTTAAAAGCTAAAGCTATATTGGTTTGACCTGGAGGAAGAACCACATCTCTGTAGAAAAAAACCGTTCTGGCAGCACCAATACCAACATAACTGTTGTTTAACCCATCATCAACGGTAACATAAGCTGAATTTCCTGTAATCGCTCCAGAGTTAACTGCAGTTCCTACTGCCCATTTAATCATTCCTGTTCCTTCATTGGCAACTGTCCATCCGTTTGCGGCAAATGTGTTTCCCGAATTAAATCCACCATCGGTTGCTGGATTGATCAATGTAGTTTGAGAAAACAAACTATCAGTAAAACAAAAAAGCGACATAATTAAAAACGTACTCTGAAGTAGTTTGGTTCGCTTTTTAAAATCAAAGTAATCGATCACTTTGTTGTGTTGTAATTTTTTTAGCATACTCATACTTTTTGGTTTAATAGTGATGCTCAAAAATAATTACACACATTCCTTAAAATATAGTGTATCTCTTTACAGTTTACCGAATTTTGAAAGCTAAAAAAAGCACGTGAAATACTATAAAATAAGAGATTATACATTTATTTAATGATTTCTTCATATCAGATTAGCAAAATGTTTATTTGTAGGAATTGTCTTATTTTTTATATTTTTTCTTCACTCTTTAAATACTTTTAAAAACATAGAGTTAAAAAAACAGTAATAAAAAATATTAAAAAGCACATAAATGTATTTATAAAACAAAAAGTTATAAATAACACTTGTAGTTTTTAAAATCTGATTTAATCTGAATAAGAAAATTAAAAATGGGACCAACTTATAAAAGTCAAGCCCCATTAAATAGAAACTATTTCGTAATACTATTTTACTTAAAGAAAATAGCTATAAAAACCATTAAGGTAGCTCACTCTTTGGGTTTTTCGTTTTGAAGATTTTTAATCGTTAGTTCAAGGTTTTTCAAGGTTATTTTAGATTTTCGAATAGAAAATAAAAATAAAACTACTACACCAATTAAAATCAGAATAAGTAGTACACTTCCAAACAAAAAGTTAGGAATAACACTTTCTAATTTTTTATTTTCATCATTTCCCAATTCAATTAATGAGTCACTTGCCGAGTCTCTTTCACGCTTCTTAACCTCCGTTTGGGTTTTTAAATATTTCGAATGACACTCCTGATAGTTATCCCATTCATTAATAGCCAAGTAATTATCGGCCAATCCTTTATAAATGCCCTGATTCAAAATCAAATCATTAACTTCACTCGAAATTTTTAAAGCATTTTGTAATAAAGCAATGGCTTCATTGTATTTACCTTCAATGGTATACACTTCTGCCAATCCTTTTTGTGCAAATGCCTGAAGACTTAGTGCGTCAACTCTTTTAGCATAATCTATTGCTTCTTGAAAACTTTTTCTTGCCGATAAATTATCAGACATCAATATATAACAATTTCCTTTGTTGTATTTAGCAATACTCAATCGGTTTGCATTGGCATTTATATTTTTAGTTTGTGAAATTTGATAAATTCCCTTGTCCAAAAACTCAATGGCAATCTCACAATTTAATTTTTCTTTATAAATTAAACCTCTAACCATGTAATTTGTCCCTAGATTAACATAAACCGAATCACGTACAGGATATTCCAAACATAATTTTTCAGCCTGATCAAGGTATTCAATCGATTTGTCATAAATTTTCAGCTGATGATATTGAATCCCAGCTTTAGTTATCATTGAAATTTTCAATAATTTATTTTGAGTTTGTGGCAACAACTGATTGGCTTTTATAACATATTCTAAAGATTTTTTATAATCACGTTTTGAAGAATATCCGTCAGAAATTAATTTATAAGCTCGTATTTTTAAATCTACATCATCGCCTGCTTTATTCAATACTTCTTTCCCTGCAATAATAGCTTTATCGGGATTACCATACATTTGCATGGTATTTACTTTAATAATACTATCTAATTTTTTAGAATTCTGTGCTTGTAATACTGGAGCAAATAACAGCAAACAGGTTAAAAGAAAAAAAGTAAAAAAAGAGTGATTGTTTAATCTCATAATTTATGCATTAATGGCTTCTTTCTCATTTTTTAAAAACTCTATAAACGTTATCGGTGCGATCCCGGTTACTGATTTAAATATTGTCGCAAAGCTACTATGTGAAGAAAACCCACAAGCCTCGGCTAAATAACTAATCTTATAATTCATGAAATTAGGATCTGATTTCAATTTATTCACAATAAAATTAATACGAAGCTTATTGATATAGGTATTAAAATTTACATTATAATGCTTATTGATAATCTCTGATAAATATTTTGTATTCGTTTCAAATTGCCCAGCCAAGACAGCCAATGACATATCGTTATTAACGAATTTTGTAGACGATTCAAATCTTTTCAATTTATTTAATAATGCTTGTTCTGTCTCTTGGGGAATATAAGTTTTCTTACTTGCATCCCTAATCTCTTTTACATCACTCTTTTCGGCTAAACTGATAATAAAATTGTTTCTGGTAATTTCCAAATAACTTATTATTTCGGTCAATCGCTTCTTTTTCATTTGAAACTTATTCCAAAAAGCAAAACAAGCAATTACAACCAAAACAAAGAATAACAATAATCCGTAAAATTTCAACAAATAGCCATTTCTTTTTAAATCAAAATAATCAGCATATTCCTGTGAAATCAAATTATAGGCATTATTAACCGTTTCATCTTCCTTTTTTTCAACCTCAGGGTTTAATTTTAAAAAATTGGTGTTGTATAATTTATAATTGACTTTATCATTTAATGCCAAATAATTAATAGACAACTGTCTGTTAATAGCTGCATTCAAATATACATTTTCAAGTGTTTTAGCTAAATGCAATGCTTTTAAAAGGGCATCAATTGCTTTCTTATGGTCTTGTTTATGGAAATAAACCGTCGCTAATCCGCTTAACGTGTAAATCTCCGCGTATTTGAATTTTTTATTTGAATTATTCAAACTTGATAAAGCTTTATCAAAATACGTTTGCGCTTTGTTGAAATCTCCCAATCCGCTACAAATTCTACCTTGAATAATTGTATATTTTAAATTCAGTTCCGGATTATTTTGCACTGCTTTTTCAAAGTTCTTATTTTGGTTCTGAATGATTTTCGAAGCTTCCTTGTAGTTTTGTCGCTCCATGTTCATCCTTACGTATTCCAAAACGATCAATGCATCAACCGATGCTTTATCATCCTTATCTTTTATGGACAACGATTTGTTTTCAGCAGCAGCTAAGTACTTTTTAGCTTGATCGTCGAGATACAATTCTCTTAAAAGGTCTGCTTTTTTTACAAAAATTTCGGCAGCGAGTTTCGGAGGTAAATCGGCCTTATTTTTATCTGCTTCAAATAAAAAAACTAGTGAATTACTATAATCACCTTTTACTTTATAAATCTGAGCTATTAATAAATTTAATTTTGCTTTATCATGATTTGAAGTAGCGCCTTGTAATAAATGCAGCCCAACTTTTAAAGCATCGTTAGGATTGGAGTATACTAACTCTTCAGACTCATCCAACAAACTTTCTTGTTTTAATGGAGCCTGGGCGATACTAACATTAGAAATCACTAATGCAAAAAAGAGTAGAATTAGGGGAGAAAATTGAACTCTGTTATATTTCATTTGACTTTTCTATTAATTGCAATGTTTTCCAATAAAAAATAGACTATAAATGTACGATTATGTATACAACAACAATACCTTTTGGATACAAAAAAGCATTACATAATCTGATTATTCCCTCTTTTAATATTATTTTTTTTTTAAACGTTTTTATAAAATACAAAATTATAAGATTCTAAAAAATCAACAAACATAACGATTCCAAATATTTAACTATTAGTTACATTTTTGTGAATACCATTCAAATAATTAAAAATTAATACCTAAATCCGATTTTTTCATCAAAAACCAACAAATTCAATCACAAACTAAAAGTTTTGAATTTTGCAATTAACGTTTTGATATAAATTCTAATTTTACTTTGTAACTTTGGGACACTGTAACTTTTTCACATGAAATTCCAAGTTGTTTCCGAATACAAACCCACTGGCGACCAACCGCAAGCGATTGAAAAATTAGCCAACGGGATTATCAATGGTGAAAAATACCAAACACTATTAGGGGTAACCGGTTCTGGAAAGACTTTTACTGTAGCCAATGTCGTTCAGGAAGTCCAAAAACCAACCTTGGTTTTGGCGCATAATAAGACTTTAGCCGCTCAGTTATATTCCGAGTTCAAACAATTTTTTCCTAACAATTCGGTGCAATATTTTGTGTCGTATTACGACTATTACCAACCTGAGGCTTTTATCCCAGTTACGGGAACGTATATAGAGAAAGATTTATCTATAAATGAAGAATTAGAAAAATTGCGTTTAAGCACTACTTCTGCCCTACTTTCCGGGCGTAGAGATATCATAGTAGTTTCATCTGTTTCCTGTTTGTATGGTATTGGAAATCCAGTAGAATTTGAAAAAAACGTCGTTTCCATAGAAAAAAATCAAGTCATTGCTCGAACCAAACTATTGCACCGATTGGTTCAAAGTTTATATGCAAGAACCGAAGGTGAATTTACACCAGGTACTTTCCGAATTAAAGGCGATACGTTGGAAGTTTTCCCTAGTTACGCAGATGAGCCGTTCCGAATTCACTTTTTTGGAGATGACATTGAAGAAATAGAAGCTTTTGATGCCAAATCGTCTCAAGTATTAGAGAAATACGAGAAATTAAATATTTATCCGGCCAATATGTTTGTGACTTCACCGGATGTCCTTCAAAATGCAATCTGGGCCATTCAACAAGATTTGGTAAAACAAGTCGATTATTTCAAAGAAATTGGCAAACATCTCGAAGCCAAACGACTGGAAGAACGCACCAATTTCGATTTAGAAATGATTCGCGAACTAGGCTATTGTTCTGGAATTGAGAATTATTCACGCTACCTCGATGGTCGTGAAGCTGGTACGCGTCCCTTCTGCTTATTGGATTATTTTCCAGATGATTACTTGATGGTGGTCGATGAAAGTCACGTAACCATTTCACAAGTCCATGCCATGTATGGTGGAGACAGAAGCAGAAAAGAAAATCTGGTGGAATATGGTTTCCGATTACCAGCCGCTATGGACAATCGTCCGTTGAAATTTGAAGAATTTGAAGCATTACAGAATCAAGTCTTGTATGTTTCAGCCACTCCTGCAGATTATGAATTACAGAAATCGGAAGGAATATATGTAGAACAAGTCATTCGTCCAACTGGTTTATTAGATCCAGTAATTGAAGTCCGTCCGAGTTTGAACCAAATCGATGATTTAATTGAAGAAATTCAGCAACGATGCGAAGTAGATGAACGTGTTTTGGTCACTACATTAACCAAACGTATGGCCGAAGAATTGACCAAATACCTAACCAAAGTTTCAATTCGTTGTCGCTATATTCATAGTGATGTAGATACTTTAGAACGTGTGGAAATCATGCAGGATCTACGAAAAGGCTTATTTGATGTATTGATTGGTGTGAACTTATTGCGTGAAGGTTTGGATTTACCAGAAGTTTCGTTGGTAGCTATTTTGGATGCCGACAAAGAAGGATTCTTACGTAGTCATCGTTCGCTTACCCAAACCGTAGGTCGTGCGGCACGTAATGTGAATGGAAAAGCAATTATGTATGCGGATAAAATCACCAACAGCATGCAACGTACCATCGATGAAACCAACTATCGTCGTGAAAAGCAAATCAACTACAATACAAAACATGGATTGGCTCCAAAAGCATTAAACAAAAGTTTGGGTAATGTTTTAAATAAGAACTCGGTTTCTTCACAATACTTCGAAAATCAAGCCTTAAAAGCTGCAGAACCTGAAAGTTTGTACTTAACCAAACCTGAAATCGAAAAGAAAATCCGTGATCTTCGCAAAGCCATGGAAAAAGCAGCTAAAGAATTGGATTTCATGCAGGCTGCAAAACTAAGGGATGAAATAAAAGCATTACAGGAAAAATCGTAACCGCCTACTATTTTTTATAAATTAGCATAACAAACTGATTAACAATGAGAAAATTAATATTAATCGTGTTTTTTTTGAGTTTAAAAATAAATGCGCAAGTTGGAATAGGTACAACAACTCCAGAAGCACAGCTAGATATAAAAGCATCCAATACAGCAACACCACTGAATACAGATGGTTTATTAATACCCCGAGTAAGTGCATTCCCAACTATTAATCCAACCTCAGCACAAAGAGGTATACTTGTCTTTTTAACCAACACTGCTGGGATTAAAGGTCCTGGGTTTTACTATTGGGAAAGCTTTTTAAACGATTGGGTTTCATTATTCGATGGGAATAACACTTCAAACGAATGGTATGACATGGGTTCGTATCTAACCCCAGCTGACGGTATCAACAAAAATGTTGCTATTGGCACGCCATCAGGTATTTCAAAATTGCATATTTATAGCACTCAAGATCGTGGAATCTTCAATCAAATGCATAATACCAATGCTACGCAAAGATATCTTTTTACTAATTTGGCCACAGGCACTGCAAATGGTCCTACATACGGCTTTTACAATGATTTTCAATTGGATGGAATTGCCGAACTGTATGGTTATTATAATCTTATGACAGCGCTAAGTAGTTCCAATAAATTTGGATTATACAATGAAATTTTAGGTAACGGACTTCATTATGGTGTTTATAATGATTTAAAAAATGCCAGCGCAAATGCAATGTATGGTACTTATAATCTTTTTGGAGGAAACGGAACAGGTACCAAATATGGAAATTACAACCAAATGACTGCAACCGGTTCGGGAAACAATTATGGCATTTATAACATGATTGCACAAAATGGTCTCGGGGAACTTTATGGTTCCTTTACAAATATTTCAAGCAATAACAACTCCAAAAAATATGGGAATTATAATTTAATAGCAACAGTAGGTAACAACGAGAGATTTGGGATGTATAACTATTTCAACAGTACTGAAAGCGGACCATCAACAGGTATTCAAAATGAAATGTTTTCTACAAATACCAATGACGTAATAGGAGTAAAAAACAATCTGCATGGTGGTGTAAATATTATCGGAACACATAATGCCATTGATGGAAATAATACTGGTCAAACCTATGGCGTAAAAAATGACATCTCCAATTCCAATGGGGATGTGTACGGAACATCAACACAAATCAATAATGTTTTTGGTAGTCGAATTATTGGAAATTACATTATTATAAACTCTGCCTCATCGGCTAGTAATGTCTTTGGTGTTCAATCTATAATCAATCCAAGTGTGGGCGGTACTCATTATGGTATTTTTAGTGAAGCTTTAAAATCGGGAAGTTATGCTGGGTATTTCATGGGCGCTGTCAATGTTCACGGAAGACTAACGATAGGTTCCAATTTTTCTAGCACTTATGTAATGCCTACGCTTGACGGAGGAACTGGAAATACAATGCAAACAGATGGTTTAGGAATAGTGAATTGGGTGAATCCAACGGTAAAACCTTATACAACTACAGGCGCATCAACTGGCGTTTATTTTGTAAATTCAAACCAATACACTGTAAGGGCATTTAATACTATTAGTGAAATAAGACTACCTAATGCCGTAGGAAATACAGGCAAAATTTTCATTATTATAGGAAGTAACGGAATAAGTTCCAAAACCTGGTCTACAAGTGGTGGCGCTATTTATGACGATGTAAGTAATACAGCTTACACTACCATTAATGCAAACCAACGATTTATGGTTCAGAGTGATGGTAATGATTGGATTGTTATTGGCCGCTAAACTAACAGATAAAATAAAAATACAATCAACTAAAAAACAGTTAATTAAGTATAAATTCATAACTTTACTATCTCCTTTCTACCTAGTTTTTCACTTTAATTTAAAAATTTATGAAAACTAGTTATTTCTTTTCAATCGGACTTGCATTACTTGCAACAACAATTCAAGCACAATTAAAACCAAACTTAGCACAAGAAAAAATCGTCACCGATGAATATTTTGGCGCCAAGTTGGATGATCCGTATCGCTATCTCGAAAATCTCAATGATCCTGATGTGGTCAGCTGGATGAAATCAAATGCTTCCTACGCAAGAGCAAAAATTAATGAAGTTCCTGAACGAGAAAATATCATTAAAAAATTGAATGAGTTTGACAAAAGAAGAGAAAGTACTATTTCTAATTTACAAATTACAGAAAATGATAATTATTTCTATTTAAAACGAAATGCTAACGAAGAAAACGGTAAACTATACCATCGATTGGGATATAAAGGAAAAGAAAAACTACTTTTTGATCCAGAAACCTATAAAAAATCAAACAAACTAAACTACAGTATAAGTGCTATTTCGCCTAACGAAAAAGGAGATAAAGTAGCTATAAAAATAGCTCCTAACGGTTCTGAAAGTGCTGAATTATTAATACTTGACTCCAATGGAAAAATATATCCTGAAACCTTTGACAAATGCTGGTTTGGTTATACGTCTTGGTTACCTGATGGAAATTCATTTACATACCATCAATTAAATTCATCTGATGTTACCGATGTAAATCGTCAATTAAACACCAAAATATTTTATCATAAACTAGGGGATGATCCTAAAAATGATATCGAGTTCTTTTCAAACAAAACCAATCCAGAACTCAATATAGCTCCAGAAGAAGCTCCTATGAATTATTATCATAAAAACTCTAATAAAAATTATGGTATGGTAGTCACTGTTGATAAACGCCTTAAATTATATGCCTCCAACCTAAAAGATAATTTTAATCCTACGAAGTGGGAAAATCTAGTTGAGAAAAAAGATGAAATAACAAATTTCAATTTTGATAAGGAATTCATTTATTATCAAACTTTTAAAAATGCTTCCAATTATAAAATTATTAAAGTTCCAATTACAAATCCCAATATTGAAAATGCAACTGTAGTTGTGGATGAACCTAAAAACGAAACCATAAATAATTTTGTTGTTACTAAAGATGGTCTTTACTATTCTACAACCAAAAATGGAGTTCAGGCAAAAGTCTATTTTTTGGCTAATGGAAAAACCAATGCTTCAGAATTAAAACTTCCTATTGAAGCGGGTTCAGCAGACTTATCAACCATTACCGAAAATAGAAACGAAATATGGATAACTATGTCTGGTTGGACATCTCCAGCAAAACGCTATTTATATAATCCGACAGACAATTCTTTTACCTTCCAGCCGCTAAGCAAAGTAATTGATTATCCAGAACTTAAAAATATAATTTCCAAAGAAATCATGATTCCATCACATGATGGAACTATGGTTCCTGTTTCAATCATTCAAAATAAAAATACAAAACTTAATGGAGATAATCCAGTGATGATAATGGGTTACGGTGCTTATGGCATGTCAATTGAACCGTGGTTTAGCCCTAACTATGTATTGACTTATTGTTCATATGGAGGCATTTTTGTAATCCCTCACGTTAGAGGTGGCGGTGAATTAGGAGATGCTTGGCATAAAGCGGGTCAAAAAACAACAAAACCAAATACTTGGAAGGATCTTATTGCTACAGCTGAATATTTAATCAAAGAAAAATATACTAATCCAAAAAGAATCGCCATTAGCGGAGGAAGTGCCGGAGGAATTTTAATAGGACGAGCAATGACAGAAAGACCAGATTTATTTGCAGCAGCAATTCCTGAAGTAGGTTGTTTAAATACAGTTAGAATGGAGAATTCTCCAAATGGTCCCGGTAATACTCCCGAATTTGGAACCGTGAAAGACGAAACCGAATTTAAAGCTTTATTAGAAATGGACTCCTTTCATCATATTAAAAAAGGTACTTCCTATCCTGCGACACTTATCACTGCAGGAATGAATGATCCAAGGGTAATTGCTTGGCAGCCTTCTAAATTTGCTGCTGCCCTTCAAAATGCTAATACTTCCAATAACCCTATTTTATTCTTCACTGATTTTGAAGCAGGTCACGGAATGGGAGATAGTAAATCTAAAGCATATGAAGGCATTAGTGATTTATTCACTTTTGCTTATCAGCACACTGGTCATCCAAAATTTCAACCGGCCAAAAAACTGAAAAATTAATTTTTTATCATAAAAAAAGACTGGCCAAAACCAGTCTTTTTTTTAATTCAGTTGCTCTTGAAATGCACCTAACAATACGTCGCCTTCAACCATTTGATCTGGCGATTGTTCCATTAAATGCAATACTCTTTTCATGGCATTGGGATTCAATCCCATATTGATTCCTATCTCGTTTATAGCAATACGCTCGTGTTCGTGTAAAACACCATCACAATGCATAAGCAATGCTAATCGGTAAAAATGTAAAATTCGATGAAACTCATCCTTGATTACTTTTATTTCATTACGTCTTTCAAATAATTTCAAAAAAGTTTCTTTATCAACTTGCAATTCCTGCGAAACCATTAATAAAAAATCATATTCACGATCGTGCAATTCACCATCAATAACTGCAAATGCAATCATTTCGGATAGTAAACTCATTTTCTCTTCGTTGGAATTCATAAATTGATTATTTTTAGCAAAACTATACTTTTTAATGTAAATCCAAAACATGTTTGAAAAAATATTCATTTTAGCAATTTTCATTCTCATGTATCAAAATGGTTTAAGCCAAGAAAGTACTGCAAGTAAACAGGTTACAACCATAAACATTATATCACCTCAATTAAAAACATACAAAAAAATATGGATTTATTTACCTAAAAATTATCATTCCTCTAAGAAGAAATTTCCAGTTATTTATTTACAGGATGCCCAAAATTTATTTGATGCCAAAACATCCTTTGCTGGAGAATGGAATATAGATGAAACTCTAGATAGTTTAAAAGCTGAAGTAATTGTAGTTGGCATTGAACATGGCAACGAGAAAAGACTTGATGAGCTAACACCTTATCATCACGAAAAATATGGAGGTGGAAGGGCTGATGATTATTTAGATTTTATCATAACTCAGGTCAAACCATACATCGAAAAGAATTTTCGTGTCAAATCATCACCAAAACATACTACCATTGGAGGCAGTTCTCTAGGTGGATTGTTTTCTTTATACGCCTTACAAAAACACCCGAATGCATTTCAAAAAGGAATTATCTTCTCACCCGCCTTCTGGATTAACCCTGAACTATTTCCAGTTATTGAGAAATCGAACCTGAAAGCAAAAATGTACTTTTTATGTGGCGAAAAAGAAGGGGAAGAGATGGTAACAGACATGCAGAAAATGATTACAATTTTACCTAAAAATTGCACCATTACCTCAGAAATCATCAAAGATGGACAACATAACGAAAAATTATGGCGCGAAGCTTTTGCAAAAGCGTATCTTTGGCTTTATAAATAGAACAGATGAATAACAACGAAATATTCAAAAAACTACGTGTAGCCTTACAGCTTCGCGATGATCAAATAGTTGAAATTTTAGAATTGGTAAACTTTAGAATTTCAAAAGGAGAAATCGGAAATATTTTCCGTCAAGACGACCATCCAAAATATATGGAATGTGGTGATCAAATATTGCGTAATTTCCTAAACGGGTTGGTAATTCATCTTCGTGGCACCAAAGAAAATCCTAAAAACGCAATGGATGTCATAAATGATAATGCTAAAGCAGTGACCAAAAAAGTTACTGAAGAAAAAACAAGCAAGCCTATTTCAAAAGACAAACCGAAAGGAGAATTTAAACCAAAAACCTCTTTTAAGCCAAAGACTGGTGCTCAAAAAACTACGCCAAAAGTTCAAGTAGTAGAAAAAGTAAACTTCAAAAACGGGAAAAAGAAAAAAGAATAGCACATTAAAACCAAAAGTTATAATTTTAAAAAAGCCTGAGCAATGCTCAGGCTTTTCATTTCTAATCATTAGTGTTATCTAATTTTTAAACATCACTTTAAACGAATAATGTTTCCCTGGTATAAGATCGCCTGAATTCAAAACTTTATTGTTTAATGAACTTTTAATATATGATTTGATTTCTGCATTTTTAGTTCTCATATCTAAAACTACAATTTCATTATCAGAAGTAATAGTAAAAGTTACTTTTACTGATTTTTCATTGTCATCCATATCCTCTACAACTTCACTTTCAAGATTTAAGAAAGTTGTTATTTCTTTCATTGCTTTAGGGAAATCTTCATCAAAAGAAAATCCATTCGCGAATACCATACTTGTACTCATTAAGAATACCAAAACTGAAATTTTAATTGCTTTTTTCATTATGTTGTTGTTTTTTAAAAGTTTGCATGTCAAAATTACTTCAAAATCAAGTCAAAAAACACTGCAAATCAATACCTTAAACTAAACATAACAATCGTAAAAAATAGATTTTAGTAGCCAATCCATAAAAGTATACTTATCTAAAAGTTCTGATTAGAAATGAAAAAATACTTTATTATTTCTGTTAAAAAAACGAAAGATTGCAAATAACCACTATAAACAATTTTATAACATTAGCTCTCGGTTAAAAGTAACTTAACCATTAGTAAACAAAAAGCCTGAGCAATGCTCAGGCTTTTTTATATCTATAACTTAATTTCAATTAAGATAAAGCTGCTTTTACTTGATCTGCTGCTTCTTGGAATTGAACAGCTGATAAAATTGGCATTCCAGAATTATCAATTAATTCTTTAGCAATTTCTGCATTGGTTCCTTGTAAACGAACAATGATAGGCACTTTAATATCGTCACCCATGTTTTTGTAAGCATCTACTACACCTTGAGCGACACGGTCACAACGAACGATACCTCCAAAGATGTTAATCAAGATTGCTTTTACGTTTGGATCTTTTAAGATGATACGGAAAGCCGTTTCAACACGTTTTGCATCAGCAGTTCCACCTACATCAAGGAAGTTAGCTGGCTCGAAACCTGCGTATTTAATCAAATCCATTGTTGCCATTGCTAAACCTGCACCGTTAACCATACATCCTACTGTACCGTCAAGATCTACATAGTTTAATCCAGCTTCTTTAGCTTCTACTTCAATTGCACGCTCTTCTGTGATATCGCGCATTTCAGCTAAATCAACGTGACGGAATAATGCGTTATCATCTAAAGATACTTTAGCATCAACTGCCATAATTTTATTATCCGATGTTTTTAATACTGGATTGATTTCAAACATAGAAGAATCAGAACCGATATATGCTTTGTATAAAGCATCAACGAATTTTACCATTTCTTTGAATGCATCACCTGATAAACCTAAGTTGAAAGCAATTTTTCTAGCTTGGAAACCTTGTAATCCAACAGATGGATCAATTTCTTCGTGAAAAATTAAATGTGGCGTGTGTTCTGCCACTTCTTCAATATCCATTCCACCTTCAGTAGAATACATAATCATGTTACGACCCGTACCACGGTTTAATAAAACCGACATGTAAAGCTCTTTCGTTTCACTTTCTCCAGGGTAATATACATCTTCAGCAACTAAAACCTTGTGCACTCTTTTTCCTTCTGGCGGCGTTTGAGGTGTAATCAAATCCATTCCAATGATTTGACCTGCAATTTCATGAACTTGGTCTAAATTTTTAGCCAATTTCACTCCACCACCTTTTCCACGACCACCTGCGTGAATTTGTGCTTTAATTACATGCCATCCCGTTCCCGTTTCTGACGTAAGTTGTTTTGCTTTTGCTACTGCTTCTTCTGCATTATTGGCAACATAACCACGCTGCACACGTACGCCGTAACTAGCTAATATTTGTTTCCCTTGATACTCGTGTAAATTCATAATAAAGGTGTTTGTCTTGTTTAATCCCTATGTTTGGGTGCACAAAAATAATAAATTCCAACACAATATTCTAGTTAATTATTTTTTTATTTAAGCTTTTTAGTCTCATTTCTGTTTCCCTTTTATTTATTCTTCAATACATAATTATTATTTCAAAAATAACAATTGTTACAAATATAACAATTTGTTTTATTTTTATTCTTTTTGTTTAATAATTTTATTTTTCATAACTTTAGAGATACATTTGCAAAAAATAAACAAAATGGATTCACAACAATTACTTAAAATCGCAAACGAATTTGGCAGCCCAATCTATGTTTATGATGCTGCAAAAATTGAATCACAGTACCACCGCTTAACGCAAGCTTTCTCTAAAGTAGAAAAGCTTCAAATCAATTATGCGGTAAAGGCATTGTCAAATGTTTCTATTTTGAAATTGTTTAAAACCTTAGATTCCGGCTTAGACACTGTTTCCATTCAAGAAGTTTTATTAGGCTTACATGCAGGTTTTTCGCCCGACAAAATCATGTACACGCCCAACGGTGTGTCTATGGATGAAATCGAAGAAGTAGCGGCGTTAGGCGTTCAAATCAATATCGATAACTTATCTATTCTTGAGCAGTTTGGCGCGAAACATCCTCAAACACCAGTGTGTATACGTATCAACCCACATGTGATGGCAGGAGGTAATTCAAATATATCTGTCGGACATATTGATAGTAAATTTGGAATCTCCATTCACCAACTGCCACACATTCTCCGTATAGTAGAAAATACTAAAATGCTCATTAACGGCATTCACATGCACACGGGATCGGATATTTTAGATATCGAAGTCTTCCTTTATGCTTCCGAAATTTTATTTGAAACCGCGAAACATTTTAAAGCTTTGGACTTTATCGATTTTGGAAGTGGTTTTAAAGTCCCTTATAAAAAAGGAGATATCGAAACCAATGTGGAAGAATTAGGTCGTAAATTAACCAAGCGTTTCTTAGCCTTCGAAAAAGAATACGGACGTGAGCTGACTTTAGTTTTTGAGCCAGGTAAATTTTTGGTGAGCGAAGCAGGTTATTTTTTAGCCAAAGTAAATGTGGTAAAACAAACTACTTCTACCGTTTTTGCAGGAATTGATTCGGGTTTTAACCACCTTATCCGTCCCATGTTATATGGTTCAGAACATTATATTGAAAACATCTCGCATCCTAAAGGAAAAGAACGCTTTTATTCGGTTGTGGGGTACATTTGTGAAACAGATACATTTGCCACTAACCGCAGAATTTCCGAGATTAAAGAAGGAGATATTTTAGCCTTTAGAAATGCTGGCGCCTATTGTTTCTCTATGGCTTCCAATTACAATTCACGTTACAAACCAGCGGAAGTTTTGTGGAAAGATGAAAAAGCGTATTTAATACGTCAACATGAATCATTTGATGATTTACTTAAAAATCAAATAGAAATAACTTTATAAGCCACCAAACCTCTAAATTCCCTAATTGCTTTTTAACTTTTGGGGATTTTTTATTTATTGTTATTAAGAAACTATAATGCAGATTTGTAAGTCATTTTTAAAATCAGCGCCTTTTATACAAACAAAAAAACTCCAGCAAATACTGGAGTTTTTTTTATCATTAATAAAGTATATTATTATACGTGTAATGCTCTATTAGCAGTAGCCGCCAACGCTGCTTCTTTGATTGCTTCTGCAAACGTTGGGTGTGCGTGTGACATTCTTGAAATATCCTCCGCAGACGCTCTAAATTCCATAGCTGTTACAGCTTCTGCAATTAAATCGGCAGCACGAGCTCCAATAATGTGAATACCTAACACTTCGTCTGTTTTAGCATCAGCAAGGATTTTTACAAATCCATCATTATCGGCACTAGCACGAGCACGTCCTAACGCTTTGAAAGGAAAACTTCCTGATTTATAAGCAACACCAGCTTCTTTTAATTGCTCTTCTGTTTTACCAACAGCAGAAACTTCTGGCCATGTATAAACAACACCCGGAATTAAATTATAATCGATATGAGGTTTTTGACCAGCTAAAAATTCAGCAACCATAACTCCTTCTTCTTCTGCTTTGTGTGCTAACATCGCTCCGCGAACTACATCACCAATAGCATATATATTTGAAGCCGTAGTTTGTAAATGATCGTTTACTTCTACTTGACCTCTATCTGTAAGTTGCACACCCGCTTTGTCAGCGTTCAATCCGTCAGTATAAGGACGACGACCAACAGAAACTAAAGCATAATCACCTTCTAAAGTAATTACTTCTCCTTTAGCATTTTCTGCTTTAACAGTAACCGTTTTACCTTTTTTATCTACTGCTTGTACTTTATGAGAAGTGTAGAATTTCATGCCTTGTTTTTTCAATACTTTGGTCAATTCTTTAGACAAACCTCCATCCATTCCTGGAATGATTCTATCCATGAATTCAACCACAGAAACTTGAGCACCCAAACGTAAATACACTTGACCTAACTCTAAACCAATAACACCACCACCAATAACAATAAGGTGTTTTGGAACTTCTGGTAATTTTAAGGCCTCTGTTGAAGTGATGATTCTATCTTTATCTAATTTGATGAAAGGCAAAGAAGATGGTTTAGAACCTGTAGCAATAATTGTATTTTTAGTTTCTAGTTTTTCTACAGAACCGTCAGCTTTAGTTACATTGATAGTAGTTGCATTTTCGAATGAACCCACACCTTCAAAAACAGTAATTTTGTTTTTGTCCATTAAGAATTTTACACCACCAGACGTTTGATCAACAACCGCTTGTTTGCGGGCAATCATTTTTTCTAGGTTTACTTTTACTTCACCAGAAACTTCAATTCCGTGGTCTGCAAAATGTTGTAATTCTTCGTAATGATGAGAAGAAGCTAACAATGCTTTTGAAGGAATACATCCTACATTCAAACAAGTACCTCCAAGTGTTGAATATTTTTCGATAATCGCTGTTTTCATTCCCAATTGTGCGCAACGAATCGCTGCAACATATCCACCAGGACCTGAACCTATAATAACTACGTCAAATGAACTCATAGTGTTTATTTTTGTTGTGTTTTTAAAAATTTCGAGTACAAAATTAAGGAATTTTGTTTATTCGATTATTGGTTTGTTTGGTTATTTCTGAATTAAATATCAAAAGCCGTAGTATTTTTTACTTCACCAATCATAAAAGAAGAATGTGTACTCCCAATATGCTTTAAATCGGTTAATTTAGTCACCATAAACTCTCGGTATTCTTCCATGTCTTTGACACAAATTTTCAAGATATAGTCATAATCACCACTCACGTGAAAACACTCCAATACTTCATTCAATTTGATTACATCATCTTCGAATTGTGAGATTAAATCTTTCTTGTGTTGAATCAATTTGATGTGACAAAACACCACAAAACTTTTTTCTACCTTGTTTCGATTAAGCAGTGTAACATATTTTGAAATAACACCTTCTCTTTCTAGCTTTTTGATACGCTCATAAACAGCCGTAACCGATAAATTTAGTTTGGAAGACAATTCTTTTGTTGTACTTTTGGAGTCTACTTGCAAAAAATTAAGCAATTTTTTGTCGATACTATCAAAATTCATAATTGAAAAATTATTGGGTTTCGGTGACAAAAATACAATTTTAATTAATTTATTTTCTATTTTAATACTAAAAATTAGATTTAAAATCTAATAAATATAATTTTAGTTGAAATATTTTCTACTATTTATTTGTTTTAAAAAAGAAACGCAATTTACACCAAAACTCAATTCGTCACAAAAAAATATCCCACAATTTAAACATAACTTTAACTAAATCTGATTCAATTGAATCGGATTTTTTTATTCTAAATACTTACTTTTGAAAACCAAAATCAAAAATCAATGAAAAAATACATTTTAAGTTTTCTTTTAATCGGAAGTACTGCTTTTGCTCAAAAGTTAACGATTGAAGAAACCGTAACGGGTGGACGAAAATATGCTCCTACCACACAAACGGCACAACAATGGCGCAAAGACTCAAAATCAATTACGTATGTAAGTACTGATTTATCTTCTTTGATAGAAAAAAGTGCAGCATCAAACTGGAAAGAAGTCACTCTGGCTACTAAAACAGAATTAGAAGCGGCTTTAAAAGCCAAATTTCCAGCAGAAGAATTCACATTAAGAACATTTCCTACAGCGATTACTTGGATTACAAAAAATACTTTTGAAACTGAAATCGCCAGCAAAAACAACAATTACAAAGTGACTTATGATGTGGCAAGCAAACAAATCACCGCTAGTTTAAGTTATGATATAAATGGAAGTCAAGCACAAATTGCAAAAAGCAACAGCATTGCTTGGTTGAAAGATAACAATATCAAAATCACCGATGCAAACGGAAAAGTAATAGAAGTTACCAACGATGAAAATCCAGGAATTGTAAATGGTTCTGACTACGTACATCGTCAGGAATTTGGTATTGACCGTGGTATGTGGTGGAATGAAGCCGGTACTCAATTGGCCTATTACCGCAAAGACGAAACAATGGTAGGGAACTACCCTATTATCAACTGGAACGAACGTGAAGCGGCAAACAAAGACATCAAATATCCAATGGCTGGAATGACCAGTGAAAATGTTACTTTAGTCGTTTATGATATGGCGACAGGTAAAAAAGTAACAATTCAAACTGGAGAGCCAAAAGAACAATACCTAACAATGGTTTCTTGGGAGCCAACAGGTAAAAATATCTTTATCGGAATTTTAAATAGAGAACAAAATCATTTAAAATTCAACAAATACGACGCACAAACAGGTGCTTTTATCAAAACATTATTTGAAGAAAAAGCAACTACTTGGGTAGAACCACAACATGCCTTGACGTTTGTACCAAATAATCCAACTCAATTTATTTACCAAACCGATTTCAACGGTTATAACCAAATGTATTTGTATAATACTGATGGAAAATTATTGAAAAATTTAGGTTACAAAGATGTTGTCGTGAAAGACTTTTTAGGCTTTGACGCTAAAAACACAAAAATCAACTATTTAGGAACTGCTAATAATGGGTTAGATCTTCAAATGTATCAAGTTGATATTGCATCAGGTAAAACATTTCAATTGACAACAGTTTCAGGAATGCACAGAGCTTCGGTTTCTTCTGATGGAACAATGATTTTAGATCAATATAGCAATGTTACCACTCCGAATGAAATTTCGGTTATCGATATCAAATCGAAAAAAGCAACGCAATTAATAAAAGCAGAAAATCCATTTACTGGTAAAATCGATATGCCAAAAATGGAATTAGTAACGTTAACCTCTGCTGATGGAAAAACTCCTTTAAATGGAAGAATTATTTATCCTTTAAATTATGATGCGACTAAGAAATATCCCGTAATGGTATATGTTTACGGGGGTTCTCACGCTCAGTTAGTGAACAATCGTTGGTTAGGCGGCGGCGGTTATTTTGATTATTACATGGCGCAACAAGGGTATGTAGTATTTACGTTAGACAATAGAGGAAGTGATTCTCGTGGAAAAAAATTCTGTGAAGTAACGCATAGAAATTTAGGAGTAAACGAAATGGCTGATCAAATGAAAGGAATTGAATTTCTAAAATCAAAATCATTCGTAGATCAAGATAGAATTGGTGTTTTTGGTTGGAGTTATGGTGGTTTCATGACGACATCATTAATGACTTCTCAATCAGATACATTTAAAGTAGGTGTTGCTGGTGGACCAGTAATCGATTGGAAATACTACGAAATCATGTACGGTGAGCGTTATATGGATACCCCACAAGAAAATCCAGAAGGGTATGCAAAAGCGTCATTACTTGACAAAGCAAAAAATCTAAAAGGTCGTTTGTTAATTATTCACGGAGCACAGGATCCGGTAGTTGTACAACAACACAGTATGAGTTTTATTGAAGCTTCTATCAAAGCTGGAAAACAAGTTGATTATTTCTTATATCCTAACCACGAACACAATGTAGGTGGTAGAGATCGAATTCACATGTATGCTAAAATCGCTGATTATTTTGATATACATTTAAAGAAATAAAACATCAATTAGATCATTAATTGTCATTCCGAGTGAAACGAGGAATCTCTCCATGAGATTCTTCACTTCGTTCAGAATGACAATTTTATTTCTACTAACTTTGCCAAATGCCGAAAGCCCTTTTTCAAACCTTCAAAACTACTATTTCAGGAATTGATTTACCTGAAAATTTTACGTTTCCATTTTATTACGAACCGCATCCTTTGGCAGTAATTGCATCACAAGAACTGCAAGAATATTTGGAAAACCAAACCAATTTTGAACATAATTTTGGTTTAATTGAAGGTCAAAACGGATTGGTTATTGGCAAAATGTTTGGCGTTTTAGTCTGCCGAAATCAATTGGGTGAATTAGGTTATTTATGGGCGTTTTCAGGGAAATTGGCAGATCAAAATCAGTTGGAATATTTTGTTCCTACTGTTTATGATATGTTGCATCCTTCGAGTTTTTACAAAAATGAAGAAGAGGTGATTAATGGAATCAATCGTGAAATTGAAAAGCTAGAATCTGAAGAAAATTACCTTCAAGCAGTGTCCGATTTAGAAAACACAAAGACAGAAGCGGAACAAGACATTCAACGTCATAAAAACCATATCAAAATCCAAAAGAAAGTCCGTCAACAACAACGATTGGATGCCGAAAAAGAATTGGATGCTGATGCCTTTGAAAAATTTGTTGAAGCGTTAAAAGAGCAAAGTCAGCAAGAAGGAATTCTGCTCAAAAAAATGATGGCGTATTGGAATTATAAAATTACCGATGCGCAAAAAGCTGTCGTTATTTTTGAGGAAAAATTAAATGAATTAAAAGATCTCCGAAAACAAAAATCCAACACGTTACAACAACGATTATTTGCCGAATATGCTTTTTTAAATGGTTTAGGTGAATCTAAAAGTTTGGGCGAAATATTTGACAATAATCCGCCAGCAGGTGCTGGAGAATGTGCAGCGCCAAAGTTATTGCATTATGCTTTTCAACATGACTTAAAGCCGATTTGTATGGCTGAATTTTGGTGGGGACAATCTCCAAAATCGGAAGTACGAAAACACCAACAATTTTATCCTTCCTGTAAAAGTAAATGTGAACCAATTTTGCTTGGACATATGCTAAATGGATTAAAAATGGACGATAATCCTTTTGAATGCAATCCAGCCGAAGGAAAAGACATCGAAATTGTATATGAAGACGAATGCATTGCAATCGTTAACAAACCTGCTGAATTTTTATCGGTTCCAGGAAAACAAATTTCCGATTCGGTTTATGCTCGAATGAAAACACGCTATCCAGAAGCCACCGGACCGATAATTGTTCATCGTTTAGACATGTCAACCTCAGGAATCATGCTGATTGCTAAAACCGAAGCCGCCTATTTGAATTTACAAAGTCAGTTTATCAAGCGCACTATTAAAAAATGTTATGAAGCGCTATTAGATGGCGTTATTACTTCAAAAGAAAGTACTATCGATTTGCCTTTACGAGTAGATTTAGACGACCGTCCACGTCAATTAGTTTGCTACGAATATGGAAAATCAGCTCAAACACAATGGAAAATTATCTCCGTTGAAAACGGTAAAACCAGAGTCCATTTTTATCCTATTACTGGAAGAACACATCAATTGCGGGTACATGCTTCTCACCCACTTGGTCTGAATACACCAATAGTTGGTGACGACTTGTATGGCACAAAAGCAAATCGACTGCATTTGCATGCCAAATCCATTACTTTTATACATCCTGTGACACAAAAAGAAATAAAGATTGAAGTAGAAGCTGGTTTTTAATGACTTTCTGATTATAAATAATTCTAATTATTTGTTTTTCGTTTTAATCAGAAAGTGCATATATTTGAGAGTTACCAGACATAGTATCAACATAATTGTTCACGTCAAAAATGAAGCTTCAAAATGATTAAAAAAATATTTGGCTATTTTCTAATAATTGTATCATTGTTGTGTTCAATAGCGATTGCTGGAGTTATACCAAAAACCTTAGTTGAAATACTAAAAGTCTTTTCAAAAAATAATGACGGTTTTCAAACTGGTTATGCAATTGGATTATCAGGTGGTTTAATACTTATAGGTTTTTTTGTTTATTGGATTTGGACAGTCGGAAGGAAACTTACTAAATCGTAATACTCTACGTCTGGTAACAGCGGTTTTAAGAAATGGCGGCTTTAGGGATTTATCTGTAAAGGTTTGGGCTTGCATTTCTTCTTTTATTCAACTTTTTTCTTCCAATCTTTTCGGTATATTTGTAAACATCAGTAACAAATCATCCGCCACTTCTTAAAGCCGGCGGGACGTTAGCAGTAATAATAAAAACACAAGTTGAAAACAGAATTTAAACTTAATTTTCGGAATCAATATAATTCATCAAAAGAATGTTTTAAAATTCTATTATGGCTATTGATTTTATTGCCAATTATTTCATTTTTCAAGAAAGATAATTTATCTGTTGAAATTTTCATTTTCGCAATCGTTTTTTGGTTTATCTCTTCTTTTATAATGATATTACCCTTTCATATTCAATATCTAATTAAAAACTGGAATACTAAATTGATTATTTATGATGCAGAAGAAAAAATAGAAATTCATAATGGACAAACTGTAAATAGTTTCAAATTTTCTGACATTTTAATTCAAAGACATATTCTAGGTCATTATAAGCCTGGAAGAAAGAAAAGCTGGACTCCTATTCCCTTTGATTATTATGGTTATGTAAATATTAAAACAATTGATGATAAAAATTTCACAATAACTTCTCTAATTGCTGATCCTTTTAATTTTCCTCTAAAAATAGATTCAACTATTTATAGATTTCCCTTTATAAAAAACGAAATCACCAAAAAAGATATAGAAAACACAGAAACTATAAAAGCTAATGAAACCGAGCATAGAATTAATATTTTCATTAAAAACTTTGAATCAATTTCTAAAGAAGAACTAAAACTAAAGTTAGAAAACGAAGATATTCTTGATGAAAATGCAAAAATAGCTATCAGGAGAGTCTTAGAAAGTAAAGAATAAATTACTACTGCTAACAGCAGTTTGGTGCCATTGCTAGTTTTTCCCATACTTGAAAAAATAAAAAAACGTAATTAAAGATGAAAAAAAAGATAATTATAGGTGTAATCTTGATTTTTACAATTGTACTGACATATGGACTTGTTAATTACATCGGAGTCAAAGGATTTCTATTCGCTTGGTCACTAAATTTCATGTTAATGATGTGTGTCTTTGCATTTACAGAAACATTGAAGGCCAATTTTACTTCTGGCTATTACAAGGAAAAAGTATGGGAACACAAAGGAAAAATCTATGAGAACTTAGGAATAAATCTTTTTAGAAAATTACTTGTTTTAGTCGGTTGGGAAAAACTTAACAAGAAAGCTAATCCTGTTAAGAACAACTTGGATGCTCTAACCCATTTGGAATATAGAACAAAGCAATCTGAATTAGGGCATTTAATAATCTTTTTTATTGTTCTTGGTTTTACAGTTTATGTTGCCATGAAATATGGATTTATTGAATCGTTGTGGTTATTGCTTTTAAATACTATTCTCAATGTATATCCAATTCTTTTACAACGTTACAACCGTCCAAGATTAAACAAAGCCATAAGAATAAATAAAAATAGAAAAAAGCAATCTCAAGGTAATTCAGATACAATATCGTTGTAAAAAACTTTCAAAATTGCTGAAAATTAATCGACTTTTAAGTCAACAAGCTGGCGAAAAATAAGCTATTCTCTTAGACAACTGAAACATAAAATTACAACATTTAGAGTATGAAAAAATACAATCTGATTTATTTGAAATCAGGAATATTACTCAGTAAAAAGCAATTTGAATCTTGGAAAAATATTCAAGATCTATATGACGATTATATGACATCTTTAAGCTTCGAAACGATTGAAGAAGTAAATGATTTTTTAAGTTTTGAATATAAACTTGAGAAAGAAAACATAAAAAAAATGACTGAGAATATTTATACCCAAGAAAATGATATTCAATTAATCTTTTGAAAAAGCTATTGAAAAAGTGTCGGCTACTAACAGCGGCTTACTGCAATGACTTGGCTTCAGAGGATTTTCAATTCGTTTGTCTATATTTGTAAAGATCATCGCTCAGGCACGCCACTGCATGCAAGTCGACTAAACGTTATCTCTAATGTAATGAAAAATATCACGTTAATAATAGAAAGTTTTACTGATTTGGGAAGACCTTGGACTTTCTACGAATACGTAATAAATAATTCAAACGTTTCTGAAGAAGAAAAAAATGACTTTTCAAAAATATACAATGAGGCAGCAAAATTTGAATTATGGAATTTTTCAGATTTAACACTAGGTTGTGAAAATTCAAAAACATTTTTAAAAGCTAACACAAATTTTAGCGAAAAAGCTATCATGCAAATTGTAAATGCAATTGCTTATGAATGGAGATGAAAACTTTGAGTATCGTTGTGATCTAGTTAAAATCTAAAATTCCTCAATAAATAAACCAAAAAATCTATAAATAGAATAATGAAAAAATTAGTTTTGATACTTACTTTTTTGATTTTGAGTTGTTCAACCATAAAATTAAGTAAAACAGAATCTGAAAACTTGAAAGCTGAATTTACAGAAATGTATAAAACTGATCAAATTGCAGCTGCAGGAAAACCAAATGGTGAATTTGCAAATTACCCAGTAGAAAATTGGACTAAATTTAAGGACAGCGTTTTTACGCAACATAAAAATAGAGTCGAAAATTTATTCAACAAATATGGCTATTTAGGAATTAATGAATTAGGTGAAAGTGGAGCAAATCATTTCTGGTTTTTTGTACAGCATAGCGACAAGTTTCCTGAATTTCAAAGAAACATATTGAAATCAATGAAAAAAGCAGTTAAAAAAGGAAATGCAAATCCAAATAATTATGCTTATTTGATGGACAGAGTCAATGTAAATAACGGTGAAAAACAATTATTTGGCACCCAAGTTGATTACAAAATGAATGGACAAGCAAAACCTAAAATTGGATTAGTGGATAGTTTAAATGTTGACCAAATAAGAAAAGAATATAATTTAGATTCACTGAAAAAATATTTAAATCAAATAACAGAAATGCACTTTGAAATGAATAAAGACTATTTTAGTAAAAAAGGAATTACTAAACCGAACTTATACAATTAAACCTACATACCCCACACAACAGTGATTTTACACTTATAAACTTTTGGTTAAATTAGTGGTAATACTCTCATCACCTAAAAAAATGAAAGCAACATTCCTAATTTTAATAACTCTCATTCTGGTAAGTTGCTCAAATAAAATTGTTGCAACAAAATCTGGATTGAAATATAAAATCTTAAAGAAAGGTTCTGGACTCCAAGCTCAAGCTGGGGATGAAGTATTTATATATGAAACGACCAGTTATAGAAATGGAACCATTTTGTATTCAAATTACAGCTCTCCAAATCCTGTAAAAATTTTACTTGGCGGTAATCAAGCAACTGAAGCTGTAGACGAAGGAATCAGAGGTATGCGTATAAACGAAGTCAGAGAATTGATTGCGCCTCCTTATCTTGTCAAACGCAAGAACTATCCCCAAAATGTTTCGCCTGACTCGACTTTAGTAATTAAAATAAAGCTTAGCAAACTAATCCGAAAACAATAAACGTAGTCGTTAAAAGCAGTTTTGTGCAAAGAACTAATAAATTCAAATTTCTTTCTCCATTACATAATCATCCATAACATAATCGTTCCCTATGGGAATAACTTCTTCAGAAATGATTTTAAACTCTTGTTTTTCGTAAAAACTTTGTGCTTTATTGTATCGGTTTACGTTCAAAAATAAATGCGTGTTTTTGGCTGCACGGGCACAACTTTCTACTTCATTCAACAGTAATTTTCCAATACCTTTTCCTTGCGTATTCGGTAGAATGTAAATTTTATGAAGCTTCGTTTTTTGGCTGTTTTTACAATTCAACTCATAGGCTGCAAATCCGTAAAAAACACCCGCTTCTTCCGCTAATAAAAAAACGTGTCCATTATCCAATTGTTCTTCCAAAGCTGAAAGCGCATAGAAATTCCCCAACATATAATCCAATTGCACATCTCCAAGAATTCCCGAATAGGTATCAGGCCATATTGTATAGGCCAACTCTCGAATAATTGGCAATTGTTCTTTTGTAGCTTGAATTATCTGCATCTTTTTTGTTCGCGAGCTAATAAAGTATTTTTAAGTAACATGGCAATTGTCATTGGTCCTACTCCACCCGGAACTGGAGTTATATAAGAAGCTTTTTTGGATACATTTTCAAAATCAACATCACCAGTAATCACATACCCTTTTTCGTTAGTGTCATCGGCAACACGAGTAATACCCACATCAATAATAACTACATCATCTTTTACCATTTCTGCTTTAAGATAATTAGGGACTCCTAAGGCAGTGATGATAATATCGGCTTGAGAAGTAATTTGATTGATATTTTTAGTGTGGCTGTGTGTAATTGTTACAGTAGAATTTCCAGGAAATCCTTTACGTCCCATTAAAATACTCATCGGTCTTCCCACAATGTGACTACGACCAATTACAACGGTGTGTTTTCCTTTGGTTTCGACGTTGTAACGCTCTAAAAGTTCTAAAATTCCGAACGGCGTTGCTGGAATAAACGTACTCATATCAAGTGCCATTTTTCCGAAATTTTCAGGGTGAAAACCATCGACATCTTTACTTGGGTCGATAGCCATCAAGATTTTTTGAGTATCAATTTGATCAGGTAACGGAAGTTGAACAATAAACCCATCAATATTGTCATCATTGTTGAGTTCATGAATGGTTTTTAATAATTCAGTTTCAGAAGCAGTGCTAGGCATTTTAACTAATGTCGATTCGAAACCAACACGTTCACACGCTTTCACTTTACTTCCCACATAAGTCAAACTGGCACCGTCGTTTCCTACGATAATAGCTGCCAAATGTGGTACTTTTTCATTATTGGCCTTCATTTCATTTACTTCAGCCGTAATTTCATTTTTAATGTCTTCTGAAACTTTTTTTCCGTCTAAAATTTGCATTGTTGTTGTGTTGTTTATTGTTTAGTTGCTTGTATTTTATTCATGAAAAAAGGCGCGAATAAACGCACCTAATTTTTTATTTCATTCCCGGCATTCCGCCTTTCATTCCACCCATCATCTTCATAAGATTCTTACCTCCTGGTCCTTGCATCATCTTCATCATCTTACTCATTTGGTCAAACTGCTTCATTAACTGATTCACTTCTTCCACTTTACGACCTGCACCTTTTGCAATACGTGTTTTACGTTTTACATCTATAATCGTTGGTTTACTTCTTTCTTGCGGAGTCATCGAATAGATAATTGCTTCAATGTGTTTGAAAGCATCATCCTCGATTTCTACATCTTTTAGAGCTTTTCCAGCACCTGGTATCATTCCAACCAAGTCTTTCATATTACCCATTTTTTTTACTTGTTGAATTTGGCTTAAGAAATCATCAAAACCGAATTCGTTTTTAGCGATTTTCTTTTGCAATTTACGAGCTTCTTCCTCGTCATATTGTGATTGAGCACGTTCTACTAACGAAACAACGTCTCCCATTCCCAAAATACGATCGGCCATACGATCCGGATAGAACACATCAATGGCGTCCATTTTTTCACCAGTTCCAATGAATTTGATTGGTTTGTTTACTACCGATTTAATCGAAATAGCAGCTCCACCACGCGTATCACCATCTAATTTGGTAAGGATAACTCCGTCAAAATTTAATCTGTCGTTGAATGCTTTTGCTGTGTTTACGGCATCCTGTCCTGTCATCGAATCCACTACAAATAGTGTTTCATTTGGTTGGATTGCTTTATGCACATTAGCAATTTCGATCATCATCTCTTCGTCTACTGCTAAACGACCAGCTGTATCGACAATCACTACATTGAAACCATTTGCTTTTGCGTGTTTGATTGCATTTTCAGCAATGGAAACTGCATTTTTATTTTCTGGTTCCGAATATACTTCTACTCCAACTTGATCTCCAACAACATGCAACTGATTAATTGCCGCAGGACGGTAAATATCACAGGCAACCAATAATACTTTTTTATTCTTTTTGGTCTTTAAGAAGTTAGCCAGTTTTCCAGAGAAGGTTGTTTTTCCTGAACCTTGCAAACCTGACATTAAAATTACTGATGGATTTCCAGAAAGATTTACGCCAGCTACATCACCACCCATTAATTCAACTAGTTCATCTTTTACAATTTTTACTAAAAGTTGACCCGGTTGTAAAGTGGTTAATACATCTTGACCTAACGCTTTTTCTTTTACACGAGTGGTAAAATCTTTTGCAATTTTGAAGTTAACATCGGCATCAAGTAAGGCACGACGTACTTCTTTTAAAGTATCGGCAACATTTACTTCGGTAATTTTACCGTGACCTTTTAATATATGGAATGCTTTATCTAGTTTCTCTGATAAATTATTGAACATAGCTATTCTTTTTTAGAAGTGGCAAAGATAAATTAAAGTTGCCAAGCAGCAAAGTGTCAAAGTCACAAAGTTTCGTTTAAATCCTACTTCAGGATAGGTACAATTGTTTATGCACATTTCAATCTGTTTACTGCCGTGAAAAGTCTTAGTAGGCTTGGCAATGTCTCCCAAATTTGATCTATATGAAATAGAATATCAAGTATAAACATTTTCCTTTTTAATTAAAATAAAAATAGGTTTCTTTATGTTTGTAACTTAAAGTCAATAAATTTTGCAAAAGTATCTACAAAAGACATCATGACTTATATAAAAATAATTATTTAGAATATGTTGACCAAAAAACTAATTCAAATTATAAGTATCCCCTTTTTTTTATTTTCATTAATCGGTATTTTTCCTGTATTTCTTAGTCTAAGTTCTATAATAAGAGATCGAGATTTATTATTAAATCATAGTGATTATCAAAAAAAACACATCCTAATCGATTCTCTTATTTATAACGACAATGAGGGCACCAATTCAAGTTGGGTGTATGGATTTTCTAAAGATCTGAATAATTATAAAACTAAAATCTATTTTGGACCAATTAAAGACGATGACCTTTCTAAAAAACTAAAAGCAACAGAAGAGGGAGATATTTATAAATACATTTGGCATAGAAGCGGTATCACGAAAGCTTATCCAGGAGAAAAAGCAGAAATCAAATATCCAATCAAAATGTATTTCTATAATGTTTTAAAACTCCCTATTATTTGGATGCTTTGTGTATTAATCTCTTATGCTTTTATACGAATTAAAAAAAGAAATAAATTATTATATCTATGATTCCAATAAAAACGGAATACAAATCCTTGCCACAATAAAATCATAAAAAAAGGTTGACAATTGCCAACCTTTTTACTTTTACATTCTCTCCGGAACATTAATTCCTAAAAGTCCAAAAGCATTTTTAATCGTTTGGCCTACTTTATTGGCAAGCTGTACTCTGAATACTTTCTTATTCTGATCTTCTTCCCCTAAAATGGAAACATTTTGGTAGAACGAATTGAATTCTTTAACCAAATCATACGTATAATTAGCCACCAATGCTGGACTATGATTTGTTGCTGCACTTTGTATTATTTCCGGAAACAAACTCACCTGTTTGATTAGTTCTTTTTCCTTTTCATGCATTACTTCGATTGTGCTAGGTTTTGCAAAATCAAAATCAGCTTTTCTTAGAATCGATTGAATACGTGCATAAGTATATTGAATAAAAGGTCCAGTATTACCGTTAAAATCTACCGACTCTTCCGGATTAAACATCATGGTTTTTTTAGGATCGACTTTAAGCATATAATATTTTAAAGCGCCCATCCCGATTGTTTTATACAAAGCCGCTTTTTCATCAGCTGAATACCCTTCTAATTTCCCTAATTCTTCCGAAATAGATTGTGCTGTAGCTACCATTTCATGCATTAAATCATCAGCATCCACTACCGTTCCTTCACGAGATTTCATTTTTCCTGAAGGTAATTCTACCATTCCGTATGATAAATGATACAGGCTTTCTGCCCAATCAAATCCTAATTTTTTCAAGATCAAAAACAACACTTTAAAATGGTAATCTTGTTCATTTCCAACCGTGTACACCATTCCTCCAACATCTGGATTATCTTTAACACGCTGAATCGCAGTTCCAATATCTTGCGTCATATATACGGCGGTACCATCTGAACGCAACACAATTTTTCTATCCAAACCGTCTTCGGTTAAATCAATCCAAACCGAACCGTCGGGATCTTTTTCGAAAATTCCTTTTTCTAATCCAAACTGCACCACTTCTTTTCCTAACAAGTACGTATCACTTTCGTAATAATACGAATCGAAACTCACTCCTAAACTTTTATAAGTAGCTTCAAATCCGTCGTACACCCATTGATTCATTTTTTTCCAAAGCGCTACTACCTCAGCATCTCCTGCTTCCCATTTACGTAGCATTTCTTGAGCTTCAACAATAGAAGGAGCCATTTTTTTAGCTTCGTCTTCTGTTTTACCCTGAGTCATTAATTCGGCGATTTCCTTTTTATATTGTTTATCAAATTCAACATAAAAATTCCCGACTAATTTATCACCTTTCAAACCAGTAGATTCAGGTGTTTGACCGTTTCCGTATTTTTCCCAAGCCAACATTGACTTACAGATATGAATTCCACGATCATTGATGATTTGCGTTTTATATGCTTTTTTACCCGAAGCTTTTATAATTTCGGAAACCGAATATCCCAATAAGATATTACGAATGTGCCCCAAATGCAAAGGTTTATTCGTGTTTGGCGAAGCGAATTCGACCATTATGGCTTTACTATCATTTGATGGAGAAATAAAACCAAAAGTAGCGTCGTCTTTAATTTGATTTAAAAACTGAATATAATAAACATCTGAAATTACAATATTCAAAAAACCTTGCACAACGTTGAATTTAACAACCTCAGCAACATTATCCACTAAATAATTTCCGATTTTAGTTCCTATTTCAACAGGATTTCCTTTTACTAATTTTAATAAAGGGAAAACCACCATAGTTATGTCTCCTTCGAATTCCCTGCGCGTGGCTTGAAACTCTACTTTATCAAGTTGAACTTCAAACAAGTCCTGAACGGCTTGTGTAATTTTTGGCGTAAGAATTTGTACTAATGACATAATTAATGATTTTTTAAAGAGGCAAAGATACTATTTTAATAGAATTTTTAGTAAATTTATAAGTAACTACAGTTTGATTTTTTTTCGAATTTAAATTTCAGTTATTTCAAAAAACAAAGCGCTTTGCGCTGTTCGTCGATTAAATTTACTTTTAATCGGTAAATAAATTACATTTGATTCTATCACATTGGGTATATGAAAAAGATACTATTTTTTTTAGTGGTTTTATATTCTGGCCTCAGCCATTCACAAGTCATTACTGTTAATGACACCAGAACTGTCGATGATTTAGTCAAAAATGTATTATTAAACAGTCCTTGTGTAAATCCTACCAGTATTGTTGGGATAACCGGAACAAATTTTGGTTCCAGTAACGGTATTGGTTATTTTTCAAACACCAATCCCGCTTTCCCATTATTGGAAGGAGTTATTTTGAGTACAGGTGCAGCAATAAATACTCCAGGCCCTAACAATACTCGATTGAGTGATGGTAGCGGTGTTTGGCCAGGAGATACAGATTTAACGACTATTTTCACGACAGACCCAGCGTTTCCTGCTAACTTTGTCAATGCGACTTCCATAGAATTCGATTTTACTTCTTTTTCACCCAACTTTAGTTTTAAATTTTTATTTGCCTCGGAAGAATATGGAACTTTTCAATGTAATTCTTATGATGGAATAGCCATTTTACTAACAAATGGTAGTGTTACTGAAAACTTGGCTTTGGTTCCAAGTACAACCAGTCCTATTTCAGTTGAAACAATTCGTAATGAATTGTACAATTCACAGTGTCCTTCAGCCAATTTACCTTATTTTGGCGCTTTTAATGGAGGTTCTGCAGCAGCTGGATCAGCCATTAACTTTAATGGGCAAACGGTTTTGCTTACTGCTTCCAAAACCAATTTGATTCCGGGTCAAACTTATCATTTAAAAATTGTAATTGGAGATAGAAATGTAACCACTGATGATTCGGCGATTTTTATTGGCGGTAGTAGTTTTGATTTTGGTACTGATGTATTGGGTCCAGACGAGACATTATGTACCAATGATGGAATTAACGAAAGTTACACCATTACTTCAGGATTGGACCCTGCCCTTTTCAACTTTGTTTGGAAAGATGGAAACGGAAATCCAATTCCCGGTGAAACTGGACCTGATTTAACTGTAAACGTAGCAGATACTTATTATTTGACTTATTTTATTAAATCTACTAATTGTGAGGTAGCTACTAATGACATCGTAATTAGCTATAACGCTGCTTTTACAACACCAAATCCAGAAGATTTATATAAATGTAGTAATGGTTCATCCAGTTACACTTATGATTTGAGTTACAACACAACGGCGGTCGATCCTAACAATCAATACACCATAACCTATTACAATTCACAAGCGGAAGCACAAGCCGGTACACCTCAACAACCAGTAAACTTTACCACACCAACGGCCAGCTTACCCAAGCAAATGTGGATGAGAATTCAAGATAGTAATGACTGTTACGTGACCAAATCTTTCTTCTTGAGATTAACCCCACCACCTACTGCAACAAATCCTGGAAATCAAACCAAATGTGAAGCAGTAGCGGGTTCAAATTCAGCCAGCTTTGATTTGGCAGCCTTAACCAATGGAATTTTAGGTCTACAATCTTCAACCATTTACGGGGTAAGTTATCATTTAAGTCAGGGAGGAGCCGATACAAATAGTACCGGAGGAATTGACACCTCAACACAATATCCAACTGACCCACTTATTAATCCAACAACCATCTATATCAGGGTAGAAAACAAAACCGACCCAAGTTGTTTTACTACAATAAGCTTCGATTTAATTGTTAAGTCAAGACCTGTTATAGCCATCAGACCGGATCAATATGTTTGCGTGCAATACATTTTACCTGCACTACCTACTGGACAGGAATATTGGTCTGGTTCGAATCAAACTGGAACAAATTGGTCAGCTGGAACGTCTATAAACATCAATGACACTTCAGTATATATTTATGCCGAAACGGGTGGCACACCCAATTGTCCTTCGCAAACTAGTTTTAAAGTTTTTATTATTAATACGAATGATATTACACCTGCTGACATTGTTGGATGTGATACTGCTGCAGTACCTGACTATCCATTACCTGGAACCAAATTCTATTTGGATACAGCGCATACACAAGAAATTTTACCCGGAACTGCTATTACAACTTTAGGAGATACTATAATTTATGTGGAATTTACCTTTACCGACCCAAGTTGCACTCCTCTAGCAAGTAATTTTAAAATTACAATTAATAAAACACCTACGATAAGTACAACTTTCAGCAATCTATTTGATTGTACCCAAATAAATACATTGCCTGTTATTGTAACTGATCTAGGCACGGCTAATTATTACACATATGATGAAGCTACAACGACTTATACTCCATTATCTTTACCAATAACCACTACCACCCATGTATATGCTTATGCGATAAACAATGGCTGTTATTCTGTTGTCTCCGATTTTATGGTATATATCAATACATTAGGCTTAACAGATGTAGATTTATGCTCTGGAACTTATACTCTAACCGCCCCTCCTATTGGAGAATATAGAAGTGAGGCTAATGGTTTAGGCAGTATTATTTCTACACCTGTAGATATAACTACTACCACTCCTATTTATCATTATGTTCCGGGTTCAAGTTGTACTAATGATGATTTATTTACAATTACTTTTCATCAGCCTGTACTAACTTCACCAGAGCCAGTAACCACTTGTGAAACTTATCTTTTACCATCTAATCCTTACAACCCAGTAGTAACTGGAATTAGATATTTTAGTCTAGCTGGAGGCCCAACTGCATCTGGCAATGTTGAGAAGTTTACTGGAGACATTATAAATTCGTCCACCATTCTTTATGTCTATAAAGAATCTACGACTGCACCAGCTTCTTTAACACCAACCTGTTATAATGAAGTTCCATGGACAATAAACATCAATGCAAAACCAATTATCGACGAACGAGGTGATCAAATTGTGTGCTTTTTATACGAATTAACAGCTCTTACTAATGGTAATTATTTTGAAGACCCTAATGGGGTAAATCCTATCATTGATTTAACGATCGACAGTAACGATTTAAGAGCTGGTATCGAGCAAACAACAAGGATTAAAACCATCTACATTTATGCGGCCAATCCTAATGATGTTAATTGCAACAATCAAAGTTCTTTCACTATAACTTTTGACAGTATAGAAGCAAAAGCAATTGGAAACCAAAATGTTTGTGATAGTTATACCTTAGAGGATTTACCACCAAACATGCTTTATTATGATACTCCTATGGATTCAGCACATCCAGAATTACCTCATCCAGGTAATATAATTGCAGAGGGGACTGTTTATAATTCTACTACAGTAATTTCACCGTTATATGTGTATACGGAAACCAATAATAAGTTAAAATGTATTGATGAAAAATCATTTACTATTACCATAAACAACACACCTGTTTTAGATGCAACATTACCAACAGCATTTAATTTTTGTGATACTTTCACTTTGCCTACTTTGACAGTTGGTAAATACTATAATCAATCTATAACTAGTTTAATTGGAAGAGTTGAAATTCCAATTACAACCTACACTAGTACGAATGTACCACCCGTATCTATATTTGTATATGCTGAAAATACAGTCAATACCAAATGTTATGTGGAAAGAGAAATTCCAATAAAGTTATTCAACGTGACTGAACTTACTAATGTCCCTGCAACTTGCGAAAGTTATCAACTGGATCCAACCCAATTAAAAACTGGTGAAAATTATTATGATTCGTCAGGTAATTTATTGGCATCCAATGCAATAATTAATACACCTGGAATAAATACTATTTTAATTCGTGGTACTTCCACCTTTTCTCCCTCTTGTATTGATGAGACTGATTTTACAGTAACCATCGTTGACACACCTATTGCCAATAGTGCAATTATGGCACCTCAATGTGACACTTACCAGGACGGTTTTGACGGAATTTTTGAATTTAAATTAAAAACCGTTTTAGATAACCAAATTTTAGGTTCACAATTACCAGCTACAGATTTTACAATTCAATACTTCACATCATTTGCCGACGCCAATGATATAAACTCAACACCTATTCCAAATGCTGATTTGGATACTTATAAAAATGACAACCCATTTTTTGATAGTGTTTGGGCCAGAATCACCAACACAACAGCAACAAATGCTTGTTTTGCTGTAAGTAATGAAATAAAATTAATTGTAATCGCTATACCCAAACCAGTTTTGGCTCCAGAATATTTTATCTGTGAAGATTATGCCACAGGAACACTTTACAATTCTGCTATTCTTGATACTGAACTTTCAGCGGCCAATCATTCTTTCGTTTGGAGCTTTGAAGGACAGCCTTATGGAGGTAATACTTCCTCAGTTACAACCAATCAAGTTGGAAATTATTCAGTTACTATAACTAATTTAACAACAACCTGTACCAATACTGCAGATACCAAAGTCACCAAATATGCTCCTTATCTTGAAATCGAATACAGTGATGCTTTCGAAAATCCAACCTACATCAAAGTGAATGTTTTAGGAATTGGTTCTGGAAATTACAAGTACCAATTGGACAATGGTAACTATCAAGACAGTAATATATTTTACAATGTGACCCCTGGCGAACATACCGTTAGCGTGATTGATCTTACCGGAAACTGTAATCCAGCCCCTCTAACGGCAGTAATTATTAATTATCCAAAATATTTTACACCTAACGGAGATGGCTATCACGAAACTTGGAATATAAAAGATTTAGTACTTACCAATCCGAATGCACCAATCTTTATTTTTGATCGTTTTGGAAAACTAATCAAGCAAATAACCCCTACTACTAATGGTTGGGATGGTACTTATACTGATAAACCACTTCCGTCCGACGATTATTGGTTTACGGTAGATTATGACGAAAAAGGGCTTCGTAAAACTTTTAAATCCCATTTCAGCCTAAAACGATAATAATATTTTAATAGCGTAAACCCCTCTTAATGATTGTAGTTAAGAGGGGTTTCTAATTTTATTTAAGTTTAAGTGTAACTTTTCAGTACTTCACTCGTCTATTAAATAATCAAAAGTGAATAAAATGTTAAAATTAACATAAAAAGGTACTTTGTATTGCATAGTATTATTTATTATTTTACTTTTGACCCATCATCAATCATAAATCAATCATCAAAATGAAATTAAAAGCAATTTTAATTTGCATCTGGGCAACATTTGCCCAAATGCAAGCGCAAACTTCAGCACCCGAGAGTGCAATTGTCCTCAATCAAGGAAACATTACTGGAAAAGTAATTGACAAACGAAACAACGAAGCATTACCTTACGCTTCGGTTACAGTAAAACAAGATGGAAAAGTAATTACTGGCGGAATTACGAAAGACAACGGAAGTTTTAGCGTAGACAACTTACCCTTAAAAACACTACATATTGAAGTGGTTTTTATGGGATACAAAAAGTATGAAACAGATATTACTCTTTCATCGGACACTAAAACCTTAAACTTAAAAAACATTTTACTTGAAGAAGAAGCTAAAGAATTAGCAGAAGTAAGCGTTGTTAAGGAAAAATCGACTGTAGAACAAAAAATTGACCGAAAGGTAATTACCGTTGGAAAAGATTTAATTGCTGCTGGTGCCACTGCAGCTGATATTATGAATAATATCCCATCAGTAAGTGTTGATCAGCAAAACAACACCGTAAGCCTGCGAGGCAATGAAAATGTGCGAATTTTTATCGATGGAAAACCTTCCAATTTGTCGGCTGCACAAGCTTTACAGCAAATCCCTTCGACTTCCATCAAACAAATTGAGTTGATTACTAACCCATCTGCTAAGTATAATCCAGAAGGAATGAGCGGTATTATCAATATCGTTTTGAATAAAAATGCTAATTTAGGTTTTAATGGAAATCTAAACACAGGAGTGAATTTTGGAAAAACACCTAAATTTAACGGATCGATCGATTTGAATTACAGAGTAAATAAATTTAACTTTTACACAAGCTACTCAATGAATCACGGAAAAAGTTTTAATGAGGGTTTAATTCATTGGGATAAATACAACAGTACGGAGGATTATGATCTTACTTTTAAAATAAATCCGTTTCAAAAAAATCACTTTAGCAAATTAGGTACTGATTTTTATCTTAATGATAATAACACACTATCGTTTTATACAATTCAATCTTTCAGTAATCCTGAAGCCACTTTTATAAATGGCATTGATTATATAAATCCTTTAACACCTGACAAAACGCAAATTCAAAGTTCAACAGGAAAAGAGACAAATCAAACCTACAATTTGGCATATAAACACAAGTTTACAAAACCAGAAAAAACATTAGACGTAGAGTTGAATTACAACCTGTCGAACGAACCCGAGAATAGTATTTTCAGAGATGAAAACAACAATCTAATAAAAACAAATAATGTGAGTCGTGACGGGAATAATTTTATTGCCAATATTGACTATGCAAGTCCACTAAATGAAACTACAAAAATTGAAGTTGGATTGGAAAGCCGTTTCGATGGAACCAGAAATAAATTTGCAGTAGATGGTAATTATGATTCAGATTTTGAATTCAACAGAAACATTCAATCAGCGTACGGAAATTATAGCGTTCAAGCCGGAAAATGGAGTTATCAATTGGGATTGCGTTTGGAAAGCTATGATGTAAATGGAACATTCAAAAAAGTAAGTCAAAGTGATGATACCTTCAAGGATTATATTTTTACTTTTTACCCATCAGCTTTCTTTACTTATACTCCTTCTGAAAAAAACACGTTCAACTTTAATTATTCAAGAAGAGTGGACAGACCAAATATGGAACAAGTAAACGAAATCAGACAGTGGACAGGACTTACTGTGGAACAAATTGGAAATTCTGATTTGAAACCGCAATTCACGAACTCTGTAGAAGCAAATTATACTAGAAAAGTAAAAATTGGTTCAATTACATCTGGCGCTTTCTTTAGATACATCAATGACGATATTTCACAAGTATTGACTACCAATCCATATGACGCAGACAAGCAGCTTTTAACGTTTACTAATTTTGATCATAATTTAGAATACGGTGTAGAGGTTTCTGGAAATTTAGATTTTAACAAATGGTGGAATACAAACTTTGGAGTAGACAGCTACTTTAAAAATAACAAAGGAATTATTGAAGACCGAAATGGGAATTTAGTAGAAAAAGAAATTAATGCTACGTTATTCAATTCACGAATGAACCACACCTTCAAACTGACTAAGGATTTCAGACTAATTTGGTTTACCATGTACAGAATGGGAGAAAGAAGCTTACAGTTTACAAACAAAGACATGTGGAAAACGGATTTAGGAGCTCGCTTAAATCTTTTGGAAGGAAAGGCAACATTAAGTGTTCGCTATAATGATATATTTAAAACAATGAAATCTAGTTTTTACAGCTCTGATCCTGCACTACTTAATGGAACTTTCCGTTGGGAAAGTCAAACAGTAAATGTAAACTTCAGCTACCGTTTTGGAAGTGGTAAGAATAAAGCCTTAGATCGTAAACAAAGAGAACAAAACGATTCACAAGGTGGTGGTATGTTTTAAAATAAAATTTGGGTTAGGTTAAGTTTTGTTTTGCAAAATCCCTCGAAGTTTAACTTCGGGGGTTTTGTTTTTCTATGTTAAACATTTCTTAAAACTGTAACATATGTACTATTCGAGAGTCTACTACATAGTAAATTTGCAAGCACTTTTACTTCCAAATATCACAAAACAAAACATTCATCAATCAAAAATTTTATTTACAATGAGATTTAAACTTCTAATTATTTGTTTGTTCACACAGTTATTATCACTGCAAGCACAAACATCTGCACCAACAGGTTCAGTTTCACTTCTAGGAACTATTTCTGGAAAAATTATTGAAAAGAAAACAGGAGAGCCTATTCCATATGCCACTATTTCAGTGAAAGAGGATGGAAAAATCATTTCTGGAGGTATTTCTAAAGACAATGGAAGTTTTACAGTAAGTAATCTACCATTAAAAGAATTGACTGTAGAAGTTCAATTTATGGGTTTCAAAAAATACCAAAGTACGTTTGTCTTAACTGATGACAACAAAAGTATTTCATTAAGAACCATTGTTTTAGAAGAAGAAGCTGCAACCGAACTTGGGGAAGTTTCTATTGTAAAAGAACGTTCTACTATTGAGCAAAAAATTGACCGAAAAGTTGTTAATATTGGTAAAGATTTAATCGCTTCTGGAACTACGGCTTCCGATATGTTAAACAACATTCCAACATTGAGTGTTGATCCTCAAACCAAAGAGTTGAGCCTTCGTGGTAATACAAATGTTAGGGTTTTGGTTGATGGAAAACCAACAAATATAGACGCTACACAATTACTACAACAAATTCCATCATCTTCTATCAAGCAAGTAGAATTAATTACCAATCCATCGGCAAAATACAACCCTGAAGGGATGAGCGGAATTATTAATATCATTTTACATAAAAATGCTAACACTGGCTTTAACGGAAGTATCAATACTGGTGTTACTTTTGGAATTACGCCTAAAATAAACACCGCTTTAAACTTAAACTATAAAGTAGGTAAAGTAAACTTCTACACTAATTATGGTTTAAATCACGGAAAAAATGCCAATCATGGTTATATAAATAGCTTCCAACCTGGTTCAGAAAACGACCAATTGTTCGAATTCAACAATAAAAATACGTCTCACCTAATCAAATTAGGTATGGATTATTATATCAATGACAAAAACACTTTGTCTTTTTATACCAATCAAAATATTGTAGATGGTTCAGGTTTTGGTAAAACTATTGTAGATTATCCTGTAAACACTCCTACAAATCAAGATACCAATCAAGGTTTCATTTCTGATTCAGAAAATAAAACACAAACGTATGACCTTTCTTTTAAACATGATTTTGATAAAAAAGGAGAAAATTTAGAAATTCAAACTAACTTTTCGAACACAAAATCACCTGAATTGTCTAACTATGACGAATTAAGCACACCGAGTAACGAGACAAAGTTAACTTTAAATGATGTTAATCGTGATACCGATTATTTACAAATCAATGTAGATTATGTGAATCCTATTTCGGAAACTTTAAAATTAGAATTAGGAGCAGAGAGCAGAATACAAAATATTGAAAACAGTTTGTTTGAAGAAATCAATGACGCCTTCACTAAAACTACAAATTCTGGATTCGATTTTAGCAGAAATATCAGTTCAGTATATGGTACTTTAGGAAAACAATGGAACAAATGGAGTGCTCAATTTGGTTTACGCTTAGAGCATTACAACGTAACTGGTGATTTTAGAAACGTAACAGTTTCAAATGATCCGGGCGAAGTAGATATTAATGATAACAAAAAAATTGATGACAAAATCTTTACTGTTTATCCTTCAGCCTTCTTAACGTACAAACCTAACGATAAAGATGCTTTCAATTTTAACGTTTCAAGACGTGTAGACAGACCAAGTGTAGGACAATTAAGTCCAATTCGTGAGTGGACAACTCCAACGGTTGAGTCAAGAGGAAATCCTGATTTAATGCCACAGTTTACTAACTCATTTGAAGCGAACTATACCCGTACTATGAAATTAGGAACCATAACCTTTGGAACATTTTACCGATTAATTTATGATGAAATTTCTAGAGTATCCTACATAGATCCAAATGACGATACAAACACAAGAAGAATTTTGTCATTTGACAACTTTAAAGACAACAACTCTTTTGGTTTAGAACTATCAACCAATTTAAAATTAACAAAATGGTGGTCGCTTAATGCTAGTACAGATGCTTATTTTAAAACCGTAAGAGGAACTGTTCAAAATGCGAACACTCAAGAACAAGAATTTGCAGAAGCAGATGTAGTAGCTTTTAACGCAAGAATGAACAATACATTTACTGCTACTAAAAACTTACGTTTTACACTATTTGGTTTTTACAGAGGTAGTGATTTGAGTTTACAATTTGAGCGTTTACCTATGTATAAAATGGATTTAGGAGCTTCTTATTCCATCTTAAAAGGAAAAGGAACAATTACAACTCGTTTTAACGATGTGTTCGAAACGATGCATTTCGAATTTGACGGAAATATCCCTTTTAGACAAAAAGGAGCCTTTTACTGGGAAAGTCAATCAGTATATGTTGGATTTAGTTACAACTTTGGTGGAGGTAAAAACAAAGCCTTACAACGCAAACAACGTGATGCCAACGAAACCCAAGGTGGTGGCGGTGGAATGTTCTAAACCAATCTTTATAAAAATAAAAAACCTCGAAATTCTTTCGAGGTTTTTTATTTTTAATCTATTTCTTAATAATATAAGCTTTCCGAATAGAATCTAATTTGGGAAACCTTGCACTAAATTCTTTTCGATTGACGGCTAAAGAATCATACACTTTCATGGTTTCATTACTGTAACCTGAATACAGTTTTTCTACTACTTCCATTCCTTTAGTCACTCTTCCGAAAGCAGGAAATCCTTTTACTTTGTTGTAATAAACAGTATCTAATCGTTTATTATCTTTCAAATTGATGAACAAGTGATTGCCACGAGAGTCAGTCCCTACACGAGCATAACTTAAAGCTCCTTTAACATTACTTGCTTTAACAACCTCATCTTTCACTTTAAATCGATCCCAAGTATTTATAGTTTTTGTCGAATCCATATGACCAAACTGTACTACAAAATTGGGAACCACTCTATAAAATAATGTATTATCGTAAAAATGGTGTTTTATTTGTTGATAAAAATGATCCGCAGCATTAGGAGATAAATCTCTAGTGATTTCCATTTCAAAATTTCCTTCGGAAGTTTCAAAACGAGCTTGATACACCTCTGGTGATTTTTCCTTTAACCATTCCGGATTGAATGTTGATTTACCACATCCAAATAGAAAAAGAAAAGCTAAACCGATTGATTTTTTCATCAATTACCACTTAATAATCACACTTCCCCAAGTAAATCCTGAACCAAAAGCTGCTAAAACTACAGTATCACCTTCTTTAATTTTTCCTTTTTCCCAAGCTTCCGTCAACGCAATTGGAATCGATGCTGCAGTTGTATTTCCGTAATCCATAATATTATTATAGACTTGGTCATCTGTCAATTTGAATTTTTGCTGTATGAATTGAGAAATTCTCAAATTCGCTTGGTGCGGAATTAACATATCAATATCAGATACTTCTAAATTATTCGCTTGTAACCCTTCATTGATTACTTCTGAAAAACGAACTACTGCATTTTTAAACACAAACTGTCCGTTCATATATGGGTAGTAACTTTCATCTTCTGGATTATTATCAGCGATAATATCGGTTACCCAACGTTGTCCCATTCCTGGTGCTTTCACAATTAATTCTTCGGCATGTTGTCCTTCCGAATGTAAGTGAGTCGATAAAATTCCTTTTGTTAAATCTTCTTCGCGAGAAAGAACTGCCGCTCCTGCTCCATCTCCAAAAATTACAGAAACACCACGACCACGGGTCGTCATATCTAAACCTGTTGAGTGCACTTCTGAACCAATCACCAAAATGTTTTTATACATTCCCGTTTTAATATATTGGTCTGCGATAGAAACCGCATATACAAATCCTGAACATTGATTTCGTACATCCAATGCGCCAACCGTTCTTAATCCTAAATCTCTTTGTACTAAAACACCTGGTCCTGGAAAATAATAATCAGGAGACAAAGTGGCAAAAATTACAAAATCAATATCTTCTTTGGCTAAACCGGAACGTTCAATTGCGATTTTGGCAGCTTTAACTCCCATTGAAGTGGTCGTATCTTCGCCTCTAATAATGTGTCTTCTCCTTTGAATTCCTGTACGTTCTTGAATCCATTCATCGGTAGTTTCAATTTTTTTAGACAAATCATCATTAGTAACTATATTATCGGGAACATAAAAACCTAAACCCGTTATCTTTGAGTGGTACATATTTCGTTTTAAAATTAAAATTGAGTGTGCAAATTTACATTTACTGTAAAACTTACCAATACAAATTACACAATTTTTCTGAATTGACAATTTCTATATTGTTTATCTTTGAAAAGAATACCAAAACACAATTAATGGATTATATAATCATTTGCCTTGTTGCTCTAATAGGGGCTGGATTGACTTTATTCTCAGGATTTGGATTAGGCACATTACTCCTTCCTGTCTTTGGATTGTTCTTTCCTATTGAAGTAGCAGTAGTACTGACAGCACTTGTTCATTTTATGAATAATATTTTTAAATTCTTCCTTTTTGGAAAAAACGCCGATAAAACCGTCATTTTAAAATTTGGAATTCCAGCCATACTTTTCGCATTCATTGGAGCCCATATTCTCAAAACATTAACGAACATCAACCCGATTGCCAATTATGCTTTGGGAGATAAAACTTTCCAAATTACACCCTTGAAACTAATCATCGGCTTTTTATTAATCGCTTTTGCGATGTTTGATTTTATTCCGAAATTCAAAAAATTAGAATTCGACAAAAAGTATCTTTCTTTTGGAGGAATATTAAGTGGTTTTTTCGGTGGATTATCAGGGCATCAAGGCGCATTGCGAAGTGCCTTTCTAATTCGAGCCGGACTTACCAAAGAAACATTTATCGCTACGGGAGTTGTTATTGCTTGCTTGATTGACATCACTCGACTGAGTGTATACTTGCCAAAAATAATGAATAACGAAGTTCAATTGGATTACAAACTTGTAGGATTAGCTACTTTATCTGCCTTTATTGGAGTTTACTTTGGATCCAAACTATTACAAAAAACAACCATTACTGTAATGCAAAATGGCGTCGCTGCTTTGTTATTGATATATGGATTGTTATTGATTTTAGGGATAATATAAATCTTTGTTAAAAGATTATTTTAAGCATTTAATCAAGCTTATTTTTACGCAACAAACTAATTTAACTATGAAAAAATTATTATTTTCTGCGTCGCTCCTTTTTATAGGAATGGCGGGATTTAGTCAAGAAAATGTAACGTATCAAAAGCCTTCATCTGAAATTATGGCTCTTGCAGACTATGAAAGAGCTCCTTCGGTAATGATGGATACAAAAAAAGAGTACATGCTTCTAACCTATCGCAGTACTTATAAAACGCTAAGCGACTTAAACCAAGAAGAAATGCGTTTGGGAGGACTTCGAATTAATCCCATTACCAACATTTCAAGTACTCTAACATATATCAACAATATAAAAGTTAGAAAAATAAAGGATAAAAATGAAGTGCAAGTCAATGGTTTGCCTCAAAATCCAAACATTGCTTATGTAAGTTGGTCGCCAGATGAAACAAAAGTAGCTTTTACTAATACTACTTCAAAAGGCGTTGAATTATGGGTGTTAGACATTCCAACCGCTACCGCCAAGAAATTAACTGACGATAATTTAAATGCAAATTCAGGAAGTCCCTTTTCTTGGTATCGTGACGGTAAAAGTATTTTAGTGAAAGCACTTCTGAAAAACAGAGCGACTTTGATCGATACTAAAAAAGATTTGCCTAACGGACCAACCGTTTCAATGGGTGACGGAAAAGCATCTTCTAACAGAACATTTCAGGATTTATTAAAAAATCCAACAGATGAAAGTAATTTTGAAAACTTAATAACTTCCGAATTATACAAGGTGCAACTAGATGGAACTTCTTCATTATTTAAAAAGGCCGATTCTTATATTGGAGAATCGTTTTCTCCAGACGGTAATTACCTTTTAATAAACGTTTTAAAGAAGCCGTTTTCGTATATCGTACCTTATAGTAGATTTCCGATCACAACAGAAGTCTATGATTTAAATACGAATCTTATAAAAGTAATAAACGAATCGCCGTTAACCGAAATTATGCCGAAAGGATTTATGGCCGTAAAAAAAGGGAAACGTAATATTTCATGGAGAAATGATGAACCAGCCACTTTGTATTTCGTAGAAGCTTTAGATGGTGGTGATCCAGCAAATAAAGTCGATTATAGAGATGAAATCTCATTATGGAAAGCTCCTTTTGGTGAAAAACCTGTTGCAATTTTAAAAACACCACAACGTTTTTCTGGTGTTCTTTGGGGAAATCAATCCTTAGCTATTGCTTATGACAATTGGTATGATACCCGTAATATAAAAACGTATTTATTCAATCCTTCAAATCAAACTGAAGCGCCGAAGGTTATTTCAGATAGAAATCAACAAGATATTTATACCGATCCAGGGAACTTTGAAACAAAACGAAACCAATACGGACGAAATGTATTAGCCATAGAAAACAACAATTTATATTTAAGAGGAGAAGGATTTACGAAAGAAGGACAATTCCCTTTTATAGATGAGTTTAGTTTAGCTACTTTAAAAACGAAACGTTTGTACCAAAGTGCCTTTAAAAACAAAAAAGAGGAAATTTTTTCCATAGAAGATTTCAAAAAAGGAGACGTTTTAGTGAGTATTCAATCGCCAACTGAATTTCCGAATTATTATTTCAGAAATATAAAATCTAAAGATAAACTTACCCCAATTACCAATTTCAAAAATCCATTTGAAAGTATTAAAAACGTTTACAAAGAAGTGATCAAATACAAACGTAAAGACGGTGTAGAATTATCCGGAACTTTATATCTTCCTGCTGGTTATGATAGAGTTGCTAAAAAAGAAAAACTTCCACTATTGGTTTGGGCGTATCCAGCAGAATTTAAAGACAAAAACTCAGCAGGACAAAATAATAAAAATCCAAACGAATTTACGTTCCCTAATTACGGTTCATTTGTGTACTGGGTAACTAAAGGATATGCTGTTCTTGATGATGCATCTTTCCCAATTATTGGAGAAGGAAAAACAGAACCTAACGACACTTTCATCACACAATTGGTTTCCAACGGAGAAGCAGCAATAGATGCTGTCGATAATTTAGGGTATATTAATAGAAAAAAAGTAGCCGTTGGAGGACATTCTTATGGTGCTTTCATGACTGCAAACCTGTTAACGCATTCTAATTTATTTGCTTGTGGTATCGCTAGAAGTGGTGCCTACAATAGAACATTAACGCCATTCGGATTTCAAAGTGAGCAACGAAATTACTGGGAAGCAACAGAAGTATATAATACCATGTCACCGTTTATGAATGCCGAAAAAATGAAGACTCCGATGTTGTTAGTTCATGGGGAAGCCGACAACAATCCTGGTACATTTACGTTACAGACCGAACGTTATTTTCAAGCCTTAAAAGGATTGGGAGCTCCAGTTAGAATGGTAATTTTACCAAAAGAGTCCCACGGTTATGCTGCAAAAGAAAACATATTTCACTTGCTATGGGAACAAGATCAATTCCTTCAAAAATATTTAAAAAATTAATAAAAAGAGAGGCTCAAAATTGAGCCTCTCTTTTTTATACTACTACTTCCAAATTGACATCCAAGTGCAAATCTAATTCGGTCGCGTGCTCAAAAAACAAAGGTTTTCCATTAAAAGCCGATTTTATTAAATAAAAACTTCCTTTAAAATAGCATTGTTTAACCGTAACTTTTAAATTGCCGTTTTCCGATACTTTAAGTTGATGTGGATAAAGTAAAACGGTTTCGGAATGCCCCTCTTTTTGAATCATTAATTCATTAACTTCTCCAAAAAGTGATGCAACATATTTCGATTTTGGATTTTTATAAATTGTCATCGATGGTGATTTTGCAACCAATTGTCCATCTTGCAATACAATCGTTTCATCCGAAAACGACAAAGCATCAGTACAATCATGTGTTGCAACAAGTACTGTAATTTCCTTACTCTTTAAGTAGGCAAATAGATTTCTGCGCAACGCATTTTTTCTGAAATTGTCAATATGACTGAAAGGTTCGTCTAAAAGTAAAATTTCTGGTTCTAATGCCAACACGCGAGCAATGGCTACACGCTGTTGTTGTCCACCGCTTAAATACTTGGCTTTTGTATTTGCGTATTCACTCATTTCAACTACTTCTAGAAGCTCAGCAATGCGTTGTTGTTTTTGTTCAGGATAAAAATTAGACAAAAACTTCCCAACATTTTCGGCAACAGTTATGTAAGGCATTAAATCGAAATCCTGAGCCAAATACTTTATGAATGGCATACCCGGAACCAAATGAAACTTAGGCCCAAGTACTTGCTCCTCGTTCCAAAAAATAGCCCCTTCATCCAAGTCATACAATCCGTAAATAAGTTTCAAAAGGGTACTTTTTCCGCAACCACTTTCACCCAAAACAGCTATGTTTTGACCTTTAATTATTTGGAATTGAATGTTCTTTATGATTGGTTTTTCGGTGTAACCAAAAGTGATATTAGAAACCTGAAGCATTGTTTTAAATTAGGGAGACAAAATTACGAAGAATAGCCATAAAAAAAGCCGTCACAACGGACAGCTTTTTGTTAAATTTTATAACTGATTATTGCCCAGCTTCTTTCTTGGCATCTTGAACCATTTTTTCGTTAGCAGTAATCGCAAACTCTACACGACGGTTTTCAGCACGACCTGCATCAGTTTCATTAGTAGCAATAGGATCTACTTCTCCCATTCCCACAATAGAAAAACGAGATCCAGTTAATCCTTGAGAATCAAGATACGTTTTTACAGCACTTGCTCTTTGTTGAGACAGATTCAAGTTGTATTCATCGGCTCCTTTACTGTCTGTATAACCATAAACCTTAATATCTGTATCTGGATACTCTTTAAAAACAGGAACCAGTTTATCTAAATTGGTCTTAGCTTTAGAAGTTAAAGTGGCTTTATTAAAATCGAAATTAACTGAATTTTCACCCAAAGTCAATTTAATCCCTTCTCCTACTCGCTCTACTTTGGCACCTGGTAATGATTCACTTATTTTTCTAGCTTGACGATCCATTTTATTCCCAATAACCCCACCAGCAACTCCTCCAATTACTCCTCCAAGCACAGCCCCAAGAGCACCGTTACCACCTTTTCCAATGTTATTTCCTAAAACTCCACCTAAAACGGCGCCACCCACAGCGCCAATCACAGCTCCTTTTTGAGTGTTATTGGCATTTTTTACTGATTCACAGCTTGACAAAATACTCCCCAATACGAAAGTAATTGACCATATATATATAAATGATTTTTTCATCTTATTTATTTTTTACGATTAAATTGATATACCACTTTTGCACCGTTATTTCCTACTTGAACTTTATCTATTAGTTGAAAAGAATTTTCGGTGACATTATCCACTATCAAAATATAACCTGAAGTCACTTTTCTTGGCTTATCCCCTTCTTTTAACAACTTAAGCACAAATTGTTTCTCGTCAGTCAAATACCATTTGATATCAGAGGAATAATTTGTACAGCCAACTTTATTTAATGCCATTGTTCCAGAATCGTTGTTTGAGACAAGATGCCATTCACTGCCTTCGAAACATTTGGCATCAGCCACTTCAAAAGAAGTAACTTTAAAATAGTCGGAACCCGGAAAAGTTACAGAAGAAATGATCCAATCTCCTTTTAAAGCCACTTGGGTTTTACGATCAACGCTGGTTGTTACCAAAGCATTCTTAGGCTTACAGGATACCAACAACCCTATAAGGCAGATTAATAGTGCTAGTTTTTTCATTTTGCTTGTTATTTATATTTGATACTTCGAAGTTATGTCAAAATTATCGTACTAATTTACAAAATTTCAATCAATGCTTACACAATTGCTATACGTCAATTTGTCACTTTTTAGACTTTGGTACTTCTTTTGACTAAATCAACAAAACATAAACTAAATTTATATACTATGACAACAGGAAAAATTAATGTTTCGGTTGAAAACATCTTTCCCTTAATCAAGAAATTTTTATATAGCGATCACGAGATTTTTCTTCGTGAGCTAATTTCTAATGCGACCGATGCTACTTTAAAATTAAAGCATTTGACCAGTATTGGCGAAGCTAAAGTAGAATATGGCAATCCGAAAATTGAAGTAAAAATCGATAAGGAAGGAAAAAAATTACACATTATCGACCAAGGTTTAGGAATGTCTGCTGATGAAGTAGAAAAATACATCAACCAAGTGGCCTTTTCAGGAGCGGAAGAGTTTTTGGAAAAATACAAAGACTCGGCTAAAGATTCTGGAATTATTGGTCATTTTGGATTAGGTTTTTATTCGGCTTTTATGGTGGCTTCAAAAGTAGAAATCATTACAAAATCGTTTAAAGACGAACCTGCAGCACATTGGACGTGTGATGGAAGTCCAGAATTTACCTTAGAACCACACACTAAAACAGAAAGAGGAACAGAAATCGTTCTTCATATTGCCGAAGATTCTTTAGAATTCTTAGAAGAATATAAAATCAGTGAGTTGTTGACTAAATACAACAAATTCATGCCGGTGCCTATTAAATTTGGTACTCGAACAGAAAAAATCGAACAGAAAAAAGGGGAATTTGTTGAAACTGAAAACAAAGACAATATTTTTACTGAAGTCGAAGTTGACAACATCATCAACAATCCGAATCCGGCTTGGACAAAAGCTCCAACCGAATTGAATGATGACGATTATAAAGACTTCTACCGTGAATTGTACCCTATGCAGTTTGACGAACCGTTATTCAACATTCATTTAAATGTAGATTATCCATTCAACTTGACGGGTATTTTATATTTCCCAAAATTGGGTGACAACATTCAAATTCAAAAAGATAAAATTCAATTATTCCAAAATCAGGTGTATGTAACTGATAATGTGGAAGGAATTGTTCCTGAATTCTTGATGATGTTAAAAGGTGTGGTAGATTCTCCAGATATTCCATTAAATGTATCGCGTTCGTACTTACAAGCCGATGGAAATGTGAAGAAAATCTCGAATTACATTACCCGTAAAGTTTCTGACAAATTAAAATCGTTATTCAATGAAAATCGTGAAGATTTCGAGAAAAAATGGAATGACATTAAAATTGTATTAGAATACGGAATGTTATCGGAACCTAAATTCTATGAAAAATCAGGCGATTTTGTATTGTATCCAACCACAGATGGAAAATATTATACGTTAGCTGAGTTAAAAGAAGCTGTTGCAGCAACACAAACCGATAAAAACGGAAAAACAGTTGTTTTATATGCTTCCAATAATGAAGCGCAACACAGTTATATCGACATTGCTACTGCTAAAGGATATAGCGTAATTTTATTGGATTCTCCAATTGTGTCGCATTTGATTCAGAAATTAGAAGCAGATAATCAAAACTTAGTTTTTACTCGTGTTGATGCCGATCATATTGACAAATTAATTGAAAAAGAAGAAACGCAAATTTCAAAACTTTCTGAAGAAGAAAAAGAGAAATTAAAAGGTAGTATTGAAACGGTTGTTCCTAAAGAAAACTATAGCGTACAATTGGAAGCCTTAGAAAGCAACTCAGCGCCGTTTATGATAACGCAACCTGAATTTATGCGTCGTATGAAAGAAATGAGTCAGACAGGCGGTGGCGGAATGTTTGGCATGAGCCATTTTCCTGAAATGTACAATTTGGTTGTCAATACAAATTCTGAACTAGCGGCAACTATTTTAAACAGCTCGGCAGATGCTCAAAAAGAATTGGTCAAACAAGCGTTAGATTTAGCCAAACTATCACAAGGATTGTTGAAAGGAGAAGAACTTACTTCTTTTGTAAAACGCAGTTTTGAGACGTTGAAATAATAAATTAAAAACCCCTAACAATCATTCAACTGTTAGGGGTTTTTTCTTTTAGAAAGTTGGCGAACTTTAAAATTAATTTCCTATCACACCACCATTATCCTCTTTCTTTTCTTTGTTAAGCATATTCGGATCTTCTTTGGCTAATTTATTTTTTGTTGGGATTTTATAATTGATTGTAAATCCAAAACGTCTGGTATCAAATTTATTTTTAATAAACAATGAAGTATTATAGGAATTTAAAAATGAACGATTAGAGTTAAGTACATCATCAAAATTAACCGAAAGAGTTAATTGATCCTTCAAAAACTTTTTAGTAAAGCTCAAATCTAAACTTTCATTAATAGGTTTTTGAGCCACAAAATAATAATAACTTCCTTTGGAACTGATATGATGACTATAATTAGCTACAAAACGTACTTCCTTTGGTAAAATAAGTTGTGCCATTAAGTTGTAACCCCAAAATGCTTTTGTATTTACATCTGGAATTTCATGCTTCTGACGCCCTGCATAAACATAAATCATATTCATTTTATCAGGATTAAAATTGAATTTCATCATTTCCTTGATACTCGTTGTAAAAACCATAAAAGGAATCGGGAGTCCTATATTAAAATTATGCACTTTTATTTGAGAAACATTAATACTAGTGTTAGTCACCGAATTATTATCTAAAGTAACTCGAGTTACAACTTGATTTTTGGCAACACTTAAGTTGTATCCAACAAACGCATAATCAAAAGCACTGATTTTGGCTTCGTAATTATCAAAAATAGCCGGTTGCAATTGCGGATTTCCAGCGTACTCAACATTAGGATTTTGGTAATTAGTATTATTTGGATTTAAAGCTGTAGTACTAGGTAATGTTATTTTCTTATTATAATTCAAGGTGAAACCCACTTGTTTTATAAAACTGTATTGTACACTTGCATTAGGAAAGAAACGAAATTGTTTGAAAGGCATTAAATCATCGGTAGCCGTCTTACCTGTAATGTCATAGTCCTCAGCTCTACCTCCTAAAATGAAATCAAACTTTTTATATTTCGCTTGAAATTCTAAATAGGTTGAAGCGGTTCTTCTTTTATACTCAAGGTTAGTAACGCCACTACTTTGGGTATCAAAAATTAATTCTTCATACAAAGTACCGAAACTCATTTTTCCTTCGTCCAATAACTTTAACGGTTGGGAATAATCAGCTTTAAAATTATATACTTTTTGATCAGAGATATTATCTAAAATAAGAGCATCGTTAGTAATGGAATTCAAATCAAAATCATTGGTATTTCTATTAAAATTGAATCTAAAATCTAATTTTTTAGTTTTGTCTGTAAATCTTTTTTGATAAGTAACTACTGCATCTTGACGAATACTTTTAGTGTTTCCTTTGTCAAAAGTCTCAAAAGTAGAATTATCCTGTAAAGTTCCAAAAGCACTGGTATAACTTGTATTTTTATTAAAAATTATATCATAATTCAACAATAATCGATCTTCACCTAAATCAAAAGTCAAAGCCGACTTCGCAAACGTGTTTCGATTGATTCGATCTGCTTCATTTTTAGATAATATAGTAGTAACGTTACTCTCATTTTTAGTCACATTCGTCCACAAACCGCGTTCGGCATAATTTTGCCCCAAGCTCAACTGCCAACCAAATAATTTATTTTTAGAACTCAGCATCAAACTGTTGTTCGTGCGCCAACGTAAAGTGTCATAATTGGTGACATTGGTACTATTCGTGTATGTAGCTGTTAAGTAATTTTTGGCTTTCTTATTGGTGATTATATTTAGTATGGCACCTCCCGAAGTTGCAGGAAACTCTGCTCCTGGCTGAGTAATCACTTCAATTCGCTCGACTGAGTTGGCGGGCATTCCTTCCAAAAAAGCATTTAATTCATTACTTGAAATATTTAGTGGTCGTCCATCTAAATAAACATCCAATTGCTTTCCTTGGTACATCATACCGGCCATATCGGAAGCAATTAATCCAGGTAATTTTTTTATTCCTTCCATTACCGAGCCCGAATTAAGATGGGCTTGACTGGCAAAGTCAAAAATAGTTCGGTCGGCTTTTTGTTCCACTGCTTTTTTCTCCTTTACAATGGCAATTTCATTAAGTTGATTGGGTTTTTCTTTTGTTACTTGTGTACTTTCTTGAGCATGCAAAATTGATATTCCATTAAGAATGAGCAATGTAGTTACAATTGTTTTTTTCATTTGTTTGTTTAATTGCTCATAAGTCTTGATTTTATTGGAATTGTTACATCAATATTGTAAAAAAAGTTAGTAAATTTGAGTGTATTCCTCAATTTAAAAATATGGACAGAAAAACTCCAAAAGATGTTGACGACTATATTTCTTGGTTTCCAGAAGAAACACAAAAATTATTAACTGAGATTAGAAATCTCATTAGAATTAATGCTCCAGAAGCCGAAGAAACTATAAGTTATAACATTCCTGCCTATAAACTAAATGGAATACTCATTTACTTCGCAGGGTATCAAAAACATGTGGGCATGTATCCTGCTCCTAGAGAAAATGAAGCATTTATAACAGAACTTTCAAACTATAAAGGCGGAAAAGGAACAGTTCAATTCCCGCTAAACAAACCATTACCCGTTGATTTAATTACTAAGATAATTAATTTTAGGGTTGAAAAGAACTTAAGAAATATAAAACCAAAAAGTAAATCTGTATGACATTATCTATTGAAACTCCCGCATTGTTATTTTCGGCAACATCATTAATTCTTCTTGCGTATACCAATAGATTTTTAACCATCGCCCAAATTATAAGAAGTCTTAAAAAAAATTATGAAGAAGTGCATACCAAATCCATTCTTTTAGAAATTCAGAATTTAAACAAACGACTAACGCTCATTAGATTCATGCAACTAATGGGCGTTTTGTGTTTGTTTTTATCTGTTTTTGCAATGCTGTTGTTATTTTTCGACTTGCAGGATATTGCTATTTACTTTTTTGGATTAAGTATGTTGAGTTTATTAATTTCTTTGGGAATTTCTTTTTGGGAAATTAGTATTTCGGTTAATGCTTTACGAGTGCACTTAGGTGATTTAAAAGGACTTTCAGAACCGAATAATCCTTAATTAATATTCTTTTTTATCCGATTTTTCACTCCACTCTTGAAACACTTTTAGTGCTTCTTCCCTATTAATTTGCTCGAACTCAATTTTTCTATCCGATAAAGGAACGTTAATTTCATTGTAGATAAGATCGTCATCAAATCCAATATTAGCAGCATCTTCACGTGTATTTGCATAGAAAACCTTGTCAGGTCTAGCCCAATAAATAGCACCTAAACACATGGGGCACGGTTCACAAGAAGTATACAACACACAGCCATCCAACTGAAAAGAGTTCAAGTTTTTACAAGCGTCTCTAATGGCAACAACCTCAGCATGAGCTGTAGGATCATTGCTTGACGTTACTCTATTATTTCCACGACCTATTACTTTTCCTTCTTTAATTATTACTGCTCCAAACGGGCCTCCTTCATTGTTTTTCATTCCATATCTGGATTGTTCAATGGCTTCATTCATAAACTCATGGTGTACACACATAATATCACTTTTTATCAAATGTAATAAATTAACTTGAAATAATACTTCGATGAAAAATTCAAATAAAATGTTTCTCAACTGAATATATCTTTCGTTTTAAATTAAAAATCATGAACAAAACATTACCTTTGCAAGCTTTTTAATTTTGAAATGATGACAAATAATAGTGTATTAAAAGGAGTTTTTTTTGTGGGGTTGGGCGCAACAAGTTACGGTATGTTGGCCACTTTTGTAAAACTAGCTTACGATGATAAAGGAATGACAGGATTGCCTTTTACTCCTGCTGAAGTAATTTTGGCTCAATTTCTTTTGGGAATTTTAGTCCTTTTATTGATTAATGCATTTCAAAAAGCAAAAAAAGGATCTGAAGTTGTAAAATCGACCAAAAAAGACATCACTCAATTGATGATAACTGGAACTTCAACCGGATTAACCAGTATATTTTATTATTTGGCTGTAAAATACATCCCTGTTTCTATTGGTATTGTATTATTGATGCAAACGGTATGGATGGGACTTTTACTCGAAATTATTATAGAGAAAAGAAGGCCTTCGACCATAAAAATTATTGCCGTTGGTATTATTTTATTAGGAACTGTTTTGGCAACTAACATACTTCAAAATCAAATAGCATTAGACTGGAGAGGTATTGTACTAGGCCTTTTAGCTGCCGCTTCTTTTACAACTACAATGTACAGTGCAAATAAAGTAGCAACAAACATTTCATCAGCACAACGAAGTCTGTATATGCTTTTAGGAGGATTTGTAATCGTTATTATTTTTGCTTTATTCACTCAGAATACTCCGTTTAATTATGATATATTCTTCAAGTGGGGAATTATATTGGCGCTGTTTGGCACTATAATTCCGCCAATGTTAATGAATGCAGGATTTCCTCACACCGGAATCAGTTTAGGAAGTATCGTTTCTTCCTTAGAATTACCAGTTTCAGTATCAATGGCCTTTTTAATTCTTGGTGAAACAGTAGTGTTTTCACAATGGATTGGAATTGCTTTAATCATTTTCGCCATTGTCATCATGAACATTCAATTTTCAAAAAAATAAGATTTTTTCTCTTTTTTAGTGATTTTTGGGTAAATTCGTAAGAAACAAATACGTTATGAATTTACCTTGGCATTTGTATGTAATGGCTCTAATCTATATAGGAGCGGGAATAAATCATTTTAGAAATCCGAGGATTTATCAAAAAATCATTCCGCCTTATTTACCCAATCCGAAATTACTCAATTGGTTAAGTGGTTTAGCCGAAATTATTTTGGGTATCGGTTTGTGTATTCCATTTTTGTCAAAATATTCCGCTTGGGGCGTAATAGCTTTATTAATTGCCATTTTTCCAGCCAATTTATACATGTTACAAAATGAAAAAGCAACCTTAGGACTTCCCAAATGGATTCGACTTATTCGATTACCAGTGCAATTAGCATTAATTTACTGGGCTTTTTTATACACATAGAATGAGTTTATTTCCGGACGAAAAAATAGTTTTCAATCTGCCCGATGCAGAAATCGAGTATTTTCCTAATTTCATTTCGACAGAGGAAGCTAATTCACTTTTCGAAAAGTTAAAAACAGAAATTCCTTGGCAACAAGATACCATCACTGTTTACGGAAAAAACCATTTACAACCACGTCTTACTGCTTTATTTGGTAACGAAGGTAAACCTTATGGTTATTCAAACATAATTATGCAGCCCCACAATTGGAATCCACTTTTAATGTTTTTAAAGGAAGCTGTAGAAAAAGTATGTGAAGAAAATTTTACCACCGTATTACTCAATTATTACCGAAACGGTCAAGACAGCAACGGCTGGCATGCTGACAATGAAAAAGAATTGGGCCGAAATCCTATCATTGCTTCTTTGAGTTTTGGTGAAGAAAGAGTCTTTCAACTCAAACACAACACTATAGAAATGGTAAAGCAGAACATAACACTGCAACACGGAAGTTTGCTAATCATGAAAGGAACCACTCAACATTTTTGGAAACATCAAATACCGAAAACCAAAAAAGAAATAGGAAGCAGAATTAATTTAACCTTCCGAATCATTAAATAAAAGTTTTCCTTAAATTTGAAATTACCAAATCCGGAAACCATGATTAACGAAATTGTTCATTATTTTGAAACCATCCCATCCTCTCATCGAAGTATCATCTTATTTGGAGGTATAGCCCTCTTTTGGATCATCGAAAGTGGTTTACCTCTTTTCAACTTTAAATACAACAAGATAAGCCATGCAGGGATTAATTTGTTTTTTACATTCACTACCATCTTAATCAATTTTTCAATGGCGTTTGTCTTGTTTTTTGCCTCCGTTTGGACAGAAGAAAATAAATTCGGAATCATTCATTGGCTACACTTGGATAATCTTTGGCTACAAGCCCTTATTGGGTTATTATTAATGGACTTAATCGGCGCCTACTCAGCTCATTATGTGCAACACAAAACCAAACCTTTGTGGCGTTTTCATTTAATTCATCATACCGATACTTGGATTGACACCACTTCGGCCAATCGCCATCATCCTGGTGAAAGTGTCATTCGTTTTATTTTTACAGCACTTGCCATTTTAGTCGTTGGCGCTCCTATTTGGCTATTTTTTATGTATCAGTCGTTTTCGGTTTTCTTATCGCAATTCAACCATGCCAATATGAAAATGCCTAAAAATTTAGACAAATGGATTAGCTATATCATTGTTTCTCCAGACATGCACAAAATTCACCATCATTATAAATTACCTTATACAGACAGTAATTACGGGAATATTTTTGCTGTTTGGGACCGATTATTTGGTACCTTTATGATTATGCCACGTGAAGAAATTGTATATGGAGTAGATACTCATATGAAACCTGAAGAAAACAACAAACTTTCAAATCTATTAGCCATACCCTTTCAAAAATACAGAAACTCAGAAGGCTAAAAAAATTTTAAAAACTAAATACTTTTTAGTAATATTGGTATACAAATTGTATAAGTTTATATTGAAATACTATTTTATAAATGAGAAAAAGTAAAATAGCTGATTTAGACAGAGAAACTTTAGAAAGACTAATCAGCATGGCTCAGGAAGAACGCAAACCTTTTGAAGTAATCAAAGAGGAATTTGGTATTAGTGAAAATGAAGTCACCGAATTATTGCGAAAAAGATTATCCAAAGATCAGTTTGAACTTTGGAAAAAGAAGGTTACGGCTTCTAAACCCAAGCCGAAACAAGTAAACATCGACGAGTTTGACGATGACTTGGACGGGAAATATTACTTAAAAAATAAATTTGATTAATTAGAACTCCTGATTTTCAGGAGTTTTTTGTAACACACAATTAAAAATGACTACTTATAGTCAAAACAATTAGAAAAATGAAGAAAATCTTTTATTCGTTAGCCATCGCTTCTTTACTTTTAAGTTGTAAATCGGCCCAAACAACCGCTACAATTTCTCCCGAAGTGAATGTAACGATAGATTTGAACAATGTCAAAGACGATAAAATATTAGTTACTGTTAAACCAACAGCTCCAAAAGAAGATATCGTGACTTTTAATATCCCAAAAACTGTTCCCGGCACCTATTCTACTGACGATTACGGTAAATATATAGAAAATGTAAAGGCTTATGATGCTAAAGATAATGCATTACCTGTTTCAAAAATGAGTGAAAACTCTTGGAGAATTACAGGTGCAAAAAAATTAGCCAAAGTTACCTATTGGGTCAACGATACTTATGATACCGAAAAAGGAGCTGGTTTTGGAAATGAAGAAGTTTTCTCTCCTGCAGGAACCAATATTGATCCAACTTGTTACATGGTAAACACTCATGGATTTGTAGGTTATTTTTCAGATAAATTAGCTGTTCCATATACTACTACAATTTTGCATAACGCAAATTTATATGGAGCTTCTTCTATGGTCGATTTAGACGAAAGTGCTACTTCTGATGTATTCAAATCAACCCGTTATGCGGAGTTATTAGAGCACCCAATCATGTATTCTAAACCAGACTACACTACATTTAATGTAGATGGTATGGATATAATCATTGCAGTACATTCACCTAATGGAACTTTTAGAGCTGCTGACATTACTCCTGCAATGGAAAAAATGATGCGTGCTCAGAAGAAATTCTTAGGCGCAATCAACAACAACAAAAAATATGCTGTTTTGATTTATTTATCAGACATGCAAAAACAAGATGCCAAAGGTTTTGGTGCTTTAGAACATCCTACTTGTACAACGGTAGTTATGCCAGAGCAAATGCCTGCTGCAGAAATGGACGAGCAATTAAAAGATATAGTTTCTCATGAATTTTTCCATATTGTAACGCCACTTGGAGTACATTCTAAAGAAATACATGATTTCGATTTTACTGCCCCAAAAATGTCAAAACATTTATGGATGTATGAAGGGGTAACGGAGTATTTTGCGAACTTATTCCAAATCAACCAAGGACTAATCACCGAAGATGAATTCTACGGAAGAATGTCCGACAAAATTCGTCAAGCTTCAGCAATGAACGATACGATGCCATTCACTGAAATGAGTGCCAATGTGCTAAAAAAACCTTTTAAAGACCAATACTTAAACGTATACCAAAAAGGAGCTTTAATTGGCATGTGTGTAGATATGATTATTAGAGAAAAAAGTAACGGTCAACGAGGTATTTTGGATTTAATGCAAAAATTAACCAACGAATACGGACCAAACAAACCGTTTAACGATGACGAATTATTCGATAAAATTGTATCGTTTACCTATCCTGAAGTGGGAGAATTCTTTAAAACTTATGTAGAAGGACCAACCCCAATTCCGTACGAAAAATTCTTTGCAAAAATGGGTGTTACCCAAGCAGAAGATAAAATTCCAGGAAATGTTTTTATCAAAGGACAAACTCCTAATATCACAGTAAACCAAGCTACCAAAGAAATCATCGTATTACCAGGTATAGAATTACCGGAATTTTACTCGGCTTTGGGCATTAAAAACGGCGATATCATTACAGCCATTAATGGTATCAATTACAGTTTAGACAATATTTATGACATGCTTACAGCAAGTCAAAGCTGGAAAGAAAACGACACCATCACAGTAATGATAAAACGTGACGGAAAAGCACAAGAAATCAAAGGAAAAGTAAAATTACCTTACGAACAAGTAATAGGCTATAAAGCTACTGACGATAGTAAAAAAACTCTTAGGGAAGCTTGGCTAAAAGGCTAATTTACATTCAAAAAAATACATTTTTAAAATCCTCATTTTGACCTTCAATTTGAGGATTTTTTATTATTTTGCGCCAAATTTAAAAACTATGTACAAAGTTATCATTGCATTATTATCTGTTGTTCTTTTGGGATCATGTTCAGACAATAAATTGGGCGAAAAAGAAGTATTAATCACTGGAAATATCAAAGGACTAAAAAAAGGAAAACTATACATACAACGAGTACAGGACAGCACTTTAGTTGCCTTGGACACCATTGTTTTAAATGGTAGTTCCGCTTTTGAAAGTAAAATTCAATTGGATTCACCGGAAATGTTGTATTTATATGTAGATCGTGGACAAACCAACTCTATAGACAACAACTTGCTATTTTTTGCCGAGCCGGGAAAAATAAATATCGATACTAATTTGGAATTCTTTTTAGCTGAAGCCAAAGTAACAGGGTCAAAAAATCAGGAATTGTACGATCAATATAAAGACATCATTTCTAAATTTAACGACCAACAATTGGAACTTTTACAAGCTCAGGTTTTGGGCCAAAAAGGAAACAAAAACTACTCGGCTGAAGAAAACAGCAAAAAGCAAGACGCTTTGTTAAAACGTCGTTACTTATATGCAGCCAACTTTGCGTCAACTAATGCTGACCATGAAGTCGCTCCATATATCGTGTTAACTGATATTTACGACATGCAACCTCATTTTTTAGATTTAATACACAGTAAAATGACACCTAAAGTTGCTAAGTCTAAATACGGTAAAAAATTTACTGAGTTCCTAAAACAACAAAAGGTAGCAAAGTAATATTTGAGAGCCAGATGTCTGCTTACAAAAAAAGGGAATAACACAAAATGAACATTTAGTTAATACAATGAATATAAAATTAGAAACTGAAAGGTTAACCTTAAGAGAAATTTTATTTTCAGACGAGGAAGCCCTATTTGAACTAGACAGTAATCCCAATGTTCAAAAATATGTAGGTAATAAACCTGTTCAAGAAAGAGAAGAAATTAAAAAATTAATACAAAATCTTCGTCAACAATATATTGACAATGGAATTGCTCGTTGGGCTATTATTGATAAAAAAACGAATGAATTTATTGGTTGGTCAGGCATCAAATTAATCAAAGATTCGATGAATAATCACGTCAATTTTTATGAATTAGGATATCGATTAATTGAAAAACATTGGGGAAAAGGAATTGCTACTGAAACTACAATTGCTTTAGTAAATTACGCTTTCAAAAACTTGCAAACAGAAAACCTTTATGCAATATGCGATATTGAAAACAAAGGTTCTAAAAATGTTTTAGAAAAAACAGGACTAACACTAGTTGAAACATTTAACCATGAAGGAATAGAGCATAATTGGTTCAAAATCACAAAAGAAGAATGGAATAAAATAAAGCCAAACAAATAACAACGGTTTTGTGCTATTGCTTTAAAAAAACCAATAATAAAAAAAAGCGCCTTTCGGCGCTTTTACTATTTAAACAACTCTTCTAACACTTCTCCTTCAGTTCCGTTAGGAAACGTAATTTTTAATTTTTGAGCCAAGGTTGGTGCGATTTGCGTAATCAACTTCTTTTCGTGTGATTCCCCTTTTTTAATTCCCCATCCGTAAAACAACAAGGGTGAGTGGGTATCATAGGCATAAGGTGTTCCGTGAGTAGTTCCTGTTGGTCCATACTCAATATACCCTGGCTTATCAAGAATCACTAAGTCACCATCTTGAGTCGAATCATACCCTTTTGCAATCATATTTAGATAATAATCCGCCCCTGAATTGGCCATAATTTCTTCTTCGCTGTACACGTATTTCACTTGCTCTTGCGTCATCAAAAAGGCTTTAAATTTTTGTTTAACCACGCTCAATTCTAATCCTTTCTCTGCCATTTTTTTCTTATCAAAGTATACATTAAAATTAGAATAATCTAAAACGACATCATCAGCAAAAGTATCCATAGAGAATTTTTCTATTGCTTTTGCAATTTCTTTTGATTCGATATTAGTAACATTATATTTACTGTTGTGTAAAAACTTCCCGTTTTCAGCACAAGCATGATCAGCCGTTAAAAATAAAACATAATTATCCTTACCAACATTAGTATCCAAATAAGTTAAAAAATTGGCTAAGGTTTCATCTAGTCGCAAGTAAGTATCTTGTAACTCCATAGAGCGTGGTCCTAAATAATGACCTACATAATCAGTAGAAGAAAAACTAACCGTTAGGAAATCTGTATTATCATCTTTTCCTAAACTTTCTTTCTCTATTGCTCGTTCAGCAAAATCAGCCAAAATATCATTTCCAAATGGTGTAGAACGTAATATTCCTGCATCATTTTTATCATACATTGCCTTTAAATTATATGGAAATACTGGTTTTTCTGAACCAAACAATTTGGCTTCATACGGGCTATCGTCAGGATCACTTTCATTATAGGTAGTAAGAGGCTTAGACAGATTCCATCCTTGCATGATGTAATCCATATATTTTTTTTCGTTATTAAATTGCGTTACCCAATCCGGTAATTTGTCACCATAAAAGGTACTTGAAATGAAATTCCCTGTTTTACTGTACCAAAAAGCCCAGTTTGCAAAATGTCCTGCTGGTAAAATCGCTCCCCTATCTTTTAAACTCATCCCGATTACTTTTCCTTTAAAATTGGTTCCCAATTTTAATTCATCAGTAATGGTAGTTGCTTGAAGATTTTTAGGAGACATTTGTCCTTCACTAACTGTACCGTCTCCAAGTGTATTTACTGAAGCATCATCAGTACAGTACATATCTTTTCCGAGTAAGCGACTAAACCACTCATTACCTACAATTCCGTGGGTAGATGGAGTCGTTCCTGTATAAATAGAAGCGTGACCTGGTGCAGTATACGTAGGCATATAATTGTAATGCGCGTTATGGAAAGTAAATCCATTGTTCATAATCCGTTTGAAACCATTTTCAGAGAAATCGTTTGCAAAACGGTATAGATATTCCATACGCATCTGATCGACTACAATTCCAATAACCAGCTTAGGTTTGCTAGGTTCTGGAAGATTAGTTACTGCTTTTTGTTTTTGCGCATTGGCAACCGAAACGGCTGCTAATGCTAATAGTAAAATTGTCTTTTTCATCATTTCTTAGTAAATTTCATATTATAAACCATTACCCTATCTGGATAAGTGATATAAAGTTGGTGTATATTCTCTTTTTGTCGCGATTGAATTTCAAGGAAGCAATATTCACCGTTCAGATCAACACAATCAAAACCATCAATATCCTTTCCATTTTCAACTTTTCTATCGTAATATTTTACAATTTTAAAATATTGTTCAATATCAGAATAAACAGCAATATAGTTTTTATTTAAATTCAAACTAGCCATAATTTTCGCCTCTTTAAAAGGGGAAAAATCACTCCATTTTCCAGCTTGTTTCACACTTAAACTAACCGCCAAAACTTCAAAACGATAGGTTTGTGCTTTCGTTTGGATCCCAAAAAAAAGAACCAAAGTCACTATTTTAATTATATTTTTCATACTCTTTTAAAGGTTAACTAATTCCTTTTTTGCTTGTTCAAATTCAGAAATCACTTCTTCAATAATGACGTCAACCGGTTTTATATCGTGAATAAGTCCTGCTATTTGACCTATTTCCAATTCACCTTCAGTCAAATCGCCTTCAAACATTCCTCGTTTAGCACGAGCGCGACCTAATAAAGTTTTTAATTCTTCCGGTGTAGGACATTTGGCATATAATTCTTGAACATCATTATAAAACTTATTTTTGATTAAACGAACAGGCGCCAATTCTTTTAAGGTCAATTGTGTCCCTCCTTCTTCCAATTCAACGATTGTTTGTTTAAAATTACTGTGCGAAGAACTTTCAGTTGATGCTGCAAAACGACTTCCCATTTGAACACCATCAGCACCAAGTACCATAGCCGCCAACATACCTCTTCCTGTTGCAATTCCACCAGCTGCAATGAGCGGAATGGAAATATTTTCACGAACCATCGGAATTAATGTTAATGTCGTTGTCTCTTCACGACCGTTGTGTCCTCCAGCTTCGAAACCTTCAGCCACAACTGCATCTACACCTGCTTCTTGTGCTTTTAAAGCAAATTTAGAACTACTAACTACATGAACCACTGTAATTCCTTTTTCTTTTAAAAAACTAGTCCATGTTTTTGGATTTCCTGCCGAAGTAAAGACTATTTTCACATCTTCATCAACAATAATTTGCATGATTTCTTCAATATTAGGATACAACATTGGCACATTGACTCCAAAAGGTTTATCAGTCGCTTTTTTACATTTTTGAATGTGTTCTCGTAGCACATCGGGATACATAGACCCAGCTCCAATTAATCCCAATCCACCCGCATTACTGACGGCACTGGCTAATTTATATCCTGAATTCCAAATCATTCCGCCTTGAACGATTGGATATTGTATGTTAAAAAGAGAGGTTATTTTATTCATTTATCCTGAATATTTTCAGTTTTAGTTTATCATTAATTTTCCTTGTGTTACTCCATTTCCATTGGAAAGCGAATAAAAATAAATTCCATTGGTTAATTCGCTGACATTAATTTTTTCCAAATCAGAGGTAATCTTTGTTTTTAAAATATTTTGCCCTAATTGATTGTATAAAACGAATGATGCTCCCATTATTTCTTCGCTACTTGAAATTGAAATTTCTGTATTCGCTGGATTAGGGTAAATTTTTATTTTATTAAATTCAAATTCAGAAGTTGACAAGACTGTATTCAAAGCTGCTTGAAAATCAGGTATTCCGTAGCCATAATTATTATTTGGAGTCAAATATTTATCCGCTGAAGCTCTTACAAACTGAACGATTTCTGAGTTTTTCTTATTTGGAAAAGCCGACCAAAATGAAGTGATAGCTCCTGCTAAAATAGGTGATGAAAACGAAGTTCCGTTTGAAGTGGTTATCATTCCTATTTCATTTGAGACAGTTGCTGCAGACCCCATAGCCATCAAATCCGGTTTAATTCTGCCATCAGCAGAAGGCCCTATTGAACTAAATCCTGATTTCACTTCTGTAGAAGTAACCGAACCAACTGTAACTGCATACGTAGCATCGCCTGGAGTACCTACGTGTTCTTCTGTCTTTCCTCCTTCATTTCCTGCAGAAATCACGCAAATCATTCCGCGAGAGAAAGCAATATCAACCGCTCTCGAAGCCACCGATGTTTGACCATTCATTTGAGCATAGCTAAAACTATAGGCAGCAGTATCAAAACCGAAATACCCAAGTGACGAATTAATTACGTCCACTCCTAGTCTATCCGCTTCTTCAGCTGCTTCTACCCAATTTGATAATTCTAATGGTTCTTCGTTTATTGCATCTTCAGTTATAAATAAATAATATTTAGCATCAGGAGCAGTTCCTACAAGTTTGTTATTTGTATATCCCCCCATAGTTGACAATACCATAGTACCATGAGGATTACCCGTATAAAAATTGGTAGAATTATTCACAAAATCGTATCCACCAAGGATTAATCCGTTATCTCTTAATCTTTTGAATGGATTGGTTGTATTAACCCCTGGAAAACCTGCATCTAAAATAGCTATTACTTTCCCTATCCCTGTATAATTTTGCTGGTGCAGGATATGGCAATTTAGCATTTGCACTTGGTTAGCTGAATTCCCATAATTGAAATTAGCCTGAATTTCTTCGGTATTTTGCCATTTATTTACTTTTGCAACCTTAGAAGTTACCTCTGATTGAGATTTAGAACCTGCATTTAAAGAATGATTGGCATACTGAATGTGATCTACAAATGATAATGCCGACAATGCAGCAATATTAGCTTGAGTTGCTCTAACATGAATCATATTTAGCCATTTTGATTTAGCCAAAACCGTTATTCCTGTAGCGGCAGTAACTTGATCCACATAAGGCTGATGTAAAGGAGCATCTTTCATGTCCAAAGTAATTCCTTGTGTAGTTCTTCTGTCTAAAGAACGTTGTGTTAAGGTTGACAATGGATTATCATAGAAAGCTTGTACATTGGGCTTGTCGTTAAAAAAAACCCAAGCATCTTCTTGAGCAAATAGACTAACTGAAGTTAAAAAAAAGACAACAAGTAATTTTAATTTCATTTTTATGGTGTTTTTTGTAATCTCAAATATACACAAAAATTAAAAATTACTTTAGGATATTACCCCGGACCCAATTAATTCATCATTGATATGCCAAGATACGAATTGCCCCTCAGTAATAGCTGATTGAGGCTGATTGAATTCAACATACAATCCGTTTACAAATTGATGCAAAATAGCGTCTTGAAGTTCCTGACGGTAACGAATACGAGCTTTTACTGGCATTGTTTCTCCAACTTTTAACGCTAAATCGGTTCGTATCCAGTGGATTTCATCTTGAGCCACAAACAGCGCTTTTTTAAACAGCCCTGGATGGGTATGTCCTTGTCCTGTATAGATTGAATTAGTCTCAATATCGGTAGCAATAATAAATAAAGCTTCTTTCGTTCCGCCCACATTTAGTCCTTTACGTTGACCAATAGTAAAATAATGCGCTCCCTGATGTTTACCCACAACTTTGGCAACTTCAGGTGTATATTTAATATTTGTAGACTCAAATTTTAATCGTTCTTCTGTAGAATTGAAATGAATTTCTTTTTTATTGTAGATTTCATTAGCTGTCTCCACTTCGTAAATCAACCCCTCTTTAGGTTGCAATTGTTGTTGTAAAAACTCTGGTAAACGCACTTTTCCAATAAAACAAAGTCCTTGTGAATCTTTCTTTTCGGCTGTAACTAATTCCATTTTCGCTGCAATTTCACGAACTTGAGGTTTGGTTAATTCACCTATCGGAAATAAGGCTTTGGCCAATTGATCTTGCGATAATTGACAAAGAAAATACGATTGATCTTTATTAGCATCGACACCCGCTAAAAGCTGATACATTGGCTCACCATTAACTTCAAACTCGCCTTTACGACAATAATGTCCAGTAGCTACATAATCAGCACCTAAAGACAATGCAATTTTCATAAAAACATCAAACTTGATTTCACGATTACACAATACATCAGGATTTGGAGTACGTCCTTTTTCATATTCACTGAACATATAGTCCACGATTTTTTCTTTGTATTGCTCGCTTAAATCTACTGTTTGAAAAGGAATTCCTAGTTTTTGAGCCACTAAAAGAGCATCATTACTATCCTCTAACCAAGGACATTCGTTGGAAATAGTAACTGAATCATCGTGCCAGTTTTTCATAAAAAGGCCTATCACTTCGTAGCCTTGCTCCTTCAATAAATAAGCAGCAACACTCGAATCAACACCTCCTGAAAGACCAACAACAACACGCTTCATTTCAAATTATTTTTAAGAGCACAAAAGTAGTTATTTCTTTTTGAATAGCGAAGGCTTTTTGTGTCCGTTGATAGTGTCAGTATTGACCTGACCGATTAATTCTTTATTACTGTTATAGTATTTCCAAAGTCCTTTTTTCTTATCTTCCTTGTACTGTCCATCAATAATCACAACACCATTATCATCATACACTTTATAGCTCCCTTGCATTAATCCGTTAACGAAAACTGCTTCTTCTTTAAGAGTTCCTGCTTTTGAATATATTTTTGACACTCCGTTTTTCAATCCATTTTTATAAGAAACTTCTTCTGCTAAAACATTATCTGTAAAGAAAACTTTGCGGATGCCTTCTAATTTATCATTTACATAATTCTCAACACACATGATTGCTTTTAAGCCTTTGTGGTAATAAGTCCAAACCCCTTGACGCATTTTATTTACCAAATTCCCTTCACTAACTTTTTGTCCTTTTTCATCAAAAAAAGTAGTGTAGGCATTGCCTTTTCCGTCAAATTTTCTCGTTGCCGAAATAATTTTTTTATCAGCATTGGCGTAGTACGTAAAAGTTCCTACTTCCTTTCCTTTATTGAAGGTCCCTTCGTAACGAAGAATTTTAGAATCTTCATAATAGCCTTTCCATAAACCAATTCGTTCTCCTTTAGCATTCATCTGGTTTTCTTTTGTTTGGGAAAAAGAAACCGAAGTGATAAAGACTACTAACACTAAATATAGATTGATTTTTTTCATACTTATTTTATCTCTTAAATTTAACTCAAAACTATTTGATTTATTACATAACACAAAAAATATGCCTATAAAAATTATATTTTTTATTTCCCTAATTCTATTGCTCTCAAATTAGCTTCAAAAATTGCATTAGCAATTATTTTTTCTAATTCATTTTCTTTAAAAACAGTCAACGCACTTTCTGTAGTCCCTCCTTTTGAAGCAACCTTACTGATCAAATCTTCATTGGAGAGCCCAACGGCACTTTGCAAATTTATAGCCCCTAAAAAAGTTTGTCTCACTAATAATTCTGCTTCCGAATAGGTAAACCCTAAATCCTCAGCTGCTTTTATCATTGCATTCATAAAATAGAAAACATAGGCCGGACCACTTCCAGAAACTGCTGTAGCTGGATTAATTAAGGATTCTTCTTCAACATAAATTGATTTTCCTGTCGTATTTATCAAATTTTGAATGATAAATAAATCTTTTCTATCTGTTTCAACAGAAGCTGAAAAAACACTCATCCCTAATCCCACTTGTGTCCCAAGATTAGGCATAGAACGCACCACTTTTTCTACTCCTAATGTTGTTTTAATTTTATCAATTGAAACACCTGCCATTACCGAAAAAAGAATTTGATGCTTCGAAACATACTTTTTCAAATCTTCAGATACTGTATGAAAATCTTGTGGTTTGATTGCCAATAATACAATATCCGATTCATTAATTTGTTGTGAAACAAGTGTACTGAAATTAGCTGCAGGAACGCCAAACATTTCGTTTGAAGTCGGAATAGTTCGCGATATAATTTTCACATCTTCCGCTTTAATAAACCTAGAAGTAATAAAACTACTTGCAAAGGTTTTACCCATATTTCCAAAACCGACAATTGTTATTTTCATTATCAAAATACTATTATAAAAAAGCCCTGTTTAAAGATAACTTATAAACAGGGCTTTTAAAAAAATTATGAATTCATTATTTTTTATTCGCTTTCTTTTGCGCCTCCGCTTGTTCCATAGCTTCTTGAAGCTTTTGTTGGAATTTACTTGGCTTTTTAGGCTCTTTTAATTTATTTTCTTGAATTTGAGCATGAATTTTTTTCTCATCTACTACATAATTCTTGATGTAGAACATAATTCCTAACGTCATGATATTAGAGAATAAGTTATACAAACTCAATCCTGAACCGTAATTATTGAAGAAAATCAACATCATAATTGGAGACATCCAAATCATCATTTTCATAATTTTCCCCATATCTGGCATCCCTTCTTGTTGAGGAGCAGCCATTTGTTGGTCACCCGTTGTATATTTCATATAGAAGAAAATAGCAATAGAAGCCAAAATTGGAAATAAACTGATGTGGTCACCATACAATGGAATGGTAAATGGAAGTTTGAAAATTGAATCGTAGGATGATAAATCCTGTGCCCATAAGAATCCTTGTTGTCTCAACTGAATTGCAGAAGGGAAAAACTGGAACGATGCGTACATAAAAGGCAACTGAATTAACGCTGGAATACAACCGGCCATAGGATTTACCCCTGCTTTGTTGTACAACTTCATTGTTTCTTGTTGTTTTTTAACTGGATCTTTAAATTTATCGTTCAACTCATTCAATTCTGGGCGTAACACTTTCATTTTGGCTTGTGACAAAAATGATTTATACGTGATTGGTCCCATCACCAATTTGATTAACACCGTAAATAGAATAATAGCAATTCCGTAAGAGAAATAATTACTCATAAATCCGAATAACGGCACAAAAATGAATTTGTTAATCCAACCGAAGATTCCCCAACCTAATGGAATAATTTCGTCAAGATTTCTATCGTAACTATTTAAAATTTTATAATCAGAAGGTCCGTAGTACCAATTCATCTTATAATCCAACTCACCGTTATTAAATGCTAATGGCAAAGTCGCTTTAAAGTTTTTAGTAGCAACCGTATCAACTTCTTCATCTTTAACTAAATTTTGAGAAGCTAATTTGGCTGTTTTAAATGGAGTTTTAGTCAATAAAATTGAGGTAAAAAAGTGTTGTTTGAAAGCTACATACGAAACTTCCGCAACCTCTTCCTGCTCATCTGATTGTCCTAAATAATTGTCTTTTCCTTCTTCGTATTCGTAAATAACTTCAGTATATCTGTTTTCGTATGAAATACTTTTTTCGTTGCGGAACGATTTCAAATTCCAATCTAAATTAGATGGATTTGAAGTGTTTAAAACTGAAGCCAAACCTTGCGAACGCACATCAAAATCTAACATATAGTCGTTAGCTTTCAGCACATATTTGTATTCTAAGAATTGATTTTCGCCTGCTTTCAATTTCATCGAAAGAATTTGATTACCCTCTACTTTCGAAAGTGTTGGTTCAAAAAATAAATCTTTGGTATTTAAAACCTTACCGTCTTTTGTTTGAAGCGCAATATTTAAATTAGCATTGTTCTTTTGAATCAATTGTACTAAAGGTCCCTCTTTATCAATCGATTTGAAATTCTTCAAAGTAGCTTCCGCAATATAACCACCTTTATTAGCGATTTTCAAAGTCACTAATTCGTTTTCGATAGTTGTGAATTCATTTTTTGCAGAAGGTAAAGCCGCCGAGTAAGCGAAACTTCCCAAAGTTCCTTGCAAAGCTTTTACTTGCGTAGAATCGGTAGCAACGGCTTGAACCGCTTTTACTTCCTCTGTTTTTACTTTTGTAGTAGCAACTTTTTCTTGTTTTGCTTTTTTGGCATCAATTTCAGCTTGTGAAGGAGTATTTTGGTACATAATCCACATCATGATACCAAAAATTAACGCAAATCCAATAATTGAGTTAAGGTCGAATTTTTTTTGTTCCATTTTTAAAATTTTGCTTTAAGCATTAGGCTTTAAGCAGTACGTTTATTAGTCTATTTAATTTATAATTTGTTACTAAATCATACTTCGACTTGCTCAGCACAAGCTCTTTAAAGAGACTCAGAAACTTATTATTTTTTGTTTTTTACCGCAGCTTCCACAAATTTTACAAAAATTGGGTGTGGGTTAGCTACTGTACTTTTATATTCTGGATGGTATTGAACACCAATGAAAAACGGATGGTTTTCCAATTCAACAACTTCTACCAAACCAGTATCAGGATTTACTCCCGTTGCTTTTAATCCAGCTTTTTCTAATTCATTTAAATACTCCCCGTTAAATTCGTAACGGTGGCGGTGACGTTCTAAAATATCGGATTTTCCGTAAATTTTATGCGCCAACGTATTTTCCTTTAATTGACATTTCCAAGCCCCTAAACGCATGGTCCCGCCTTTATCGGTAATATTTTTTTGTTCTTCCATCAGGTTAATTACCGGATGAGAAGTATTTTGATTCATTTCGGTTGAATTGGCATCAGCATAACCTAAAACATTACGCGAATATTCAATTACAGCCATTTGCATTCCCAAACAAATTCCGAAAAACGGAATATTATTCTCACGGGCATAACGAACCGTATCAATTTTTCCTTCAATTCCTCTTTCGCCAAATCCAGGAGCAACAAGTATACCATCTAAACCTTTTAGCTGATTTTCTGCCGTTTTGGCATCTAAATGCTCTGAATGAATCGAAATTACGTTCACTTTTGTCTCATTAGCCGCTCCTGCATGAATAAAAGCTTCTAAAATGGATTTATACGAATCTTGCAATTCGACATATTTTCCAACCAATCCGATATTTACTTCGTGCTTCGGATTTTTATGACGTTGTAAAAATTCATTCCATTGTTTTAAATCGGGAGAATTTTTCTCGGGTAAGTCTAACTTTTTCAAAGCTACTTTGTCCAATCCTTCTTCCAACATTAAATTTGGAACATCATATATGGTAGAAGCATCAATTGATTGAATTACCGCTTCTTTCTTCACATTACAAAATAAAGCCAACTTCTGACGTAAATCTTGCGAAATTTCATGCTCGGTACGACACACTAAAATATCGGCTTTGATTCCGCTTTCCATTAAGGTTTTTACCGAGTGCTGTGTTGGTTTTGTTTTTAACTCACCCGCTGCAGCCAAATATGGCACTAACGTTAAGTGAATAACAATTCCGTTCGTATCACCCAATTCCCAAACCAACTGACGCACCGATTCGATGTATGGCAACGATTCGATATCTCCGACTGTTCCTCCAATTTCAGTAATCACAATGTCATAGTCTCCACTTCTACCAAGTAACTGCATGCGCTCCTTGATTTCATTAGTGATATGAGGTACAACTTGGACTGTTTTTCCTAAAAATTCTCCACGACGTTCTTTTTCAATTACTGAAAGATAGACTCTTCCTGTAGTTACGTTGTTGGCTTGTGATGTAGGAACGTTCAAAAATCTTTCATAATGCCCTAGATCCAAGTCGGTTTCGGCACCATCATCAGTCACATAACATTCGCCATGCTCATATGGATTTAGTGTTCCTGGATCGACATTGATGTACGGATCGAATTTTTGAATGGTTGTACGGTATCCTCGTGCTTGCAATAATTTTGCTAACGAAGCAGCAATAATTCCTTTTCCTAAAGAAGAAGTAACGCCTCCGGTAACAAAAATATACTTTGTTTGATTCATTGTGTTGTTGTTTGTCTTGTTTGTGTTGTTGTCGTTGTGTAAAAAACGTGGCAAAAATACAATTATTAATTGATAATTGGCAAGGGATAAATAACAATTATTCGTTAAGAATTTAAGCGACTATTATTCTAAGTTTAGAAGATTCTTGTCAGCTAATTAATCAAGGGATTTATCTTGATTTTGGAAAGTTTTTACGAATGTTACGCACTAATTCTTCAAGACCGTTGAGTTTGAGTTCGTGCACGAGTTTGAGTTGTTCTCCCAATTGTCCTTTTGGGAATCCTTTTTGGGAATACCAAACGACATAAAATTCAGGCAAGTCAATAAGATAATAGCCTTCATATTTACCGAAAGGCATTTTGGTGTGAGCGAGTTTGATGAGAAGATCTTGGTTTGTCATTTAAAAATCAATCTTCAATTTTTTGAAGCACAAAAAACTGCCATTCAGAATTCTCCATTTTTGAACGAATTTTAATCAACTTGTCTTGAGTTGCAGTTTCCAATATTTCAGTTTGAATTTTGGTATTAATTGACAAATCATAATTCGGAATTGTACATTCAACAACTATTGACTGATAATAACAATCATTTTTAAATTCTATCTTTGATTTAATAAAATATTTACCGTTGTCCACATATTCAGTTGCAAATCCCTCACTAAAAACAATAAAATAATCAGGTGTTGCTTCCTCATTGCTAATTTTATTAACAAATTTTCCAGATTTAATTAATTTACAATTTTTAACTTCGTCTTGATTTATTAACCAGTGAACTTGTGAAAAACCATTAAAAAATGACAAATAAAGTAATGAAATAAAAAATAAGTTTTTCATTTTTAATTAATTTTCAAATAATAGCATTGATTAGCTTTGAATATAGATGCTCAGATATTATCTGTGAAACTATATTACTTCCAATTAAAAGTAATTTCTTTATCAATATCTGGATTCATGCTTAATAAAACTGGGCAATTCATCGCTACTCGCTCTAAAATAGTCTTGTTTTTATCCGAAGTCGTAATACTCATATCTAAAACAACCACGACCTTTGCTATTTTTCTAGGTTCAGCCTGCATTATTTTAGTAACCGAAACCGTTGAATCTTTCAAATCAACTTCCAGTTCTTTGGACTTTATAGCCATTATAGACACCATACAACTTCCAAGTGCTGTTGCTACTAAATCTGTTGGTGAAAATGCTTCTCCTTTGCCGTGATTATCTGTTGGCGCATCAGTTAAAATTTCTGTCCCAGATTGTATGTGAATACAAATAGTTCTTAAATCTCCTACATATGTTATTTTTGAAGTGGCCATTAGTTAGCTTGTTTTATTGTTAAATCGGTGTCGTAATATAAAATATGAACGCCTTTGTTGGTAAATCCACCATCAGGGTTCGCAACGTAATTGAATCGGCTCTCAATTTGTTGGGAAGCACTTTCGTTTAGTGTTTCTAAAATTGGCTTCTCTTGTGCCAATCGAAGTAAAACATCGAAAGTCATATCGAAACCTCTTGTTGCAAATTGATTAGGAAATATTTTATTCTTTCTCTTGTAATTGTTATCAAAAATGGCAGCTTTATCTGAATTATTGACACTGAACTGTGATGGATAATGCATTTTTAATTTGGTTAATCGGCTCATTTGAATTTCTTCAAAATCCAACGCTTCATTTTCACCCAGAATAACCAATTTGATATCAAACTGCTTTTGCAAACTCAATAAATTGGTTGTGATAGACAAAATTAGGTTGGTTTTTTCGGTTTCCATGACCACAAAATTCTCCTTACCAGCTACTAATAATGATTTCAAATGTGCGACATCTAATATGCCTTTATCAGTAAAATTAACCAATTGTACATCTTTGTGATTATCTGTAATAAATTGTTTTATAGATTGTTTTTTAGGATCAACAATAGCGAGCATATTCCCTCCTTTATTGCGCATAAAATCGAACATTGCGTTCTTGATATCATCACTTGACGGAGTGGCTTGAATTAAATTGGAATATTTTTTATCGTAATCTTTTGAAAGTGGTGAAAAAACAGGAACAGTTCCCAAAATTTCAGCTGTTTTTTCCACATTGTTCTGATAAAAAGGACCAACAACGGCATGATATGACTTTAAGTTATTATCTCTAATAAGATTTGACACATTAGAAGTCGATTTTGTTTCATCAGAATCTAAAATCGTTACATCTACATCAACACCTAATTTTTTAACCGAATCGATTGCCATTAATGCTCCTGAATAAAAGTCAAGGGTCATGTTAAGAAACTTGTCTTTTTTCAATCTTGACTTGGTTGAATTTAGAGTATCTTGTTCTTGCTTGGCTAAATTAAAGGGTAATAATAATGCTACTTTTTTAGTTCCTTGTCTTTTTAACATTTTTGTCAAGTCAACATAATTTTTCTTGACAACAACCAAAGGTCTTGAAGGAATTTTAAGTATCATTCCTTCGCGAACACCTTCTTTTAGTTCCGGATTTAACGCAATTAAATCTTCCTGTGTAACTCCAAACTGACTAGCTAAACCATATAATGTTTCTTGAGGTTTAACGGTATATTCAGTTAATGCAGGTTCTGCAGGTTTAATCACAGGAACCTCTATTTTGGGTTGTTCGATTTGAGGTTTTGTAATAGGTCTTTGACCTTTAATTACTAAAACAAATCCTAAAGGCAGTTCTTTTCCAACAATTTCAGGATTTTTCTTTTCTAATTCTTCAACCGTAATTCCATATTGTTTGGCGATACCATATTTGGTTTCTTGTGGTTTTACTTCGTGCAGGATTGTCTCTTGTGGTTTTACCCAACTTGCTTTTACCGGAATATTTAATACTAAACCGATGCTCAGTCCGTTTTTAACTTCCGGATTGGCATTTTCAATATCGGCCACCGTTATATTGTATAATTTAGAAATACTATATAATGTTTCTTTAGCAATTACAGTGTGTTTTTGAATTTTTCCTTCGACTTTTTTAGGAGCGACAACAGCTCCTTTTTTAGGGATAATCAACAAAGTATTCTCTGAAACTCCGGCTTGGGCATCAGGATTAAGTTTGTAAATATCAAGTGGTGTTACCGAATATTTTTGAGCGATTTTAGTTATTGTTTCTCCTTTGGCAACTTTGTGTTTTATCACATTGTTTTGAGCAAAAAAGGAGTTCAAACTCAACAGTAACAAACACAATAGTACTTTTTTCATCTTTATTTCTATTTTACTCAAAAACTAATTCTCGATTAATTTATTGTTCATTTTTTATTTGAATAATGAATAAGTTTTTAAAAAGTTCAGTTGATGGCTTTACTTTATATTCAAATAAGGCTTCATTCAACGTTTTAAAAACATCGGTATATACATAGTATCCGAAGTTATTTACATTATAGAAAAATTTTGTTTTTTTCTCTCCAGCATAACTAAGTTTAACAGCAAATTCATCTCTTGGAGCAGCATCACCAAAAACATTTGCCACCAAATAGAATCCATCTTCTACTTCTTTCAAATTAGAAATCACTTCAATTTTAGTAGGTTCTTTAATTATATTTTCGCTTAACGTTTTCTTCATTTCAGCAGGTTCAACTGCTTTCCCTTCACTGTCACTATCTCCAATTGTGTTTTGAATGCGTTCTAATTTGACCAAAGCCAATTTATCGTCAAATTCTCGTGCTTCGGCACTGTAAAAAGTAGCACGTGAGATTTTACGTTTTAAGACTTCTTTCTTTTCGGTATCAATTTTGTCAATTTTAGTCAATAACGCTTCATTCTTTTGATCTTCAGCTAAAACTTTAGTATTAATCCTGTTGATTTCATCAATAGAAGCTATGTCTCTATTTGATAAATTCTCACGTACTTTCTTTTTGTATTCCTGGTTTTCCTGAACCGTTAAACGCTGTACTTTTTGCATTGCACCAGTGAAAATTTTGCGATTTTTAGCTAGATCCTGTTTCAATTGCATAATTAACGCGTTAGTTTCTCCAATATTTTTATACGATTCTTTTTCTAATTTTTTAGATTCTTCTAAGGTTTCTACATCACGATTTTTCAAATCGGCCAATTCAACTTCCATTGTAGAGGCTAAGGAATCTAATTTCCATACCAAAACATCTTGAATTTTTTTGTTTGCATCTACAATCAATCGTAATTTTTCAACCGAACCCGTTTTTGATTCATCAATCGCATTCAAATTGATATTCAATTTATTTAGCGTAATCATTTTTTTGTTCAGGTCTTTTTGCACTTTCAAACGATCTTCTAAATCTTCAATTCTGGTTTTTTGTGCTTTCGCCTTTTCAATTTCCGCTTGTTTTTCAGCTAAAGCAATCATTAACTCTTCATTTTCAGTTTTGGCTTTCAACGACGACTTGTTGATTGCTAACTTATTTCCTTCTTTCAACCCGTTAATAATTTCCGGGTTTTGCATTTCTAATTGTTCAATAGTTATGCCATACTTTTTTGAAATAGAATATTTGGTTTCTTTAGACTGAACCATATGAAAAATTGTTTCTGCATTTATAACTCTGGCGCTACCATCAATGGTTTTTTTCTTATTGGGAAGTAAAATTTCCTGACCGATTTTCAAACCATCTTTCAATAAATCAGCATTTAATTCATCTAAATCTTTTACTGAAACATTGTATTCGCGGGCGATACTAAAAAGAGTTTCCTTAGCCGTTACCTGATGCTTGGTATAGGCTATAGCCGCCACATCATTACGCTTCAATAAATAGGAAACAGAATTGTTATTCGGAATTTGCAAAACGGTATTTTCCTGAATTCCCTTCTCTACACCGGGATTTAGTTTAACGATATCTTCTGCAGAAACATTATACTTTTTAGCGATTTGATAAAGAGTTTCCCCTTTGGCAATCGTGTGGGTAAACGTTTTTTCTTGTTGAGCGAAGCCCAATTGGGTGAATAGCAATACTGCTAATAACAAATATTTCATACTTCTGGTTTGTTTTGTTTTGGTATGGTTTGGACTTAAAAAAAGCCGTTCCAAATATAACATTGTAACGGCTTATTTCTCAATTTATTTTAAGTTTTTTATTCCCACTCAATTGTTGCAGGTGGTTTCGAGCTAATATCATATACTACTCTGTTCACACCTTTTACTTTATTAATGATTTCATTGGAAATTTTCATTAAGAAATCATACGGAAGATGCACCCAGTCAGCAGTCATACCATCGGTAGATTCTACCGCACGAAGCGCTACTACTTTTTCATACGTACGCTCATCTCCCATTACACCTACACTATTCACTGGTAATAAAATAGCACCTGCTTGCCAAACTTTGTCATACAAACCGTGATCTTTTAATCCTTGAATAAAAATATAATCTACTTCTTGAAGAATGCGAACTTTTTCTGGAGAAATATCCCCTAAAATACGAATAGACAATCCAGGCCCTGGGAAAGGATGGCGTCCTAAAAGCTCGGCATCAATTCCTAATGTTTTCCCTACTCTTCTCACTTCGTCTTTAAACAACATTCGAAGTGGTTCTACAATTTGCAATTTCATATAATCTGGCAAACCACCCACATTGTGGTGCGATTTGATGGTAGCCGATGGTCCTTTTACCGAAACCGATTCGATTACATCTGGGTAAATTGTCCCTTGCGCTAAGAATTTAACATCTTCAATAATTTTTGATTCATCATCAAAAACTTCAATAAAAACACGTCCAATCGTTTTACGTTTGGTTTCTGGATCAGAAATTCCTGCCAATTCCGACAAGAAACGTTCACCAGCATCTACTCCTTTAACATTTAATCCCATTCCTTTGTATTGTTCTAATACATTTTGGAATTCATTTTTACGAAGCAAACCGTTATTTACGAAAATACAGTATAAGTTTTTTCCAATAGCTTTATTCAATAAAACTGCTGCTACCGTTGAATCAACACCTCCAGAAAGTCCTAAAACCACTTTATCGTTTCCGATTTTAGTTTTCATTTCTTCTATGATTTCTTCTACGAAAGCATTTGGAGTGAAATTTTGAGGTACTTCTGCAATTTTAACTAAGAAGTTTTCCAACATTTGTTTTCCATCTTCTGAATGATACACTTCCGGATGGTATTGAATCGCATAAGTTGTTTCCCCTTCAATACGGTACGCCGCGTTTTCAACATCCTTAGTCGATGCCAAACGCACTCCACCTGTTGGTAGTTTTTTAATTGTATCGCTGTGACTCATCCAAACTTGACTATTCAGGTTGACATCGTCAAAAAACAATTCATCTTCTTTTATAAACGATAAATTCGCTCGACCATATTCTCGAATGTTTGAAGGCGCTACTTCCCCACCACTAAAATGTGCTAAATATTGAGCACCGTAACAAACGGCTAACAAAGGCATTTTACCTCTAATTTGAGATAAATCAGGATGTGGTGCGTCTTCAGCGCGAACCGAAAACGGGCTACCTGAAAGAATTACGGCTTTGTAGCTGGATAAATCATCGGGAAAATGATTGTAAGGAAAAATTTCGCAGAAAATATTTAATTCTCTAACTCGGCGGGCAATCAGTTGTGTGTACTGTGACCCAAAATCTAAAATAAGTACGTTGTGTTGCATGTGCTAAAAACAGATTTTACCTGTAAGTTGTTGTTTTGTATGTTGTTAGACGCTTGTATTGGTTTGGCGAAAAAAAAAATAAGTGAATATACCACTTTCCATAACACCAATATTTGGCGCAAAGGTAATTATAATTTTAAACATTAAGAAGTTATCGTTTTTCAGATTTTGATTCGAGCTTTAACAAATATTAAAATCCCCACTCATAAAAATGAATGGGGATTTTTTGTAATTAATATTAAGTTAGAATTTACTTTTCTACTATAATAAAATCAGATCTTCTATTTACAAAATGTTTTTCTTCAGAACATTTCACACCATTTGAACAATTATTTTTTAATCGGGTTTCTCCAAAACCTACTGCGCTTTCAATTCTTTCAGGAGCAATTCCTTTCGATAAAATATACGTTTGTGTAGATTTCGCTCTATTATCAGACAATTTTAAATTGTACAAATCCTTACCTCTTGAATCGGTATGTGATTCAATTCTGATTTTTACTTTCGGAAAATTAATTAATACAAAAACAACTTTATCCAATTCCACAACTGCTTGTGGAGTAATATCCCATTTATCGTAATTGAAGAAAATTGGATTAATGTCAATTTTTTCATTTCCATTTTCTTTTACTACAAGACTTTCAAAACTTGTTAATTCAAAATCAACCGGAATAATATCGCCATCTCTGTCTTTAGTCGCAATTTCTTTTTCTACGGTTGTATAATTCTCTTTCGATGCTACGATTTTATAACTTCTATTACAAGGCAAAGTAAACTCGAAACTTCCGTCTGGATTTGTTTTGAACTCAGTAACAAAATCTCCAAACGAATCGAAGGTTTTTATGGTTACTCCTTCAATCGCTAATTTGGTTTTAGAGTTTGTAACTTTTCCTTTTACAATTTGATTGCATTCTGGTTTGGCTTTCGTAAAATAATAAATATCATCATCACCTTTTCCAGTATCTCTGTTTGAAGATAAATAACCATAAGTGAAATATTTATCAATGATAAAACCGAAATCATCTTTATTACTATTTATAGGTTCTCCTAAGTTTTTTGGCTCCGAAAAATCTTTATTTTTATACTTACATTCAAAAACATCTAACCCTCCAAAACCATAATGTCCTTCAGAAGAAAAATACAATTTACCTTCATTAAAAAACGGAAACATTTCTCGACCCACCGTATTGATTTTTGGCCCCAAATTTTGAGGTGAATTCAAAGATCCGTCAGCAAAAACTTCACAAACATAAATATCAGTCTCTCCAAAACCTCCAGGCATGTCAGAAACAAAAAAGAGTAATTTTCCATCAGGACTAAGTGCCGGATGACCCACACTATAATCTAAACTATTAAAAAACATGCTTTCTGTTTTGGTGACTTTTTCACCATCAAAAGTTGCTTTAATAATTTGAAAATTGTTCATCCCTTTCTTATCGTTTTTCAATCGATTCCCTTTCATGGTATTGGTCGTGTAATAAAACGATTTTAGATCGGAAGCAAACGAAATAGTTGCATCGTGATATTTGGAAGTAATTTCACTTAAAAAAGGTTGTTCGTTTTTTAAAGTTCCATTAGTTGTATTTCTATCGGCAGCATATAGCGTTAAAAATGGTTGATCATTGTAGGAATAGATTTTCTTATCAACGATTGTCGCATCAGCAGAGGCTATGCTTTCTTGTGCCTTTTGCTTTGCAGATGAATAAACTAGTTTATTACCGTAAAAAGCAGTTCCAAAATCAGAGTTTGGACTATTTATATCCAAATTTGATATCGTATAGAGCGATTTTTTAGCCGCTAAACTATCTAAGTGCTTTTGATTATTTGTAAAATGTCTGGTTTCTACATCGTTATTTTTCTTTCTCAAAAATTCTTTTGAAATGGTATTGGCTTTATTATAATCACGAACGCTTCGTAATGCCTGCGTATAACGAATAGTATATAGCTCGTCTAGTTGACCTTGAGCATCATACAATTTTTGGTACCAGGTTAAAGCTTTTCGCATATTATTCAAAAAATAATAAGTGTCAGCAATGTTTGTTGTGGTTTCTGTAGAAGGGTTTTGATTTTCTTCAATATATTCTTCATAATATTTTGCCGCTTCCACATAGGCCATTTCTTTGAAAAATTCGTTGGCTTTTTTTAGCTTTTGCTGCCCGTAAAATGCGTTAGTCACTAAAACCAATAGTATAAATATAATTTTTTTCATAAGTATAGATTTAGAAGAAACGTGGAGATTTGATGGTTTGTGATCTTTGTGGCAATTGATAACGAAGTATGATTTCGTGTGAACCGTCATTATATTTATTAAGTCGAGTAACTGTGTAATCATAAGAGTAACCTACAAAGAAATTTTGCAAAAACTGAATTCCTACCAATGCACTCACCGAATCGTCCCATCGATAAGAAGCTCCAAGGGTAAGTTTTTCTTTTAGTAAAAAATTAGCAGAAAAATCAGTCGAAAGTGGTGAACCTGCAACAGCTTTTACTAAAACGGAAGGCTTAAACTTTACGCTATCGGATAAACCAAACACATATCCTCCAATAAAATAATAATGCAATTTATCTGAAATAACCGATTCTTGAATATCCTCATAATAATCATAACGAAAGAAATTAGGTACTGATACCCCGGCATACCATTTATCAGAATAAAGATAGGCACCTGACCCTAAAAGCCCCATCGCCTTATTCTTTACATTATTATTTAACAACACATCGTCATTATCATAAAAACTTCCTTTTGACCAATCTATACTTAGAATTCTCACTCCTACTTTCATACCGAATGCCAACTTAGTTGCCTCTCCTAAATTAATAGAATACGACACATTACCTGCTAAAGTTTGCTCGCTGGAAGGTCCTAAATCATCACTTATAAAATTCATTCCTAATCCTATGTTCTTGTTACCAAGCGGAGAATGTAGTCCTAAAGTTCCTGTTTGCGGGGCGCCTTCCATACTCATCCATTGCTTTCTTAATAATAAGTTTGCTTCTAATGTTCCTACGGAACCTGTATAACCTGGATTTACCATCATTGTATTATACATATATTGAGTATATTCTGGATTTTGTTGTGATATACTACTCTGTATCGAGAAAAGCGAGCATAACAATAAAATGCAACCAGTTTTTTTTATATTTCTTATCATGTCATAAGGATTTTATATTAATAAAGAGAGATAATGAGATAACCTGAACGGCTATCTCATTATAAATAACCATCCCGATTTAGGTAATCTTGAACTTTCTCCTGGTTCAAAAACATAGTAATAAGTACCTGTTGGTAAAACATTTCCGCTAAAAGTACCGCTTACATTAGCAATACCTTTCCAATCGTTTTTATAGCCTTTTACTTTGTATACTAAACTTCCATAACGGTTATAGATTTCCAGTTTATTATTAGGAAAATCTTCAGCACATTTTATATTAAAATAATCGTTTGAACCATCTTCGTTTGGTGTAAACTCATTAAAAACAGTCAAACATTCAGAACCAGATGCTACGCAATTTTCAACCACCAAATCAAATGTTGCTGAACTAACTGTATTACAAGCAGAAGTATTTGTATAACTTACACTAACAGAATTTGGTCCAATTTGTGTCCAATTGATAGTAACAACGGATTCACCACCACTAACAATTTCTCCGCCAGGTCCAATATTCCAAACATAATTACTCATATTCGGTTCTGTAGTATATGTAACTGGTTCAAAAACACAGGTTTTATCAGTGTTATCATCAAGAGTTGCAATTCCATCTGTATTGAAATCAACCGTTATTGCCAATCGGATCATGCTTGAACATCCGGTGGTCACGTCAAGTATACTTCCATAATAAATCATCCCATCTACTAAAGGTGTTGCAGACGCCAATACATTTCCACCACTTGCTGCATCATACCAAATCACCCCTGCTTCATTTACTTGAAGTGAAGCCACTGTTGGATTATTTGATTCACAGAAAACTTGAGTTGTATTATTAGCTGTTGGCGTTATTCCTGTATTAAGATTAGCTGCTACCACTAAACGGGTAATACTTGAACAGCCACTAACAGGATCTGTAATTCCTGCATAATACATCATACCATCTACTAAAAGCGTAGTAGAAGCAAGAATAGCACCACCATTAGGAGCGTTATACCAAATTACATTTGATTCATTTACCTGAAGTGAAGCCACTGTTGGATTTGTTGAAGCACAGAAATCTTGTGTAGTATCATTCGTAGTTGGTGTTATTACTGTATTCAAATTTACCTCAACCACTAAACGAGTTGTGCTTGAACATCCACTTACAGGATCGGTAATTCCAGCATAGTATATCATATTGTCTACTAAAAGAGTCGCTGGTGGAATCACGTTTCCTCCGCTTGGTGCATCATACCAAATTACATTGGATTCATTCACCTGAAGTGAAGCCACTGTTGGATTACTTGAAGCACAGAAATCTTGTGTAGCGTCGTTAGTTGTCGGAGTCAATACTGTGTTCAAATTAACAGCTACAGCCAAAAGTGTTGTGCTTGAACAGCCACTAACTGGATCCGTAATACCTGCATAATACAGCATACCATCCACTAAAAGAGTTGCTGATGGAATTATGTTTCCTCCGCTTGGCGCGTCGTACCAAATTACATTAGATTCATTCACCTGAAGTGAAGCCACTGTTGGATTGGTCGAAGCACAAAAATCTTGTGTAGTGTCGTTAGTTGTCGGAGTTAATACCGTGTTTAAATTAACGGTTACAGCTAAAAGTGTAGTACTTGAACAGCCACTAACAGGATCTGTAATTCCAGCATAGTAAATCATATTGTCAACTAAAGGAGTCGCTGGCGGAATTACGTTTCCGCCACTTGGTGCGTCGTACCAAATTACATTGGATTCATTCACTTGAAGGGAAGCCACAGTTGGATTATTTGAAGTACAGAAATCTTGTGTAGTATCATTGGTTGTCGGAGTCAATACTGTGTTCAAATTAACAGTTACTGCCAAAAGCGAAGTACTTGAACAACCACTAGCAGGATCAATTCCAGCATAATAAATCATGTTATCTACTAAAGGAGTTGCTGGTGGAATTACGTTTCCTCCACTTGGTGCATCGTACCAAATTACATTTGACTCATTCACTTGAAGGGAAGCCACAGTTGGATTATTTGAAGTACAGAAATCTTGTGTAGTATCATTGGTTGTCGGAGTCAATACTGTGTTCAAATTAACAGTTACTGCCAAAAGCGAAGTACTTGAACAACCACTAGCAGGATCAATTCCAGCATAATAAATCATGTTATCTACTAAAGGAGTCGATGGTGGAATCACATTTCCACCGCTTGGCGCATCGTACCAAATCACATTCGGTTCATTTACTTGAAGTGAAGCCACTGTTGGATTAGTTGAAGTACAGAAATCTTGGGTTGTATCGTTAGTTGTCGGAGTCAATACCGCGTTCAAATTAACAGTAACTGCTAGAAGCGAAGCGCTTGAACAACCACTCACTGGATCAGTAATTCCGGCATAGTAAACCATATTGTCAACTAAAGGAGTTCCTGGTGGAATTATATTTCCTCCGCTTGGCGCATCATACCAAATTACATTCGATTCATTTACTTGAAGTGAAGCCACCGTAGGGTTCGTTAAAGAACAGAAATCTTGCGTCGTATCATTTGTGGTTGGCGTAAGAATTTGAATAACCTGAACAATGACAGCTTTCAACGTACCTGGAGTATTTTGACAACTTACATCGCTACTCATAGCAACATAATATGTATATGGATTATTAGCTAATGTCAATCCTGAAATGGTTAATTGGCCTGATGCACTTATTGTATAAGTCACCCCTCCAAAAGTTCCATTAGTAATTGGTTGTGTATGATCGTTTGTAAAAAACCAAGTGAATACTGGATTATTAAAAGTAGACGTTGGTTGTAAAACCGCGTTACTTCCTAAACAAATTTGAGCATTATTCATATTTATATCTCCAGCAACCGAATATGGCATAATTGTAAATGTTATTGAAGCTCTATCTGGCTGTGCCGATTGACAGAATTCGGTTGAGCTCACACCAACATAATAAGTATAGGTACCTGGTAACAAACCAGTTAATTGAAGTGTACTTGAATTTTGTCCAGGAATCAGAATTTGATTGGTACCATCGAAACTGTACCAATAGTATACTGGATTAGTCACCGCAGGCACACTATTCAATTGCGCCGTCAATAAAACATCTCCAGAAGCACTACAGATAGTGGTATCGATATCTGAATTAACTAGAATACTGGATATAGAACCGTTAGGTGATGTAGGTCGAATGGTTACTGTAATTTTTGTTCTTGACAATACTTCACATCCGCCTCTGATTGGCTGAACATAAAAGTAGTAAGTTCCCGCTGATAAATTAGAAGGCAGTGTATACGAGTTTCCGTTAGCAATAATTGAACCTCCAAATTCGGTATCATACCATCGGAAAGTAGTACAAGCATCTCCCGTTACCGAAACTGTAGCACCTTGACACACATCAACTGTAGTGTCTGTTTCTCCAATTATGGTAATTGCCGCTTCACGTTTCACATAATTAACTCGTAAAAAATCTAGAACATTAGCTGCGCCACCCAATCTGATTTTAACTCTATCATAAGGAGGTGACTGCGTATTAGAAACCATTACAATTTCTTCTCCGTTAATTACTTCCAAAGATACAGCAGCACTTCCAGCTACCATTGAGTCTCCCACAGGAGTATCACCCATATAACGTTGTACCGTAACACCAGTTAATGTTCCAACTGAAAGTACAGCTCCTGGTTTTGTTAATTTTATTTTTAAAGTATCAGTAGATAATGATGTTGTTCTGAATTTGACAGTTAACTCGGAAGCCGATAAAACCCCCACCCCGTTGTACATCGTTGCATAACTATTATCATCATTATCCACAGCATTCCATGGATTTTGAACATTATTACCTAAAGTCAATGCGCCAGCACCTAAATCGTAGCTGCCATAAAAAAGATCTTCTACATCACCTGTCTGACAAATTAGAGGATTAGCAACTCTGGTATAGTAAGCTTCGTACACTTTAGCATTTTGCGCCACTCCAACGGTTGAACCAACTATGATTCTAACACCATCAAAGCTCTTAGGTCCTGTCATATCAGAAGGAACAAAAGTATATTCAAAACTATTCTCTCCAGATAATAGATCAACTAAAGTCCCTGACAATGGTTGAATAGTTCCAATTGTTTGCGGAACTCCTCCACCATCTCTTTTGGTTGCAATTACAGATATCGCACCAACCAAAGCCAAACCACTGTACTCTGTTCCTAATTTTACGGATACAGGTGTACCCGCAGCAATTGTTGAATTCCATTGTAAAGTTTGCCATGTAGTTCCAACTCCTAACGCTCCTAATCCACTGGTTATAGTTGAAAAAGTTTGCGGATTATGATCTATAGCATTCGCATCATTAAAAACGGTACCCGTGATAATCGATCCAGAACTTTGTGTTTCTGCATAGACTCTTTCCGTGAATGTAACACAATTGGCAGGGTCATTCACTATCACAGTAGCTATTTGACTCACACTACAAAATCCGTTGCTTGCCATAGCCGTAAAAGTATATATACCCGCTTGAGCGAATGGTCCTACTGTTGGAGAAGCTAATAATGTTCCATTAGAATCGTACCAAGTCACTGTTGCATTGGAAGTTGCTTGTAATGTTACTTCGGTACCAACGTTTATTACGTAACTATCAGGATTTACATCTAATTGTGGTACAGGATGAACGGTTACTACAACAGAAGCTTCGTTTGATGAACAAGGAAAACTAGCATTAACTGCTTGAATATAATATGTTCCATTTACTTGTATATGATCAACCTGATCTAATGGAATTGAATTATGATTAAAATCTAAAAAGATATAGGTTGTAGCTCCAGAAGAATCAAAATTAAGTATTGCGTCTCTTAAATTAACCGCACCACAACCTGTCAGTGTAGCGGCTACATCTAAATTTAATGGAGTTGGAAAAACAACTTCCACTGGCACCAATGTCCCAGTAGCATTTTCACAATTTCCGTTAACTTCTAACGCAATGTAATAAGTTCTTGGTGAGTTTAAAGCAGTTAATCCACTAATGGTAAGTGAACCAGTTATTGCATCTTTTGAATACGTAATACCTCCATGTCCAGAATATCCAGTAATTATTTCTACTGTTTTATTCTGATCTGTATAATAGTTAAACACACTGTTTCCTACAACTGTTGTTGGAGCTAATACAGCTACACCTAAACAAGAAGCCATAACCGGACTTGTAATGGTAATATCACTAGCAAGAGGCATTGCTGTAAAAGTCACCGTCACTGGAACTCTCGATGATATTGCTGGGCATCCAACTTTTCTGGCAGCAACATAATATGTTGTGGTTGCATTTAAAACTGGAGTAGTAAAACCAACATTGTAAGCTGTAACAGCTATCGGAGTAGTACTTGATAGAGAATCATACCAAAGCAATTCATTTTCACTATCCGTTTCAGCCATAAGCGTCACCGATTGTGGTCCGCAAATAGAAACGTTTTGTGATGCTACAGCAATAGTTGGAGCTGCAGGTGATTTAGACACCTCATATAATCGCAAGCCTCTGGCTAAATTCAACTGAACTAATCCAGACATTGTAACTTTTATTCTATCAAATGATTGCCCGGGAGCAATAGATAGAGTGCCTTTTTGCCCTCCGCTTAACAAGCCTAATAAGTCTAAATCAAGCAATGTACTTATATCATAAGTGTGTACAACTGTAGTACCATTTAAAGCTTCAATTTTTAATCCGTCAGCAAGACCTAAATTTAAAATTGCCGGATTATCGAGTTGCATCGTAACATGATACTGATCTGTAGGTTTTGAAAGGGCATTAAAATATACCGTCTGGCTTATCGTACCAGCTGCAGTTAACGCTCCTAAACTTATATGAGAATAGGTGTTAATATCAGTATCGATTGCTCTTTCGGGATGATCTACTTCGGCTGAACCCAGTCCTAATAAATCGATTGTTCCACCTGTACCGTCAAAAGAAGTAGCAAATGCGGGATCACAACTATCTTGTCCAGTGGTATAAAATGCATAATACACTCTCATACTATTGAAAGTCCCAACAAGTAGGGCATCTGTATTATCGGTGATTTCAATTCGGTTATAAGGTTGATTAGGCGTAATGGCAAAGTAAAAATTACCACTCGCATCTCTAATTAATCGACCTGATTCGTTTGAAAAATTATTCTGACTTGAATAACTGTTAACTACCGTAGTATTGTTTTTTGCGCTAATTGTGAAATAGTGATTTCCCAGCACAACTGTTCCGAGTAAATCGGCTAATCCACTACCTAAATTACCGCCTATTAAAGAATTTAACACATCTTGGTCAAAATCAATCCGAACATAGGTTGTCTTCCCTGCGGGAACCGTTGTAGGAAATTCTAACTCAATTTTTCCACTGTAATCCCCTACTCCCAATGCTACTCCACCGTATGACTGCAATGTAGCAAATGAATTGTCGTACAGTGTAGCATTGGTTGGATTGGTAGCATGATCAGAAGAAACTAAAGAATTCGCATTAATATAATTAACCTGCGCTTTCAATTCCGTTTGTTGAAAAAGTAATACGAAAACAACAAAGCAGAAAGTCTGAATAGACTTGTACCGAAGAGTAAATCCTATATTCATAAGCAATTATTTAAATGTTCAACTTTATTTATACTCAAAAACTTATACTGTTTTTTTACTCTAAAAGTCTCTCCTCGTTCATGACGCATTACCATCACTTGCTTACAAATCAGGTATTCAATTAATTGAAACTACCCACTCTTCGCTTATTATTCATTTTTTAGTGTATTTGGAAATTTTGGCTTTTTACAATCTTTATTTTGGTAATTATTATAATTGGTTTTCTATTACATTTCATAGCACATTCATAAATTTCGTAATAACTTGTTTAGGATTATTTACATATGCTTTTGATTTTCGTGAATTTCAAAAACTAAAAATGGTGCTTTTGGTTTAAAAATTAAAAACTTCTTTATTATACTATTTTGTAATCTTTTTCTGTATTAAATATAAATTGAATTTTAGACATCCGGTTACGGGAAAACCGCACTTTCGATAAAATACCATAAAAAAACGACAAAAACAGGCAAAAAGAAGGCCTGTATTTATTAGGCTCATCAAATTTAGTTAGACATATTTGAAGTATTTTCTTACAAAAAAAACAATACTACTTTGACCACTTAAAGTGTGTAATTATAAAAATGGGGTCAATTTGTAAGAAAAATAAAAAAGTACATGCGAAATTTTTTGAAGTAATTTAAATCGAAGTATGAAAAAAAAATTAATAATTCAGTTCATCTGATAAAAAATTTGACTGCATAAAAAAAGCGCGATAGTTGGGACACCATCACGCTCTTAAATAAACAAACTAAAAAACTATCTTCTATCTCTTTACAAATATATTTGTATAATATTTTTCTCCTTCAGCATTTGCTCTGATTGAAATCCCGAAGTGTGTAAAATCACCCTCAATATTGGCTTTATGTCCTGGGCTATTTAACCAAGCTTTTAAAACATTTTGTGCTGTTGTATAATTACATGCCAAATTTTCACTTACATTTTTTGCTTTTAGTGTTGCCATGATGCAATCATATCGCTCTTCAAAAAAATCGTGATTCATGGTTCCAGTAGTAACCATATAATTAGTATGCTCTTCTGATTTTGCAGATACATAATCAATTTTATCCAATTTATTTAACTCAATACTCTGTCTGTAGTCATTGATTAAATCTAAAACCTCAATTTCATCAGCTAAATAATTATAAGTAACATTCGCAGGAACCTTGTCAACTTGTGTTTCAGAAACATCTTCTTTTGAACAAGAAATAATTGAAAAAGAAACAAAAAATAATAAAATGACTTTTGATAATGTAATATTCATGAACTCAGTAATTTGTGTTTTTGTCAAATCAATTCATAATTTGAGGGCGCGAAACTACACAAAATACCGACAAAAAGTTAAATGAAATCGTTAAAAGACATTAAATCACATGATTAGTAAAAAAAAGATTACAAATAACCGTTGAGTTTGACGGTTTTTAATTTTTTTATTAAAAGTAGAAGCAAATTTTATATTTAAAATTTCACATCTCTATAAAAATTAAAAAGATTAAAGTTTAGAAAATATTTCTGCTATCGGTAATTAAACTAAGTTTTTTAAATACACTTCGGTCAAAATCAATCCTACTGGCTTTAATGGCTATTGGAAAATAAGTACTTTCACTAGAAACCATTTTTAATTTATTACTGTTTTTGGTTGAAAAATCTAATTTCCCATCTGCTACATTATTCAATGTTGCAATTAAATTAGTATCTAATGAGAAATCAGTTTCAATATCAACCACTAAACTTTTTGCAAAAACAGTCCCAGTGATAATGAAAATATTATTTTGATTGGCATTTTTAAGAAGCGAAGGATTGGTATGAATAAAATCGGCCGAATATAAATACTCCTCAATATTACCAACCGCATATTCTATAGTCATAGAATTGTCATAACTAATGGCAACCGATTTTCCAGAGGTAACTTTTGATGACAATTCGAAAGCTCCTAACCCTAATGAGGTTAAAATTTCTTCTAAAAGAGTAATTCCGATATTAAATTCGTACTCATTCTTGTGACTGGAATTAACACTTAACGCAGGGTTTTCGATTTCGCTTAAAACAATTTCACTTTTAAAGGCGTGATTAACATTAGCATAGTACAGTTCAGCTTCATCAAAAGGTCTTTTCAACCATAATTGTAGTGGTTTTTGATTTCTAATTGGCCCCTCAATCAAATCATACCCTTGATTATTTAAGAAATTTGTCAGTTTCATTGTTCTGTTTTTTTTATGCCAAGCAGCTAAAATTAATCAAAACAAATGTAAGATTTAATTCATGCTTCGTCTTTATTTTCAACATTAAAATTGATTATGATGAAAATAATTATGATAATTTTAAGCATAACAATTAATTGAAAAAACGTATTTTCGCAGCATGATGAACGAACATAATATTGAAGCGATTAAACAGTTATTGTCCTCGCCAAAAAAAATAGTGATTATCCCGCATCGCAACCAAGATGGAGACTCAATGGGCTCTACTTTGGGATTGTCTCATTTTTTAATCCAGTTGAACCATACTGTGACGGTAATTTCTCCTAATGAATTTGCCGATTATTTGTCTTGGCTTCCTTCTTCAGAAAAAGTGATGGTTTTTGAAAAAGACACCGAGAACTGTTCAAAGGTTTTACAAGAATCAGAGCTTATTTTTACATTAGATTTCAATGCTTTACACCGAACTGGAGAACTAATGGGCGCTTATTTGCAAACGTTATCACAAACGTTTGTTATGATTGACCACCATCAATTACCTGATTCGTATGCTACATTTATGTATTCGGATACCAAAATGAGTTCAACTTGTGAAATGGTGTATCACTTTATACATCAATTGGGACAAGAAAAACTAATTAATGCTACAGTCGCCACTTGTCTTTATACTGGATTGGTAACCGACACAGGTTCATTTCGATTTTCGTCAACTACCAGCACGACACACGAAGTGGCTGCAGATTTTATTAAAAGAGGAATTAACAACGCCCAAATACACAACAATTTATTTGATACTAGCTCATACAGTCGTTTGCAATTATTAGGGAAAGCATTACAAAATATGAAATTGATGTTAACCTATCAAACTTCCTATATTACGTTATCACAAGAGGAACTAGACGCATTCCATTATGAAAAAGGTGATACTGAAGGTTTTGTTAATTATGGTCTTTCTATTGATGGAATCGATTTTACTGCTATCTTTATCGAAAATAAAGCTGAAGGAATTATCAAAATTTCTTTCCGTTCACAAGGTAATTTTGATGTGAATCAATTTGCTAGAAATTATTTTAACGGAGGCGGGCACATTAATGCAGCTGGAGGAAAATCGACAGATACATTAGAAGAAACTGTTGATCGTTTTATCTCTATTGTAAAAGAAATAAAAAAATAAGTATGAAAGGATTAAAAATCATAGGTCTGCTCTTTCTTGGCATGAATTTGGTTACATGTTGTACTCAGAAACAAGAAGCAAGAAGACCAGTTTCACAAAAATCGGGAGAGTTTATGAAACAGTCTATTGAGCGTAATAAAAAACTGAATCAAGGAGAAGAAAGTCTAATCGCAGATATTATTAAAAAAGATACCGTAAACGATTATACTGCTTCAGCAAAAGGGTATTGGTATTATTACAACACTAAAAACAAGGTCGCTACGGCTACACCTGTAAAAGGGGATATTACCATGTTTGATTATGAAATTAAAAATTTAGCAGGAAAGATAATCTACAGTCAAGTAGAATTGAAACCGCAACGTTATATTGTAGACAAACAAGATTTCATCAAAGGAATTCAAGACGGAATCAAATTAATGCAAAAAGGTGAAAAAGTAACTTTCTTATTTCCCTCTCACATGGCTTTTGGCTATCATGGAGACGATAATAGAATAGGTATTAATCAACCGCTACTTTGTACCGTAACATTAAATGATATTAAAAAAGAAAAACCGGTTTCTACAGAAACAAAAATTGAATAACTAAAAATAATTATTAACTAAAATGAATCGAATGACAAGTCTATTTTTAAGTTTTTTTACTTTTATATTTTCTGCCTGTAATTCAGGCAATGACAAGCTACCTGATGGTCTTTATGCCGAAATGGAAACTAGCAAAGGAAAAATAGTAGTACAATTAGAATTTGAAAAAACACCAATTACTGTGGCTAACTTTGTGGCATTAGCAGAAGGAAAAAACACTTTGGTAAATGAAAAATTCAGTGGAAAACCTTTTTACAACGGATTAATATTCCACAGAGTTATAGCTGATTTTATGATTCAAGGTGGTGATCCGGATGCAAATGGTAGCGGTGGTCCTGGTTACAAATTTAAAGATGAATTTGTACCTGAATTAAAACATGACAAACCTGGTATTCTATCTATGGCAAATTCTGGTCCAGCAACCAACGGAAGTCAATTTTTTATTACACATAAACCAACACCATGGTTAGACGGTCGTCATACTATTTTTGGTCATGTAATATCAGGACTGGATGTGGTAAATAGTATTGCACAAGATGATAAAATCATAAAAATCACCATCATCAGAAAAGGAGCTAATGCTAAAAAATTTGATGCCGCTAAAATATTCAAACAAAGTGTTGAAAACCAAGCAAAAGAACAAAAAGAAACCGTAGCTAAAGCAGCAAAAGTAAAAGCAGACAAAATAGCCTATTTTGCACAAGAAAAAGCATCGGCAACTAAATCCGAATCTGGTTTAGTATATAAAATTATCAAACAAGGTTCTGACAAAAAACCAGCAGCTGGTTCTACAGTATATGTACACTATGCAGGTTTTTTCGAAGACGGAACTTTATTTGACTCAAGTTATGAAGATGTAAACAAAGCTTTCGGAAAATGGGATGCTAATCGTGCAGCTCAAAATGGCTACCAACCATTCCCTTTCCAAGCGGGAAGAAAAGATGGTTTGATTCCTGGTTTCTTAGAAGGATTGGAAAAAATGAACATTGGTGATAAAGCCTTGTTATTTATTCCTTCAAATCTTGGGTATGGCGCACAAGGTGCTGGAGGAGTAATTCCTCCAAACTCTAATCTAGTATTCGAATTGGAATTATTGGATGCTATGCCAGGTGCAGCACCCACAAAAACACACTAAGTAGTAAACTACTATATAATAAAAAATCCCGAAATACTTTTCGGGATTTTTTTATTTTAGTAAGCTTTATCACAAAGTTAACCTTTGAATTTCCAATCAAATTCATCTTCTTTTTCATTGAAGACTGCCCCTAATTCAAAGCGAATAACTTCATTATATTCTACTTGAAAAATCATCCAATTACTTTCGTTAAAGTAATTATCAACCGAATCAAAACTTTCTATTTCAAGAGCTTTAATGTTTTTAGCTTTGAGTAACACTTCAACTTTTGAAATAGGCTGGTCAATAATTTTTTCATCAAACAAATTCAATTCCGGATTGGAAGAAATAATATAACCCAATCGAAGTTCTTCATCTTCATAAAACGTTAAGCGCAGCTTCTTCTCATTATACAAATAAATAACGTTATCGTCTTCGTCTTTAAATTGTTTGCTAGGTTTGCCGTAAAAGGCTACCACGTCGTTTTGTTTCATACCGAAAACGAGTTGGTCTATTCCAATTTTGGGATTGATTATCATAGTTGTATTTTTTAACTTATAATTTCTTTTTCAGATTTTCTTTTACTTCATCAAACCATTCGTCACGCAAAATACTCAAGACAATGCTGTCACGTCTTGTGCCATCAAGTTTGCGCATATTACTTCGCAAAACACCATCTACTTTGCAACCAATACTTTTCATAGCAGCTTTACTGCGTTCGTTGGTATTATCGGCACGAAACTCAACACGTTCCATTCCCATTTTTTCAAAAGCAAATTCAAGTAATAGATATTTGCAGTGTTTGTTCAGACCAGTTCCGTGAAATTGTTTCCCGTACCATGTGTAGCCTAATTGTAGTGTCTTATTATGCAACTGAATGTCATAAAAACGAGTACTTCCAGCATATTCATTAATGCGTTTGTCAAGCACTACAAAAGCATATTCAATCAATTTTTCGCGCTGGTCTAAAGCAATTTGGACATAATTCTTAAAATTATCTTCTCCAATGGCTGCAATGGAGGAAAATTGCCATATTTCAGGTTGGTTTAAAGAATAAGTAAGCAAATTAGGAATATGTGAAAGCTGTAATGGCTCCAAACGAACCATTTCGCTTTCGAGAATGTAATTTTCTGAAAAGTCAAATTGAAAACTCATAGTTTATCTTTTATTCAGCCATTTCGTCGTAGCGCTGTGGCACTTGTGGGTCGTATAGAGGACATTTGAATTCTTCCATCAGCTCCACCAGTTTGTTCATGGTTTTGCCTTCGGTACCGTAGCAATCTATTTGGATGCTTCGTGGTGTTGTTATGATGTGAAAAGCGCCTACACCGTCATTGTTTTTAAAACTGTACTCATCTTCCTTTTCCCATTTGGAAAAGACCGAATTAATACGATTTAAAATAACCTGAATAGGAAGTTCTTCCAACCCTTCCACCAATTCTTTATCAAGTAACGATTCGTAAACTAAATGATGATTCAAATAAACCTCATCGAGGTATTTCCAGAAAAGTAGTTCGTACATTTTAATCAAATAAGTTATCAAAGATACATATTCTAACTTTCTAAAGAAAATCAGTTATTTCAATTAAATAAATTATCGTAACTTTAATAACCCATTGAATGTTAGCAAAATAAACATAACCTAACATTTTGAATTATGAAAAAAGGAGTTCTCATAGTACTTTCTTTACTTATTTTTAATTTGGGTTTTAGTCAAAACACTGAAATTAAAAATAGCGAATATTATCTTCAAAAAAGAAGAACTAACATTACAACTGGCTGGATATGCATAGGATTAGGGGTTGCCGGAATTGCAGGAGGTCTTGCTCTTGATCTGCAAAATAACTTATTAAATTCTGGTAGTTATGACAACTCCGGACTAACATTATCATATATAGGAGGAGGGTTGGTTCTAACAAGTATTCCATTGTTTGCAGCCGCCAATAAAAACAAAAAAAAGGCTGCAAATGCAACCTTAAGTATTAAAAACAGTCAATACCAAAATCAAGATTTAGATATGACTAATCATCCGAATATTGTGATTACTATCCAGTTTTAAATTTAATATTCAAAAATACCGTATTCTGAATTGATGGTCAACTTTTTAGTTGCACTAGCTTCTATTCTTCCTACAATTTGTGCCTCTACTCCAAAAGAATTAGAGATAGCAATGATGTCATTTGCGATTTCGGCAGGAACATAAATCTCCATTCGATGTCCGCAGTTGAATACTTGATACATCTCTTTCCAATCTGTTCCTGATTGCTCTTGAATTAATTTAAACAATGGTGGTACTGGAAATAAATTATCTTTAATCACATGCACATTATCCACAAAATGCAAGACTTTGGTTTGAGCTCCACCACTACAGTGGACCATACCGTGAATATCGTTTGGTGTATAATTTTCCAATATTTTTTTGATGATTGGCGCATAGGTTCTAGTTGGAGAAAGCACTAATTTACCAGCATCAATCGGTGAATCTTCCACTCTATCGGTCAATTTCACATTGCCAGAATACACTAAATCAGAAGGAACAGAAGCATCATAACTTTCTGGATACTTTTGGGCCAAATCTTTAGCAAAAACATCATGTCTCGCCGAAGTCAATCCGTTACTTCCCATTCCGCCGTTATATGACTTTTCATAATTGGCTTGACCGAAAGAAGCCAAACCAACAATCACATCACCAGCTTGAATATTAGCATTATCAACCACATCTTGACGTTTCATTCGAGCCGTCACAGTAGAATCTACAATTAGTGTTCTAACCAAATCCCCTACATCAGCTGTTTCGCCTCCTGTGGAATGTATCGTTACTCCGAAAGATTTTAATTCTTGAATTAATTCTTCACTACCATTAATAATAGCCGAAATGACTTCGCCTGGAATTAGATTTTTATTTCGACCAATAGTAGATGATAGCATAATATTATCTGTTGCTCCAACACACAATAAGTCATCTATATTCATGATTAAAGCGTCTTGTGCAATTCCTTTCCAAACCGACATGTCTCCTGTTTCTTTCCAGTACATATACGCTAAAGAAGACTTAGTTCCTGCACCATCAGCATGCATAATCAAGCAATAGTCTTCGTCATTGGTTAAATAATCGGGTACAATTTTACAGAAAGCTTTCGGGAATAATCCTTTGTCAATGTTTTTGATGGCATTGTGCACATCTTCTTTGGCTGCCGAAACACCACGAAGTGCATAGCGTTTTGAAGTATCAGAACTCATAAAGTAGTTAGTGTTGTTGTGCCGCAAAGATAGAAAGAAGTTAGAAGTTTTTCCTATCTAATTTTCTAAAATTTCAATTTCTACACGACGATTAGCCAGACGTTCTTTTTCAGATTCTTCTGGAATTTTATAAATTGGTTTAGAACTACCGTATCCTTTGTAAGACAAACGATTGAAAAGTATTTGTTTTTCCAACAAAAAAGCTTTTATAGCTAAAGCTCTTTGCGAGGAAAGCTTGGTATTGGTCACATCCGGATTACAACAAATATGCCCATTGATTTTTATTTTAAGCTTAGGATTTTTGAGCATTATCGCATACAACTCAGCAAGAATTGGTCTCGATTTATCTAGAATTTTGTCCGAATCAAATTGAAAATAAATATTTTCAATTTTGATAATATCTCCTTTTTTAGCGATTTTAAATTTGGAAGCCAAAGACAGTCTCTCTTTTTCAATTTTCAAAGCTAAATCACCTGTTGATGGAATTTCCTCATTACCAATGTTCTTTTTAGGCAACTTTAGCAATTCATAAAACAAGGTTACTTTTCGATTTTCTTCTTGAATTAAAGAACGTTTAAAATCTTTTCCGAACGGAATTAACTCAATACTTTTACTGATTTGAATTTTACTTTCTGTTAATGTTTTTAGAGTCGATTGAATTCGTTTTAAAGCCAGCTCTTTGTTATAAGAGTTATCATCTACGCTATCGCAATAACCATAAATTTTCAGTACAAGTGCATTCTCATTTTCTGAAATCCATTGCTGAAGCTTACTTGCTGAAGACTCAGTAGGCATGTCTTTATTAAAATCGAAATACACATCCAACTTTTCTTGAGAAAAAAGTAAGGTTGAAAAAATCAAACAGCAAACAGTAAAATACAACTTCATTGTAAACAATAATTAATTAGAAACTACTTCAATTTCTACCCGACGATTAGCAGCTCGTTCTTCTTCTGACTTTTCAGGTAGTGGGAATAATGGTGCAGAACTTCCGAAACCTTTGTAAGACATTCTAGATTTCTCTATTTTTTTTAATTCTAAGAACTTATAAACTGCCTTAGCCCTTTGGGTCGACAAATCTTGTCTGTCGCTTTTTACACAACAAACATGTCCTTGAATATCAATTTTCAAATAAGGATTTTGTTGCATAACCAAAAGCAATTCATACAACTTCCCTCTTGATTCATTGGTTACAGCAAAAGTATTCAAAACAAAATTTAGATTATTCATTTTAATTTTATCCCCAGCTTTCGACTCATTAAGCGATCTCATAAAAGCAACATCTAACTTATATTCCGACTGCGAACCATCAAAATTAGTCACAACAATAGATTCCGGAAAAGCGATTAATCTTGGCTTTACAACTTCTTTAGATTTTAATCCCATTATTTCTGCTTCGCGACCCAAATCGGCTTCTTTCAAAAAATAGATGACTACTTTTCTGTTTTCGGCCTTATTCTTCGAATGGCTGTGCATTTCTCCAAAGCTGATTTTTTTAAAATCTTCTCTGATTTTTACTTTGTCTTTCACCAATTTAAATACGGATTCCACACGTTTTTTTGCTAAAGTATCATTGAATTGATTGGTTCCATCTTCATCAGTATACCCATTAATAGAAAGAATTTTACTGCTTTTATTTTGCTCAATCCATTTGCTTAATTCAACGCTTTCTGAGATTGGCAAAGTATGTTTATTACTTTGAAAATAAACCGAAAACTGTTCTTGTGCATTCAAGACAATCACATTTCCGAAAAATAATACTATCAAAAACCAATTCTTCATACTACGAAAATACATAAAAAAACCGTGCCAAGAAAATGACACGGTTATCTGATTATTAGTATTTGATTACTATTTCGTAAATAACAATTCTCTGTATTTAGTCAATGTCCAAATTTCGTCATCAACTAAAAGCTCTAACTTATCGCAATGTTCGCGAATGGTTTCGAAATAAGGTTTTACTTTATCACAATACGCATCGGCCATTTTCTCTGTAGAAGATAGATTATTCGCTTTCTTACGCTCTTCGATCATATCGTCAACATTTCGGTTAATTCCTTCAATGTGTTCTGAAATTTCTTTGATCAGCGTAATTTGCTCTTTTGCGATTTTTTCGAAGTCTTTACCGAAAATTTCTTTCAACCCTTTTACGTTTTCGATCAACACATTTTGGTAACGAATAGCTGTTGGGATAACGTGATTACGTGCAATATCACCTAACACACGTCCTTCAATTTGGATTTTTTTCGTGTATTCTTCCAATTCGATTTCGTAACGAGATTCTACCTCAACGTGGTTCATTACGTTCATTTCTCCAAACAATTCGATTGCTTTTTTAGAAACTTTCGCTTTTAAGGCTTGAGGTGTCGTTTTGTGATTGCTTAATCCACGTTTCTTAGCTTCTTTTTCCCACGCTTCGCTATAACCGTCTCCTTCAAAAAGGATGTTTTTAGTTACTTTGATATATTCTCTCAAAACATTAAAGATCGCTTCGTCTTTCTTTAATCCTTTTTTATCGATCAATACATCCACTTCAACCTTAAAGTCTTTTAATTGTTTTGCTACAATTGTATTTAAAGTTGTCATTGAAACGGCACAGTTTGCAGAAGAACCTACCGCTCTGAACTCGAATTTATTTCCAGTGAACGCAAAAGGAGATGTTCTGTTTCTGTCTGTATTGTCTAATAAAACGTCTGGAATTTTACCTACTACGTTTAATTTTAAATCTGTTTTTTCTTCTGGAGAAAGTTTTCCTTTCGTTACTCCTTCCAATTCTTCTAATACTTTAGTCAATTGTTGACCGATGAATACCGAAATAATTGCCGGAGGTGCTTCATTCGCTCCTAAACGGTGATCATTACTTGCCGAAGCAATTCCTGCTCTTAATAATTCTTCATAATCGTGAACCGCTTTGATGGTGTTGATAAAGAACGTTAAGAATTGTAAGTTACTCATTGGAGTTTTCCCTGGAGCCAATAAATTAATTCCTGTATCGGTAGCCAATGACCAGTTGTTGTGTTTCCCTGAACCGTTTACTCCTTTGAAAGGTTTTTCGTGGAATAATACTTTAAAATCATGGCGTTCAGCTACTTTTTGCATTACATCCATTAATAAAGAGTTGTGATCCACTGCTAAATTTGTTTCTTCAAAAATAGGAGCTAATTCAAATTGATTAGGCGCTACTTCATTGTGACGTGTTTTTACTGGAATTCCTAATAACATACATTCGTTTTCCAAATCACGCATATATTGCAATACACGTGTTGGGATAGAACCGAAATAATGATCGTCTAATTGTTGTCCTTTTGAAGAAGTATGTCCTAACAAGGTTCTTCCAGTGGCTAAAATATCAGGTCTTGAAGACGCCAAAGCGCTATCCACCAAGAAATATTCTTGTTCCCAACCTAAAGTTGGCGTAATTTTTTTAACATTTTTATCAAAATACTTCGCAACATCTGTAGCAGCTGTATCGATAGCATGTAAAGCTCTTAATAATGGTGTTTTGTTATCTAACGCTTCTCCAGTGTAAGAAATAAAAACAGTTGGAATACAAAGTGTCGTTCCATAAATGAATGCTGGAGATGTTGGATCCCAAGCGGTATATCCACGAGCTTCGAAAGTATTTCTAATTCCACCATTTGGGAAAGAAGATGCATCTGGTTCTTGTTGTACTAATTGACTTCCACCAAATTTTTCTACAGGATCACTTCCATCAAAAGAAGTTTCAAAGAAAGCATCGTGTTTTTCAGCTGTTGTTCCTGTTAATGGTTGAAACCAGTGTGTATAATGCGTTACATTTTTAGTTAACGCCCACTCTTTCATTCCCATTGCGATATAATCGGCTAATTTTCTATCAATTTTTGTTCCGTGCTGCATCGCGCTTTGAACCGCTTTGTAGGCTTCAGGTGTTAAAAACTGACGCATTGCTTTGTCGTTAAACACATTTGAACCAAAAATTTTTGATTTTTTTTCTAATTCTTCTACAAAAACAGGTTTTCTGTTGGTAGCATTTTGTAAGGCTTGAAATCGTAGTGTTGCCATGAAAATTAAATAATTTTAGTTATACCCCTAATATTTAGATGCAAATATATTAAAAAATCAGTTTTAAAAACATTTACCCCTATAAAAAATAACAAAACTGACAAAATAAATTGTTTTTAGTAAAACGACGTATAAAATTGAGTATTCCAAAATCAAGCGTTATATTTGTCAGAATAAAATTTACTTTATGATAGTTTGGATATTATTCTTTGCAATGGTTTTAATTATTCTTGCATTAGATTTAGGTGTATTTAATAAAACTCCACATATAATAAGTACAAAAGAAGCCAGTAAATGGACCGCTATTTGGGTTTCATTATCTATGGCATTTTCTGGTGTGATCTATTGGCTGTATGGAACCGATTATATTTCTAATCCAACAAACCTAACCCAAACCGGAGCGGCATTAAAGTTTATAACAGGATATCTTATTGAATTATCATTAAGTATTGATAACATATTTGTCATTGCTGTGATTTTTGCTTCATTTAAGATTCCGCAGAAATACCAACACCGTGTTTTATTTTGGGGAATTTTAGGAGCTATCGTATTTAGAGGTTTAATGATATCCTTTGGCGTAATCATTATTAACAAGTTTGCTTGGACGACTTATTTATTTGGCGCCTTCTTATTATTCACTGCCATTAAAATGTTATTTAGCGGTGATGATGAAGATTTTGAACCTAAAGATTCGTTCGTTTATAAAACTTTAGGTAAAATAATGCCTATCACTTCCGATACAGATAAAGAGAAATTTTTTATTCCGACTAGCAAAGGAAAAGCAGCAACACCATTATTTGTAGCACTTATCATTATTGAAGTAATGGATGTTTTGTTTGCTGTCGATAGTGTTCCAGCTATTTTGGCGATTACTTCCGATCCTTTTTTAGTTTTTAGTTCAAATATATTTGCGATACTTGGATTGCGTTCTATGTATTTCTTTTTAGCGAATATGTTAGAAAAGTTCAGCTATTTAGAATACAGTTTGATTGCTATTTTGAGTTTTGTTGGAATTAAAATGCTAGCACACGATTATATTGAAATTCCGGAATGGGGGTCATTACTTTTCATTGCCGTTTCCTTATTGGTAGGCATATTAGTATCGCTTAAAATGGGCGGAGAAGATGAATTAGAACAATAATAAGAATATCCTATAATACTCTTTTTGAAATCAAATCCATATCTCCGTATTCCTCTATTGAAATTTTACCCGAAAATGAATCTCGGCTTAGTTTACCTACATTTTGATTATTATCATCAATCAAATTATCGTTTACAATCAAGCCTTGATTGCTAATGCTTGGTAATATTTCTCCATTTATACTCAAACTTGAACTAACACTGTACCAGTACGCTTTACTTCTTGATATTACATAACGTTCAGTACCTATTATTTGAATTACTTCTTCAGTTACTTCTCCTCTAACTTTTCCTTCTGTCAGTTCTGTTCCCGTAGAATTTCCTAAAACAATTCTAACTGTTTTTTGAGATATTTGTCCATCAAAAACCTCAATCAATTCATCCGATTTTTCTTTTACAATATTGTAATTTGATTGAACTTTGGCCAAAACACCACTTCCAAATGAAAACGCTGGATTTTTCCCATCATAATCCACACTAAAATCTAAGTTAATTAGCGGTGTCTCATGGTGCCCATAACTAATTCTGCCTTTAAAGCTATAATAATATCTACTTTCATCAGACCATTGGTTTACCAAAGAGAATTGTTTTAAAATATTATCTTGCATGACAAATGACTTCGCTATTCCGTCACTTTTATTATCAATATCAAAATAAACAATATCTGCGCCATCGATACCCGCATATATACCTTTGAAGGAATTATCATTTTCGGGCAATGCTTCGGGCTGTGTTTTACAAGTCGAACACACATAAGATCCGGAAGGATTATTTACCACATCCGATTCTACTGAATCAGAACAAGAAATCAAAAAAAATATTAGTCCAATTGGTATGAAAAAACATTTCTTTTCAAAAAAATTACGGAGTGTAATAGTTTTTTCCATGACATTAAAATTTAATTGATTAAATAAATTTAAAGAGGTCAAAATGTTTCGGAATAAACTCTTATAAAGTTACATAGTTTTTAAAACTAATAAGAATTTGGAATCATAAAAAAAAGTTAAGTCTGATATCCAAAAATCAGTAATTACTATTTAACTTCCTTCACGCCTTTTACAAACAACCATTTTACAAATAGTTTTTCACCTTCATTCGTTTGTACGGTTTGGAATTTTGGTGCTACTAGTGTTCCAACTACAAATGCAGTTAACGGGATAAACAATCCCTCCAAATTAGTATAGGTCCCAACTATATAACGAACTGTGAAAAAGATTATGGCAAAGCCAATAAAATTATACAGAAATGCTTTAGTTTTTTTGTTCATCTTGATTATTCATTAGTATTATTTGTTTCCTGAAATTTTGTTCTCTTGCTTCCTTCGTACATTTCATACTTCGCAAAACGAGTTTCTAACTTTCCGTTGAATAATTTAATTTTTCGTGATGGTTTTAAACCGACAAACTTCAAAGCATCCAAATTAGCTGTGATAAACCAAGCATTGGTGTTTGGGTAACTCTGCTTTAAAGTATCTCCAATTTCTCTATAAAAACGCTCTAAGTGAATGTCCAAACGTTCTCCATACGGTGGGTTAAACACCATTTGCAACGGACCTTTATTCTCCTTTTCCGTTTCAAAAAAGTTACGCTCTGAAATTTTGATATAATCCTCTAAGTTCGCATTTCTGATATTGTCTTTGGCTTTCATCACCGCACTTGGCGCCTTATCATATCCCGTTATCGTGTAATGAAATTCTTTGGTCTTCTTCATCAATGAATTCACAATTTGATCAAACAAATCGTTGTCCCAATCGCTCCATTTTTCGAAAGCAAATTCCTTACGATTAATATTCGCAGGGATATTACAAGCAATCATAGCAGCTTCTGCCAAAATAGTTCCAGAACCACACATCGGGTCCAAGAAATCGGAACTTCCATCCCAACCAGAAAGCAACAACATTCCTGCCGCTAATACTTCGTTTATAGGTGCAATATTGGTAGCTGTTTTATAACCTCTTTGATGTAATGAAACACCTGAAGAATCTAACGAAACCGAACATTGATCGCGATCAATATGAATATTAATACGTAAATCCGGGTAATCCTTATCTACACTTGGACGTTGACCATACTTGTCTTTAAATTGGTCAACAATTGCATCTTTACATTTTTGAGCGACGAATTGAGTATGTTTGAAATTTTCTGAATGCACGGTTGTATCAATTACAAACGTCTGATTCGAATTCATATATTGCGACCAATCAATTCCTTGAATCCCTTTGTACAAACTTGTTTCGTTTGTAGCTCTGAAATAATAAATAGGTTTTAATATTTTTAAAGCGGTACGCAAGGCCAAATTGGCTTTGTACATAAATCCTTTATCTCCCGAAAAACTTACCATTCGGGTTCCCATTTCAACATCCTGCGCGCCTAACTGTTGTAATTCTTTAGCTAGTATTTCCTCAAAGCCAAACAGTGTTTTGGCTATCATTTTAAAGTTTTCCATTTTTCAATCTCAATAATCAATGGCAATAACAATATAAAATATTTTTTCTATTGAATTGCATCGGCAAAAATACGTTAAATTTGCAAGAATAGAATTCATTTCAACTGTAATAAATGTCAGAAAGCCAAAATCCATCTACGAATAATCAACAACCAACAACTAACAACTGGTTTGAAACCTGGTTTGATTCTCCTTATTATCACATATTGTACAAAGATCGTGATGATACCGAAGCGCAATTATTCATGGACAATCTTACCCATTACCTGAATTTGCCCGAAGAAGCTAAAATTTTAGACTTAGCTTGTGGCAAAGGTCGTCACGCCATCTATTTAAACCAATTAGGATTTGATGTAACTGGTGTCGATTTGTCGGAAAACAGCATTACTGAAGCTTCTAAGTCAAGCACCGACACACTACGTTTTAAAGTCCACGATATGCGCGAGCATACCGAAGAAAAATACGATGCCGTTTTTAATTTATTTACCAGTTTTGGGTATTTTGAAAACGAAGAAGACAACTTCAAAACATTGGTTGCCATCAAAGAAAGCCTAACCGAATATGGTTTTGCGGTGATTGATTTTATGAATGCTAATTATGTTAGCAATAATTTGGTTCCAGAAGAAGTTAAAACGGTTGAAGGCATTGACTTCCACATTAAACGCTATGTTAAAGACGGACATATTTGTAAAGAAATCTATTTTGAAGACCAAGGACAAAAATTCCATTTTACCGAAAAAGTAAGAGCTTTGACCTTACAAGATTTTGAGACGATGATGGAAAAAGCCGATATTTATTTGTTGGATATTTTTGGGGATTATAAATTGCGTAAATTCTTCAAAAACGAATCGGAACGATTAATAATGATTTTTAAATGATTTACATAATACCTTTTTTAGCGGTTATATTAGGCTACGGAATTGCTAATGTACTAGAACCCAAAAACAAGAAAAACTTAAAATTACTCTTGGCTTTTAGTGGTGCTTTTTTGTTGGCATTAACCGTTTCGCATCTATTACCTGAGATATATACTGCTTATAACATTTCAGAAAGCGTATCTCATTTTCACAATAACATTGGGATTTTCATCATGATCGGAATTGTATTCCAAATTGTTTTGGAATATTTCTCGCAGGGTGCCGAACACGGTCATGTACACGGTCATAATAAAATGAATCACATTCCGTGGGCCTTGTTTTTGAGTTTGTGTTTACACGCTCTATTGGAAGGAATGCCGGTAAGTCAGCACCATCATTTGGCTTGGGGGATTTCGGTGCACCACTTCCCTATCGCCATTATTTTAACTACGTTTTTAATGCAATCCCATTTGAATAAGACGTCCACTTTTATTTTTATGTTGGTTTTTGCCTTAATGACTCCGTTGGGAACTTTTGTAGCACAAGATGTTACGAGTTTAATCCAATATCAAAAGGAGATTACTGCTTTTGTCATTGGGATTTTATTCCATATTTCCTCTACTATTATCTTTGAAAGTAGCGAAGGCCATAAGTTTAATATGGCCAAATTGAGCGCTATTGTATTGGGAATTGTGTTGGCTTATTTTATGTAATGCAATACTTAAAAACTTTGTAACTTTGAATCTCTGCTACTTTGTAACTTTAAAAAAATGACTTTCACCAAAACCACCGAGCAATCGTCCAAATACGAACATTTAGAGCAAATGTCAGTTCAGGATTTATTAACGAATATCAATAACGAAGACAGAACCGTTCCGCTAGCGATAGAAAAAGCATTGCCGCAAATTGAAACTGTCGTTACCAAAGTGGTCGCACAAATGAAAAAAGGCGGTCGTTTGTTTTATATTGGCGCCGGAACTTCGGGTCGATTAGGAATTGTAGATGCTTCCGAATGTCCACCCACTTTTGGCGTGCCATTTGATTTGGTTATCGGAATTATTGCTGGTGGAGACGTTGCCATCCGAAAAGCAGTAGAATTTGCTGAAGATGATGCAGCACAAGCTTGGAAAGACTTACAAGAATGGAATATCAACGAAAATGATATTGTTATTGGAATTGCTGCTTCGGGTACGACACCATATGTGATTGGTGGCTTAGACAAATGCAACGAAAATAATATCACAACAGGTTGCATAACCTGTAATCAAGGAAGCCCGTTAGCGCAAACTGCACAATTTCCAATTGAAGTTGTTGTAGGTCCAGAATTTGTCACTGGTAGCTCCCGCATGAAAGCAGGAACCGCACAGAAATTGGTTCTAAATATGATTTCTACAGCATCCATGATTCAATTAGGAAGAGTGAAAGGCAATAAAATGGTCGACATGCAATTGAGTAATGTCAAATTGATTGATCGTGGCGTAAAAATGATTATGGGAGAAATACCAGTTACTTACGAAGAAGCAGAAAAATTACTAAAAGATCACGGAAGTGTAAGAAAAGCTGTCGAAAGTTACCAATCAAAATAATCCAAACTATGTCAACCAACAAAGAAATACTATCCAAAGGTATTAAATACTTAGCATTTGCATTACCGTTAATGTTTATTGGCCCATCAGTCATTTTTAGTTCGTTTAAAAATCAGCAACATCCCTTTTATATACCGATTTTAGGAGTGGGAATCATCATGTGCTTATCAGCTATTTATTTGATTTTTAAAGGAATTCAAACCATAATGAAAAGTTTATTTCATGGAAACTAACATTATTTATTTAGAAAGTGTAAAAAAGCAAATGCTTTATTACAAAACCATTGCCGAAAAAGCCATGGAGCAATTGGAAGAGAAACAATTATTTTTCAGCCCTAACGAAGACACCAACAGCATAGCTGTCATCATAAAACACATGGCAGGAAATATGTTATCTCGTTGGACCGATTTTTTAATTTCCGATGGAGAAAAAGATTGGCGCAATCGTGATGGTGAATTTGAAAATGAAACTGCATCAAAACAAGAATTATTACAACTTTGGGAAAAAGGATGGAATTGCTTTTTTACTGCTATTAACGATTTACAACCCGAACAACTTTCTCAAATTATTCACATTCGAAACGAAGGGCAAACAGCCATGGATGCCATCAATCGCCAATTAGCACATTACCCATATCATATCGGGCAAATCGTTTTTTACGCCAAAATGCTCAAAAAGTCAGAGTGGACGAGTTTATCCATTCCTAAAAACAAATCGAGTGATTATAACTCCGATAAATTTTCAAAAGACAAAAGCTTGAAACATTTTACCGATGATGAGTTGAAAAAATTACAATAATATTCAGAATATCATTTACTTAAAAATAGATTATGTTTTAACAATCATATTCTTAAAAGTTGTATATTTAACTTCTATCAACACCTATGTGAAAGGCAAGAAGCATGAATTTGTCAACTTACAAAAAATCTATACTTTTAATTTCTATTTCTAGCTGCTTCTTTTTACTGCTTTTTCTTGCTTTATATATTTATACAACGAGACAAGAAAAAAGTGATTTCAAAATTACAACAACTGACTTTGAAAAAGAGATAGAATCCTTACTAAAATCAAGCTGGGAATCCTACGAAAATCAAATTACAGACATGTCATTTTGGGATGATTTCGTGAAATACACCCATAAAAAAGACAAAAAATGGTTTGAATTTTATGTAGGAACTGCCATTGACGTTTATGATTTAGACCTTGTTTCGGTTTATGACTTAGAAGGTAATTTAATTGATGCCAAAACGAGGAATAACTTAAATAAAGACATAATACCTAAAGAACTTTTCCCATTACTTAATAAAAAAAAATATTTAAACTTTTTTATAAGAGACAAGAACAAAGTATATAATGTTTTTGCCTCGACTATACATCCGTCAAATGATCCTAAAAAAACATTATATAAGCCTGCTGGGTATTTTTTTATGGCGATTTGCCTAGATAGTACCTATTTTAAAAAATTACAAAGAATAAGTAGTGCTAAAGTATGTAAAATCATTTTTTCTGATACAGTGTCAGACATAAAAACGGTAGAGTTCTCCAAAAACTTAAATGATTGGGAAGGAAACCTTGTTGGAAAGTTTTATTTCAACAAAAAACACCATCGAGACTTTACTACGTCAAAAATTATTTTACGAGTAATTATAATTGCATTCATTCTAAATCTTCTTGTATTCCTTTATTTTTCCAAAAAATGGTTTTATAAACCACTAGTTTTAATTACAAATATTTTAGAATCGGGAAACAATAAAAACATAAAAGAATTGCAAAAAATAAAAGGAGAGTTTGGCCATATTGGCGATTTATTTGAAGACAACAATCACCAAAAATTAAAACTAATAAATGCCAAATTAGATGCTGAAAAAAGTGATAAGTTAAAATCAGCCTTTTTGGCCAATTTATCCCATGAAATCAGAACTCCTATAAATGCTATTAATGGTTTTTCTGAATTATTACTAAACACAAAAACCAATATAGAAGAGAAAAAGGAATACCTTAAAGTCATCAATAAAAGCGGTCAAAATCTTATTAATATTATTGATGATTTGATTGAAATGTCAAAAATTGAATCTAATTTAATAGCTCCCAATTATATAGCTATGGATTTAGATTCAACCATTAAAGAATTGTACGAGAGTATTAAGGTTACTCTCAATCCATTAAAGGAAATTGAACTTAAATTAATTCCAAGTAACCACAAACCATTCCACGACATCATAACTGATGAAACCAAACTAAAACAAATTATAACCAACTTAGTTACAAATGCAATAAAATTCACAGAAAAAGGAGTTGTATCATTAGGTTATGAAATAGACGAAGAAAAAGAAATAATCAATTTTTATGTAAATGACACAGGAATTGGAATCAACGAAGATAACTTAGAAAAGATTTTTGAACGATTTAGAAGAATTGAAAGTGATTTATCTATAAAAGTAGGTGGTTTAGGCTTAGGTTTATCAATATCAAAAGCATATATAGAATTACTTAACGGAACTATTTCATTAGAATCTAAAATTGATGAAGGATCGAAATTTCACTTTTCAATACCTTTAAAATACGAAACAACCAAACCTAAAAGAGTCAAAAAAATCAAAGAACTCAAACCTTTGAACAACACAATGCAGACTATTTTAATTGCCGAAGATGACAACATTAATTACTTGCTATTTCAAAAAATAATTAAGGATTTTAATTACACCATCATTAGAGCTAAAGATGGTCAAGAAGCTGTAAATATCTGTAAAGAAAATCCAAAAATAAGTTTAATTTTGATGGATATTAAAATGCCTGTTTTAACAGGTTTTGAAGCAATTTTACAAATTAGACCTATTTATCCTAACATTCCTATTATAGCACAAACTGCTTATTCCTCTGAAGAAGACAGAGCTAAAATCAACAATGCAGGCTTTACTGATTATATTTCAAAACCATTAGATAGAACTAAATTAAACCAAATGATTACCACCTACTTAAACAGTGATTCTTAAAAAATGAAAAAAACAATACTTTTTCTTGCCCTTATACTAGTATCTTGTTACAATGCAGAACACAACTGCAAAGATTTCAAAACCGGAAAATTTGAATTTACTCAAGACATTGAAGGTAAAAAAATGACTTCCATTTTTGAACGTAATGATTCTTTACAAATTGAAACTTTCAACAACAAAACGGATACTGCAAGTATCCGATGGGTAAATGATTGTGAATATATTTTACAAAAATTACATCCTAAAAATATGCAAGAAAAAAAGGCAATCGCTATCAAAATACTGACAACCAATAAAAAAGGATACAACTTCGAATATTCTTTTGTAGGCGATGCAAAAAAACAAAAAGGAAGTGTAACAAAAATAAATTAACAACGTATAATTCATAAAATTAACAAACAATGACAGAATTACTTTTTAATCCCGATGCATGGGTAGCCCTATTAACATTAACTTTTTTAGAAATCATTTTAGGAATCGATAATATCGTTTTCTTATCCATAGTTTCCGGTAAATTACCACAAAGCGAGCAGCCAAAAGCAAGAAGAATTGGACTAATTTTAGCCATGGTTTTTCGTATTGTTTTACTATTCGGAATTACTTGGGTATTAAGTCTTCAAAATGTATTATTCCATATCGATTGGGGCTTCTTTAACGCTGGAATTACTGGACAAAGTTTGATTATTTTTGGTGGAGGTTTATTTCTATTATACAAATCTGTAACTGAAATCCACCACAAATTAGAAGGTGAAGAAGACTCCGAAAAAGGAAAAGCGAGCAACACGCTTTCCAACGCCATTATTCAAATTGCGGCATTAAACTTGGTATTTTCTTTCGATAGTATTTTAACAGCTGTTGGATTGATCAGTATGAAATCGCCAGCAGAAGGTGGTTTTGGTTACGAAGGAGCTTTGATGATTATGATATTGTCAATTATTATCTCAATCGTTATCATGATGATTTTTGCAGGACCTGTAAGCAAATTTGTGAATGAACACCCAACCATTCAAATTTTAGGATTATCGTTCCTTATCTTAATTGGTGTGATGTTATTGGCTGAAGGTGGCCATTTAGCACACTTTACATTCTTTGGAGGTACCGAAGTGAATAGTATTCCTAAAGGATATTTATACTTCTCGATATTCTTCTCGCTATTTGTAGAGTTCTTGAATTTGAGAATGAAAAAATCTAAAAACCCTGTCAAATTACACAACAACAAAATTATTGACAATAAACTGGAAGACAATGATCTTACTAACTAAAAAAAGGCTCCCAATGGGAGCCTTTTTTTTTATCTCTTAACTATATTATAAAAACATCTAATTTAAGGCTTATTAAAGTTAAAAAACTACTCCAATTACATTTCTTAAATGAAATAGATTTACTGAAAGAATAAAGTATAAATAAAGACATTTAATAAAAAAGTCCTGTATTAATACAGGACTTTTTTATATCTATTCTTATATATTTAATTAGGACATTTCCCAGTTAAATGTATTTTTTTACCATCCTCACTGCAAATAGGAATATTTGCAAAATCATAATAGCCTCCCAATGGATTTTTAATCTCATATTTAGTTAAAAACCCATCACCATCATCATTCCTGTCATAATAATTTTGGATTCCATCACCATCTGTATCATCATCTGTAAAATCACCATTCCCGTTAACATCCTCAAAACGAGAATCTATTCTATCATAATCATGATCAATATAATTTAATTTAAGTAACTTGAAATTAAAAATCAGTGGTGAATAGGATGGAATACCAACATTACCTGAAGAATAGTACCCAAAAGCTGAAGGCAAAAACATGACTCCAGCACCGAAATCATTATAGGTAATAGATCCATCTGGATTTGATGTATAACCTCCAGTTTTAAATAAAGGAATAATTTCTTTCCATCCGCCTACAAGTTCTAACAACCTAAACCAAACAGGGAACTGGGATGACGGAAATTCTTTACTTGCAATATATCGCTTCGATACTTCTGGGGTATTATCAGTTGCTGGTGTGATTACTTCTTTTTTATTATAAATATATTCTCCTTTATAAGTTACCATTACTGAATCGACAGCACAAGGAGTTTTATCTGTACCTGGAGTTAAAGAAATATAATATAGTTTATGGTCAACATCTTTAAATTTAACAATTTTAGTCTCTAAGGTAAATTCTTCGCTAATTTTTTGCAAATTATCAACATTGGGAGAAGGAATTTTTACAAAAGAAACATCATAATTTCCATCTGTAGAAACTTCCATGTGATATTCATTTATAAACTTATCAATCGAATCAATATCTTTAGCATATTGATCTGCATAAGGCTCAATTTTTGTTTCTTTTTTATCGTCGTCTTTGTTACAAGAAAATAAAACAGACCCAATAGTTAATAATAGTAAGGCTTTAAATAATCGCATTATAATATAAATTTTAAGTGCGCAAGATACAATTTTGATTTATTTTTGTTTCAATTTTAACTTAGTTTTTTAATTTCTATGCGAGTCGACAAATACCTATGGTGTGTCCGTTATTACAAAACCCGAAATATGGTCACCGAAGCGTGTAAAAAAAACCACGTTACAGTTAATGGAAATATAGCCAAACCCTCTAAAGAAGTCTTTTCTGGAGATAAAGTAACTTTTCGTAAAGACCAAATTACACATATCATTACCGTACTTGATGTCCCTGCCAATCGTGTAGGTGCCAAATTAGTGGATGTCTATCGAAAAGACGAAACTCCTGCAGAATCATTTGCACATTTAGAAATGCTAAAACTAGCCAAAGAGCATTACCGTAAAACAGGTGTTGGAAGACCAACTAAAAAAGACCGACGTGACTTAGATGATTTTGGGACCGATTTTGACAGCACAGATGAAACTGAATAGCGATTATTGGCAAAACAGATACCAAACCAATGAAATTGGATGGGATACAGGAAGAATAACCACTCCTCTAAAAGAGTATTTCGATCAAATTACGGATAAATCCATTCGGATTTTAATTCCGGGCTGTGGTAATTCCTACGAATTTGAATATCTTTTAAACAATGGATTTACTAATGCTTTTGTTTTGGATTATGCCGAAGCTCCGTTAGAAAACATCAAAAAAAGAATTCCGAACTGCAATGACAAGCAATTAATTCATGCTGATTTTTTTGAACACCAAAGCGAATATGATTTAATAATAGAACAAACTTTTTTTTGTGCCTTAAATCCAGAATTGAGAGCAAAATATGCAGCAAAAACACACTCACTACTTTCTGAAAAAGGAAAATTAGCAGGTTTGTTGTTTCAATTTCCATTAACTGAAGTCGGACCACCTTTCGGAGGTTCTACAAAAGAGTATTTAAAACTATTTTCAGCCACTTTTGAAATTAAAACACTAGGAACTGCATATAACTCAATCAAACCGCGTCAAGAAAACGAACTGTTTTTTATCTTTACTAAAAAATAACAAGTTTTAAGTATAAAATAACCATTAAAAAAACATTATAAACTCTTTAAAATAAAGGAATAATAGGTTTTATGTATTTTACATTAAAAACACAAAATCGACACACCAACGACACACTATTTTTTTATATCTTTGATATAAAGTAAAGGATATGACATCGAGTGTAATTTTAAAGAAGAAAAATAGTACCGATAATTTTGGTTATGTCTCAATAAGATATTTTAACGGAAACGGAAAAAAGAAGGTTATATCAATAGGTGTGAAATTGGATGAAGTTTTATTTGAAAAATACTTCGATTCTGGTTTCAATCTTTTCAAAAAAACCAAAACAATTGACTATAAGACATATAACGAAAAAATAAACGAGAAAATTAATGATTTTACAGTTTTTGACGATGCCAAAATCATTTGTACAAAATCATTTTTAGTTTTTTTTAAAGATTATTTAAAACTAATTAATAATCCCAGCACATATTCCAACTATAATGCCGTTCTAAAAAAATTAGTTGATTTTGCCAATTACAAAGAAAAGGCAGACATTCTGTTTGAGGATATTAATTACAAATTCGCAGTTGAGTTGAGAAATTACTTCTCCCAACAAATGGCAGGAACTTCCGGAAACCAATACCTAATAATCGTAAGAACTGTATTAAATAATGCAATGAAAGAAGAGTTATATTATGAAAAGTTTAATTATTTTTCAAAACTTAAGATCGATGAAATTTACAACAACAAAAAAATATTATCAAAAAAAGACGTTAACAAGCTATTTACAATACCATCAACTATAGATGGTGAACCAAATAAACATTATTATTTTCGAAACATGCTTTTATTTAGTATGTTCTCAAACGGAATTAGAGTCAGTGATATGCTACTGTGCCGGAACAGGGATTTTAAAAAAGAATATCTTGATATGTTGACAAAAAAAACGTCTAAATCATTACGGATAGCATACAATGAGAAGCTCGTTACTATCCTCTTAAACATATACAACATACACGAAGCTAAACTTTTCAACTTTGAACTACATTATTACAATAGGGCCATAAATAAACACATTAACGAACGTCAAAATACTCCCGAGAACAAGAAAAAGTCAAACGAGATTATGGGAAATCAAAAAACCGTTCTAGAATATATAGCAACTCTACCACCAAACGATTTTGTATTTAAAGAATTTCTTGCAAAAGAGCCCTCTTTATACACATATGATAAATCAAAAGAAATGAGTACCGAACAGAATGACGCACTTAATCGACTTCGGGTAAATTTTAATTTTCATTTAAACCAACTTAGAAAGCAATATAAATTGGACATCGAAAAAATTAGTAGTCATACAGCAAGATATTCCTGGACAAACTTATTAATAGGGATCGAAGGTGTTAGTTTGCTTGATATATCTAGATCCCTTGGACACAAAAATCTTTCGATTACCGAGGGTTACATTGAGAAAAACTTTGGCTCAGAAATTCTAAATAATATTGGCACCAAATTAGCCGATCAATTTATCATTGAATAGGCAAATCAATTATGAATAGTTAATCAATTTTTATATTATGACTCAAAATTTTATATCTATACCAACGGAAAATAAAAGCAATAAGAAGGTTTTTGGGTTTTTAAAGCACCATAATATCAACCCAGAAAAAATAATTTCCTCTATTGATAATTCAGGAAATAAAAACAGCGTGAATTTAGAGTTTTTTTTCCCAACGAATCACAAAATTAAAAAGCTGTTTTTAATGAAAACTGAAGATGATTACTTTTTAATTATAGGGCATCTCAAAGAAGAAAGTGTTGTTTTCAATAATTTCATTTCACTTTTTCTATTAAACCTGCAAAATTCAGAAATTACAGATAGAAAATTACCGAAATCTCAAAAAAATAATTACAAGACGCACATTACAAAAATCAACTTTTATCTCGACAAGATACTCGACAAGATAAATGAAAAAGGCTATGACACATTAAGCATTGAAGAAAAAAAAGAGTTAAATTACATATCTAGACAGATAAATTAATATCGAAGTAATGGAATTTTATTTAGAAAATATATTGAAAATTGCTGACAAATTTGGTGTTGAAAAAGTAAGAGAAATAGCAAAATATGTTGCCAGCAACCAACAGGCAACAACCCTAGATGAAATTCCAGAAGGAAGTGGCAAGTTTGGTTTTGACAAAGAAAATCCTATACCGATTTTCGGAATTCCCGGTAATGAGATTTATTTGAGAAAATTACGTTTAGTCGCTAATAATGAAAAAATCAAATGGAAAAGAACCGGTAGCGTTTTCTCTAAAACGATTAATTATCCCATCGACGAATATCGAATTTTTGATTGTGAAAATAATTTCATAAGTTTTTTATACTTCTCATCGTATCATTGGAGGAGATCTGATAAAATTCCTGATGGATTTTCGTTTTGATATATCAATAACAATTTTTAAAATTGCTCACCCAGTAGTCTAAACATTTCAATAGTCTTAACACAATTAATTCCAAATGGACTTGCTGCATCAGGAAGCTTCACTCTTTTTTGAGTTTTCAAATCACTAGTTTCATGAGTTACAATCTGATTTCCATTTGACATTGAAAAAGCTACTAGCCATGCGTCAGCTTCATCAGCATCTAAAAATTCATTTAATGCTGTAGTGTTATAATGACTAGATTTAGCATTTGCCCAATTAGAAACTTGTATGTACTCATTAATGACAACACTCGTATCTTTAAAAAAATCTTTAGGTAGATTTTCTTCACACCAAGTAGTTAATTCATCTTTATTTTGGGTTAATTCTTTGAGGACTTTATCGATTGAAATAATAGTACCCTTTTCAGCTAATTCTTTCACTTTTAGCCAAAAACCTGGCACAACATCAAATGGATAGCTAACCCTATGGGCTTCAATAAAAAAATTACTATCTAATACAAAAGGTACCGCCATCTGATTAATGAAGATGTTGGGTTACAAATGTCTGAAAGGTTTCTCCTCTTAGTCCAGTAATTTTATAAGCATCACGATATAAAAGTTTATTCTGTTTAACAGCTTGATTGACATAAGCGGCAAAGTTCACACTAATTCGTTTTCTAGCTGTTGCATAAAAATCACCTCCTCCTCCTTGATTTTCTTTCTTGTTTTGAATCCCTTGCATATATGCATTATAGAACTGAAAGAATTCGGCTTTTGTGATTAATCCTAAATCTAAGGCTCTTCTTGCAATAACAATTGGACTTACTTTAAAATATCTTCTTGCATAATCAATGCTTGGTTTTTCATTCCAAATTCTCAAGAAAGATTTTGCAGGAACTAAAAATTCTGCCGCCACTTGGTCACATAATTTTTCAATTGGATCATTCGCCGGTTGTAGATTTTGATTATCAAAACCTGCACTTTCTCCTAACCAAATATGAGCCAACTCATGAATTATTGTAAATAATTGAGCTGCCTTTGCATCTGCTGCATTAACAAACATAAAAGGTGCCATTTCATTTACGATTACAAAACCACGACATTCATTAACCGGAATAGGTCTATGTGTGTTATTTTCAACTACTCCATTAAAATTTATTATAACCCCGATTTCCTCAATTTTATGTGTAATAAAACTCAGTGTATCTTCAAAAGTTTGAAATTGGCTTGCCCATTCCGGAAGTAATTCCAATGTTTTTCTAATATCAGCAACTATAGTTTCGTATGCAGTATTCTCGTTAAATTTCCCAACAAAAGAAAGAGTTTCTACCTCATTTTCTAATAAATAGTCTGTAAGCCAATCTTGGCGACGTTGCAATATAAGAATGGTGTCATAAACATTTAAACTCACTTTAGCAGTTTGGTTGCTTCCTGTTCTAAAAAAAGGAAATGGAATATTTTCCTGTGGAGGCTCAGGGAGAAACAAATAGCCAAAAGGAATATGAACACGATTTGCAAATTCTTCTAATTGCTTTACCGTTGGGTTTTTAATATTATCTAACCATTTTTGAACATTAGGAAACTTTATCAAAAAATCCTGCAATTCAAAGCCTGCTCGGGCGATTGCCCAAGTAAGCATATTAGGATTGACATTGACTTCTGTTCTCATTGGTGCAAACTTAATTAATTAAAGGTATAAATTAAATTTTACTTTCTAAATTAATTACATTTGTTTCGTGGATATCGCAATTATCCTAAAAATCTTGGTTGGTTTAGTTTTTTGAAATCTTTGCATTTACACGAAGTTGTTGTTGTACTTCTGTCAGAACTTTTTTTTAACAAAAATAAATTTAATAGTATGAAAGAAACAATATACAAAATCAGTATTCACTTGATAATTTCAAGTTTTTTAACAAATTTAGAACATTTGATTATTCAAATTGGCGGACAGGCATTTCCACTCGACAGGCTCTGAATCAATAAGAATTTGGTTGTAAATCTTTTAAACAAACGAACTAACTTGGGAGTGTTGGGTTCGAATCCTATGCCTGTTGCTATAAGCCGTGATTTATTTACGGCTTTTTTATTCTTTTGAATTATATAACTAACACTAAAATTTCATTCTCTGAATCCGAACCGCATTAAGGATTGCTAACAAAGCTACTCCAACATCTGCAAAAACGGCTTCCCACATTGTAGCTAAACCTCCTGCCCCAAGAATCAGAACAATTGCTTTTACGGTAAATGCTAATCCAATATTTTGCCACACAATTTTCTTTGTTTGCTTCCCAATATTAATTGCCATTGCAATTTTACTTGGCTTATCATCTTGGATAACCACATCAGCAGTTTCTATAGTGGCATCGCTTCCTAATCCTCCCATAGCAATACCTACATCACTTAAAGCAACTACCGGCGCATCATTTACTCCATCACCTACAAATGCAACAGTTTCATTTTTAGCTTTTATTTCTTTGACCTTATTTACCTTATCTTCAGGAAGTAAATCGCCAAAAGCATTTGTAATACTAAGTTTTTGAGCTACAAATTGTACCACAGTATTTTTATCGCCACTTAACATTGTTGTTTTGACACCTAATGCTTTTAATTTATCGATGGTGATTTGGGCATCTTCTTTGATACTATCTGCAATGGTTAGATAGCCTACAAATTTTTTATCATAAGCTACTGCAATCAGCGTATAAACGATGCTTGTTGGATCAATATCGTAAGTAATCGAAAATTTATCCATTAGTTTGAAATTACCTACTAATAATTCTTTTCCGTTTACTGTGGCTTTTAATCCGTGACCTGAAATTTCTTCTACATTTTGCAAAACAATTGAAGCATCTATTTTTCCAACAAACTGATGAATAGCAGTTGCTACTGGATGCGTACTTTGGCTCTCTAATGCATTGACCATTTGTAATATTTCATCTTGGTTGAAATTAGATTTAAAAACAACTTCTTGGACTTTAAAAACGCCTTCTGTCATTGTTCCTGTTTTATCCATTACGACATTTTGAATTGTCGCCATTACATCGAGGAAATTACTTCCTTTGAAAAGGATTCCGTTTTTACTGGCTGCACCGATTCCTCCAAAATAACCTAACGGAATACTGATTACTAAAGCACAAGGACACGAAATAACCAAGAATACTAAAGCTCTGTATAACCAATCTCTAAATATATAATTATCTACAAAAAACATTGGTAAAACACAAATTGCAATGGATAATAAAACGACAATTGGGGTATAAATCTTTGCAAACTTTCTGATAAACAATTCTGTCGGAGCTTTTTGAGCTGTGGCATCTTGCACCATTTGTAGAATTTTAGATAACTTGCTGTCTGTATAGGCAACTGTAATTTTAACTTGGCAAACAGAATTTAGATTAATCATTCCTGCTAAAACGGTTTCGCCTTTTGCTTTTGTATCTGGTTTGCTTTCTCCTGTTAATGCTGCTGTGTTAAAAGAAGCTGTATCAGAAAGTAACTCCCCATCTAAACCTAATTTTTCCCCAGCTTTTAGTTGAATAATATCTCCAATTTTAGCTTCTGACGCTTTTATGATTTTAGCTATCTTATTTTCAAGAATGGTAACTTCATCCGGTCGTTGGTCTAACAACGTTTTAATGTTTGCTTTTGCTCTTGTAACGGCTAATGTTTGGAATATTTCTCCAATTGCATAAAATAGCATTACCGCAACACCTTCGGGGTATTCGCCAATGGCAAATGCTCCAATGGTTGCAATACTCATTAATAGAAACTCTGAAAATATTTCACCTTTGCGCATACTTTCTATGGCTTCTTTAAGTACTGGCAAACCAACAGGAATATAGGCTACTATATACCACCCAATCCGAACCCAACCTGTAAACCATTGTTGTGGAAAATAATTATCAAAACATATTGCTACAAGCAACAATGCAAAACTTATAATAACAGGAATAAACATTTTGAAAGTAGTTGCGCTTTCGTGTGAATGTTCGTGATTATGACCATCATCGTGTGAATGTTTCTCGCTTTTTTGATTTATTTTATCTTCAAGTGTGCAACATAGCTGTTTACCACTTGCATCGTATTTATGCTGATGTTCCATATTGGATTATTTTAAGAATTAGCATTGATAATTTCCTGAATGTCTTTTGGTATTTCCATCGATTTTAATGGTGGGACATTTGAACCACCTGTATTACCCACTGGAATATGACCTACAAATGACTTAACACCTCCAATGAGTAATCTTGGTATTTGTCCGATTACTTCTTTGGTACTTTTTATTTTAAAGCCGAATTGTAACATTTTCCAATGTACATAGGTATGTTCGTATGGAAACTTTTGACCAATAATGTGTGCTCGCTCTAAGTGATACCAACTTTGTTGTAAATTGTTGTTTTCCAGATTGAACTTAGCCGCTGTCAACTCTTCTTCAAAATAGGGCTTTAAACTTTCAGGCATTACTGTATTGAACTTCATAGCTATATTTTACAACAACCGTCTAAACTTTCGTATGCTTGTGAATCGGCTTTTACCTCGTCTGCATCATACCCTAATTTACTAATGGCTACTTTTATGTTTTGCAAATTTGTTTTCTTAGCATTGTAATAAACGGTAAAAGTCATTGCCTTATCATTCAATTCATACATTTTTACTCCTTTTATTTTTAGCATTTCGGTTTTAAACTTTAAGCCACAAGTTTCACACTCTTTACAATGGTCGCAATGCAAAATTGTTTTTATTACTGCTTTCTGGTTGGTTTTTTGCTGTGCTGTAGCCGTATTTGATACTAACATTACAAATACTACTAATAGAGCTGATTTTAATATTGAGTTTTTCATTTTAATTATTTTTAAAGTTTTTGTTGATATTAATGTTCGTGTTCTCCCCCACCTTTAGAAGTTGCCAATAGATAAAATGCTCCTTTAATTACAATTTTTGCATTCGCAGGAATTTCTTCAACCAATTTGACTTCGGTATAACCTAAATCTGTGGTACCAGGAACTACTTCAATGGCTTTAAAGTGAATTTCATTGTGTCCTTCTTCTTCGCCTTCTGCGTGTTCCGAATGTGCTTCGCCTTCTTTGTGAGTATGCTCTTCTGCTTTAGTTTTTGGTGCTTCTTCGCTGTGTTCTTCTTGAATGTAAATAAAATATTTGTCTCCGTTTCTTACGATTGCATCTTTTGGCAATGCCTGAACCGTTTGATTGGTAATATTGATATTAGCGGCTACATACATCCCCGAAATTAAATCTTTAGCATCACTTGGATTGATTTTTGCGTGAACGGCTACCGATTTACTTTCGTTAGAAAAGGATTTATTAATACCAAATATTTTTCCTTTGATGGATTTGTTAGATTGATTAGTTAAAACAAAATCGACTTCCTGACCGACTGAAATTTTACCTAAATCTTTTTCAAATACATTCAAATCTAAGTGCATTTGGCTATTATCTACTACTTCAAAAAGTGTTATTCCTGTTTCTGCAAAAGCGCCTTTGGTTATACTTATTTTACCCACATAACCACTAATTGGCGAAACAATAGGAATTAGAGAAGTACTACCACTTAAACTTACGTGTAATGCTTGTAGTTTATTTTTTGCGGCTTGTGCTCTTGCTCTTTCAACTGCTAATTTTGATTTTACTTCCTGAAATGTTTTGCGAGGATTTACATTTTCATCGCTCAATGTTTTTTGGCGGTTGTATTCCAATTGCAGGTATTCAATGTTAGCAATAGCAGAATTATAATCTTCCTGCATTTCTGTAACTTCAAGGTTTTGGATGGTTGCCAATGTTTTGCCTTTTGCAACAAATGTGCCTTCTAACACATAAATATCTTTAACAACGCCTCCTATTAGAGTTGATATATTAGCCATATTTTGTGGCGGAACCGCTGTATATCCGTTGGCTTTAATTACCGTATTAAGATTTTTCATTTCAATACTGCCCGTTTCGATACCAATAGTTTTAAACTGTGCTTCGGTCAAGGCTACTTCGGTTTCTGACTTTTCTTCCTCGTGGGCTTCTTCGGTTTTCTTCTCGCCACAAGAAGTAAAAAGCATCAAGATTAAGGTATTAAATATTAAGAAAATCTTGAATTTTGATTTTATATTTTTCATATAATGGAATATTAATTATTGTTGAAAGATGGGAATTGCAATTGAATAGCACTTTGATTATAAGCGTTTACCGCTTCGGTATTTTGCTTTTTTATATCAATTGCCTGATTTAAAAAACTGATGTAAGACCAGTAACTCATATCGCCATTGGCATAACTTTTTTGTGCCGTTGTTATGATTTGGTCTGCATATTGTAATCCTTCATTTTGATAATACAACATTGCCTTGCTCTGTTTATCGAACTCGTTTTTCAACTCCTCTTTTTGCAGTTTTAAAGCTAATTTACTTTTATCTAATTCCAGTTGTGCCTGTGCCACACTTATTTCTGAAGCTTTAGCACGAGCGGAATTTGCACCTCCAAAAAGTGGAATTTGTAGCCCCGCTGTAAATCCTTGGAAATAGGATTTTGTATCAATTGTTTGTCCAAAATAACCTAATCCTAATTTTGGTGTTCTCATTGCCTTGAAAGTATTGGCTTCTTTTTGATAGACTGAAATTTGTTGGGTGTAATAATCGTTTACTAATCCTTGCACTTTATCCTCGTTAATTGAAACATTCTTTTCATATTTTAACGGAGTTACCGCATCAGGAATTATATTTTCATCGGTTTGGATAAAATACTGCAACTGCTTTTGATACACTGCCAAATCATATTCCAACTGTAATTTTTGGGTTTCAATTTCTTTTACTTTGGCTTTGGCACTTATGACTTCTATATTACCACTTTCTCCTGTTTGAAAACGAAGCTCAGCATTTTTCAAAAACTTGATATAAATGTCACTCAATTCATTGTTTAACTTTTGAATCGAAACACCATACAAATATTGATAGTATGCTAAAGTAACCGCTTTTTCAATTTCGTATTCTGATAAGGCTTTTCTCTTTTCGGCTAATTTTGCCAATTCTTCTTGTAATTGTCTGTTTGCCTTAGTGATTTTACCAATAGGGAAATATTGCTGAACAGAAACGTTATGGTCATAATCAGCACTATTAAACTGTCCTCCTTGGTATTGCACTTGTAAAGGATCTACTTGAAAAGCTGTCTTTTTGAGTACCGTTTGTTTTTCGATTTCTTTATCGGCAATCTTTAAATCGATATTACTTTTCTTAGCCATAGCAACTGCTTGGTCTAAAGTTACCGTTTGCTTGTTTTGTGAGAATGCCACACAGCTAATCAATAGAAACCAAAGGGTTACAAATGGTTGTCTTTTTTTAAATTTTCTCATTTTCATACCGTTTTCAAATAATAAATAAAGTATTGGTAAAACTATTAATGTTAGTAATGTTGCCGAGAACAAACCACCTATAACAACAGTTGCCAATGGCTTTTGCACTTCGGCACCACCACTGGTTGATAACGCCATAGGCATAAATCCTAAAGAAGCCACTGCCGCTGTCATTAAAACGGGTCTCAATCTTGTTTTTGTTCCGATTAATACACGTTGCAATGGGTCGGCTATCCCTTCTGATTTTAGTTGATTGAAATAGGAAATCAATACAATTCCGTTTAAAACTGCAATACCAAACAAAGCAATAAACCCAATTCCTGCCGAAATACTAAATGGCATTCCTCGCATCCAAAGGGCGAAAACACCACCAATTGCTGATAATGGAATGGCTGTAAAAATTAATAAGGACTGTTTTATACTATTGAATGTAAAAAATAATAAAACGATAATAAGCCCTAAAGCAATTGGTAAAGCTACCGAAAGGCGTTTATTTGCTTCAACCAAATTTTCAAATTGTCCGCCATAAGTCACAAAATAACCTGCTGGAAGTTTGAAATCTTTGTCTAATTTTTGTTGAATTTCTTCTACTACACTTTTTATATCACGACCACGAACATTTAACCCAACGGTTATTCTACGTTTTCCATTTTCACGAGAAACTTGTACTGGACCTTGCTCATAGGTAATGGTCGCTACTTGGGAAAGTGGTACTTGCTGACCATTTGGCAATGGAATAAACAAATTACTTACATCTGTAATATCGCTTCTGTTGGCAGCCTCCATTCTAACCACAACATCAAATCGTTTGCTCTCTTCATAGATTTTCCCTGCGCTTTCTCCTGCAAACGAGGAACGAATAATTTTATTGACATCTGAGATATTTAAACCATATAATGCAATTTTATTATAATCGTATTTTACTGTGATTTGTGGAAGTCCAGTTACTTTGTCAGCCTTTAAATCGCCAATACCCTCTATTTTATTTATTTTAGAAATTAATTCTTTGGCTTTTGTATCTAAAACTTCTAAATCGTCGCCAAAAATTTTAATGGCTATATCGCTTCGGCTACCCGTCATTAATTCGTTAAAACGCATTTGAATAGGCTGTGAAATTTCGATATTAGCTCCCGGAATGGCTTCCATTTCTTCTTTCATCAAATTGGCTAAATCTTCCCAATTATCGGCAGATGTCCACTCAGATTTGTCTTTCAAAACAATAATCAAATCGCCACTTTCAATTGGCATTGGGTCGGTTGGGATTTCGCCACTTCCAATTTTGGTAACAATAGTTTTAATTTCAGGGAATTTTGCTTTCAGAATTTTCTCGTACTTGGTCGTTGTTTCAACCATTTGGGTTAATGAACTTCCGGTCATAATGGTAGCATTAATGGCTAAATCGCCTTCTTCAATGGTTGGAATAAATTCGCCACCCATATTTTGAAAAGTTATTAGGGCTAAAGCAAATAATCCTACTGCGATTACTAAAACCGCTTTTTTAATTTGCAATGCTTTTTCTAAAAAGGGAGTATATATTTTCTCGAACCAAGCCATCATTCTATCGCTAAAGTTGGATTTGTGTTCGGTATTTTTCGATAAGAACATAGCACTCATCATAGGTACATAAGTCAATGATAAAATAAATGCACCGATAACCGCAAAACCTACTGTCATTGCCATTGGTTTGAACATTTTACCCTCTGTTCCTACTAAGGCTAATATTGGCAGATAAACGATAAGAATTATTATTTCCCCAAATGCTGCACTATTTCTGATTTTTGAAGCTGATTTATATACTTCGCTATCCATTTCGGATTGGGTTAAATCCTTTTGCCTTTTGAGTTTTTGTAAATGGTGCATTGTCGCTTCGACAATAATAACCGCCCCATCGACAATGATACCAAAATCGATTGCACCTAAACTCATTAAGTTTCCACTCACACCAAAGTAATTCATCAGGATTACCGCAAAAAGCATTGACAACGGAATTACAGACGCTACAATTAATCCTGCACGAAGATTTCCTAAAAATAATATCAGTACAAAAATCACTATTAATGCTCCTTCCAATAGGTTTTTTGTAACTGTTCCTATGGCATTATCTACTAATTTCCCTCTGTCAATAAATGCTTCGGCAACCACTCCTTCTGGTAAGGTTTTATTGATTTGTTCCATTTTTTCTTTCACTCTTTCTACAACAGCACTGGAATTCTCGCCTTTTAACATTAATGCTAATCCGCAAACAATTTCTCCTTTACCGTCTTTTGTAGAAGCACCATATCGCAATGCAATACCTTCACGTACTGTTGCAACGTCACGCACTAAAACAGGTGCTCCATTTCGGTTTTTGACTACTACATTTTCTAAATCCTTAATGCCAGTTGCCATACCCACACCACGAATGAAATAAGCGTATTGGTCTTTTTCAATATAAGCACCGCCTGTGTTTTGATTGTTTTTTTCTAATGCCTCAAAAATTTCAGTAATAGTTACATCTAAACTGTTGAGTGTGTTTGGATTGACTGCAACTTCATATTGTTTTAATTTTCCACCCCAAGTGCTTACTTCTGCAACGCCTTCAATGCCTTGTAATTGTGGTATAATAATCCAATCTTGAATGGTTCTTAATTTGATCGCATCGTATTTATCTTCATATCCTTTTTTAGCATAGACATCATATTGATAAATTTCGCCAAGACCTGTTGAAATTGGTGCTAAACCTGGAGTACCCGCATAGTCAGGGATATTTTCTTTTGCTTCTTGAAGTCGTTGAAAAATTTGTTCTCTTGCCCAAAAAATATCAACATCGTCTTTGAAAACAACCGTAACTACCGAAAGTCCGAAACGAGAAATACTTCGTAACTCAATTACTTTAGGAATGGTTTTAACGGATTGCTCTAACGGATAGGTTATCAATTGCTCTACTTCCTGACTGGCAAGTGTAGGTGCAGTTGTAATGATTTGTACCTGATTATTGGTTACATCCGGCAAAGCATCAAGCGGTAAATGCTTGATTGAGTAGCTACCCCACGCTATAAGCACTAAGGTTAGCAATAGTATAATGAATTTATTCTTTATACTGAATTGTATTATTTTATCTAACATTGAAAATATTATAATGAATTAGAAATTAGCAAATAAAGTACTTGCCATTATATGTGATTAAAACACAATTTTCTAACCCGAAATTACTCGGGCATCATTATACTATTTGAGGTGGTTGCCAAATACTTCCGTAGAAATTAGAAGTAAGTAGTGATTTATAGGTGGGAATTTGAGTAGTAATTTCTGTAAAATCTTTTCTAAATTCAAATGTAATTTCTGGGAAATAACTCAACATTTGTGTACCACAGCAATTACAAGCACAAAACGGTGGACACAAATCGTTTTCTTTATCGTGGGAATGATTATCGTGGCTTGCCACAACTTCTGGTGAAGAATGTGCAAGACTATTCACTTCCATATCTGCACACGGCAAACACGAAAGAGCTACTAAATAAATTGATAATATGTAGTTTAACCATTTCACTGGTGTAAAAATAAGAATAAATTTTATATGAACGGTCACATCAAATTTTTTTTAATGTAATTTGATGCAATTCGAAATATTTTTTTAGTTTTGCCTAAAAATAATATTAAGTATATATAAAAATGAAAAACAAGGCTTATCTAATTTTAATTGTTTTGATTTTAGGGATAAGCACCCTAACCTCTTGTGAAGATATATTAACAGATGCTCCTGCCTATGAAGAAATTTTAGACGGACCCGTTGAAGGATTGTCTTCTTCAGAAAAGTTAGAATTCATAGAAGGTGATGTTGCTTTCAATGAAGAAGTATTTACAACCGAAACAGGTTTGGGACCATTATTTGTTTCTACCAGTTGCGTTTCCTGTCATGCGGGAGACGGAAAAGGACATCCTTTTACTACTTTAACCCGATTTGGACAAACAGATGCCACAGGTAATCAATTCATACATATGGGCGCACCTCAGTTGCAAAACAGAGCCATACCCGGGTATTTACCGGAGCAAATCCCTGCGGGAGCTACTTCAGCTAAGTTTATGCCTCCTGCAAATACAGGTTTAGGTTTTTTAGCCGCTTTAACCGATGCGCAAATTTTAGCAAATGCAGACCCTAATGATAATAATGGAGATGGTATTTCAGGTGTGCCAAACTATATTACACCTCCTTCTTTCTTTTTGCCAAAATGGTTTCATCAGGAAATTAACGGAAAATACATTGGTCGCTACGGAAAAAAAGCGGCAGCTATCGATTTATTGCATCAAACAGTTAATGCCTATAATCAGGACATGGGAATTACCTCTTCTTTTTCTCCAATCGACACCTATTCAGGATTAGAAATTGACCCTGAAGTTTCAAACAGAACAGTTAACAGTGTGGTGTTTTACCTAAGAACCCTAAAAGCCCCAAAACAGAGAAATGAAAATGACCCACAAGTTGTGGCAGGAAAAGGCTTGTTTAATGATTTAAAATGCGCAAGTTGCCACAAAATGGAATGGACAACACCAAACAGCGATATTGCTTCACTTTCAAATAAAACATTTTACCCTTATACAGATTTGTTACTACACGATATGGGAAGCGGCTTAGATGACGGCTATACGGAAGGACAAGCCTTAACCAGCGAATGGAGAACACCGCCTTTATGGGGAATTGGACTGGCTAAAAAATCGCAAGGTGGGCAATATTTTTTACTGCATGATGGTAGAGCCAGAAGTATTGAAGAAGCAATTTTAATGCACGGTGGTGAAGCTAACAGCAGTAAAAATGCGTATCAGCAATTAACATCGGGTGAAAAACAAAAACTGATAAAATTCATTGAAAGTTTATAGTATGGATAGAAAAGAATTTTTAAAGATCTGTGGATTTTCCTGTTTAGGAATTTTGGGATTGTCTGGGATGATGCAAAGTTGTGGAACAACTCATTATGCTTCTACAAATGTTCAAGGCAACAGATTGATTGTGTCTAAAAAAGAATTTGAAATAATCAAAAACGACACCATTCGTTACAGAAATCATGTTGTTAGCAAAATAGAAGGTATCAACTATCCGATTATCATATACAAAAACCTAAATGATACTTATTCAGCATTTTTGTTAAGATGCTCTCATCAAGGAGCCGAACTTACAGTTAATGGTGATGTATTAACCTGTTCAGCTCATGGAAGTGAATTTGGTAAAAACGGTGAGGTTATTCAAGGACCCGCAGAACAACAATTAACCTCATTTAAAGTGCAAACTGATGCACAAAACATTTACATTCAATTATCCTAAAATGAAATCATTATATATAACTGCATTAACTTTACTTTTTAATTTTTCAGTACTGGCACAGGTTGATTCAACAAAAGTAGTAACAACACAAAAAGACACAACAAAATTAGCTTTGAATATGGATGCAGTTTATGCACGTCCGTTTTTGAAATTAGGGAAACTTCCCATTTCCATAGGTGGTTATATTGAAGCCAATACAAGTTATTTTGCTACTGATGGAGTCACAGAAGGTATGTCTTTTCAGATGCCGAGAATGACATTATTTGTTTCATCCACCATCCGAAACCGAATTAAATTTTTATCGGAAATTGAATTTGAAGAAGGCGGAAAAGAAATAAATATTGAATTTGCTTCGCTTGATGTGGAGTTACATCCACTATTCAATTTGCGTGGTGGTATTATTATGAACCCTATTGGTTCTTTCAACCAAAATCACGACGGTCCAAAATGGGAATTCATTGACCGTCCAATATCTTCAACAACCATAATCCCATCTACATGGAGTAATGTTGGCTTTGGCTTTTTCGGAAAGTATGCAAAAAATAATTTGGTTTGGGCGTATGAAGGTTATTTCTCCAATGGTTTTGATAATACGATTATATCGAATACCGAAAACAGAACATGGCTTCCTGCTTCAAAGGAAAATAAAGAACGCTTTGAGAAAAGTTTTAACGGAGTACCATTGATTACCGCCAAGACTGCAGTAAAACACAGAAAAATAGGTGAATTTGGTATTTCTTGGATGGGTGGTGTGTACAACAAATTTCAGGAAGACGGCATTCAAATTGACAAAAAACGTAGAGTGGATTTATTCGCATTGGATTTCAACACGGTGCTTCCGAAACTAAAAACATACATCAATACGGAATGGGTTTGGGCTTTTATTGATGTTCCCGGCACTTATACTCAACAATTTGGCTCAAAGCAAAAAGGGGGCTTTATCGATATTGTGCAACCTATTTTAAAGCGCGATGTTCTGGGTTGGCAAAACAGCACACTTAATTTGGCTTTTAGAATGGAATACACAGATTATAATGTTGGAAAGTTTAAAGAAACTAACGAGAATATCCACGATGATGTAATGGCTATAACTCCGGGAATCAGTTTCAGACCATCTTCACAAACAGTTTTCAGAATGAATTACCGCTATATTTGGGAAACAGATATTTTCGGTAATGATCCTTCGAAGACAGCTGGGATTCAATTTGGGTTTTCAACTTATTTTTAATATTTCAATACCTTTCATGAGTTTCTGTTTTTACTTACTTGAAATCATGTTGATTATTACCTTATCAATTCAAAAGAATAAAAGAGGATGTAAATGGCACCCTCTTTTATATTATATATTAAACTCATTTAATTGTCATCTTCAATTCCTTTGTTCTTATTATCAACCTCTTCATAGGTAAACTCATTTACTGAATAAATGTAGCCGTTTTTTGGTATTTGTCTAACCACTCCATTTACCCTTTGTGCTTGGCTTGGAATTTCCCTAATTTTAATTCGATGGTAGAAAAGCAAGTCTCTTCGCTCATTAACTGATTACTCACTTGGTATGCATAGAATAATTTAGCTTCTGGATTTTTGACGGGTATGATTGCTGAAAATGTGACCAGCTCAATTATCGTGACATTGTAACGACAATTTGTTTGTCTGAAAATTGCTCAGAAAAATGCACCATTTTAATTTTAGACTGTATCTTAATGTAAGACTCCATTTTACAGTGCGCTTGTACATAATTGTATGTTTTTGTTTTAAAATATATGATATCCTTAAAAAACCATTTCGATCAAGTAATAAACTATCCAGCTAGCAGAAGCTTGGCAATAATATAATAAGACAAAAAGCAGTATTACTTAACCCTATAGTTTCTCTGAGAATTTTATCAAAAAAAGTTCGTTATAATAATAAAAGACTCATGAATATTAGACTTTTATCAGCGATATTATTACTAATCACATCTTCATTTTCTTCCAAAACAGAAAGTGTAAACATCTTTGGCGTTGATTTCGTTCTGTCAGAAAATCGAAAACTGTCATTTAAAAACGAATCTAACTCAGTTCGAGTTGTAGAAATTGTAGAAATGAGAAAAAATACTATGAGTTTTTCTAACATTAGCTGGAAAAACAGGATGAATGGTGGCAGTGAAGATAAAATTTTTTTAACCAATGAAAATTCCGAAATAAGAATTGTTGTGTCGGCAGAATATGCCAACGATAAAGAAATTAATTTTACTTATAAACTGCGTGAGCAATTGGATGATTAACTCAAAATATTATCAATTACTGGACCTCGTTTTAATTTATTATATTCTTTTTCGTAATTTAACAGGAATACCTCTCGATTCATTTCAGACCAATATTTGGGGTTTTTACTTAAATCTAGAATTTGATTTATCGCATAATATACGATTATGTTAAATTTAATATGGTTAATCTCATACACATCTTCTAATAAAATATCGTCTATTGCGAATCCAAATTCGTTCCAATCAATTTGTTGAAAATCGCTTTCGCCATTTTCGTTTTCATTATTTATTTTCTCCAATAAAAATGACTGCAAATCATTTTCAATAACCTTATGAGTAACTTTTAAAAATTGATCTTCACAATCGGCAGTAAATTCAGAATCTTCTCCGAACATGCAATGAGCTGCATTTTTTTTAATTTCCAACGAAAAGTAAAGATCTACTAAATCGCATATTTCCTTACTACTCAAAATCTGGATTAAAAAAATTTAAAATCATTTCAGCATACTCTTGCCCGTGTATACCCATACCAGATGGTAAATCACAAAATAATAATTCGCCGCAATTGATGTTATTTATAACAGTTTTTTTATTTACTAGGGTTGTTGTTTTTGATTCAAATTCAAAAAAACCAAACTTTTCACTAGATGAATTTTCTACCAATTCTTGCAATGTTATCTTAGACTTAAAGTACATCATAATATCATTAATATGTGTTTCGTATGTAACCTTTCCGGTTCCGTTATTTAAAAATGAAGTTAATTTCATGTTGTTGATGCTTTTAAAATCCAAAGTCAAAATACGCCCTTCGCACTCTATAATTGTATATATTTTTTTCATAGTTTTTATATTATTTTTTTCTGTTTAGTTTAGATTTTTAATCAAATTTCCCGAACCAATTTCCATTTTCAGGGTATTTAGATTTAATTTCAGCCCACGTTTTTGCCATTTCATAATTATCAACTTCCTCATTTTCCAGGAGACATTCGGGTATTTTCGATAGCATATGATTAATTATGATTTTTGATATTTTTTCATTCTTATAGTCTTTATTGGTTATTCTTACATCATTTGTGTGTCTAAAATTCTGTAATTCCGGGATGGAACAATGCAGTTTATTAATTTTATTTGCGATGTAAGTTAAATATCCAGCAAGGTCATTTTGCAAGTATTCTACGGTTGAAATTTCGTTTACCGCTTCATTAATCAACTGTTTCAAAGGCAAAGCTCCTTTATTTCTGAGCCTTCTTATTTTTCTTTTTCGGCTTTCTGATTTTTTTCTAGCATCAATAAGCATTTGGTCTTTATATTTAATCAATACATAAATCGCTGGATATATTTTATACTTTTCTAAAATGTCTATATATTCCATCCCAAATCGAAAATTCAGATCATCCGTAAAGATGAAATATTCAGAATATTCATTCATAATTTGCTTGCTTATTTCGGTAATGTAATCCAGATATCTTTCAGTTTGAAAAAGCATCAACTCCCCAACTTCATATAGCAATCTAAAGGATAATTGATCCTGACTATAGCTAGTTAATCGTAATTCCAGGCGATTTAGTCGTTTATGACATTTTACGTTTTGATAATATTTTTTTGATTGCTCAACAATTTCTTTTTCTTTATCATATAATGCTAAATAAACATCAGGGCGCTTGTTGTTTACAGGAGTTATACGATAACTAGTTGTGTTTGAGTATGGCATAACCATTAGTTTACTACTCTTTGACTTAAGTGGGTTATAGATTTCATTTGCGATGTCAAGAGCAATATGATATTCCTTAAGCCTTAGATTAAGATTATATTTTGAGTTTAATCGGGCTATTTCTTTTAAAGATTTTTTAAACAACCCTTTGTCGAATAAAGCCTCGTTGACGATTCCAATTCTTACATATTCCTTAGGGATACCATTTTTGTCATATTTTGCCTCGAAGAATTGAAAATTTAATAACCCAATTATTATTATTGGATTTTTTCGAAATCTACTTTGTAGATGATTCGTTTCTGCAATGTGTTTTTTTAGTTCAGTTGTACTTACTGCTAAGAAAATTACTAAGTCAGGATTTATTTCTATCATTTTATATATTATTTTTATTTTTATGCTTACAATGTCCGTAAGCATATATTAATAGTATATATCAGGAAACACTTCCTTTGTTTAAATTATTTTAAACTTTTTTTTAAATTGATATACAACAATGGAATTAATTAGATTTAAAAATTAATTTCTGGTGCCGCTGTGGGTTTAGTTATTTGGAAAATCCATGGAAAATCACTACTTTTGGTTTTGCCGTAAATTTAAAGTTCACTTAGTAGTAGTTGATCTAAAAAAACAATTTTTTTGATATAAAAAAAATGAAATCAACACACTTTTCGACACACCAAAAACAAAAAAACCTCAAACATACTGTAAACAATAGAAATTAAATTTATATATTTTTTATCTTTACAAAAAAATAACTACTCACAATGAACCACAACATCATCTTAAATCATCAAGAAATTGAATTTAAAATCAAACGTATAGCCTATCAAATTTATGAAACGTACATTGATGAAAAAGAAATCATTATAGCAGGAATAAATGGGAATGGAAGCGTTTTTGCAGAGAAAATAGCAGCGATTTTACAAACAATTTCTCCTATAAAGGTAATTTTATGTGATGTAATTATTGATAAAAGAAATCCGAAAAACCCAATTAGCACTTCAATTAGTGCTGAAATATATCAAAACAAAGGATTAATATTGGTGGATGATGTATTAAATTCGGGTACTACTTTGATTTATGGCGTGAAGCATTTTTTAGATGTTCCGCTAAAGAAATTCAAAACTGCTGTTTTAGTCGATAGAAATCATAAAAAATACCCTATTAAAGCCGATTTTAAAGGAATTTCATTATCTACTTCATTGTTAGAGCACGTACAAGTTGTTTTTGAGAGCAACAACGATTATGCCTATTTAGAATAACAGCTTCATAATCTCTTCCACAACATCGGTTGGTGATTTTTCATCTACAGAAATCACATATTTGCATTGATTGTAATAAAAGCTACGATCAAACAAATGCTTGGCGATAAACTCGTGCATTTCGTTTTCTTCTAAATCCTTAACTAGAGGGCGCTTCTTTTTGTTTATGGAAAGCCTTTCTACTAAAGTTGACACACTCGCCTTTAAATAAATCGAAATAATATCATCTTGCTGCAAAAACAAATGATTATTAGCATAACAAGGTGTTCCTCCACCAAGACTTAAAACAAACGATTCTTTTTCCTGAATTTGTTTGACAAATAATTCGTGTTCAATTTTTCTAAAATAGATTTCTCCTTTTTCTGAAAACAATTCCGAAACTGTTTTCCCAAGTGAATTTTCAATCAAAAAATCTAAATCGTAAAACGGCAACTGACATTTTTTGGCTAATAATTTACCAATTTCAGTTTTACCAGAACCCATGTACCCTACTAAAACAATTTTTTTCATACTCCTAAAAGCCTATAAATAAACGCATTGAAGACATTCCTTAAAAAAAGACAAATTTATCATTAATTTAGTTTGAAATGTTAAAAATAAGGTATTATATTTGCACCCGCATTAAGGAAATGATTTTAGACTTGGTAGCTCAGTTGGTAGAGCACATCACTTTTAATGATGGGGTCCTGGGTTCGAGCCCCAGCCAGGTCACAAAAATAACATTTTAAAAGATTACTTTCCTTAAAGCACGACTTGGTAGCTCAGTTGGTAGAGCACATCACTTTTAATGATGGGGTCCTGGGTTCGAGCCCCAGCCAGGTCACAAAATGAGTCATTCGCTAGTCGAATGACTTTTTTTATTTAAGGCCACGTGGAGAAACGGTAGACTTGCCATCTTGAGGGGGTGGTGCTCGTAAGGGCGTGTGGGTTCAAATCCCACCGTGGTCACATTTAAAATTAAAGAAAGACTACCAGTGGCAGTCGGATATAAAAAACATCAAACTTACTTGGTGTTTTTTTATGCACTATATTCTCAAAGCGGAGCTTTCATAAAAATGACGTAGATTACATTAAAACTTAACGCTGATTTAGTATGTATTTTAATAAAGCTTTGAGAAACGGCAGTTTTGGACACGCCCATATAATTTGAATTTCCTCCATCAACGTTGAATCTTCATCTAAAAAACGGAGAATTTTCTCTGGAGAGACTTTCGTAAACATTTGAGAGAAAATGTGTTTTCCCAACTCATTATTATCATACAACACCGATACAAAAAGAGTATCATAAAATAAAAACCGATTCTTTTTTTTTAATAATCGAAAGTCAAGATCCTCTTTTTGCAATACTTCAACAAGCTTTTTGGTTTGCTTAGTCGCATTTTTAAATGTATATCCGGTACTCGCTTTGGTCCAACCTCCAGCCGTTCCAATATGCAAAACGCGTTGGGTATTTTTGTTCCAAAAAGGATATGCCGTCATCGGGATATTGCCTTTTTCTTTTGCCGTCACTTCAAAATCTTGGATTCCTTTTGCAACTAAGTATTTGGTAATTTCTCCTTCGTATTCTTCCTCCTTCAACATAGTTGGTGAAAACAAGGTATATTCCACTAATGCTTCCGTTTCAGAAAAAGGCAATACATACATAAACCGAGTGCTTTTTTTCTGAGACACTGTAAAATCCATAAAATAAGCACTTTCCGAAGAAAAAACAGGGGTATTGTTTTTTATAAACCAACCTATAAAATGTTGTTGTAATAAAGGATATTGGGATTGATTGGTAACCTCGTTTAAATCTAGTACAGAATTAAAAAAATAATCTGAAATAAACACTTCATTTTGTGTCTTAACAACAACTTCCGACCCATTGTCTTGAAAAGAAACGACTTTATCTTTAACAAAAATGACATTAGAATGACTTTGTATTCGCTGAATGACTTCTTTGTAAAATGATTTTGATTCCAACATTTTATATCGCAAATCACTCGTCAAACACTCAACTTTTTCATTTTCGGTTATAAAAAAAGCACTTTCCCATTGTTTATAAACTAAATTATCCCATTCGCCATTACTTTTTCCCCAAAAACACCAGGTTCGATCGTTTTTATCTTTTCCGTCAGGCTCAATAATCATTACTGTTTTACCATCCAATAGATTATTTTGAATCATTTCATTCAAAACAAGCAAACTAGACAAGCCTAACCCAGAAAATAGATAATTGTACTTCACTTTAATTATTTTAACAAATATAACGAAATGCAAAAAAGAATTAAATAAATTTGTTTAACCAAAATCAACAAAACATGAACAACATTAAAAATGTTTTCAGTATTAAAGATTTAGAGAATCTTTCAGGTATAAAAGCGCATACAATTCGTATTTGGGAAAAACGTTATGCAGCATTAGCACCAATGCGTACTGATACGAACATTAGAGTTTATGATTTACAAAGTCTGCAAAAACTATTAAACATAACATTACTACACAATCACGGCTATAAAATTTCTAAAATTTCCAAACTGGATGAAAGCCAAATTTCCAAGCTTGTAAAAGAGATTGTCACCGAAAAAAACTCAAAAAATCATGCTATAAACGCCTTTAAAATGGCCATGATGAATTTTGATCAAAATCTATTTACAACCACCTATAACGAATTACTTTCCGAAAAATCATTTCAAAAAGTATTTTACGATGTTTTTATTCCTTTAATGAATGAAGTCGGACTCTTGTGGCAATCGGAAACCATAAGTCCAGCACATGAACATTTTATCAGTCATTTAATTCGACAAAAAATACTCATCAATACAGAAACCCTACAATACGAAAAGGAAACCAAAACGGATAAAGTTTTTGTACTCTATTTGCCCATGAATGAAATTCACGAATTGGGTTTAATGTACCTAAACTTCGAATTTATTGCTAACGGTTACAAAACCATTTATCTTGGTGAAAGTGTTCCGACGGTAAGCTTAAAGGATGTCACAAAATATTTTAATAATATCGTTTTTGTTACCTATATGACTGTCGAACCTGATAAAGACAAAGTAAACAATTACCTTGAAGACCTCAACAAAGAACTCTTAGAAGGCACCAATTCTCAATTATGGGTTACCGGAAGAATAACCGAACATATTGATCCTAAAAAACTTACGAACAACATAAAAGTATTCCAAACCATCAGTGAAATTATAACAGAATTATAATTAACTCCTTTTTATAAAATTTTGTTTAACTTTTTTATATATTTGCTAAACAAAATTATGAAAAGACACATAGCAATAATTGGTTCAGGTTTTTCTTCACTTGCAGCAGCATGTTATTTAGCAAAAGAAGGAAACATAGTTACAGTATATGAAAAAAACAGTACTGTAGGGGGACGTGCGCGGCAATTACAAAAGGATGGATTTACATTCGATATTGGTCCAACTTGGTATTGGATGCCTGACGTATTTGAGCGTTTTTTTGGCGATTTTGATAAAAAACCTTCCGATTATTATGAACTTATAAAATTATCACCTGCCTATCAAGTCTATTTCGGTATAGAAGAATTTTTAACTATTGCCGATAATTTACCTGAAATTGCTGCCACATTTGAAACAATCGAAAAAGGAAGCGGAGAAAAATTAATTCGATTTATTCAACAAGCCAAAAGCAATTACGACATTGCCATTAAAGATTTGGTGTATCGTCCAGGTCTATCGCCTTTAGAATTAATCACTTTTCAAACCGCTAAGAAAGTGGATCAGTTTTTTAGCAACATCTCAAAGGATGTTCGAAAACAATTCAAAAACAAAAAATTAATCCAAATTTTAGAATTTCCGGTACTATTTCTCGGAGCGAAACCATCAAACACACCTTCTTTTTATAGCTTTATGAATTATGCCGACTTTGGTCTGGGGACTTTTCATCCTAAAAACGGCATGTATAGTGTTATTTTAGCCATGAAATCGTTAGCAAAAGAATTAGGTGTAACAATACAAACCAATGCTAATGTTGAAAAAATTACTGTTGAAAATGGAAAAGCTTCTGGATTAATCATTAACGGGATTGCTATACCTGCGGATGTAATTTTATCGGGTGCCGATTACCATCATTCGGAAACTTTATTGGATAAAAACTACAGAGCGTATTCTGAAAAATATTGGGAAAAAAAAGTATTTGCCCCTTCTTCGCTGCTATTTTATGTCGGTTTTGATAAAAAAATAAAAAATGTAGAACACCATTCATTATTTTTTGATGTCGATTTTGATATTCATGCTCGTGATATTTACGACACGCCACAATGGCCAGAAGAACCTTTATTTTACGCGAGTTTCCCTTCAAAAACAGATGCAAACTCAGCTCCCGAAGGAAAAGAAGCAGGCATTTTTTTAATTCCGTTAGCACCGGGATTGGATGACATTCCTGAAATTAGAGCGGAGTATTTTGATAAAATTATCACCCGTTTAGAAAAACTAACCAATCAAGAACTTAAAAGTTCAATACTATTCAATGAATCTTTCTGTGTAAACGATTTTATAAAGGAGTACAATTCCTATAAAGGAAATGCCTACGGAATGGCCAATACCCTATTACAAACTGCTTTTCTACGTCCAAAACTAAAAAGTAAAAAAGTTAAAAATTTATATTTCACAGGACAACTAACCGTTCCTGGTCCTGGAGTGCCACCCGCACTGATATCAGGAAAATTAGTCGCCGATTTAATTCAAAAATATTCTTAATATGAAATCGATATTTGATACCGTTTCTAATGATTGTAGTAAATTAGTGACCAAGACGTACAGTACTTCTTTTTCGTTGGCTGTAAAAATGTTGTCGTCAAGTATTCGTCAAGACATATATAACATTTATGGATTTGTTCGTTTTGCCGATGAAATTGTAGACAGTTTTCACGATTATAATAAAGAAGCGCTTTTTGAACAATTTGAAATCGATTTGAAATCGGCTTTGGAAATTGGCATCAGTTTAAATCCAATTTTAAATGCGTTTCAACATACCGTTCGCAAACATGCCATTTCGCATGATTTGATTGATTCATTTATGAAAAGTATGCGATTAGATTTATATAAAAATAGCTACACATCAAAAGAAGAATACCATGACTATATCTATGGAAGTGCTGATGTGGTGGGATTAATGTGTTTAACAGTTTTTGTAAAAGGAAATTCCGATTTGTATGAAAATCTGAAAGAGTCGGCAATGAAATTAGGTTCCGCCTTTCAAAAAGTGAATTTTTTACGGGATCTAAAAGAGGATTATGAAGGATTGGATCGTACTTATTTTCCAAATACCGATTTGAATAACCTCAACGAGCATTCTAAAAAAGAAATTATTGAAGATATTGAAAATGATTTTAAATTAGCTTACGAAGGAATTTTACGTTTGCCAATGGAAGCTAAATTTGGTGTCTATACTGCATACCGTTATTATAAACGATTACTAACCAAACTCAAAGCGACACCTTCAACTGAAATAAAAAATGCTCGAATTAGAGTTCCAAATTATCAGAAGGCAGAACTTTTAGCTCGTTGTTACGTCAAATATCGATTAAATATTTTATAATTATGTTACTACAAATTATCGCCTTTTTCGGAACTTTTTTCTTTATGGAATTTATGGCATGGTTTAGTCATAAATATATAATGCATGGTTTTTTATGGCATTTACATGCCGACCATCACAAAAAAGACCACGACTCTTGGTTGGAGCGAAATGATGCTTTTTTTCTTTTTTATGCTGTTGTGAGTATTGTTTTTTTTCTGTTGTGGAAATATGATATGTTAGCCACCGGGTTAGCCATTGGACTTGGGATTTTCGCTTACGGATTGGCGTACTTCTTGGTTCATGATATTTTTATTCACCAACGTTTTAAACTATTCAGAAATACCAACAATCGTTATGCTAAAGCATTACGGAGAGCCCATAAAATGCATCACAAACACATTGGTAAAGAGCACGGCGAATGTTTCGGAATGTTACTGGTTCCTTTTAAATATTTCAAACAATAAAAAAGTCCTCAATTGAGGACTTTTTGTTATTTTTTTGCTGCCGAGTTCAAAACATCTCCACCAGGTAAATTCATACGCTTGGTAAGCAGTGAAATTTCATTGATATCAAAATCACCAGTCAAAGACATTAAGACCGTTTCTGAACCTTTACTACCAGTTCCTTCAATAAACATCAACAATTCTTTTACATGTGTAGAACCAGCTATCGATTTTACATAAATCTTAGCGTTTTTTCCACCTTCGTTTACACGCATCAATTCGTCCAATCCAGCTATTGTAAGGTATTTATCTACCGTTGTACGCATATCTGCTGTAGTTCTAACATTTGATGTTTTAAACACCTTTAGATTGTCTAATTTTTTGATTAAAGCCAGATAAGCCAAATCTTCTTTGCTTTCCATTTTTACCTTACTCATCAATTCGAACATCTTTTTGTTTACTACAACTGATGAAACATTGTCCTGACCATCATACTTATCTAAAGCCGACTGAGCATGACCTAAAAATGACACCAAACAAAAGGCAATTAGTACAGTTATCTTTTTCATTTTATTTTTCGTTTTTAAATACTTTGTTCTTTGTTATTTCGTATTCTTTAATATGCTGTGCACTTTCTATGCCAGAATTGATATTGGTCGATAATAAGTTAAGTGCTTTTTGTGTTTCTCGATACGCTTGCTCTGGTGTTGCGCAACTTCCCAACTCTGATTTACTTGAAGTTATTTTATTGTTATTCACATAATTAACAATTCCTAAAATAATCAGAAAAACACTTAACACGCCTAAAATTAAAGCTGCCTTTTTATTTTTAATTATCATCATCTTTACCCGTCTTTTATAACAAATGTACGAGTAAAACTACTTTTTTAGCACAATTAAAACAAAAATCCCGTTCTAATTACTTAAAACGGGATTTTTAATATGTTGAAATTGGTTATTAAAATAGAAAATTAAACCCTAATTTAAAGTTTCTACCTTTGGTACTAAAACCTCTTACTTCTACAAAATCTTTGTCTAAAATATTGTCTACTGAACCAAAAATATTCATTCTGTCTTTAACCAACTGATAACGTAAATTTGCGTTTACCAATTGATAATTTTTAAACGTTTCTTTCATCAATACCGGATCCCATGTAGGTGGTAAATAAACAGTATATTCATAAGGTCTGTCTCCTACAAATTGATACGAAACATTAACCCCTAATTTAGAAGTAGCCTGATAATCTAACGAAGCATTTACTTTTTGTTTAGGGTTTAATACTCTTGACTGCTTAGAAAGTTCAGAAAAAGTATAATTAGCATTAAACTTTATTTTATCATTAATAGCATATTCAAAATTTGTCTCAACTCCTTTTATGTTATTTTTACCTTCAACATTATAATATTTGTAGGTCATTAAGTCAAACCCAATTGCATTTTCTTCTTCCCTGTAAAAAGCTACTGCATTAATTTTAATCTTTTTAGATAACAAACCAGCTTCAAAACCAGCTTCTATAGTTGCATCTTTCTCCGGATTTAGATTAACATCTCCGTAAGATGAGTATAACTGATACAAACTCGGAGAAATAAAAGCCGTACTATAAGATGTTATTAATTTTAAAGGCAATTCTTTAAAACTAAATGAAGGGTTGATATTGTAAACTAAATTGTTTCCATACTTGCTATGGACGTTATAACGAGCCCCAGCATTAACATTGAAACCTAATTCTGAATTATAAACAGCTGTAAAATACGGGTCAATCATATTGAATTTAGCTGTTTCTTTCGAAATTGTCGCATATTCACTATCATTCGACATTTCATGAAATTGAAATTGAGCTCCGGTTACAACAAATAAATTATCTATTATCTGATATTTGTTATAAACATCAGTATTAACACTTCTTGATTTAAAATAAGTAAATGATCCGTAGTTAAAAAAATCTCTTGTTATTACATTAGCCCCAGAATTAATTACAAATTCTCCTTTATTGTATTTCAATTTGGGAGAAAACCCAACTCTATATTGCTCAGAAACACTGAAATTTTCCAAATTATCAGCAAATGAACCTGAATCAAATTCATTTTTCATGCGGTCATAATTAACGAAGAAGTCCAATGTTAATTTTTCACTAGGCGTAAATCCTAATTTTACAGTTGAATTTACTCTCGAAAAATTATCATCTTCAAATCTTTCATTACTGTTTGAAGGTTTAGCTTCAGATATTCCATTAGCTACAGTACTGTTCAATGAAGCAAAATAATTAAATCCTTTTAGTTTACCGTTAAAAGATAATCCTTGATTATACTCTTGTGGATTAAAATCATTTTCTTTAGCAACATTCTGAGTACCTATATTCATGTACGCATTACCAGCAATAGCTCTATTTGAAGCTTTCTTCAATGTAATATTAATTACCCCTGTAGCTGCCCCAGAACCATATAGGGTACTTGAAGCTCCTTTCATTATTTCAATACTTTCAATTTGATCAGCTGAAAGTAATCTTAAATCGTAAGACAAGTTAATTCCTGATGCATCGGTTACAGGAATTCCATCAATTAATATCAAAACCTGATGATTTCTTCCACCTCTCAAATAAATTCCTAAATCTTTACCGTTACGACTTTGATTACCATTAATTTCAACACCAGCAACAGTACTCAAAACCGTTGCAACTGATTGACCTGATTTTTTCTTTAAGTCTTCGGCAGTAATTTTTGTAATAACCTTTCCGGATTTTTCTTTAGATAAAGCAAATTTAGAATCGGAAACCATCACTTCATTCAAATTGTGAATTGAATCATTTTCTTGAGCAAATGCACCAAGAGAAGCCAACACAAAAGCACTGACCCATGTAATTTTTTTGTTCATTTTAATTAAACATTTGTAATACTAAAATGGGAGAAAAGTATAGAATTTACCCATACCCAAACCTTTTTTCCCGAAAGTTTGATACTCAGTGTAATAGGCAGGTCTCCTGGCTTGCGTCTTGTTGTTTACCTTCCCATTCCATCGGAACAGTGGTTTGTAGATAACAACAAGCTTATTAGCTTACAGTTGCGGGTACAGCTTAGGTCTTTAACCTAATTCCCTTTTAATGTGTTTTTACAAAAGTAAAATTACAACCTCAATACGGCTGCAAATATAGGGTTCAGATTATGAATAATGCAAATTATATCTGCTTTTTAATTATTCTATTAGAAAATGTTAAATAAAAAGTCTATTTCTTCTTCTTTTTACTTCTTTTATAGAGTATAACCGAAATAACTACAATATGAATAAATACTATTGTATAAACGGCAAACATAAATTCTTTAGAGTTCGTATTCATAATTTAAAGTATAATTTTAATAACCTGACCAAATTCCACTTTATTGGAAAAAGCATCTTTTAAAGGAATATCCATTTGTTTACACAAAAAACTCCGGATCACTCCAGCATGCGTAACAATGACCATAGGTTTTGAAGAAGAAATCGGAATTACTGTATCCATAAAATCAATCACGCGTTCGTAGAGTTCTGTGAAAGATTCTCCATTGGTCACTCTGATATTCACAAAATCATTCATCCAAGGATTAAGTTCTTCCTGATCAATAGCATCCCAATTTTTCAATTCCCAATCGCCAAAATGCATTTCCATTAAACGCTTGTCGATAGTATAATTGGATGGGGATAAAAAATTGGCTAAAACAGTACAACGTTGCAGTGGACTCGAGTAAAATACCGCTTCCGGAGGCAATTGCCTTTTTATATCCTCAAACTGCTGGAGATAGGATTCCTTTAATTCCACATCAGATTGGCCATAACAAATACCTTTAGCACAAACGGTTTCAGTATGACGAACTAAATAAACTTCCATATCGCTATAGCTGACAGATAAAAAATCACTTCACAAACCTGTTGTGTGGCTCCCAAACAATCACCGGTATAACCATCAATCCATTTCTGAAAATAACGGGCAAGGAAAAATCGGGTAGCGAAAACAGGAACCAATACCAAAATCAATTGCCATTGAAAGTAGGATAAAATAAGTAATGGCATCAATCCAAAAAAGAAAGCGCCCAATACTTCGCGCCAAGTATAATTTTGAGCAATAGGTTTGCTTTTACTTGTAGCGTCTTCTCGGGAATATTCATGCGTAAACACTATAGAAACAGCGGCTAACCGACTTATACTATGTGCGCTTACAAACAACAGAAGATAAACAATATACAGATTCAATGCTTGCACTTCTGTAATTTTAAGCAACATATTGACCGACATTAATTTAACCAGTAACAATAAGACAACACCAATCGCACCATAAGCACCAATCGCACTGTCTTTCATAATCAGTAATATCTTTTCCTTGGTCCAGCCACCTCCAAAACCATCACAAACATCAGCGAAACCATCTTCGTGAAAAGCTCCGGTAACCAGAATTGATGCAATCATAGAGAGTAGTACCGCAATTTCAGGACCAATCAGATAATCAAAAAAGCAGTATGCTCCAAAAGCAACTGTACCCACAACCCAACCTATTAAAGGAAAATAACGGGATGCTTTATTGAGATACTTCGGATTATGGTCGATGTTTTTCGGGCAAGGAATTCGGGTATAAAACATCAAAGCGGTAAAAAATATATGTAACTCTTTTTTCATTATGGTTTCTCTTTATTACTTACGCCTGCTGTTTCAAAACTGGCCATTTCATTTAAAAAAGCAACTGCCGACTGGATTACAGGAAAGGCAATGGCACATCCGGTTCCTTCTCCTAATCGCAAATCCAATTGTAAAATAGCTTTAGCATTCAGATAGTTCAATAACTTACTGTGAGCCTGTTCTGCGGATTGGTGGCTGAAGACAGCATTTCGGATGATTTCCGGATTCTTTTTATAAGCAATCAGAAAAGCGACGCTACAAATAAAACCATCTACTAAAATAAGCATATTGTTTTTGTACGCTTCGAACATTCCGCCGGCCATCTGAAGAATTTCAAATCCGCCGAAATAAGCCAGCTTATCCTCTAAATCATCTTTTCCTTGATACGATTCGATTGCTTTACGTAAAATTTGGCTTTTAAATTTCAGTTTCTCTTCATTTACTCCGGTTCCTTTTCCGACACATTCTTCAATAGAAATTCCGGTAATGATGCTCATTAAAACTGAAGCTGTCGAAGTATTTCCTATGCCCATTTCACCAAAACCAATACAATTACTTCCTTTTTTTGCAATTTCTGCAATGATACCACTTCCTTTTTCAAAACAAAGTTCCATTTGGCTCCTTGTCATTGCCGGTCCGTGCAAAAAAGATTGTGTTCCTTTATCTATTGACGCAGAAATCAATTTTGCATTGGGTGGAAAATCATAATTAACACCGGCATTCACAATTGAAAGTTCAATAGTATTCTGTTTACAGAACACATTGATGGCCGCTCCACCTTCGAGAAAGTTGGTTACCATTTGGCGTGTAACATCCTGCGGATAAGCGCTCACTCCATGTGTAGCAATACCGTGATCTGCAGCAAAAACAACGATGCTTGGTTGCTTGATTTCCGGGGATAACGATTGGAAAACCATTCCGATTTGCTTGGCTAAAACTTCAAGAATGCCCAAAGCTCCGGTTGGTTTGGTTTTGTTATCTATTTTATGTTGCAATTCAGACTGAAGATTATTCTTCTCCGTTAATTCTGAAGTTTGCACTGCTTTAAACTCTTTTTCTTCTTTATGAATTTTGGTGATTTCCGCTACAAAAGGATGTGCTGCTTTTTCTTTCCAATGCAGCTGTTGCAACATCGGTTGGTTATTATAATCGGTGGCCGGTTTCCCGATACAGAAATAACCTAATGGTTCGATATGTTCGGGTAAGTCCAATAGTTTCTTGAACTGATAATAATTCAGAATAGAAATCCAACCCATAGAATACCCTTGCTCTGTAAGCGACAACCAAATATTCTGTGCTGCGCAAACGGCACTGAATTTAATGGCTTCATTGCTTCCAATAGTTCCAATTGTAAAATTATTCAATACCGAACGATCATAACAAATGACCATTCCCAAAGGTGCTTCTTCAATAGCTTCCAGTTTCAATGCTTGGTATTGTTCTTTCTGCGAAGCATTATCCGTTTGATTGGCTGCCTTCTCATCGTATTCTAAAAAAAGGTTCTTGATGGCTTTTTTTATATCGGATGATTTGATGATATAATACTTAGTCGCATTGGTTAAACCCACAGACGGCGCCCAATGTCCGGCCTGTAATGCTTTCTCCATAACCTGATCAGGTACTGCGTCATTTAAAAAATGACGCGTATCGCGGCGGGATTTCATAATATCATCTAAATAACTCATATGCTTAATTTAGTGGGTTTCCCAAACAACAAAACAATAGTCGTTGTAAGTTTGAACTGTATATTTTGGTAACCTTATAGCTTCAGAAAACAAAGAACAATTGATAACCATTGTGTGAAATTCACCGTTCTCGCCACAAGAATCAATACCTTTGGCTTCCAGTTCGTCAGCCAATGCCGGAGTCATTATCCTGCCTAAATAACTTTCACCCATTTGAGTGTTGCAAGAAACAATCATCGTTTCAATACCACCAGCAATCATGGCGTTGACCAAATCGATTCTATTTTGTTGCCATAAAGGTAGTATTGTTTCCAATTCAGCTGCTTTGCAGACTTTTTCTTCCCAATCCCTGTGGGGTTGCAAATCAATATCTCCGAAGACGGCTGCATCCAGATTAAAATCGGTTTTCAATGATTGCAACGTATCAATAAACTTTGCTTCATATTCGTTCCAGGTGGCCGGAATGGTTACTATGGGCAAGTGCATCTTTTCTGCCTGTTGGTTTAAAATGCTTAATGGTAATCCGTGTGATCGTGACACTTTACCGTTTTCATTCATCATGTTCAGTAAAACTTTGGGAATCATACCCAATTCCACTGCCTTCATCATCGCATAGCAAGAGTCTTTTCCACCACTCCAGGAAGTTACAAAATTCATTTCTTCTCTTTTATTTTAACCGGAATTCCCGAAACCATCAACACCACCTCATCTGCTTTTTTAGCCAAATACTGATTCATCCAACCTTGCAACTCTGTAAATTTCCTTCCGATATGCGTTTCGGCATGCACTCCCATTCCTATTTCGTTGGTAATAATAATAATGGTGGCGTTTTCCTGTGTAGTCAAAGCATCGAACTCGGCTTTAGCCTGTTCCAAACTTAATGCTACATCGTTTTTAGTATCGACAAAAAAATTTGTCAGCCAAAGCGTGACACAGTCCACCACCGCCACTCTATCTGAAAAGTCAATCTCACTTAAGTGCTTTTCGTTTTCTATATTGATCCAACGTTCGTCTCTTTCTGCCTGATGACGGTCAATTCGTTTTTGAAAGTCTCCATCCCATTTTCTCGCAGTAGCGACGTACATTGGGCTTGCGGAAAGCTCCATAGCTAGATCCTGAGCGTAACTGCTTTTGCCGGAGCGCTCTCCTCCTGTTATCAAGTAAATCATTTGTATTACTTTAAGCTTTTTATTTATTTTTAATACGGACAATGCCTACATTCATTTTTACAACAGTGACCTCTTTTCAAATGGTACCATGGTTTAAAAACGTATTTCTCATCCTCCAGATAAAAATCGATTCCTTCTATCAGGCTTTCCGTTTTGGGAAGATCTTTTGCTTTATTTTCCTTCGCGTTTTCGGAGGTAATTGTTGTCAAATAGGCATCAATTTTAACCGAACAGGCTTCTTTGAAACAATTCGGACAAAGACAATCTACCACGTCTGTAGGAACAAAAATAGGTGGAAAATCGTTGCACCAACATTTAGTACCTTCTAGAGTATCACCACAATTAAAAGCAGTTCCGCAGGTGGAACATTTCTTCACTTTTATAGCATTCATGGCGTAAAGATAGCATTTGTAGGATTTTTAGAATTAAAAAGAATCCGATTTTTTTTGCAAATTCTTATACCTTTGCAGCAATCAAACACAACCTAATGAAAACTTCTTATTATAAATTCCTTTTTATTGCCTTTTTTGCACTTATTACCGGATGTACTAAAAATGAGAAAAACAACTCTCTGAAAAATACCAAAACAGAAAACACAATTCAGTTTGCGAACGGATTATCCATTTACAAATACGATGGTTATTCGGTGGTGAAAGTAACCAATCCTTGGCCGGAAGCCAACAAAGATTTTATTTATGTTCTGAAAGAAAAGAACGCTGTTATTCCTGACAGTTTACAAAAACATACCACTATACAAGTTCCATTGCAGTCCATTGTTGTGACTTCTACTACGAACGTTCCTTTTCTGGAAATGCTGGGCGTTGAAAATAAACTAGTAGGATTTCCACATACCGATTACATCTCTTCTGTAAAAACAAGAGCGCTGATAGACAAAGGCTTTGTTAAAAATGTAGGACAGAACGAGCGTCTGAACATGGAAAAACTTATTGACTTATCACCGGAGCTTATTGTTACATTTGGCGTGGACAATAACAACCCAATGATTAAAAATCTGGAAAAAAGTGGCTTAAAAGTCATGATTCAAGGCGATTGGATGGAACAATCGCCACTTGGAAAAGCAGAATGGATTAAATTGTATGCAGCCTTATTCGGGAAAGAAAAAGAAGCAAAATTACTATTTGACGATATCGTAAAAGAATACCAACAAGCGTTAGTCTCTGTAAAAGAGAGAAAAGCAAGCGCTACCGTTCTATACGGCAACATGTATCAGGACCAATGGTTTGTAGCCAAAGGCAACAGTTGGGTAGCTCAATTTTTAAAAGACGCCAAATCCAATTATTTATGGGCTGATGTTGAAGGCACCGGAAGTTCGGGATTGACTTTTGAGAACGTATTGGAAAAAGCCAAGAATGCCGACATCTGGATTGCCGCTGGAACATTCAAAACTCTAGACGAACTATCATCGAGCAACCCACATTACAGTCAGTTTGACGCTTTCGGAAAAAAGAAGGTATATACTTTTGAAAGTAAGTTAGGCGCTAAAGGCGGCACTATTTATTATGAGTTGGCCCCAAGTCGTCCCGATTTAGTATTAAAAGATTACATCAAAATATTCCATCCAGATTTATTGCCGGATTATACTCTTACCTTTGCAGAAAAACTGAAGTAAATTGGCGAAAGAAAAACGAAATACCATCTTATTCCTGCTTTTAGGGGTTGGACTTATAGCACTTTTACTAGTGAATATTAGTTTTGGTTCCGTTACTATTCCCTTCAGAGAAGTTGCGAATAGCTTAACGGGCGGACAGGCCAGCAAGTCCACCTGGGAATACATTATTATCAATTACAGATTACCCAAGGCTATTACCGCTATTTTAGTTGGTATGGGACTTTCCATAAGTGGACTCTTAATGCAGACATTATTCAGGAATCCCCTTGCAGGTCCTGATGTTTTGGGTTTAAGTTCTGGAGCCAGTTTAAGCGTTGCTTTTGTGATATTGGGAGCAGGTTTATTGCCTCCGTTTTTAAGTTCGGTCCTTTTATCGCCTTACGGTTTAGTAATTGCCTCAACTTTTGGAAGTTTTGTGGTTTTGATAGCAATTTTACTGGTTTCCCAACAACTTCGTGACACCATGGCCATATTAATTGTGGGATTGATGTTCAGTAGTTTTACCAATGCGTTTGTCAACATCCTAACTTATTTTAGTTCAGCCGAACAGCTTCAAAAATTCACTTTCTGGTCGATGGGCAATCTGGGCAGTTTATCCTGGATGTCGATAACCCTGTTATCAGTATGTGTCTCGATAGGACTTCTTTTGGGACTTGTTAATGTAAAACCGTTGAACACGTTGCTTTTAGGCGAAAATTATGCCCGAAGCCTTGGTCTTAATTTCAAAAGAACCCGGTTAATCATTTTATTCACCACCAGCATTTTAACCGGAAGCATTACTGCTTTTGCGGGTCCGATAGGATTTATTGGATTAGCAATGCCACATATAGCCAAGTTATTATTTCAAACCAGTAACCATTCCGTTTTGTATTGGAGTACGCTTTTATTAGGTGCATCGGTGATGCTGATTTGCGATGTGGTTTCTCAAATGCCCGGGACGGAAATCACTTTACCCATCAATGCTATCACTTCCTTAATAGGTGCACCTGTAGTGGTTTGGCTTTTAGTCCGCAAACGCAAAATGATGAATTAAGGTAAAGGAAAAATCCCATGAAAGAAAAAATTCTACATACCGAAAACTTAACTACCGGTTATACTTCCAAAACCGGGCAAACGGTTATCGGGCAAAATTTAAACCTCGAATTCAAGGCCGGAAAACTGATTGCTTTAATTGGCGCCAACGGTATCGGAAAATCGACTTTATTGCGAACCATTACCGGTATCCAGAAACCACTTAGAGGAAACGTTTTCTTAAACGGTAAAGAGATATCCAATTACGAGCCACTGGAACTGGCACAAAACCTTAGTGTGGTATTAACCGAGAAACTCCCATCAAGCAATTTAACCGTTTATGAACTCATTGCTTTAGGCAGGCAACCCTATACCAACTGGATTGGCACTTTAACAGAAACCGATAAAGAGAAGATCAATGAAGCCATTGCATTGACTCAAATTACTCATTTTATACATAAAAAACATTACGAAATCAGTGACGGACAACTACAGAACGTTTTAGTTGCAAGGGCTTTGGTACAAGATACCCCTTTAATCATATTAGACGAACCTACCACCCATTTAGACTTACACCACAAGGTTTCGCTATTCAAGTTACTCAAAAAACTATCGAAAGAAATGGAAAAATGCATACTGTTTTCTACTCATGACATTGATTTAGCCATTCAGTTGAGTGATGAAATGATTGTAATGACAAAAGACAACATCTTTCAGGATGATCCTTGTAAATTAATCGAACAAGGGGTTTTCAATTCACTGTTTGATGATGAAGACATTACGTTTGATGCCCAAAAAGGCAAATTCTTATTCAAATAATTAAGATTTCTTTCACATTTTTCTACTTCCAAAAGCTGTAATTTTAGAATTCAAATTTTCAAGTATGAAAACTATCCTTACTTCAATCGTGTTCCTTATGTACTTAGTAACCCAAGCACAATTAAAACCAGTAGGTTATACTGATGGCAGTCAGAAATTGGAAGGCCTTGTAGCCCATCCCAAAAAGTCACTTAAAAACAACCCCGGTGTTTTAGTATTACCTGCTTGGAAAGGAATTGACAATGGTGCCAAAGAAAGTGCAGAGAACCTTGCTAAATTGGGTTACATTACTTTTGTAGCAGACATATACGGAATTGACAAAAGACCCAAAGACACTAAAGAAGCTGGACAACAAGCTGGCTATTATAAAACCAATTATACGGAATACCAAAAAAGAATTCAGTTAGCCTTAGACCAATTAATACAATCAGGTGCTAATCCGGATAAAATAGCAGTTATAGGATACTGTTTTGGCGGAACGGGTGCTTTAGAAGCCGCACGAAGCAATATGAAAGTACAAGGTGTCGTTTCCTTTCACGGAGGTTTAGGTCGTGATGCTTCACGATCTGTAGAACCAATTCAACCCAAAGTTTTAGTCTTACATGGCGCAGATGATTTTTTTGTTCCTGAAGCTGAAATTAAAGCCTTTCATGAAGAAATGAACAAGGCCAAAGCCGATTGGCAAATGGTTTATTATGCGGATGCTGTTCATGCGTTTACCCATAAAGATGCCGGAAGCGATAAAACCAAAGGCACTGCCTACAATGCAAAAGCCGACAAACGTTCTTGGGAAGCGATGAAAGCATTCTTTAAAGAGATTCTTGATTAGTTATATTAGGAAGATTGATTTTACGATTCGTCTCTGATTTCTCTGGAATCATTTTATTTAGTATTTTTTCAAACCAAGGTAAAAACCAGACAAAGGCCAACACACCAATAAAATTGAATAAAAAGTGGGCATTAGCAAGCGTTTGTTCTAGTGTTGAATTTCCGCTAATCCATTCCACAAAACGAACAAAAGGGACAAACAATAACAAGCAAATGCTTATTGTGGTAAAATTAAAAATAAGATGAAACAATCCTGTTTTTATTCCTTGTCGATTTCCTTTAATGGTTGCCAAAAGCGTGTCGCTACAGGTCCCTAATTCGGCACCAAGCATAATGGCAATACCGCCCACCAAACTAATCGCTCCTTTTTTCACTAATAAAATAGCCATCCCAACAGTAGCAGATGACGACTGAATGATTAAAGTAACTAAAGCTCCAGTAACCGAACCAGTAATCGGGTTGTCCATGGCCAGCATCCATTCATGAAAAGTAGGATCTTGTTTTAAAGGCGAAATTGCATTTTCCATAATGAACAATCCGAAGAACAGCATGCCGAAGTAGATAAACAGTTGCCCGTATTTTTTGATATGCTCCTTTTGCGTAATTAAAAGAATGGCCATTCCAATCATTAACAAAATTGGCGAAAACTTTGCCACATCTAAAGCAATAATCTGACTGCTGATAGTGGTTCCGATATTGGCTCCCATCACTATTCCCATTGCTTGTCGAAAGGTTAGTAGCCCAGAATTCACCAATACAATGGTTATAATAATGACAACCGAAGAAGAATCGAGTAAAATTGTCACAATTGTTCCGGTAAGAATGGCTGTAAAAGTATTTCGGGTAAATCGTAAGAGCCATTTTTTCGGCTTTTTGGCCGTAACTTTCTTAATAACATCAGACAAACTGGTTACAGCATATAAGAAAAGTACCAAACCTCCGAGGAGTGTTAAAACAATCTCGCTCATGATTTCCAATTTTAAAATTGAAACACACTAAGGTACTACTTCCTTGCAACTTTAATGTTTCTAAAACATTAATTTACAGTTAATTAAGTCAATTAATTTAGAGGAAATAAGGTGATTTTTTATTGATCTTATCTACAATCCACCAAAGACCAATAGCGATTAAACAGATCAGAACATATTTAAAAACAACCAACCCAAAGGTTTTTTGAGGCAAAAATTCATTCACCAATCGAATGACATAAGGATGACAAAGATAAATCCCCAACGAAAACGTGGCACTTATTTTTCCTTCATAAATCGATTCCGATTCATTTACCAAAGCAAACGTAAGCATACTCAACAGTGGTAAAACAATTAAAAAATCCATGGCTTTGACTTTAAACTGATAATAGCAATAGACTTCTAATAGCAGTAAAATCCACATCGGAATAAACCATTTTTTAATTTTTGAAATCGGATTTTTCCAGCTTTCGTATAAGGTTCCCAACAACATCATTGGAAAAGCGAAGAATAAAAAGTTTCGAGTTGTCCCTATCAATTCATAGACCAATTGAATATCCAAATAGCGATGCAAAGCATCGGACTGTATTAAAATTTGGAACGAATATCCGAATGTCAAAAGCAATACAATTGTAATTCCTTTGGTTTGTGTTGACCAATTTTGAGTCCAATATAAAAAAGCAACAGCTATTACCGATGCCAATAAATACCACAAATGCCAATAGCCGTAAATTAGTTTCACAACCAATTCAAAATGGCTAAACCAACCTAAGTTATAAAACCGAATCAAATCGGGTACATAAATCAATTGCCAAACCACATATAGCAGTAGAATTCGCTTGGCATATTTCCATAAATACGCTTTGTCTTCGAGCTTATTCCGCAGAAAATATCCCGAAATCAAAAAAAATGTCGGCACTGCTATTCGGGTGATTCCACTAGCAATTTCATAGGAAATTAAACCTGCAATTCCTCCCAATTTAGAAACCGGAAAGAGGTGTAACGCCACCACCAAAAAGGCCAATACTATTTTTAGAATATCTATATTGTTGTTTCTCATTGACTATTTCAAAAGTAGCTGTCTTCTCGCCTCTCCTACTATAAAAGCGACCGAGTTAGCAATATTATAACTTCTAATTTTATCCGTCATGGGAATGGTCAGGTGATTCTCGAACTGTGCTAAAACCTCAGCACTTAAACCAACGCTTTCTTTACCAAAAACCAACCAATCGCCTTCTTGAAACTGAGCTTCATAATACGATTTTTCCGCTTTGGAACTCATTAAAAAAACTCTAGATTTATCTGGGATTTGCGCGATCCATTCTTCAACATTAGTGTATTCATTCCAATCGAGATGTACCCAATAATCGAGTCCAGAACGCTTCAAGTTCTTATCGGTGATTTCAAAACCGTAAGGTTTGATTAAATGCAGACGATTTCCAGTTCCTACACACAAACGACCAATGTTTCCGGTATTATTTGGGATTTCAGGTTCTACTAAAACAATGTTTAACATATTTATTTCCGACTTCTTAGATTATTATACTTTTTAGACATTAAAGTTTTCCACTTCGAGTACTTCTCCAGCTTTTAGGTTCTGCAAAGATATCGTTCCGACACGAACACGCACCAATCGTAAAGTAGGAAAACCAACGGCTGCGGTCATTTTACGCACTTGACGAAATTTTCCTTCGGTTAGCGTGATTGAAACCCAGCTGGTAGGTCCATGACGTTCGTCTCGAATTCTTCTGCCTTCTCCTATACAATCCGGTAATATTTCCACAAGGAAAGCTTCACAAGGTTTGGTGGTATATCGAATGCCTTTAAAACCTATTTCCACTCCACTTTTCAGTTTTTCAACAGCTTCTTTGGTAATTACACCATCCACTTGTGCGTAGTATTCTTTTTCAATGGTTTTACTTCTGACAATCTCGCTCATCATTCCGTCAGTCGTCAGTAAGAGTAAACCTTCCGAATCTTCATCCAAACGACCTATTGCCATAGTGCCTTCTGGAAAATCAAACAGTTCCCCCAATTTCTTTTTCGGACGTTTCTTTTCGTAAATAAACTGACTCAGATAACCGTGAGGCTTGTGCAGTAAAAATTGGCGATGCATGTTTAATTTTTGGTAAAAATACAGTTATTCTTTACTTTCTGCAATCCACTTTTTCAGTAAAGCGTTGATATCCACTTTGGCATTTTTCAATATGAAAATGGTGGTACCTTTCTCGCGAGCAAATTGATTTTCAATCGAATCAAAGACAACTATATTGTTAAATCTTTTCTTTCCGATTTCCATAGTCTCCTCTTTATTTTGAGCTTCTTTTACCCAAATTATCGTTTCGATTTTTTTCTCCAAAGGAAACCAATTGACATAATCAGCATTGAACGAAACTGCACTAACCGACTTGTTTTTCGAATAAAAATTAACCGCACCCGCCTGACCATAATTGTCGCATACAATCAGCGTTTTTTCAGTATTTTCGACAGTATTCAAAGCTTTATCTGTTTTTTGAGCCAATTCTTCCCAACCCAACATATCGGCAAAATCCTGAGGTAAATCGTGTTCTTCTCCATCTTCCCATTCCAACATTCCTAATTTCTGATAGCGTTCCGGATTGTTCTTAATGTGCATCGGACTCACATTCGGGAAAGCCAGTTGGTACATGGGTATAAATAATAAAGTTGGAATCAATATAGCTACTGGCTTAAGGCACTTTAGCCATTTCTTCTGCAAAAGTACTTCAGTATAGACTGCACCAAAAGCAATGATAATAGGGTACAAGCCGAGAGTATAATACGCTTTGGCTTTAAAAAAAACAAAGATACCCATGGTGAATACAAATACCCAAAAGAAAACACGGTATTCTTTAAATGGTTTGTATTTCCAGAATCCAACGAATCCAATAATCATTACAAAAAAACAACCCAAAAAGAAGAGTATTTGTTCTTTTATAAAATCGGCCATATCAACATTTTCCAATTGGGTTTCCTGGAGTTCTTTCATGTGCCAGATTACCGGGAAATTATGCTGAAACTGCCAGAGTAAATTGGGCAATACAATTAATAAGGCAGGCAATAAAGCGAAGTAGAAATGTTTATTAGCGAATACTTTTCGGTGTGAAGTAAGTAACATAGCCGGAAGCAATCCTAAAATCAAGAAAATAATATTGTATTTATTTAAGAAACCAAAGGCAAAAGCAACACCAGCACCATACAACCAATTCTTATTTTCAGTTTTGATATATTGTACAATAGTATAATAAAAGCAAGTCCACAGCAAGATATCAAGACTATTAGGCTGAAACAGAATATTCATTCGAAGTAGTACAGAAAACAAAATCGAAACTGCTCCTAAAATCAAGGCGAACCGATTCCCTTTAAGCGCATCGATTGTTTTCCAAACCACTACCATTGTCAAAGCCCCAAATAAAGCTGGAAAAAACTTCACCCAAAACACAGAATTCCCTAAGATGTAAACAATATATGAAAACCATGCCGTAAGCGGTGGCACCGATACATACCCCCAATCCAAATGCTGTCCTTGGTCTAAATGCAGAAATTCATCCCTATGCAAACCATATTCTGAAGTGACTAAATGATACTGCAACCAAAACTTTAAAAGAACGAACAAAAGCAGTAAAAGCGAATTACTTTGGAAATTTAGTTTCATTAGTTTAATAAAGTATTAAAACTCTTTAAATTATTTTTTAAAAGGATTAAAATCAATAAAAAATTCAATTGGTAAATATTGTTCACTAAACTTTTGTTGTGTAGGATTAAACCATTTCACTTTTATAAATTCTATTGAAGCCATTCTTTTAGGCTTTCCATTATTATAAAATAAATCATTGTACGTTTCTGACTTATGACCACAAATTACAAAGTCAGGCGTTATATAATTTACTACATATTGAATTGTAGTCTTTTTAATTTCTTTTGTATTTTCAATCTCTATTTTGGTAGACTCCCTTTTTTTTAAAGCTTCTAATTTCTTGGTTTTAAAATAAACAATTTCACCAAAATGATATTTTAATTTTGGATAATTACTCACTTCTGTAATTATATCAACATAATCGTCTGACTGTTTTTTATCTTCAACTTTTGCAACTTTTAGATTCTTAAAACTTTCTAATTGTGATTGATAAAGATGAGATTCTATGAATTCACTTCTATTATCATCGAAATAAGTGCAAATATATTTTACTTTTTCTGCAATTTGAATTCCTGAAACTTCATCGAACTCCTTTTTATCTTTATTCTCAAAAAGCACTTCTTTAATTATCATAATAGGAGGCACATATTTCCCATCTCCTTTAATATAAAATTCAAAAAGTAAAGGATGAGTTTTAAATGTAACCAAATCTCCGACTTCAAAAGTATTTGTCATAATATTTATATTTTTATAAAAGTAGAAAAATATTACATTTACACAAAGTAAGGAAGTTCTTTAGTTATTGAAATAAAACATTTGTTGAACTATTGTAATTATTTAGAAATAAATAATTCACTTAATCAAGACCAATTTGGGATAATAAATATGTTGATTAAGAAGATTGTAATTTTCTTTAAATAAACATATATATATCGATATATCAATGTTTATTGAAAGAAACGTAAGTATAAGCTCGGCACATTTGCCCAGTTTCAGGGAATTCCCCGAAACTGTACTGATAATCTCAATCAGTTGTAAAGCTGTAGTAATTATATTTATCATCTGCGTTAAATTTTCAAACAAAGGTACGTACAACAGCAACGGGAGTCGAGAATTCGGCTAATGGTTCAATTTCATTGAAATGTTACGTTTTATTTTTATCAAATCCGTGCGAGAACTTCTCTTACTTTTATTTGCATCATGTATAAAACAAAAGATTGGTTTAAAGACAGAGGTTATCCTCATTTTTCAAATAAAACTCCATTATCCATTAAAAAAGATATTGAGAGATACGTCTCCAATCCTAAAAAAGTAGCAAAGCATTCATTTTATCCTTTAATATTCAAAGAAATCAAACAAAGAAGATATAAACTTTCTGATTTTAATGGTATAAAAAGACATTCTCATAAAAAAATAGACAAAAAAGGTAATATTGTTTCCAATACAAAAATTAGAGAAATTCTTTATGCTTCACATATAGACGCTCATATTTACTCTTACTACACACAGGAAATAATTACACCTGAATATGAAAGTTATTTAAAGAAAAACAATGAATTATCAAATGCTATTTCAGCTTATCGTCAAATATTAACAGATGATGGCATTAAATTCAAAAACAATGTTCACTTTGCTAAAGATATTTTTGATGAAATAAAAAAAAGAGAAAACTGTGTTGTTTTAGCTTTTGACATAGAGAATTTCTTTCCAACCTTAAATCATAAAAAATTAAAATTGATTTGGGCTAAATTAATGGGATGTAAGGCATTACCAATAGACCATTACAATATTTTTAAAGCTGCAACAAATTTCACATATGTTAAACTAAATGATTTAAAAACAAAGAACAATCATTTTGATGAAAAAAAATTAGCTGAATTAAAGAAAAAAGGGAAACATACATTTTTTAATGATGTAAAAGAACTTATTAATTCAGATATAATAATTCATAAAAACCAAAAACATAAAAATGGAAAAATAATCGGTATTCCTCAAGGTTTGCCAATAAGTGCACTTCTAGCAAACATATACATGCTACCCTTTGATGAAGCAATAGTAAATGAACTTACACTTACACATAAAATATTTTACCGCAGATATTCTGATGATATAATTGTTATTTGTAAAGAAAATGAAGTCAAATTTGTAGAAGAATTTGTCGTAAACAAAATAAAAGAAATTGAACTAGTAATTTCAAAAGAAAAAACAGAAAAAACTTTGTTTAAAATTGACAATAATAAATTACAATCTTTTAAAATCAATGGAGCAGAATTAATAAAAAACATACCTTTAAATTATCTTGGATTTGAATTTTATGGTTACAGAACTCTCATAAAATCAAAAAACTTAGCTACTTTCTATAGAGAAATGAAAGACACTATTAAAAGAAAATCTAAGCGAATTGAGAAAATAAATAAAAACAAACTCATTGACGAATCCCCTATATTTAAAAGAAAAATATATAGATTATACAGTTTTAAAGGAGTCAAATCTAGATACATTCCTTCAAAAAGAAGTGAATTTATAAATGGAAAATTAAAGGTAAAACCCTATAACCGGAAATTTAGAGGTAATTACATAAAATATATTTATAATGCATCTAAAGACATGGATGCCCCTGAAATTAAAAAACAAATACAAAGACATTGGAAAATTCTTCAATTGACATTAAAAAAATATAATTTTTCTAATGTTAAAAATGAATTATAAATTTACATAATAAATAAAATCAAAATGAACGATAATATATCAATTATAGCCGCATTCATCATTGCCTTAGCCATCGGAATATTCATTGGAAAAACCCTTTTTGTAGCCAACTCTAAGTCGGAAAAAGCTTCCTCAGAAGAAAAAATCAACGGATTATTGTCGCAAATCGAACAGTTAAAACTACAATTTGCACAGTCCAATTCAGAAAAAGAAACTATCCGTACTGAGAAAGAATCACTTGCCATTCAACTTTCTAAAAAAGAAACCGATTTCGAGAACCTTTGGGAACGCAACAAAGAGCAAAAAGAAGAAGTCAATCAGCTACAAGAAAAATTCACCAAAGAGTTTGAGAATTTAGCCAACAAAATTCTGGAAGAAAAAACCAATAAATTCACTGAACAAAACAAAGAAAACCTTAAAAACATTCTTTCTCCATTGCAGGATAAAATTCAGTTGTTTGAGAAAAAAGTCGAAGACACACATAAAGAAAGTATCGATTACCACGCAGCTTTAAGACAACAAATTTTAGGCTTAAAAGAAATGAATGCTCAAATGAGTAAAGAAACCTTAAACTTGACAAAAGCCTTAAAAGGTGACAGCAAAATGCAAGGAAACTGGGGCGAATTGGTTTTAGAGCGTGTTTTAGAAAAATCAGGATTGGAAAAAGGTCGCGAATATGAAGTCCAGCAAAGTTTTACTACCGAAGAGGGCAACCGAGTTTTTCCTGACGTAGTCATTAATTTACCCGACGGCAAGAAAATGATTGTCGATTCGAAGGTAACGTTAACCGCTTACGAACGCTATATTAACGAAGATGATGAAGAAACAAAAGCACAATACCTAAAAGAACACGTTATTGCCATAAAACGCCACGTCGAACAATTGGGTGACAAAAATTATCAGGATTTATACCAAATTGAAAGTCCGGATTTCGTGTTGTTGTTTATCCCTATGGAACCCGCATTTGCATTGGCTTTAAACGAAGACACTACATTGTACAATAAGGCTTTCGAGAAAAACATTGTCATAGTAACCCCTTCGACCTTATTGGCTACGTTGCGTACCATCGATAGTATGTGGACCAACCAAAAACAACAAGAAAACGCCTATGAAATTGCGCGCCAAGCAGGCGCTTTGTATGATAAATTTGAAGGATTTGTTTCCGATTTAATAAAAATTGGAAAAAAAATAGACGAATCAAAATTGGAATATAGTGGCGCAATGAATAAATTGGTAGAAGGCAAAGGAAACCTCATCACTAGTGTTGAAAAATTAAAAAAGATGGGGGCTAAAGCCAAAAAATCGTTGCCTGAAAACATCATCAATAGAGCCGAAACAAACGAAAACAACATTTTAAACTAAACATATGTTACGAAAAATCCTTTTTATTTTCATCACTACCATAGTATTGGGAATTACGCTATACTTTACTTTTTTGTATTATGCTACGTATAGCGAAGGCGATCGTACCGGTGAATTGATAAAATTCAGTAGTAAGGGCTATGTCTTCAAAACATGGGAAGGTGAAATATCGCAAGGGATTTCAGGAGCGCAAATTTTTAAATTTTCGGTATTGGATAAAGACCAAAAAGTGATCGACCAATTAAAAGAATACCAAGGAAAATACGTCAAAGTAACTTATATTGAACGCTATAAAACATTCCCTTGGTGGGGCGATACTAATTATTATGTAACCGAAATTCACTCGGAAAAATCACCTCATTTTAATAAATAATCATGGCGCAGGTATTTAAAACAGTCAAATCGTCTAAGGTGGTCATCTCGGAACTGATGTTGCCTTCTCACACCAATTTTAGTGGAAAAATTCACGGCGGCTACATTTTGTCTTTATTAGATCAAATTGCTTTTGCCTGTGCTTCCAAATTTTCTGGAAATTACTGCGTGACAGCATCTGTTGATACCGTCGATTTTTTAAATCCGATTGAAGTAGGTGAATTAGTAACCATGCGCGCTTCTGTAAATTATGTCGGAACTAGCTCAATGATTGTAGGCATCCGAGTGGAAGCCGAAAACATTCGAACGGGTGCCGTAAAACATTGCAACTCCAGTTATTTTACCATGGTAGCTAAAAATACCGAAGGCAAAAATGTCCCTGTTCCTGGATTAATTTTAACTGATCTTGATGATGTGCGTCGTTTTCACAACTGCATTAAAATGATTGCCGTTAGAAAAGAAAAACAACAACACGAGGTTGATTTCGATTACAAATCAGAGGAAGCACTGTCTAATTTGAGCGGTTATAATGTTCAGTTGGAACTTTATTAGGAGCTAATTCCTGCTGTTCGTTATATTTTTATACCTGTCAGGTTTTAAAACCTGACAGGTATAAAAATACCACTTCCCACCGAGGCTAGTAACTAAAAAACCCTTACTAAATTAAAGCCAAAGAAAACATTACCTTTTCCCCAATCGCCTGCTGAATTGCCTAAAAATCCAGATTCATGTATGCCCTGCGAATTGGTAAAATGCATTTGAAAAACATGTCCGCCCGTTTCAATATCAACCCCAATCGACAACGGATTATGAAATGTAGAAGACGAACTTCGGTTTAAATGCGGAACATAATCGGCGTTTATAGACACTCTTTTGGATACTTTATACCTTCCACCGAAACCTAAAGCAAACTGACTGTTATTTTGTGCATCATCGACTACAAAATTCTCATGAAAGTAAGTCGGTGCAAATTCCAACGATAAATTCGTATTGCATTTTCTTGAAATTAAAATTTGATTGACATAAATCAATCGATTGTCAAATTTCATTTTGGGATAATTTTCCTTTTTTAATAAGTTATTAATTCCAATACTATTGAAACCCACTATGGTAAAAGGAAAACTATCTGTTTTTTGAGAAGTAATTAAATATTTGGCTGCGAAATCGTAAGCTTGTTCACTTCTTCCCACCCCTATTGAAAATTTCTCAGTTACTCCATAAATAAATTTAATTTGAGTAACAGCATTATCCAAACCAAAAAAACCTTCAAAGCCTTCTTTGACTGAAGCAAAGCGATGGGCTACTACAAAATACAATTCCTTTTTTCCGAGAAGCTTCGTCGACTCTAAATTGACAATCTTCTGCGCTTTAAAAGCGGCTACCACCACCTCATCGGTTGCAACGGAATCTATTTTGGAGAGTAAATCATCTTGTGCACTAACAACATGAGATATCACACACAAAAATGTTAGCAAAAAATATTTCATGAACTAGTCAATTACTAAGTTTTTAGTAGCATTTCCATATTCTGTTCTCAACACAACCATATACGTACCACTGGTCAAACTTACTGTTTCAATCTTATTTTCAGAATGGGTGATACTTTGCTTTCTGACTACTCTTCCTAAAGTATCATAAATCTTCATTTCGCCACTATATATTTGTTGCGGAAGCTCAATTGTTAAATATTCTTTAGAAGGATTTGGATACATTTTAAAAGCGTCCACTTCAAAATCTTCCCTACCCAAAGTTAAATTAACAGTTGTTGCCCCACAATTCCCTAATCCATGGTAACCTATAGCTGTAAAACCTAATCTACGGGCAAACAAAATATTCAATGCTTGAGCATCTAACTGAAACGTATAGTCAGTAGCTTGTGTTGCTATTCTTGCTCGTGTCATAGTAACCGTCCTAAAACCCGCTGATGGGGTATTATTAAGATTAGAAACCAATGTCCAGTTTTGGGTATCTGTTGGGGGAGTAATACCTTCACCATTAAAACTTCTATCGGTAATTGAAGTCCCATCAAAAATAATAACATCTTTACCTATGTCATCCATTGAAGTTACATCAAACCCAATTCCCAACCAACTCGTGTTTGGGCCAACCAATGTTACTGTTACGGTCGTACTGTTCACATCTATTTTTCCTGAATAAAAATTATCTGAAAAAAAAGTTATCATGCCTGTTGTATAGGCTTGTGCCGACAAACCAGGTATAATTAAAATGGTGGTTACAAATAATAAAATAAAGTTTTTCATGTTATTTTGCTTTTAAGATTTGTATTAGTTTATCATCATCTGCTAAAATCGCATAATCTAAAGCTGAATTACCTCTGTTATCTTTATGTGCATTATCTCCTTTGTATTTTATCAATAAATCAGCAATCTCATACGATTTAAAAATAGTAGCATAAATCAATGCTGTTGAACCATTAGAATCTGAGATATTTGGATTGGCATTATTCTCTAATAATAATTTAACTATAGGAACATTTTTCTTAACGACAGCAGCCATTAATGCCGTTCCCATTGCAGTAGTATAATTTATATCCTTAACGTTTTTTATCAAGTATTCTACTACCTCAACATTTCCTTTGTAACAGGCCAAAATAAGAGGTGAATAACCCTCGCTATTTAAAACATTTATAATATTTGGATCACTTTTTACCAATTCCTTTATCTCATTGACTGTTCCTGAACGAGCCACGTTAAAAACATCCTTTTGAGAAAAAGTTTGCAAAGACATCATCAAAATAATTAAAAGAAAAATTTGTTTCATAAATTTCAATTATTAATCAAGATTACACAAATATTTTCTTCACCCTCAATGCAGTAATCAACACATTGTAAATCAAGAAATTACTACCTCAAATTTAACATTATTTTTAATAAAATTCGTGTTATTTATTTTAATTTTAACTATAATTTTCATTTTTTTATATGAAAAATATAATCGTATTTATCATATCAATATTTGCTACCTCTTGTACGAATGATAGTGAGTCAGACTTGACAGATCCTGTTCCAATTGTGGTAAAATACGCTACTGATGTCAGACCCATCATTCAAGCCAATTGTATAGAGTGTCATACCGACCCTCCAGAAAATGGTGCGCCAATGCCACTACTTACTTATGAGAATGTAAGAGACGCTGTAATTGATCGCGGGTTAATTGATCGAATTTCTAGTACTGATCCAAGTTTTTTAATGCCTTATGGCAGAGATCGTTTACCACAATCAAAAATAGACATAATCATAGCTTGGAAAAACAGTAATTATCCTGAATAAGAAACTATGAAAAAGGCAATCCTAATAGCACTTTTTATAATTCCGTTACTAGGATTTTCTCAAGACAAAATAGTAACAAAAACAGGCACAACCACATTTGAAGCTTCGGTCCCTTCTTTTGAAGAAGTAAAAGCCACTAATAAAAATTCGGGTTGTGTCCTAAACACCCAAACAGGAGATATAGTTGGATTGGTCTTTATGAAAGGATTCCAATTTAGATTGGCCTTAATGCAAGAACATTTCAATGAAAACTATATGGAAAGTGACAAATATCCCAAAGGAATATTTAAAGGAAAAATTGACAATTTTGATTACAATCAGCTAACTACTCAAAAACAAGATTTCATTATTACTGGCACAATTGAAATGCATGGAAAATCTAAAGATATTCGCATCACTTCAAAAATTTATAAAACTGGTAATACCGTATTCTTATCTTCAAATTTCGATTTAAACACTGATGATTTTAATATTGAACTTCCACTACTCATCAGAAGTAAAGTCGCTAAAAAAGTCAGTGTCGCGCTTGATTATAAACTTCAATAAATGCTATAGCATTACTTCGTTATAGCTATTCAATCGATCAAGATGCAAAAGGGTTTTACTATTATCGTTGTTTTCAAACATCTGAATAAATTTCGCACCATAAACAATCTCTTTAAAAACATAAGAAGATCTAATCGCTACTGTATTGCTATACATTTCATCAAAAGCTTTTAAATAAATGATAATTTCCCCTTTTTGCGTCTGAAAATCATTTTTCGTAAAAGCATACAACGGACTATCTTCTGTAATTGGGTGCACTAACGTCCAACTTAAAGTCAATGCATTAATTCTATCATATTCCAAATCCAAAGAAAAAAAGCGATTGACTTCGATTCCGTTTTCTACTACTTTCATTCCGAGCGTCACTTTTGCTTCTGCATCAGTCAAATTCGTATTTTTATAAGGAGCAATACGAAACATTAGGGCTTTTCCATCTTGGAAAGGAGCAATAATGGCATTTTCTGAAAATTTGATATGCGCTTTGGGTTTACTAAATCTACCATAAAATAAACCGGTGGCAATAGCAAAACTTAATAGTCCAAAAAGTGCCTCTACCGAAGCCACAAAACTAGCCGAAAAACCAGTTGGACTAATATGTCCGTACCCTACAGTGGTAAAGGTTTGCGCGCTAAAAAAGAAAGCCTGACCGAACTTTGCTATAAAAGTGGTAGCTGAAATTCCGTTAAGATGCTCCACGCCAATCATGCAATAAATAGTCGCAAACAAAAAATTGACTAGCAAGTAAAAAATAAAAATAATAGTCATGAACTTCCAACGCGGAATATTCAACATGGTGTGGTACCAGCTAATACTTTCTATAAAACCAATCCCTTCCTTTCTAACATTCGCCGTACCATTTTTATTGATAAAACGACCTCCGTAACTGGCTGCATTAGCACCAAAACCAGTTTGGTTATCGGCTTTTATTTTTTTATTTACTTTTTTCAAAACTGACATAATGATTTTTAAGAATGTCGTAAATTTAGAAAATTATTAGTCATAATTTTTATTAATGAAAGCCACAAAATTATTTACCTCTTTTTTTGAAAGCGAAAAAGCTAGCGGAATTATCCTTCTTCTTTGTACAGTTCTTTCTATAAGTCTTACCAACAGTTCTTTTGGGGAAACCTATTCTCATTTTTGGCATACCAAATTGGGAAGTTTTACAATTGAGCACATCATTAATGACGGACTGATGACCATCTTCTTTTTAATGATTGGTTTAGAATTAGAACGTGAGGTGTATATTGGTGAATTATCCTCTATTAAAAATGCGATGCTTCCCATTATGGCAGCATTAGGAGGCATGCTAGTTCCCGCTTTGATCTATTTTAGTTGCACCTATAATTCACCCGAAAGTAACGGTATTGGAATTCCAATGGCAACTGATATCGCATTCGCGATCGGAATTTTATCCTTGCTAGGAAATAGAGTCCCGCTTTCCTTAAAAATATTCTTAACCGCATTGGCTGTAATTGATGATTTGGGTGCGATCATCATTATTGCATTGTTTTATTCGAATGACTTGAATTGGATAAATCTTGGAATGGCGATGGCTATTTTTGGACTAATGTTAGTAATGAACCGATTTAAATATCACAAACTACTTCCTTATTTAATATTAGGAGCGATTATGTGGTATTTTATGCTTCATTCGGGTGTCCACGCGACGATTACAGGTGTTTTATTAGCTTTTGCGATTCCCTTTGAAAATGGAAACAAGAAAACGATTTCCTACCAACTAGAGCACTTACTTCACAAACCAGTGGCTTTTATAATTTTACCAATCTTCGCCTTAGCGAATACAGCCATCACATTAAATTTTAGTAGTTCTGATACTTTTTTCCCGAATTATGCTATCGGAATTATTGCCGGTTTGGTTGTTGGTAAACCCTTGGGGATTTATTTATTCTCATATTTATCTATGCGATTTAAAATAGCTCAATTACCTACAGATTTATCGCTGAAATCCATTTTTGGAGCGGGTCTTTTAGGCGGAATCGGATTTACAATGTCCATTTTTATTACGCTGTTGGCGTTTACAGATGCTGAAATAATCAATAATGCGAAACTTTACATCATTATTGCTTCATTACTAGCAGGACTGTTTGGATTATTATTTTTGAAAAGTGTTTTAAAAAAAGTGAAATAAAAATGTAATGAATTAAATAAGTTAATTTATTTCAGGTTTAATATAAGATATTAACTTGTCATCTCTAGTTGCGCCAACATAACCAAAACCTTTTAAATAATAGAACTTATATGTTACTTTAGGGTATTTCGCTTCAAGTATAAGCAAATCTTTATAAAAACAATAGGGTGTAATCAAAACACCATTATACATAATTATTTTATATTCATTTCCTGAATCACTCCAAGATTGCTGTTCTTTCAAAGATTTATCGAATCTTAAAAATTCGGTTTTTTTCTTTTCATCAAATTGGAATACTTTTCCATCCAACTCTCTTAAATACAAAAGATCAATACTTTTATCTTCCCATTTTTGTTCAAATTCAATGTAATCTATTCCATTTATACTCTTTGTATTTATCCTCTTTTCAAAATAAAAAGTATTAAACCAAACAATTTTTTTTATTCTAATATCCAAAGGAAAATATGACCCACTTTTGTTTCCATCGCAAAAATTCTGACCATCAATCTGACCAAAAGAATGAATTGAAAACAAAACAAACATTACAATTAATTTCTTCATATAACAAAAAAAAGAAAAACCTTTCATTTCTGAAAGGTTTTTAAATATAAAATAAAAAATAGTTTTACATGTTACTTCTGTACTGCCCTCCTACCTCAAACAAAGCTGGAGTAATTTGACCTAACGAACATACTTTCTTTAGAAGATTTACATAGTTTAGCAAATTCTAAAAACAATTGTTTTATGATTTTACATCTACTCACTTATAGTTTTTATATCTTTGAAATTATCAGGACAATATTTACAAATACAATGAAAAAACTAATATTACTACTATTTATCCCTATTTCATTTTTTGCTAACGAAATTAAGATTAAAGCCACAACAAAAGAAGTCACAGTATATTCATCTGGTGCACAAATCCATGCTGAATCGACTGTAACTTTACCCAAAGGAAACTCAATAGTAAAAGTTACCGATTTATCACAATATGTAAATCAAAACACTATACAGATAAGTGGTTTAAAAGATGTATCGGTTCTTTCTATCGGTTTTGAGGTGGTATTTTATCCTAAAAAAATAACATCTGAAAAAATTCAAAATCTTCAAAAAGAGATTGATACCAAATTAAGAGAAATTGCTTTATTGCAAAGTCAAATCAAAGGGCTTGAAGAAGAAGAAACCATATTGTTGCAAAATAAAAACCTTAGCAGTTCGCAACAAGCGGTTACTCTTGAGAAAATACAAATTCATAGTAAACACTATCGAGAAAGAGTTCCTGTTATTAAAATGGAAATCTATGATATAACGAAAAAAATTGAAATCCTTAAAACCAATTTATCTGCTATGCATATGGAAATGAGCAAGATGAATGGTGAAGAAAAAGAAGAAAAAGGTGAAATCATTTTAAAATTTTACAATCCTAATGAAGTAACACTTCTTAATTTGGATCTAAAGTATAATGTTACCAATGCTGGCTGGATCCCTTCATATGAAATAAAAGCAAAAAACACGAAAGATGCTTTGCAGTTTGCTTATAAGGCACAAGTGTTTCAAACAACAGGAGAAAACTGGAATGATGTCAAATTAACACTTTCTACGGCCAATCCAAATGTAAATAATGAAAAACCTAATCTTGATAGTCATTATCTAAATTTCACTTACGGATATAATAACAGACAACCATCATCAAGCCCTGTCAAAAAATTTAACTATAACCCATTAGTAAAAACTGTTTCTGGAGTCGTTTCAGACGCATCAGGCCCTTTACCAGGAGCTAATGTTGTGGTAAAAGGTACAACTATTGGCGTACAAACCGATTTTAGCGGAAGTTATACTATCAAAATTAGTGAAGGCAAAGAACTTACATACTCATTTTTAGGCATGAAAGATGAAGTTTTACCTATTTACAGCAACACTATGAACGTGGTTCTTGAAAACAACATATCACAACTGCAAGAAGTAGTCGTAGTTGCTTATGGTGTAAAAACAAAAAATAACAACGACGATATCAAGCAAGAAGAAACTACCCCTGTAATTGAAGATGAAAAAGAAGTAACAATTAACTCTGTTTTGTTTAAAATCAAGAAAAACTATTCGATTCCTTCAAACGAAACTCCTTCAATAATAGAAATCGATAATTTTAATGTCTCTGCAGAATTTGAATATTACACTGCACCTATTTTAAGTGAAAATGTTTTCTTGACTGCAAAAATTAAAGATTGGACAAAATACGACTTACTACCTGGCGATGCAAGTATTTATGCCGAGGGAAGTTATGCCGGTACCACCTTTATCAATCCTTATCAAACCGAAGAAGAATTAGTTGTTTCTATGGGAATAGACAACAACTTAATTGTTGAAAGAAAACAAATTAATGATTTAAAAAATAAATCCCTATTAGGTAGCACCAGGATTATTGACAGAAATTATGAAATTACATTACGTAATAACAAGGCAATTGATGTTGATGTTAAAATTTATGATCGCATTCCTGTAAGTCAAAACAAAGAGATTAAGGTCGAAAAAGCAATCACTGATAATGCGGAGTACAAAGAAGATACTGGTATTTTATTTTGGAAATTAAATATCCCTTCAAAAGGAATAAGTAAAAAACATTTTTCATATCAGATTAAATACCCAAGGAGTAAAAAAATAAATCTGTAATAAAATAGTTAGTAAAAACAAGACATGTCTATTTTAAATCATTTAGAATTTTTCTTAAATCCAATAGATTTATTTGCTGAGGAATATTCACTAACGGAATTTTAAACTGTTCATTTGTTAAAAAATAATGCAATCCGTCTTGGCTTGTAATTGCTTCTATTTGAGAAAAACGCGATTTAAGCTTTACTTTTATATGTTTTCCTGAGAAGAAATTACTATCGTTAAAATCATAAAACAAATCCACAAAAGGCTTTCCTTTTTTGGTATAACCGCATAATGCTAATTTATTTTCAAACAAACAAGCTCCAGTTACCAAACCTTTTGTATTAAATATTACTTTTTTCTCAGCTTCATAGTTCCCAGGAATTTTTGGAAGCTTATAAAGTGTGGTTTTTTTAGTTTTCCATTCCTTGGTAAATAAAAATATACTGTCTTGCGTTATCACAAAAGCCTCGCAATCGAAATTGGTTTTGTTTGGCTTTTTGTTATCAAAATCATTTTGATTCTCGTAACCAAAATTTATATAGTCAACCTTTGGTGTTTTGTTTAGCAAAGAAATTTTATCAATGCGAAGTATTCTTAAATCCTTCCGGTTTCCTGATGTATTATTTCCAAAATCACCTATATAAATATAATTTTCATCTTGTGCAATTTCTTCCCAATCGGTATTTGTAACGCCTAGTAAAGAATACGATTCGAGTATAGTTCCGCTAATCGTATCAAGCGCGTATAAATTGGTATCAGTATCATCATTATGCGTCCATAATTTATTATTCCAGAAAATAAGTCCCGACGTTTCTTTAATTTTTTCGTTTAAAAGAATGGATTTTGTAAATTTTAATCTTGCAGATTTTTTAGAATTTTGGGCATTACCAAAACACGAAAACAGAAGAAAAATTATAATACTAGTTTTTAAACGCATCAAATAAATTAAAAAGAAAAGAGATTGCTTTCACAATCTCTTTAAGTGTTATTTTTTACATATTTCTTCGATACTGCCCTCCTACTTCAAATAATGCTGAAGTAATTTGACCTAATGAACAAACTTTAGTAGCTTCCATTAAGTGTGCAAATATGTTTTCGTTTTTAATAGCCGCTTCCTGAAGAATATTTAAATGCTCATCTACTTTACTCTTATTTGCTTCGTGTAAATGATCCAACATCACAATTTGGTATTGTTTCTCTTCTTCCGTTGCACGAATCACTTCCGCAGGAATCACTGTTGGAGAACCTTTAGAACTCAAGAATGTATTCACACCAATAATTGGAAATTCTCCTGTGTGTTTCAATGTTTCATAATACAAACTCTCTTCTTGAATTTTCGAACGTTGGTACATGGTTTCCATGGCACCAAGAACACCACCTCTTTCTGTGATTCTATCGAATTCCGCTAAAACAGCATCTTCTACTAAATCGGTTAATTCTTCAATAATGAACGAACCTTGAATTGGATTTTCGTTTTTCGCTAATCCTAATTCTTTATTGATAATCAACTGAATGGCCATTGCACGACGTACTGATTCTTCTGTTGGTGTTGTAATCGCTTCATCATACGCATTTGTATGTAACGAGTTACAGTTATCATAAATCGCATACAACGCTTGTAAAGTTGTACGGATATCGTTAAAGTCAATTTCTTGCGCGTGTAACGAACGACCAGATGTTTGAATATGGTATTTCAACATTTGCGCTCTTTCGTTAGCACCGTATTTATTTTTCAACGCTTTCGCCCAAATTTTACGAGCTACACGACCAATCACAGCGTATTCTGGATCGATACCATTTGAGAAAAAGAACGATAAGTTTGGTCCGAAATCATTAATACTCATTCCACGACTTAAGTAATATTCCACGTAAGTGAAACCATTCGCCAAGGTAAACGCCAACTGCGTAATAGGATTTGCACCAGCCTCAGCTATGTGATATCCTGAAATCGAAACCGAATAGAAGTTACGAACGTTTTCTGTAATAAAATATTCCTGAACGTCACCCATTAAACGCAATGCAAACTCCGTAGAGAAAATACATGTGTTTTGTGCTTGGTCTTCTTTTAAGATATCCGCTTGAACGGTACCACGAACCTGAGCTAAGGTTTTAATTTTAATGTCGTTATACACTTCAGCTGGTAATACTTGATCTCCAGTAACACCCAAAAGCATTAATCCTAATCCGTTGTTTCCTGCTGGCAAGTCTCCTTGATAATGTGGACGCTCTACACCTTTTTTCTTATAGATTTCGTTGATTTTTTCTTCAACCTCAACTTCTAATCCGTTTTCTTTGATGTACTTCTCACAATTTTGATCGATAGCGGCATTCATAAAGAACCCAAGCAACATCGGCGCTGGTCCGTTAATTGTCATCGACACCGAAGTCATCGGGTGACTCAAGTCGAAACCAGAATATAATTTTTTAGCATCATCCAAACAACAGATAGAAACTCCGGCATTACCAATTTTTCCATAAATATCTGGACGAATATGCGGATCATTTCCGTATAAAGTTACACTATCAAAAGCAGTTGACAAACGTTTGGCTGGTAAACCAGCACTCACATAATGGAAACGTTTGTTGGTTCTTTCTGGACCACCTTCACCGGCAAACATACGTGATGGGTCTTCTCCTTCACGCTTAAACGGATACAATCCAGAAGCAAATGGGAATTCACCCGGTACATTTTCCTGTAAGTTCCATTTTAGAATATCACCCCAAGCTTGATACTTAGGCAAGGCCACTTTAGGAATTTGAGAATGTGACAAACTCTCCGTATGCGTAGCGATTTTAATTTCTTTATCTCGTACTTTAAACGAGTAAACTGGATTTTTATATTTGTTTACTTTTTCATCCCACGTTAAAATGATTTCCCAGTTATAAGGATCTAAGTTCATTTTTACGCGGTCGAATTCTTTGGCCAAAAGAGTTAAGAAATCGTTTCTTTCTTCATCTTTCGATTTTAAAATCGTTTCATCAATTCCAGCCTTAGACAATGTTGGAACATTCCCCGTAACACTTTCAATGGTTTTGAAAATACCATATAATTTTTGAGCTACTTCTACTTGCGAAAGTGCTGTTTCATCATATTTGCGGTTATTTTCGGCGATTTCAGATAAATAACGTGTTCTGTGTGGTGGAATCACGAAGATTTTCTCACTCATTTCACGTGTGATTTCAAAAGTCGAATGCAAATCGATACCCGTTTTCTCAACGATTTTATCCATAATCGATTTATACAACGTATTCATTCCTGGATCGTTAAACTGCGAAGCAATCGTACCAAAAACTGGCATTGAATCAGGGTTTTCATCCCATAAATTATGGTTACGTTGGTATTGTTTTTTCACATCACGAATTGCATCTAAAGCGCCACGTTTGTCGAATTTATTCAACGCTACTAAATCGGCGAAATCTAACATGTCGATTTTTTCCAATTGCGTTGCTGCTCCGAATTCAGGAGTCATTACATACAACGAAACATCAGAGTGATCCATGATTTCGGTATCCGACTGACCAATTCCAGAAGTTTCTAAAACAATCAAATCATATTTAGCGGCTTTCAACACTTCAATCGCTTCTTGAACGTATTTTGACAACGCCAAATTGGATTGACGAGTTGCTAACGAACGCATATATACTCTAGGATTGTTAATCGCATTCATACGAATTCTATCCCCAAGAAGCGCACCACCTGTTTTACGTTTAGACGGGTCAACAGATATTAATCCAATCGTTTTCTCAGGGAAATCGATTAAAAAACGTCGAACCAATTCGTCAACTAACGATGATTTACCTGCTCCACCTGTTCCAGTGATTCCTAAAACGGGAGTTTTGCTATCTTTATTCTTTTCATAAATAATATCCAAAGCTGGTTTAGCCACTGCTGGGAAATTTTCTGCAGAAGAAATAACGCGGGCAATAGCAGTTGGATTTTTATCTTCTAAATGATCTACTTCACCATTCAAAACATCACCTACAGGAAAATCCGAACGTTTTACCAAATCATTAATCATTCCTTGCAAACCTAATTCACGTCCATCATCTGGAGCATATATTCTTTCAATACCATATTCGTGTAATTCTGAAATTTCAGAAGGAAGGATTACTCCTCCACCACCTCCAAAAATTTTGATATGACCTGCTCCTTTTTCCTTCAGCAAATCATACATGTATTTGAAATATTCGTTGTGACCACCTTGATAAGATGTCATCGCAATAGCATTAGCATCCTCTTGAATAGCTGTATTTACTACTTCTTCCACACTTCTGTCGTGACCTAAGTGAATCACTTCGACACCAGTAGCCTGGATAATACGTCGCATAATGTTTATCGCAGCGTCATGTCCGTCAAAAAGTGAAGCAGCCGTTACAATTCTAACTTTATTTTTAGGGGTATAAGGTATTTGTGGTTCCATTTTATGGTAATAATTTTTGTGTGCGCAATTTACGGATTTCTAAAAAATTAAAACGCTAATTTTAGAATTATTCAAAACAAAAAAGAGGTATTTAGTCACTTACTTACTATTCCATTTGCATATTCACAAAAAAATATTCATTCTTCTAATCAAAACAATTGAAATTCGAAAAAAGGCATGGAGTTTGCTTATCTTTGATAAACCAATAATTTTTTATGAGAAAAATATTTCTACTACTCGTTTTGGCACCCATTGTAAGCAATGCCCAACTGAAAGATTTAATTAAAAAAGCTGAAGATAAAATTACAGCCGTCACTAAAAAAGATGGTGGTCTTGATATTACTGGAGGCTTGAAAGAAGCATTAAATAAAGGTATCAAAGAACAAGTAACCAAATTAACGGCTACAGATGGGTTTTACAAAAATGAAGCCGTTAAAATTTTATTACCCGAAGAACTTCAAAAAGTAGACAAAGCTCTGAGAAAAATGGGAATGTCAAAATTAGCAGATGACGGAATAAAAGCCTTAAATCGTGCTGCGGAAGATGCTGTAAAAGAATCGACCCCCATATTTGTGGATGCTATTAAAAACATCACCATTACCGATGCAAAAAGTATTTTATTAGGAAAAGCAGATGCTGCTACAACCTACTTACAGACTTCCACCCGCAATCCTTTGTATGACAAATTCAATCCAGTAGTAAAACAATCCATCGGAAAAGTTGGAGCTGATGTTATTTGGAGTAACATGATTAAAAAATATAATAGTTTACCTTGGACCGACAAAATAAATCCGGATATAACGGATTATGTGACAAACAAAGCATTGGATGGGGTTTTTAAAATGATTTCCGTAGAAGAGAAAAACATCAGAACCAATCTAAATTCAAGAACATCTGATTTATTAAAAAAAGTATTTGCATTACAAGATAAAAAATAAAACTATGAAAAAAGTTATCATTCTTTTGGCTGCTTTACCATTTTTAGGCTGTGCCGAATTACAACAAGTTGTTAACCAATTACCTACTGAAATAGGTATTTCACAAGCCGAAATAGGCTCTGGATTGAAAGAAGCCTTAAACAACGGAATTAGCAAACAAGTCGTTAAATTAACTGCCGTTGATGGGTTTTACAAAAACGAAATGGTAAAAATTTTACTTCCTGAAGAATTAAAGAAAGTAGACAAAGCTTTGCGTGATATTGGAATGTCAAAATTAGCTGATGAAGGATTAAAAGTTATCAATCGCGCTGCTGAAGATGCTGTAAAAGAATCGACTCCTATATTTGTAGATGCCATTAAAGGAATAAGTTTTACCGATGCAAAAAATATTCTTTTAGGAGACGAACGTTCGGCTACAACTTATTTACAAAACTCGACTTCAACAGCTTTATATGGAAAATTCAATCCAGTAATTAAAAATTCATATGCTAAAGTGGGTGCCGATAAAGTTTGGACCAACATCATCACCAAATACAACAGCATTCCTTTGGTAAAAAAAGTTAACCCAGATTTAACAGACTACACTACGAATAAAGCGATGGAAGGGGTATTTAAAATGGTTGCCGTTGAGGAAAAAAACATTAGAACGAACTTAGCCTCAAGGACTTCCGATTTACTAAAAAGAGTCTTTTCCTTACAAGATAAAAAATAGTTAAAATTTTCATAATCAAGCAGATAATAACATTATATTAACGTTACAATTCGAAAATATTTGCGTACTTTGTATTAGAAATTCATAGAATTTTGTTTGGTTTGGTTAGTTAAAAAAAAGTCGGTGCTTGTTGTATCGACTTTTTTATTTAAACCCTTTAAGAAAAGCCAAAACCTGCTCATTAAAAATAACTGGTTGCTCTACATTAACCACATGTCCGCACTTTTCAACCACATATAATTTGGCCGTTTTATAATGTGCTTCCACTACTTTTCTAACCGAAGGCAAAAACATATAATCTTCTTCCCCCATAATGTAAAGGGTAGGAATGTTAACCTCTACTTGGCGAAACCATTTCAACACTGGATTAATTTCGGCAGTCAATTTAAACCATTTGATAAACTCTTTTTGATAGAGTTTTTTTGCTTCGTTGATGAATAATAAACGGGATTGTTTGTGATTTTTATTGGGCATAATCACAAAAGCAAAAAATCTATACAAAATCAAATACGGTAGCACATATTTAAAAATATTTCCCAATCGCATTAGGATTTGCGAACGGAAATTCATTTTTAAAATCGCTCCACCCATAATCATACTACTCACTCGTTCTGGGTGTATTTCGGCCAATTGACGAATGACAATAGTTCCTAATGAAATTCCAACAAAATGAGACGATTGAATCTTTAAATGGTCAATCACCTCAATTACATCTTGAGCAATAGATTTGAAAGTATATTTTTTTTGAAATGGGTTTTTAAACGTCGTTTGCTTTGATTCTCCGTGACCACGTAAATCCAATAACAATACATTAAAATGCTTCTGAAAATCGCGAATTTGTTTGAACCATATCGAAGAACTTCCTCCTGCACCATGTACAAAGGTCACCCACTGATTGCTTGATTCATTTTTATAAATGGTGTAGTTTATCACGCGATTACTTTTGGTAAATATACTTTTTTAATGCGAATGAGCATGTAAATGTGGTTCTCCCAAACGATCATGCAATTTTTTGAAGTAATCGAATGCTTTTAGCAAACGACTTCCGTACCAAGAAAACATTTCACCATCGACAAAAATAGTGGTCGCGTGATGAGTATGTCTCCCCAATTCAAATGCATGTTCGTCTTTAAATGGAAAGGGTTCTGAAGATAAAAAAATCACATCCGGATCGCCTTGAATTCGCATTTTCTGAATTACAATTTCAGGATAACGTCCTTCGTATTTTGGATGGTTATCGTAAATATTTTCGAATTTATTCAACTTCAATAACTCATTAATAAATGTATTTCCGCCAGCGACCATATACGGATTTGCCCAAATAAAATAAGCTACTTTACGCGGATCTTTATCCACAATAAACTTTTGAAAATCCTGGTAGGCAAAGTTAATTTTATCCAACCATTTCATAGCTTCGGTACGTTTGTTGAAAAGCTGTCCGAAATCCTGAATCATTTTATTATTGTCTTCAATCGTATAGATATCAGTTACCCAAACTGGGCAAACTTCTTTTAGTGATTCAACTATTTCTAATGTGTTTTCTTCTTTATTGCAGATGATGATATCAGGATGAAGCGCTTTGATTTTATCAATTTTAACTTGCTTAGTACCTCCTACAATCGTTTTGGTCGATTTCAAGTGAAACGGATGTACGCAAAACTTGGTGATTCCTACAATACTTTCTTCCAAACCTAAATCGTATAATAATTCGGTTTGAGAAGGCACCAAAGAAACTATTCTTTTGGGCGTTGCTTCAAAAGTATGTTGGTTTCCAAATTGATCTGTAAAAATAGTATTAGCCACGAGTTATGAATTATTTTTAATTGTTTTCTGATTTACGAAATCCATTTGGAAACATAATGGCCAGCAAAACACCTATCAACAAAAAGTTGAATTCTATTCCATTTCTTCCACCACCCACGACAAACCAACCTTCTGTTAAATGCACCATAAAGATTCCAACAACCAGTATAAAAATAGTGATGATACCCGCAGGTTTTATGTATTTATCTGTAAGCAAACAAATTGCTGCTGCAACGTGTGATAATTTGATTAACCAAGCTAGAATTAATCCAAATGGAGCAAAACCAACAGTATTCAAATACAAATTTCCGAAATCGTTCACCCCATTATTGAACATTCCTGCCATACCGTGAACCAATAAGATTATAGCAACAGCTATACGTAGAATTAGTGTATTCATAATTGGATATTATTTAAAATTTCTCTCATTTCATGCTGTAGTTTCAACGCTTCTTCTCTGGCTTTTACAGCAAAATCTTCTCCATTGGAAGCATAAATAATTCCTCGAGAAGAATTGATAAGTAGGCCAACATTCGCGTTCATTCCGTATTTACAAACTTCTTGCAAACTTCCACCTTGTGCTCCTACTCCTGGAACCAACAAGAAACTATCGGGTATAATTTTTCTGATTTCAGTAAAATATTCCGCCTTAGTCGCTCCAATGACATACATCAAGTTTTGCGAATTTTTCCAAGTTTTGGAAGTTTCTATCACTTGTTTGTACAATTCCTTTCCGTTAACTTCTAGTGTTTGAAAATCGAAAGCTCCTTCATTGGAAGTTAGTGCCAACATAATAGTGTGCTTGTCTTCAAAAGCTAAAAAAGGTTCTACCGAATCTTTTCCCATATAAGGAGCTACAGTTACCGAATCGAATTTTAAATCTTCAAAAAAAGCTTTGGCATACATAGAAGACGTATTGCCTATATCACCCCGTTTTGCATCGGCTATAGTAAATTGCTCAGGGTAGTTGACATTAATATAATCTATTGTTTTATGCAATGACTGCCATCCTTTAATCCCGTAAGCCTCATAAAAAGCGATATTCGGTTTATAAGAAACACACAAATCATGTGTGGCATCAATAATAGCTTTATTGAATTCGAAGATTGGATCTTCAGTTTCTAGTAAATGGCTTGGGATTTTAGTTAAATCGACATCCAATCCAACGCATAAAAACGATTGTTTGGCTTGAATTTGGTCGTAAAGTTGTTGTGTTGTCATTTGTTATAGTTGTGAGGCAAAAGTACGAAGTTGTGAGTGAATTCTCAAAATTATATAACATTCTCCAAAAATCTTGTAAGACATACCTAAAGAACACACCGCATCTTTGTTCTATAATCAAAACATTAAAAATTTAGCATTATGGAAACGATGAAAAAAGTAATTTTAGGATTAGGGCTATTGACCTTTAGTTTAATGAGTGCCCAAGACGAAAAAATGACAAATATGTTCAAAATTGGGGGTAACGTAGGGTTCGCCCTTCCCTCTTCAAACGCCTCTATGACAGCGGGTGTTGATTTTGCTTATCAAAATTTGGTTACTCCGGGATTTGGTTTAGGTATTGCTACCGGGTATAAACATTATTTCGGAAAAGAAAACGACGGAATCGAAAACAATGATTTTGGTTTAGTTCCGTTAGCTGGTATGCTTAGAGTATATCCGAAAGAATCTGGATTTTTCTTTGGTACCGATGTGGGTTACGGATTTATTACTGGCCCTAAAAATGTTGCCTCGAATTCGAGTGTGGAAAGACCAGATGGCGGATTGTACATCAAACCGGAAATTGGTTGGCATAATTGGCATTGGAACATCTCGTTGCAATACAGCAAAGTATTTACTGGTGACAAAGGTCAAATTGGTTCTCAAGATTTCGACACGGGTAGCTTAGGACTAGGTGTAACCTATAATTTACCGTTAGGCAAGTAATGTGATATATATTTATTTGAGTTAGTTAGTTTATAAGCCTCGAGAAATTCTTGGGGCTTATTTTTACTTACAAAAATGACAATCTTGCAAATTTCATCATTTTGAAGAAAAATAGCTTGGCATCGAATGGGAAAATGCAATTTTCTGTTCCGATTAAATTTTATATATTTAAGGAATTATACAAACCAAACCACAACCTATGAAAGCTTTTTTGAAATTTGATTTCAATACGTTAACCAAAAAAATTTTGGAAGAGAAACTTACTTCTCTAGGTCTGAAATTTTCCATTACTGGTTTTGGTGAAGTAGAATTTTTAGAAGCGATTCCTGAAGATGTATTGGAAGAAATGACCTCGATATTAAATTCTTATGGAATCGAAATCATCGAAAATCAAAAAACCGCTTTGGTTCAAAAAATAAAAGATACCATTATTGAAATGGTTTTTCAAGAAGATGCTCCAAACGTAAAAGCATCGGTATATCTGGCTGAAAAACTCGACCACAGCTATGGGTATTTATCGAACTTATTTAGTGAAGTAACCTATACTTCCATTGAGAATTTCATCATACTCCAAAAAATAGAATATGCCAAGCAACTGATTGTAAACGACAAATTAAGCCTAACCGAGATCGCCTACAAACTCAATTATTCGAGTGTAGCTCATTTGAGTACTCAATTTAAAAATACCACAGGAATTACGCCTTCTCAATTTCAAAGAATAATTTTAAAAAGAAGAGAAATCGCGAATACCAAATAACACAATCAAATTATGGAAAAAGAATATATTCATATCATTTTAGCAGACGATGACGAAGACGACAGATTGTTTTTTACCGATGCGTTTAATGAACTAAAAATGAGTACCAAAGTGCAAACCTATTTTGATGGCGTTGAACTGATGAATTATTTAAACCAAGAAGACTCCGTTTTACCCCACGTTTTGTTTTTGGATTTAAACATGCCTCGCAAAAATGGGATTGAATGTTTGCACGAAATTAAAGCCAATCCAAAATTTAATGATATTGCCATTGCTATTTATTCAACCTCATCATCGGAAGAACACATAGAGGAAACATTCATTTCAGGAGCTAATATTTACATCAAAAAACCAAGCGATTTTACCACTTTGAAAAAAATACTTTCTGATGTGGTTACCATAAATTGGCAATACCATACCTCAGGACTCAACAAGGACAATTTTTTACTTAGAATGTAACGCATGACTATTATTTCATTTTATAAATCGCCTTTATTTTTAAGGATTGTTTTTGTCCTTTCCATTGCAATTATCTTTTTTATTGCAGCTATTACTTTCAAACACATTAATACCCTTTCCGAGTCTTCCAAACGAGTCTTAAACACTTATAACGTAGCCATTGAGCTCGAAAAAATGTATACTTACATTAGTGATTTGGAAACTGCCAAGAGGGACTATATTGCATCTAATGACCAGACCATTAAATTTTCAATCAAAATTCATCAGAAAGAAATTGAAAAAGCACTCCTTAAAGTAGAAAAAATAACACAAGACAATAAGGAACAGCGCCAGTACATGAAAATTCTTCGTGGGTTTATTCAGCACAAATACCATATTGTCAATACGATTTTAGCGAAAGATTATTCGAACGGAGTACTCGGTAGCACAGAACTGAATGACGATTTTTTATCGGGAAAAAAAGTAATGTATGACATCCGAAAAGTAATCAATAAAATGATCGATATCGAAGAAGATTTACTTCACAAACGAAGCTATATCTACCAGAACAATCAAAAAACGACTCCAGTTTATATTTATCTCACATTACTTTTCACACTTGGTCTTATTACGCTTTCCTATGTGAAGATGAGTAAAGATTTAAACAATATAAAAGCCAATAATGACGAGTTGATTGTTGCTAATGAGTCTAGCAATTTATCTGAAATTGTTGGGAATCACGGCACTTGGCAATTGAACCTAAACAACAACCAATATACTTTTTCGGATAACGAGTACCGTCTTTTGGGATACCAACCCAAGGCTTTTGAAGCTGACTTTAATCATTTTATGAAACATGTCCATCCCGATGATTACAATTATGTAAATGACATCGTTTCTAAAATGACACAAAAAGAATTACTCTCAGTATTTACCTACAGAATTTATAAACTAGATGGTGAATTGCGTTATTTTAGAGTGTCTGGTCGTGTGGTTACAAATAAATCGGAAGAGCGAATTTTAATTGGCACTACTACCGATGTTACCGAAGAAATTCAAGCTAGCCATGACATTGAAGAAAGAAATCGAATTTTGGAGTCGAGCATTAAAGAGCTACAAGCGTTTAACTATGTAGCCAGTCATGATTTACAGGAACCTTTGCGAAAAATTGAAACTTTCATTTCTCGACTAATCGATAAAGACTTCGATAATTTATCCGAATCTGGACAACAATATTTAACCCGAATTAATGCTTCGGCAGGAAGAATGCGCGTTCTTATTGATGATTTACTTCAATTTTCAAGAACAACAAAAATCGAACAGGTTTTTGAAAAGTCTAATTTAAATAAATTGCTAGAAAATGCGCAACAGGAATTGGCTCAACTAATTGAAGAAAAGAAAGCAGTAATCAGTCATGTAACATTACCGGAACTTGAAGTTATTCCTTTTCAGATTCAGCAGTTGTTCAATAATTTGATTTCCAACTCCATTAAATACAGTAGAGAGAACATTCCTCCTGTAATCAATATTACATTAGATGAAATTGAATCTGAAAAAGAACCTTTTCTTCCTAAGACACATTCTAGATTTTATAAAATTACTTTTCAGGACAACGGAATTGGTTTTGAACAAGAATATGCCGAAAAAATATTTACTCTTTTTACCCGACTGCATAATAAAGAAAGTTATGCTGGAACGGGTATTGGTTTGGCAATTTGTAAAAAAATTATTGAAAACCACAAAGGCTATATTTTTGCCAAAGGTGTACCTGATACAGGAGCTACATTTACCTTTTATCTTCCATTGGATTCTTAAAATCCAATTACAAAACGCTACAAAGCCCCATATTTACTCAATATGGGGCTTATTTTTTTTCTAATTCCCTTGCAGTGGAAATTCTATAACAATTTCAAAAATTGATATAACACATTCGAAAAAAGTCTGTTGCATCTTTGTAATGTAATCAAAAAGAAACGATTACAATAAATTTTATCTCAACTTAAAATATAGAAATCATGCAAAATTTATTATACATCACCGCCATAGTTTGTGTATTGCTATGGGCTTTAGGATTTTTTGTGTACAGCGTGGGAAACTTAATACACTTTTTATTAGTAATCGCTGTAATCGCAGTTTTACTACGAGTAATTAAAGGAAAACCAATATAAATATAAATTTAAAATTAATAATTATGAAAACGAACAAAGTAGTTTTAGGCATGTTAGGTGCAGCAGCAGTTGGTGCAGCAGTAGGCGTTTTATTAGCTCCGGATAAAGGAAGTGAAACCAGAAAAAAAATTGCCGCAAAAGGGAAAGATTTGAAAGATTCTGTAAAAACGAACATTGGTTCATTATCCGAGAAAGTAAATGAAGCATACAACTCAATAAAAGGAGGTGTTAAAGAAGTTCAGGAAGAAGTAGATCATGAACTTACCAACCTGAAAAACATGAACAAATCAATCATGTAATAATTTAAAAACAAGCAAAATGGACAACAACGCAATAAACCGTGAAACTCTTTTCGATAAATTCGAAAACTATACAAAAACCAGCATCACTTTATTTAAACTGAGCTCGGTAGAAAAGTCAGCAGATGTTTTATCATCGCTTACTTCTCAGGTCACCATTATTCTTATTGCATTGATGTTCATTTTGTTTACCAATATTGGCCTAGCACTTTGGTTAGGCAAATTATTAAATGAATACTTTTTGGGATTCTTCATCGTGTCAGGTTTTTATTTAGTGCTTGCTTTAGTGGTTTTCATTTTCAGGAATCAAATGATTAAGCGACCTATAAACGATATGGTTATAAAAAAATTAATCCAAAAAACCGATCTCGACGCCATTATTCAAAGTAACTAAATTTTATAACCGTGAAAACAGAACATCTTACCGAAAAACTTGGAAATGCTATAGCCATTTTAGAAAAGAAGCAAAAAGTTTCACTTTTTGAACTAAAATCAGAATGCAATGATGTTCTAAATGAGATGAAACCGATGAACATAATGAATCAAGTTATCAATTCATTCTCTCCTGAATCATCCATTAAAGCAGGTTTGTTTAGAACAGCTCTTACTTTAGGAGTAAACTATTTCTCGCGTAAAGTTGCGCAAAAAAAATCCAATCCAATTCTAAATAAAATAATAGAATTGGTGACTAATTTAAAATTTGCGTAAAACTATATAACCTTTAAAAATAATAATTATGAAAGCTATTCAATTAATTACTGCATTCGCAACAATTGCCATTGTAGTAACTTCATGTAAAGATGAAGCCAAAATAAAAGCAGTAAAAGCAGTAGGTCAATACTCATCGTTTGTCGATTCTGTGATAAAGTTAGAACCTGAAATAGTTGCAGTAGATTGGACAGAAGTCGAAGCCACAGCAGAGTTTAAAAAATCGGAAGCTTTAGAAGCTTTGGATAATCTTGAAGAACGAGAAATACTTGACAACAAAGTTGATGCTGACTCTAAAAAATTTGATATCTACAAAAAAGCTGTAGAAACTAAAATGGAAGTTGCCAGCGGCACTATTACAACAATTCCCTTAAGTAAAAAACTTTTTGGAATTGTGATAGGAAAGGATATGAATTTTGAATGGGTAAACAAAAACAACATTCTACAGACATATCAAAATTTTGTAGATGGGGTTTCTACAAATAAAGACAATTATTCTAGGGAAGATTGGGATGAAGTTAAATTACTTTACGAAGCCTTAGATAATAGAAAAAACACCGTCGAAAAAGAAGGCTTATCATCATCTGACAATGTAAAAATTGCAGCTTTAAAAGTTAAGTTTGCACCAATGTATCGTTTGAATCGAATTGATGCAAAATCACAAGAAAATGCCGATGCGAAAAGCTAAAAACAAAAAGACCAGTTGTAAAACTGGTCTTTTTAATATTAATTAATTAATATTTTATTTGAATAATTTCACTTCTACTCGTCGGTTAAGCGCTTTACCTGTTTTGGTATTATTTGTTGCTATTGGTTTTGTTTCACCAAATCCTTTTGAAGTAAGTCTGGAAGCATCTATTCCATTTTCTACCAAATAACCCATAACTGCCGCCGCTCTATTTTCTGAAAGTATCAAATTAGCCTGAGCAGCACCATCACTATCAGTATGCCCTTCAATAGCAAATTTTGACGTAGGATATTCTTTTAAAATAGCCAACATGGCTTGCAATACAGGATAAGTTCTTTCTTGAAATGATGATTTCCCACTGTCAAATAAAATGGTTTTAGCGTAATCATTCAATTTTTTTATTACCGCTTCCGTAACTTCAGGACAACCACTATTTTTTAATGTTCCTTTTGATTCTGGACATTTATCGTCTTTATCTAAAATACCATCTCCATCAGTATCAGGCCAAGGGCAACCATCATTTTCTTTTGGACCAGCAACGGTAGGACATTTATCATCTTTGTCTAAAATTCGGTCATTATCCGCATCCTTGTAAGGACACCCTTTGTTATCTTCAGGACCTGCGTCCGTTGGGCATAAATCTACTCTATCTAAAATCCCGTCACCATCTGTATCTTTTTCAACTACTTTGGCAGGAATTGGTGCTACAGGTGTTTTAGGTTCAACCGCTTTTTTAGTTCCCTTATAAATAGGAATTTTCAATCCTAAATGAACGTCTAATCCTTTTGATTCATCCGAAATTAAATTGGTAATAATAGATCCTGAACCTACAAATAATGGTCCTGCTCGAAATCCGGCTCCTGCTTGAAACCCTCTGTAGTCCATATAATTTAACGGTACGTAAAAACTAAACCATTTCGATTCATATCGTGGTGTTACCGAAACAGTATTTGCTATTGCTGATGAATTTAGAGCAGTTTTATCCGTCATGTTAACATCTCCATTCACATTAACATAAAATTTACGATAAAAATTCCAATCTAAATTAGCGTGAAGTGCAGTAGGAAGTACCACTTTTTTAGAATCTTTAGTTTCAGTAATTGTGTAATTATTATCTAAAAACTCTCCTAATGAGTTGGCATTTTCATATTGAGCTTGTGTCACTGTTTGATTTAAGTCATATGTTTTCTGAATACTTTCATCATATTTAATCGAACCAATATCAGTTACAGACAATCCAAGTCGCAATTTGTATTTGTTTTGGGTATAATTTTTAAACTCAGGTCGGTATTCATAAACAAAACCGAGATCACCTCCAATTCCACTTGATTTGGAATCAAAATCCAATTCGTTAAAACTCTCAGAAAAATCTGAATTTCCTCCGTAAACTACAGTCCCTGTGGTTGCAATAGTGCTCGATGCTGGTAAAATAGCATTATAATCATAATTTACGGTCACATTACCCCCTTGAGTATACGTATTGGCTATCCCTTTTAAATATTTTAAAGTAAGTCCTCCCTTTAAAAAATGTTGGCCTTTATCTAGAAAAACACCCGCATATGACAACCCCAATTCTCCCCAAGAATTTCCGGTCATATTAAAATTTCCCGCTGCCAAGTTGAAATCTTCAGTGGCACTAAAATCATCTGTCAACTGATTGAAAACTTCTCCGTTGACATCATGAATATTTACCACCGCTCTGGCTCTGGTAAATAAAGCCATCGAATGTTTCGGTTTGATATTGAACATAAAGGAAGGCCCCATAATATCAGCATTCAAAACAAAATTATTGGAACCGGACTGAAATAATTTAGCGTCAGTCTCTAAGTTGTAACCGCTTTTAAACAAATCAAAAACATTGACCCCATAGTAGTCATTAGTTCCGGTAATGCTAGCAGAAAACAAATTGATATCCGTTCTAAAATTAGAATCGGCTATAGATGCCGGGTTAAATAATACACTTTGTACACCTGCATAGTTGTCATGATAATATCCTAAATAGGACTGTGCCTTCGAAGAAATCGAAACAATCAAGATTGAAAATAATACCAATATTTTTTTCATGATAAGTTTGTTTTGTTGTTTATAAAAATTTTAATGTGGGAATTCTCACTTTCTGAACGATAAATTTACATTTTTAGTATTGCAAAGCCATAAAAAAACCCCGAATTATCGGGGTTCTACTTTATTTTTAAAAAACTTCAGATTCCTTGAGCTTTTCCATGTTGTTGACCAACTGAAGTTCATCTACAAATTTTTGAATTTTTCCATTCATCACGCCATCCATATCAAAAACATCTAAACCAATTCGGTGATCAGTAACACGTCCTTGTGAATAATTATAAGTTCTAATTTTTGCCGAACGGTCTCCAGAACTTACTTGAGAAGTACGTTTCACCGCATCTTCAGCTTGTTTTTTGGCTAACTCTTGCTCATACAAACGAGAACGCAATACTTCTAATGCTTTGTCTTTATTTTTATGTTGTGACTTTTGATCCTGACATTGCGCAACCAATCCGGTTGGAATGTGTGTTAAACGAACCGCAGATTTGGTAGTATTTACCGATTGTCCTCCAGGTCCTGACGAACAGAAGAAATCAACACGAACATCATTCATATCAATTTGCACGTCAAATTCTTCGGCTTCTGGTAATACCATAACTGTAGCAGCCGAGGTATGTACACGTCCTTGAGTTTCAGTTTGAGGTACGCGTTGCACACGGTGAACACCCGCTTCAAATTTCAACGTCCCATAAACATCTTCACCCGTCACTTCAAAAATAACCTCTTTGAATCCGCCTGAAGTTCCTTCGTTCATATCCACAACCGAAGTTCTCCAGCCACGAGCTTCACAATATTTAGTATACATTCTGTATAAATCTCCTGCGAAAATGGATGCTTCGTCTCCACCAGTACCCGCACGGATTTCCACCATTACGTTTTTAGCATCTTCTGCATCTTTAGGGATTAGCATAAACTTAATTTCTTCCTCTAATTCAGGAATTCTTGTTTTAGCTTCGTCCAATTGCATTTTGGCCATTTCTACCATTTCGGCATCCGAACCATCAGCAATTATCTCTTGTGCTTCTTTAATATTTCCATCAAGATTTAGGTATTCCTCACGTTTTTCTACAAGTGCTTTTAAATCTTTGTACTCTTTATTTAATTGTACATAACGTTTCTGATCGGCGATAACATCAGGTTGAATAATCAAATCTGAAATTTCGTCAAAACGTTGTTTTACAAATTGTAATCTATCTAACATAGTCTTATACTATTTTTTGAGAGTGCAAAAATACAACTTTTTTGTTGTAAGTTTCAAGTTTAACTTTCTAAGTTTTTTTGTTAATTTTATAATTCTTAAACTTATCCTATGAAAAAACTAATCCTCTTGTTTACGACCCTCTTTTTATTTTCTTGTGGTTCCAAAAAGGAAGAAAAAAGATTTCCATTAATAGAAAAAGCCCAATGGTTTTTGGGAGAATGGAGCAACAAATCTAAAATGGGTGATTTTACCGAAAATTGGGAAAAACTCTCCGACTCCACTTTTATGGGAGTTAGTTTTGTTATAAAAGGGAAAGATACCCTTTTCCACGAAAATGTTGTTTTAGAACAAAAAAGTGATAGCTTGTTTTATAATGTTGCTATTAAAGGAAACAAAGAAGAGATAACCTCGTTTTATTTAACTTCAAGTTCTGACAAGCAAATGGTTTTTGAAAATCCTAAACATGATTTCCCAACAAAAATAGTATACAATTTGATTAGTCCTGATAGTATTTCAGCTTCAATTCACGGAAAAATTAAAGGTATTGAGCAATCGGAAACCTATCCTATGACAAAAAAGAAATAAAACATACTATTTTCAAATCGTACGCAAATCCAGTTTTTACTGGATTTTTTTATTTTTAAACTATATAAAATCACTCGAATTAACTTAAAATCATAATTAAAAACGAATTACACAAATGAGTTTTTTATCAGAAAAAAATATATATTTTTGTAAAAATTAACAAGTATTTACTTAAAAAATGAAAACAAACTTTTTTACTTTATTTTTTTGTGCAATCAGCATTATGTCTTATTCACAATCTACTGATTCTTCGGAAGATGAATCATCACTTTTAAAACTTGGGAATCTATTTTCTTATTCCGAGGAGGACTCAAAAATGCGATTAAATTATTTTTTAGGAAAGCCTGAAGAAGTTTTACCAACCCAAAAATATTCAATCAATTTTATAAACTCAGAAACATTTCTTCAATTATGTAATTGTAAAAACGAATTGGTTAATCCACTTATAAATGAGTTAAAAGTAACTGCTCCCAACTTAGTTTTGCAAAATGATAATAAAACTGATATTCGCATTGAGATCAAATATTTATTGGAAACAGTATTGGCTCCTAAAATGGAATACAGAGAAATATCTAAGGTAAATACTGATTTAGTATACTTTACCAAGGCAGAATATGCTTTAACCTGCCAAATCAATATGTTTAAAAAAAATCAAAAAATCGCAACTTATACACCTGACAGCTACAAAATTCCAATTTCTACTGATTCAAAACCGACTGTAGATGGTGCTAAATTAGATTGGTATAATAATCAAAATGCTTATATAAAAAGAAGTCTTGACTATTATGACAAAACTGCAATTAAAAAAACCATTAATGAGGCCTTAAAAGCGGATATACCTAAAACTATAGTTCGCTTAAAAGAATTGTATCTGGCAAGATATAGTAAAAAGAACAACAAAAAGCATGATTTTGCGACAAGTGATGAGCATTTAGACAATGTTCAAAACTATATAAAATGTGAAGTAAATAGCGTAGGCATCAACAACATCCAGACAAAGTGTGAAAATTTTGACAAAATCATTGCTTTGAAAAAAATAGAAGAAGCTGTTCTCTTTTGGAAATCTCAATTACAAGGAAAATATGCAGGAATCACAAAATTTGATGCTATAAGAAAAGGTTTTGCGTTTAATCTATTAACTTCTGCTTTTATTTTAAAGGATAAAGAGAGTTATACTTTTGCCTCTAAATATATAATGGACAATAAATTTACTTCCAAGAATTTATTTTCTAGCAATAAAGACTTAAACGAAAATTACATCCGATTGCAAGAGCAGTTTTTAAAATAATTTTATTACAAAAGAGCCTTACACAAGTAGGGCTTTTTTTGTATTAACGTTACCCTCAACTTTTTCATCAAAATCTTATTCAAAATTGCCAAAACAAATTTCCTGAATTTTTGGAATGAAGAAGGAAAAGAAAGTAATGATATTACTCAATGAATAAAACATTTCATATATTATTATAAATCCAGTTTTTACTGGATTTTTTGTATTTATAAACCAACGTAAATCAATCAGTTAAAAACTTTATTTAAAATTAGTCTAAATAAGTTTTGCGAATTAAAATGTTGCTTTTATATTTGCATCGTTATTTTAAATTATTCTAAATAAAATGAAAAAATATATTTCAGCCCTAATCTTAAGTTTATCTTTTACAGCAATTACATCTGCACAACAAAGCGATTTAGCACTTAGAGATAATGACACCATCAAAACGGAAGCCAATGATACCGTTAAAAAGAAAAAAATTCGTTCCCTTGACGAAATAACGATAACCTCAAATCAGCAAAGAAAACCAATATCAGCTGTAAGATCAGGGTTAAAACCAATGGACAACCCTCAAAGCTTACAAGTTTTGGGAAGCGAAATCATAGAACAACAACAATCCATCCGATTAAGTGATGTTATAAAAAATGCCAATGGTGTATATGTTGCCTCTTCAAGGGGTGGTGCTCAGGAATCATTTTTTTCTAGAGGATATGACATGGGAGCTAACAACATGTTCAAAAATGGGTTCAGACAAAATAGTGGTTCAATGCCCGAAGTTTCTTCATTAGAAAAAGTAGAGATATTGAAAGGAAGTTCTGCATTATTATTTGGTAATGTAACACCTGGGGGAATCTTAAATATGGTTACTAAAACCCCAAGTTTTAAGTCTGGTGGGGAATTTTCTATGCAAGGTGGTAGCTACGATTTTTACAAACCTTCATTAGACATATACGGTCCTTTAAATTCTGTAATTGCCTATAGAGTAACAGCTTCTTACGAAAATGCTGAAAGCTTCAGAGATGTGGTAGCTAGAGAGCGTTATTATGTAAATCCTTCTGTTCTTTTCAAGACTAGCGAAAAAACTGATATCATCTTACAAGGAGATTATTTACATGATAACTGGACACCCGATTTTGGTAATGGAGCAATAATAGGGAAAAAATTAGTTGATTTACCAAGAAATAATTACTTAGGAGCCAAATGGTCTAATGGTCAAACGAGACAAGCTTCAGTTTCAGGATTAATAAAACATTCCTTTAACGAAAATTGGAAATTAAACGGAAACATTTCATTACAGGATTACACAAGAAAATCAGAAGGAACTGAACGTATTCAGCCATCCGACAACCCAGCAACTTACGGTAATTTTGTAAGACCATTAGGGAAAAACAATCAATCAGAATTAATTGTTGCTGAACAAATTAGTTTGCAAGGTAATTTCAATACTGGTAAGATTAAGCACCAAATTTTTACAGGAGTGGATGGTGAATATTCATTTGCTAAAACGTACACATATGCTTTTAGCACCGCAAATTATGACCCTTCATCATCAATACTAAATGTTTTTGATCCATCAAGTTATCAAAACGAATATGCTATTCCTAGCGCAAGAAACACAAAAATTGCAAATACTGACACTAGCAGATTTGGAGTTTATTTTCAAGATTTAGTTTCTATAACTGAAAAAATTAAAGTTCTTGCAGGAGTAAGATGGTCATGGCAAACAAGTAGATTAACTAATTATAATGAAACTTTTTCAGGTGGAGTTCAAACTGTAGCACCAGAAAATGCAGTTGCAAAAAAAGACCCTATTAGAAATGACGCAGCTTTTTCACCTAAATTTGGATTAGTGTATCAGCCAACAAAAACTATGACATTATTTAGTAGTTATGCTACTTCATTCACCCCAAATACTGGTCTTGACATCAATAACAAAGTAATTGAACCTTCAATAATAAATCAATATGAAGCTGGTGTTAAGACAGAGTTTTTTAATGGTTTATTATCTACGAATGTTACTTTATACCAAATTGAGAATAACAATTTAGCACAAATAGCTCCAGCCTTAGCAGATGGAACACTAAACAATAATTCAAACATAAAAATGCTTTCAGGTGAAACTAAAAGTAAAGGTGTAGAAGTTGATGTTACAATAAAACCAATTGAAGGTTTCTCAATAAACACTGGATATAGCTACAATGATATGCGTTATACAAAAACGAATGGTTTAGTTGGAAGTTTTGTTGTTGGTGATAGGATTTGGAGAACACCAGCACATACAGCAAACTTAAGCTTCTTTTATACAGTTCAAGGAGGATTCTTCAAAGGGTTTTCTGTAGGAAGTATAGCAAATTATATTGGTGATCGTCTTGGTGGTTGGAACAGAGACTATCAAAAAGATTCCTCAGGAAATATGTATATCAGAGATCGACAAGTTCCTCTTGAAGGCTATATTACAGTTGATGCTTCTGCTGGTTATACTTGGAAACAATTTTCTTTATTATGCAAACTATCTAACATTACCAACGAATTAAACTATACGGTTCATGAAAACTACAGTGTTAATCCTATTGCACCTAGACAAATTATGACCTCATTGAAATACAAATTCTAATAAAAAATCACTAAAATTGCCTCGCTTTAATCATTCGAGGCAATTTTATTAAATACAAACATCATGAACAAACAAACCTTTAGAAACTTACACCGCGATTTAGGCTATTTTTATATCGGATTAATTATATCTTTTGCCTTCTCAGGGATATTAATGAACCACCGCGAAAGCTGGCATCCTGACAAATACACAGTGGAAACAAAAGCTATTGAAATAAAGCTTCCTCCAGATGAAACACAAATAACGGAGAAGTATGCTGAAGAGCTAGGAAAGACCTTAGGCATTGATGATAAATTTCGTCGTCACAAAGTAAAAGAAGGAAAATTTAAAATGTCTTTTGAAAAAAATGATGTAGAAATTGACATGAAAACCGGGAAAGGGGAAATTGTTACTTTCAACAAAACGCCATTCATTAGTCAAACAATGAAATTACACAAAAACACTTCCAACTGGTGGATTTATTATGGTGATATTTTCGGATTGTCATTAATTATAATTGCTATTACAGGAACCATTATGATTCCTGCTGGTAAATTTTCATTTAAAAGAAGAGGTTGGAAACTAGCTGTTGCTGGAATTATTTTCCCGTTAATTATCATGCTTTTTTTATCTTAAATCCATAATAATCATTTTATAAAAAATCCCTGATTGCTAAAACAGTCAGGGATTTTTTTATAATTTTATCTCAATTCTAATTCAATCAAGATACACGCATAAAGACATAAGTACACATTATCAAAATAATCAAACACCACCACTATTTTATTAAAGACTATGGAAAAGCACAGAATATACACAATGTCATTTGCCAGTGTCTATCCGCATTATATCAATAAAGCGGAGAGAAAGGGTCGCACAAAAGCTGAAGTAGACACTATCATTTGTTGGTTAACAGGTTATACCCAACAAGCATTGCAACTCCAAATTGACAATAAAACTGATTTTGAAACTTTTTTTGCACAAGCTCCACAAATAAATCAGAATGTCTCAAAAATTACGGGTGTAATTTGTGGTTATCGTATAGAAGAGATTGAAGACGAACTCATGAAAAAGATTCGTTATTTAGACAAACTAATTGACGAATTAGCAAAAGGAAGAACCATGGAAAAGATCTTAAGAAGTTAAAATCATCGGAATCATAATTAACCAACAAATACTAAAAGTATAGTCTATAAAAACAGAAAAACCCAAGCATTGCTTGGGTTTTTGTTTATAAACAAAATTACTTCACTGGAATATTCGCTAAAATCTCCAATAAAAATTTCCAGAATTTCTGAGACGATTTAATTGAAGCTCTTTCATCTGGGCTGTGTGCACCGTGAATTGTTGGTCCAAAAGAAATCATATCCATTCCTGGATAATTAGTTCCTAAAATACCGCATTCTAATCCGGCGTGACAAGCCACTACGTTTGGTTTTACCCCATTTTGTTTATCGTAGATATTGACTAAAACGTCTAATATTTCCGAATTAACATTTGGTGTCCAACCCGGGTAGCTTCCTCCAAATTCTACTTCACAACCAAATAATTCATAAGCCGAACGCAATGCATTCGCTAAATCAAATTTTGATGATTCAACTGAAGAACGGGTTAAATTCTGAATAGAAATTTCACCTTCTTTTACAATTACTCTAGCAATATTATTAGAAGTTTCAACTAGATCTTCCATATCAGCACTCATACGGTACACCCCGTTATGAGCTGCATAAAGCGCTCTCAACAAACCTTCTTGTACGCCTAAATCCATTACGTTAGCTGGCAAGTCTGATTTTTCAATCAAGATTTCCAACTTCGGTTCAGTCGTTTTGAATTCTGTTTTAATATCATTGATTACCTCTTGCATGTCAAACACGTAAGCTTCATCATACATTTCGGCAATAATTACTTTTGCTACACTTTCACGCGGAATCGCATTACGCAAACTTCCACCTGAAATTTCGGCAACTTGTAATCCGAAATTTTCAAATCCGTCAAATAACAAACGATTCATAATTTTATTGGCATTCCCCAATCCTTTATGAATATCCATTCCTGAGTGTCCTCCTTTTAGACCTTTTACAGTAATGGTATAGCCTACAGAACCTTCTGGAGTTTCTTCTTCATTGTAACCACGAGTAGCTGTTACGTCTACCCCACCGGCACAACCAATATCAATTTCATCATCTTCTTCGGTATCTAAATTCAAAAGGATTTGACCTTGTAAAATGCCTCCTTTTAAGTTCAAAGCTCCTGTCATTCCAGTTTCTTCGTCAATAGTAAACAACGCTTCGATTGCAGGATGCGGAATGTCTTTACTTTCAAGAATGGCCATTATCGCGGCAACACCTAAACCATTATCGGCACCTAAAGTAGTTCCTTTAGCACGAACCCAGTCAGCATCAACATACATATCAATCCCTTGCTTGTCGAAATCAAACACGGTATCGTTATTTTTTTGATGCACCATATCCAAATGCCCTTGCATAACAATGGCTTTGCGATTTTCCATTCCTGGAGTGGCTGGTTTTCGGATAATTACATTTCGGATTTCATCTTCAAATGTTTCTAATCCTAAACTGGTTCCGAAGTTTTTCATGAACTCTATAACTCGCTCTTCTTTTTTAGATGGACGAGGCACTGCGTTTAAATCGGCAAATTTGTTCCAAAGTGATTTTGGCTCCAAATTTCTTATTTCTTGACTCATTATTGTTAGTTTTATTTTTCAGAAGTCCAAAGTTACAAAGTTTAAATTCTTTTCTACAATTTCATATTGTTTATATTTACGTTTTTAAATCATTTCCGTGAACCGAAAACCCCTACTTCCTCTTTTATTAATCGTCCAAATTATTGGATTACAATGTTTATCCTTTTTTCCAGCTGCTGTTGAAAAGTATTACAGTAATGGACTGTATCCGATAATTTCAAGATTATTCCGAAGTATATTCGGTTGGTTGCCGTTTTCTTTCGGTGATCTTCTTTATGGAATTTTAATTATTTGGGCCCTTTTTTGGCTTTTCAAAAACCGAAAAACAAGCTTAAAATCGAAAGTCATTGGTGTAATAAGTTTTATGTCGGTGGTTTATTTTGCGTTTCACTTTTTATGGGCATTCAATTATTACCGATTACCATTATTTGCAAAAATGAATATCAAAACCGAATATTCTGATGCACAATTGTTCAATTTTACTCAAAAACTGATCGCCAAAACCAATGCCGTTCAGCTTGCCATTATGAAAGATTCGACTAAAAAAGTCGTCACTCCCTATTCGCATCAGGAAATTTTATCAAAATCATTGAATGGGTATCAAAACTTATCCAAAACGTATACTTTTTTTAGTTATACTAATCCAAGTATCAAAACTTCTTTGTTTAGTTACCCGTTAACCTATATGGGATTTGGTGGATATTTGAATCCATTTACCAACGAAGCGCAAGTGAATAACTTACCTCCAATTTACAATTTTCCGGCGACCACTTGCCACGAAATGGCGCACCAAATGGGTTTTGCTAGCGAAAGTGAATGCAATTTTATTGGTTTTTTAGCTTCGACACAAAATGAAGATTTACATTTTAAATATGCAGGCTATACTTATGCACTACGTTATTGTTTAGCAAATATTGGTGCTAAAGACGAAGTCAAATTTGAGCAATTACTCAAAACCATCAATCCGGGCATTTTGAAAAATTTTCAGGAAAGTGAAGATTTTTGGAAGAGTCACAGAAGTTTTATCGACAAAGGATTTGAAATTTTTTATGATAATTTCTTAAAAATGAATCAGCAAAAAGACGGCATGGATAGCTACAGCAAGTTTGTGGATTTATTGGTGAATTATTATGACGGGAAGGAGTTGTAAGTTTAAAGAGATAAGGCATAAGATTAAAAACTATCTACTTTTAATTTATCCCTTGTTACTTATCTCTAATTACTTTTTTTATCTAAATCTCATCACTCGTAAACGTTGTAAAACTTTTCTTTTTATAGGGGCGAATAATTAATCGGCCTTCTCGATCAAATCGAATATAATTGTACACCCAGTTTAGGAAAACTACCGCTTTGTTTTTGAACCCAATTAAGGAGAACAAATGCACAAACATCCAAACAAACCAAGCAAAAACACCGTTGAAATGATATTTAGGCAAATCAACTACGGCTTTATTTCGTCCAATAGTGGCCATTGATCCTTTGTCATTGTATTCAAAAGGTTTCATCGGTTGGTTATTGATGAGTTTTATCAAATTCTCACCCAACAAAGCACCTTGCTGTAACGCCAGTTGCGCCATCATTGGATGGCCTTGTGGATTGGCTTCGCTTTCCATGGAAGCAATATCACCAATTGCAAAAATGTTTGTATATCCTTTTACTTGATTGAATTCATTCACGCGAATTCGTTCTACTCTTTCTATCAAAGCTTCTGTAGATAATCCTTGAATGGCAGCGCCTTGAACCCCGGCTGTCCAAATTACGGTAGCCGACTCAAAAGTTAATTCCGAATTGGTCGTAACTGTACGTCCATCATAATTCGTTACACGAACATTCTTCCAAATTTTCACACCCAAACTTTCTAGAAATGCTTCTGAGGCTTTAGATGATTTTTCACTCATCGTATTTAGGATACGGTCACCACTTTGAATCAAGTTGATTTCCATTTTACTCATATCCAAATCGGGATAATCTTTTTGAAGAATCGCTTTTTTCATTTCGGCCAAAGCACCAGCCAACTCTACTCCTGTTGGTCCTGCTCCTACTAACACAAAATTAATCAATGCATTTTTATCGGCAACATCTTTAGTCAGCACCGCTTGTTCAAAATTTTCTAAAATCAAACTTCGAATATTCAACGATTGCGGAATTGTTTTCATCGACATCGAATTGCGTTCAATTTCTTTATTTCCGAAATAATTGGTTTTAGATCCGGTTGCAATCACCAAATAATCGTAGAACAAATCGCCAATTTCTGAAATTATTTTTTGATTTTCACTGTCGATTTCTTTCACGGAAGTCAATCGAAAATAAAAATCAGGAGAACCTTGAATCACTTTACGAATAGGATAAGCAATAGAACCTGCTTCCAAACCACCGGTTGCTACTTGATACAACAAAGGCTGAAAAGTGTGATAATTATGTTTGTCTAAAAGTACGACTTGAAGATTTTTATGTCTTAGTTTTTTTGCTAACGAAATTCCGGCAAAACCACCACCGATTATTACGACTCTTTTTTTTGTGGACTGAGGGATGTTCATTTTATGAATTTTATTCGAATTTCAAAGTTAGTAATATCAATGCCAATTTAATAGTATCAATGCCAATTTATATTGTGTTTGAATATTGTCATTACCATTGAATTTTTCTTATTTTGTAACAAAACAGTAAATAAAACTACTAACTCAAATATGAGTAACGAATTAGAGCAGTCATTTGTATTACAACTAAAAGAAAATCAGAACATCGTTCACAAAATTTGTCGGCTCTATACTCAAAATGAAGACGAACATAACGATTTATTTCAAGAAATAACCATTCAGCTTTGGAAAGCTTTTCCAAAATTTAGAGGCGAAGCCAAATTTTCCACTTGGGCTTACCGGGTTGCTCTTAATACAGCCATTACTTTATACCGAAAATCAACCAAATCAGTCAATACTATTGAATTTGAAACGGGCAGGCATTTTGTAATGCAAGAGGAATATAATTATGAAGAGGAAGAACACATCAAATTGTTATACAAAGCGGTACAACAATTGAATGACATTGAAAAAGCATTAGTCTTCATGTATTTAGAAGACAAAGACTATACGGAAATTGCAGAAACATTAGGAATAAGCGAAGTGAATGCAAGAGTAAAAATGAACCGTATTAAAACGAAATTAAAACAAATTATTAATCCGTAACGATAAAGGCAGAAAATGGAAGAGTTGGATTTATTAAAAAAGAATTGGAATAAAAACGAAAATTACCCAAAAATTTCGGAAGAGAAAATCTATGTCATGTTGCATAAAAATTCTTCTTCGATAGTAAAATGGATATTTATCATCAGTATTTTAGAAATCCTATTTTGGTCTCTTCTAAGTATTCTTACTAATGATGATGAATACTTTAACTTGTTAGAATTATACCATATTAAAGAACCTATCTTGGTATTAACTTTTTTAAACTACGGAGTTATTTTATATTTCATCTATTTGTTTTACAAAAACTACAAAAAGGTTAGCGCTACCGATTCTGTAAAAGCATTGTTAGAAAATATATTAAATACTAGGAAAACCGTAAAAATGTATGTTCTCTATAATTTAATAATGATTTTCGTTTTACTATCTATCGTTTTTGTTTTTCAGGTAAAATATGACCCCAGAATATCCGGTATCGTTAAAAGTTTTGGAGGAGAAACAGCAACTGGGTACATTTTATTAGCAGGAGTATATCTTATATTTATTACAGCAATCGTATTGTTTATATGGTTATTTTATAAAGTGATTTACGGCTTTTTGGTTAAACGTTTAACTAAAAACTATAATGAACTACAAAAAATAGATTATTAAAAAAAGTGGCAATTGCCACTTTTTTTAGCTTTTCCATAAACGCATTCTATCTAATTCTTCTTGTTCTTCAATTTCTTCAACCGACAGTACCTTTAAGAAAGAAGGATGCTGCTCTATAGCATATTCAATTTTCTCAACAATTTCTTCAATCGAATCGTTTTCGTAATCAATTTTAAGTGGTTCTTTCACTGTAAACGACTGCAGAATACCTTTCTTTTTTAATCGCAATCCTTTTTTATCAAACGAACGGCGAAATCCATCAATAACAATGGGAACTACAATGGGCTTATGTTGCTTAATAATATGTGCTGTTCCTTTGCGTACTGGTTTAAACGATTTGGTTGTCCCTTGCGGGAAGGTAATTACCCAACCATCTTCTAATGCAATTTTTATATTTTCCGTATCATTAAAATTAACCTCTTTCTGCTCACTCTTATCTAAATCTTTACCACCAGCACGCCATGTTCTTTCTACTGTAATAGCTCCAACATAAGACAAAATTCTTGGCAACAAACCTGATTGCATCGTTTCTTTTGCTGCAACATAATAGATATTTAGTTTTGGATTCCATAAATAACCAATATTTTCAATATTGTCTGCACGTCCCTTCAAACTTGCATTAAAAACATGAAACATGGCTACCACATCCGCAAAATAGGTTTGGTGATTAGATATAAACAACACATTAGCGTCTGGCAAATCGCGAATAATTTCGGACCCATCAACTTGCAAAGCATTAAAACCACGGTAGCGACGATGCGTTAAAGCACCAAAAACCCTAATTAACCAGCGTTTTATAAAAAGGATATGACCAAAAGGATTTCTTTTAAATAATCCCATAATTTTTAAAATTTGAGTCTGCGAATTTACAAAAAAAATTATAAGACGTTTTTTATTACTTCTTTGAGTTCACTCATCATCATGGCGGTGGCTCCCCAAACCAAATGATTCCCTATTTGAAATGCAGGAACTGAAATATCAGTAGCATAAGAAGTCGACATTTCAACATTTACAATAATACTTTCATCCAAAAATTTATACAATGGTAATTCAATCAAACCAGATACCTCATCAGGACTCAAGGTAAAGGTCAATTCTTCGTTTGAAAAACCTAAAAAAGGAGACACCAAATAATTACTTGGCGGAATATATACTTCTGTAAAAGCCCTAACCACCGACACCTTATCTTTATGCACCCCTATTTCTTCGTGTGTTTCTCTCAAGGCGGTTTGCGACAAATCGGCGTCATATACTTCTACTTTTCCACCTGGGAAGGCAATTTGAGAAGCATGTATTCCCGGATAGGAATTACGTACAATTAAAGCCAAGTGAGTAATGTTATTTTTAGGATATAAAAGCATCAAGACCGCTGCCTTTTTAGGCACTACATTCTGCAAACTTTGGCTATGCAGAAACTCAATACGCTGCGGCGGAACCATTTTTGCATGTGCATTGGTCGCCGGTAGCGTTTCTTTTGCTATTTTTGGAACATATTTTAAAAAATCGGAAAAGTCCATTTTGCCAAGTTTTAACAATAGTAATCCTATTGATTTTTACAAATCAATCTCATAAATTTAGTACATTTTTTTTGATATACCAATTTTAAGTCATCCAAATCCATGTATAGTAAAGAAGAAAGCATTAGAATAAAGAAAGAATTTTGGACACAATTTGCCGAAGCTTATCCAAGAAAATGGTTATTATATAATACCAAAATCAAAGATGTTAGCTTTAAATTTTTTGTGGACAACAAAAAAGCTCAAGTGATTTTAGACATCGAACCTAAGGATGATGAAAAAAGAAAAATCTACTTTGAAAAAGTAGAATCTTTAAAAACCATTTTGTTAGAAGACTATTTACCTGAAGCAATTTTTGAGAGAAACCATTATTTGGAATCGGGCAAAATCATCAGTAGAATTTGGGTGGAGACTTCCGGAATAAGCATCAACAACAAAGCCACTTGGAATACAATTTTTGATTTTTTCAACGAAAACATGGATGCCTTCGAAAGATTTTTTTATGAAAATGAAGACTATATTAAAGATCTTGAAGTAAATACATAAAAAAAACGTCAGGGATTGGGGAACACCTGACGCTTTTATCAAATAAACAAACTAAAAAACTATTTTTTCATAAATAAATTCGTGTAATATTTTTTCCCTTCAGCATTTGCTCGTATTGAGATCCCAAAGTGTGTAAAGTCTCCTTCAATATTTAATCGGTGCCCTTCACTAGCCAACCAAGCTTTAAAAACGCCTTGTGGTGTTGAATAATTATAAGCAACATTCTCGCTTACTGTTTTTGCTCCTAAATTAGTTACCAAAGCCTCATAGCGATCTTGAAAATTATTGTGAGATATTTCTCCAACAGAAATCATGTAGTGATCATGCCCTTCTGATACAGTAGCTATATAATCTATTTTTTCTAAAATATTTAGCCCTTTGCTAGCTCTATAGTTATTAATTAAATTCAGAACTTCTAATTCATCAGATGTATAATTGTATTTCACATTTACTTGAGATGAAGTCTTAGGTTCGCTTGAAGCAACCTCTTCCTTTGAACAAGAAAATAATGTTAATGATACAAAAACTAAAAAAATGATTTGACGTAAAGTTCTGTTATTCATAGCTGCTTTTTTTACTGTATTCCTTTTTGATTATCAAATGATTAACTCATTTTGACAGGACAACATTACAATAAAAATCGACAAACAGCCAAATAAAATCGATGAAATACACTTATTTGGCTTTTATGAAAATATTATCTTACAATTATTAATTTTAAAACACTGATTAATAACTGTTTGAAAAAAATAATTTAAAAAAAATTACTTTTTCTGTAACAATTGATTTCGGTTTGTATCAAAAGAGAAAATAAACAAACTAAAAAATAATAATTATGAAATCAATGATTCACGAAAACCAAAAAAACAATTCTAAAAGCTTGAGTAAAAAAGCAATCATCTTAGTAGTAGCAATTCTTGCATTTGTAAATGTATTTGCACAAAAACAACAATCTTTTGAAGTAAAAGTAATTGGAAAGGGAAAACCTGTATTATTAATTCCAGGTTATTCTTGCAACGGAGAAGTATGGAATGAAACGGTAGAACATTTAAAAAACAAATACGAACTTCATGTAATCTCTATTGCAGGTTTTGGAGGAGTAAAACCTATCGAAAATGAAGAAATCCTTAAAACTGTTCACAACGAAATCATTCAGTATGTTAAAGACAACAAATTAAAAAAACCAATGTTAATTGGGCACAGCTTAGGGGCTTTCATGACACTTTGGGTACAAAGTACTGAACCAGATTTATTCGGAAAAAGCATTTGTGTAGATGGGCTTCCTTTCGTTTCTGCAGTTGGAAAGCCTGAAGCTACAGCTGAGTCTATAAAAAGCAATCCTCAATTTAACAAAGAAAACACCATTAAAAACTTTAAGTCATTACCTACTGAAGGTTATGTAAAAAATATGACTCGTGCCATGAAAAGTCAAGTTACCGATACTATTCGTGCCAAACAAATCGCTGAATGGAGTTTTAAAAGTGATCGTACCACACTTGGAAGTACCATCATTGAGATGTCAACAACTGATTTAAGACAAGATATCGCAAAAATCAAAGCACCAATCCTAGTTTTAACAAGTTTTTGGGGTACCAAAGAAGCTAGTGAAAAAGAATATGGAGCACAATATGCGGCATTAAAAAACAAAACCATCAAAGTAGCGGATGCAAAACATTTCATCATGTATGATCAACCTGAATGGTTTTATAATGAAATTGACTTATTTTTAGACTCAAAATCATAAATCATTATTGTGAGTTCAATCGAAAATCAATTTAAAGACATCTATTCTAACTATTCTCAAAAAGTACATCGGTTGTGTTTGGGGTACACCGGTGACAGCATGCAAGCCGATGATTTACTCCAGGAAGTATTCATCAAAGTTTGGGAAAACCTAGAAAAATTTAGAGGCGAATCGCAAGTAAGCACTTGGATATACAGAATAACAGTCAACACTTGTCTTTTATATCTAAGGAATGCTAAAAAAACCACTAAAGTAGATATTGAAAAAACAGTTTTAAAAATAAGTGAGGATACTGATGAAAAAGAAAATCAGATTCAACTTCTATACAAATGTATTAGTGAATTACCCGAAGCTGACCGACTTATCATTACACTTTTACTGGAAGAAGTTCCGTATGCAGAAATTGCCTCGATAACTGATATTTCAGAAGGAAATCTAAGAGTAAAAATCCATAGAATAAAACAACAATTAAGTACAATTTACGCGAAATATGAAAGAATTTGATAACCTACAAGAAATCTGGAAACAACAGAAGCAGAGTTCTCTTCCTGATGTTTCGTTAATCCTAGCAAAGGCTAAAAAAGACAGATCGACCTATACCAACAAGGTACTTTTTCAAGTAATGACTCTAATCGCAACTATGTTTGCTGTAGTCTGGATTGGCTCAAGTGTTCATTTTAAAATGGCATCAACATTCATAGGATTAGGCTTAATGCTGTTATGTATTGGCGGTTTTTCACTTGTTAGGCTATATCAAATGATAACATTGCGAAAAATAGATTTGACTCAAAAGCCATCGATAACCTTAAACCAACTTGAAAAATATTATGCTTTTCAACAAATAGTTAGCACTAAAATTAGTCTCGCCTATTTTATTATTTTAAATATTGCTTTTGGTTTTTACTTTATTGAAGTCATGCAACCCATGTCAACCATGTTAAAAATTATTGTTTTGGTTGCTTACATTGCTTGGATGCTTATTGCTTATTTGTATATAGGGAAAAAACAAAAACAAAAAGAATACGATAGAATACAAATGATGATTGATTCGATAAAACAAATGGAAGATCAATATGAGAAATAAAAAAAGCACTTCAATTGAAGTGCTTTTTTATTCTATCAATATCTCAATATCATGCAATTTAACTGGCTTAAGAAATGGCCTTAAAAAACTTAATATGCTTCCTTTTACAATTAAATCTTCGTAATTATGTATAGAAACTTCATACTTCCCATATTTAGTTGTATTAAAACTAAAATATTTCACAGCCTGTTTTTTATTTTTATAATCCCTTCCTTTCAAATAATGCTCAGTTAAAGTAATTACTTCTCCTGAATTGATTTCTTTAATTTGTACAAAAAAGTCAGGATTTGCCTCAATATAAAATCCACCTAAAATGTATATATCATAAAAACCATAAAAGATTTCTATTTCCTTAACTTCATTCAGTTTTAATACTAATTTCATAATGTTTATAAAACAAAAAAAGCACTTCAATTGAAGTGCTTTGTGGGCGATGAGGGGTTCGAACCCCCGACCCCCTCGGTGTAAACGAGGTGC
>JAZKHA010000003.1:0-305989 GCA_040385625.1 Bacteroidota bacterium
TTTTTTTGAGAAAATTTTCATCCCGTTTTAATCACATTAACTTTAAGAACTTCCCTCATTTGCTTCACATAACTTTTATTCATTTTATGTGTTCAGCGAACTCGTTTTTCAACTCGTTTGCGGGGTGCAAAGATAACATCTTTATTTTTCTATTTCCAAATCTTTTTTCATCTTTTTTGAAAGTTTTTTTTCAAACCCTCAGTCTCAGATGTTTTATGTTTTTGGTACAGTATTTAAAGAACTTGTTGCTCAATGCGGGTGCAAAAGTAACACTTCTTTTTACTTTTCCTAACCTTTTCGTAACCTTTTTTAAATCTTTTTTTTGCTTGGTTAATTATCAGGTAGTTAGCGCGAGACATAAACCAAACATGTTTTGAAAACCTGTCGGGTTTATGCGTGAGGGATGGAAGCGGCATCCTTTTAGTGCTGCCTGAGGTACTCGAAGGCAGCACTAAAAGATATAGCGGACAGCCCGACCCGAAGGGGCACGCCCTCCTTCGACAAGCTCTGTATAAAAACACCTATATATATAGTAACTAAAAAAAAGAATCTACTTATATATATTGTATGTGTTTTGTGAATGGCCTATATTTGCGGACTTAAATTAACAATAATGATTAAGATTACTTTACCAGACGGTTCGGTTAGAGAGTACGCAAGTGGCGTAACTCCTATGGATGTGGCTAAATCTATAAGTGAAGGTTTAGCAAGAAATGTGATTTCGGCTTCTTTTAATAGCACAACTATTGAAACAGAAACCCAATTAACGACCGATGGTACGCTTACATTATTTACATGGAATGATGCAGATGGCAAGAAAGCATTCTGGCATTCGACTTCGCACGTAATGGCGCAAGCCCTTGAAGAGCTTTACCCAGGCATCAAATTAACAATAGGTCCAGCAATTGAAAGAGGATTTTATTATGATGTAGATTTTGGCGATAAAAAAATCACAGATGCTGACTTCAAAAAAGTGGAAGACCGCGTTTTAGAAATTGCTCGTGAGAAACATGAATTCAAAATGCGTTCAGCTACAAAAGCAGAAGCATTAGAACTATATAAAGACAATGAGTTCAAAACGGAATTGATTCAGAACTTGGAAGACGGTACGATTACATTTTGTGATCACGCTACTTTTACTGATTTATGTCGTGGAGGACACATTCCGAATACTGGTATCATCAAAGCGATGAAAATTTTATCGGTAGCCGGAGCCTATTGGAGAGGTGACGAGAAAAACAAACAGTTAACTCGTGTGTACGGAATTTCATTCCCAAAGCAAAAAGACTTAACTGATCACTTAGAGTTACTAGAAGAAGCAAAACGTCGTGACCACAGAAAGCTTGGAAAAGAATTGGAATTATTCCATTTCTCTCCGCGTGTAGGTCAAGGTTTACCATTGTGGTTACCAAAAGGAGCAGCATTACGCGATCGTTTGGAGCAATTTTTAAAGAAAGCACAAAAGAAAGCTGGTTACGAACAAGTAGTTACTCCACATATTGGTCAGAAGGAATTATATGTTACTTCAGGTCACTACGCAAAATATGGTGCCGATAGTTTTCAACCTATTCACACACCTGCAGAAGGCGAAGAGTTCTTGTTAAAACCAATGAACTGTCCACACCACTGTGAAATTTATAATGCAAAACCTTGGTCGTATAAAGATTTACCAAAACGTTATGCTGAATTTGGTACTGTATATAGATATGAGCAATCGGGTGAATTACATGGATTAACTCGTGTAAGAGGGTTTACTCAAGATGATGCGCACATATTTTGTACGCCAGACCAGTTAGATTTAGAATTCAAAAAAGTAATTGACTTAGTATTATATGTATTTGGTTCGTTAGGATTTGAAAATTTCACTGCTCAAGTATCGTTACGTGATAAAGAAAACAGAGATAAATATATAGGTAGCGACGAAAACTGGGAAAAAGCAGAACAAGCCATCATTAATGCTGCTAAAGACAAAGGGCTTAACTATGTGATTGAATATGGCGAAGCTGCATTCTATGGTCCGAAGCTAGACTTTATGGTGAAAGATGCATTAGGCAGAAGCTGGCAGTTAGGAACGATTCAGGTAGATTACAACTTACCAGAGCGTTTTGACTTGACTTACAAAGGATCTGACAATGAATTACACAGACCTGTAATGATTCACCGAGCACCATTTGGTTCAATGGAACGTTTTATCGCTATTTTATTAGAACACACTGGAGGAAATTTCCCACTTTGGCTAATGCCAGAGCAAGCCATTATCCTTAGTTTGAGTGAGAAATATGAAAATTATGCGAAAAAAGTTTCAGAATTGCTAGAAAATGACGAAATTCGCGCCCTAATTGACAACAGAAACGAGACAATCGGGAAGAAAATTAGAGAAGCCGAAGGACAGAAATACCCGTTCATGCTGATTATTGGCGAGGAAGAGGAGAAAAACGGTACGGTTTCTGTAAGACGTCATGGTCAAGAAGGAAAAGGAAATATTACCATTAAAGTAGAAGAATTTACGGCTCTTGTAAACGAAGAAGTACGTAAATCTTTAAAATCATTTGATGTTTAACTAAAATTATAAAGTTATCGCAATTAGAAACAACAGAGGTTACCAACCTAGAGTAGAAAAAAAAGACGAACACAGAATTAACAATTTTATTCGTGTTCCAGAAGTACGCCTTGTAGGAGACAATGTAGAGCCAAGAGTTATTAAAACTTCGGAAGCACTACGTATGGCAGACGAACTAGATTTAGATTTAGTAGAAATTTCTCCAAACGCTGAACCACCAGTATGTAAAATCATGGACTATAAGAAGTTCGTTTACATGCAAAAGAAGCGTGAGAAGGAACTTAAAGCTAAAGCTACTCAAATTGTAATCAAAGAAATTCGTTTTGGTCCTCAAACAGATGAGCACGATTATGAATTTAAAAAGAAAAATGCTGAGAAATTCCTAAAAGAAGGTTCGAAACTAAAAGCTTTCGTATTCTTTAAAGGACGTTCGATCATTTACAAAGAACAAGGTCAAATCTTATTATTAAGATTAGCACAAGATCTTGAAGAAGTTGGTAAAGTAGAAGCGATGCCAGTTCTAGAAGGAAAGAGAATGATTATGTTCATTTCTCCGAAAAAGAAAAAATAGAGAGATTGCTTCGCAAACTCGCAAAGATAGTAAGTAAGTTAAATTAAATAAATTTGGGAAATTATGCCTAAAATGAAAACTAAATCTAGTGCTAAGAAACGTTTTAAAGTTACTGGTTCTGGAAAAATTAAAAGAAAGCATGCTTTCAAAAGTCACATTTTGACTAAAAAATCTAAGAAACGTAAATTAGCGTTGACACACTCAACTCTAGTTCACAAAACAGATGAGAAAAGCATCAAACAACAATTAAGAATTATCTAAAAAGCCTTAGGCTTTAGGCTTTAGGCAATACGCTTAAGGCTTATAGCATATTGCTTATAGCAAATTCAGGTTAAAAAACAATTTAATAACCTTGGAGTATGGCCAATAAGTGTTCTTGATTAAATTCGAACCGCCTGCTACAAAAAAAAAGTAAAATTATGCCAAGATCAGTAAATTCAGTTGCTAAAAGAGCAAGAAGAAAAAAGATAATGAAGCAAGCCAAAGGTTTCTTTGGTCGTAGAAAAAACGTTTGGACAGTTGCTAAGAATGCGGTTGAAAAAGCAATGTGCTATGCATACCGTGATAGAAAAGTAAACAAGAGAAACTTCCGTGCTTTATGGATTCAACGTATTAACGCTGGAGCTCGTTTAGAAGGAATGTCTTACTCTCAGTTTATGGGTAAAGTAAAAAAGAACAACATCGAGTTAAACCGTAAGGTATTAGCTGATTTAGCGATGAACCACCCAGAAGCTTTCAAAGCTATTCTTAACAAAGTAAAATAATAAACGTTTAACAATATATTTAACTTACTTATTACAAAGTCCCATTCGAAAGAGTGGGACTTTTTTTATAAGGAGCACAACCCTAACGCTTCCCTTCCACCTTCACCCGCTGTCCGTTAAATATGCAATAATGGACATTGAGGAACTCGAAATACCATTATTGCATGATACCACTCCCATCGGGGCTACTCTACAAACCGTAAACTTCTAATGAACATTCCTCATATTTTCAGTACTTTTACACTCAAATAATCGAATCCATGAAAACCAGCGATACTTCAAAAAACTTGCACCCACGAAACAAACATAATTCCAATTATGATTTCAAAGCCTTAATTGAAACGTCACCCGAATTAAAAGCGTTTGTTCACCTCAATAAATTCGGAAATGAAAGTGTTGATTTTGCCAATCCAGATGCCGTAAAAACGCTAAACAAAGCCTTACTAAAGCATTTCTACGAAATCAGCTATTACGAATTACCACCAACCAATCTTTGTCCGCCCATACCCGGTCGTGCCGAGTATATTCATCATATTGCCGATTTACTCGCCAAAGGAATCAACGGTACATTACCCACAGGAAGCGGCATAAAAATTTTAGATGTCGGAACTGGTGCTAATGTAATTTATCCAATTATTGGCCATCAAGAATATGGTTGGACATTTGTCGGAACCGAAATTGACAAGCCAGCTGTAAAAACCGCCACTACGATTATCGAAAAGAATTCCGATTTAAAAGAACACATTTCCATTCGCTTACAAGACAACAAACGAAACATATTAAAAGGAATCATCCAACCGAATGAAAAATTTGATTGTGTGATTTGCAATCCGCCATTTCACAATTCCAAAGAAGAAGCAACTAAAGGAACGCAACGCAAACTCAAAAACTTAGGAAAAGCAATAGAAGCCAAGCCTACTTTAAACTTTGGCGGACAAAACAACGAACTGTGGTGCGAAGGTGGAGAACTCGCTTTTATCACCAATATGATCTATGAGAGTGTGCATTTTAAAACCCAATGCAAATGGTTTACGTCTCTGGTTTCTAAAAAAGAAAACCTGAAACCACTCTTTACAGTGCTCAAAAAAGTAAAAGCCGAATTCGAAGTAATCGAAATGCATCAAGGCAATAAAACCAGTAGAATCCTAGCTTGGAAGTTTTAACACAATTATAATCTGTCAGTCTGAGCCTGTCGAAGACCTTTAGAAGACACTTCGACAAGCTCAGTGTGACAAAGCTATCTTAGTTAAAAACCTCAAATTTTTCTCCGTCAAAACTTGCGAAAACCATACTTGGGTGCGAATCTTGGTGAAACATATTTCCATCTTTATCAATAGCAATCGCTCCTGCAAAACCATCATAAGGTTTTAATTCGTTGAATGTTTTTTCAAAGGCTTTGTCTAATGGAAATCCATCGGTAACACGCGTCACAATTTTTGCTGCGGTAGCGTTGCTCACAATATCCTCTCCTACTCCAGTTAAACTTACACCACAAAATGCATTCGCATAATTCCCTGCCACTGTAGCCGAATCAGAGATACGTCCCGGAATTTCAAAACCTTTTCCTCCAGTAGAAGTAGCGGCAGCAATCTTGCCTTCAGCATCTAATGCCACACAACCAACGGTTCCGGTTCCAAGCGATTTTAGTTTCGCTTCATATTCGGTTCTACGCTGAGGAATTTCGGTAGAAAATGGTTCAAATCCATGCTGTCTCGCAAAATTAGTAGCACCACTTCCTCCCAAAACTCTATCGTCAACACGCATTAATACTTGTGCGACTTGAATTGGATTTTTGACTTCTTCAATATTAATGACACCACTCATTTTTTGAGTCACGCCATCCATTAATGAAGCACTCATTCGAATTTTTCCATCGCTTTGAATTTGCGAACCAATACCTGCATTAAATAAGGCATCATCTTCCAATAAAGAAACCGCATACACCACTGTCTCAACAGCCGAATGATTTTGTAAATATTCGAAAGATTCTTTTGCAATGCGTTCTAAGGCATTTTGCTTGGCCAATTTGGTTTCGGCATTGGTAGACGATTCGGAGAAAAATCCACCGTGGATTATTATTTTCATTTTGAGTTGGAATTAATTAACATGATGTTGGCTTCGAGAGCCTCAGCCAACAGGTAACTGAGGTTCTCGAAGTTACCTATTACACATATTGCGACGAATGAATACTCATTTTATAGGTATCCAAATCAAACGTGTCATATTTACTCATCACGTGCGTTACCAAATGTGAAATCGAAATCGGTTGTCCTAATTCTACTTGGGTTAAGTTCGTATCTTTAATTTCATGGCCATCCACAAGAATCACCAATCCAGAACCAATCGCTTCCATTTTTTTACCATTGGTAATCAACAAACCGGTATCTTCTCCTAAACCTATTCCTAAAACTTTCGGATTTCCAACTACGGCCTGGAACAAACGTCCAATACGACCACGTTGTACAAAATGGGTATCAATAACTACTCCATCAATCAAACCTAAACCAGAAGTGATTTTTACTTCCCCTTTCAACAAGGCTTCACTACTACTTCCTTGGTAAATCATACTGTTAGAAGCCGCAGCTGCACCCGCTGAAGTTCCAGCATAAATGAAATCTTCATTATGATATTTATCTAATAAAACCTCATCAAACTGTGTTCCTCCCAAAATAGAAGTTAAACGCAATTGATCACCTCCTGTAAACATCACCACATCAGCTGCTTTTAATCGCGCTAAAACTTCAGGTTCTGTGGCTTGTTCGCGCTTTTCGATATGTAAAACATCTACGTTATTGGCTCCTAAATAATTCAATGCTTTCACATATTCGGGTCCAATTTCTCTAGGAATTTTAGAAGCGGTAGTAATCACTTCTATTCTGGATTCTTTTTTATGTTTTGATTCGTCAAGAATTCGTTTCAAAATTCCTTCTTCAAAAAAGTTCAAATTCTTTGAAGCATTTTTATCTATATCGGTCTCTGTAAAACTCCCTTTATCCACCGCACCGCCAATAATGACTAATTTTCCTTTTATATTCATATCTGAATAAATCTATTTTTTTTAAGGTAATATGTATCGCTTTTTTTTAAGGTATTTGCTTATGCAAACTTTTGATCCATGGCGATTTCATGCGGTAAAAATAGCCAAAAAATGAATTTACACCAACCTAATTATGGGTTTTGAAGCAAAAGTTTTTCGGCACTTATCAACATTTTACCCGCTATCCGCTTCAAATGAAATTCACTGAACACAAATTAAGATAAACACTTAGTGAAGTAATCTGTCATTGCGAAGAACGAAGCAATCTACTTATCATTGATATAATCGCAACGACAGGATTTTCGCTACTATCGGGGCTATATTTCATAATTCCAATCATTTAGCACATTTACAATAAATATTATCTGAAAAAAGTAGAAACCAATACCAAAATTTTCCTATTTTTAACAAAATCAATACAAAACTATCATCAGAATGAAAATAGATAAAATTCAAGCGTTACGTGGACCTAATATTTGGAGTGTAAAACGTAAAAAATTAATCCAAATGCGTTTGGACTTGGAGGAAATGGAGCAATTTCCTACAGACAAAATTGATGGTTTTAGAGAACGTATTGAAGCAATGTTTCCTACCATGATTGAGCACCGTTGTTCGGAAGGTTGTCGCGGTGGATTTTTCATGCGCGTGGAACGTGGCACTTGGATGGGACATGTTATTGAACATATCGCACTAGAAATTCAAACCCTTGCCGGGATGGAAACCGGTTTTGGAAGAACCAGAGAAACCAAAACTCCGGGTATCTATAATGTAGTATTCAGCTATACCGAAGAAAATGTAGGAATGTTTGCAGCAGAATCTTCTGTTCGCATCGCCGAAGCTTTAATCGCCGGAACATCATATGATGTGGATGCCGATATTCAAAAAATGAGGGAAATTCGCGAACGTGTTCGACTTGGTCCTTCCACAGGAAGTATCGTAGAGGAAGCAGTAGCTCGTGACATTCCTTGGATTCGTTTGGGAACCAATTCCTTAGTACAATTAGGGTATGGGGTAAATCAAATGCGTTTTCAGGCAACTATAACGTGTAAAACCAGCAACATTGCTGTAGATATTGCTTGCAACAAAGAAGAAACCAAACGTATGTTAGAACTGGCTTCAATTCCGGTAGCAAGCGGTGGTATTTGTGTTGATGAAGAAGATCTAGATACTGTTATCAAAAAAATTGGATATCCAATCGTAATAAAACCACTAGATGGAAATCACGGTAAAGGCGCTTCCATTAATGTCAAAAATTGGGATGATGCTGTAGCTGGTTTAGCCTATGCCAAAAATTACAGCCGTCGTGTTATCGTTGAAAAATTCATTACCGGATTCGATTTTAGAGTTTTAATTATCGATAATAAATTAGTCGCAGCAGCCAAACGTGAACCCGCTCATGTAAAAGGAGATGGAAATCACAACATTCAGCAATTAATTGAACAAACGAATAAAGATCCACGCAGAGGTTATGGTCATGAAAATGTATTGACCCAAATTGATGTCGATAGAGATACAACCGATTTATTAGAAAAATTGGGCTATACTTTAGAAACCGTTCCAATGAAAGATGAAGTGGTCTATTTAAAATCGACTGCTAATTTGAGTACTGGTGGAACTTCTATAGATGTTACCGACATGATGCATCCTGAAAACATTTTCTTGTGCGAACGAATTTCACGAGTTATTGGATTGGATGTTTGTGGAGTTGATATCATGGCTGAAAACCTAACGCAACCGCTAAAAGAAAATGGTGGTTGTATCTTGGAAGTGAATGCTGCTCCAGGTTTCCGTATGCACTTGGCTCCTTCTGAAGGATTACCAAGAAACGTAGCAGCTCCTGTAATTGATATGCTATATCCTCCAGGAAAACCGAGTCGTATTCCGATAATTGCAGTAACAGGAACTAACGGCAAGACAACTACTACTCGACTTTTAGCACATATTGTTAAAAATAATGGCTTCAAAGTTGGCTTCACGACTTCCGATGGAATTTATGTTCAAAACCATATGATGGAAAAAGGGGACACTACTGGACCTATTTCTGCCGAATATATTTTAAAAGATCCTACCGTTGAATTTGCGGTTTTAGAAACAGCTCGCGGTGGAATATTACGCTCCGGACTTGGCTTTAGCCGTTGTGATATCGGAATTATTACCAATATCCAAGAGGATCATTTAGGAATTGCCGACATTCATAATCTGGATGATTTGGCGCGTGTAAAAGCAACAGTTGTCAGAAGTGTTAAAAAAGATGGTTGGGCGATTTTGAATGCCGAAGACGAGCAATGTTTAAAAATTGCCAATTTATTGGATTGTAATGTGGCCTATTTTGCCATGAATGAAGACAATCCTGTGGTTCAAAAATTTGCCAAAGAAGGTAAAATTGTTGCTGTTTATGAAAATGGTTTCATTACTATCAAAAAAGGCGAATGGAAAATTAGAGTTGAAAAAGCGAGTCATGTTCCGCTAACACTTGGTGGCAAAGCGAAATTCATGATTGCCAATGCGCTTGCAGCTACTTTGGCCAGTTATCTTTGGGGCTTCAAAACCGAAGATATTAGTTTATCCTTACAAACGTTTATTCCGAGTGCGGCACAAACACCTGGAAGAATGAATATTTTCGAATTCAAAAAATTCAAAGTGTTAATCGATTTTGCTCACAATCCAGCGGGTTATAGAGGAGTTGAAGAATATTTAAGTAGTGTTCAAGCGACCAAAAAAATTGGAATTATTGCGGGAGTTGGTGATCGTCGTGACGAAGACATTAAAGAATGTGCTAAAATCGCTGGAAGAATGTTTGACCATATTATTATTCGTCAAGAAAAACATTTACGCGGCAGAACCGAAGATGAAATTAATGCTATAATATTAGCAGGAATTGCAGAAAGTGGAAAAAATGTTACAACTGAAATTATATCAATTGAAGTGGAAGCTTTAAAACACGCAATGGATAATGTAGAAGATGGAAGCTTTATTACTGCTTTAAGCGATGTTATCAATAACGCGATAGAAACTGTACAAGAATATTTAGATAAAGAAAACGAAGAAGGAACGGTTTAACCCGTTCCTTTTAAATTAAATTGATCAAATGAATTTTGACGCTAACGTTTGGCTGTATTCCTTAACTAATATCTCCGTACGATACTTTTTATTGGCAAGTGTGTCTTTTTTGCTATTTTATATTCTTTTTCCAAAAGTTGTTGAAAAGATAAAAATTCAAAAGAAATTCCCGAAAAACTCAGACTATTATAGAGACATTGGCTATTCTATCGTCTCAATGTTGATTTTTGCCTCCATGGCTTATTTCTGTTTTACGGCTTTAAAACCCTATAACAATATTAATTATGGTGAAATTATCAATCCGTATTGGTATGCTTTAAGTTTTGTTTGGATGTTTTTCTTGCATGATACCTATTTTTATTGGTGCCACCGTGCGATGCATCATCCACTTTTATACCGAAAAGTTCACTTAATTCATCATAAATCAACGAATCCATCACCTTGGACAGCCTATGCTTTTCATCCTTTGGAAGCGATTTTAGAAGCTGGAATTATTCCACTTGTAGCTTTTACAATTCCAGTGCATCGTACCGCTTTTTTTATGTTTATGCTTTTCCAAATCATTTATAATATATATGGCCATTTGGGTTACGAATTGTATCCTAAAAATTTTCATAAAACAAAGATTGGAAAATGGGTAAACACAAGTGTTGCACACAACCAACACCATAAATCATTTTTTGGAAATTACGGCTTGTATACTTTGATTTGGGACCGATGGCTGGGAACCGTTCGTGAAGATTATGACAAAACTTACGAAGCGGTTAAAAAATGGACATTTCTGTCTTTGTAGTTAATTGCTCCAAAGCGAACATTCCTAATTCTGAATTTCCGTTAGTATTTAATCGTGGACTCCAAGTGGATACAATAAATTGTTTGGGTAATAAGGCAACAATTCCTCCACCGACGCCACTCTTTCCTGGTAATCCTACTCGGTAGGTAAATTCACCCGATTCATCATAGAAACCGCATGTTTGCATTAAGGCATTCATTCTTTTGATTTGACTTTTATTCAAAACGGGAGTTCCGTTTTGAGAAACCCCTTCATTGGCAAAAAAATAAAACGCTTTTGTTAATTCGTGGCAAGACATGCTAACAGAACATTGATGGAAATAGAAATCCAATACTTCGTCAACATCATTTTTAATGTTTCCGAAAGATTTCAGAAAATTGGCTAATGCTGCATTTCTAAAACCGGTATTTTTTTCAGATTGTGCTACTTTCAAATCGAAATTGACATCTAAAATACCTGACGTTTTACGAATAAAATCAAGAAAATCTTGCTTTGGATTTTTAAGCGTTGATACTAGGATATCGGCAATAACCAAAGCTCCTGCATTAATAAACGGATTACGCGGAATTCCTTTTTCATATTCCAATTGCACTAATGAATTGAAAGCACTTCCCGATGGTTCAACACCAACTCTTTTCCAAATTTCTTCGCCAAAAACAGAAAAAGCAAGCGTTAAGGACAATGCTTTTGATACCGACTGAATAGAAAATCGTTCGTTACAATCACCTACTCCAAAATTATTTCCATCAATAGTAGTCAAACTAATGGCAAATTTATCCGGATTTACATTCGCTAATTCAGGAATATAGGTTGCTATATTTCCCATTTTGGGTTGCAACAAGGATTCTTGATAAATTTCTTGAAGTATATTTTGGTAATTCATAAACGGGTTACGTTTTTTGATGCTTCTTTTTCGCCGCTGGAAAAAGTATATTATTTAGGATTAATCGGAATCCGGGAGAATTAGGATGCAGATTTAAATCGGTCGGCTCATCACCTACTCGATGCTGGTAATCTTCGGGATCGTGACCCCCATAAAAAGTAAAAAATCCTTTTCCTTTTTGAGCATGTATATAACGAGCTTCGCCGTTAATTTGACACTCACCCATCACCAATACATTCGATTTTATCAGCTCGCGATCAAAAGAAGTACTTTGTCCCATAAAACCTTTTACCAAAGCCGTATGATTTTGGCACAACATACTCGGAATAACATCCCATTTGGCCGAAAATTCCAACAGCGTAAAATAATCTTTTTCAAAAGGAACTACTCTTTTTTCAGTCATATCTATAGAAGAAAATTCATATTTTTCAGGTCTTCTTTCCAAAATAAAATCTTTGAAAGCAAAGGTTTTGCTATAATCCATTTTCTGCTGGTAATTTGACTCGCTTGGGTCACCATCAAACATGGTCTCACAAATATCGACTCCTTCCGCTGCTAATGCAATATCAAAGCTGTCAGTTGCTGAACACATGGCGAACATAAAGCCACCGCCGATAACAAAATCTCTAGTTTTTTGAGCAACTGCCAATTTTTCTTGTGAGACTTTTGCATAACCTAACTTGGTTGCTAAGGCTTCTGCATCTCTTTTCTGTTCAATATACCAAGGCATATTACGGTAATTACCGAAAAATTTACCATATTGCCCAGTAAAATCTTCGTGATGCAAGTGCAACCAGTCGTATAAAATTAACTGATCGCTTAACACTTCTTCATCATATACTACTTTGAAAGGAATTTCTGCATAAGTCAACACCATAGTAACAGCATCATCCCAAGGTTGCTTTCCTGGTGGTGAATACACTGCTATTTTAGGCGCTTTTTCCAAAATAACCGTTTCCATATTTTGTGATGGAGATGATATCTCCGTTAGTATTTGTTGGGTTTCAGCATCTGATACTATTTCAAAACTAACGCCACGAATTTGACATTCTTTTCTTATTTCTGTAACATCAGGTAATAGAAAAGAGCCCCCACGATAATTTAACAACCAACTAGCTTTATACCCTTTGTCTAGTGTCCAATATGTAATACCATATGCCTTCAAATGATTTTTCTGTGAAGTCTCATCCATAGGCAACAGAATATTAGAAGCAGAAAATTTCATGCCTCCAATAAAAAAAATAAATATTAATAGTTTGATTTTCAATTTTTTAGTAAATTTATTACAAATTTAAAGTTCTTAGATATGAAAAAGAAAATTCCTTTTTTCCGTTTGTTTTTTGTTTTTTTCTGCAGCTTTTTAAATTACGCTCAAGTTACTAATAATTTAGTGGAACTAAATGTTAAAAGTGTAAAGGATCACAAAGTAAGAATATTTCCTGTAGAAAATATTGCAACTACCCCACAGATTGCATCTAATAAACTACTTGCTTCTTCTATCTCCCCTCTTAACCAAACAATTTGTTCTGGAAATACCATAACAGACATAACCGCTAGTTCTCCAACTATCAATAATTATTCCAGTTTGGATTGCATTACAACTGGAGGAGCAGCAACCTATTTAAATGTAAATAATAATGGTATCTATTTTGATGTGGGCAATACCGGTGGAATCCCTCTAAGAGTAAATGGCTTTGTAATTCCATTAATTACACCTATTGCCACTACAGTCACTACTGGTGTTCCTTTTTCTATTTACAAAACGACAAGTGCCACAACCGCAACGGGTAATTATAGCACTCAAGCCAATTGGACAAAACTAGGCGATTTTGTTGCCAGTTTAAGCGCCACAGCTGCTGGTAATGGTTTTTATGTAACTGTAGAGTTAGGAGATACAGGCTTTACAATGCCGAGTGGTGGTTCATATGGAATCTATATTGTGGTTACCACCCCCACTAATGGCTTTAAAATTGCGTATAGACCAAATGCAACTTCGGTAACCCCTATAGCCGACTCAAACATTACAGTAACTCATAAAGTAAGAGCCAGCGGTTTTTTTACAACTGACAATCAAGTTAGGGGATTTTATGGTGATGTTTTGTACCATACTAACACCTATGGTTTTTGGAGCAGAAATAACGCCACCAATGTAACCGGAACAGGAACTGCAGGTGCTAACTTTTCCAGCACTACTCCATTTCCGATATCAGGAACTTTAACTAATAATACAGTAGATCCACAAATTACTTCTTACAATGTTACCGCTTATGATGTAAATGGGGTAAAAGATATTCAAACCGCTAATGTGACAGTAGTAACAACCAATCCAGTTACTACTATTTCTAAAAATGGGAATATCTTATCAGCTGATCAATCTGGAGCTACTTATCAATGGTTTGATTGTAATAATGGTAATGCTCCAATTGGTGGGGCCACTAATCAAGATTATACCCCAAGTGTAGATGGAAGTTATGGTGTCACTATTACTCTGAGCCCTTGTCAGGCAGTAAATTCTAATTGTTTTAATTATTTGGATAGAAATGATTTCACGAAAAGTGAAATTTCTATTTATCCTAATCCAAGCAACGGAAGATTCTTTATCACCTCACTATATTCTTTAGACTTTTCTATTATAAACCAGTTAGGTCAAATAGTCAAATCATTCAAAATAGATTCAGGGAATGATAAAGAAGTCATCACAAGTAATCTTCAAGATGGTATTTATTTTTTAAGAGGAGTAGCCGATGATGGAAGAACTCTCAATGAAAAAATAATAATAAGAAATTAAAAAAAGAGGAGCATTTAGCTCCTCTTTTTATTTTATTTAGAATGGGACATCACTGTCGTCATCAAAATTATTGAGATTGCTACCAAAAGCTTCATTTGGTGTTGGTAGATTTGGCGTAATAAATGGATTATTATCATCCAAATTCATTTTGGAAGGCAAATCACCATACCCCGTTGAGAAATCATCTAGGTTATCAAACTTACCAAGGTTACCTATAAACTTCAATCGAATGTTTTCCAAACTACCATTACGGTGCTTGGCTATGATAAACTCAGCTTGACCCTGTGTTGGAGAATGTTCGTCATCATCCCATTCGTCAATTTTATAATATTCCGGACGGTAAATAAACGATACAATATCGGCATCTTGCTCAATTGCACCCGATTCACGTAAGTCAGAAAGCAAAGGTCGTTTACTGGAGCCACGGGTTTCTACGGCACGCGATAACTGTGATAACGCAATTACTGGAACTTCCAATTCCTTGGCTAATGCTTTTAAGTTTCTCGAAATGGTTGAAATTTCTTGTTCACGATTTCCTGGTCCTTTTCCACTTCCACCAGCCGTCATCAACTGAAGATAATCGACAATAATCATCTTAATATCGTGTTGCGATTTTAAACGACGTGCTTTGGCACGTAAATCGAAAATAGAAAGCGAGGGCGTATCATCTATAAATAAAGGCGCCTTTTCTAGGTCACGTACTTTTACAGAAAGTTGCTCCCATTCGTGTTTTTCTAATTTTCCTGTTCTTAATTTTTCAGAAGACAAACCTGTTTCCGAAGAAATTAAACGAGTAATTAACTGTACAGAAGCCATCTCTAGAGAGAAAACTGCCACCGCATGATTGAACTGAATGGCCATATTTCGGGCCATAGACAATACAAAAGCCGTTTTACCCATACCCGGACGAGCTGCAATAATAATCAAATCGGAAGGTTGCCATCCCGAAGTCACTTTATCTAAAGCGTGAAAACCAGTAGCTACACCACTCAATCCTTCTTTACTCGCAATTTGCTCGATACGTTTTTTGGCTTGGATTACTAAACTTTGAGCCGTTTCGGAACTACGTTTAATATTTCCTTGGGTTACTTCGTATAATTTTGATTCTGCTTTATCCAATAAATCAAATACATCGGTACTTTCGTCATACGATTCTTCAATTATTTCGGAAGAAATCTTAATCAAACTACGTTGAATGTGTTTTTGCAAAATAATTCTAGAGTGAAACTCAATATGTGCCGAGGAGGATATTTTTTGAGTAAGCTGAATTAAGTAAAAATCACCTCCTGCCAAATCTAGTTTTGCCATTTTTTTTAATTGAGCAGAAACTGTTAATAAGTCAATTGGCTGAGAATCGTTAAATAATGTTACGATAGCTTCAAAAATATGCTTGTGTGCATCTTTGTAAAAAGCATCCGGTTGTAAAATATCGATAACCTCATCTACCCCTTTTTTATCAATCATCATTGCTCCCAACACCGCTTCTTCAAGGTCTAGCGCTTGTGGAGGTAACTTTCCTTTTTCTAGGTTAATAATAGTAGTTTTATCTACCTTAACCGGGTTAATATTTCTGAGATTTTCCATGTTGCGAATGTAGTCTATATTATGTGGAACTGGAAGGAAAAACAATCCTTATTATGTTAATAACTCCTGTTGATAACTTTTATTTTCTGTTAACATCCAAAAAAAAATCCGAAACCATAAGGGCTTCGGATTTTATATCTAAAATAAGATTCTTACTCGTTAAAATGCCCCATCTTACTGTATTTGTCCATTCTTTTGGCAACTAAATCAGTTGTTGATAAGTCTTTTAATTCATTAAACCCTTTCATCACATATTCTTTTACATTATTGAAAGCAGTTTCTTTATCATAATGTGCTCCACCTAATGGCTCAGGAATAATACCGTCCACCAAATTTTGAGCTAACATATCTTTTGATGTCAATTTTAAAGCATCAGCAGCTTTCTCTTTATACTCCCAGCTTTTCCATAAGATTGAAGAACAAGATTCAGGTGATATAACCGAATACCAAGTATTTTCCATCATGTATACCTTATCTCCAACTCCTATTCCTAAGGCTCCTCCAGAAGCTCCTTCTCCAATAATCACACAAATAATTGGCACTTTAAGACGTACCATTTCTAGTATATTACGCGCAATAGCTTCACCTTGTCCTCTTTCTTCTGCTTCAATTCCTGGAAAGGCTCCCGGAGTATCAATTAAAGTTAATACAGGGACATTAAATTTTTCAGCCATTTTCATTAAACGCAATGCTTTACGGTAGCCTTCCGGATTGGCCATACCAAAATTACGCAACTGACGCATTTTCGTATTGATCCCTTTTTGCTGACCGATAATCATAAACGACTGATTGTTTATTTTTCCTAAACCACCAACCATTGCTTTATCGTCTTTAAAGTTACGATCTCCGAATAGTTCAAGGAAATTGCCATCCGTTAGATTCGTAATATGTTCTAATGTATAAGGACGATTAGGATGACGAGACAGTTGTACTCGTTGCCAAGCGGTAAGATTTCCGTAGATTTCTTTCTTGGTTTCTTCCATTTTATCGACGATTTTCTGACAAGCATCAGCTACATCTACATCAGATTCTTGACCAATAAGTTGGCATTTTTCTAATTGATCCTCTAATTCTTTTATAGGTAGTTCAAAATCTAAATATTCCATAAGATTTTTAATTTTTAATTCTAATTTGAATGAACAAAGATAAAATTTTCAATTGAGTTTGAAAGTATAATTTGAGTTAATCTAACTTTAGAGTTGTAGCCAACTCACTATCAGTTATTTATTATAGATTTCTTTTGTCTATTTTTTAAAATTCCGTTCAAAATTACGGTAGACAGAATAATTAAAGCGCCAATGTAAAACTGACTGTTCATTTGTTCCTTTTCACCAAAAACGATAAGCGCTAAAATAATTCCGTAAATAGGTTCCAAATTGATGGTAAGCATTACGGTATAAGGGCTTAAGTATTTCATAACTCCCACTGATGCAATAAAAGCATAGGCCGTACAAACCGAGCTTAACACCATTAACCACATAAAATCATCCGCTGAAAGTTGAAAAAATGATAGTGAAAAGCTTCCTTTAAACAATAAAAACAGTGAAAAGAACAACACGCCGCCCATCAATTCATAAAAAGAAATTACAGACGCATCATACTGCTGTGCAAACTTACCATTAATGATTGAAAACGACGCCGATAAAAATGCAGAGGTAAGTGCTAAGATAATTCCGTAGACATATCTTCCTTCCACTTGAAAAATCAAGTACAATCCAGCAATCACAATTAATCCAAAAATAACTTCGTAAGGAATTAATTTTCTCTTAAAAAAAATAGGTTCCAATATGGACGTAAAAAAAGCCCCAGTAGACAAACAAGCTAATGTCACTGATATGTTAGAGACTTTGATGGCTTCAAAAAAAGTAAACCAATGCAACGCTATTATCAGTCCGGCCACAATCAGTTTTAAAACTATGGGACGATTTAATTGTAACGGTATCTTTTTAATCTTGATATAAAACACTATAAATACCAATGCAAAAAGCATTCTGTACCAAACTAATGGTAAAGCATCCAAAGTAATTAAAGCCCCCAAAACGGCAGTAAATCCCCAAATAAAAACGATTAAATGAAGATGAAAATAACTATTAAGTTTATTATCGTTTGGCATTTTTAAGTAAGTAATATGCTAAAATTCCAAAAATTGTATTAGGAATCCAAACTGCTATTAATGGTGAAAAAGAAGATTTCTCGGCCATAGTGCCAAAAATCTTATCTAAAAATACGTAGCTAAACGCAATGGCTATCCCAATAGCTAAATTTATACCCATTCCTCCACGACGTTTCATAGAAGAAACTGCCACTGCAATAATCGTTAAAATAAAAGCCGAAATAGGAATACTGTACTTTCTATATTTTACTACCAAATAGGTGTTTATGTTGGAAGACCCCCTTTTTCTTTCTTTTTCAATAAACCTATCTAATTCATTAGGCATTAAGGTTTCAGCGATATAAACAACCGGAGTCAAGTCTTCTAATTCGAAATTGAATTTAATGTTCTTACTCATGTTTGATTCAATAACGTCATTCAATTCTCCTACTGTTCTTTTGGTATAATTCATTAATACATAACTCTTTTCTTTCGGGTTATACATAATAGAAGAAGCAGTGATTTTATAGAGCATTTTATTCTTGTCAAACTTTTCTAAAACAAAATTATAAGCCGTTTTCGATTCAACATTCAAATTGCTGGCATAAATAAATTCCGAATCACTAATTTGACGATACACATCATTTGTCTTTCGCATTTCTTCTTTTCCGCCACCAATCAAATAATTATATCTAAAATTTCTAAAACCATCACTTGCACTTGGCATCAGGAAGAATCCAACCAATAAAGCAAAAATAGAAACAATTGTTGCCCCTATAATATAAGGTTTTAAGAATCTTTGAAAGGAAATACCGGAACTTAATATCGCGACAATTTCCGTATTGCTAGCTAACTTAGAAGTAAACCAAATGATAGATAGAAATAAAAAGATTGGAAACAAATTGTTCGCAAAATAGATGATAAAATCTAAATAATAAGAAGCAACTTTTACAAATGGAACTTTATTTTCAAGTATCTTATTAACTTTCTCAGCCACATCAATAGTTATACCTATTGGTATAAACAACAATAACATGATGGAAAAAGTAGCCAAATACCTCTTAAGAATGTATTTGTCTATTATCGTTAATTTTGAAAAAAGTTCTTTGAACATTATAAACGTTGGTTCATTTGTTTTACCATTTTTTCTTTCCATTCACGGAAATCTCCTGCTAAGATATGTTTTCTTGCTTCACGAACCAACCACATGTAAAATCCTAAGTTATGAATGGTCGCAATTTGCTTCCCTAAATACTCATCGGCCGCAAATAAATGTCGTAAATAGGCTTTGGTATATTCGGTATCGACAAATGTATATCCCATTTCATCAACAGGCGAAAAATCATCTGCCCATTTTTTATTTTTGATATTTATCGTACCATTTGCTGTAAATAACATTCCGTTACGAGCGTTACGTGTAGGCATTACACAGTCAAACATATCAATTCCTAAAGCAATATTTTCCAAAATATTAATTGGAGTTCCAACTCCCATCAAATAACGTGGTTTATCCTCCGGAAGAATAGCAGTTACAACTTCCGTCATTGCATACATTTCTTCTGCAGGTTCACCTACCGATAATCCGCCAATAGCATTTCCAACCGCTCCAGCATTGGCAATATATTCAGCTGATTGTTCCCTTAAATCTTTATACGTACTTCCTTGAACAATAGGAAAAAAAGCTTGGTCATACCCGTATTTTGTAGGCACTTTATCCAAATGAGCAATACAACGATCTAACCAGCGGTGGGTCATGTGCATACTACGTTTTGCATAACGATAATCGCAAGGATAAGGTGTACATTCATCAAATGCCATAATAATATCGGCACCAATGGTACGCTGAATTTCCATCACACTTTCTGGCGAAAAGAAATGGTACGACCCATCAATATGCGATTTGAACTTTACTCCTTCTTCTTTTATCTTTCTATTTGCCGAAAGCGAATACACTTGGTACCCTCCTGAATCGGTCAAAATGTTTCGGTCCCAATTCATGAACTTGTGCAAACCTCCTGCTTTTTCCAAAATTTCTGTCTGCGGACGTAAATACAAATGATAGGTATTTCCTAAAATGATATCAGGATTAATCTCTTCTTTTAATTCTCTTTGGTGTACTCCTTTTACCGAAGCTACAGTACCTACCGGCATAAAAATAGGAGTTTCAATAACTCCATGATCTGTGGTAATACTCCCTGCTCTAGCTTTGGTTTGCGGATCTTTTGCTAATAAATCAAACTTCATATATGTTCTCTTCCTAAATTTTGATTGGCAAAGATAGAATATTTAGAATTTTCGATTAAGGATTTAGGAATTTATTTAACATATGGAAAGTTTTCATAACTAATAATAATTTCATTTGTGTATAGTCAAAATAAGAAGTAATTTTGGCGCACCTAATAAAAATACATTTTAAAATGTCTGACATTCAACAACTAACAAAATTTACAACACAAGTAAGAAGAGACATTCTTCGCATGGTGCATGCTGTAAATTCAGGTCATCCAGGAGGTTCTCTAGGATGCGCGGAATTCTTTACAGTACTTTACCAACACTTAATGGACAGAAAACCAGGCTTTGACATGGATGGTATTGGAGAAGATCTCTTCTTCTTATCAAACGGTCACATTTCTCCTGTTTTTTATTCGGTTTTAGCACGTAGCGGTTATTTTCCTGTAAAAGAATTGGCTACTTTCCGTAAGTTAAATTCAAGATTGCAAGGTCACCCAACTACGCACGAAGGCTTACCAGGAATCCGAATGGCTTCAGGATCTTTAGGTCAAGGATTATCGGTTGCTATTGGTGCAGCTCAAGCAAAGAAATTGAACAAAGACAACCATTTAGTATACGCTTTATGTGGTGATGGTGAATTACAAGAAGGTCAAAACTGGGAAGCTATTATGTATGCTTCTGCAAAAGGAGTAGATAACTTGATTGCTACTATCGATTTAAACGGCAAGCAAATTGACGGAACTACAGACGAAGTATTGAACATGGGTAGTGTAAAAGCTAAATTTGAAGCTTTTGATTGGGATGTTGTTGAAATCAAAGAAGGAAACAGTATTGAAGCAATCATTGCAGGTATGACACATGCTAAATCATTAGCAGGAAAAAGAAAACCAGTTTGTGTTTTACTACATACTGAAATGGGCCATGGTGTCGATTTCATGATGCATACGCACGCTTGGCACGGAAAAGCGCCAAATGATGAGCAATTACAAAATGCCTTAGTACAAAACCATTTAGAAGACGAAATCGACTACTAGAATTATGAAAAAATATACAAATCAAGGAAGTAAAGATACTCGTTCTGGTTTTGGAGCGGGAATGACCGAATTAGGTCAAAAAAACGAAAATGTAGTTGCACTTTGTGCCGATTTAATTGGTTCATTAAAATTTGATGATTTCAAGAAAAATCACCCAAAGCGTTTCTTCCAAATTGGAATTGCAGAAGCCAACATGATTGGAATTGCAGCTGGTTTAACTATTGGAGGAAAAATTCCTTTTACGGGAACATTTGCTAACTTTTCGACAGGTCGTGTGTATGACCAAATTCGTCAATCGGTAGCGTATTCAGATAAAAATGTGAAGATTTGTGCTTCGCACGCTGGTTTGACTTTAGGAGAAGACGGTGCTACGCACCAGATTTTAGAAGATATTGGTTTAATGAAAATGCTACCTGGAATGACCGTAATCAACACTTGTGATTACAATCAAACCAAAGCAGCAACCTTAGCTTTAGCCGATCATCATGGTCCAGCTTATTTACGTTTTGGACGTCCAGTAGTGCCTAACTTCACTCCTGCTGAAGAACCGTTTGTAATTGGAAAAGCCATCCTGCTAAACGAAGGAACCGACGTGACCATTATTGCAACAGGACATTTAGTTTGGGAAGCATTAATTGCTGCAGAAGCATTAGAAGCCAAAGGTATTTCTGCTGAAGTAATCAACATTCACACCATCAAACCATTGGATGATGAAGCTATTTTAAAATCGGTAGCCAAAACTGGATGTGTAGTAACGGCAGAAGAACATAACATGCTTGGAGGTTTAGGTGAAAGTGTTGCTAGAGTATTAGCGTTAAACAACCCAAAACCACAGGAATTTGTTGCAGTAAATGACAGCTTTGGTGAATCTGGAACTCCTGAACAATTAATGGAAAAATACAAGCTAAACAATCAAGCGATTGTAGAAGCAGTAGAAAAAGTATTGAAAAGAAAATAATTTTCTATTCGTATGGAATATAAAAAAACCACGCTTTAGGCGTGGTTTTTCTTTTAACAATTGTCTTCAGCAAATGCTTGACAATATTCTTTTATCATTTGCCTCACTCGTCTAAATTCTGAATTGGTTTCTTCTTCATTTCCAACAAATTTGGCTGGGTCAGGAAAATCATAATGCAATCGTTTCGCCGAAGATGGAAAAAAGGGACATCTTTCTTTTGCATTATCACAAACCGTAATAATATAATCAAAAGCAACCGAAGTATATTCATCTACATTGTTAGACGTATGATGCGAAATATCAATTCCGTCCTCTTTCATCGTTGCAATTGCTTTCGGATTTACGCCATGCGTTTCTACTCCAGCAGAATATACTTTTACTTTTTCCGCATCGGTAAAATACTCTAAATAGCCGTGTGCAATTTGACTACGGCAACTATTTCCTGTACAAAGAACTAAAATATTAATTATCATTATTTTCTTTTATAGGTGCAAAAAATAAAATTCTGAACGGTATCAAACGGTGTTGCATGATCTTCTGTAAAACAATTTTCTAATTCGAAATCTGTTGCAAAAACTGCTTCCATTTTTTCAACCGAATATTGGGCAATAGGCAAGCCACTACATTTTAGTGGCCCTTCTTCTGAAAAAGTTCCAATAATTAGATGTGCCGCTGGATTGGTATTGGCAATTACATTTGATTTATATTGCTGAATATCTTTGGCTTCGGTAAAAAAATGAAACGAAGCCCTATCGTGCCAAATGTCAAATTTTTCTTTCGTTTGAAAATGCAAACTATCAGAAACTATAAAAGTGACCTGTTTTGCTTTTTCCCCTAATCGCCTTTTGGCACGTTCAATCGCTGCGGCTGAAATATCTAATAAATACAAATTCGTATAACCCAATTCCAGCAAACTATCTATCAAATAACTATCACCGCCTCCAATATCGATAATTTTAGCTTCTTTAGACACTTTACACGCCTGAATTAAATCGATAGAAGTTTTCGGTTGTTTTTGATACCAGCTTACCTCAGTTTCTTGTTTGGTTGTGAAAACCGTTTCCCAATGTTCTTTTTTAGTATTTTCCATATTAACAACAAGCAGATTCTGGCGTACAACAAGAAGTAACTTCTTTTAAGTTCTTTTTAATCTTCTCTACAGGGATTCCACAATTGTCCTGAGCCAAACAAGTGGTTTTGGTCGACGCTAATTGGAAATTTTTACCATTAAATTCCAAACCAAACTTCCCAATTGTTTTTTCATCTTGATACTCCACAAGAATATCAAAATCACCCACATTTGTGTTTTTTTCGATTCCAGAAATGATTTTCAATACCTTTTCTGAAGTTAGTCTATGCCAAGTATCTTCAGAATACCATAATTGAAATGTAAAATAATTTTCTTCTCTAAAGGTGTTTCCACAATCGGTATATTTTTTATTAATAATTCCCATTTCGGTAATATGAAAATGGTTGGGCACAAACTCGCCATTAGGCAATTGAATAGCAAACTCACTTACTAACTCTAACTGTTTTTTAAATTCTGATAATTTCATATTTAAGGTTTTTAGATTGTTTAACAACACTTACTTTGCAGTTGTTTTCGCATTTGAAAGAAATAGTCTTCAATTTTCTGTAAAGCTTCTGGATTAATACAGTAACAAATAGCGGTGCCTTCAACGCTCCCTTTTATAATTCCTGCATTTTTTAATTCCTTTAAATGCTGAGAAACGGTTGGTTGGGCTAGTGGTAATTCGTTTACAATATCACCGCAGATACAAGTATCTACTTTTAGTAAATACTCAATTATAGCCACTCGTGCCGGATTGGAAAGTGCTCTAAAAAGTATTGCCAACTCATTTTGTTGCTCGGTAAAAAAATCTGATTTTGAAGCTCCCATTATTATTGTATTTGTATATTGCAATATTACGATAAATGTAATTACATGAACAAAAAGCAATGTTAAATTTTCAACTTTTGAAAGTGACAAAATTTAATTACTTTTGAGGTTCATAAAAAATAACTAAAATGGCATCTATCACATTAGGCGGAAACGCAGTAAATACATCAGGAGAATTACCTAAAGTAGGTTCACAAGCTCCAAATTTTAAATTAGTAAAAAACGATTTATCTTCCACTTCTTTAGAAGATTACAAAGGAACTAAGTTGGTTTTAAATATTTTTCCAAGTATCGATACAGGTACGTGCGCAACTTCGGTTCGAAAATTTAACGAAACGGCTAGTACATTAGAAAACACTAAAGTATTGTGCATTTCACGCGATTTACCGTTTGCTCAAAAACGTTTTTGTGGTGCTGAAGGATTAGAAAACGTAGAAAACTTATCTGATTTTGTTGACGGAAGTTTTGGAAAAAACTATGGTTTAGAAATTACGGATTCTGCTTTGGCTGGTTTACACTCAAGAGTTGTAATTGTTTTAGACGAGAATGGTATTGTAAAATATTCTGAACAAGTTCCTGAGATTGCAAACGAACCCAATTACGAATCTGCTTTAGCTGCACTATAAATGAAATTTCAAAAAGACGAAACCCTTTTAACTGGAAGACTAAAAAGTATTGGATTTGCAATAAAAGGGGCTTTAAAATTAATCACTACCGAACACAGTGTAATGGTACAATCGTCTTTGGTTGTACTAATGACAATTGCTGGATTTTATTTTGAAATCTCTAGAGAAGAGTGGATGTTTCAAGTCTTGGCCTTCGGTTTGGTACTAAGCATTGAAGGATTGAATACGGCTGTAGAAAAAATTGCCGATTTTGTCCATCCTGATTTTCACCATCGCATAGGCTTTATAAAAGATATTGCCGCAGGTGCTGTTTTATTTGCAGCACTAACTGCAATGATTATTGGAGCTATAATTTACATTCCAAGATTAGTTTAATTCATTAGAATCCCTATTTTTGTTTAAAAAGTAACAAGCAGTAATGGCCAAATCGAAAAAGAAAGAAACTAGTGCTTTAGAACCCGAGGAAACAAGTGTTTTAAGTCGTTTTGCACCTAGTCGCCAACATAAAATTACCTTAGGAGTATTATTGGTTTTGCTAGCTATAGCATTGGCCGTTTCATTTGCATCCTATTTTGTAAACGGAAAGGTGGATCAAAGTGAAATCAACGATTTTGCAAATAGAGATTCAGAAGTGCAAAATTGGTTAGGCAAGTTTGGAGCATTTCTTTCGGATTTCTTTATTTACAAAGGTTTCGGAGTGGCTTCTTTCCTATTTGTTCGATTACTTTTTTTAACTGGAGCTTATTTAGTATTGGATTTAGCGGTTTCAAAACTTAAGAAAACTTGGTTTTGGGACATTTTTGCCATTATCATTCTTTCTATCTTATTCGGTTTTTTCAGTCAGTCATTACCTGAACTGGGCGGAATTATTGGGTATGAAATGAATTTGTTTTCTCAAGATTATATCGGAAAAACAGGCACTTTGTTAGCCTTGATTTTCGGAGTGGTCATTTATCTTATTTTCAAGATCAAAGTATCGCCAGAAAAAATAAAAGGCGCTTTTGAATCCACCAAAAAGGAAATCAATGACGATTTAACCACTACTCCAACAGCAGCTTCTTCTGCATACAATTTAGAAGAATTTGCGGTGAATGATGATATTGCTACCGAAAACAGCCATGACAGTTTAATCACTACCCCCAATAAAAACGATTTTGAATCGAATGAGGAGGAATTAGGCGAAATGACACTAAAAACGACACCTTCCCAATTCGAAATCAATAAAGAAGCGTTAAAACCAACTATTGGAACCGCTTCTGAATTATCATTAAATATTAGCAAACCAACAGAGGAAATTCAACATGCTTCTGATGAATTGGTAATCGAAAAAGTAGAAGAAGAAGATCTTATTGAAGAAAATCTTGCTGCAAAATTGGTTTCTCATTTTGGAGAATTTGACCCTACTTTAGAGTTATCGAATTACAAGTTCCCAACAATTGATTTGTTGAAAGATTACGGCAGTGGCGGCATTACCATCAATCAAGCCGAATTAGAAGAAAATAAAAACCGAATTGTAGAAACACTACGTAACTACAAAATAGATATTGCTCAGATTAAAGCAACTGTTGGACCTTCGGTAACGCTATACGAAATCGTTCCGGAAGCGGGCGTTCGTATTTCGAAGATTAAAAGTTTGGAAGACGATATCGCTTTATCACTTTCTGCATTAGGAATTCGTATCATCGCTCCAATGCCGGGTAAAGGAACCATTGGTATTGAAGTTCCGAACAAGAACCCAACAATGGTACCAATGAAAGGTGTAATTGCTTCTGCGAAGTTTCAGGAAGCAGAAATGGAATTGCCGATTGCTTTAGGAAAAACGATTTCCAACGAAACCTTTGTAGTCGATTTGGCCAAAATGCCTCACCTACTAATGGCGGGTGCAACAGGTCAAGGAAAATCGGTGGGATTGAATGCTGTATTGACTTCGTTATTGTATAAAAAACACCCAGCAGAAGTAAAATTTGTACTGGTCGACCCTAAAAAGGTAGAATTAACCCTTTTCAATAAAATTGAAAGACATTACTTAGCGAAACTTCCCGATACAGAAGATGCAATTATTACTGATAATTCGAAAGTAATTACCACATTGAATTCACTTTGTGTGGAAATGGACAACCGTTATTCATTATTGAAAGACGCGATGGTTCGTAACATCAAAGAATACAACGATAAATTCAAACAACGCAAACTAAATCCAGAAAACGGACACCGTTTTTTACCTTATATCATTTTAGTGGTGGATGAGTTTGCCGATTTGATTATGACCGCCGGTAAAGAAGTCGAAACCCCAATTGCTCGTTTGGCGCAGCTGGCTCGTGCTATCGGAATTCACTTGATTATTGCAACGCAGCGACCTTCGGTTAATGTAATTACAGGTATGATTAAAGCCAATTTCCCGGCGCGTATTGCTTTTAGAGTAACTTCTAAAATTGATTCGAGAACGATTTTGGATTCGGGTGGTGCTGATCAGTTGATTGGACGTGGAGATATGTTGTTTTCTAACGGAAATGATTTAGTGCGTGTACAATGTGCTTTTGTCGATACACCAGAAGTAGAAAAAATTACTGATTTCATTGGTTCACAGAAAGCCTACCCTACTGCTTATTTGCTTCCAGAGTTCATTGGAGAAGATAGTGGCATAAGTCTTGATATAGACATCTCCGAAAGAGATACTTTGTTTAGAGATGCTGCCGAAGTAATTGTTACTGCCCAGCAAGGTTCCGCTTCCTTAATCCAACGCAAATTAAAATTGGGATACAACAGAGCGGGTCGATTAATCGACCAATTGGAAGCTGCAGGAATTGTAGGACCTTTTGAAGGAAGTAAAGCACGTTCGGTAAACATTCCTGACTTAGTCTCTTTGGAACAATTTTTTATGAACGAAAAAAATAATAGTTAAAATGAAATCGAAGATTCACGAATTCAAAAAGGCAAATAGAAAGAGCATGAGTAATAAGCTTATCACAATACTGGTTGTTTTGTTTACCATGTCAACTCAAGCGCAAAATGCCGACAAAGCAAAAGCCTTGTTAGACAAAGTGACTGCCAAAGTAAAAACGTATAAAAACATTCAAATTGATTTTAAATATGCGTTGCAAAACACAAAAGAAAACATCAATCAGACCAATAAAGGGAATGTAACCCTTAGCGGAAATCAATATATTTTGAATTTCCTTGGAGCGACAAAAATGTGTGACGGCGTAAAAGTATACACGATTTCAAAAGAAGACGAAGAAATTTCTATTGCAAAAATTGGTGGTGAAGACGATGCCGATACTCCTGCTAAAATGCTAACTTTCTTCAACAAAGGATTTAAATATGCTTGGGATATTACGCAAAACGTTGCTGGAAAGAAAATTCAATATATTAAATTGACGCCTATTAGTTCTAAAGACGATAGAAAACAAATTTTAGTCGGAATTAATACGGCTACTAATATGATTCACAACACCATTACAGTAAACAAAAACGGAACTAGAGTAACATTGACTGTTAATTCTTTGAAAACAAATGCGGCATTACCAAAAAATCACTTTACTTTTGTCAAATCAAAATACCCGAATTACTATATAAACAACCTGGATTAACCAGCAAATGAAAATCCTCGATAGATATTTATTAAAAACGTACTTGATTACATTTACCTCGGTATTTGTAATCTTGTTTTTTATATTCATACTGCAAACCGTTTGGTTATTTATTTCAGAATTGGCTGGAAAAGACTTAGACATCATCATGGTAATCAAGTTTTTAGCCTTTGCTTCTCCAAAGTTAGTCCCGATGGTTTTGCCATTAACGGTTTTACTTTCCTCAATCATGACTTTTGGTGATTTGGCCGAAAACTATGAGTTTGCAGCAATGAAATCAGCAGGCGTTTCTTTCCAGAGAACATTAAAAGTATTAATGCTTTTTATCGCAGGACTTAGCCTTAGTGCCTTTCTGTTTTCCAATAATGTCATTCCCTATGCCGAATACAAATTTATCAATTTCCGTAAAAATCTAGCCCAAGTAAAACCGGCCATGGCTATTGCCGAAGGTCAGTTTAGTGATGTTGGGAATATCAACATCAAAGTCGACAAAAAGTCGGGCGAAAAAGGAGAACATTTAACGGGGGTTACCATTCACAAAAAATCAAATCTTGGCGAAGGAGCAAAAACAGTCATCAAATCCAAAAAAGGCGAATTAATCAGTTCGGAAGCTTCAAGCTTATTACAATTGGTTTTGATTGACGGTTATTATTACGAAGACATTACACCAAAAGATTACCGCGATCGCGATAAAGTGCCTTTTGTAAAAGTGTATTTCAAAAAATACAACATCAACATCGACCTGTCGAAGTTGAATACTGGTGCCAATCTGAATGATGAAATAAAGAACACCAACGGAATGCTAAAAATTAGTGATTTGCGCTATTCTGTCGATTCGCTTACCACTAGTTTCAATAAAGAGGTTTCTTCTTTTGCGGACAATAACTTCCTGCGTTTCGGACTCAACAGTGATTACAATGTCGATACCACTAAGATTTTAAAACCCAAAACACCCAACCTAAAAAGCTTTTTATCGAACGAAGACAAAGCCAAAGTACTGGATGTAGCGTTGAGTGATTTAACGAGTTCCAAACAAAATCTTGAGATGAATGAAAAATCATTCGAATCTCGAAAAAAAGAAATCAACAACCACTGGTTATCCATCTACGAAAAATTCGTAATTGCCTATGCCTGTTTGCTCATGTTTTTCATTGGCGCACCGCTAGGGGCAATTATTCGTAAAGGAGGTTTGGGACTGCCCATTGTATTTGCCATGCTCATTTTTATCGTCTTCCATTTTGTCAATACGTTTGGCAAAAAGGTAGCCCAGCAGTCAGGTATCACTCCATTAATGGGGGCGATACTTTCCTCAATTATACTAACCCCACTGGCGATATATTTGACCCGAAAAGCAATTAACGATAATGGTAATGTCAATTTCGACTTTGACTTTATTACTGTACCATTTCGAAAACTATACGAATTCACACAACGCAACAAAATACAACAAAATGACAACTAATACCATTGTCCTCAATACGATTGAAGAAGCTATTGAAGACATTCGACAAGGAAAAGTAATAATAGTAGTAGACGATGAAGATCGTGAAAACGAAGGTGATTTCCTTGCCGCTGCCGAAAAAATAACACCTGAAATGGTCAATTTTATGGCCACTCACGGTCGCGGATTGATTTGTACTCCACTTACCGAAAGCAGATGTAAAGAATTGGGGTTACGCGCCATGGTTTCTAACAATACCGACCACATGGAAACGGCTTTTACTGTTTCGGTCGATTTAAAAGGACACGGCGTGACCACCGGAATTTCAGCTTCCGACAGAGCCAAAACCATCCAAGCGTTGGTCAATCCAGATACCAAACCTTTCGATTTAGCGCGTCCAGGACATATCTTCCCTTTAATAGCCAAACAAGGCGGTGTGTTACGCCGTACGGGGCATACCGAAGCTGCGATTGATTTTGCGCGCTTAGCAGGATTCAAATCGGCTGGAGTGATTGTGGAAATCATGAACGAAGACGGGACTATGGCTCGTCTACCAGAATTGGCAGAAGTGGCTAAAAAATTCGACTTGAAATTGGTTTCCATCGAAGCTTTAGTGGCCTACCGCATGCAACACGACAGTTTGATTGTTAAGAAAGAGGATTTCGATATCGAGACCCGTTTTGGTACGTTCAGAATGCGAGCATACGAACAAACGACCAACAAACAAATTCATATTGCCCTGACCAAAGGCACTTGGAATTTAGGAGAACCGATCTTAACCCGTATCAATTCCTCACAAGTCAACAATGACCTTTTAGGAACGCTGACCAATAATGCCGACAAACAGTTGGACGATATGTTTAGAGTCATTAACGAGCAAGGTCAAGGAGCCGTAATATTTGTCAATCAAGACATGCAATCGGTGAGTTTGTTGAATCGTATTACCGAATTGAAAGAATTGCAACAACAAGGTCAGATGAAAGCGCCTAAAATTGTCATTGACAGCAAGGATTACGGAATTGGAGCTCAAATTTTACACGATTTGGATATTTCTAAGATCCGATTGGTATCCAATACCGAAGCTGCAAAGCGCGTCGGAATGATTGGCTATGGTCTGGAAATCGTAGAATACGTAACCTATTAAAACTATTTTGGTTTCTAAAACCAACGAAATGAAATAGTTAAAAAATATTTCTGTTTTTTCTTTTCAAAACATTTGCAGAAACAAAAAACAGTGTTATATTTGCAACCGCAATACAGAAATGGTTTGCAGTCTTATTGGAGAAATGGCAGAGCGGTCGAATGCGGCAGTCTTGAAAACTGTTGACTGTAACAGGTCCGGGGGTTCGAATCCCTCTTTCTCCGCAAAAGAAAACCCAAAACGAAAGTTTTGGGTTTTTTCTTTTCCAGACTGCGCCAAAAGTTCACTTTTGGAAGCGGGATGGAAAAGAAAAAAACAAGGCTTTGCAAAAGCCGAAGGTTTTCTTTTGTAGGCTCTCCCCTCTGGGATCAACGAAGTTAATCCTTTTCTAAAGCTTGCTTTAGTAAACGGATGGAAAAGAAAAAAACAAGGCTTTGCAAAAGCCGAAGGTTTTTTTTGTAGGCTCTCCCCCTCTGGGATCAACGGAGTTAATCCTTATTAAAAATATTGAGATAATAATCTATAATTATGAAAAAATCAATTTTAAGAACCATCTTAACTTTAGCCTTACTGCTGTTTGTTTCGAACGCCGCAGTTGCTCAAAAAAGCAATCAAAAAGTAATCATCAAAACCACCATACAGTGCAACCATTGCAAACAATGCGAAACCTGTGGCTTACGATTCAATACTGAAATGCTCAAAATAAAAGGCATAAAAATGTATGAGCTTGATGACCAGAAAATGACCTTCACTATTTATTACAATCCGAGGAAAACAACTTTACAACAAATCAAGGAAGGAATTGCAAAATTAGGTTATGATGCGGATGACGTAAAAGCAACCGAAGAAGGATTAGCCTCACTCGATGGATGTTGCAAAGCCTAAAGATAAAAGCATACAAACCCATTTGCTCTACTCTATAATAAAAACCCCGAAACGGCTGTTTCGGGGTTTCTTTTTAATACGGTGTCTACGACACCTTTTACTTTTCGTTGCTTTACAACGTGCTTTTGTGGGCGGTAACCCCGGCTATAAAAAGATCTACTTCTTCCACTTCATTATTAATCCGTTCCAGGTCGAGTTCCTTTTCCAAGAGCGCTACGGCGCCATAACTTTCCCTTCGGGTTTCCAGTAAGAACTTCTTATACTCCAATCGCACTTTCTTTTTCAATTCCGACTCTTTGGTCGGTCCTTCAGGCAATATGCCAATTACCGTTTCTACGGCGGCGATTTCGGCAATGACTCCTTGCAGGATGGCATCGATTTCTACAGAGGTGCTACTGTAGTTCGTGGTAATACGCTCTACTGATAGTCTTTTAAAAGTCAAATCAGATTTTTCTCTTTCTGCCCATGTTAATAATACATCACAATCGGCTACTGTCGTAATTTTGCTAAATGAATACATAATACATAGTTTTAAAAATTAATACTATTCTTACATTTTCAAACGATGTGCCAAAATTTTAGAACGAAATCAAGCTCGTGAATTTTTAACATTTTGTAAGAAAAAACATCTTTTTAAAAAACACCTTAACTACTTGATTTACAATTCGGTTGTATTATTTTTCATTTTTTGCGTCACACTATTTTTTAACATTTCCAGATTTTCTTTTTTGAGTTGCAACTGCAGCAATTGAGTTGAAGAATGCTTCTGTAAGGTATTGGTGGCTCTTAGTTCAATGCTTTTGAGTAAACTGGCCACAGGCTCTTCCGGGTTTTGGGCTGCTAAAAACTGCACCACTTCTAGTGCCGCAAAGCATTCGGCTCTTTTGTTTTCCAGCGCCACTAGCTTTCGTTCCACGACTTCTTTTTTGTAGGCCAACTTGATTTGTTCTTGTTGTAGCCATTCTTGCGTTTTTTGTTTTTCTAGTACGGATAGCTTTTGGCTTTCCTTAGACACTTGTTTTGCCTTTTGCTGGTGCGTGAGTATCCTGGTCAATTGCTTTTTGGCCGTGAGCGGCAAATCGCGCAATCCGGATTTATACATCGACCATTGGCTTTTGGGTATGCCTAATAAAATACCCATTTCCTCTTGCGTCAAGCCGATACTGTTTTTTATAGTGGCCGTGTATTTCATTGTGCTTATTTTTTTATACTTTTTATTTAAGCACAAAAACCGTGCTTATTTTTTTAAAAATTTAATTTAAGCACAAAGAAGAGTCCAAAAATGATATCTCTTTGGTGTGTTCTCTAAAGAAATAAATTTGAAATCTCACTAATTTTAGTGATTGTGTAGGTAATTTATTATAGTTAAGTTTGAGGAATTCCATTTTTATTATATGGTTAATCAGAATCCAGAACAAATAGCACGTGATATAATTGACAAGCAACTAGTTGCCTGTGGATGGATCATTCAAGATAAAAAGAAATTTAATCTAGCTGCTGGATTAGGAATTGCTATTCGGGAATATCAAACCGATATTGGTCCTGCTGATTATGTGTTGTTTGTCGATAAAAAACCTATTGGGATCATTGAAGCCAAACGGGAAGAAGAGGGCGTACGATTAACCACAGTAGAAGAACAATCTTCACAATATGCCAATGCTAAACTTCGCTTATTGAATAATGATCCATTGCCGTTTGTGTATGAAAGCACGGGCGAGATTACTCGTTTTACAGATTACAGAGACCCTAAACCACGTTCCCGTAATGTGTTTACTTTTCATCGTCCGGAAACATTTTTACAATGGTCGAAAGAAGATAAAACCCTACGTGGACGTTTGCACAATATTCCCGCATTACCCGAAGATGGTTTGCGTGACTGCCAGATAACAGCCATTACCAATTTAGAGAAATCTTTTAAAGACCAACGCCCAAAAGCGTTGATACAAATGGCTACTGGTTCCGGGAAAACCTTTACCGCTATTACCGCAGTATATCGTTTGCTAAAATATGCCAACGCTAAACGTGTTTTGTTTTTGGTTGATACTAAAAATTTAGGTGAACAAGCCGAAGGAGAATTCAGAGCTTATACTGCACAAGAAGATAACCGTTTGTTTACCGAATTATATGGCGTAACACGTTTGAACAGTTCGTTTATTCCTAATGATAGTCAGGTATATATTAGTACAATTCAGCGTATGTATTCGATTCTGAAAGAAACGGAATTGGATGAGAGTGCCGAAGAAGAAAACCCTAACGAACAACGTTTTGAACCCAAAGAAGCTGTTCCAGTAGGTTATAATGAAAAAGTACCTATCGAGTTTTTTGATTTTATCGTTATTGACGAATGCCATCGTAGTATCTATAACTTATGGAAACAGGTGTTAGATTATTTTGATGTGTTTCAAATTGGTTTAACCGCTACGCCTGATAACCGAACCTTTGGATATTTTAATCAAAACCTTGTCTGCGATTATGGTTACGAAAAAGCAGTTATAGATGGTGTTTTGGTGCCGTATAATGTGTTTACTATTGAAACACAAATCACCAAAGAAGGAAGTAAAATTGGTTTAGGTGAAAAAGTAGACAAACGCGAACGATTGACCCGTAAGAAATTTTGGGAAGCCATCGACGAAGATGTAGAATACAGTGGGAAGCAATTGGATAAAGACATTGTAAACCCAAGTACGATTCGAACGATTGTAAGAGCCACTAAAGATAATTTACCAGCTATGTTCCCTGATCGAGTTGATGCTGACGGCGTTTTTGAAGTACCTAAACTTCTAATATTTGCCAAAACCGACAGCCATGCCGAAGATATTATTGACATTGTTAGAGAGGAATTTGGTGAAGAAAATAAATTCTGTAAAAAGATAACGTACCGCAGTGAGGAAGACCCAAAATCGGTCTTACAGCAGTTTCGTAATGATTATTACCCACGCATTGCCGTTACAGTTGATATGATTGCGACGGGAACGGATATCCGTCCGCTAGAAGTGTTATTGTTTATGCGTGATGTAAAAAGCCGCAGTTACTACGAGCAAATGAAAGGACGTGGTACAAGAACCTGTTCTGTAGAGGAACTGAAAGCCAAAGGAACGCCAAGTGCAAAATTCAGTAAAGACCATTTTGTGATTATTGATGCTATTGGTGTAGAAAGTTCACAGAAAACGGATAGTCGTCCTTTGGAAAAAGCGCCGGGTGTTTCCTTGAAAAATGTATTGGACAATGTGGCTATGGGAAATACCTCAGAAGACATGCTGACCACTTTAGCCAACCGACTGATTCGTTTGGATCGACAATTATCGGAAAAAGACAAAGCTAAGTTTGCCGAAAATGCCAACGGGTTTACTATTAATCAAGTGGTGAAACAATTGCTGAATGCTTATGATCCAGATGCTTTGGAAAACATTTCTTCGAATGTAAAAAATTCGATGCGTGGTTATCCTCCAGTGGAGATTGAGAAAACTATTGATGCCAACAAAAAAGAATTGATTGAAGCTGCAGTAGCTATTTTTCATAATCCAGATTTACGGGATTTTATTGTGGACATACGCAAACAATACGACCAGATTATCGATGTGGTCAATATTGATACCATTACCAATATTGGTTGGGTGAAAGATCAGGAAGCAGCTGCAAGCCAAACTGTTTTGGATTTTAAAAGCTGGATAGAAACCCACAAAGAAGAGATTACGGCTTTACAGGTATTTTATGCTCAGGATTATCGCCATAGGACCTTTACTTATAAAATGATTAAAGACCTGTGTGAAAAATTAAAAACAGAAAAACCACTTTTGGCTCCATTAGCTGTTTGGCGTGCATATGAACAATTAGAGAAAACCAATGGTTCTGCTAAAAATGAACTGATGGCTCTGGTTTCCCTGATACGACGAGTTGTTGGAATTGATAGTACGCTGACGGTTTATGACAAAACGGTAGATAAGAATTTTCAGGATTGGATATTTAAGAAAAATGCTGGGCAACACAACACCTTTACTGAAACCCAAATGCAGTGGCTGCGGATGATGAAAGATTATGTAGCGAGCAGTTTTAGTATTGAAAAAGACGATTTTGATTTGAGTCCTTTTAATGCTGAAGGAGGTTTGAGTAAAATGTGGCAGTTGTTTGGGGATGAAACTGATGGAATTATTAATGAATTAAATGAGGTATTAGCAGCTTAAACTTATGGCAGGAAATGTAAATATAACATCTAAAGGAATTAAAAAAATCCTTTCTAACTATGATGCTTCTAATTCTATAGCGGAATATATTTGGAATGGTTTCGACGCAAAAGCAGACACTGTTAGTATACGATATGAAGCTAATGAATTTGGGACGTTAAAGTATATTGAGATAGCTGATAACGGTTATGGTATTAACTATAATAAACTTAATTCAAAATTTAAACCTTTTTATGAATCCGAAAAAGCTATAGAAGTTTCTGCTCCTAAACATACCTCAACAATGCACGGAAAAAACGGAGTTGGGAGATTAACTTTTTTTACGTTCGCACATTCCGCGAATTGGATAACAACATTTAAGAATGGGAAGAATTATGAAACAAGTACTATAAATATTAACAGTAGTGAATTAAATGATTATAAAGCAAATAAATTTGAAAATGAGTCTGATTTTACAGGCACAACGGTCACATTTACAAATGTTATAATATCAATAAATGAAATGGAACAAGTAATTATTCCTTTTCTGATAAATGAGTTTTGCTGGTTTCTAGAATTAAACAAGCATAAAAATTTCTATATCACCATTAATGATATTCCTTTGAACTATGAGGATAATATTGCTGAAAGAGATGAAACTATCGAGATTGCTTATTTAAAAAGTAAAACATCTTTTAATATAAAATATATCCAATGGAAAGAATCGTTACATAAAGAATATTCAAAATATTATTTTTTAAATGATAAAGGAGATGAAGTTTATAAAGACCATACTACATTAAATAAAAAAGGAGACGAGTTTTATCATAGTGTTTATATACAAAGTGATTATTTTAATGATTTTGATTTTAATAGTTCTGAGGACGAAAGCCAAGTAAAGTTATTTGGTAAAGCCAAATCTTCTCCAGAATATAAATATTTAATTAGAGAAGTCAACCAGCTTTTAAGAGATAAAAGAAAACCGTTCCTTAGATTATTTGCAGATAAGCTTATCGAACAATATGAAGAAGGAGGTATTTTACCTGTTTATAAAACAGAGTGGGAAGAAAAATTCAAAAAAGAAGATTTAATAGAAACTTTAAAAAGTCTTTATGAAGTTCAACCTAAACTTTTTACAAGCTTAAGTATTAACCAGAAGAAAACATTTGTTCGCTTTCTTGATTTATTACTTGATTCAAACGAAAGAGAGGATATATTTAAAGTTCTTGATGAAATACTTGACTTAGACCCAAAAGAAAGGGAAGATTTAGCAAAAGTGTTTAAAACAACCAAGTTAAACCGAATTATTGAAACTTTGAAGCTAATTCAGGATAGATATGATACTATAAATAATCTGAAAGAACTTGTTTACAATCCTAATTTAAAAGCTAATGAAGTTGATCATTTGCAAAAATTAATTGAAAGTCATTATTGGATATTTGGAGAGCAATACCACTTAGTTACTGCCGCCGAGCCCAAATTTGAAGAAGCATTACGAAGATATATTTTTCATTTAACTGATAAAGACGTATCTGTTGAAATTGATCATCCACATAGACTTAAGGAAATGGATATTTTTGCGTGTAGACAAAATGCCTTAGTAGATAGAATTGAAAATATAGTTATTGAACTCAAGCATCCTTTAATAAATTTAGGAAATAGTCAATATACACAAGTCTATAATTATTTAGAATTAATACAAAAACAACCAGAATTCAATGCTCCAAATATGTATTGGGAGTTCTATCTTGTTGGTAATAAATTTGATTCTACTAATTTCATTAAAAATCAAATTAGTACTAATAAACCGCATGGTACTCGCTCATTAATTATGAATTTGGAAGATGGCAGAATAAAAGTATATGCAAAAACTTGGAGTGAGATTTTTGCTGATTTTGAAATTAAACATAATTTTTTGGATGCAAAACTTAAATTAGAAAGAGAAAAATTATTTAATGATTTGACTACAGCAGATGAGGTTTTAGAATCTGTTCAAAATAATTCCGCAATTCAACCTAAAGAAGTTAAATATAATGTCAAATAGTAATAGATTACCAAAAGGGTGGGAAATTAAAAAACTAGGAGAGATTTGTGAAATTGTTTATGGTAAAGGATTACTTACTAAGAATCTAAAAGATAATGGGTTTCCTGTTTTTGGAGCAAATGGAATCATAGGATTTAATGATAAATACTTATATGAAGAAACAAAAGTTTTGATTTCTTGTAGAGGGGCTTATAGTGGTAAAATTAATTTTTCACCACCTAAATGTTATGTAACTAATAATTCTTTAGTATTAGACGTCAAAAGAAAAAACGAACTAGATAAATATTACCTTTTCTACTCTTTAGGAGCAGCAAAAAAAACAAAACTTGTTACTGGTACTGCTCAACCACAAGTGACAATTAATAATGCGGTTGAATTAGAAATCCCTTTACCTCCGATTAAAGTCCAACAAGCTATAGTTTCTAAAATAGAAGAACTATTTAGCGAGTTAGACAAAGGAATTGAAGATTTAAAAACTGCACAACACCAACTTAAAATTTATAGACAAAGTGTATTGAAATGGGCTTTTGAAGGGAAGTTAACAAATGATAATATAAAAGATGAGGAGTTACCGAAAGAATGGGAACTAAACAAGTTGGGAGAATACATATTGAATATTAGTTCTGGTAAAAGTTTCAGATGTGAAGAGAGACCTCCAAATAAAGATGAAGTAGGTATTGTTAAGGTAAGTTCTGTCACATGGGGATTCTTTGATGAAATGCAAAGTAAGACCTGTTTTTCAAAAGATCTATTAAATGAAAAGTACCTTATAAATAAAGGAGATTTTCTTTTTAGTAGAGCAAATACAATTGAACTAATTGGTTCTTGTGTTATTGTTCATAATGTAGAGAAGACATTAATGTTAAGCGATAAAATTTTACGTTTCATTTTCGTAAAAGACATCTCAAAAGAATATGTTCTTTATTACTTACGCTCAAGAAAAGGCAGAAAGCAAATAGAAAGTCTATCTACCGGAAATCAAGATTCAATGCGAAATATTGGTCAAGAAAAAATTAAGCAAATTAAATTTCCTTATTGCACTCTCAAAGAACAACTCCAAATCGTTCAAGAAATCGAAAACCGTTTGAGTGTTGCAGATAAAATGGAGGAAAGTATTGCACAAAGTTTGCTTCAAGCTGAGGCATTGAGGCAGAGTATATTGAAAAAGGCTTTTAGTGGGAAATTAATATAATAAACATGCAAAAAATACCAAAAACATTAACAATTCAAGGAATTGAAGAGCTCTACAATGAATTGTTTAGAGATACTAAACCTTTTGATCTAATCTTACCAAACAACATAACAAGTTTTGATTTTGGGATTACATCACTTTTAATTCAATATATAAACACATGGTTGAGATTAAGGTCAGGTAATTTAATAATCGAAACTAAGGAAGACTATTCGGACTTGGAAGATGTTATACGTCAAGATTATATTTTTCCTTCGGTAATTATGGCTTGGGATAAAGGGATTTATGATTTAAAGGGGAATAATATAAAGCATTTAATAAGACCTATTAACGAAAGGATTGTTGACGCAATGCAATCATTAGAAAGTTTTCCATTGATTAATAAAGAATTTAAACAACAAAAAGGATATAAATCATTGCTAACGTGTTTTGATCATCTTCCTATGGAAAAAGGATATTTAGATTGTTTTTATTTAGACAATCGTTATATTCCATCAGAAGAATATTTAATGAATTCGTTAGAAGAAACTTTAAATTATGTATTAACATTTAATCAGGCTGCACGAGAAAAATTATTATCAATAAAAAAAGATTTAATCAGTATAATTTATGAATTAATGAAAAACACCCATGATTGGGCAAGAACCGATAATAATTCTAAATTACTAAACCCGAACAATAGAGGTTTACTCATAAAATTCATAAAAAAAACAAAAGAAAATTTTACTGAAAATTATAGAAATCACAATGGACTAAAAAGTTATTTTGAAAGTTTCACTACTAATATTAAGGATGAATTATACTTTATTGAAATTTCTGTTTTTGATAGTGGAATTGGCTATGTCAATCGCTTTACCTCGAGTGATGAATTACCTAGTATACAAGAGCAGATTTCAATTGTAAAAGATTGTCTTATTAAACATAACACATCGGACAAATCTCTTGAAAAAGAGAATAAAGGGATAGGGTTAGATAAGATTATGAATGTTTTAAATCAAAAGGGAGTATTTATTCTAAAAACAAATAATGTATTTGTTTTTAGAAATATGAAGAAAAATCCTTATATCCAAAATCAAAAAAAAGATGAAGTTGAGCTTTTTGATTACAAGACATTTGATAGCTCTAACTTTATCTATAATCACAAAAGTATTGGTACAAGTTTTACCATTGTTTATCCAATCACATTAAGCTAATGAATAATTTTTATATATATCGTTTTGTTTACAAAAATGAAAATGAGAGTGGAGAAAAACACGACACTTCAGCAACAGTAATTTTCTGCCCTGGTGAAGATATAAACAACACAAATCTTCAGACTGAAATTAGACTATTTTATGAAAAGCATCATCATACTGATGAAATATATGCTATTGGAGGTCAAAATATTCAAAAAGAATTAATCGAGAATTTCATAGTTAGAAAAAATGAAACTTTTAAATATTTGCATAAAGTTGATAAAGACTACCTTGAATCAAATTTATTCGTATTTTCATTTAATATTGATGGAATACTTCAGTCCCTTAATGATAAATTTATCTCTGATATTTTTGAAAAAGAAATACTGAACGAAGGTTTGCAACAAATATTTGTAACTAGAGGTGGATTTGTTGAATCTAAAGGTGCACATCATTTTGTTTTTCCTTCAGGAAAGCATTGTAATAAATTCTTAAGAACAGGTAACATTTTATTGCATAGTTCCGAAATTTATTTCATTGGTTATTCTTTATTACAATATTATGATGTAGAAAAACACAATCAAATATACTGTGATACATCATCCATAAACACTATTGCCTTTGCACTTATTGACTTAAAAAGAAGATTGATAGCCAATACTACTTATAGATCAATTCCCATTGAGAGCTTTTCTTCTTATACAGGATTACAGAGTTCAAAAAAAATTCATTACCCAAAAGCTTTAATTTTAATATCGGCTTCAACTTCTGCAAATATTTTAAATAAAATTAAAAAGAATAATAGATTGGCGAAAAAAGAGAATATGATTATTCTTTATTATTTGGGAAGTAATGATGCATATATAGAAAATGAAAATAATATTTTATGTAATCTAACAAAAAGTGATTATAATCTGACTGGTATAGAATTTTATAATACTTATGAAGCAAATGATTGTATTCATTGTCAATCAGGTTCTTATCCTGTTAATGTAATCGGAGATGTATTTCTATTGGAAAAGCCAAAAATAAATCCAATAACCCTAACGGTAAAAGACGTACCAAAAGATTTAAGTAGGTTTGTTAAAGAATTCAAGTCTGTAAAATTTACAAATAACAATGTATTTAAAGTTTCATACAAAGAAAATGAAAAAGAAATTAATAATAAATATGAAGTGTATTTTGATTTTCTTGAAGTAATTAAGGACATAGACAATACAAAATACAAAGAGTTTTCAACAAAATTAGACAATTATATAAATCAATATGTTCCTAGTAATACTAAATTTTTAATTCATTTAAATGATGCAGGTTCAAAAATTTTAGCAGAAAGAATATTGGATAAAATTAAAAACAATTACAAAGAAAATTGTTTTCCTAAAATAATTTCTCAAGATGAAATTAGCACAATAAACTCAGAAGAAATTGGTTCAGTTGTAATAGTTGCATCTTGTATTTCAAATGGCAAAAACTTATTATACCTAAGTAGATCTTTAAGACCTATAGATGGACTTAGAATAATATATTTTATTGGTTTAACCAGAACAAAAAATGAACAGCATTTAAATTTTCTAAAAAGTAATTTAAAGCTTGGTAGGTATGGTATAGAAACATATACTTTCGTTAGTGTATATAATTTCTATATGATAAACCAATCTATAGATACTACCTGGTTGAAAGAGGTGGATTTTTTAAGAGATTTGAAAATATTTAATGAAAAATATTATAATAATACTGAATACATAAATGATTTTTTAAACTCAAGAATTCTTTATATTGAAGATGGTATGAGTGATGAATATAGAGGGTTGTCTAATAATATTTTTTTTCCAGAAATTATAAAAAATGAAGAACTTAAATTAAGAAAAAATTTTGCATTTCTTAGCTTTAATGATTTAAGTCAAGCTGATGTCTATTTTACAATGAGTTCAATAATAAATCATTTAAGAAATTCTGAAGATCTAAACAGGTGCTTAAGACAGACTGAATACGTGAGAAATATTATCGAACCAGGAAATTTTAACAGATTTAATGACGGTGTGATCCAAGCGTCTATATTAAGGATTGCTGAAAAAGATGAATTAGCCTATGGATTAGACTATGATTTAAGTAAAAAAATGGTTGATATTCTATCGACAATGATAAAAAATTATAATACAGATCAAGGTGAAGGATTATTTGAGTTTGTCTTTGCCCTTGCAACTCAAAAAATGACTATTTATAAAATACATTTAATAGAGATTTGTAATTTATTGAAAGAAAACATTGACAATGATTTTTATTTATTTTTTGTGAAATATATTGAATTAAAAATCATTGCAACTACAATTAATTAAAATTTTGGATTCCATAAGCTCTTAAAAAAGAGTTCAGAGGGGAATTGGTTTAAAAGAAATTAGATTTATGTACTATTATTACTATACCAAATATTATCCTAGTGATATTTTAGTTTATGTTGAAGAAGTTAATAGAGATGAAAATACATTAGTATTTGATTTCATTGATTCAAATGAATATGCAAAATTCGACAATGCTCTTGAAATTCAGAATAATATTTTAAAAGCATCAACAGTTAAAGTTACTAACTACAAGCAAAAGAGTATCAGGGAAAATACTGTTTATGCGATTGATAGAAAGGTGCTTTTAACTTTAAGACAGAGTATTGAACTAACTGAAGATTCTTTTTTATTTGGATATTCCATCAATTTACCAGACACAACAGATTTTTTATTCAAAACCTCTGTAACAATAGGAGAATTAGACAGGTATACCATTGGAGCAATTATTCGGGGTGGATCAGATAAAACCATTTTAGATATACCGCTTAAAGGTAGTATTGATGTAACTGTTAGGAATATTGGACAAGGAAACTGGAATGAAATTAGTGTTAATAACAAAGTAAAAGTAGTTTATGATGCTGGAGCATCAATGTATGCATCAAGAGCAGTTATAAGAACTCATATAGGAAGAAAACCAATTGAATATTCAGAAAGTAAACCTTGCTTAATATTATCTCATTGGGATAAAGATCATTATCATTCATTAGTTGGCATGAGTGATGCTGAATTACAATGTTTTTCTTCATTTATATGTCCGGATATATTGCCAAATATTACGAGTAGAACTTTATATGCAAGGATTGTTGCTGCGATAGGAAGCAATAATGTTTATACAGTATCTAATATTCCTAAGGTAATAGGTACTCCTTCTACATTAGGCTTAATATCTCCTGTTACAAACAAATTGATGGTTTTTAATTCAACTCAAAATAAAGATAGAAATGTGTCGGGAATAGTACTTGCCATCAAGACTAGTAACTCAAGTATTATAATCCCAGCTGATTCTCATTATGGACTTTTATCTAGTTATATATTACCAATGCTAAATCATACGCATTCGCATAATTTAGTAGTTCCTCATCATGGAGGTAATGCTGGTGCATATGATTATAATATGTATCCTGGGACAACTCCTCGCCAAGCAGTTATTTCTGTTGGACATAATCGATATGGGCATCCAAACCTTGCATACTCCAGAGCCTTAACTTTAGATTGGTTTCAAGTTTTAAACACTCAAACAGAGGGAGCTGATATAACAATAAATTTATAAAAAAATATGAAAGCAGAAGCTATGTCTTTGACATTTTTAGGAAACGAAGGGCATGTAAAAATTCCTTTTTTTCAACGAGGTTATGTTTGGAACAGGGACAATTGGGAAGATATATTAAGTGATTTACTTGATTTTGAAAAAAGTCACTTTTTAGGGTCATTGATTTTAAAGCAGTTGGAAAAACAAACTGGAAAGCCAAAGGAAGTGTTAGTTATTGACGGGCAGCAAAGATTAACTACATTAAGTGTTTTAATAAGAGCATTGTATAATGGTTTTGATTCTGAAACACAAGAAAATTGTATCGTCTCTTTAAAGAATTATCTTTTTTATAAAAAAAACCAAACTGATAAGGAGTTCCACGTTAAAATATCTCATTCAAAAATTGATAAAAAGTATTTTCAAAAAATTATAAAAGACGAATTATCTGAAGAAGAGTATGATGCCGTAGTTGTTGAGAATCCGGGTGTAAAAACACAAACAAGCTCTAACCAAATATTACAATGTTATAAGTATTTTTTTGAAACACTTAAAGAACTTGATGAGCACTTGAGACTTGAGTTATTTAATAAATTATTAGATCAGGAAAATAAAATTCTTGTGATTATTGATCTTTCAGAAAAAGAAGATGAGCAGTCAATTTTTGATACGATTAATAGTGCAGGTGTTCGTTTAAGTAGTGCAGATATTGTCAAAAACGCATTATTTCAAAAGGCCTTAGATTTGTTTGAAAATCAAGAAGAAGTTGAAGTTTTATATCAAGAAAATTGGGAAGATGTTTTTTCTAAAGATGAAGATGCCATCAATTTTTGGGATACTCCTAGGTCAACAGGAAGATTAATGAGGGATAATATTGAAATACTACTACATTCTATTTCTGTCATTAAAGGTTTTTTTGACCCGGATAAAAATACATTATCTGATTTATCAACATTATATAAAGAATATATAAAAAAAATAAATAAATCTGATTTAGAATCATTTCTTAAAGAAATCTCTAAATATGCAAAGTTATTTAGAGAGAAGATTTTAGTTTTTAATGGAACGACATTATTTAATTATCAAGATAGCCATGCTAGGCTATTCCATATTTTGAGTATTTGTGAAATATCAACTTTTCATCCCTATATTCTTTCTTTATTTTATAAATATGATAAAGATTCCCAAAGATTAGAACTTGAGCTTAAAAAAGTAGAGTCTTTGATTATTAGAAGAATGATAACAAAGTCAGAAACGAAAAGCTATAATAAAATGTGCAAAGAATTTATCAACAATAATTCAGCAATTGATAAAAAAATAGCAGAATCAAATGATGATAATATTAGCAATGGAGTATCTTTTATATCAAATAAAAATGCCACGGTACTTTTATTCTGGATTGAACTTTATCGCCGAGACCAAGATAATAAACAATCAATAAAAGAATTAAAATACAACTATTCACTAGAGCATTTGATGCCACAAAAATGGGAAGAGTTTTGGAGTAGTGTTAGTATTAAAGATGATAAAAATCTTGAAATAATAGATAGGGAATTAGCAAAAAAAGAGCGTTTGTCAAAAATTTATTCCATCGGGAATATGACACTATTAAATAGTTCCTTGAATACTTCTTTAAGAAATTATGAGTTTAGTAGAAAAATTGAAGGGGAAGGAAGAAAAAAGGGAATTAGGCATTATGCGGATTTAGGTATTACTAAATTTGACATTTTAGATCAATATGATAATGGAGATAAAATCTGGGATGAACCAAAAATTAGTATAAGAACAAATGCCTTACTTACTGATATTTTGAAGATTTGGTAATCTAACAATACACTAAAAACAATTATGAGTAAAGAAAATACAAATACCTCCTCCATAGTATCCAAAGTATGGGCATTCTGCCAAACCCTTAGAGACGATGGCGTTGGCTATGGTGATTACTTAGAACAATTAACCTATTTGCTATTTCTTAAAATGGCAGACGAATATACTAAGCCTCCACACAATAGAAAAATGCCAATTCCTGATGAATTTGCTTGGGAAACATTGACTAGTAAAAGTGGTAGTGAATTAGAGTTACATTACAACATCATGCTTCGTGAATTGGCAAAAGAAAAAGGCATCTTGGGGCAAATATTTGTAAAAAGCCAAAACAAAATACAAGATCCAGCAAAGCTGTATAAATTGATAGCGCTTATCAATGCCGAGAACTGGATATTGATGGGTGTGAAAGATAAAGGTGATATCTATGAAGGTATTTTAGAGAAAAATGCAGAAGATACCAAAAGTGGAGCAGGACAATACTTTACACCACGACCTTTAATTAAAGCGATGGTTGAGTGTTTGCGTCCAGAGCCTTTGAAAACGATAGCCGATCCTGCGTGTGGTACAGGAGGTTTCTTCTTAGCTGCTTATGATTGGATTGTGGATAACCGTGATTTAGATAAAGAAGCGAAACAGTTCCTGAAGTACGAAACTTTTTTTGGCAATGAGATAGTAGCCAGTACACGACGATTGGCATTAATGAATTTGTTCCTGCATAACATTGGGGATATTGATTCGGATAATTTTATTTCGCCTAATGACTCTTTGATTACAGATTCTGGTACTCGCTATGATTATATTTTAGCGAATCCTCCTTTTGGTAAAAAGAGTAGTATGACCTTTACCAATGCGGAAGGCGAGCAGGAGAAAGAGGATTTGACGTATAACCGTCAGGATTTCTGGGTAACTACCAGTAACAAACAACTGAACTTTGTACAGCATATCCGTACCATGCTTAAAACCACAGGTATGGCAGCAGTGGTGTTGCCGGATAATGTGTTGTTTGAAGGCGGTGTTGGGGAAACGGTTCGTAAAAAGTTATTGGAAACTACCGATTTGCATACGATACTACGTCTGCCAACAGGAATTTTTTATGCCAATGGTGTGAAAGCGAACGTATTGTTCTTTGACGGTAAACCATCGAGTAAAGATCCTTGGACAAAAGAAGTTTGGGTATATGATTACAGAACGAACATTCATCATACACTTAAAAAAAATCCTTTAAAACTTACGGATTTAAAAGATTTCATACAACTCTATAATCCTGAAAACAGAAACAAACGTAAGGAAACATATAATGCAGAAACGAATCCAGAAGGACGATGGAGAAAGTTTACTTATGATGAGATTATTGCTCGTGATAAAACGAGTTTGGATATTACTTGGTTAAAAGATAAATCACTTGCTGATTTGGATAATTTACCAGATCCGGATGAATTGGCTTTGGAAATTGTGGAGAATATTGAAGCAAGTTTGGATAGCTTTAGAGCTATTATTGCGAGTTTGAAGTAGTCAGCCTTGTAAGTGGTCTTCGTTAGATTGTGTGGGTTTGCTTCCGTCTGTTCCGCTAAAGCCTCGAGTGCTTCGTTTCGCTCGCAATGACGGAATCAAAAAGTCATAAACAAAAAATACCCGCAAACACTGCTTCGTAAAACACAGTACCTGCGGGTATCCACTAACCAAACCTCTTCCCTATTTACAGGGAATAAAAAACCAAATCCATCCCGAAACGTTGGGATATGCTTTCTTCAAAACACTAGTATTTAAGTGTGATGATGGTGGTGTCTGTTGTGATGGTGGCCATGATGATGGTCCGCCAAGAAAATATAATAGACTATGGAGGCGCCTACTAGCAGCGCTAAAAAGCCAATTAGTGTCAACACATTTGAGCTCATGACAATACTATTAAGTGAATCGTTCTTGTAATCCTAAAAATGAAATCTCATTTCACGCTATCTTCATCCAAGTCCCGAACTTTTAACTCTTTAGTGTCGATGCAATTACCATTATAATCGGGTGTACAGAATTTCAAATTCTTCCTTGGTCTTTTCCATATTCAACTGAAGTCGGTATGGTGTTTCGTTTCTTCCATCTTCTTCCTGTTGAAGATCAACTTCAGTCATCCCTGAAAGGGACCATTGGTCTTCTTCCCTATCTTCTTTTTCCTCGAAAGAACGTCTAGGGTTTTCTTTTGGATCTCCCATATGCCTACCTTTAGAAGTGATACTTTTTAACCTATCTAAAGTTAATTATAATTCATTGATTTTCAAACAAATAAATCTGTTTTTATCAAACAAAAAACCAACAAATTAATTCTCCATTCAGGAATAGCGTTGACATAAAAAAAGCACCTCAATGAGGTGCTTTCTACTATTCTTTTACCATTATTTTTTACCGTATTTCTTAAATAAAAAGTAGACCCCTACCCCTATTAGGGCAATGCCCCAAAGCTGTACTACAAAAGCGATGATGGCTTCTAGCATGTACCAACCGGTTTTTAAACTGTCCCAAATTTGCAGGCCAATGTTGGGGCGGTAAGCATTGATGCTTTTCTCGTTGGCAACCATTTCCTGTTTTACCGCATCGTTTTGATAAACCGCTAAGGTCAAGGTGCTAAAATTCACCTGATCGTTTAACGACAGGTTTTCCAACTTAGACGTATCATTTTGTTCTTTCTTGGCATCCAGTTGGTTTTCGGCATCCAATACGTTATTCAATTTTTTGCCTTTGGTATCAATGGCCTTTTCGATGCGTTTTTCGGTGGTAGTACTTCTGTTTTGTGCCATTTGGTTGGCCAACATTTTCAACGACACATCATCGGCTTTGATCACGCGGTAATCCAGAAAATCAATTTGCTTGGCAATGGTTTTAATGACCGTATCTAGTTTGGTGTTGGGCACCCGAATGGTAATGTCATTGGTTACGGCATATTTGGTCGTAATCAAGGTGCTGTCTTGACTGACTTTGGTTGCCTCTTTTTCGGAAATGGTACTTTGCAGATTGGTGTAGGTGACAAAACCGCCAAACTTATTCGTCGCATCTTCAATCGCGTAGGTCGATTTGGCTACATTTTTGACTTTAAATTTAATATCGGCCGTTCGTATGAATTTCCTAGTGTCGTTTTTCTTTTGTACCGCAGCGGAGGAGGAAATGACCGAGGAAGAATCAACAGATTCCGTCATTTCTGCAGCGGATTCCTCATCATGGGAAGGAGCGCCGTCTTTACAAGAATAAACAAGGGTGGCAAGCAGTAGCAAGGCTAAACCGGTGCGGGAAACTTTTTTCATATCGCTATTAATTTTAAAGGTTACGTAGTAAAAATGTAATGTTCAATCAATAGCGATAGTGTTGGTTTTAACACTATTTTTTGTACGAAAAATTATGCCACAAAAAGACTTGCGATTTATTTTAGATTTTATTTAACTTTTCATTCGGGAACCTACCAACTGGACGTCGGCATTTTTCCAACTTTCAGAAATTAATTTTTCCATTTCGGCGGCTTTAGCATGGTCTTTCTGTTTTTCATAAACCCGTTTGAGTCCGTGCTGTGACCAACCGTTTTTAGGCAATCGTTTCAAATCTTCTTTATAAGTAATTATGGCGTCTTTAAAAAATCCGGCTTCGGTTTGCACGGCGCCTAAATGATGTCGGACCGAGAAAAACCAATCGGGAGGTTCATTATAATTCAACGCATCTTCAATGGCAACTGCTTCTTTCAACAGCTGAATACTTTCGGGGTGTTTGTTTTCCGTTGTTAAAATTTCAGCTTTCAAAACTTTATACGCAATAGTCACAATATCATGCATGGAATTAATCTCCCAAATAGTCATCTGTTTTAAATAGGTATCCTGGGTAAACGTTTCCAATTTTGCCAATTCGGCTTTGGCCTTCTTTAGGTCTTTTTTACCTACAAAAGCCATACCTCTGGCATAATGCGAAATGGCTTTGGGATATTTTATCGAATCGTTAATCAATTTCATTTTCATGATGTCGTCCCATCTTCCAAACTTAACCGCTACGAAATAAGGAATCACATAATAATGTTGCAGTGTTCCCAGTCCTGGAATAACCATAGTAGTAGGATGCACCATTTTTGAGGTTTCATTTGCGCCGATAATTGCCCATTTGGAATTTCCTTCCAAGGTAGCAGTTGCCGCCAAAAAATGATAATTGTGAGGATAATACGCCAAAGGATAAGCGCCTTGAGCATGGCAAATCGTAGTATACAAACTATCTACTTTTACCGCATTGATGTTAGACAAGGTTCCTTTGTGGTATTCTCCGGTACGGATGTAAATATGCGATGGCATGTGGGTTAAATGGCCAGATCCCGGAACCAATCCTTTGTCAAACAATTCGGCTGAGGCATTTCCTTTTTCTGGATGACTAGAGGCTTCCACGGCATGAATATAAAAATGATTGGCACCAATATGTTTCGGGTCTTTCTTTAAAATCTTTTCCAGCAAACTCAAAATTTCGGGAGTCCAAGATTTAGGAGCGCCACTTTTTTCATACAAATCCCACGGATGCAAATCCAAAACCGATTCGGCGTAAAGCGCATTAATATTAACATCGTCTTCAAACTGTTGGTTAACCGCTTTCATGGCATTCGAATAGGCAATATCAAGTGGTTTTCTATCCTCAACTGGTTTTGCTACATAGCGTTTGGCCAACGCCTGAATCAAGGCTTTTTCCTTTTCGGTACAATCAGCAGACAATTGTATTGCCTTTTGAATGGCTTTATACGCTCTTTCATAATTATCGGGTTCCATTCCCGCATTGTAATTAGGTCCTAAAACATAGGCAAAACCCCAAAAGCACATGGCGCATTCGGGATCCAGTTTACTGGCATAATAAAAAGAACGGGCAGCTTCGGCATGGTTAAAACCGTAAGCCAAAGCCAATCCCTGATTAAAATATTTTTGAGCTTCGGGATTCTTAGTTGAAATCGGATATTGAATTACGTCCAATCCTTCAAAAATAGGTGCTTTATTGTCCGACAGGTACCAATCGGCATCGCTAACAGGTGGTGGACATCCGTAGCTGTTCATTCCAATTTTAGCTACTTCGACAACAGTTGGCTTCGATTTTTTACAACCCATAAAAAAAAGAGCCACCAGCACAAAAAAGAAAACATTTTTCATCGCTATTTTTCTATTAAAATTACTCAAAATCAACGAATTAGTAAATTTTATTTTTAAACTTAAGATTCGATTTACTGCAATTTGTTTTTTCTTTGTAAACTCCAGAGTTAAATAGTAATTTTACCGTTAAATAAATCACTTGAGAACTTCCATCATAAAGACCATTTCGAATGCGCAGGAATTTAAAAACCAACTCTTGGCTTGGTCGCAACAATTCCGCGAAATCGTTTTTTTAGATAGTAACAATTACCCGCAACACTATTCGAGCTATGATGCGGTTTTGGCCGTTGACGCCTTTACTTCCATTCAGACCGATTACCACAATGCCTTTGAAGATTTGAAGCAATACCAACAGCAAACCAAAGATTGGTTGTTTGGTTATTTGTCTTATGATTTAAAAAACGATACTGAACATTTAAAATCTGATAATTCAGACGGATTGCATTTTCCTGATTTGTTCTTTTTTCAACCGAAGAAGTTATTCTTGTTAAAAGGAAACGAGGTCGAAATCTGTTATCTCAATATGTGTGATGATGAGTTGGAGGAAGATTTTGAGGAGATAGCGAAAAGGGAAAAGGGAGAAGGGAAAAGAGATGAGGAGAAAGAGACAAGGGAAAAGGGAGAAGGGAAAAGTTATGAGAACGTAACGATTGAGCAACGCATTTCAAAAGAAAACTATCTTGAAAAAGTGACCCAAATGTTGGCCCACATTCATCGGGGAGACATTTACGAAGCGAATTTTTGCATGGAGTTTTTTGCACAAAATGCAGAGATAAACCCATTGGAAACCTATCAAAAACTCAACACTATTTCGGAACCTCCTTTTGCTTCTTTTTTTAAAAATAACAACCATTATTTACTGAGCGCTTCACCGGAACGGTATTTACGCAAAGAAGCGACTAAGATAATTACCCAACCCATAAAAGGCACTTCCCGACGTTTTGAAGAAGCGGAATTGGACTTGAAAAGCAAAACCGAATTAGCACAAAATCCGAAGGAACGTTCTGAGAATATCATGATTGTCGATTTGGTTCGCAACGATTTATCGCACACTGCCACCAAAGGATCGGTACAGGTAGAAGAACTGTGTGGTATTTACAGCTTCAAGCAAGTGCATCAAATGATTTCCACAGTCGTTTCTGAAGTGGATTCATCTACCTCACCCGTAGAAATTATCAAAACGACTTTCCCGATGGGAAGTATGACGGGCGCTCCCAAAATTTCTGCCATGCAAATCATAGAAGAATTAGAAGCAACCAAACGTGGTTTGTACAGTGGTGCAGTGGGTTACTTCACTCCTACCAATGACTTCGATTTTAATGTGGTCATCCGAAGTATTTTATACAACACTAATAAAAAATACCTTTCCTTTTCGGTTGGAAGTGCCATCACAGCTGCTTCTATTCCTGAAAGTGAATATGAGGAATGTTTGTTGAAAGCCAAGGCGATGCGGGAGGTTTTGGAGAGTTGTTAGGGAGAAGGGAAAAGGGAATAGAGAAAAGAGAAAAGGGAAAAGGGAGATGAAATAAAGGAAAAAGGCAAGAGGGAGAAGATAGAAGGGATAAGTAAGTATATAAACTTTTAAAAAATATAAGCCATGAATAGTTATAGAGATTTGATTGTTTGGCAGAAATCAATGAATTTTGTCGCTTTACTATACAAACAAACCGCTTCGTTTCCTGATGATGAAAAATTTGGATTAACCTCTCAGATAAAAAGAAGTGCTGTTTCAATACCCTCAAATATTGCCGAAGGATACGGGCGACATTACAAAAAGGATTATTCAAGGTTTCTTCAAATCGCCAGAGGTTCTCTTTATGAATGTCAAACACAATTGGAAATTGCTCTGAATTTAAACTTTATACAAATGGATGATCTAAAAGAAATTCATGATTTATCCCTTGAAGTTGAAAAAATGCTAAATTCGCTAATAAAAAAACTCGAATAATTTATAGCGTCTTACTTATCCCTTATAAATAAAAAATGCTTCAAAAACTTCAAAACCATCTCGATGCTAATCTTTCCTTTTTAAAAGGAAAAAAACTATTATTGGCGGTAAGCGGAGGCTTGGATAGTATGGTTTTGGTGGATTTGTTTCAACGATTAAAGTATCCAATTGGGATTGCACATTGTAATTTTCAATTAAGGGATGTAGAAAGTTTTGGCGATCAGGAATTCGTTAAAACCTATGCTGATACCCATAAAATTCCTGTGTACTCTACCCTATTTGATACCAAATCGTATGCAAGCGATTATAAATTATCTACCCAAGTGGCGGCACGTGAACTGCGTTACAACTGGTTTTACGATTTGTTAGCAAACGAAGGCTATGATTTTTTACTCTCGGCGCATCACGCCGATGACAATTTAGAAACCTTTTTGATCAACCTTTCGAGAGGAACAGGATTAGAAGGACTAACTGGCATTCCGGAACAGAACGAACAAATCATTCGTCCACTTTTGGTTTTTTCCAGAGTAGAAATTGAATCCTATGCTAAAGAAAACAACATACAATGGCGGGAAGATTCCAGCAATGCTTCGGATAAGTATTTGCGGAATAAAATCCGTCATGATGTCATTCCGCTTTTAAAAGAATTGAATCCAACATTTTTAGCGGCTTTTCAAAAAACGCAAAGCTATTTACAAGAAGCACAAAATATGGTAGAAGATGCTGCGCAACTGATTTTCCAACAAGTCGTTGAAGAAAAGGAAGACGGAATGTACATCGACCTACACAAACTTCAACAATTGGATAATTACAAATCGTATTTGTACCAATGGCTGAAAGACTGCGGTTTTACCGCTTGGGAAGATATCTATGATTTGGTCGACGCGCAATCTGGCAAACACGTTTTCTCCGAAACCCATCGGTTACTCAAAGATCGAACGACTTTAATACTTTCAGAAATTCTAGAAAATGAGGAAATTTCAGTTTCCATTGCTGAAAATACGAGTGCCGTTAATTTTCCAATAAAATTACAGTTCAGTGACCAAAATCACATTTCGAATGCTTCAAATAGCACTATTTTTGTTGATAAACTTTCGTTAAAATTTCCGTTAACCATACGAAAATGGCAAGAAGGTGATTATTTTTACCCGTCGGGAATGCACGGCAAGAAAAAAGTAAGTAAATACTTTAAAGATGAGAAGTTTTCATTAATCGATAAAGAAAACACTTGGTTGCTTTGTTCTGATAATCAAATCATTTGGATTGTCAATCACCGTGCCGACCAACGATTTTTAGCAACCGAAAACACACAACACATTTTAAAAATAGAAGTAACATAATGAACAAGTTTTTAGCCTCAATTGTTTTATTTTTTACCTTTTTAGGAGCACAATCACAAATTTTAAATCCTGTTTCGTGGAAGACATCGGTAGAGAAAAAATCGGATACCGAATTTGTTTTAGTATTGGATGCAACTATCGAACCAGAATGGCATCTTTTTTCTCAATTTACGCCGGATGGTGCTTCACTGCCAACCGTTTTTCAATTTAAAAATGCCAAAGGCAATTACGAATTGGTTGGCAAAACCAAAGAGAGTCCGTACAAAAAAGTATACAGTGACGTTTTTGAAGTCGACGAATATTTGTTTGAAAACAAAGCACAATTCCGTCAAACGATTAAATTGACCAACCCGAAAGCGACTTCGGCCAAAGTATATGTTGAATACCAAGTATGTAAAGAAGCGTGTATCCAGCAAGACAAAACATTTGATATAAAATTGCCTGTAACTGTTTCAAAAAACGAAGCGGTAGCTGCAACAACCGAGGTAACCGAAAAAGATACCAGTAAGATTATTGCAGTTCCATTAATTACGGATGAAAATAGACCTGCCGATTTAAAAACGGAAAAAACTAAAACAACGCAAAGTACACCAGAAGCATCCAAGAGTCTGTGGTCTATCTTTTTCTTAGCCTTTATAGGTGGTTTTGCAGCCCTTTTAATGCCTTGTATTTTCCCTATGATTCCAATGACGGTTAGTTTTTTTACGAAACAAAGTAAAACCAGAGCCGCTGGAATTAGAAATGCCATTGTCTACGGATTGTCAATTATTGCGATTTATGTGATTTTGGGTTCAATTATCACGGCAGTTTTTGGTGCCGAAGCATTGAACGAACTGTCCACTAGTGTTTGGTTCAATCTAATCTTTTTTGCTTTATTGGTTGTTTTCGCTTTATCATTTCTTGGTGCTTTTGAAATTGTATTACCAAGTACATGGGCAACAAAAATTGATTCAAAAGCCGATAAAGGCGGCCTTTTAGGGATTGTGTTTATGGCATTAGCCTTAGCCATCGTTTCCTTCTCTTGTACCGGTCCAATTGTTGGAACCTTATTAGTAGAATCGGCCTCTAAAGGAGGTATTGCTCCTATTGTTGGAATGCTTGGTTTCTCATTGGCAATTGCTTTGCCTTTTATGCTATTTGCTATGTTTCCAGGTTGGCTTAATTCATTGCCAAAATCAGGCGGATGGTTAAATACCGTAAAAGTTTCTTTAGGGTTTTTAGAATTGGCGTTTGCTTTTAAATTTTTATCGAATGCCGATTTAGTGTTACAAAAACACCTGTTAGAAAGAGAATTGTTCATCGCCATCTGGATTGCTATTTTCGGAGCTTGGGCGCTTTATTTATTTGGAAAATACATGTTGCCTCACGATTATGAGAAAGCCGATAAAATTGGAGTGGGTCGATTAATTATGGCCATTGTGGTAACTACTTTTACCTTTTATATGATTCCTGGTTTATGGGGTGCTCCTTTGAAAATTTTAAGCGGATTAACACCTCCCTCAACGTATAGCGAAATTCCGAATGGTTTGGGATCTTCTTCAGCCTCAAAATCGGAATTACCCGAGCATGCTCATTTTGGTCCGCACGGTTTAATTACTTTTGAGGATTATGAAATTGGACTTGCTTATGCTAAAAAAGTAAACAAGCCTGTTCTATTAGATTTTACTGGTGATGCCTGTGCCAATTGCCGTAAAATGGAAGATAATGTTTGGTCGGATGCTGGCGTTTTGACTATTCTAAAAGAAAAGGTAGTTTTAATTTCTTTGGTTTGTGATCGAAAAGTGGAATTGCCGAAAGAGCAGCAATATGTTTCTAAAACGACTGGAAAAGAAGTAGTAACTATTGGAAACAAATGGAGTGATTTTCAAATTACACGATACAAAAGCAACTCACAACCCTTATATGTTATATTGGATACCAATGGTAATGATTTAACGGAACCAATAGGGTTTACCAGTACCGAAGAATACCTAATTTGGTTAACATCAGGCATTTCAAAATTCAAATAATACAAATCCCGAGCCATCGGGATTTTTTATTTCCATAACTTTTTTATATTTGTACTATTATAAGCCATTAAAATAGTACATGCCATGTTAGTAAAAGTCTTCGGAAGCGCCGTTTTCGGTGTCGACGCCACCACCATTACTGTAGAAGTAAATATTGATAAAGGAATTGGGTACCACTTAGTAGGATTACCCGACAATGCCATCAAAGAAAGCAGTTATCGTATTGCAGCTGCTTTAAAAAACAACAATTATCACTTTCCCGGAAAAAAAATTACCATCAACATGGCGCCTGCCGATATGCGTAAGGAAGGTTCTGCCTACGATTTAACGATTGCCATTGGTATTCTTGCCGCTTCAGGTCAAATTAAATCGGAGGAAGTTAGTAAATACATTATCATGGGTGAACTTTCCCTCGATGGAAGTCTGCAACCCATAAGAGGCGCATTGCCTATTGCCATTAAAGCCAAAGAAGAAGGTTTCAAAGGATTCTTTTTACCCAAACAAAATGTAAAGGAAGCAGCTATTGTCGCCGGATTGGATGTCTACGGCATCGAAAACGTGACCGAAGTGATTGCTTTTTTTGAAGGAAAAGGAACTTTAGAACCCACCACCATCAATACTCGAGAAGAATTTTACAAAACGTTGGATTATCCTGAATTCGACTTTGCAGAAGTACGTGGACAAGAATCCATCAAACGTTGTATGGAGATTGCGGCAGCTGGTGGTCATAATGTTATTTTAATTGGTCCACCGGGAGCCGGAAAAACCATGTTGGCCAAACGATTGCCTAGTATTTTACCTCCTATGACTTTAAAAGAAGCGTTGGAAACTACTAAAATTCATAGTGTAGCCGGAAAAGTAAAAGAAAGCGGATTGATGAATCAACGGCCATTCCGCAGTCCTCACCATAGTGCTTCTTCTGTTTCTTTAGTGGGTGGCGGAAGTTATCCGCAACCGGGAGAAATATCCTTAGCGCATAATGGTGTTTTGTTTCTGGACGAATTGCCCGAATTCAAACGCGAAGTGTTGGAAGTCATGCGGCAACCCTTAGAAGATCGAGAAGTGACCATTTCTAGAGCAAAATTCACCATAACCTATCCGTCGTCATTCATGTTGGTCGCCAGTATGAATCCAAGTCCGGGAGGGTATTTTAATGACCCCAATGCTCCTGTGAGTTGTTCTGCCAACGAAATGCAACGTTATTTGAGTAAGATATCAGGGCCATTATTAGACCGCATCGATATTCACATTGAAGTCACTCCGGTGCCTTTTGAAAAATTGTCCGAAACCCGGAATGGCGAAAGTAGTGTTGACATTAGAAAACGGGTTACATCGGCAAGAGAAATCCAATCGCAACGTTTTGCGTTGTACGACCATATCCATTACAATGCTCAAATGACCACCAAACAAATTAGAGAATATTGCAAACTCGACGAAACTTCGTTGCAACTCCTAAAAACCGCCATGGAGCGATTGAATCTTTCGGCACGTGCTTACGATCGTATTTTGAAAGTATCGCGAACCATTGCCGATTTAGAGGCATCAGAAACTGTCACTTCCAATCACATAGCGGAAGCCATACAGTATCGTAGTCTGGATCGTGAGGGCTGGTTGGGGTAAAATTGTTATCATTATTTTAATAAGTTGCGTATATTTGAGTGTTGTAGCCAATTTTTCCAAAGAACACCTTCAAAAAAACATGAAAAAACTAATTATTTGCATATTTACATTTATAAATTCTTTTATTTTTTCTCAAGAATTAATCTACAAAGAATTACTTCCTCCAAATGCAAAGGAATTATCAGATTTAACTTTTTTGGACAAAGAACTACAAAATGTGAGTGTCGTAATGTTGGGTGAAATGACTCATGATTTCGGAAATATTTTTGAAATAAAAACAAGAATCATCAAATATTTACACCAAAATTTAGGATTTAATACCATTGCAATGGAAGCTCCTATTTATGATATATGGAAGTTAAATCAAAACGGTTATAATTCTGAAGGATTCAATAAAAATATTTTTGAGGTATGGTCTAAATCTGAAGAATTTCAAGAGCTTGTAAAATATATTGAAAAAAATAAAATTAAAGTTATCGGATTTGATTCGCAATTTAATTATGAAATATCACAATCAATCGATGATTTTTTAAGTCATTTAAATTTTGTAAAATATAAATTAAAAGTTGACGAAGATGATTTTGGGATACAACTTGATAATGTTTTAGAGCTATCAACTTATGATGTAAATGTTATCGCGCATATTAATTTTATAAACGAAGTAGATAAAATAATTAAACATTTTCAGGAATTACCTCAAAATGATGAAAATTATTATTGGATCCAATTTTCAAAAAGTATAAAAGCATGTGCCAATGATGCGTTTTTTAGTAAAAATATTAAAACAGCCTATTATGGTGATCAGGATTATAACTATAGGGATAAGCAGATGGCTGATAATTTGTTAAGCTACTTTGATAGGTTTCCTAATGAAAAGGTCATTTGTTGGGCCGATAATATTCACATTGTAAATGATATGTCTAGTGTTAATGAACCAATCATTAAAGATTTTATTTCAATGGGAACCTACATAAAAACAGCACTTAAAGATAAGGTTTATAGCATCGCTACTCTACATAGTAATGATTCTATAAAAACACCTTATGGCTTTTATCCTGTCAGTATTGAAGAAAATTCTCTTGAGGATTATCTGAAGAAAAACATTAAGCCCGTAGCTTTTTTTAAAGCTAATCAAGAGTTTTTGAGAAAAGAAAAAAAGTCTAGATTATTACATTACTCTAATTTTGATAATCTTAAACATAATCAACTTTTTGATGCTTATGTTTATCTAAACAAAGCGACTTTATCAACGTATTCAAAATCTCAAATGATTGATACCTTGCAAAACAATCAAACAAAAGATCTAGAAAAAATTCGGATTGATGAAAGTATGCCGAATTATAAAAACAATACATTATTAAAATCAAATACCTATCAAGTTGTAAATACTCTTACATTAGAACCAATTTCATTTGCGTCTATTTATTTTGAAAAGGAAAAAGTTTTTATAGAATCCGATGAAAACGGTTTTTTTAAAATAAATTCAAAACAAAAATTGTCTTCAAAATCTATTGCAACGGTAACAAGTTTAGGATATCAGAAGCAAAAAATTTTAATGAGTCAAATTGATTTAAAAATTTTCCTGACACCTAAAGACAATCTATTAGATGAAGTGATAGTGACGGCAAATTTATCACTTAAGAAAATATTAAAAAAAACAATTAAAAATTTAAGAACGAACCATCCTGAAACTGCTTTTAATTTCCATAGACATTCAAAAATTTCATTTCATGTCAATGAAAAACCCTTTTATGAATATGAACTTGTTAATAAAGAATTTGGTCAAGGCTATTTTTCACCTTACACTAATACCAATCTTGTAGAACATATTAAATGGCATCATAAACCATCCCATGATTATTTAATAAAAATGAAACCGAACTTTTCTTTTAGAGAAAATGCAATTCAATATGGGGGTATATTCAATAAAAGGAAAAGGAAAAAATTTGAATTTAATTTAGAAGAATCTATATCATTTGAAGGATATGAAGTTTATGTGGTTAGTTTTGTATGTAAAAAAGATAATTGGAGTTATACCAATAGGAATTATTCTACACATTATAGCGGAAAGTTTTATATAAATAAGGAAGATTTTGCGATATTAAAAATTGAAGAAAACTGGGAAAGCAAATTGAACCAAGTTGAAATAATGAAACATTTTAAAGATATAAAAAAATATCACGATAGCAAAGAATTAAACATAAAAGAAAGCCAAAGTAATGAATATCTTAAAGTCATTAACAAAAAGTATTATGCTAGTCAATTTAACAAGCTTGACACAAAACATTTATTGAAAAATGATGGCACCATAGATACATCTGTATTTGAATATCAGTCAAAAACTTTTAATTTTTCATTTGAAAACATAGAAGAAATAGAACATAAATTTACTTGGGCTCAAAGACTAATTGATATTAAAGAAGTTGAAGATTTTTGGAGAGAGTTTAAATCAATTTCAAAAATATAAAACTGGCTACAATAGCAGTTTTAAGAAATTTGGGGTTTAAGGCTTAATTTAAAGTTCGTTTTGTGCGTTATTTTAGAAAAACAGAAGATGATCATATAAAAACAATTTTGAAATCCACAAAACATTGTTCAAAAAATCAGCGTTCAAAAATGAATGTTAATCTTAAAAACTAAGGCTAAATAAAATTAAAGAAAAATAATGTAAATGGATTTAGAGAGTATAAACATTATTGAAATATTCTGGATTATTCTTTGGATATTGATAAGCTTCATCCTATTATATTTATCAATCGTATTCTTTAAAGAAGAAAAACGATTGATAAAAAAAGGCATAAAAGCAATTGCTACAATTGTGGATTATAGCGAAGAAAAAATAATGGAAAAAGATAAAAATTTATCAAAAATTCTAGTCTATGAATTTTATGATTTGAAACAAAAAGTAAATAGAGTCAAAAGTAAAACAAATCGAACTGGCAAAATTGGTGAAAGTTGTACAGTTTATTATAATATTGAAAATCCTAATCAGGAATATTATTTAGAAAAAGATTATTTAAGAAAATATATTTTATTATTTTTTGGATTATTCTTTTTAATAATTGGCCTATTTATGTTGTCTAGAGAATTAAATTAAAAAACAAAGCACAACAGCGGTTTAGAGCCATTGTAGAGTGACACTCGACAAATAGTCACTCCTACTAATTTAGTACCAACTTAAAAAAACAACACAATGAAAAAAATTTTAGCAGTACTCATAATAGCGAATCTAATGGGTTGTGGAAATTCTCAACAGAATTCTGAAAAAAACAGTAAAATTGATTCAACTTCCAATCAAAATTTAACAAAAAAAACAGGTTCAATTATGCAAAAAATAACACCGTGTCTTTGGGTTGATAAAGATGCCAAAGCAGTAGTCAATTATTACCTTTCAATATTCAAAGATGGAAAACTGAAAGAATACAACAAGTATGATAATCCACCAGAAGCAAAAGTGCAAGGTGGACTAGACACCTTTGAAACAGCCGTTATGGAAATCAATGGTATCGAATTTAGTATTTTAGCTGCAGGTCCATACTTCAAGTTTAATGAATCCGTTTCGTTTGTTATTAATTGTAAGGACCAAGCCGAAGTCGATTATTATTGGAACGCATTAACGACAAACGGAGGTGCAGAAGGATCTTGCGGCTGGTGCAAAGACAAATATGGTTTATCGTGGCAGGTTGTTCCTGTTGAATATTTTGACCTTATTAACAGCAATGATCCTAAAGTTAGAGAAAAGGCAATGAGAAATACACTTAAACAGAAAAAGTTAATCCTTTCAGAACTTAAATGAACTAAATACTATCGGGTAAAAAGAATAAGTTAGAATTTGGATAGGAATAAGAATTAAAAATGCTCATAACAACGATTTAGGTTTGGGTCCTAAATCCAAATTTAACCCAAACCAACCATGAAAAGCCGCAGTCAGTACGTTACAATAAACAAATCAACAAGACAAAGTATACTATAAAAAAATGATTTTAGATTCCAAAGAAGAATTAGAACAGTTATTCGAAGACAATAGTTGTACAACAGAGCTAAATGAAGAAAGTTATTCTAAGAGTAGGTATATTGATCAAAATATATTTGACAATTTAGTGAAATACGAATTGAATTTTGAACCGTATATTGAAATAGCAAAACATTGCTTAATGGAGAGTATACAAATTATGAGAAGCATGAATACCAATAGGTTTTATATTGGTTTTGTAAATCTCGGGGGACATTCAGCAAGATTTGAAGTAAGACCTGTTAGACTCGGTGAAGTTGAAAATTCAAGTTACATTAAAAAAATGCTTGAGAATTATGGGCAAGTGCTTGATTGGGGTATTGACCTAAAAGAGAATTATGACATTTAAAGTTTGCTTACAAGTGTTTCACTAAACCCTTAGCAACACACTGAAAAAGTAAAATCATACAATCAGATAACTTATTCTTAAGATTGATTCGTAAAATGAATAAAATTATAACCGTAAATTCAACCCAAGGACAATTCTTAAAAATTGCGGGTGGTGAATATCGAATAATCGTTTCGGGTGCACAAACTAATGGTTCTTTTGCTGTTATTGAAATGTCTGTTCCGCCAGGTGCAGGACCAATTCCTCACTCCCATACTGATTTTGAAGAATCATTTTATGTTCTAGAAGGAGAAGTTTCTTTTAAATCTGAAAATGGAAGTTATACCGCTCAAAAAGATTCTTTTGTATCTATTCCAAAAGGGGGAATTATTCATAATTTTAAAAATCTCACGAACAAACCGGCAAAATTATTATGTACCGTGATTCCAGCTGGTCTGGATGACTTTTTTAAAGAAGTGACAAGCTTTATGGAATCGATAAAAGACAAAACCACCAAATCTGATTTCGAAATAAAGGAAGAGATCTCTCGGATTGGTGAAAAATATGGACAAAAGTTTTATGCCCCTGACATTCTTGATTAAAATAAAAAACCTCCAGCAGTACTGAAGGTTTTTGTTTTATACTATTCTTAATTTACTTCAATTCAGCAAAAGTATCTCCTTGACTTAAATCGCCAGTTTTGTAGCCTTTCATGAACCAATATTTACGTTGTTCGGAAGTGCCGTGCGTAAACGATTCGGGAACAACATAACCTTGCATACGGTTTTGAATCGCATCGTCTCCAACCGCCTGAGCGGCACTCAAGGCTTCATCGATGTCATCAATATCTAAATTTTGTTGGTTGTGTCGTGCCCAAACACCGGCATAAAAATCGGCTTGAAGTTCTAAAGCCACAGAGAGTTTATTCCCTTCTTCTTGACTCATCTTCGATTGTAACTGACGTACTTTGTTTGATGTGCCTAAAATGGTTTGAATGTGATGCCCCACTTCATGAGCAATAACATAAGCGATAGCAAAGTCACCACCTTTGGCTCCAAAACGGGTTTGTAATTCGTTGAAAAAAGCCAAATCCATATATACTTTTTCGTCACCTGGACAGTAAAACGGACCAGAAGCTGCCGACGCAGAACCACAAGCTGTTTCAACAGCATCGGTAAATAATACCATTTTAGGTTGACGGTATTCAATATTGTTTTCGGCCATGATTTTTCCAAAAATATCTTCGGTATCGGCAAAAACAGTAGCCACAAATTCCCCAACTTGTTTGTCTTCTTCCGAAAGTTCTTTGCCGCCAGTAGTGATTGTAGTCGTTTGCTGCTGGTTCATTTGTTCCAACATTGGAGTAATCATTTGACCGGTTTCTCCACCGAATAAGTTGAGCAGTAAAATAATAATTCCAAGTGCACCTCCACCTGCTACAACCTTACCTCCTGTTGACATTCCTCTTCGGTCTTCTACATTATCACTTTGACGTCTGCCTTGCCATTTCATATTTTTGATTTTAGTTTATTATACAAATATATTAATTCATTTTTCTTAACCATTTAATCAGCACATTTTCAAATAAATCTCTGTTTATTGGTTTAGATACATAGTCGTTCATCCCTGATTCTATGCATTTTTCTCTTTCCCCTTTTATGGTTCCTGCTGTTAAGGCTATAATAGGTACTGTCGGATTAAATATTCTTATTTCTTGAGCAGCTTCATACCCATTTAGCACCGGCATTTGAATATCTAAAAGAACGATGTCGGGTTGTGTTTCGAGACATTTTTCGACGCCTTTCTTACCATTCTCTGCTTCAAAAAGTATGGCATTCGGGAACATCTTTTTCAACAAAGTACGAACCAACATCATGTTAATTTTATTATCCTCTACGATTAGAATTCGACTTGCTAATTTTAAAACATCTTCTAATAAATGATTGCTAATATTTTCAAATTCCACTTCCATTTTATTAATGTCAATCACATTGCATTTATTTTTACCGGTAAAGAAATGCAACTCTAATTGAAAATAAAAAGTACTTCCTTTCCTGTAATTACTGGTTAACTGAAGTTCACTTCCCATTAGTTTTAAAATATTGTTGGAAATGGCCAAGCCCAGTCCAGTACCGCCATACTTGCGGGTGGTGGAATTATCTTCTTGTGAAAAAGGTTCGAATATTTTTTTATGATTGTCCTTTTTAATACCAATACCACTATCAATAACCTGAAAAGTAACATACGCTTTATCATCAACAATCGATTCCAGTTTAATATGCAATTCAACTTTACCCTTATCGGTAAACTTGACAGCATTAGAAAGTAAATTGAGTAAAATTTGTTTTAATCGTAGAGCATCAATCAATACGCATTGCGGTACACCTTCTTCAATAATTAGTTCTAATTCAATATGTTTTTGTTGGGAATCAAATCGGATAATATCCATAATTTGATTAACCAATTCATACAAATCGCTTTTTTGATATTCTAAATCTAGTTTCCCAGTTTCTATTTTAGAAAAATCTAAAATATCATTGACGACGTCTAATAAAATATCGGCCGATTGGTTGACTGTTGCCACATACTCATGTTGGGAATCATCGAGAGGAGTGTCCTTCAACAAATCGGTAAAACCAATAATGGCATTCAAAGGTGTGCGTATTTCATGACTCATGTTGGCCAAGAAATCAGATTTGGCTTTATTAGAAGCTTCGGCCAATTCACGTGCTTTGATTTCCCCTTCAATTTCCTTTTTCTGAGTAATATCAAACAAAATGCCTTCAAGATATTGAACTTCTCCGTCCTTGAATACGGCATCACCAAATTCCTCTACCCAAATATATTCTCCTGTTTTTCTTTTTAACCTGTACGTAAAATGAATTTGACTTTGATTGTTTAAAGCTTCAATATTGCCTTTTATTACATCCTCTCTATCTTCTGGATGCACCAAATCGACTAAGAAAATTCTATTTTCTAAAAATTCCGATTTTGAATATCCTGTCAAATTTTCAATTTCATCATTGACATACAGTTTCGTGAATTTTTCATCATTTTGAGACAAATAAACGGTTCCTGGGATATTGTCGGCCAACAATTTAAATCGTTGTTCACTTTCAAGTAAAAGATTTTCATTGTCAATTCTTTCAATAGCTGTAGATATATTATTGGCCAAAATTTGTAATACTCCTACTTCATCATCGGTCCAGATTCTACCCGTCGTACAATCGTCCAAACCGATAGAACCATACAATTGATTTTTAACAAAAATCGGGAAGACTAGAATCGTCAACGTATTTTGCTCTTTGAGTCTTCCTTTTATCTCTTCATTTTCAATATCATCAACGGTAGCAATAAAAATTTTATTTTGAGAAAAATAATCTAAGAAAAGACTGTTTTCAGAATGCTTCATATTTTGCAACTCGGGAATGTCAATAAGTTTTGCCATAGAATCATTAACCCATTCGCTTTTGATGCTCATTGTTTTGGCAATAGGGTCATTTTCAAAGAAATATACTCGATCTACTTTGGTTGCCTTTCCTATAATTTCAAAAATTTCATAGAATATAGATTGAATATCATTACTTGCTAAAAGTTTTACCGTAGTCTTGGCTACTGCAGATAATATTTCTGTTTTTATTTCTAATTTATTTTCTGTTTCAATTCGTTTAAAGGTTTCAATCGTCAATGACACAACATCGGCAATTGATCTGGCAAAATTAATATCATCATTGTCCCAATCTTTTGGTTCATGAGTCGTTTCAAAACACAAAATAGAATCTAATTTTCCGTTTGTCATTACTGGTACGTTCAGCATCGACTTGATATTGTTTTTTGGAAAATAATTAGTCACATATTCTTTTGTTTTTTCATTGTTATAAACATCAGAAGCAACAATAATATTATCATTTTCAAGAGCTTCAAAATAAATTGGGCTATCCAATTTACTATCCACAAAGCCATCTGAAAAGCTACTCGTATCCAATTCGTACATTGATAAACAGTGCAAACTTTCTTCGTCTATATATTTCCAAAAACTAACTCTATTTATCTGAGTTTCTACTGCTACCGATTTTAAAATGCTATTAATTCTTCCGTTAAAAGTTTCCTTCTCTAAAAACGGCTTTGTAACTAATGAATTGATAATCTTATTGAAGTTTTCCAACTTAAGATGTCTCTCATTTTTTTCAATTTCAATATTTTTCAAAAGGGTAATATCCCTTGCAATGGCAGAAAAACCACTTACTCTATTATCCCCATTTTTAATGATCGTTACATTTTGTGAAAGCCACATTTCTGTACCATTATCTTTAATAATAGGAAATTCTAAAGAAGGAATAGTTTCATTTTGAATCGTATAATACTTATAAAAATCTTCCACTTTATCTTTATAGTCTTCTCTGATAAAATTGGAAAAGTGTTGACCTATAGCTGCTTTGTGATTAAGCCCTAAGACTTTTTGAGCATATTTATTGATAAAAACAAACTTACCATATCGATCTATTTCAAATATGATATCAGTGGCTGACTCGATAAGATTCTGATATTGATTTTTAGCATTTATACTTTCTGTTACATCTTGACCGATACCCACATAAATATCTTCAGAATATTTAGAATCTTTCCATTGAATGTGTTTATAACTTCCATCTTTACATCTCAATCTTCTGGTGTACAATTTTTCACTGATCTCATAATTGATTGTTGTGAATTCAACATCTTGAGTTAATTCCCAAAACTTAAATCCTTTAACCTCTTCGGAAGTAAACCCCAATATTTGCTCAATATTTTGACTACAATACACCACTTCACCGGCTTTATTTACAGCCAAAACCAAAGCCGTTCCTTTGTTTACAATATTATCTACAAACAAAAAGTTGTCTTTTATTTTCAGGTTAACGATATACTTGACGTGATTGATTATTGCAATAGCAAAACCTGTATATAACATGGTCACCATAAATACTTTAGGAATAATATTATAATAGTATAATAGTATAATTAAAGAGAAACTCAATATGGTAAATATCCAATAGTTTTTGCTTGACTTAAAAATATTATAAGACAAAACAAACAAAATGAGAAAATCAAAATAGGTAGCAGGATATTGAGGACTTTGAAAAACTCTATAAATGGTTAAGCCGTAAAATGCAAAAAAAAGCAACGTGAACAAATCTCTTACATGCTGATACACAATTTTGAATTTTCTGCTTAAAAGATAAATAGAAAGCAGTACAAAACCGATTACCATGTTAATTTCAAACGATTCATTTGGTCTAGTTGAAAAGTAATCTAAAACAAACTCTATAATCAAAATTGAAATTCCTAGAAACAGGAAATATAATCGAAACTGTTCATTCGAATTTTCAATCTCAAAATAACTCTTTATCAAGTCTTTATTAACCGTTTCTTGTCTTTTATAACCATAAAAAACAAAGGCTAATATCAAGCCCACTAATACTAACGGAAGCCACCAATCTTGATAAATACTTTGCTTTAAAAACATAGCAAAGCCGCCAAATTCATAATGTTTGACAAAACTTAAATTATAAATAAATTTAACCTCGGGAGTACAAATCATCAAATAGCTGAATTCGTTACGTTTATGAACCTATCTAATTTACTAAAAAAAATAATATTCCTGCTTGTTTAGCCGTTTTTTTTATTTTTTTCTTCAATCCATTTGGACATAAATTTGGTTGCAGAAAAAGATTGCTGTTGTAACAAATTTCCTATGAAATTTTGATTTCTGTGATTACTTAATGATTTCTTTAGTGCTACGATTTTTTCGAAAAAAGCGGCAGCGTATTTTTGCTTTGAAAATTTATCGGTGAGTATAGCTGTACTTTTTTCTTGCTTTTCATTCCAAAGCGATTGATTTTGATACAACAACACTGACTTTTGAATAAAATCATCAACATCATCGGTTACAAACCCATTCCAATCTGCAGCATTTGAAATTCCTTCTGCTCCGATTGCAGTCGTTACTGATGGTGTTCCCACTTTCATGGCTTCAATCAATTTTCCCTTAACTCCGGCGCCAAATCGCAATGGTGCTAACATTATTTTGGCTGATTTAATAACTTGTAAAGCTTCTTCTGCTCTTCCTTTAATTAAAAATCCTTCTTTTTCATGATGCAATTGCAACACTTTTTGTGACGGATAAGCGCCGTAGATATGTAATTCTGATTCTGGCAATTGCTTTTTTATTGGCAACCATATTTTCTCTTTCAATTGCTTTACGGCATCCCAATTGGGCTCGTGCAAAAAATTGCCAATAAAAACGAAATGCTGCTTTTCTTCAAACGTCAAAAAGGTTGCATCTTCTGTATAGAATATGGGTAAATAATGCAACAATTGAGAATCGATTTTGAAAACATTATGAAGTATTTCCATTTCAAAGTCAGAAATGATTAACGACAAATCACAGCGATAAATGCTTGCAATTTCACGTTTTGAAACTTCTTCTGTTACTAAATCCTCCAATTGAAAATCAGTGTTTTTCTTGATGGCTTTTTGGCGCGCCAAACGCAAACAATGCAAGTCTTCAGTATCTAAAATCCGGATAGCATCTGGACAATTTTCCGCTACGCGCCAACCAAATTGTTCTTCGGTCACAAAACGATCAAACAACACATAATCAGGATTTAAAGTCGTAATAAATGAGTCGAAACTCGAAGAATTCAATTCAATCTTCTCTTTTTTGATTGTTAAAGATTCTAAATCAAAACTAAAGTCACTTTCTTGTGCCGCAGAAGCAAAAACAATTTCAAAATCTTGTTCTAAAAACAAGTTGATTAACTGTAGCATTCGAGTCCCAGCAGCTGACGATTTTGGCTCAGGCCAAACCAGACCAATAATTAAAAGTGTACTTTTCAATTGAAATAATTTTATACAAAATAACAACTATAAATTAGTTCTAAAAAATGTAATTTTGCAATTCAATCGCAAAGAAATGTTAGGATTAAAACTGAAGACCGACCCAAGATGGGTAAACATTGTAGAAAGTAATATTGCCGAAATATTATCGGATCATGCTTGGTGTGAGCAAAAAGCCGCAACGAATGCGATATCGTTGATTGTCAACAATTCTGAAAAAGAAGAATTAGTTACCGAATTACTAAACATTTCGCGTGAAGAATTGGAACATTTTCAAATGGTTCATGAACTGATTAAGAAACGTGGATTAGAGTTTTCTCGTGAAAGAAAAGATGATTATGTCGGTCAATTGGCGAAATTTTTAAAGAAAGATGGTTCTCGTGAACAAGCATTGGTTGATCGATTATTGTTTTCTGCGATGATTGAAGCTAGAAGCTGTGAACGTTTTAAAGTTTTATCTGAAAACATAAAAGACGAAGAATTAGCGAAATTTTATAGAGATTTAATGATTAGCGAAGCGGGACATTATACTACTTTTTTAAATTTTGCCCGAAAATATGGCAACGTGGAAGAAGTCAACAAACGCTGGGCAGCATGGATTGAATTTGAAGGTGAATTAATTACCAATTACGGAAAATCAGAAACCATACACGGATAAAAATAAAGAGCGTTCAAAATTTGAGCGCTTTTTTTATGTAACGTTTTTAAACTTTGAAAGTCTAATTAGAAAACTATAAAACTTAAATAAAATGCAAGCACACGAAATAGATTACCATATTTATGGTGAAGAAATGCAATATGTTGAAATAGAATTAGACCCACAAGAAGTTGTTGTTGCTGAAGCGGGAAGCTTTATGATGATGGACAACGGAATAAAAATGGAAACCATTTTTGGCGACGGTTCTAGTCAGCAATCAGGTATGTTGGGTAAATTATTAAACGCAGGTAAACGTGTTTTAACTGGTGAAAGTTTGTTTATGACCGCTTATCAAAATCAAGATTCTGGAAAGAAAAAAGTATCTTTTGCTTCTCCTTATCCTGGAAAAATTGTTGCTATTGATTTAATGAAGTATGGCGGCAAATTTATTTGTCAAAAAGATTCTTTTTTATGTGCTGCCAAAGGTGTTTCGGTAGGCATTGAATTTTCAAAAAAATTAGGACGAGGATTATTTGGTGGTGAAGGCTTCATTATGCAAAAAATTGAAGGAGACGGAATGGCTTTTGTACATTCTGGTGGAACTTTGGCTCGCAGAGAATTACAACCCGGAGAAATTCTAAAAGTTGATACTGGATGTATTGTAGGTTTTACAAAAGATGTCGATTATGATATCGAATTTATTGGAGGAATCAAGAATTCTATTTTTGGAGGAGAAGGTTTGTTTTACGCTACACTTCGTGGACCTGGAGTAGTTTACATTCAATCGTTACCTTTTAGTAGATTAGCCGGAAAAATTATAGCCGCTGGCGGATTTAACAGCACTAAGGAAGAAGGTGGTGTACTTGGAGGATTAGGAAAATTAGTAGATGGCATATAAAAAAGAAAATCCCGCTTTTGCGGGATTTTTTATATCTGATAAATAGTAGTTATTCTTCTTTTTCCCAGCTTCCCACAACAGATGTTGCTAAGGCATTTCCTAAAACGTTTGTAGCGCTTCTAAACATATCACAAAAATGATCAATCGGTAAGATTAAAGCAATACCTTCTACAGGAATATCAAACATTCCACACGTTGCAGCTACAACAACTAAACTAGCTCTAGGTACTCCTGCAATCCCTTTACTGGTAAGCATCAAGACTAATAACATTGTTAACTGTGTTCCTAAATCCAATGGAATCCCGTAAGCTTGTGCAATAAAAATACTGGCAAACGTCATGTACATCATACTTCCATCCAAATTAAAAGAATAACCTAACGGAAGCATGAACGAAACGATTTTATCTTTTACTCCAAAACGCTCTAATTCTTCGGTCAATTTTGGAAAAACCGCTTCGCTACTCGTTGTACCGAAGGCAATCACCAATGGAGAAATAATATGTTTTAGTAAAGTGGTCATTCTTCTTTTTAAGAATAAAAAACCAACTGCAAGTAAAACTACCCAAAGCGACGTGATTCCTACTAAAAATGAACCAAAATATTTGGCGTAAGTAATCAATAATTCATTCAAATCACGGATGGCAAATACTCCTGCAATTGCTCCAAAAACCCCAACTGGCGCAAATTTCATTACATAGGTTACTATTTTTAAAACGATATGAGAAATAATTTCTAAAACATTAATTACCGGTTTCGAATAATTTCCCATAGAAGCCCCTGCCAATCCGAAAAAAATTGAGAAAATTACAATTTGTAAAATCTCATTGGTCGCCATCGCTTCAAAAACACTTTTTGGAATGATGTGTTCTACAAAGTTTTGAGCGGAGAAATTCTGAGTCTTTTCGGTTACCTCTGAAGCCGTGGTCAAATCAACATCTGATAAATTTAAACCTGTTCCTGGTTGTAATATGTTCACCCAAAACATTCCTATTAATAATGAAATTAATGAGGCTGTTAAAAACCACCCTAAGGCCTTTCCTCCTATACGCCCTACTGCTTTAATATCTCCTAATTTTGCAATTCCAACTATTAATGTGGTTAGTACTAATGGTGCAATAATCATTTGCACTAATCTGATAAAAATTGTTGCCAACATTTTAATGTAGCCACTAAATTCTTTAGCACCTTCTACAGAATAATTATTGTGTACAAAAATTCCTAAAATGGCTCCAACAACCATTGCAATTAAAATTTGCATCGTTAAATTGGAAAAAATAGATTTTTTAGATTCTGGTAAATTAGTTTCTTTATTCATTATTTGGTTTGGTAAGTTTTGTTTAATAAATAATAATCGGCAATCACAAGAGCTGCCATTGCTTCTACAATGGGTACAGCACGAGGTACAACACAAGGGTCATGTCTACCTTTACCTTGTTGTTCTATAATTTCATTTTGATTGGTTAGCACTTCTTGCTTTTGAAGTAAAGTAGCCACTGGTTTAAAAGCCACTCGGAAGTAAATATCCATTCCGTTACTTATCCCACCCTGAATACCGCCAGAAAGATTACTTTTTGTTGTGCCGTCTTCGTTATACAAGTCATTGTGATCACTTCCTTTCATTTTTGCACCACAAAAGCCGCTCCCGTATTCAAATCCATGCACCGCATTGATAGAAAGCATCGCTTTTCCTAATTCTGCGTGTAATTTATCAAAAACAGGTTCTCCTAATCCAATAGGTACGTTTTGTATGACGCAAGTTATCGTTCCTCCTACCGAATCTCCTTGTTTTTTAATTTCTTTGATGTATGCTTCCATTTTTTCGGCAGTAGCCATATCAGGACAGCGCACCGCATTCGATTCGATTTTTGAAAAATCTAAATCTTGATACGGTTTATCAATAAAAATCTCCCCAACGGAAGAAACAAAAGCATTGATTTTAATATTTGGAATTATTTGTTTTGCGATAGCTCCAGCTACTACTCGACTTGCAGTTTCGCGAGCAGAACTACGTCCGCCGCCACGGTAATCACGAATGCCGTATTTTTTTTCGTAAACATAATCGGCGTGACTAGGTCGGTAGGTATCTTTTATATGCGAATAATCGTCTGATTTTTGATTGGTATTCGGAATAATAAATCCGATTGATGTTCCTGTCGTTTTTCCTTCAAAAACACCTGAAAGAAACTGCACTTCGTCTTCTTCTTTTCTTTGAGTTACAATAGAAGATTGACCTGGCTTACGACGTTGCATTTCGATTTGAATCGCTTCAAAATCTAATTTAATATTTGGCGGACAACCATCGATGATTCCTCCTAAAGCTTCTCCATGAGATTCACCAAAAGTGGTAATCTTAAATATATTTCCAAAAGAATTTCCTGCCATTTTATTAGTTTGTAAACAAAAATAAGATTTCTTAGCAATCTTTTGAAGTTATCCCTTTAAAACTTATATAAATTATACATCTGTTAAGAATATAACAAATTGTAAAAATCATGTAACGCTGGCTATTTTTACCTTTATATCTTTGATTATGAGTAATAAAGAAATCAAATAAGAGATATTATACTGAAACAGGTATCAAATTTGCTATTTAAAGTGGATAAATTTTTTATTCGGTAACAATATTTGTAGATTTACCTTCGTTAAATAAAACTAAACAAAATTTATGAAAAAATTATTTTTAACAGGTTTTATGTTAGTTGGACTAGCATTTAGCTCGCAAGCGCAAGACATTTCTAAAAATGCATTAGGTCTTAGATTAGGAGACAATGACGGTTTTGGTGGTGAAATTTCTTACCAAAGAGGTTTATCAAAAAGCAACCGTTTAGAATTTGACCTAGGATTGAGAAACAGCAACCACGTGAATGCTTTCAAATTAACAGGTTTATACCAATGGGTTTGGAACATTGACGGAGGCTTTAACTGGTACGCTGGTGTAGGTGGTGGTTTGGCGTCTTGGAGTGTAGACAAAGACTATGGTGATGCTAGTGGTACAGCAGTTTTTGGTGCTGGGGATATTGGTATCGAATATAATTTTGATGTGCCAATTCAGTTATCATTAGATTATCGTCCAGAATTCTACCTAAACGATGATTACGTAAACGGTGTTGGAAATGACATCGCTTTAAGTATCAGATACAGATTCTAAAAAATTAAAAGCTCCTTCTTTTAGAAGGAGCTTTTTTTATTCAATTAAAGAAATAGTAATTTCTTTTTTCGAATTAATTTCAAGGATGGTTAAAGGGCTAGTAAAAGCCATAGTCACCATCTCATTAGGTTTAGGGGATTTTTCTTTGACTTTTAAAACTAACGTTTCATTCACTTGGTCTAAAGTAATAGGAACAATATCATAACCTCCGGTATTTCTTTCAGCCATATTTAAAATTACAACATTGGATTTAGTAAAATCTATGCTAATATTTTCTTCAAGATTTAGTTGCTTTATAAAATTATCAAAATCACTCTTATTAGTTAGCACTTCAAATCTCTTTTCTTTATAAGGACTATTGAATGTTTTATAGACAACCTTAAAAGGTACTTCATTTTTTAAATTAGTTTCAGACTCTTTAGAAATATTTTTCTTATAACAAGAACACCCTACAAATACAAAACTTAGTATAGATATTAAAACCGTCCTTTTCATAACACTTTCTTTTTCACTTTTTCCATAGCTTCTAAATATAGTTTTTCATAAAGTGGAACTATTTTGCTCACTGTGAATTTTTTGGCGGTTTCTAAAGCATTTTCTTTAAATTGCTGTAACACATTTTCATCCAAAAGAATTTTTAAAGCATTATTTGCCATAGCTTCAATATCACCAACATCACTCAAATACCCCGAAACTCCATCAAAGTTTACTTCAGGTAATCCTCCAGAATTACTAGATATAACAGGAACGCTGCATGCCATAGCTTCTAGAGCTGCCAAACCAAAACTCTCGGTTTCGGAAGGCAGTAAAAACAAATCCGAATACGACAAGATTTGATTTATCTCATGACTGTTTCCAAAAAAGATCACTTTGTCCTGAATCCCTAATTTTTCACATAATTCTTCCGCAATGGCTTTTTCAGGACCATCACCCACCATCATTAATTTGGCAGGGATACTTTGCTGAATTTTATGAAAAACTTTTACAACATCAGGAATGTTTTTTACTTTTCTAAAGTTACTGATATGAGTAATAATACGCTCTTCTGGCGATGCCAATATTGCTCTTTTACATATAGTTCCTGAGTTTTTATCCGTTTCTAGCTCAATAAAATTGGGAATTACTTCAATCTCATTTTTGACATCAAACAATCGTAACGTATCATCTTTTAAACTTTGAGAAACAGAAGTTACTTTATCTGATTTATTAATACTGAAAGTAACGGCAGGTTTATAAAAAGGATGATTCCCAACTAATGTAATATCAGTTCCATGAAGTGTCGTAACCATAGGAAGGCTGATTCCTTCTTCTTTTAGCATTTGTTTCGCCATATAACCTGCATAAGCATGAGGAATGGCATAATGCACATGAAGCAAGTCAATTTTGTGCAATTTGACCATATCAACCAATTTACTAGACAAAGCCAATTCATACGGTTGATAATGAAACAATGGATATTCGGGAACGTTTACTTCGTGGTAATGCACATTAGGATTTAAAAGTGCCAAACGAACCGGTTGACGATACGTAATAAAGTGAATTTCGTGTCCGCGTCTTGCCAATTCAAGACCTAACTCAGTGGCAACCACACCACTACCTCCAAAAGTTGGATAACAAACAATTGCTATTTTCATTTTACCAATTTAATTAAAATACCAAAATCCGTAGGTAATTTTAGATAAAAATTAACGATTAATTTATAATTGAATCGTATATGATTTGCTGTATATTTTCTCTAATACTTTCTTTAGAAAGCTTATTCGAGGCATTACTATCCGGGTAGGTTCTATTGGAAAGGAAAATATAAATCAGTTCTTTTTCAGGATCAGCCCAAGCCATTGTTCCTGTAAAACCGGTATGACCAAAACTAGTTAACGAAGCACAACCACAAGTTGGGCCACTTCCTTTTAATTGAGGTTTATCAAATCCAACTCCTCTTCTGTTTCCTTCTGGACAAAAATAACAGGTATTGAAATCGTCCATTGTTTTCTCAGAAAAGTATTGAATTCCGCCATAATTTCCTTTGTTCAAAAATAATTGCATCATTTTAGCAACATCTATCGAATTAGAGAAAACACCTGCATGTCCTGCAACCCCACCTTGCATTGCTGCTGCCATGTCATGTACATATCCTTGAAGCAAATCATATCTAAAATACTTGTCTTTTTCTGTTGGTGGAATAATATCTTCTTCAAATTTAGTTAGCGGATTGTAGGTCGTATTATTCATTCCTATCTTTGAGAAAAAATTCTCTTCCGCTAAAACATCAAGTGTTTTTTTATGATGACTTTCTAAATACTCTTTTAAAAGTATAAATGTAAAATCACTGTATCTGTATTCTTTTTTAGGAAGTAATTTACTTTTTATAATTTTATCGACGATTGAATCTTTATAGGCATCACGAATGAAAAGGTTTTCAGAGACTTGCGTCGTAAATCCTTTTGCACTTGTCTTTTTGTAATATTTAGACAATGGACGTTTGGAAACTGAATCAATTGTTGATTTATAGAAAGGCTCCCAAGCTTGTAATCGGGCGTAATGCGTTAATAATTCTTTGAATGTAATAGAATCTTTATCCGTTCCTCTAGCACTCTGAACCATTTGACCTAAACGGGAATCCATAGTAATTTCACCTTTATCATAATCTAACATTACATTAGGCAACGTTCCTACAATTTTTGATAAAGAAGCAATATCATAAATGTCACTGTTTTTTACTTTAACATCATTATCATACGTATGATAACCATACGCTTTTTGATATACTATTTTTCCTTTACGAGCTACCAAAACCTGAGCTCCAGGTGTCATTTTTCCATCAATGGCTTTTTTAACAACGGCATCAATTTCTTTAAGTTTTATCGAGTTCATTCCAACCGTTTCAGGATTCGAAAAGCCTAACACATTTGATTTTTTTGTCGACAAACCAAAACCAACTTTAAATTCTTCGTTTACAGAAACTGGTAGCACTCCTTTGGCTTCAACAGCTCCGAAAATTAACTCTGCCGATACTTCTTGAGCAATCTCTCCATTTTGATAGGACACAATAATACTTTCCAGATGTTCCATCCCTTTTAATGGCATTAAAACATAAGGTTTAGAAAAAACATCCAAAATAACTTTATTGTTTTCGCTGATTTTCTGAATCCATTCTAATTCTTTAGGAGTAAAATCATGCTTTTTCCACCATGACTTATCCGAAACATGGTAGCCAATAATAACCTTATCGAATTTCTTTAATTCTAAATTAAGACTATCAATATTTGCATGAGAAACTTCAGTAATATCAGTATACTTTCTTAAGGTAGTTAAAAACTTACTTCCAAAATCTTCTCCAAATTTTACGTAGGCTATTTTATTTTTGGCATAATTCACAATCGGCAAAGTTTCTTCACTATTTTTTAGAACCGTAATAGCATTCTCATATAATTTATATTGTAGCGAATTACTATAACCAGTATTCAAATCGCTTACAAGATTTGTAGTTTCAATTGGTTTGTAATTGTTTAAACCCGATTTAAATTTATATTTTAAAATCTTTTTTACCGAATGTTCAATACGGTCATCGGTAATTAATGTGTCTTTATAGGCTTGAGTAAAATTTGCAATTGCTGTCGGTACATCTTCAGCAAAAAGCATGACATCATTACCCGCTAAAAAGGCTGCTAAATCAATCTCTCCTGGTTTCTTAAAATTACTAGCCCCTTTCATATTCAAGGCATCGGTAAAAATTAATCCGTTAAAACCCAGTTGTTTTTTCAGAATATTTGAAACCACATTATACGAAATAGAAGTTGGATAATTCTCGCGTGGTTCGATGCTTGGGACATTCAAATGCGCCACCATAACGGAGGCCATTCCTAAGTCAAACATCTTTTTATAAGGGAAAAATTCCACATCGTTAAGTCTTTCTTCTGAAAAACTCACTTTTGGCAACGTATGATGCGAATCGGTTTCTGTATCACCATGACCTGGGAAATGTTTTCCAGTCGCAAAGACATTTTGATTTTGAAGCCCTTTCATTAAAGCCACAGCATGACTCGTCACTTCATCTTTACTTTCACCAAAAGAACGATTCCCAATAATTGGGTTATTTGGATTGGTATTAATGTCAAGAACGGGAGCAAAATTAAACTGTAGTCCCAAACGCTTGGTTTCTTTTCCCATTTGAGCCCCTAACTCTTCGATAAGTTTTAAGTCTTTTATAGCACCCAAAGTCATATTCCAAGGGTATTTATAAGTAGAATCCAAACGCATACTCAATCCCCACTCGGCGTCATTTCCAATAAACAAAGGCACTTTTGATTGTGCTTGAAAACGATTGGTTAATCTGGCTTGACGAACTGGTCCTCCTTGAAAGAATATTAAACCTCCAATTTTATAGTCTTTTACTAATTTTTCTATGGCATTGAAATGAACCGTATCTTTATTAGAATACGCTGCTACCATAAACAACTGTCCTAATTTTTCTTCAAAAGATAGAGAAGAATACACACTGTCTACCCATTTTTTTTCAAGAGGAGTATCTTCAAATAAATTGAATCCTACTTTAGAAACATCTTTGTACTCAATTTTTGGGGTAACAGTAGTTTTTGCAACTGTCTTAGCAGCATTTTTTTTAGCGCTGGAACAATTCCATACAAGGAATGATACCAGAACCAGTATACTTATTTTGAAAAAAAAATGTTTCATGAATGTGATTAAAAGAATCTACTATGCCAGCTTTCCTCTGCAGGAACTTCCCATGCTTCGTTGAATTCTTCTATGGTATTTACTAAATTATTAAAGACAATCGTCGAGCCAGTTACGGCTTTATCTTTTGCCATTTTTTTGAAATCAATTAATGATTTATGTGCGATGAATTCACCATTTTTAAAGGTTACATTCATTTTATCTAACAAATCGACTTGATATTTTTGCTCTAATTCTTGGATGAATTGAACCGAAGCATCTATAGAACAACCGGTCGCCGATTGCGTCTCTTGATTAACCGAAAAAATAATGAATCGATTGTATTTGATTAGGTACGAAGCTTCTAAACTTGTTCCATGCGCAGCCCAATTTTCAATGAAATTTTTAACAGCAGGTTCAATTTCTGTCATTTCTTCATCAGAAAATTTACGATTGGATTGGTAAATCCAAATACGTGATTCTAGCGGTAATTCTTCAAAAGGAATGTACATTAATTTTAACTTTTAGGTATTAATTATAAATCTTGAGCATTAGCAATAAGTTCGGCAACATCCATCACTTTTACGTCATGTTCACGGTGTTTTGCTTTGGTACCGTCTGTTAACATTGTATTACAGAATGGGCAACCAGCAGCGATAATTTCAGCTTTCGTTTCTAAAGCGTCTTCTGTACGTTCCACATTAATGTCTTTGTCCCCGTTTTCAGGTTCTTTAAACATTTGCGCTCCACCAGCACCACAACACAATCCGTTTGCTTTAGAACGTTTCATTTCAACTAGCTCAGCATCCAATTTTTGAATTAAATCACGAGGAGCTTCGTATACTTTGTTCGCACGTCCTAAATAACAAGGATCGTGAAACGTAATCTTTTTGCCTTTAAATTGTCCACCTTCAATAGTCAAACGACCAGAATCCAGTAATTCTTTTAAAAATTCTGTATGGTGAACCACTTCGTATTTTCCTCCTAAATCAGGATATTCATTTTTTAACGTATTAAAACAATGCGGGCAAGCGGTAACTATTTTCTTAGCTTCGTAGGCATTCAATACTTCAATATTCATGAAAGCTTGCATTTGAAACAAAAATTCATTTCCAGCACGTTTGGCAGGATCACCAGTACAGCCTTCTTCAGTACCTAGCACTGCAAATTCGACATTAGCACGATTTAAAATTCGCACAAAAGCTTTGGTAATTTTTTTGGCTCTATCATCAAAACTTCCAGCACAACCTACCCAAAATAATACTTCGGGTTGTTTTCCTTGGGCTAACATTTCGGCCATTGTAGGCACTACTAAATTTTCTGACATACTTTTTTTATTAACTGCAAAGTTGCAAAGTTTTTTATGTTAATCTTGTCCGTCGTCAAAGACTTCTATCGTAACTTTTTTCTCTATTAAATTGGTAAATTTCCCTCTGTAACGAGTCGCTTTTACCAAATGATTGTCTATCCAATGGTAATTCCCACCACGTGGTTTACCCATTATCATTCCGTGATATTTAAATCCGTGTTGCTTTAACCAAGTTTCCGTGTACTCGCGGTGTGCTTCGGTTCTTGAGGTAAAGAAGAAAATAACATGTCCTTCATCATACCATCTATTTAAAGTAACCAAAGCATCCGGATACATCTCTGCTGTCAACATACGTTCCGGCTCTTCATTGGGAATATCATCACAAATGGTGCCATCAATATCAATCAAATAATTTTTAATTCCGTCAGGAAGTATAGGACTTATGGTTTGTCCTCCATCTGAAGCAGCAAGCAAATTTTTATCTAAATCTTCTGTATTCATTATTGCTCGTTTTTCCAATTTAATCTATCTTGTTGACTGTACTGCCAAGGAGCACTATTGTTTTCAATATTGGTCATCATGGCATTTAAAGACATTGGCGCAGCGCTTTGCTCCATTACTAGGTAACGACGCATGTCCATAATTATTGATAACGGACTAATATTTACCGGACATTCTTCCACACATGCGTTGCAAGAAGTACAAGCCCATAATTCTTCTGGAGTAATGTAATCATTCAATAATGATTTACCATCAGGAATAAAAACGCCTTTATTTTTATCTATATTATCTCCTACTTCCACCATTCGATCACGAGTATCCATCATGATTTTACGAGGTGATAATTTTTTACCCGTTTGATTGGCTGGACAAGAAGAAGTACAACGACCACACTCGGTACAGGTATAAGCATTTAATAGTTGTGCCCAATTTAAATCCTGCACATCTGAAGCACCAAATTTTGAAGGAACCGCATAAGCATCTGGAGCCGGAGCCGCAAATGGATCAGCGCTAGGATCTAACATAAGTTTTACCTCTTTCGTTACGCTTTCTAAATTATCAAATTGTCCAAGTGGATTCAAGTCGGCAAAATAGGTGTTTGGAAAAGCCAAAATAATATGCAAATGCTTTGAATAATATAAATAATTCAAAAACGCCATGACCATCATAAAGTGTCCCCACCAGCCTATTCTTTCCAAAATATGTAATGTTCCTTCACTCAATCCTCCAAAAAAAGCTGGACCTAAATATTGTGAAACAGCAAAACCAAAAGACCCTTGTCCTTCAAAATGTGATTTTCCAATATTGTAAAGTGCTTCATCTGTACCGTTCATTGTAAAAATACAAGTCACCAAAATGATTTCCATAATAAGAATCAAATTGGCATCCTTTTTAGGCCAGCCTAATAATTCCGCCTTATTTAAACGAGGTAGTTTTAATAAATTCCTACGAGCTAAAAAGACAACCGTAGCCACTAATGCTAACAACGACAAGATTTCAACAAAGCTAATTAAGAAGGTATAAAAACCTCCTAAAGCCGGTTTGAAGAAACGATGCGAACCGAAAGTTCCATCTATTAAAATTTCAAGTAATTCAATTTGTGTAATTACAAAAGCAGCATATAAAGCAAAGTGCAAAATAGCAGGGATTGGACGTGCAAACATTTTCTTTTGCCCCAATGCTACCAATGCCATATTTTTCCATCTTTCAGAAGGGTTATCCGAACGATTTACATCTTTTCCTAATTTTATATTACGAATGATTTTCTTTACGTTTTTGGCAAAGAAACCTCCTCCTATAATAAGGATTGTTAAAAATACAATGCTACTTAAAATATTCATAACGGTCAATTATTGTTGGTTTGTGGTTTGTTATTTTTTTGGTTCTTCAGCTGGTGCGTTATACGGTTTTTCTTTTTTTCCGAAAAGAGAAACATTTACATAACGTGTCGGGTGAAGTCTTAAATCTTGCAATAACAATTCAAGCTCTTTAGATGCTTTAGTGAAATTATTATACATCGCTTCGTCCTTCATTAATTTACCCATTGTTCCTTTTCCCGATTGCATATCGGCTAGCATTTTATTCACACCTGCCAATGTGTTTTCAAGATTATTAATAGTTTCCCCAAGTTTTGCTTTTTCTAATTCTTCAGAAACTTTTGCAAAATTACCCGATAGGTTCTCTATATTTTTCAAAGATGAATTTAGACTATTTTGATTGTCTGCTAATAACGTATTGGCTCCCTTACCAAGTTTATTAAACTCTCCTAAAGTCTGATTCAACTGGCTAATTGCTTGCTTTAAATCATTTCGTGTTTGAGCATCCAAAATACTATTAATGTTTACCATTAATTTATCGGCATCGGTAACTAAACTTTCGATTTTTTGTTGTGTTGGTTGCAGTTTGCTTCCTAAAGTAGCTGTTAACCCTTGCTTGATATCCGACAAAAGTTTATCACCAGTAACGGCCATATTCTTATCTGCATAATTCGGAATGATTGCAATTTGTTTCCCTCCTATGAATCCTGGCTCATAGATTTGAGCTAAACTAGACTTTGAAATTGGAAAATTTTCATCGTTGATTTGCAATTCAACTAATAATTTTCCGTTGTTGTTTAATGTGATAGCATTCACTTTTCCAACAACTTTACCACTAATGGTAACCGGTGCCGAATTTACAAGCCCTTCGACATTGTCATACTCAACAAAAAGCTTTTTACTTTTATCAAATAAATCACTTCCTTTTAAAAAACTATATCCCCAAATGAATAATAGAATAGATGCAATGACAAGTATTGCTGTTTTGATTTCTCTTGTAATTTTCAAAATAAGTCGGTTTTGTTTACAAAAATACTAAATTATAATAAGTATTTACTTGGTTTTTAAGGCATCATTTAAAGTAATTTTAACTCCGTTTTTGAATGCAACGATAAATGCTGAATCGTATCCTTTAGTTTTAGCTTCTGCAAGGAAAGTTCTGGATGTTTCATAATCATTCGTTTCCCCATACATAAACTTATAATATCCTTTTTCTAAAACAGATGAAATCTTATCTAACCCGTTAAAATTTTCTGGTTTTGGATCAATTTGACTCGCACTCGCTTTTATTTGCACTTTGAAAATAACTTTAGCGGCATCTACTGCTTTTATTCCTGGTTTTATCTCTTTTATTTTTGGAGTATCTTTTACAGAAACAGTTTTTACAGGAGTTTTTATCGTTGAATCTTTTGGCGCAGGTTTTTCCGATTTCTTAATATCTAAAACAGGAACCGAACCACCAAAATGCTCTGCTTTCATTCTAAAAATAGCATCCGCAATAGTTTTAGCCATATTTATTTGCCCTTCTTCCGAATTCAAATAAGCTCCTTCTGCAGGATTAGAGATAAAACCCGTTTCAATTAAAACTCTTGGCATAAAAGCTCTATGTAACACCCAAAATGGCGCCTGAGCCACACCTCTATTTTTTCTGTTTAACTTTTCTTCTAATCCTTCTTGAATTCTACTTGCTAACTCAATACTTTGATCAAAATATTCTTCTTGAGCAATAGTTGCACTAATAACTGATTCTGGAGAATTTGGGTCATATCCAGCATATTTTGTTTTATAATCACTTTCTAAAGTAATTACCGAGTTCTCTTTCTTTGCAACATCTAAACTCGATTTACTTTTAGAAAGTCCCATAACAAAAGTTTCCGTTCCATAAGCCTCAAGCCTTTGGTTTGCATTACAGTGAATAGAAATAAAAATATTAGCATTTGCTCTATTTGCAATATTACAACGTTCATCCAATTCAATGAATGTATCATCATTTCTTGTGTAAATTACATCAATACTAGGATCTTGTTCTAAAATCCTACCTAATTTAAGCACAATTGCTAGATTAATATTTTTTTCAACAAAACCATGATAAGTGGCACCAAAATCTTTAGCACCGTGGCCAGCATCTAAGCATACCTTAAATTTACCGCCAGATTGTGCTGATATTATTGAGGTTACAGCCATAGCTGTAACGATAAAAGTCTTTTTTAAATTCATTCTTATTTTCATATTTCTTTCTACCTTGAATTAAAAGGTTATAATTTTACTAAATGCTTACTTATTTTTAAAAATAGATGTAAGTTTGTCACTTCAAAAATTAAGCCATATTTTTACAAAAATAGTATTTATAGCTTTGCGTACAAACTTATTTCATATCGTTTTATTACCTTTTTTATTAACTTTTGGATGTTTACAAGTTCATTCTCAAGAGTTACCAAAAAAAAGCACCTCTATACCCGCTGAAAAACAGAAAGATAGCCTGAATGTTGGCTTAAAAAACCTTGCTAAAGGTAATGATACAATAAAAAAAGACAGCATTAAAAAAAAGAAGCCACTTCTTGAAGGAAAAATCAAATACAAATCGAAAGAGTATGTCAAAATTGACAACAAAAAGAAGCAAACCATACTAAAAAACGAGGCTGAAGTTTACTATAAAGACATTGAACTGAAATCTGGAATTATCGTTATCGATTACAACAAGGATGAAGTATATGCAGGAAGATTAAAAGATTCGGCAGGTGTTTATACTCAATACCCCGTTTTTAAACAAGGAGCCAATGTAGTAGAACCTGATTCTATCCGATTTAATTTCAAAACTAAAAAAGCATTGATTTGGAATTCCAGAACCGATCAAGGCGAATTCAAAGTAAAAGGGGAAATCACCAAAAGAGAAAACGATTCGGTTTATTTTATCAAAAATGCTCGTTTTACAACTTCAAAAAACATTGATGATCCTGAATATTATTTCTTAGCACGAAAAATCAAATTAGTGCCTGGAAAAAAAGTAGTATCCGGATTAACCAATATGGTTATTGCTGATGTTCCAACTCCAATTGGAATACCTTTTGCTTTCTTTCCTATGACACAAGAAGCAACATCGGGAATTATTTTACCAACTTTCGGACAAACCAATCAGCAAGGTTATTTTTTACAAAATGGTGGGTATTATTTTGCCTTAAGTGACAAATATGATTTAGCTCTTTTGGGCGATTATTACACTAATGGAAGCTACGCTTTTAGAGCAGAAACTAGTTATGCGAAACGTTATAAATTTAGAGGAAACTTCAATTTTAGATACGAGAACCAAATTACAGGAGAAAGAGGATTGCCAGGTTATGGTAAATCTAATTTATACAACCTGCAATGGAGTCATTCACCCGACACAAAAGCCACCCCGAATTCAAGATTTTCAGCTTCTGTAAATCTAGGAAGTCAAAAATATTTCCGAAGCTCTTTTAATCAGTTAAATACGGCTAACTTTTTGAACAACACATTAAGTTCATCAATTTCCTATTCAAAATCATTCAATTGGATTCCACAAGTGAACATGTCGCTTACCGCTTCACATTCACAAAACACCAATACCGGAAAAATCAACATGACACTTCCTACACTTCAAGTGGGAGTTGATCGAATTTTCCCTTTTGTTGGAAAAAGTGGTACTAAAAAAGGATTCATTAAAAATTTCAATTTTACCTATAATCTAAGAGGCGAAAACAGAATTGAAACTGTTGATTCGTTATTCTTTAAACCACAAATGTTTAGAGATGCTAAAAACGGATTACAACATTCCATTCCGTTGAGTACCAACTTTAAAGTATTCAAATATTTCAGTGTTTCAGCTTCATCTAATTATATAGAAACTTGGTATTTAAAAACCATTCAAAAACGATATAATTCTGTAAAAGATTCTATTGAAACTATCGAAAAAAATGGTTTTGATGCTTTTAGAACCTATGATTTCACCAGTAGTATCGGAACTACTTTTTACGGAACGTTTAATTTCAAAAAAGACGGAAAGATTCAGTCCATCCGTCATACTGTAAGACCAAATATAGGCTATTCGTACACACCTAGTTTTGAAAAATACTACGACACCTATGCCATAGATGGTAGCGGTAAAATGGAAACTTATACCCGTTTCCAGAATGGTATTTTTGGAGGACCTAATAACTCCAGAAGTAACAACCTGAACTTCTCTATCAACAATGTTTTTGAAGCCAAAATTCGAGACAAGGATTCCACCAAAACAGAGGCTAAAAAAATAATGCTGCTGAATAATTTAAACATTTCTGCTAGTTATAATATTGATGCCGACTCCTTAAAATGGTCTCCATTGCGTGTGAGCGGTGGAACCAATTTATTCAAAGATAAAATGAATGTTAACTTTGGTATGACTTTAAATCCATATGCTGTTAATACCAAAGGACAAATGGTAGATGTTTTTAACATCAATAACGGTGGAAGTTTATTTAGAATGACCAGCGCCAACATGACTATCAATTATTCTCTTACTAGCGCTGAATTGTTTGGAGAAAAAGATAAAAAACAAGATTCTTTTAACAACAAAGGGTTGCGAAATGGCGGTCGTGGTGATGATTTATTTGGTACCACTACCGATTTTAGTGACCGAAGAGAAAGTCAATTTGGAGAAGATGATGAGGAAGATGGCTTTGCTGGCTTCTACAAACTCAAAATTCCTTGGGATTTACGTCTTGCTTATTCTTTAACCTACACCAACAATAATCGAGAAAATAAAATCTCACAAAGTTCCTTGATGATGTCCGGAAATATAGACATAACTCCTAAATGGAAAGTGGGAGCCTCATCTGGTTATGACTTTGTTCAAAAAGGAGTTACCTATACCCAATTGCGTTTTGAACGTGATTTATTGAGCTGGCGTATGGATTTCAACTGGAATCCATTTGGAGAAAGAGCTTCTTGGTATTTCTTTATTGGAGTAAGTTCTTCGGTATTGAGTGATATCAAATGGGACAAACGTAGTTTACCAGACAGAAGACTTTAAAAACGAAACATAATACAATTACATAGTTATAAATCATAAAATTTATGAGCAAAAAAATCATCTTTACTGACAAAGCACCTGCTCCTATCGGACCTTACAGCCAAGCTGTTTTAAGCGGCAATACTTTATACACTTCAGGTCAAGTGGCTATTAATCCTGCCAATGGCGAATTAGTTTTAGACAACATTGAAGTAGAAACCGAGCAAGTGATGCAAAACCTAAAAGCTGTTCTAGAAGCTGCAGATATGACTTTTGACAACGTGATTAAAGCGACTATTTTCATCATGAATATGGGTGATTTTGCTAGAATCAATTCGGTTTACGGAAAGTATTTTGACGAAGCCATTGCTCCAGCAAGAGAAACTGTTCAAGTAGCGACATTGCCAAAAAATGTAAACATTGAAATCTCTGTGGTGGCGGTGAAGTAATTATCGATAATATTAAACAAAAATTAAATCTAATGAAATTAAAAGTACTCCTTATTTCAATACTATTTTTTAATCTAAATATTAATGCTCAATCCATGCCATGTGTCCCTGGTTTGGATGTTATTTATAGTATTGATTTAGATAATGATGGATATACCCAATTTGATATAAATTATTTTATTCAATATAATTTAAGACCAAATCTAGAATCTTACTACAATGTTAGCTCGTCTGGGTATAACATAACTTTTTACAATAGTAATAATATTTTATCGGGATCACCCTATACTAATATTGTCATTAATGAAGCTTGTAGTTTAAAAATTGAATACAGCGGAACAGGAAGCATATTTGTAAACCCTCCTAATTCTTGTTATACTGACCCTAATTTAAGTTATCATGGTGTTGAACTAATGGCTGTCCGATTTGACAGTGATAATGATAACGATGGAGTTTCAAATAGAAATGAAGACACCAACAATAATCTCAATTTAATGGATGACGATGAGGACAATGATGGCATCATCAATTTATTAGACCCTGTAGCTCTATCAACTGATACATTTGAAAGTCCAGTTTTAAGAATTTTTCCTAATCCTATTTCAAACGGTATTATAAATTTAGACTCCAATTTTCCAATAAAAGAGGTTATCTTATACGATTTAACTGGTAAAACATTGCTAAATGAATCTTTAAGTTCTAACAAAATTGATGTCAGTAAAATAGCTTCAGGCACCTATTTATTGAAACTTAAATCAAATGAAAAAGTATTCAATCAAAAAATAATTATTAATTAGATCTAGAAAGATTTAATAAAATGGGATGACATTTGATTATCAAACATAAAAAAAACCGAGAACTTACATTCTCGGTTTTTTTATTTAAATGACTTTTAAAACACTTAATTAATTTCAGTATACTTCAAGTTGGTAAATTTTCCTTCTGTAACAACAATTTGTTCAGGTGTTTCAACTTCATCTTGCATAGAACCAACTTTATCCAAAACAGCAGTAAAAGTCCCAGAAATTAAATTCTTTCCTGTATCCTGTCCAGTTTTGTGAATTGAAATATCCGAAGGCATGTGCTCTCCATAAGTATTCCCTCCAACTTTATACGAAACGTAAAAAAGAGCTTGATTGTCATCTAAATTAGCATTTTCTTCATTATACTCATTCGTATTAAATTCCTCACTCGTATTTGTACTGGCGAAGGCAATTTGGAATACTTTAGAATTATTTTCAGCCGTTATATCCAATCTTTTACCGTCACCACCAACATAGTACAAGGTAACCGAAGTCACTTTAGCACTTATCTGCTCACCATTATATTTCATTGTAATTGTACCTGAATTTGAATCATCTGATTCACTTGAACATCCCATAAAAAGAGATGACATTACCACCAAAAAAAGTGCTTTTTTCATTTTAAAGATTTTAGATTTGAGAGTGCGAAAATACTACAATTATTAATCATAAAAAAAACCGAGAACTTACATTCTCGGTTTTTTAGTATTTAGAATTTAAAAATTCTTATTTCACTTCTTCAAACTCTACGTCTTGAACGTTGTCACCTTCGGCTTGTTGCGCTTGAGGCTCACCTTGTGCTTGCCCTTGCTCACCTTGTGCATACATCGCTTCTGTAGCAGTTTTCCAAGCAACATTTACATTGTCTAACCCTTTTTGGATAGCTTCCAAATCTTGATTTTGGTGTGCTAATCTTAATTCAGTTAAAGCAAATTCAATCGCTGTCTTGTGCTCGTCAGATAATTTATCTGCTAACTCTTTCAATTGCGATTCTGTTTGGAAAATCATACTGTCAGCTTCATTGATTTTTTCAATACGCTCTCTAGTAATTTTATCTGCATCAGCATTTGCTTCTGCATCTTTTTTCATTCTTTCGATTTCTTCAGCTGTTAATCCAGAAGAAGCTTCGATACGAATATCGTGAGATTTTCCAGTTCCTTTGTCAGTTGCAGAAACTTTGATGATACCATTAGCATCAATATCAAAAGTTACTTCAATTTGTGGAACACCTCTTGGAGCTGGTGGAATACCATCTAAATGGAAACGACCGATAGTTTTGTTGTCAACTGCCATAGCTCTGTCTCCTTGTAAAACGTGGATTTCAACTGTTGGTTGAGAATCTGCAGCTGTAGAGAAAACTTGAGATTTTTTAGTTGGAATAGTTGTGTTAGACTCAATTAATTTAGTCAAAACACCACCCATAGTTTCGATACCTAAAGATAAAGGTGTAACGTCAAGTAACAATACATCTTTTACATCTCCAGAAAGAACTCCACCTTGAATAGCTGCTCCAATTGCAACAACCTCATCAGGATTAACTCCTTTAGACGCTTTTTTACCGAAGAATTTTTCAACTTCGTCAGCGATTCTTGGCATACGAGTAGAACCTCCTACTAAAATAACTTCATCAATATCAGAAGTAGATAAACCTGCATCTTTTAATGCTTTAGCAACTGGCTCCATAGAACGTTTTACTAAAGAATCAGATAATTGCTCGAATTTAGCTCTTGATAATTTTTTAACTAAGTGCTTAGGTCCTGAAGCTGTAGCTGTAACGTATGGCAAGTTAATTTCTGTTTCTGCACCAGATGACAATTCGATTTTAGCTTTTTCAGCTGCTTCTTTAATTCTTTGTAATGACATTGGGTCAAGACGTAAGTCAATTCCTTCTTCTGCTTTGAATTCATCTGCCAACCAGTCAATGATTGTTTGGTCAAAATCATCTCCACCTAAGTGAGTATCTCCGTTTGTAGACAATACTTCAAATACACCATCACCTAATTCAAGGATAGAAATATCAAAAGTACCTCCACCTAAATCGTATACAGCAATTTTTTGATCTACTCCTTTTTTATCTAATCCGTAAGCTAATGCCGCAGCAGTTGGCTCATTGATGATACGCATTACTTTAAGACCTGCAATTTCACCAGCTTCTTTCGTTGCTTGACGTTGTGCATCATTAAAGTAAGCAGGAACAGTAATAACTGCTTCTGTAACTGTTTGACCTAAATAGTCTTCAGCTGTTTTTTTCATTTTTTGAAGTGTCATAGCTGACAATTCTTGCGCTGTATATAAACGACCGTCAATATCCACACGAGGTGTATTGTTATCTCCTTTTACTACAGAATATGGAACTCTTTTCGCTTCATCAGTAGTTTCAGAAAAAGTGTGTCCCATAAAACGTTTGATAGAAGCAACCGTTTTAGTTGGATTAGTTACTGCTTGTCTTTTTGCAGGATCGCCCACTTTAATTTCTCCACCTTCTACAAATGCAATGATAGATGGTGTCGTTCTTTTTCCTTCAGCATTAGGAATAACTACTGCCTCATTACCTTCCATTACAGAAACACAAGAGTTCGTTGTACCTAAGTCAATTCCGATTATTTTACCCATTTTTAATATATTTAATTTTTGTATATTCTATTTCACAACTTGAAATGCAAAATGACAAGGATTGTGCCAAGAGAATAAATCTGACAAATTGACATCTATAAAAAAAGCTGCCTAAAAAAAGGCAGCTTTTAATTCAAATAATTATTGGTAAACTTAATCTAAATTAAAGTATTCTTCATCAGACATTTTCCCTGTCTGAATTTTTATTAACTCATCCATATGTGACATGATGTATTGATGTGTCGTTTCATTAATATCAGAAGGCTTTGCTAAACGATAAGTTCCTGCCAATACTCCACTGTAATAGTAGAAAAAATTATAATCGAACTGAGACGCTGTTAATTTAGCATTTGCAGGATCTGCTAATAAAAATCCTAAACGTACAGCCGAGCGTCTTTGAGGTGGCGTACCATGATGCCCAGAACTAGTGGTTTGATAATCACCTATAGAATAAGCAAATTCATACCCCTTGGCAATAGAAGAGAACGTAGATTTACCATATCCTCTACGTAAATAATAACCTGCCATTCCATCGGCTTCTAATTCATTAGGTCTTGCTGTACTTTCTTTTTTAGACGGTAAACCGTAAGCATATTGTAATTGATGTCCATATTCATGAGCAAGAATCATCACATTAATTAAATTTGAAGCATCCTTAGACTTTGCATCTCTAAAAATTCCTTCACCATAATAAATTTTACCAGTACTATAAGAAATGGCATTGTAAGTTGAACTCCAGTTTGTTCCATTTGCAACAAATCTAAAAGTTGGAGCTGCAACTGATGTACCTCTCCAAAAAGTTTTAATGGCTGTGTTTTGACTGTTCATTAAAGTCACATCAGATGATGTTCCCGCTCCAGATGATAAAGTAGTTGACAAAACTGCAGTAGAAGGCCAATATGCATCTACATAACTACATTCGTTTTCAATACCAGAAGGTTGTTGAATAGATTGATTCGAAAGTTGGTTGGTCTGTTCGATAGCATTGTCATCTTTGGAACAAGAAAACAATACTGTCAATACAAATGCTCCTAAAAGCATAACATTTTTTTTCATAATTAATTTGGTTTTTTAGTTTAATGAGAGCAAACTTAAAAATTGTTATGAAAAAAATTTAACAAAAAAACACTTACAAGTTAACAGCTTAACAATACTGCTTTTTATCGATTTTTCTTACCTTTAATCGATAAAATATTTATTTTTTAACATATATTTAACAATACTTATACACGCAAGCAATTCATTATCAGGTGGTTTTATTTTTAAACAAGAGTTTCACATTAAATATAACGATTGACAGCAATATTAATGAATAAGCAATAGCTTGTGATAAATTTATTGCTTCTTTAAAATAAAAAATTGCCAACAAAAAATTGATTAATGGATTGGTATACATTAAAATTCCAACAGAAGAAGAATTCATTCCTTTGAGTGCATACAAATTCAGAAACAACGGAATGATGGTAAACAAAAGCACTATCAAGGTCATCAAAATCCAAAATAAAGAGGCAGAAGGCGTTTCACCTTTATAGAAAGGATAAAAAGGTAACAAAACTAAGGATGCGATAACCATTTGAACTGTTAGTACAACAAAGCGATCAAACTGATTGTTCTTTCGCTGACTGATTAAATACAAAGCAAAAGTGGTTGCAATCACTAAACTGTAAAGCAATTCGGTTACATGTCCGTACGATAAAATACCGCAACTAATGACACACAACAACACCGAAAACCACTGCCATTTACTCAGTTCTTCTTTTAAAATAAAATAAGCCAGAATGGTGGTGATGATAGGACAGATTAAATAGGCAAATGAAGCCGATTGCAAACTGACATGGTTGACACAATACATGAATAAAAACCAATTGAACGTCAGTAAAAATCCACCTAAAATAGTTAACAGTATTGTTTTTTGCTTTTCTGATTTTTCAAAAGATTTAAAAACGGCTAGATCTTTTTTTAATTTCTCCTTTCTGAACAATAAATTGATCAACAATAATAAGGTAGTAGCATAAAACACTCGGTAAAACAGAATATCTAAAGAAGCATAGTCATGCAATGGCTTTAAAGCTAAGCTGAAAAATCCCCAAATAAAAAACGACAATAAGGCTGAAAAAAAGTATTTATTGAGTTGCATTATGGTAGTTGATTTGAATACAGGGTTGGAAAATCAATGATGGATTCATCTAAAACACCCTCTTTATCATAGGCTTTCCAAGGTGCGTTTGAAAAAAAGTAAAACTTACTTCCAACTAGTGTCCCTAAGGCAGGTTCGTTAAATTCAGGTCGGTTATTATCCAAAACTTTAGCACTTACGATTTCGTTTCCATCATTTAAAAAATACTGCATTATTCTGATGGGTTTCACCCCATTATGAATGGCCAATACTGATTTTTTATACCAAAGCAATCCATCGATGCCTTTTATTGTAGCTCCGTTTGGAAATTTCAACCAATTTCTATCTGTAGGATTACTGACATTAATTCGTAAAATTCCTTTGAGGTAATCGGCAATAAATAATTCCGATTGTTTATCGTTAAATGTCAGTCCTTGTAAATTGAAAGCTTCCTTTTTTAAATCCAACCACACTTCCAATTTATCATTAGAAATCTTAAAAATCGTAGCTTCTCCACTATCTGAAACAAATACAGTTCCGTTTTTATCAATTACTAAATCACCTAAAACATGATTTCCTTCCAACGCAAAACGTTGCAGTATTTTTTTGGTTTTGATGTCAATTTTCAATACTTCCGATTTTCCTTCCAAATTTGAATTATAGCCTTTCATTTCGGGCATAGCAGAAGAAGTAACCCATAGCACTTTTTCATCGGCATCAGCTTTTATGGCCAAAACGGAGAATAAATTGGCATCCGTAAACCAATCGGTACATTTACCCGATACGATATCAAAACTTACAATCTTTTTGTTTCGAATACTTGTCGCTAACCATTGCTTCGATTTTTTCAAATACAACAAGCCTTCAGGATGTAAATCTCTTTCAGATAAAATGGCAGTCTTTACAGAAGATATAACAGGATTATTTAGTTCCGATTGTAGCGCCGTCAACGATGCATACTGTTCCGATTTTTTAATACTCTCTAAATCTGCCTCCTTTTCAAAAGGCACAGTATTGTTCATTAACATACATTTTTTCAACATAGCAATTGATTCGTCCGTTTTGCCATTTAATGCATACGCGCAAGCCAAATTATAAGTATAAGTAGGATGTGAAGGACGGATGCTATCCAATTGTTTTGTCAGTTTTAAAAAAGTGACAAAATCCTTTTCTTGATAAACCTTAGTGCTTTGATTGTAGATGTCCTTCGTTGACTGCCCAAAGATAGAAATCGTAAAAAGACAGCATAAAAAATAGAATTGTTTCATGGTAAAAAAGTAAATCAGGATAAAAGTACTTAATTCCTTTTACCCTGATTTAGATATTAATATTTCTTTAAGATTTTAATGAGCTCCTTCTGTTTCAATAGCATCTACGTCGATGTTTTGCTTTTTCAAAATACCTTTTACCAAAATGGCAAAAAGTGTTAAATAAGCAAAACATACCACAGCCACAATATATGATTGGTGAATTCCAATGATATCCGATATTTTCCCTTGAATTGGAGGAATGATTCCACCTCCCAAAATCATCATGATCAAGAAAGCCGATCCTTGCGATGTATATTTTCCTAATCCGATAATAGACAAACTGAAAATTGCTGGCCACATAATACTACACGCCAATCCTCCTGCTAAGAATGCATAAATAGCAACTGTTCCTGTAGTTGATAAACCAATTAACATTGCTGCAATACCAAATAAACCAAAAATCATTAACGTTCTTGCAGGTTTGTCTTTACTCAAGAAAGTAGCCACTATTTGCAATAGTACACAAACCACATAGTAATACAATGGTTTCATATCTTTTCCAGAAACAATGTTTACTCCTAAAATAACCGCAAATGCAACTAAAGGTACAATAATCAAAGCTATTGTTTTCTGATTTCCTTTTAAGTTGAAAACACTAATAGCACCTGCCCAACGACCAATCATCAAACTCCCCCAATACATTGAAATATAAGGTGCAATATCAGACGATTGTTTACTTCCAAATTCAGGTAATTTCAACAATTCCCCCAAATTACTTCCTATAGCAACTTCCACTCCTACATATACGAAAATGGCCAACATTCCTAGAACCAATTGTGGATATTGCATGGCTCCCCAACCTTCCGCTTTTTTCTTAGCTGAAGCATAAGAGAATAATAAACCACCAACCACAACTAATAAAGCTCCGGACAACCATAATACTCTTTTTTGTTCTAACGGTTCTTTCAAAGCTTTTAATTCAGCTTCCCTTTGAACTAAAATTTCATTATTTTCATGTTTTTCTTTGTATAAATCATCAACTTGTTTAGTAGCATTAATTATTCCGCTTAATTCTTCTATTTTTTTTGCCTCTTCACTTTTATAACTTTGGAAAATAGGCGTAAAACAAGCCGCCAATAAAATGGTCATCACTACCAAAGTACGCAAAGCTTTATTCGCTTTTTCCATAGGTTCCGTAGAAATACCACTTGGCACTTTTTTAGAAAAATGAAATAAAGCAGCAGCAGCGACAAATAATAAGCCTACTCCTACATATAAAAAGATTACTTTATTTAACGCTAAGTTTTTAATTTGCTCATCCGACACGGAAGCAGCAGTTCCAAATAAAGCTAAAGCCACTACAATTGGACCAATAGTCGTCCCAAAAGAGTTAATTCCGCCACCAAGATTTACGCGACTAGCACCCGTTTTTGGATCACCTAATAAAATAGAAAATGGTTGAGCGGCGGTTTGTTGCAAGGAAAAACCCAATGCTACAATGAACAATCCAACTAACATTCCTGCATAAACACTCGCTTCAACCGCTATAATCATCGCTCCAGCTCCTAATGCAGAAAACAACAATCCGTATACAATACTTTTCTTATAACCCCAAGACCCCACAATATCCTTTCCTCTGCTATCTCCAAGTATAAAAAGTAATAATGCTCCTATGTAGTAGGCAGTATAAAAGGCAAAATCAATTAATTGAGATTGAAATTGATCTAGTGAAAAAAAGTTTTTACAAAAAGGGATGAAAATACTGTTTCCAGCAGCAATAAATCCCCAAAAGAAGAAAACGGTTACCAGCGTGTATAGCGCGGGATAATTTGTTTTAGTAGTTTCCGACATGATTATGGTTTTGTTAGTTTAGTCCAAATATAATAATAACTTGTATTAAAATTTAAAAATAGTATTTTTGTTAAAAATTAATTCTGATGAAATACTTCTTCACCTTTTTTATAAGTTTTTTGATATTAACTGCTTGTGATGACGGTAATATTATTGAGCCTACTTTCGATTTTAATTCGGCAACGGTTCAAAAATGTGCTTCATCTAATGTTTTATACAAAATAAGTGATGAAGAAGCACTTATCTTAACTACTCCCGAAACTACTTTTCCTAACGAAGAAGGAGTAACAAATGTGGCTATTTCTGGTTCAACCAGTATCGTGTATAAAAAATACAGTGGCACTACCAATGCTGATAATGTTTGTGACACACCTACTCTTTCAGTTTTGGAAGAATGGCCAGTATCTGGAGGTAACCTAGAAATCACTACTACCAAAATTTTTGACACCACAGAACCAACAAAAGTTGTGGCTTACAATCATAGTATCGTTTTTAAAAATATAACTTTTGTTGCTCCAGACAAACAAATCGTTTATGATTCCTATACTTTTGGGAATTACAGAACCGAAGTAATTAATCTGAATTTTGATTATGCCGCCGCTACAACTCAAACGTGTCCAAGTAATAATTTAATTTTCAAATACAACAACTCCAATGCGCTTTTACTAGATGTAGATGCGAGTTTGTTTAACCACACTCTTGGATCTAAAACGGCCTTGATAAATGCTACTAACAAAGTAGTTTATCGACTATACAATGGAAATTTAAATGCTAATTTCTTTTGTTCTGCTATTCCGCCAAGTAACCCAACACTTACTGAAGAATGGGTGGCTGAAAATGGAGTAGCGGATACAAGCGGGATTATTAAAGTAGAAACCACACAAGAAACGCCAACGACCTACAAACATGTCATCAAGTTATACAATACTAATTTCAAAAAAGGGGTTTCAGTTTATAATCCTACACCAGGTGACGATTATACTTTTGGGGAATTGATTACGGATTAAGTTATAACAGACTAAATCTAATAAAATTTATATCGTTTTCTTCTGAATGAAATACACTTCAGTGGCGCCTAAACCATATTTTTGATAATTGGCATCCTGAAAAGTAAGATTATCATATCTCCCTAAAAGGAAATCGAGTTCGGCTTTAAGAACACCCTCACCGACTCCGTGAATGAAAACTATTCTTGGAATTCGATTGCGTTGAGCAAAATCAATTTGACGCTTAACCGTTTCCGTTTGCAGTGTTAGAATATCATAGTTGGACATTCCGCGTTTGTTGGATACTAATTTTTCAATGTGCAAATCGATCTCTAGTACAAATTCATCTTTTTTGGATTTCTTCTCTTTGACAAAATTCCTAGCTTTCGGAATTTCTTTTTCTTTTTTAACCGATGAAAAATTAGTGTTCGAAAAATTATGCATCAAATCGCCCGAAGATTCAATTAAAATCAATTCTTTTTCGTTAAAAGTCAATTCAAAACCTTCTTTAGTTTCAATGGTTATTTGGCTTTGATTAACACTCAAAACAACTCCATCTAGATTATCATCAAGAACCGAAACTTTATCTCCTTTGGCAAGCATAATTTTCAACATTTTAGCAAAAATAAAAAACTTTAGCTGTCCCTACTTTATAATCTGACTTTTTTGTAATATTGGCAAAATGAGAAATTCTATGGAAGACTACTTACTTCCTTGTTTAAGCAAACAATTATTTGGGATAGACTGCTTAGGATGTGGTATCCAAAGAGCATTTTTGTTGCTCCTAGAAGGGAAATTCGAAGCAGCCTTTTATATGTATCCTGCGATTTATAGCTTACTTCCTTTACTTGTTGTTTTTTGTTTTCATGTGTTAGACAAATCAAGAAATTATAAACTCTTGCTAATGCCATTACTATTCCTAAACCTTTTCATTATAATTGTTTCCTATATATGGAAACATTTTGCATAAAAAAATCCGCTCGAAAGCGGATTCTTTATTTCTTATTTTTCAAATTCCTTTAGTGTCGAAATAATAATCGAAACACAATCTAACAATTGCTCTTCGTTCATCACTAATGGTGGCGCAAAACGAATAATGTTACCATGCGTTGGTTTTGCCAACAAACCGTTTTCAGCCAAACGCATACAAATATTCCAAGCGGTGTCACTTTCTTCTGTATCGTTAATCACAACTGCATTTAGCAATCCTTTTCCACGAACAAGTGTCGCAATAGAAGAGGTTTGAATAAATTTATCTAATTCAGATCGGAAAATTTGTCCCAAACGTTCAGAATTTTCAGCCAATTTCTCATCCGTCACCACATTTAAAGCAGCAATAGCAACAGCAGCAGCAATAGGGTTTCCGCCAAAAGTAGAACCATGTTGTCCTGGCTTAATAACATTCATAATAGCATCGTTTGCTAATACTGCCGAAACCGGATAAGCACCTCCAGATAATGCTTTACCTAAAATCAAGATATCAGGCTGTACATTTTCGTGGTTGACTGCCAATAATTTTCCAGTACGCGCAATTCCTGTTTGTACTTCATCTGCAATGAATAATACATTATGTTTTTCACACAATGCTTTGGCTTTTGCCAAATAACCTTCAGATGGCACATAAACACCAGCTTCACCTTGAATTGGCTCTACTAGGAAACCTGCTATATTAGTGGAAGAAGTAATCGCTTTTTCTAAGGCGTCTAAATCGTCATATGCAATTTTAATAAAACCAGCCGTGTATGGTCCGAAGTTTTTACGAGCATTTTCATCGTTAGAGAACGAAATAATAGTCGTCGTTCTTCCATGGAAGTTATTTTCACAAACTATAATCTGTGCTTCGTTTTCGCTGATTCCTTTTTTCTCGTAAGCCCATTTTCTACAAAGTTTTAAAGCCGTTTCAACAGCTTCAGCACCTGTATTCATTGGTAATACTTTGTCAAAACCAAAATAATTGGTCACAAATTGTTCGTATACTCCCAATTTGTCATTATAAAAAGCTCTTGAAGTAAGCGTCAAAGTTTGCGCTTGCTCCATCATAGCTCCTACAATTTTAGGATGACAATGCCCTTGATTTACGGCAGAATAAGCCGACAAGAAATCGTAATATTTTTTCCCTTCTACATCCCAAACATAAACACCTTCACCTTTATTCAATACTACTGGTAGTGGATGATAATTGTGTGCGCCATGTTTGTCTTCTAATGCAATTGCTTCAGCAGAACTCATTTTTTCTAAAACTGCCATAATAAAATTTTTATTGATTGTAAAATCGCAATTCCTTCTTGTGGAGAGAAATCATCCAATATAGTTGTCAAAAATACAAATTCTAATGACCAAAATACAAATAACAAAGCTCAAATAAATTCAAAATTCAAAACACCTACTCTTTTTCATTATTGTACATCTGTAGTAAATTTGTTACAGTGTTCCAATTGCGCATGGTTGCCGTTACATTTAGCTTTTTCTCAATATACTTTTGATCAAAACGGGTCTTCCCTGCTCCAACGGCATATTTGACATAAATTCTATTTTTGTCAATTACCGCTTCATCGGGCTTCACCTGACTCATTTTTAGATCATGAATACTACTTTCATTTAATTCTTTCGAAATAAAAGTATAATACAGTTTTTTGGTGTCGACCTCTTTTTCTTTTAGATAGGGATTGTTTTGCAAGCAAGCTTCTAAATCATTTTTAGTAATCACTATTACTGGAACATCAAAACCTAATTCTTTAAAAATTTCCTGTTTGATTTTAAAGCCTACTGTGGGTCCGTTCTCTTCTTCTGTATCTACAAAAACATTCCCAGATTGTATATACGTTTGCACATTTTGAAAACCGGATTTTTCCAGTAACGCTTTTAAAACATCCATTTTAATCATATTGTGACCGGAAACATTAATACCACGAAGAAGTGCAAGGTGTGTATACATTCAGTTAATTTTTATATTCTTGTCTTTTTGCTAGTAAAAATTCAATTACATCAAGCTGATTATTCTTAGGAATTTCGATTGACGCAAAATCTTTGCTGCAAAAATCAATAAAAAAAGGGATTTCCTGTTCGTTTAGACTTAATTTATTTATAAAAAATTCTTTTGAAAAATTTCTTTCAATATAATTTCTGAATTCAATGACAGCTTCTTTTTTACGAGGCTTTTTACTTCCGTCTTTAAATAAAATTAAAATCTTTTCACCCACCTTCACAAAATCAATTCCATTATAAGTTTCGCCAGTATAAACACCTACGGGTTTTGGTCTGGCTATTTCTTTTTCGATTTCAACAGCCTTTAAAGAATTATAACCTACATCAACTTTGAGTTCAGCTTCTTTTTTTACTTGAACTTCTTTTAGTTCAATCGTCTTTTTTACTAGTTCGATGGTCAAATTATTAAAAACTAAATCTTTTTCATTGAGTATGACTTTTTTTATCAGATAATTTTCATCAAAAACAATTAACTCATCATTATTTTTAGCCAAAATAGAAAACCTTCCCATTTTATCGGTCTTCGTTGTACTTTTATTTCGACTATTAATGACTTCAATTTCTTTTAATGGAGAGCCATCAGACTGTACTTTTCCTGTAATTTTTTTTTCTTGTGCCAAAATTACATTCCCAAGCATAAAGGCACAAATGAGGCAATATTTTAATGGTAGCATAATAATTTGTTTAAAAAATTACTAATCCGTTATTCAAAAAGTATCAATGTTTTCCCAATTGAATTGGAAAAATATCCTTTAACTACAAGTTACGAATAAATTCTTATAAATTTCAATCATAAATTTAGTATTTCATTTTCTTATCTTTGCCCCATGGGAAGAAAACAAACAAAGAAAGTCGTATTCGAAAACGTAAAAGTCCTTGATGCAGGAGCAAAAGGCGTATCAGTAGCAAAAGCCCCTGAGGGTCAAGTAATCTTCATCCCGAATGTAGTTCCGGGTGATGTAGTAGATGTGCAGACATTTAAAAAACGTAAATCGTATTTTGAAGGAAAAGCCATCAAGTTCCACAGCTTTTCAGAGCATCGTGTAGAACCAATTTGTGATCATTTCGGTGTCTGTGGCGGTTGCAAATGGCAAAATATGAAGTACGAGCAACAGTTAACGTATAAAAACAATGAAGTTTACAACAACTTGAAACGCATCGGAAAGGTGGAATTGCCTGAATTCGAACCTATCTTAGGTTCGGCAAAACAATTTTTCTATCGTAATAAAATGGAATTCGGGTTCTCTTCATCTCGCTGGATGACACAAGAAGAAGTTGAAAGCGGTGCCGAATTTGACAATAAAAATGCAGTAGGTTTCCACATTCCTAAAATGTGGGACAAAATTCTGGACATTCAAAAATGTCATTTACAAGCAGATCCTTCAAACGATATCCGTAATGAAATCAGAAGCTTTGCTAACGAAAACGGTTTATCATTCTTTAATCCCAGAAATCATGAAGGTTTGTTAAGAACATTGATGATTCGTACGGCTTCAACCGGCGAATTAATGGTTTTAATCCAATTCTTCGATAACAATAAAAAAGAGATTGAATTGGTAATGAATTTCCTTGCGGAACGTTTCTCAGAAATTACTTCATTACAATACGTAGTCAATCAAAAAGCAAACGATACCTTATACGATCAAAATATTATCCTTTTCAAAGGAAGAGATTATATCTTAGAAGAAATGGAAGGTTTGAACTTTAGTATCAATGCTAAATCTTTTTACCAGACCAATTCAGAACAAGCGTACGAATTGTACGCCATCACAAGAGAATTTGCAGGTTTAACCGGTAACGAATTGGTATACGATTTATACACCGGAACGGGAACCATTGCACAATTCGTGTCGAAAAAAGCAAAAAAAGTAATTGGTGTCGAAGCAGTTCCAGAAGCAATTGCAGATGCAAAAGAAAATGCAAAACGCAATAACATTACCAATTGTGAGTTCTTTGTAGGTGACATGAAAAATGTTTTCAACGACGAATTCATAGCTGCTCACGGTCATCCGGATGTAATTATTACAGATCCACCTCGTGACGGAATGCATGCTGATGTGGTGAAACAAATCTTAAGTATTGCTCCTGAAAAAGTAGTCTATGTAAGTTGTAATTCGGCAACACAAGCACGTGACTTGGCTTTAATGGATGAAATGTACAAAGTGACTCGTGTTCGCCCAGTGGATATGTTCCCTCAAACACACCATGTGGAAAATGTTGTACTTTTGGAGAAGAAATAAAAAAAGTAAAAAGGGGAAAGGGGAAAGTTTTTATGATAATTACTATTCTCTTTTCACTTATAACTTATCCCTAAAAAAAATATGAAAAAAATACTTTTCGGATTATTTACTTTACTCTTTGCGCTTTCCTTTTGGAATTGTGAAAAAGATGACATTTGCGAAGAAGGAACACCAACAACACCAAGACTCATTATCGAGTTTTATGACAATGTAAGTCCAACCAACAAGAAAACTGTTACCGATTTAAAAGTAACGGCTGACGGAATGACGACTTCACTGGAGTTTAATGGAGTTAGCAAAATTGAACTTCCATTAAAAACAGATGCTGATGTGGTAAATTACACTTTTGTATTAGATTCTAAAAATGCAGATACTTCTTTACAAAATCCAGACCAAATAACCATCAATTATACTCGAAAGGATGTATATGTTTCAAGAGCATGTGGCTATAAGACGGTTTATGAATTAAATCCCAACCCTAATGGAATGGTGAGAACTCCAGATTCTGACAATTGGGTTAAAGAAATAAACATTCAAAAATTTACTATCGAAAACGAAAATGAAACACATGTTAAAATATTCTTTTAGTATTCTTTTTACTTTGGTTTCATTGGTAAATTTCGCTCAAGACTCGAGCGTAAGCGAACAGACGAAGCAAAAACCAAAAGATACGATCAAAAAAATAGAGCGTTATGGACTGCGAATAGGAGCCGATATTTCTAAATTGGCTCGCTCCATTTATGATAAAGACTACAAAGGATTGGAATTAGTTGCTGATTATAGATTGACCAAAAAAATGTATCTCGCTGGCGAATTGGGAAATGAAAACAAAACAACTGATGATGACCGTGTCAATTTCACAACCAAAGGCACCTATTTTAAAGCCGGTTTTGATGCTAATTTTTATGAAAATTGGCTCGATATGGAAAACATGGTGCATTTGGGTTTACGCTATGGCGTGAGTTCTTTTAGCCAAGAATTAAACAGCTACAAAATTTACGACCCTTCCGGATATTTTCCACCAGCGTCTGATGTTGCTGCTGGCACCAAATACGACGGTTTGTCTGCACAATGGGCAGAAGTGGCAGCAGGAATGAAAGCTAAACTTTTTAATAATGTTTATGCAGGTTTTAGTGTGCGACTGAACTATTTGTTCTCCGAAAAAAAACCAGATAATTTCGACAACCTATACATACCTGGATTCAACCGAACGTATGATGGTAAATTTGGTGTGGGTTGGAATTACACACTTACTTATTTTATTCCGATTTACAAGAGTAACAAATAATTGATTTTCTAAGTATAGATTCGTAAATCAAACCTATGTACCAACAGTTATCCAAAATAGCTCGAAAATTCATGAAAGAAGCTACTATGTTTAAAGTAGGTTTCAATCTTTCACCTATGTACAGGAGAAGTACAGCGAGAATTACTTCGGTTTCTGATGATTTACATACGGTTACCATTAGAATTCCGTTGAGTTATAAAAACAAAAACTATGTTGGTTCTATTTTTGGTGGTAGTTTGTTTGCTTCAGTAGATCCTATCCCTATGATTCAATTGATGTATATTTTAAAAGAAGAATACATCGTTTGGGACAAAAGTGCTCACATTCAATTTAAGAGACCCGCTCGTGAAGCAATGTTTGCCTCTTTCGCATTTACAAAGGAAGAAATTGAAGACATTATTCGAAAAGTAAAAGAAAACAACGAAATAGAACATCCTAAAACCACTTATATTACCAATAAAGCAGGTGATACTGTATTTTGTGAAGTGACTAAAACCATTTATATTGCAGATAAAGCGTTTTTCAAAAACAAAAGAAAAAATTAAACTCCCAAACTTTTAAACTTTTAAACTTAAAATTGTATTTTTGACAAACCTTTGAGCCAAATGCAATTCAAACATCCTGAAATTCTGTATTTCCTTTTCCTGCTGGTAATACCAATTTTAGTGCATTTGTTCCAACTTCGTAAGTTCAAAATAGAATACTTTACCAACGTTAAATTTCTAAAAGAACTTTCTATACAAACCCGCAAAAGTTCCAAACTTAAAAAATATTTACTACTTGCCACTCGCTTGTTATTATTGGCTTGTCTCGTTTTTGCCTTTGCACAACCATTCTTTAAAGCTAAAGATAGCGACAGTAAAAACAACGAATTGTATGTTGTTTTAGACAATTCCTTTAGCATGCAAGCCAAAGGGCAAAAAGGAGAATTATTCAAAAGAGCCATTCAGGATTTATTGGAAACTACACCTGAAAATCTTCAATTGTCAATTGTAACCAATAGCGATGACTTTTGGAACACCAACATCAAAAACATTGAAAAGGATTTACAGCAATTATCCTATAGTGCCATTCCGTTTTCGTTAGAAAATACCTTAACCAAGGTAAAATCTCATAATAGCAACCAAGGCAGAGATATTGTTATTATTACGGATGCTATAGGTTTAAAAACACAAGCTATTGAAAAACTACCCGAGAACACCAAAACTTATTTTATTATCCCCGAAGCGGAAAGGCTAGAAAATATAGCTATCGATAGTGTTTTTATTGCTCAAACTTTAGATAATTTCTATGAAATTGGTGTAGACGTCTCTTCTAATTTTGAAGAAGAAAAATCGATTCCCTTATCGATGTACAACCAAGATAATTTGATTGCCAAGTCGATATTAAACCTCAACAAGCGCAAACAAACGTTGAATTTCACCATTCCGAAGGAAGCCTTTAAAGGATATGTGTCTTTAAATGACAATAGTTTGAGTTTTGATAATACTTACTATTTTTCTATTTCAAAGCCTAAGATTATAAACATATTAAGTATCGGTGAAACAGAAAAAAGTAGTTTCCTATCACGGATTTACACAAAATCTGAATTCAACTACCAAAATATAGCAGCCAACCAATTGGACTACAGTCAAATTTCCAATCAAGACGCTATTATTTTAAATGAATTGGACAATATCCCGACAGCGATGCATACCAATTTACGCAAATTTGTTGAAAAAGGTGGTAATGTGGTGGTTATTCCTTCAGCCAAAAATGAAATAGTCAACCTCAACAGTTTCTTAACCAATTTTGGAAATATCCAATTTGTAAACCTACAAAACCAAGAGAAAAAAATCACCAAGATTAATTTTTCCAATCCGTTGTTCGCAAATGTATTTGAAAAGAAAATCACCAATTTTCAATATCCTTCTGTGAAACAAAGTTTTGAGTTAAAATCTACTGCTTCACAAGCAATCACCTATGAGGATCAAACCGGATTTTTAACTACTATTTTCAAAAACACAGGTGCGATGTTTGTGTTTTCGGCTCCATTAAATAAAGAGAATTCCAACTTTCAAAATTCTCCGCTTATTGTACCTACCTTTTACAAAATGGGAATTAACCGAGATAAAAACGGTGTAAAATATGAAACCATTGGAGAAAATAAGGCGGTTATTATAGATGCCAAACTTTCAAAAGACGAAATAGTTTCTGTAAAAAACACATCTGAGGAATTCATTCCAATGCAACAAATTATGGACGATGAAATTAAAATATCCTGTGGTGACAATCCTAAAAATGCAGGGAATTTTGATATTATTCAGAACAATAAATCGGTTGGTAGTTTAAGTTTTAACTTTGACCGAAAAGAAAGTCAATTGGTACTATCAAGTGATGAAAGTTTAGATGATTTGAACCAAATTGATAGCCTTGACAAATTCTTTGAAACCATTCAAATAGAACGAACTGACAACCAAATTTGGAAATGGTTTCTTATTTTTACCTTATTATTTTTAGTCATTGAAGTGCTTATTCAAAAATTTATAAAATGAACTTAATTATCAAAAATGCCCGAATTATTGAAAAAAACAATCCGTTTCACAATCAAGTGGTTGATGTTAAAATCACCAACGGTATGATTGAAAAAATCGGAAATAACCTTCAAGCTTCAGGCGACTATCAAGAAATTAAGTTTGATGATTTATCCATTTCTGCCGGTTGGTTTGACACTAGTGTTTCCTTGGGCGAACCAGGTTTTGAAGAGCGAGAAACAATTCAAAATGGGCTACAAGTAGCTGCGAAATCTGGATTTACAGGTATTGCATTACAACCTAACTCCAACCCTATTTTAGACAATCAAGCACAAATTCATTTTGTAAAACAAAAAGCTCAAGGCGGTGCCACACAATTGTTCCCTATCGGAGCATTGACACAAAAGAGTGAGGGAATTGATTTGGCTGAACTTTTTGACATGAAAAATGCAGGAGCCGTAGCTTTTGGAGATTACAACAAAAATCTTGACAATGCCAATTTGCTAAAAATTGCTTTACAATACACTCAAGATTTTGACGGAAAAGTGATTGCTTTTTCGCAAGACAACACTATCAAGGGAAAAGGAATAGTAAACGAAGGTATTACCTCAACACAATTAGGATTAAAAGGAATTCCGGCTTTAGCGGAAGAACTGATTGTGGCTAGAAACTTGTTTATTTTAGAATACACGGGAGGAAAATTGCATATCCCAACTCTTTCAAGTGCCAAATCGGTGCAACTTGTCCAAGAAGCAAAAGCCAAAGGATTAGCGGTAACGTGTAGTGTAGCTGTACATAATTTAATCCTTACTGATGATGTCTTAAATCATTTCGATGCCAATTACAGAGTAACACCGCCATTGCGTACCGAAGCTGATAGAAAAGCCTTAATTGAAGGCGTTATAAATGGCACCATAGATTGTATCACTTCCGATCACAACCCAATAGATATTGAACACAAGAAATTGGAATTTGATTTGGCTAAAAACGGAACCATCGGTTTAGAAAGTGCTTTTGGCACGTTGCAAACGATTTTACCAACCGAAGTCATTATAGAAAAATTAACGGCTGGACGAGAAGTTTTGGGGCTAGAAAAAATCACCCTAAAAGAAGGAGAAAAGGCCAATTTAACTTTCTTTACTTCTGAAGGAATTGCCACATTTGAAGAAAAAAACATTCTTTCTAAATCAAAAAATTCGGCCTTTATAGGTCAACCTACCCAAGGAAAAGTCTTTGGAACATACAATCAAAATCAATTAGTATTATCTTAAAAAATAACCGCTATGAATAACATAATTGAAGAAGGAAAACAAACCGCAACCATAAGCTACATCACTATCATTGGAACAGTAATTGCTATTTTTATGAACAGTGAAAAGAAAAATGAATTTGCTTCTTTTCATATTCGTCAAGCTTTAGGAATTTGTTTGATGTGGCCTTTATTTGGCTATTTAGTGGGGAGTTTCGATAGTTGGACTATCTCATCAGGATTTTATCTATTCATTTTTATTTTATGGATTTACGGTTTTATGGGTGCCATAAATGGAGAACAAAAGATGGTTCCATTAGTAGGAGTTTTTTTTCAAAAAATATTTAAAGGAATATAAATGAACTTGTCCCTATACCACTTAGTTAGAGAACCTAAAGTAAAACTAGATAAAAACCCATTACTCTTATTACTTCACGGATATGGTAGTAACGAAGAAGATTTATTTTCTTTTGCTTCTGAATTACCTGAAGAATACTATGTCATTTCAGCTCGTGCGCCTTATGATATGATGTATGGTAGTTACGCATGGTATGCTATAAACTTTGATGCCGACGAAAAGAAATTTTCAGATTTAGATCAAGCCCGCTCCTCAAGAGATTTAATCGTCAACTTTGTGGATGAATTAATTGCCAATTATGCAATTGACGCAAACAAAGTGACGCTAGTAGGTTTTAGTCAAGGCTGTATCTTAAGCTATGCTGTGGCGCTTTCTTATCCTCAAAAAATTCAACGTATTGTTGGAATGAGTGGTTATTTTAATGAAGAAATTGCTATAGAAAATTATCAATCTAATGATTTCTCTAAATTCCAAATATTTGCTTCACACGGTAATGTCGATCAGGTTGTTCCGGTAGAATGGGCCCGCAAAGCAAAACCCCTTTTAGATAGTTTAGGCATTGCTAATGTTTATAAAGAATATCCTGTAGGTCATGGTGTGGCTCCCCAAAATTTCTATGATTTTAGAAATTGGCTGAATGAAACAAAATAAAAAAGGGCTCCGTTGGAGCCCTTTTTTATTATTAATTTTGAGGATACATCACTGTTTCTGCAGTTTCAAAAGTTATTGAATTATCTTTTTCAACAAAGTATTTAAGAATCACCTCACCCCAACCTGTTGGTCCAGTAAAATCGGCAATAATCCAACGGTGGTTTAAAAAACGAACCTTGTTAATTACCATTTCGTCATAAGGCACCAATTTATTCCCTTTCGGATTTGAATTGTAATCCATCAATTTTTCTTTCACATAAGGCATTAATTTTTGCACATCAACCCCTTCAAAATAATCTTGAGCTTTTTCGTCATAATTCAATGAAAAATAATCTCCTTCTTCTTTTTCTGCAACAATTTTAGCAAGACTGTCTTTAATTTTTGTTTTAAATTTTTCGTTTGTTTCAGTGTCGTGATTAAATTTTTTGGTAGCATACATCAATTGAAAAATGTTCATCAAAACCGAAAAAATAAATCCGTATAAAAGTAGTTTCTTCATATAGTTAAATAGTTATTTGTAAATTATCATAAGCCACAAAAACATTCTCAGGCAACCTCTTTTGTATCTCTTCATGAAATCCAAAAATATGACTGATATGTGTTAAATAAGCTTTTTTAGGTTGCACCAAATGTATAAAATCTAACGCTTCTTCCAAATTAAAATGTGTGGCATGAGGATCATCACGCAATGCATTGATTACTAAAACATCTAGATTTTCTAATTTTAAAAACTCTTCTTTCTCAACAGTCTTTATATCAGTCAGGTAGGCGAACCTCCCAAAACGGTATCCAAAAACCTGAAGCGTTCCGTGCCATGCGTTAATAGGAATTATCTTTTTATCATCAATAGTAATCTTTTCATTATGGATTACTTCGATAGGTAAAACCCCAGGCGCACCTGGATATCGATGTTCTGTTTCAAAAACGTAATCAAATCTTTTTTCCAGATTATTTAAAACCCTTTGGTGTGCATAAATTGGAATTTCACCTTGCTTAAAAAAAAACGGACGAATGTCATCTAAGCCAGCCGTATGATCAGAATGCTCATGAGTAAAAAAAATGGCATCAATTTTGGAGCATTTAGAAGTAAGCATTTGTTGACGAAAATCGGGACCACAATCAAGCAAAAAAGAATGATTGTCCCATTCAATCCATACCGAAACTCGCAAACGGGTATCTTTTGGATCCTTACTTTGGCATACAGGATGTTGACTTCCTATAACAGGAATGCCTTGTGAAGTGCCAGTACCGAGGAAATATATTTTCAATAGAAATGCTTTTACACAAATGTAAATAATATTTGATAAAAAATAAGTCATTCACTACCTTTGCAGGGTATTTAACATATGAAGATGAAAGATCTTAAAAACGAGATTAAATTAAAAGGAGATAAAGAGATTGAGCAAATCCCTTCGATAACGGATAAAGCATTAAGAATTAATCTCAACGATAATATTTATGGCACTTTTGCCGAAATTGGCGCGGGACAAGAAACCGTTCGTCATTTTTTCAGAGCGGGTGGGTCTTCAGGGACTATTGCAAAAGCCATGTCGGCCTATGACAAAGATTTTAGTGATGCAATCTATGGTGTAGAAGATGATGGTCGTTATGTGACTGAAAATCGCTTGCGTAAAATGTTAAATCATGAGGTTGAATTGATTGAAGAGCGATTAAAACGCGAAAAACATCCATCTAAAATGTTTTTTAGCTACGCCAATACAGTAGCTACAATTGATTTTGCCAAACAATACAAAGGACATGGTTGGGTCGGAGTAAAATATCAACTGGAACCAGACGAAGATTATAATGAAATTCTTATTCACATTCGTTTTAAAGAAACAGATGCTAAACTACAGCAAGAAACATTAGGAAAATTAGGGGTTAACTTAATTTACGGTGCTTTTTATAAATACAACGATCCCAAACGTTTATTAAAATATTTATACGACCATATAGACAAAGACCAATTAGAAATTGATACTATTAACTTTTCAGGACCTCGTTTTGCAGAAGTTGACAATCGATTGATGAGTTTGCAATTGGTTAAAAATGGCATGACCGATGCGGTAATGTTTGACCCAACAGGAAAAAATATTTTACCTGCGGCAGTTTTATACAAAAAGAACATCCTAGCGCTCCGTGGAAGTTTTCGACCAGTTACCAAAGTTAACATGGATATGTACGAGAAATCGCTACAAATGTTTGTTGACGGAAATAAGGTTAAAAAAGAAAACACCTTGGTTGTTTTTGAAATTACTCTTTCTAACTTACGTTCCGATGGAGAAATTGACGAAAGAGATTTTATGGACAGAGCTGAATTGCTATGTTCATTAGGTCAAACTGTAATGATTTCAAATTTCCAAGAATATTATAAAGTAGTTGAATATTTCTCAAACTATACAAAAGAACGAATGGGGCTTGCTCTTGGGGTAAACAACTTAATTGATGTTTTTGACGAGAAATACTACCGTCATTTAAGCGGTGGTATTTTGGAAGCTTTTGGTAAATTATTCTACCGTGATTTAAAAGTATTCCTTTACCCAATGGAAGATGAAGATGGTACAATTTTAAATTCTCAAAATCTAAAAGTACACCCACGTATGAAAGAATTGTATAAATTCTTTGCCTACAACGGAAAAGTGACTGACATTACTGACTTTGAAAGAGAAAACTTAAAAATATTCTCACGTGAAGTTTTAAAAATGATTAGCAAAGGAAAACCGGGTTGGGAAAAAATGCTTCCGGAAGGGATTGCTGAAATAATCAAAGAGCATCATTTATTTGGTTATGACAGTAATGAAGTTTTAATAGAAGCTTAAAAAAATAGTGATTATAAATGAATCCTGAATTGTTTTTACAATTCAGGATTTTTTATTAATAAGTATATATTTGAATACTATTTCGATAAAACAAATAAAAAACAAGTAAATGGATAAATCCAATTTTTTAAATACGATTACTTTAATCACTGTTTTTGTAATGTTACTTCTTGCATTTTTTTTATTAACCGTAAACACAAAAAATAAACTTTCAAATAGACTTTTTGCTGGTTTTCTTCTGCTTACTGCATTCGATTTGAGCAGTTTTTTTACCGATATCTATTTTGAGGCCAATCTAAGTTTTGAAGTTTTCAGAATGACAAGCAGTCTGCTGATTATGCCTGTATTCTATCTGTATGTAAAAGCAGTTTGCTATACAGATTTTCGATTAAAACCAAAATATCTAACACTCATAATTCCATTTATAATTGCAAATTTGGTGTTTATTCCAAGGTTTTATTTAGCAACTTCCATCGAAAGCAATTATATCTATGGCCATTTTAAGGAAATATTAGAAATACGCTTTTTTTATATCCTTGGGGAACTACAATATGTTTTTTATATTATTTTGGTATTTAAAACTTTAAAAAAATACAAAGAAATTTACTTAGAGAATTACACCAGTGCCAATAACTCATCGTACAAATGGTTGTTTCAAATGACGGTATTTTTTCTAATTGCTCATTGTATAGTTTTCTTTAAATCGGCGATAAGATATACTGATTATAATGCCTTTCTTAACTCATCAAATGTAATTATTGGAACGATTGCACTAATTATAAGTTGCTGGTTTGTATTAAAAGCCTTAAACAATCCTGATCTTTTTAAAGGAGTTGATTCCAATATGTTATTGGTAAACGAAGCAGTTATTTCAACAGAAAAAGAATTATCAAAGACTCCAAAATCAAAAGAAATCACTTCGCAAATTGAGTTTATAAAAAAGTATGTTTTAGAAAACGAACCTTATCTCGAACCCTCCTTAACGATACAAGAATTAGCGAAACAAGTTAACATTCCTGCTCGTGATTTATCCGTTTTGATTAATCATCATATGAATCTGCATTTTTTTGATTTTATAAATGAATACCGAATACAAAAAGCAATGCAAATTTTAAAAAACCCTTCTAAAAGCAAGCTTACAATTTTAGAAATTCTTTATGAAGTGGGTTTTAATTCGAAATCATCTTTTAATACTGCTTTCAAAAAACACACCAATCAAACACCAACAGAATTCAGAAACTCCTAATTATAAAGGCTTTGTAAAAAGTCGAACGTTGACAAAATAAAGTCGAACCAAATTAATTACTGCAAATTGGTTCGACTTTATTTATTCGGTCGCCAACGTTAAACGTATCACGCAATTTTGCTTCAAATTAATACTAACAATTAAAAATTTGAAAATTATGAAAATTGCATCCTCATTTATTTTATTCTTACTTCCTTTTTTGTGTTTGGCACAATTAAAAGAAAACCCAAAAGACAATAATACACAGACGCAAACTCTTAAAAACGATTATGACCTAAAAAATCAAATTTCTGAAGAAAAATATGTTGTAATAAATGGTATTGAACAGTGGATTACCATAAAAGGAAACAGTTCAAAACCTATCATATTGTTTATTCACGGAGGACCAGGTAGTACAATAAGTCCTTACATTGATGTTTTATATAAAGATTTAGAAAAGGATTTTATTATTGTTCAATGGGACCAACGAGGAGCTGGAAGAACTTATGGACGCAACATGCCTCCTAAGGAATTAACTCCAGAATATTTAAAAGCAAATCCTTTAACGCTTGAACAAATGACCAGCGATGGAGTTGAAGTGTCAAAATATCTTTTGAAATATTTAGGCAAACAAAAAATTATACTTTCTGGCACCTCTTGGGGTTCAGCACTTGGCGTAAAAATAGCGACAAAACAACCAGACCTTTTTTATGCTTATGTTGGACACTCTCAAATTGTTAATCCTACTATTGATATAGAATCTTACACTAAAATTTATAAAATAGCCGAGAGTAAAAATGACAAAGAGTCTCTAGAGATATTAAATTCTATAGGTAAACCTCCTTATAGCAGAGCAAAAAATGTGGGCTTGTTATTTAGAATTGTAAAAAAATATGAAAGAGCAAATTCAACACCAGCTCCAGACAATTGGTTTCAACTTTCTCCTGCTTACGACAACAATATTGACAATAAAAACAGAGAAGACGGAGACGATTATTCGTTTGTAAATTTTGTTGGTGATGATAAATTGGGAGTTCAATCAATGAGCGCAACCATTAACTTGATGAGAGACAATTTAGAATTTAAAATTCCGGTATATTTAATACAAGGCGATGAAGATATTATGACACCTAAAGAAAACTCAAAAAAATATTTTGATAAAATTAAAGCACCAAAAAAAGAATATTATTTGTTACCGAAAGCAGCTCATGGTTTTAATCAATCGGTAGTAGAAGTACAATATAGAATATTTAAAAGCTTCAAAACTTTATAATAAGAAAACAAATAAGCACTGCCGAACAATTGATTTAGTAGTGCTTATTTGTTTGTTTTAAGAATAGTAATTAACCTAATATTTGAGCAGCATGCTCTTTTGTTTTTACTTGAGTAATTACATCTTCAATAATTCCTTCTTCATTAATCACAAAAGTAGTACGGTGAATACCATCAAATTCGCGTCCCATAAATTTCTTTGGGCCCCAAACTCCGAAAGCTTCAATAACTGATTTATTTTCATCGGCCAATAATGGAAAAGGAAACTCAAATTTAGTTTTAAACTTCCCTTGTGCCTTTGCCGAATCGGCACTTACCCCTAACAAGGCATAATTATTAGCTTGAAATCGTTCATAATTATCTCTTAAATCACAAGCTTCCGCTGTGCAACCTGGTGTATTGGCTTTTGGATAAAAGAAAACAACTAGTTTCATTCCTTTGTAATCATTCAAAGTATGTTGGTTCCCATCCTGATCTAACGCAGAAAAAGAAGGCGCTTTATCCCCAATTTTTAAATGTGTCATAATTTTTTCTTTTTGTCATTCCGTCAAGGCGGAAATCTATAATTTAATTATTTTTACCAAAAATAAACTAAAATGACTAAAGCAGAACGTGCAACGTTTGTTATAAATACGTTAAAAGAATTATATCCTACAATTCCCATCCCGTTAGACCATAAAGACCCGTATACTCTTTTAATAGCCGTGTTACTTTCTGCACAATGTACTGATGTCCGAGTGAATCAGATTACGCCTTTGTTGTTTGCTAAAGCAGACAATCCGTATGACATGATTAAACTTTCGGTAGAGGAGATACGCGAAATTATCAAACCTTGTGGACTTTCACCAATGAAATCAAAAGGCATTTATGGTTTATCACAAATTTTGATTGAAAAACATAATGGTGAAGTACCTCAAAGTTTTGAATACCTAGAAGAACTCCCGTCTGTAGGTCATAAAACTGCCAGCGTAGTGATGAGTCAAGCCTTTGGAGTTCCAGCTTTTCCAGTTGATACACATATTCACCGACTGATGTACCGATGGAATTTAACTAATGGCAAAAACGTACAACAAACAGAAGCCGATGCCAAGCGTATTTTTCCTGAAGCTTTGTGGAATGATTTACATCTTCAAATTATTTGGTACGGAAGAGAATATTCGCCAGCACGAGGATGGAATTTAGAAAAAGACATTATTACAAAAACAATTGGAAGAAGTTCTGTTTTGAATGAATACTATAAAAAAACGCCCCGATAAATCGAGACGTTATTCAAGTTGTTTTAGTTTGCATTTAATTCGAAATCTTCATCTCCAATCTTAACTATTTTCAAAGCTTTTGAATAGCTCAGAATGAAATTAACAGTTTCCTTTGTAGGTAACATTTTTTGGGTAGATTTTGCTTTTTTAGTGTAAAGTTTTGCCATATTTATTAAGGTTATTTTACACTACAACGCAACAAAATGTACTTTATTGTTTAATTAGTCAAAACAATTTGATTTTTTTCAATCATTCTTCTCAAGTTCATTAAAGCATAACGCATCCGACCCAGTGCAGTATTAATACTTACATCAGTTAAATCGGCTATTTCTTTAAAGCTTAAATCATCATAAATACGCATTCTTAAGACTTGCTTTTGATCATCCGGTAATTCTTCAATTAATTTCAACAAATCATTTTCTACTTGTTCGGTAATAATTTGACTTTCAATATTTGGACTATTGTCTGTCATATAGGAAAAAATAGAAAACTCTTCTGTTTCTCTGTTCATAGGCATTTTTTTGCCTTTTCGGAAAGTGTCAATAATCAAGTTATGAGCAATACGCATTACCCATGGCAAGAATTTTCCTTCTTCATTATAAGATCTTCCTTTTAAAGTTTTAATCACTTTAATAAAAGTATCCTGAAATACATCGTTTGCAATATCTCTATCCAATACTTTGGAATAAATGAAGCCGTAAATTTTAGACTGATGGCGATTAATTAAAACTTCAAGAGCCATTTCATCTCCATCAATATAATTCTTTACTAATAAATCGTCCGGAAGTTGAGTTGTAGCCATAATAATACTTTTTTGATTTTGGGTGTTAATCATGTTGAGAATAATTTCTCTTTAAAAGTATTTTTATTTTATAAGCTACGTTTTTAAGTGTTAATGACCCAAAGTTAAGTTAATTTATTTCACAAAAACAAACTAAATTTAAAATTTTAACATTTTTAAGAAAATAAAAAACCTCTTTTACTGTTGTCGAAAAAGAGGTTTCTATTCATTTATTTTATCATAGCAAAGACAAAAGCAGCTAATAGTCCCCCTACAACAGGGCCAACAACTGGTATCCAACCATAATCCCAATCATTTGTTCCTTTATTTTTTATAGGCAACAGAGCGTGCATGATTCTAGGCCCCAAATCACGAGCAGGATTAATGGCGTATCCAGTAGAACCTCCTAGTGACAATCCGATTCCAAATACCAACAAAGCTACTGGCAGAGCATCTAAACTTCCTAATGAATTTTCGGAACCCGTTAAAAAAAGTATTCCTATAATCAATACAAAAGTTCCAATAATTTCAGAAAGAAGATTGTAAAAATTATTTCTGATGGCTGGTTCGTTGCAAAAAGTAGCTTTAATTAAACCTGCATCAGTAGTTTCATCATAATGTTGCTTATAACCTAAGTATACTAATGTAGTTCCTGCCATAGCACCAAGAAATTGAGCCAAAACATAGCTAGGCACACTGGCCCAAGCAAATTTTCCAAGTAAAGCCAATATTAAAGTCACAACCGGATTCAAATGTGCTCCACTAACTCCTGAAACCATGTAAACACCTGTAAAAACAGCAATTGCCCAGCCAAAAGTAATTACAATCCAACCGCCATTATTTCCTTTGGTATTGGTTAAAACCACATTGGCCACTACTCCATTTCCTAAAAGGATTAAAATCATTGTTCCTAAAAATTCAGCAAAAAAAGGGCTCATATACGTTTGTTTAAGTTAAAAAATAGTTTTTGTTTAATTGATTAAATATTTGAATTTGCTCTGAAATCCAATCTTCGGACTTGTTAAGTTCGGTAGCCATTAAGTGTGCGACAATCGGACCACATTCTTTAGCTGCTTTGGCATCTAAAAAAAGTAAGCGTATTCTTCTTGCCAAAATATCTTCTACAGTTTGTGGCATCTCATTTCGAATGATCCAAACTACTTCCGCTTTGGTGTAAGGATAATCTGGATGTAATTTTACTGCTAAATCTTCATTCTTTTGCATTACTCTTTTAATATTATCAGCATCCGAACCGTAAATACTTAAATGAGAATCTTCCGAAACATACGTCCAACCATGGATTTGCAATCGCTTTGTCATGCATTTTGCAAATTCCAATTGTCCTTTTTGGATAGCGATATCGATACCGTGTTGTGCCATACTTCGATAGGTTGTCCATTTTCCTCCAGTGACGTGAATCAATCCCGAAGCCAAAATTTTAATTTTATGATCACGAGGCATCACCGCTGTAGAAGATTCATTTTCAACTTTTGCTAACGGACGTAAACCTACAAAAACACTTTTTACGTCGGCTCTTGATATTTTTGATGTCGAATATTTATTGAAATGATGTAGTACAAAATCAACTTCTTCTTGTAAGGCTTCGGGTTCTAAGGAAACATTTTTTACCGGTGTATCGGTTGTTCCTAAAACCAATTTATCATGCCAGGGAATTAAAAAAAACACCCTTCCATCATCCGTTTTTGGCATCATTAAGGCAGTATTTCCTCTAAAAAAATGCTTATCAATTACCAAATGAATCCCTTGTGAAGGGGCAATAGTCTTGGTTGAAGTGCCTTCCGCCATTTGCAAAACATCATCTGCAAAGACACCAGTAGCGTTAATAATTGCTTTACCTTTTATTTGATATTCTTCATCGGTAAACGTATCTTTTGCTATAACTCCAACAATTTGATTGTTTTCTTTAATAAATTGAGAAACTCCACAATAATTAATCACATTTGCGCCGTTTTCAATTGCTGTCTGAGCTAAATTTATAGCCAATCGACTATCATCAAACTGTCCGTCGAAGTATAAAATACCGCCAACTAATCCTTTTTTGTTAATATCGGGCAAGTATTCTAGCGTTTTCTCTTTAGATAAAAATTTGGTTTCACCCAAACTCAGTTTACTCGATAAAAATTCATAAATCCAAAGTCCTATTCCATAATACCATTTGTCAAACCATTTATAAGAAGGCATCACAAAAGGCAAAATTTTACATACATGAGAGGCATTTCGAAGCATTCGTCCTCGCTCAAACAAAGCTTCACGCACCAATCGTATATTTCCTTGTGCCAAATAACGGACACCTCCATGTACTAATTTGGTCGCTCTACTGGAAGTTCCTTTGGCAAAATCGTGTTTTTCTAATAGTAGTACTTTATAACCACGAGATGCTGCATCGACAGCACAACCTAAGCCGGTTGCACCACCACCTATGACAATAATGTCATAGTTTAAATTTTGAGAAAGTATATGTAATTGTTCTTCTCTATTCATTTTTACACAAAAGAGATAGAAGCATCAATAGCTTTTTTCCATCCTTCTTTTAATTGATTTCTATTTACTGTCGTCATATCCGATTCAAAAACACGCTCTACTTTCCATTGATTCTGAATTTCTTCTATATTTTTCCAAAAACCAACTGCTAATCCCGCTAAATAAGCAGCTCCTAATGCTGTTGTTTCAGTAATTACAGGTCGAACTACATTGGTATCTAAAACATTGGCTTGAAACTGCATCAACATATTATTGATTGTGGCACCGCCGTCTACACGTAATTCCTTTATCTGGATATTACTATCGGCATTCATTGCCGAAAGCACATCCATGGTTTGATACGCAATACTTTCAACTGCAGCTCTAGCAATATGTGAAGCGTTTGTACCTCTTGTAAGTCCTGTAATTGTTCCGCGTGCATGCTGATTCCAATAAGGTGCTCCCAATCCTGCAAAAGCGGGTACGATATAAACGCCATCGGTTGTATCAACTTTAGTGGCTAACGCTTCCACTTCATCAGACGATTTAATAATACCTAATCCGTCACGAAGCCACTGCACCACAGCTCCAGCAATAAAAACACTGCCTTCGAGTGCATAGTGTGTAATTCCGTTTATTTTCCAAGCAACAGTCGTTAGTAAATTATTTTGAGATGTAATCATTTCCTCTCCAGTATTCATCAACATAAAACAACCTGTTCCATACGTATTTTTAACCATTCCTGGATAAATACACATTTGTCCAAACAAAGCCGATTGTTGATCACCAGCAATTCCTGCGATTGGAATTTCTATTGTGCTGTCAAGAATGGTAGTATGACCATAAATTTCACTACTGCTACATATTTTAGGAAGTACGCTAGTTGGCACATCCATAATTGCTAACAATTCATCATCCCATTCGCAATTAGCAATATTGCAAAGCATCGTTCTACTCGCATTACTGACATCTGTAGCGTGCACTTTTCCGTTGGTTAATTTCCAAAGTAGCCAAGTATCGATAGTTCCGAAAAGTAACTCTCCATTTGCCGCTTTTACTCTGGCTCCAACTACATTATCTAAAATCCATTTTACTTTGGTTCCACTGAAATAGGAATCAATTATTAATCCCGTTTTTTGTTGAATAAGACTTGATTTACCTTCCGCTTTTAACTGATCACAAAACGAGGCAGTTCTTCTGTCTTGCCAAACAATGGCATTGTAAATAGGTTCTCCTGAATTTTTATCCCAAACAACGGTAGTTTCACGCTGGTTCGTAATTCCAATAGAAGCAATATCCGAAGGGTGAATATTTGCTTTTTTAACCACTTCAAAAACTGTTTCCAACTGCGATTCCCATATTTCCATTGGATTATGTTCTACCCAAGCAGGATTTGGAAAAATTTGAGCAAACTCTTTTTGAGCCACAGCCACTACATTTCCGTCTTTATCAAATAAAATAGAACGACTACTTGTAGTGCCTTGGTCAAGCGACAATATGTATTTTGACATAAAATAGAGATTTAAAAAAAAAGAAGTTTAATTCTGATTTCATAAAAATACGCATTGGAAATACCACATTCTTAAATCTTAAAACAACTTATTAACAAAAGTCTTTTCATAAATGTTTAACTTTGTGAAAATTGACATTTTTTAGTTATGATTCAAGACATTTCTACGCTCGAACCTAAGAAAAACATATTAATAAAAGGCGCTCAAATTCACAATTTAAAGAATTTGGATGTGGCCATTCCACGTAATAAATTGGTGGTGATTACAGGTTTATCAGGTTCTGGAAAATCTTCTTTGGCTTTCGATACATTGTATGCCGAAGGACAACGCCGTTATGTGGAAAGTTTATCGAGTTATGCCCGTCAGTTTTTAGGTCGATTAGACAAACCTAAAGTCGATTATATAAAAGGTATTGCACCGGCAGTTGCTATTGAACAAAAAGTAAATACGACCAATGCCCGCTCTACCGTAGGAACTTCGACAGAAATTTATGATTATTTAAAATTACTTTTTGCCCGAATCGGAAAAACCTATTCTCCAAAAACGGGCTTGGAAGTCAAAAAAAATACCGTTTCCGATGTAATGAATGATGTAAAAGCGTTTGAAGAAGATTCAAAATGGCTTTTGCTTTCTCCTATTCATTTGGAAGAAGGACGTCAATTAGAAAACAAATTAAAAGTATTATTACAACAAGGTTTTGCTCGTATTTTAGTCAATAATGAAATGATTCGTTTGGACGAAATAGAACAACATTCGTTAGATAATAAAGACATTCTTTTAATTATTGACCGAATTGTGGTCAAACATGAAGAAGATTTTTACAACCGACTGGCAGATGCAGTGCAAACAGCTTTTTACGAAGGAAAAGGAATTTGCTATTTACAAGAATTGAATACTGAAAAAAGAAATACGTATAGTTCCAATTTCGAATTAGATGGCATTACTTTTTTAGAACCAAATGTCCATTTATTCAGTTTCAACAATCCGTATGGTGCGTGTCCACAATGTGAAGGTTACGGTAACATCATTGGAATTGACGAAGATTTGGTTATTCCGAATACTGCGCTTTCAGTTTATGAAAATGCCATATTTCCATGGCGTGGCGAAAGTATGAGTTGGTACCGTGATCAGTTAGTAAACAACTCTCATAAATTCGATTTTCCAATACATAAACCCTTTTTTCAGTTGACAGATGAACAAAAAGAATTGGTTTGGAACGGAAATAAATATTTTACTGGATTGCATGATTTCTTCAAAGAATTAGAAGAAAAAAATTACAAAATTCAAAATCGTGTGATGCTTTCTCGCTACCGCGGAAAAACAAAATGCAATACCTGTAAAGGAAAACGTCTTCGTTCGGAAGTAAATAACATCAAAGTAGGTGGAAAAACACTTCCTGAAATGGTTGATGTTTCTATCAAAAAATTAATTCCGTTTTTTGCCGAATTACAATTATCGGAATACGACACAAAAGTGGCTAAGCGATTGCTTATTGAAATCAATACCCGATTGGCCTTCTTGCAAAACGTAGGTTTGGATTATTTAACCTTAAACCGAAATTCGGCCAGTTTATCGGGAGGTGAATCGCAACGTATTAACTTAGCGACTTCTTTAGGAAGTTCCCTTGTTGGTTCGATGTATATTTTAGATGAACCAAGTATTGGTTTGCATCCAAAAGATACCGAACAATTGATCAAAGTGCTACTTTCCCTTCGTGATTTAGGGAATACTGTAATTGTTGTCGAGCACGACGAAGATATTATGAAAGCCGCCGATATGATTATTGATATCGGTCCAGAAGCAGGAACTTTTGGTGGAGAACTCGTAGCACAAGGAACCTATGAAGAAATCCTACAATCCAACTCACTTACTTCATTGTATTTGAATGGAAAATTAGAAATAGCTGTTCCTAAGAAACGTAGAAAATTTAAAAATTTCATTGACGTCAAAGGAGCACGCGAAAACAATCTTCAAAATATTGATGTTACCTTTCCATTAGATGTTCTTACTGTCATTACAGGGGTTTCTGGTTCTGGAAAAAGTACCTTGGTCAAAAAAATATTATATCCTGCCATTCAAAAACAAATTGAAGGTGTTAGCGAAAAAGCAGGTCAATACTCCGAAATATCAGGAAGCTATTCGCACATCAAGCATATAGAATACATTGATCAAAATCCAATTGGAAGAAGTTCACGCTCTAATCCTGTAACGTATATCAAGGCGTATGATGATATTCGTGAGTTATTTGCTAAAGAGAAATTATCTAAAAATAGAGGATATCAAGCCAAACATTTTTCCTTTAATGTAGATGGCGGACGATGTGAATCTTGCAAAGGTGAAGGCTCTATAAATGTAGAAATGGTATTTATGGCCGATGTGTCATTGCCTTGTGAAACGTGTAACGGAAAACGTTTCAAAAAAGAAGTACTGGAAGTACAATTTGAAGGTAAAAGCATCGATGACATTTTAACGATGACTATTGATGAATCGGTAGCTTTCTTTAAAGAAAATAATCAAACTAAAATAATACAAAAACTGCAACCTTTGCAAGATGTAGGATTGGGTTATGTACAATTAGGACAGTCCTCTTCTACCCTTTCTGGTGGTGAAGCCCAGCGTATCAAGTTGGCAACATTTTTAGTAAAAGGAGCAACCAAAGACAAAGCCTTATTTGTGTTTGATGAACCAACAACTGGATTACACTTTCACGATATTAAAAAATTATTAGCCTCTTTTGAAGCCTTAATCGAAAAAGGACATTCGATTATTGTAATTGAACATAACTTAGATTTAATCAAATGTGCCGATTACATTATTGATTTAGGTCCAGAAGGCGGGGAAAATGGCGGGCAATTATTAGCTTTCGGAACACCCGAGGATATCATAAAAAACAAAAAATCAATCACTGCAAAATACTTGAAGGAAAAGTTATAAAAAAGGGAAGCAATTGCTTCCCTTTTTTATTCTATCATCATTTTTTTACTAATTTTATTTTCTCCTGAAACTAACGTTATTAAATATATCCCTTTGCTTAATGCCGTAATATTTAACGGTTCAATCAATTTAGAATTTAAGTATTCTTTTTCAAGCACAATTTTCCCATTACTGTCTACCACGCTGATTTTATAATCCGATTCTATTAATAGTCCTTTGTTGATATTTATAAAATCATGGCTTGGATTAGGAAAAAAACTTACTTGAAAATCTTGTTCTAAATTAGCTGTACTTAAAGTGGTTTCAGCTTTTGCAAAATGCAATACTGCACCTGTAGCGGCTTTTGCTACTTTAAAATTATAAACCGGATCCATGTTGATTAATAAATCACTTGCTTTATGTTTATGAGGCGTTTCATTCGTTTCAAAAAAACCCGTTATGATTTCATTATTGGCTTGAAAAGGCATATAATCGGAAGCATAGGCATACGATAAAGTAGTTTGTAAAGGTGAATACAAACCTACACAAGTAATTAGTTCATTGGTTATAGTATTTGATGCCGAATTGTTTGTTGAAGGAGTTCCATTGGTATCTCGCTCGCAGGTAATATTATTATTTGTTTTGGTTGCATCTCCACCAACTTCATCAAGATTAAACACCAAACGAATATCCATTTTGGGAGTAGTACCATTTACTACAGATGAAACAAAATGCTGACTTCCATACAAGCCATCTTCTTCCCCACTAAAATTAACAAACTTAATAGAGTATTCAGTGGGTATATCTTTAAGCAAACGAGCTATTTCCAAAATGCTCACTACTCCACTTCCATTGTCATTGGTTCCTTTTCCGGTAATAGAATCATAATGACCACAAACAATTACATAGGTATTAGGATATAATGTTCCAACTTTCGTTACTATTAAATTCTTAACAACTGCTGTACTACCAGTATATGTATAAGCATCTTCAACTATTTGAGCAGCGCTATAACCGTAGCTTGCATACTTATCTTTTAACCAATTTAGTGTGTTGGTTAATGGTGGTGTTCCTCTTCGTTTAACACCAAGCCCTTCAAATTCGGTTAAATTGGTAGTAATATTTGTTTGAGAAACTTGATTTGCAATATCCGCATACCGCTGGATAAAGGTTTGTGATTGCACAACATTCAGAAATAAGAATGCAACAATGGTAGGTAAATAGTTTGGTTTTTTCATTTTTTGTTTTGGTTTGATTTGGTTTTCCAAATTTAATAAAAAACACTGTTTTTATCAAAAACAACAACGTGTTGTTTATCAGTTAATTAAAAAACAATCACATTCCTTTTCTCTTCAAAATTAATTTTTGGCACGCATATTGAATATTCTTACATATCAAGATAGCTTTCTTGAACGAGACAGCCGAAAATCGATTAGAGTAGGCAACATTAAATTATTGTATTATGAAAAAGATTACACTTTTAGTGGCCAGTATCTTCCTGGCGGGAGGAATGGCTTATGCGTCAGAAAACCCTGTTTTTTCTGACAATAATGGAAAAGGAAAAGGACCGAAGCATTTAGTTGATTACAGAAATGCTGAACCAATTGTTTTCAACGAAAGAGGAATTGAATTTTATGTTTTCCCAACAGGAGAATTTGATTTCAATACTCGCCCAGAAGATTCACATGGTGATGATTTTTATTTCAAAGCTGCTGGAAAAAGAGGGACTGTAGTGGTAGCACGTGGCGGAAGACCTGAAAACTTCGGAGTTCGAATTGAACGTGATGCTTTTGGTCGTGTTCGTAGAGTAGGAAATACTTTTATCAACTATGATGCTTTCGACAGAGTAAATAGAATTGGAACCGTGTTTATGAAATACAACAGTTTTGCACTAACTCAAATTGGAGGATTACGTATCGTTTATGACCGTAAAGGTAGAATTGTAGACATCTTCGGAAATGTGAAAGGTTATAGAAACGGTTATTATGAAGCGCCGAGAGGTGGAAATAACGGATACGATTACCCAAGAGGTGGCGATTATAATGATAATTCAAGCGATGACTACTACTATTACAAACAAGATGGTACCAAAGCTAAAGTAGAATCTACAGAAGAGAAAAAAGAAGATAAGAGAGACGATGACTCTCGAAGATAAAATTTATATAGTGGTTATATATAAATTTGGTTAGGTTGGTTTGTTTATGTTGAACTCCTCGCAATTGCGGGGAGTTTTTCTTTATAACAATTGCGCTAATTTTTCCGTAAGACTTTTACGAGAATACTGTTGTAAACCAATGTCATGTGATTTCAAATTATTTTCTAGGTATAATTCAAAATAAGAAAGCAAAGTCGCTTTTAATTGTTCTTTTTCAGCATAGGTAAAAAATGCACCAGTATTTGTTGAAATAATAATTTCGGCGAAATCAGAATCTTTTGGTCCAATCGCAACAATTGGTCGTTCCGAAACAATGTATTCAAATACTTTCCCTGGAATGATACTTTTGGTTTCTTCCGAATCAATTTCAATTAAAAGTAATACTTGTGATTTTCGTTGGTGTTCTACCGCTTCTTGATGTGACACGTAACCCAAATTATTGACAAAGTTGCTCAATTCAAATTTTGAAATGGCATCCAATACTTCCTGACTTGTTGCTCCTATTAATTTTAATTGAAACGTATTTTTAAAGGAATCATTTTCATGAATCAATTCACTTATAACTTCCCATAAAATTTGTGGGTTTCTATCGGATAAAAAAGAACCAATGTGGGCTAACGTAAACTTTTCGTCCAATGGTTGTTTAGTAATCTTTTCAACATCATACCCATTCGTAATCACATGAATGGGTTTGGAAGTTATCACCTCAAACTCCTTTTTGGTTGTTGGACTTGTCACTAACAATTCATCGGCCACGTTCATCACTTCTTTTTCCAATGCTTTGTGCTTTTTTGCAGAAGACTTGGTCAATTTTAGCGCCTTATGATACCCAATAGTCGTCCAAGGGTCTCGAAAATCGGCAATCCATTTCACACCTAATTCTTTCTTTAAAGCCAAACCAATTAAGTGTAAACTATGTGGTGGACCTGTAGTAATAATCGTTTCTATTTGATTTTCTTGAATATATTTTGACAAATAATTTACCGAAGGTTTCACCCACAATACGCGAGCATCAGGAATAAACAAATTACCACGAACCCAAAGCATCATTTTTTGAATGAAGGATTGCTTTTTTTGATTGGGAATAATTCCTGAACTTATTTTTTTTGTACTATTTTTTGAAAATACCGAAGCCCAAGCATAAGGTTCGATGATTTTGTTTTTTAGAATTATAGCTTTATCGGATACTTCCGAAAGTAGATTTTCATCTAGCAAAGGATAGGTTGGGTTTTCTGGAATGTAAACAACGGGCTGAATATCAAAATCAGGCAAGTACTTGACAAACTTCAACCAGCGTTGCACGCCAGGACCGCCTGCTGGAGGCCAATAATATGTTATGATAAGTACTTTTTTCATTATATTTTTGAAACCATCAATATTCCCAACCAAGTAGCTGTAAAACCAATTAGTATACTCGAAGCTGTGTAAAATAAAGCAGTGCCGATTTGATTATTTTGAATTAACTGTATGTTCTCATTCGAAAAAGTCGAAAAAGTAGTATACCCACCGCACAATCCCGTAATTAAAAAGAATTTTAAATCCTGAGATAGTACATTTTGCTTTTCGAAATACCCGAAGAACAACCCGATTAGTAAACAACCAATTATATTGGCTACAAAAGTTCCGTAGGGGAATCCTTCATATTTTGAGAAAGCCTGAGAAGTAAGATACCGCAAAACACTACCTAACGCTCCACCCAATGCTATGTATAGAATGGTTTTCAAATTAATTATTTGGTTAACTTTTTTCTTTCCAAATAAATTCCACCACCTACTAACAACACCATCAACACAAAACTGATTAACGCAATTGCACTTCCTGTTTTGACTACTTGTGGTTCGAATTTAAATTCGACATTGTGTTTTCCTGCTGGAATTCGTAACCCTCTTAAAGCATAATCAACTCTGTCGTGTTCTGTTAATTTTCCATCGATATAGGCATTCCAACCATTTTTATAATACATTTCCGAAAAAACAGCATAACCTTCGTTAGGATTATTAGAAACATATTTTAAATCATTTGGTTCATAAGAAGTCAATTTGATTGTCGCTGATGAATCTCTAGCAAATGATTTTTTAACTGCCTTAAACTCTTTTGCATTAACAACAGCCAAATCTTTCGTATTCAACTTGTCTAATGCTTTCATTTCAGCATCAGAAGAGTTCACTAAATCTACTTCTTTCACAAACCAAGCGTTACCATTCACCTGTGTATTTAAAATAGTAATTTGTTGTCCTTTTTCATTGGTTTGAATCAAATACTTTACATTCAGCATGTTTAAAACCTGCATATTGTTTTTTACAATTTGATAATCAAATAATTGTTCCATACGCTTTGGCTTAACCGCACAATAACCTCCAATTGATTTATGAAAATAAGAAGTTCTAGCATTCATTAAAGCATCCCCAGAAACTTCAAAAACTCTATAGTATGATTTGTCCTTGCTAATTTCAGCATCAAAAGAAGCTTCAACATAAGGTTCATCTACTTGACTAGGACTTACAAAACTTTCCGCATTTACATAGTTTTTACCGATTAAAAACAAATCAAAAACCATTAAAATTCCAACAACTATAATGGCCGCTTTATTTGAAATGGTCTTTTTAACCGCAAAGAACATGACGCCAAATGCTAGCAAAGTAAATACAGCCGAACGAATCAAATCACTAGTATACATTGATTGACGGTCAAGCTTTAAAGCATCCAAAAATTCAGGACCATACGAATCACGTAAATAGCCATCACTACTACCTGCAAAACTAAACATACCTTTACATAACAATAATGTTACTAAAACCCCTAAGCAAACCGCAACCGATTTCCAAAGCGCAGGCCATCTCTCTTTTTCATCCGCTTTAAAGAAACTTTGCAATCCCATAATAGCTAAAACAGGCATACATAATTCTAAAATAACTTGTATCGATGAAACAGCTCTAAACTTATTATAAAGCGGAACATAATTAATAAAGAAATCAGTTACTAAAGGGAAATTTTTTCCCCATGATAATATTAACGAAACGATAGCCCCTGCTAAAAATGCGTATTTCAATTTTCTGTTATCCACAAACAATGCAATGACTGCCAAAAAGAAAACAATAGCCCCGATATAAGCAGGCGCTGAAACTCCAGGTTGATCACCCCAGTATGTTGGCAATCCTTTTACAATTTCTTTGGCTTGATCTTCGGGTACTTGTTGCGCTATGACATATTCATACAATGCTGACTTTGTACCAACATTCTCACTATTAGACCCTCCAAAAATACGAGGTGAAATTAAATTTAAACTCTCAACGATTCCATAACTATAAGCTGTTATATAATCATAACTAATAGCATTTTCATTAGTATTTTTTGATCCGTCGGGATTAAAAGTCAAATCATTCTTCCCTCTATTACTTTCTTTGGCATATTCTTGTGTGGCTAAAATACCCGTAGCATTGGTACCAATAGCAACTAAACCAGCTACCACAAAAACACCAAAACTATACATCAGCGGTTTTAATTCGTTTGTTTTAATCGCTCTGTAAATATAATAAGCTGTTAAAACCAATAAGAAAATCAATAGGTAATACGTCATCTGAAAGTGGTTGGCATTCAGTTCTAAAGCCGCCGCTACCATAGTCAACAATCCGCCTATAATCCATCTTTTTTGAAAAACCAAAATAGCTCCAGCAACCACCATTGGCATATAAGCAATAGCATGTGCTTTGGCGTTATGTCCTACTCCAAGGATAATAATTAAATAAGTTGATAACCCGAAAGCTAAAGCTCCAAAGAAAGCTTTGAGTGGTTTTATTTTTAAAGCTAATAACAAAATGTAAAAACCTAGAAAATACAAAAACATATAATCAGCCGGACGTGGTAAGAAACGTAATAACCCATCAACCTTTTTAATATAGTTATGTGGATAATGAGCACCTAACTGGTACGTTGGCATCCCACCAAAAGAACTGTTACACCAGTAAGTTTCTTCTCCCGTTTGCTCTCTATAATCTATTAATTCTTTGGCAGTAGCTTTGTATTGCACAATATCGGATTGCAAGATTTTTTTTCCTTGCAAAACTGGGTAAAAATAAACAATAGAAATAAGCACAAAACCTAAAACAGCCAGTGCGTGCGGATAAAAACGTTTGAAATTATTCATAAAAAAGTGGCTTCAAATAAGGCGTGAAGATAACTAAATTTTAGATTTTAGAAGTCTGATTTTGGAATTTTGAATACTGAACGATATAAATTAATCATTCACTTCTTCATAATCCACATAATCCCCAACTTGCTTTGTAGGTTTTTTAAAATCACGAGTCACGCTTTCTTGATACTGCGACTCATTATTATTGGACTGATTAAAATTACCTTGTTGGTAATGTTTATTAAAGTTATCCTGGGCTTTACTCATCATTTTACGCATAATAATAGGCATAAAAATTCGCATCATAATTTTGACGAAATAATAAAATCCAATGATATATATTATGGTTTTAAACAAACCACTAAAAGATGCTTCTTGCATGGTAATTTTTTTTCAAAATTAAACATTATTGCGAATTGAATTCTTAAAATAATAATAAAATATACTACATTTGATTTTCACAAATCAATCGGAATGAAACTACTTAAATCATTATTCTTTATCGGGATATTAAGCTTTTCAGCTTCAAATTATGCTCAATTTACAGATCAAATTAATTCCAATCGACCAGGAAATTCAGCTGGTGCATTTTCGGTAGGAAAAAAAGTATTCCAATTAGAAGGTGGTTTAAATTACATAAATGAATCGCATAGTATTGCAAACTATGATGCTAGTGGTTTCGGGTTGGATTTTGCTGCTCGTTATGGTGTTTGGAAAGAACAATTGGAAGTGACTTTAGATGCTCAATTTCAAATGGACAAATACTCTTCTGGAACATTTGAAACCAACCGTAGTGGATTGCGACAAACTACTTTGGGAGCTAAATACTTAGTTTATGATCCATTTAAAAAAGGAGAAGAAAAACCAAACATACACAGTTGGAAAGCAAATTATAAATTCAAATGGAAGCAATTTATTCCTGCTGTGGCAGTATATGTTGGGGCTAATTATACCATGGAAAATGATTTTAGTATTCCAGGCGAATCGGTATTGAGTCCAAAAGCAGCAGTAATTGCCCAAAATCACTTTGGAACTAAATGGGTTTTAGTGACTAACTTAATTGCTGATAAAATAGGCTCTGTAGCATCAAATTATAGTTACATCTTAACTTTAACATACGGAATCAATGAAAAATGGTCGGCAATGTTAGAAAACCGAGGCATAAAAGGAGATTATTATTCGGATGGCATTTTCACACTTGGAGCCACTCATTTATTAAAAGACAACCTTCAAGTTGATGTATCAATTAACAAAAGTATTAAAGACACCCCTTCTATCTTTTATGGAGGAATAGGTTGTTCTTGGCGTTTTGACAAAAAACATAAGGATCCGAAAATAGAAGATGGTAAGGAAGTAAAAGAAGAGAAAAAAACCAAATCGAAAAGCGGTCAATTATCCGAAGAAGAATTACAAAAAGCAGCCGAAAAGGCAGAAAAAAAACGCAAGAAAAATAAAGATTCAGAAGAAGAAGAAACTGACAAACCTGTAGAGGAAAAGAAAAAACGTTTAGATGATTTTGAAGAAGGTAAAGAATAACGAACATGATTAAAATTATCGAAGCCAATACGAAACAACTTTTAAAAGAGTATGTAAAGTTTCCGTTTAAATTATATAAAAACCATAAATACTGGGTGCCTCCGCTAATTCAAGACGAATTAGAAACTTTTGACAAAACCATAAACCCTGCGTTTGAAAGCGCAGAAGCGTATTTCTATTTGGCCTACAAAAACAATGAAGTTGTAGGACGAATTGCAGCCATCATTAACTGGGATGAAGTCAACAATCAAGGAAAAAAGAAAGTCCGATTTGGCTGGTGGGATGTAATTGACGATGTTGAAGTGACCAAGGCTTTGCTAGAAAAAGTTAAAGAATTAGGCGTAAAAAACAATCTAGAACATATTGAAGGTCCGATGGGATTTTCAAATCTGGATAAAGTTGGAGTTATGACTGAAGGCTTCGACGAAATTGGCTCAATGATTACCTGGTACAACTATCCATATTATAAAGATCATTTAGAGCAGCTAGGTTATGTAAAAGAAAAAGAATACCTCGAAAATAAATTTCCCTTTGAAAACGTAAAATTGGAGTTTTTTGATAAAGCACAAGAAGTTATCAAAAAGAGATACCAAGTTCGACCGGTAAACTTTACAAAAACCAAAGACATTATGCCTTATGTAGACAAAATGTTTGATTTGTTTAATGAATCCTATGCCAGTTTATCTTCTTTTGTAGCTATAACCGATTCTCAAAAAGAATTCTTTAAAAAGAAATACATCAGCTTCATCAATCCGGAATACATTAAATTTGTATTGGATAAAGAAGATAATCTTGTCGCGTTTAGTATCGTTATGCCTTCTTTTTCTAAGGCTTTACAAAAAGCAAATGGAAAGTTATTTCCGTTTGGAATATTTCACATGCTGAATGCTCGAAAAAACAGCAAAGAAGTACTTTTTTACCTCATTGGTGTACACCCAGACTATCAAAACAAAGGAGTTCACGCTATTTTGTTTAAAGAAAATCATACTACTTTTACCGAAAAAGGAATTGAAAATTGTGTTAGAACTCCAGAATTGGAAGACAATATTGCAATTCAATTACTATGGAAGAATTTTGAACCCGTAGTATTTAGAAAACGAAGAACGTATTTGAAAATGTTATAAAATAAAAAACCATCAGCAAAACTGATGGTTTTTTTATATAAATAAGTATCTTAATTAAGAAACATTTTCAACATTCGCTTCTGCCAATGCTTTGTAAGTTCCGTTTATTAATTTTTCACGGATAGCTTCAAAAGCAGCTAATGTTTCATCAATATCGGCAATCGTGTGTGAAGCAGTTGGAATCATACGTAATAAAATAATTCCTTTAGGAATTACTGGATATACCACAATCGACAAGAAAATTCCGTAATTTTCACGTAAATCATTCACCATAACCATCGCTTCCGGGATAGAACCTTCAAGATATACTGGCGTAATACAAGTATTAGTATCACCAATATTAAATCCTTTTTCTTTTAATCCATTTTGCAAGGCATTTACATTAACCCACAATTTATCTTTAATTTCTGAAGATTTTCTCAACAATTCTAAACGTTTTAACGAACCAATCGTTTGAATCATTGGTAACGCTTTTGCAAACATTTGCGAACGTAAATTGTATTTCAAATAATCAATAATATCTTGATCAGCTGCTACGAAAGCACCAATATTTGCCATCGATTTTGCAAAAGTGGAGAAATACACATCAATTCCGTCTTGGCAACCTTGCTCCTCACCTGCTCCAGCACCGGTTTTACCCAAAGTACCAAACCCGTGTGCATCGTCTACCAATAAACGGAAATTGTATTTTTTCTTCAATTCAACAACTTCTTTCAATTTTCCTTGTTGACCACGCATTCCGAAAACTCCTTCAGTAATGAATAAAATTCCGCCTCCAGTTTCCGTTGCCATTTTAGTAGCACGTTGAAGGTTTTTCTCCATACTTTCCAAATCATTGTGTTTGTAGGTAAAACGTTTACCCATGTGTAAACGAACACCATCAATGATACAAGCATGAGAATCTACGTCATAAACGATAATATCATTTTTAGTCACCAATGCATCGATGATAGACACCATTCCTTGGTAACCAAAATTCAATAAGTAAGCCGCAGGTTTCATAACGAATTCTGCCAACTCTTTTTCTAATTGTTCGTGATAATTAGTATGCCCAGACATCATACGAGCACCCATTGGGTAGGCTGCACCAAATTGAATTGCTGCATCAGTATCTGCCTGACGTACTTCTGGATGATTTGCCAAACCAAGATAATCGTTGATTGACCAGTTTAATATTTCTTTTCCGTGAAACTTCATTCGAGGTCCAAGTTCACCTTCCAATTTAGGAAAAACAAAGTAACCTTCAGCTTGAGAAGCCCATTTTCCTAACGGACCTTTATTGTTTTGAATTCTTTCAAATAAATCTTTTACCATGATAAATGTGTGTTAAAAAACGCTCCAAAAGTAATTATTTCTAAATTCTAAACATAATTTTATGTCAAATAATAATTATCTTTTTAATACATTTTTCAATACTAATAAAATTTAAAAACAAGTGTTTTATCCTGGTTTCTAATTACTTCAAAAGAAATTAGATTAAAGTCATTATCGTTTTGAATAATTTTTCATTTTCAATAGGTTTTGACAAGTACTTATTCATTCCTATTTGAATAACTCTGTCTCTAGTTGTCTCCATAACATCGGCCGTTACGGCAATTATAGGTATGTTTTTATTTTTTTCACCCACATCACCATTTCTGATAGCAATCGTTGCTTCATAACCATCCATTACAGGCATTTGAAGATCCATCAAAATCAAATCGAAAGGTTTTTCTCGTAACTGATTAATACATTCCATTCCGTTATCTGCATATTCAATCGTTGAGTTAAGCCACTTTTTAGTCATCATTTTTATAACCATTTGGTTCATTTTATTATCTTCAACAACCAAAATCCTTTTTCCTTTCAAATCAAACGATGTTCTTGTTTCATCAATTTCATGAGTTTTGGTCTGAAGATTAACTAACTTATAGGGTAAAACTATTTTTAACGTAGTACCAATATCTAACTGACTATCAATAAATATTTTACCACCATGAAGGTTAATTAGATTCTTAACAATATATAACCCCAATCCTAACCCGTAATATTTCCGCTTATTATTGATGTTCTCTTGTGAAAAAGATTCAAATATGGAGTCTAATTTTTCTTTAGCAATTCCAATTCCTGTATCTGAAATAGTAATTATCAGATTTACTTCTTTGTTATTTATATACTCCCAATTTAAATGAAATTGAATAGTGCCTTCTGGAGTAAATTTAATCGCATTGGATAACACATCGTGACAAATCTGTTCCAAACGTGCTTCGTCTCCCATTATCAAACTAGGAAAATCATCCGCCATAGAATAGATTAACATTAAGCCTTTTTCTTTAGCATTTTCCTCAAAAGTCACTTTAATATTTTCCAATAATTTCACAACATCAAAAGGAAGACATTCCAATTGTAGTTCGTTCTTTTCAATTTTTGAAAAATCTAAAATATCATTTACTGAATTTAATAAACTCTTAGAAGAATATTTAATCAAATTACAATTGTGAATTAGTTTTTCGTCGTGTGTCTCTGAAAAAATTACCTCAGTCACATTCATAATGGAATTCAACGGAGTTCTAAGCTCATGACTGATATTGGAAAGAAAATAAGATTTCAATTCATTCATTTCTTCCGAACGCTGTAACGCTAATCTTTGTAAATCCTCGCGCTCATTTTTAAGCAATCGGATTAAGTTCGCCATTGACAGTGACAAAAATATAACTTCGAGTCCGGTTCCTAGTTTCGAACTGTTTTCCGTCCAAAAATTTAATGGTAACAAACTAAAATTCTTGAATATAAATATGACAAAGCCTGCCACTAAGAAAAAGACACCAATTCCAAAGAACCAATCATTAATTTTAGCTTTAAAATAGATGACAAATATCGAAGCGATAATCAAAACTAATAAAACCAATCCAAGTAAATTGGCCAACGGATAACAATACTGAAACACACTTGGCACAAACAGAATAGCAATAAAAGAAATCAAATCAAGTCCGTAAAGCACAAAAAATGCCTTATTTATAAATCCGCTATGCTGATTAATTTTTAAATACACTTGCGTGTATCTTCCAAGAAAAAAATTTGCTAAAGTCGCCGACAACAAGACTGAATGCATAGACAACCAACCCGAATTTGGGGTGATAAACTGGTAAAAATATCCATCAACAGAAAATTGAAGCAATCCAATAAAAACGATATACAAACTATAATACAAAAAGACCTTTTCCCGCATTGCAAAAAAGAAAAAGAAATACAAAATTGCCGCAATAAACAAAATCCCATAAAAGAAACCGAAAACAATTTGTTCAAAGGAAAATAATTGCAATAAATTTTCGGTAGAATGCAATAATAATGGCATTGTAAGCGCTTCCCCATCATTAAAAACATGTATAAAATACTCGACTTTTTCGTTTGGTTTTAATGTGATTTTAAAAATTGTTTTTCGCTCTTGAAAATCCCTTTTATGAAACGGAACCCCATCTCCACTCAACGATTTCACAACTTCTCCAGAAGGTTTTATAGCATACAATTCGACTAAATCAGTAATCGGCCTGGCAGTTTCAAGGAAATAAGTCAATTCCTTGTTGGTACTATTGATCAACTCAAATGTAATCCAATAATTGCTTTTTGTAAATCCGAAGTCAGTGGCGACTCCTTTCATTTTTTTAAAATTGGTTATGGAAAGTTTTCTAACGTCATCTAAAGTTTTATCTTCCAGCTTCGCATCAAAATAAACAGCATTTTTATGTAAAGACACCGTCTCAATTTTTGAATGTTCTGAAATAACAAATTGTGCATTTAAATTAAACGTTAAAAGCAATAAAAATAGCCGTAGCAATTCCTTTAGTTTGAATACTTGGTTCTTGGGTCTCATAACAAATGTATTTGGGATACATCCAATATACGTAATTTCGACCTATATGGTTTATTATCTGACAATTAAAATGTAAATAAACAATATGCTAATCAAATAAAACCATTTACGAAAATCAAGTCACACGCAATTGATTGATTAAAATATCATATCTAAGAAAAAAACAGTATTTTAGTTAACTCATAAATTACAACTATGTCAAATGCTATTTTGAAGGAGCTTCCCGAATTAGTTTCAAAGAAAATTATCTCGGAAGAAGTCGCACAAAACATTAAAAATTACTACCAAAAAAATCCAGAAGAACACACAAATAAACTCTTTACTATTTTCGGAATTATTGGTGCTTTAATGGGTGGATTAGGAGTTATATTAATTTTAGCACACAATTGGGATGATTTTTCGGTTTTTACCAAAACTATTTTATCTTTTATTCCTTTGATTTTAGGACAAATCGCTTGTTTTTATTCATTATTTAAAAAACCAGAATCAGTTGCTTGGCGCGAAAGTAGTGCTACTTTTTTGCTCTTTGCTATTGCAGCATCCATTTCATTGGTGGCGCAAGTGTATAATATCAATGGGGATTTCCCTAAATTTTTATTGACTTGGATTTTACTCTCGCTACCGCTTATTTATATCATGCGATCGTCGTTTATCTCTTTACTATGTATTACCGGAATTACTTGGTATTGTAATGTAACCAATTATGACTATCCGAAAACTCAAAACATATATTGCTGGTTACTCTTGCTAACTATACTTCCGCATTATTATTTATTACTAAAAGGAAACTCTACATCAAACTTTACTCGATTTCATCATTGGTTTTTAGCCGCTGCCATATTGATTTGCTTTCCGAGTATTGCTGAAAAACCCAACAGCTTACTTATTGTCGGATTTGCAGCAATTTTAGCTGTCTTTTATTTTATTGGGAAGCAAAATTTCTTTTTAAACCTGAATCAAAACCGAAATGGGTATTGGTTTATTGGAAAAGTAGGTATTTTAATTCTTCTTTTTATTTTAAGCTTTAAAGCACCATGGATAGAATTACAGCGACAACTAATTGAATATAGTTATTTAGAATTGATTGTTTATACTCTTTTATTTCTTTTCGGTGGATTTTTGCTCTTCAAACAATTTCAAAACACAGAAATAACAAAAATAAATCCAATCGGATTCGGATTTATTTTAATTACCATTTTATATTTTATCAGCACAAAAACGGAAGCTGGTTTTCTAGTCACGCTAACCAATCTTTTTATACTACTTATAGGCGTTTATGAAATTCGAAAAGGTTCAGAGATCAACAGTTTATACAAACTAAACTTCGGATTGGCTTGCATTACTATTCTTATTATTTGCCGATTTTTTGATACTGAAATGAGCTTTATCATTAGAGGTTTACTCTTTATCGGAATCGGTTTAGGTTTCTTCTTATTAAACTATTATTTACTTAAAAAGCGCAAACACGATGAAAAATAGAAATTTCTTATTAATTGGCTTTTTAGTATTGGCTTTAGCACAATTGGCCGTGCCTATGCAAATGATTTATCATAACAATGACATTGTGCAAAACGGAAAAATCTACAAGTTTAAAGCACAACCTATTGACCCTTACGATGCGTTTAGAGGAAAATACATTCACTTGAATTTTAACGAAAGTACTATTTACACCAAAGATTCAATAGCTGATAACAAAAGCTATGTCGCTATTTTAGGGACCGACAAAAAAGGTTTTGCAAAAATTGCAAAGCTCAGACAACAACCACTTCCTAAAGAAGATTACATTACTTTAAGCTCCATTTATAGCTATAGAGTATCGGAAAATGACAAACGATTTTATGCAAATATCAACTTTCCATTTAATCGATTCTATATGAACGAATATAAAGTTCCAAAAGCAGAAGAAACCTATAACTCTTCGGTTAGGGATACTTCCAAAAATGTGTATGCTCTTGTTGCTGTAAAAGATGGCGAAGCCATCATTAAAGACGTGTTGGTTGACGGAGTATCAATTAAGGATTATGTCGTCAAAAGAAAATAATTTTAAAATAAAATTCACTTTAAAATTTAAAACCAAATATTTAACCTACATTTGCACCGAATGACACAGCAATGTGGTTACACATTCACCATGAAAGTCGATCGCTCCAGATCGGCTTTTGTACTTTATAGACCTAATAGTTTTAGCCTAAAAATAAAAAAGCTACACCCGAGAAGGTGTAGCTTTTTAACTAAAATTTTAGAATAGGCAAAGTTAATCCCAAAAAAAACATTTACTTTCCAATAAAAAAAGATTCAATTAACTCTATCATTTTTAATATCCCACTGAGAATCTATCCAGTTATGGTTCAAAACGAAGAAATCTCTTTATAAACTAATTGTAAGCTATATTAAAATTTTAGTGTTTTAGTTTGTTTATTTAACAATAATAAGAACGTGGTACAAACATAGTCAGTCCATTTATATTGTTATTACGGTTTTTCCGCACTTTTTGTTAAAGTTTTATTTTTTGAAATTATAGTACTTTTGTTTTTTCTTAATACTCATATCATGTTACAACTCGTTTTCGCTTCCAACAACAAAAACAAGATCAAAGAAATTCAACAATTAGTTCCAAGCACGATTCAAATACTAAGTTTGGAAGACATTGGTTGTACGGTTGATATTCCTGAAACAGCTGATACGATTGAAGGCAATGCAATGCTAAAAGCCAATTACGTCACTAAACATTATGGCTACAATTGTTTTGCTGATGATAGTGGTTTAGAAATCGAGACATTAAATGGAGAGCCCGGCGTTTTCTCGGCGCGTTATGCGGGGACACAAAGAAATGACAACGACAATATGGATTTGGTTTTAACGAAGTTGAAAAACGAAAACAACCGTAAAGCCAACTTCAAAACAGTAATCGCTTTGAATATTGATGATCAACAACATTTGTTTACCGGAATTATTAATGGTGAAATTATTGAAGAGAAAAAAGGTAGTAATGGTTTTGGGTATGATCCTATTTTTGTAGCAAATGGCTATACTCAAACTTTTGCAGAACTTTCCATGGAAGAAAAATCAACAATCAGCCACCGTGGAAAAGCGGTAAAACAATTGATGGAATTCTTACACAAATAATCAATTTTTATCAGGAGTTTATTCAACTTAGAGGAAAACCCTTTTCTTCAGCTTCTTTTCGTTTTTACCCAAACACATTAACTACTTAAAAATCAATTATTTAATATAATTAGATTATTCCAAATATAAACACTACTTTTGCACCCAATTTAAAATATTTTATGAATAAATTTGAACAATTAGGTCTGAATGAATCGTTACTGCTGGCGATCAAGGATCTAGGATTTGAGAATCCGTCAGAAGTGCAAGAAAAAGCGATTCCAGTACTATTGGAACAAAACACAGACTTAGTCGCATTAGCACAAACAGGAACAGGGAAAACGGCAGCTTTTGGTTTTCCGCTAATTCAAAAAATTGATGCTGAAGACAGAAGTACACAAGCGTTAATTTTATCCCCAACGCGTGAGCTATGCTTACAAATCACCAACGAGATTAAACAATACTCAAAATACGTAAAAGGTATTAATACAGTGGCAGTTTATGGTGGTGCAAGCATTACAGAACAAGCCCGAGACATTAAAAGAGGTGCACAAATTATTGTAGCAACTCCTGGTAGAATGCAAGACATGATCAATCGTGGTCTTGTAAACATTAAAAACATCAACTTTTGTATTCTTGACGAAGCAGATGAGATGTTGAACATGGGCTTTTATGAAGACATCGTATCGATTTTATCCGATACTCCAGACGAAAAAAATACGTGGTTATTCTCGGCTACAATGCCAGCAGAAGTAGCTCGTATTGCTAAAAAATTCATGCACGAACCAGCAGAAGTAACTGTTGGATCTAAGAATTCAGGTTCAAAAACCGTTTCTCACGAATTTTATTGTGTAAATGCTCGTGACCGTTACGAAGCTTTGAAACGTTTAGCCGATGCTAATCCAGATATTTTCTCTGTGGTTTTCTGTAGAACAAAACGTGATACACAAGCCGTAGCTGAAAAATTAATTGAAGATGGATACAGTGCTGCTGCATTACACGGTGACTTGTCTCAAGCACAACGTGATGGAGTAATGAAAGCATTCCGTGGTCGTCAAATTCAAATGTTGGTGGCTACAGACGTTGCCGCTCGTGGAATTGATGTAGACAATATTACACACGTAGTAAACTACCAATTACCAGATGAAATCGAAACATACAATCACCGTTCTGGCCGTACAGGTCGTGCAGGTAGATTAGGAACGTCTATCGTTATTATCACCAAAAGTGAAATACGTAAGATTAATGCTATCGAGAAAATCATCCAACAAAAATTTGAGGAGAAAACAATTCCATCTGGAATTGAAATCTGCGAAATTCAGTTGTTGCACTTAGCGAATAAAATTAAAGATACTGAAGTTGATCACGAAATTGATAACTATCTTCCTGCTATTAACGAAGTTTTAGACGGATTGTCTAAAGAAGAGTTAATCAAGAAAATGGTTTCTGTTGAATTCAACCGATTCATTGCTTACTACAAAAAGAAACGTGATTTATCAGGTGAAAAAGGTGGTGATAGAGAAAGAAGTTCTGAACCAAGAGAAATTAGAGCGGGAGATCCTGTTCGTTATTTCGTAAACATTGGGGCTAGAGACGATTTCGATTGGATGCAATTGAAAGATTTCTTAAAAGAAACGTTAGACTTAGGTCGTGATGATGTTTTCAAAGTTGATGTAAAAGAAGGATTCTCTTTCTTTAATACTGATGGAGAACACACTGAAAAAGTAATGGAAGTATTAAACGGATTTGACCTTAACGGTAGACGTATTAATGTGGAAATTTCTAAAAACGATGGTGGAGGAAACTCTGGTCGTCGTGATCATAACGGTCGCTCAGGTGGCGGAAGACGTGAAGGCGGTGGATTTAGAAGCGAAAGAAGTTCATCTCCTAGACAAGGTGGTGGTGCTTTTGGACCAAGATCTGAATCTCGTTCAAGCGAAAGAGCTCCAAGAGAAGGTGGTTTTGCAAGAGGTTCTGCTCCAAGAGGAAGTTCTGATAGAGCGCCAAGAAGCGAATCATCTGACAGAGCTCCAAGAAACGAAAGACGTTCTGACAGCGCTCCAAGAGAAAGAAGACCTAGAAGAAGCTAATATTTCTGAAGAAGTTAACACTTTTTGTTAATTTTCTTATAATTCTATACAAACTGTAAAATATCTCGTAACGAATAGTTACTTTAGCCTCACAAATTTGGCTATGAGATATTTTACAGTTTTCTTTTTATTTCTATTTTCTATTACAGGGTTTGCGCAAGAAACCACCGTGCAAGGAACAATCATCAACGACAACACCTTACTTCCTATTTGGAATGTGAATATTGTAAATACTAATAAAGTGCGTGGTGCGATATCTGACGCTAAAGGAAATTTTGAAATCAATGCCGAATTAAATGACATCCTACTTGTTTCTTGTTTAGGATTTCAGTCAATCGAAGTGAAAGTCACCAACGACTGGTTAAAAAACCGTACTACTCGAATAAAATTAACTGAAAAAGCCTATGCGCTTGAAGAAATTGTAATTCCACCTTATGAACTAACTGGTTATCTTGAGGTAGATTCTAAATTAATCCCTGAGAGAGAAAATTATTGGTATTCAATTGCGGGTTTAACTCAACGTTATGAAGGTGGTGAAAACTCTCCTAATGCTTTCGGACGTGTAATGGGTTCCTTATTCAATCCTGCTGATGCGTTGTATAATTTCTTCGGAAAAAAACCTAAAGAACTTAAAAAATTACGAGAACTTAAAAATGACGAAAAACTTCGTGGTATTCTTCAAAATCGTTACGATCGTCAAACCATTTATTTAATGTTAGGCATCAACGATAAAGAATTAAACGAAATTTTAGAGCGTTGTAACTACTCGGAAACTTTTGTAAAAACTGCTAACGATTTACAAATTCTAGATGCTGTAAGTGGTTGCTATGAAGAATACAAGATTTTAAAGAAAAATTAATTTCAATAGTAATTACTATTGATTATTCACATTGACATTCTCCAAATACTTCATGGTAATAAAGTCAATATCTTTAATCGATTTTCGAGCCCAATCAATACGCTTTTCTAATACTTCCGATTCTGATAATTTCCAGTGAATGTCCGAATGACGCAAACGTGAGGAAACATTTTGCAGAATAATAGCTGCCGAAACCGAAATGTTTAAACTTTCAGTAAAACCCACCATCGGGATTTTTAAATAGCCATCGGCTTGATTCAATACTTCTTCTGATAGACCATCTCGCTCGGTTCCAAAGAAAAATGCCGAAGGCTTTGTAATATCAAAATCTTCCAACTCACAATCATTTTCATGTGGTGTGGTGGCAATTATCTGATATCCTTTAGATTTCAAATCATTAATACACTCCTGATTGGTCATATACCGATGAATGTCCACCCATTTCTGAGCACCCATCGCAATTTCAGTATCAATCGTCTTCCCAAATTTTTGTTCAATTACATTCAGCTCCTGAATACCAAAAACTTCGCAACTTCGCATAACAGCACTGGTGTTGTGCAATTGAAAAATATCTTCAACCGCAACCGTAAAATGTTTGGTTCTGTTTTCCAAAACGCGTTGAAATCCTTCTTTCCGATTTTCTGTCAAAAAACCTTCTAAATACTGCAAATAATTCTCGTCTTGAAATAGCGATTCCATAAATGGATAATTTTCTTTAATTTCGACAAAGATAAAACTAAAATGAAGAAAAAAATAGTCGTTTTAACCGGTGCAGGAATGAGTGCCGAAAGTGGTATAAGTACTTTTCGTGATTCCAACGGATTGTGGGAAAACCACGATATTATGGAAGTGGCTTCTCCAGAAGGATGGTACAACAATCCTGCTTTGGTATTGGATTTTTACAACAAACGACGCGCACAGCTCAAAGAAGTTGAACCCAATCGCGGTCATGAAATTTTATTCGAATTAGAACAAAATTTTGATGTACAAATCATCACGCAAAATGTAGATAATTTACACGAACGAGCTGGAAGTATAAACATATTACACTTGCATGGCGAATTGACCAAAGTGCGAAGCGTTAAAAACGAAGACTATATTCTTGATTGGACTGAAGACATTCATTTAGGAGATACTGATACTAATGGAAATCAACTGCGGCCTCATATTGTTTGGTTTGGAGAAGCAGTCCCTGCAATCGATGAAGCGATTCCTATGATGGAAGAAGCTGATATTTTGATTATCATTGGTACTTCACTTCAAGTATACCCAGCAGCTGGATTAATGCACTATGCAAATCCGAATGTTCCGGTATATTACATCGACCCAAATCCGGCAACAATTTCAGATTTACCAAATCCTTTAGAAGTTTTAGCGATGAGTGCAAGCGAAGGGCTTTCTAAAATTCAAAATCAATTGCAATAATCAATAACAATCTAAAAATTGCAAATAAAACTTATGGCTTTTGCCTTTTAGCTTGTTACTAAAAAAAGTATCTTTGCGCTTTCTTAAACAACACACAACAAATGCAACTAACTGAATTGAATGCTATTTCGCCAATTGACGGCCGTTATAGAAATAAAACTGTTTCCTTAGCTCCTTATTTTTCTGAAGAAGCTTTAATCAAATACCGCGTTTTAATTGAAGTAGAGTACTTTATTGCACTTTGTGAGGCCAATTTACCTCAGCTTGCAAGTGTAGATAAAAGTTTTTATACCGATTTGAGAAAAATCTACGAAAACTTTTCAACTGAAGATGCTTTGTGGATTAAAGAAACTGAAAAGACGACCAATCACGACGTTAAAGCGGTTGAATATTTCATCAAAACCAAATTTGATGCATTAGGATTACAACAATACAAAGAGTTTATCCATTTCGGATTGACTTCTCAAGATATCAATAATACTGCAATTCCATTATCCACAAAAGAAGCTTTTGAAAAAGTATACTTGCCAAGTTTAATTGGTGTAGTTGCCAAACTAAAAGAATTGAGTGTAGAATGGAAGGACATTCCGATGTTAGCCCGTACACACGGTCAACCGGCCTCTCCTACTCGTTTAGGAAAAGAAATTTTAGTTTTCGTAGAGCGTTTGGAAGAGCAAATGCGTTTGTTATTCAATGTACCTTTTGCCGCTAAATTTGGGGGTGCGACTGGAAACTACAACGCTCACGTAGTGGCGTATCCAAATAATGACTGGAAAGCATTCGGAACTAATTTTGTAGAAGATATTTTAGGATTACACCATTCGTTTCCAACAACTCAAATTGAGCATTACGACCATTTTGCTGCCTTTTTCGATGCTTTAAAACGTATCAATACGATTTTAATCGATTTAGACCGAGATATTTGGCAGTATGTTTCGATGGAATATTTCAAACAAAAGATCAAAGCGGGAGAAATTGGTTCTTCGGCTATGCCACATAAAGTAAATCCGATTGATTTTGAAAATTCAGAAGGAAACTTAGGGATTGCCAATGCTATTTTCGAACATTTATCAGCAAAATTACCAATTTCGAGATTACAACGCGATTTAACCGACAGTACGGTTTTGAGAAACATTGGAGTTCCAATGGGACATACTTTAATCGCTTTTGAAGCCACTTTAAAAGGATTAAACAAATTATTGTTGAATGAAGATAAGTTCGCTGAAGACTTAGAAAGAAACTGGGCGGTTGTTGCTGAAGCCATTCAAACGATTTTACGTCGCGAAGGCTATCCGAATCCATACGAAGCGTTAAAAGATTTAACCAGAACCAATTCGGTAATCAACAAAGAATCAATTCATGCTTTTATTGAAACGTTGAATGTTTCTGATGACATTAAAGCAGAATTAAAAGTGATTACACCAAGTAATTATTTAGGAATATAATAATATTTTATTCCTTGCGTAAAATTTTTCTTATATTTATCTTCTATTAACCAAATAATCAGATATTTATGGAATTATTAACAACATTATTAATTGGAGCTGTAGCAGGTTGGCTAGGTGCTCAAATTTTTAAAGGAAGTAGTTTAGGTTTAATTGGAAACATCGTTGCAGGTATCCTTGGAAGCTTTGTTGGCTCATGGGCTTTAGGCATGGCAGGAGTCAGTTTAGGAAGCGGAATTTTGGGTGCTATACTTACTGGCGCTTTGGGTGCAATTATTATTTTAGCCGTTGTAAATTTACTTTTCAAAGCAAAGTAACTCTCGGAGTTTATTACATAAAAAAAGGTGGACAATTTGTCCACCTTTTTAATATATCCAACTATTTGTAATTATATTTTAAAACGTTTTCTATCTGTTTCTGTCAAATAGATTTTTCTCAAACGAATAGATTTTGGAGTACACTCAACATACTCATCTTTTTGAATGTATTCTAAAGCTTCTTCCAAAGAGAAAATAATTGGTGGAATAATTCTTGCTTTTTCATCATTCCCTGATGAACGAACGTTAGATTGTTTTTTCTCTTTCGTTACGTTTACACACATATCATCACCACGAGAGTTTTCTCCAATTACTTGACCTTCGTAAATTTCAGCATTTGGTTCAACGAAGAATTTACCACGATCTTGTAATTTATCGATAGAATAAGGAATCGCTTTTCCTTTTTCCATAGAAATTAATGAACCTTTGTTACGTCCAGCAATTTCTCCTTTGTAAGGTTCGTATCCAATAAAACGGTGTGCCATAATAGCCTCACCAGCAGTAGCAGTTAATAATTGATTTCTTAATCCGATGATTCCACGAGATGGAATATTGAATTTTACAATCATACGCTCTCCTTTAGTTTCCATAGAAAGCATTTCACCTTTACGCATAGTAACGAATTCAACCGCTCTACCTGAAAGACTTTCTGGTAAATCAATTGTCAATTCTTCAATTGGTTCACACTTTTGACCATCAATTTCTTTGATGATAACTTGTGGTTGTCCGATTTGTAATTCGTATCCTTCTCTTCTCATTGTTTCAATAAGAACAGACAAGTGAAGTACTCCACGACCAAAAACCATGAATTTATCAGCAGAATCAGTTTCACCCAATTTCATTGCTAAGTTTTTCTCTAATTCTTTTGTCAAACGCTCACGAATGTGACGAGAAGTCACAAATTTTCCTTCTTTACCGAAGAAAGGTGAATCGTTAATCGTGAACAACATACTCATTGTTGGTTCATCGATAGCAATTGTTTGCAATGCTTCTGGATTATCAAAATCAGCGATAGTATCTCCAATTTCAAAACCTTCAACTCCAACAATCGCACAAATATCTCCAGCAATTACTTCTTGTACTTTTTTACGTCCAAGACCTTCAAAAGTATGTAATTCCTTTATTCTTGATTTCATTACTGTCCCATCTCTTTTTACTAATGAGATTGGCTGATTTTCTTTTAATACTCCTCTTTCCAAACGACCAATAGCGATACGACCTGTAAAAGCAGAGAAATCTAATGAAGTAATTAACATTTGTGGTGTTCCTTCAGATACTTTAGGAGCAGGTACATTTGCTAAAACCATGTCTAATAATGGCTCAATATTATCCGTTTGGTTTCTCCAATCTTCAGACATCCAGTTATTTTTTGCAGAACCATAAACAGCTGGGAAATCCAATTGCTCTTCAGTAGCTCCTAATTCGAACATTAAGTCGAATACTTTTTCATGTACATCTTCTGGAGTACAGTTTTCTTTATCTACTTTATTAATAACCACACATGGTTTTAATCCTAAATCGATAGCTTTTTGTAATACGAAACGTGTTTGAGGCATAGGTCCTTCAAAAGCATCTACTAACAAACAAACTCCATCAGCCATGTTCAATACACGCTCTACTTCACCACCAAAATCGGCGTGACCAGGAGTATCGATAATGTTGATTTTTGTTCCCTTATAAGTAACTGAAACGTTTTTAGAAGTAATTGTAATTCCTCTCTCACGCTCTAAGTCGTTGTTGTCAAGAATTAAGTCACCCGTGTTTTCGTTGTCACGAAATAGTTGACAGTGGTACATGATTTTATCAACCAAAGTAGTCTTACCGTGGTCAACGTGAGCAATAATTGCAATGTTTCTAATAGATTCCATGTGTATTTTTTTGTGGGTGCAAAAGTACATAAAAAAATACATTAATCATAGTATTGTTTTATGTCTTTAATTTTGAAGCAAATAACTTAACAATTTAGACGCATTAACAATGCCAATTTTACAATGAATCAACCCTAATTTTTTCTATATTTATCAAAAAATTAACAAGAATTTACTACTAATGGAATGCAAAACAATCGACGAAGTATTACTCACCTTAGATAAAATTGTAGAAGAGTGCAAAATAAACAACTGTCCTTTAGGTTTTTTTGCCGTTTTATACCGAAAAGTTACTCAAAATGTCAAAGATGGCATATCCAACCAACATTTTGAAGACAACATCCGAATGGGAAAACTAGATGTACTTTTTGCCAATCGCTATTTCAAAGCCTATTTCGATTTTAAAAACAATAATACTATTTCAAAAAGCTGGAAAGTTGCTTTCAGCGCAAAAGATAATGACAACCACCTTGTTCTTCAACATTTATTGCTAGGCATTAATGCACATATTAATCTTGATTTAGGAATCGCAACCATTCACACTATTGAGGACTTTCCTTTGGATGGAATCAAAAATGATTTCAATCACATTAACCGATTGCTGTCAGACATGACTGATGAAGTCAAAAAAAATATGGGAAGTATTTCACCTGTATTTGGAATATTGATGCCGTTGGCCAAAAGATGGGATGATAAGGTAATTCAATTCAGTATTGAAATCGCTAGAGATGGTGCCTGGGAATTTGCTAACTGCTTGAATTCAGATATGGACAAAGAGCAAATCATTATTTCTGAAAGAGATACTTCCATCGAAAAACTAGGAATTGCACTAATAAGTCCTAAAAAGACTTTACAATGGATTTTGAACACGATCCGTTTCTTCGAATCCAAATCTGTTGGTGCTAAAATCGAAATTCTAGAAAACAAAATTCAAAACAATTAAGCTTTTGGATTTTAGTCAAACAAAAAAAGCCTCTTAAAAAGAGGCTTTTTTGAAATTTTGAACACTAATTTATAATTATAAAGCCGCTACGTGTCTAGTTAATTTAGACTTTAAGTTTGATGCTTTATTATCGTGTATAATGTTTTTCTTAGCTAATTTGTCAATCATTGAGATAACGCTTGATAATTTAGCAGCTGCTTCAGTTTTATCAGTAGCTAAACGTATTGCTTTGATCGCATTACGAGTAGTTTTGTGCTGATATCTATTTAACACTCTTTTTTTCTCGTTACTTCTAATTCTTTTTAAAGCTGACTTATGATTTGCCATTGTTTCTTTTTTTTAATTGTAATAATTATTTATAAACTATCAGTTAAAAAAGAAAAACCTCCCACAATTGTTTCCAATCACTTTGGTTTTAACTAATAAAATAAAAACTCGAGACACCAAGTTTAAATTTCACAAAACTTATTTACAACTAATTGTAGCCCGTGGGGGAATCGAACCCCCCTTACCAGGATGAAAACCTGGCGTCCTAACCGATAGACGAACGGGCCGTTACCCTTTGTTTAATTTCAATACTTCAAAATTGTAGCCCGTGGGGGAATCGAACCCCCCTTACCAGGATGAAAACCTGGCGTCCTAACCGATAGACGAACGGGCCATCACATATCATTTCTGTAATGCGAGTGCAAAGATACATGTATTTTTTATTTCTGCAATAGTGCTGCTAAAAAAAATGATTTTTTTTTAATAGGCTTTCGCAAACAACACCCTTCCAACGGATGGTTTTCCAGTAAACACACAGTTTCCAGCGTTTTCTTCTCTATCTAAAGCGATACAACGAATTGTTGCTTTGGTCAGTTCTTTTATTTTCTCTTCTGTTTCTGAAGTACCATCCCAATGTGCTAAAACGAAACCACCTTTTCCTTCTAAAACCGATTTAAACTCTTCAAAATCATTCACTTCAGTTGTATGAGCGGTTCTGTAATCAATCGCTTTATCAAATAAATCCTTTTGAATCTGTTCTAACAAATCTTGAATGTAAGTTACAATTCCTTCTGCAGGCTGCACTTCTTTCATTAAAGTATCACGACGTGCTACTTCAAAAGTTCCGTTTTCTAAATCCTTTGGACCAATTGCAATTCGAACTGGCACTCCTTTCAATTCCCATTCTGCAAATTTGAATCCTGGTTTTTGAGTGGTTCTGTCATCGAATTTAATCGAAATATTCAATTTTTTAAATTGAGCAACTAAATTATTTGCTACTTCAGATATTCTTCCAAACTCTTCATCTGTCTTGAAAATCGGAACAATAACTACCTGAATTGGCGCTACATTTGGAGGTAATACTAATCCGTTATCATCCGAATGCGTCATCACCAAAGCACCCATTAAACGAGTTGATACCCCCCATGAAGTTCCCCACACATATTCTTGTTTTCCTTCTTGACTCGTAAATTTTACATCAAAAGCTTTGGCAAAATTTTGACCTAAAAAGTGAGAAGTTCCCGCTTGCAACGCTTTTCCGTCTTGCATTAAGGCTTCAATACAATAGGTTTCTTCGGCACCAGCAAAACGCTCGTTTTCTGTCTTCAACCCTTTTACAACTGGAATAGCCATAAAATTCTCAACAAAATCAGCATAGACATTCATCATTTTTTCAGATTCTTCTATTGCTTCTACTTTTGTTGCATGAGCCGTGTGTCCTTCTTGCCATAAAAATTCGGCAGTACGTAAAAATAAACGTGTACGCATTTCCCAACGCACCACATTTGCCCATTGATTAATTAACAAAGGTAAGTCTCTGTAGGATTGAATCCATCCTTTATAAGTACTCCAAATAATAGCCTCACTCGTTGGACGAACAATTAATTCTTCCTCTAATTTAGCATTTGGATCTACCATTAATTTTCCTGGCTTATCTGGATCATTTTTTAATCGATAATGCGTAACAACCGCACACTCTTTAGCAAAGCCTTCGGCATTTTTTTCTTCTGCCTCAAACATACTTTTCGGAACAAAAAGAGGAAAATAGGCATTACTATGCCCTGTTTCTTTAAACATTCTGTCTAATTCGCCTTGCATTTTTTCCCAAATAGCATAACCGTAAGGCTTGATAACCATACAGCCTCTTACGGCTGAATTCTCAGCCAAATCAGCCTTGACAACCAGCTCGTTATACCATTTTGAATAATCTTCTGCTCTCTTTGTTAAATTCTTACTCATATCCTTATTTTGGCACAAAAATTGTTACCTTTATTTAATTGAAATAGTTGTCACAAAACTAACTATTTTTGTATTGTCCAACAATAAAAACTCATAGAAATGAAAACTTATTACTTTTCGAATAAAAAATCCATTCTAAAATCCATTGTTGGATTATTAGGATTAACTGTCGTTTCTTGTGGAAGTTACCAAAATACTTCTTACTATGATAACGATGGAATTTATGGTTCTAAAAAGGAAGTTGTCTCTACGGAAACAAAAGAAACTAATGTAGTTGACAACTCTTCAAGCAACAAATACAAAGATTATTTTGGGTCTAACGCTGACAAATATAGTGATGATAGCGATCAGGTTTTTACTGACGTCGATAGCTACACCAGCACTAATGACAGCATTGAAAACAAAAACAACGAAAGTTATTCAAGCTGGGGAACCAACGACAGAGATGTTACAATAAATGTATATGGCAGTAACTGGGGTTGGGGTTACAACAATTGGAATTGGAGAAACTATTGGGGATACAGTCCTTACCATTGCGGATACTCGTATTGGAATAGCCCTTATTGGGGATATTCAGGATACTATGGTTCTTCATGGGGCTGGGGGTGGAATTCGCCTTATTACTATGGTGGATATTACGGATATGGATACAACAATTGGTACGGAAACAATTACTACGGTAATAGCTATAGTTATGCAGGTGGCAGAAGAGGCGTAGCAAATAGAGCATCAAATGACTACTACACTAGCAGAAGAAATTCTGATAGAAATTTTGGAACTGGAGGAAGAAGAAACAGTTCAACTATTTCCCCAACAAGAAATTACTCTCCTTCAAACAACAACTCATCAGACACAAGAGGAAATTACCCAAGAAGACGTAGTTCTGAACAAAGTCCTGCCCCTAGAACATCTGAACCAAGAAGAAGTGAGCCGAGAAGAAGTGAATCTCCAAGATCATACGAATCTCCAAGATCTTCATCTTATGATTCTTCCCCTAGATCATCATCTGGTTCTTCCTCAGGAAGTGGAAGTTACGGTGGAAGTGGAAGAACAGGAGGAAGAAGAGGCTAATCTATTCAATCAAAAAAATTAAGACTAAATGAAAAAAAACCTTTCAATAATAGCTCTTGTGCTTGGATTTTTAGCCATGAACGCTCAGGATGCAACAGACGCACTTCGCTATTCACAAACTGACATGATTGGAACTGCTCGTTTTAGAGCTATGAGTGGGGCTTTTGGAGCTGTTGGTGGAGATTTTTCCGCAATAAGTATAAACCCAGCAAGTTCTTCGGTTTTCAATAACAATCAGTTTGCAGGAACACTAAACGTTTATACCGTTGATAACAAATCGGATTATTTTGGAACAAAAACTAAGGAAAACGCTTCTGATTTCACTCTAAATCAAGCTGGTGCTGTTTTTGTATTTGAAAACAATAGAGAAAATAGTGATTGGAAGAAATTTGCTTTAGCTATAAATTATGAAAACCTAAACAATTATGAGAATAGTTTATTTTCATCTGGTTACAACCCTACAAATAGTGTAGCTAATTATTTTACCCAATCAGCTAATGGGGTTGAATTACAAGATTTAGATGATTTATCATTAAACTATTATAATTTTGGATTTCGAGGACAACAAGCATTTTTAGCTTATAATGCTTATTTGATCAATCCTACAGATCCTAACGACCCTGCAAATACAACATATCTTTCTAATGCTGTAGGTACTGGTAATTTCTATCAAGAAAACGAAGTAGTTTCAACCGGATATAATGGGAAATTATCATTCAATGCCTCTGCCTTATATCAAGATAAGATGTATATTGGAATTAACTTAAATTATCATGCTTCTGATTATTTACGTTCTTCAAGTGTTTATGAAGATTATGCAGATGCAACCGGAGCGGACAATACAATTGGAGTTCAGGCTTTACGTTTCAATAATCAGTTATACACCTATGGAAATGGTTTCTCATTTCAACTAGGGACAATTATCAAGTTAACCAATGAATTTAGAATTGGAGGAACATATGAATCACCTACTTGGATGCGATTAAACGATGAATTAACACAAACTTTAGCAACCGATTGCGCTGATTGTCCTGATCCAGGTTATTTTATTGACCCTCAGGTAACCAATATATATGCTCCTTATACTTTAAAAACCCCTGGAAAACTAACTGCCAGTGCAGCCTATGTATTTGGAAGTGAAGGAATGATTAGCATTGACTTCTCTACTAAAGACTACAGTAAAACGGAGTTTCGTCCAACAAATGAATTTAATGGCGTCAACAACGATATGTCGTCCAATCTAACCAAATCAAATGAATTACGAATTGGTGCTGAAAAAAAACACAAACAATGGAGCTTTAGAGCTGGATACAGAATGGAAGAAAGTCCATACAAAAACAAATCCAGAATGGGTGATTTAACTGGGTATTCTGGAGGATTGGGTTACAACTTTGGAGGGACCCGCTTAGACTTAGCCTACTCTACCGCCAAAAGAACTTATGGTGAACAATTCTTATCTTATGGCATGACGGATGCAGCAAAAATTAACAATAAAAATGACAATGTAACCATTACACTTGCCTTTGAATTGTAATAAACAGTACAATATTTTTAAAATCCATTTACTATGTAAATGGATTTTTTATTTATATCCTATCAAACAAAGCTGCAAATACAACTTTTTGTCGTAATTTTGCACTCCTAAATTAAAGCAATGAGAACCAAATCATTAAAGAAAAATAAAATCAACGTAATCACACTTGGATGTTCTAAGAACGTGTATGACAGTGAAGTACTAATGGGACAATTAAAAGCCAGCGGGAAAGATGTAGTACACGAACAAGAAGGAAACATTGTGGTGATAAACACTTGTGGATTCATCAATAATGCCAAAGAAGAATCGGTTAATACGATTTTGGAGTATGTTGACAAAAAAGAGCAAGGTTTTGTAGATAAGGTTTTTGTTACAGGGTGTCTTTCTGAAAGATACCGTCCTGATTTAGAAAAAGAAATTCCAGATGTAGATCAATATTTTGGAACTACAGAGCTTCCATTATTATTAAAAGCTTTGGGTGCCGATTATAAACACGAATTATTAGGAGAGCGTTTAACGACGACTCCAAAGAATTATGCCTATTTAAAAATTGCCGAAGGTTGCGACCGTCCGTGTAGTTTTTGTGCCATTCCAATTATGCGTGGTAAACACGTTTCGCAATCAATTGAAAAACTAGTTAAAGAAGCTGAAGGTTTAGCAGCCAATGGCGTAAAAGAATTGATTTTAATTGCTCAAGATTTAACCTATTACGGATTAGATTTATACAAAAAAAGAAACCTTGCCGAATTACTTGAAAACTTAGTGAAAGTTGAAGGTATCGAGTGGATTCGTTTACATTACGCCTTCCCTACTGGATTTCCAATGGATGTATTGGAATTAATGAAACGCGAACCAAAAATTTGCAACTACCTTGATATTCCGTTGCAACATATTTCTGATAGTGTTTTAAAATCGATGCGTCGTGGAACCACACAAGAGAAAACGACTAAATTGATCAAAGAATTTAGAGCCCTTGTTCCGGAAATGACTATCAGAACCACTTTAATTGTAGGGTATCCTGGTGAAACTGAAGAAGATTTCCAAATTCTAAAAAATTGGGTAGAAGAAATGCGTTTTGAGCGTTTGGGTTGTTTTGCCTATTCACACGAAGAAAACACACATGCTTATACACTTGAAGATGATGTTCCGGAAGAAGTAAAACAAGCACGTGCTGCTGAAATTATGGACATTCAAGCTCAAATTTCTTGGGATTTGAATCAAGAAAAAATCGGACAAACTTTCAAATGTATTATTGACCGAAAAGAAGGGAATAACTTTGTTGGAAGAACTGAATTTGACAGTCCAGATGTAGATAACGAAGTATTGATTGACGCGGCTAAATTCTATGTGAAAACAGGTGATTTCGTGAACATTAAAATTACAGATGCTACCGAATTCGATTTATATGGAGAACCAGCACTGTAAATTCCAATAACAAAATACACTCGAGGCGAAGCCGAACAGAGCGAAGCTAAATCCCAAATTCTTCACTTCGACAAGCTCAGTGTGACAAGAATTTGGGATTTTTTTATTAGTTATATCACGTTTCCTTTTAAGGTTAAAACTTTCGCAGTCTCGTCTGCATTAGTAATAACAGTAACAGTTTTAGTAAAATTTCCTTTTACTGCTGCATTATAAGTTGCTTTAACAAAACCTGATTTTCCTGGTGCAATGGCCTCTTTAGTATAATCGGAAGCAGTACAACCACAAGTCGTTTTTACACTGCTGATAATCACTTCCTTATTTCCTGTGTTTTTAAAAGTGAATTGAATCATTTTCGGAGTTCCTTGTGGAATTTCTCCAACATCTACAGTATCTGATTTCCAAGAAATAGCAGAATTGACAGAAAAAGACATTAATAATGTAGCCATAGCTACCATTGACATTTGAATTACATTTTTCATAATAGTTGATTTAAAATTAAACTTGGTTATTGATTGGTTCGAACAAGTCAAAGATAATCCAACTCAACATTGGTGCTTGTTAATCAATTTCAAACGTTTGTTAACGACTTGTTAATGCTAAATTGGTCGCATAATTTTTAGTAATATTACAGTAGCAAAATTTATAAATGAAAGCCAAGAAACTAAATAGCATAATTGTACTGGGACTAGTAGCCACTATTGGAATTCTAGTCGTACAATTGTTATGGACAAAAGAAGCCTTTAATTTGGAAGAGAAAAAGTTTTCTCAAAAAGTCCACGTTGCCCTATTGGAAGTTGTAAAAAAATTATACCAAGGTACTAATAGGGATATTCCGGCAGATAATCCGGTGCGAAAAATATCCAATGACTATTATGTTGCCAATGTCGAGAATGATTTTTCTCCCGATGTTTTACAACATTACTTAAAAGAAGAATTTACAAAGTCGGCCATAAATACCGACTATGAATATGCCATGTACAATTGCCAGAGCGATGAAATGGTATATGGAAAATACATTTCAACCAATACTAGCTCCCCAATTGATGAGCAAATCAACTTTCCGAAACATAAAAATTTGGTATACTATTTTGCCATTCGTTTCCCAAATGAGACTTCCTATCTCTTAAATTCATTGCGGTTTTGGCTTTTTCTATCCATTGCATTAATCATTGTTTTATTGGTCTATGTGTATTCTATTTACACCATTATTCAACAAAAAAAATACAGTGAATTGCAGCGTGATTTCATTAACAACATGACGCACGAGTTCAAAACTCCGTTATCCTCAATATTGCTAGCTTCCAATTATCTGAGCAAACAAGAAAGTATAATCGATGATGAAAAATTGAACAACTACACCCAAATCATCATCAATCAAAGTAAAAAATTAAATAGCCATATTGAGAAGATACTCAACATTGCCAAATCGGATGATTCGATACTTTCCTTAGATAAAAAGGAAATTTCGGTAATTCCAATTTTGAATGAAGTGATTGAAAACATGAAGCTCAAACATCCAACTTTAGCGGTTACTTTACGCTATGAAAAAGAGTATACAATACTCGCTGATGAATTTCACTTTACCAATATTGTCTACAACATTATAGACAATTCGGTAAAATATTGCAATGAAAAACCGGAAGTTGCAATTTTAATAATCGAAGAAAAAAATGGCCTAAAACTAACCTTTTCTGATAATGGAATTGGTGTTTCTGAAGCTAATATTGCTCATTTATTTGATAAATTTTATCGCGAAAACAACAAAAAAAGCAATGAAATAAATGGTTTTGGCCTTGGTCTTTTTTATGTCAAAAAAATATGCACCCAACACCATTGGAAAATTCTTGCCGCCAACAATACTACTAAAGGTTTACTGATTTCAATCGTAATTCCGAAAAACTAAGCTATGACAAAATTCAAAATATTATATGCCGAAGACGATGCAACCATTGCCTTTTTAACCAAAGATAGTTTGGAAGAACGATATGATGTCACCCATTGCAGTAATGGCGTTATGGCTTTGGACATCTTTAAAGAAGAACATTTTGATCTTTGTCTGTTTGACATTATGATGCCAAAAATGGATGGATTTGAGCTCGCCGAAGCTATTAGAAAAATAAACACAGAAATTCCTATCCTTTTTATCTCTGCGAAAACACTAAAAGAAGACCGAATAAAAGGTTTACGCATTGGTGCCGACGATTATCTAGTGAAACCGTTTAGTATTGAAGAATTAGAGCTTAAAATCGAAATTTTTTTAAAGCGCTCCAGAAAGGACAACTCTACAGAAAACACGCAGTATACAATTGGAAAATATTTGTTTGATACTTCCAATTACATGGTGTATAATGACAATGAAAAAATTGTATTGACCCAACGTGAATCGGAACTTTTAAAACTATTTCTTGACAATAAAAACACGGTGCTCAAACGAGAAGAAATTCTAAAAAAGCTATGGGGAAGCGACGATTACTTCCTTGGCAGAAGTTTGGATGTTTTTATTTCAAGACTGCGTAAAATCATTTGCAACGAGGATACCATTTCGATTGAAAACTTACATGGAATTGGTTTTAAATTCAATTCAAAATAAGGACTTAGATTATATTTTTACTTCTCAATACTTTCTCAATCAAACTGTATAATTTGTCTTTTGAGATTGGCTTAGAAATATAATTGGTAAAACCCGTTTTAAATATTTCTTCCACTTCTTCGCTTGACGTATAGGCAGTTTGCGCAATAATTGGCATATTGGGTTTCATCTTTTTGATTTCTTCAAAAGCTTTATGCCCTGACATTTTTGGCATTTTAATATCCATCAAAATTAAATCGATATTATCATTATTGAGACTGATTTCAACTGCTTCCTCTCCGTCTTCCGCACGAATAATCTTGTAATTTCTTAATTTCAATATCTTTTCAATCAACAAATAATTGAAGTTATCATCTTCTGCTACTAAAATCGTTTCAATTTTTTTACTTGGTGTTTTCTCAATTTCATCAATAGACACAATACCTAATCTTTCCGTTAAGGCAGCATCTAATTTGCTTTTCAGAATAAGAGGGATGTAAAAATTAAACATTGCGCCTTTCCCTAACTGTGATTGTACTGATATTTCTCCTCCCAATATTTCAGCATAGGCTTTAGATAATGACAGCCCCAAACCAATACCACCACCTTTAATAGCATGATCGGAATCTATTTTTCTAAAACGTTTAAAAATATATTCAAAATTTTTGCTTTCAATTCCAATTCCAGTATCAATTACAGTAATATTAATTCTTTCTAATTTTGTATCAACATCATACAATAGTGAAATGTTTCCAACATCAGTAAATTTGATTGCATTTGATAATAAATGATAAATAATCTGTTCAAATTTAGCTTTGTCGGAGATAACTTTTTGCGGAATATTCCCTTTTAAGTTTTCAATTTTAAATTCTATTTTTTTGCCTTTTCCTCTCTTTTTAGCTTCATCAAAAATAAACAGAATAGTTTCCTCCAATTCAAATTCAGAATATCTTAGCTGGATTTGGTCGGTATCAATTTGCGACATTTCAACCAAATCATCGATAATCGCTACTAGATTTTTACCACTCGTGCTTATGATTTCACGATATTTTTTTTCATCCGATTCTGAAATTTCGTGGTTTTCTAATAAATCAGAAAAACCAACAATAGCATTCATTGGAGTTCGAATTTCATGAGACAAATTGGTTAAAAATGCAGATTTTAATCGGTCACTTTCTTCCGCTTTTTCTTTGGCTTTGTTTAATTGTTCACGTTGTTCTAAATTTTCTTCAAATAGTTTACCAATATACCTGAATTCTCCTTTAATATTTTTAAGCTTATAAATAGAACTCTTATCTTCGGAGGTTAGAATTTTTTTAATCAAGCTAATAGGTAATTTGGCCCATTGAACCGAAAAGAAATAGTATACTATCCAAGACAATATCAATGCCAATCCAATGACAAGCAATATCATTTTTGTAATTGAAAAATCTATATCATAAGCTCTTTTAAAATATAATTCAGCTATTTTTTTATCATTAAAATCATTTAAAGGCACAATTTTAAAAACAGTTTTTCTTGCTGTTTCTATTCCTGTATAAAACTTAATTTTAGAGCTACATATCTCTTCAATGTTGGTGAAATAATTTTTATCTAATAATCGTACGATGAAAAAGTATCCGGATGGTTTTGATTTATTCTTAAAAGGATCATCCGAAGGATGTATTGTTGCTCCATAAACTTCTACAATTCCTTCAGGAATTTTCAAATAGAACTTATCCGATTTCTTCTCATATAATTGAGAAAACACTTCTTTTGGAATGAAATTATTGGTACTTATTTTTGCTGTAGCTGCTTTTGCAATAAAGTTGCCTTCTATGTCGTAAGCAACCAAATATTCTACTTTATATGTTTCTACAATATTCGCAACCGATCTATTGAACCAATTCATGTCTTTCGTTTTGGTAAAAGCCACGAACTCATCCCAATAAGTTATATCGGCAGCAATAGAGGAATAGGATTCTGTATTTAATTTAAGTAATGCCTCAATTTCATCATTATAAAGTTCATTACTGTTTTTGAAGATTTCTTTTTCTTGTTGAAGAGTATAAATATAAAGCGTAAACACCAACAGCAACAAGCCAAAAGTTACTGAGCTTAATAAAAAAACCACCTTTGAAAAAGTGGATCGAAACGGCTTTAAAGTATTTATTTTCAATATTTTAATTTTTGTTTATATAAATATAATAAAAATATCTTAGTCCAATAATAAATCTAACTAAAATTAAGGATGTAAAAAAAATCTTTAAAAAGTCAGGTTTACTTCAAAAATTAAAAAATTTCTACCGAAAGTTTCAGTATTTTTTGAAGCGGCATTATGAGTAAAAGTAATAGAAACCGGCATTATTAAATTTTTATTTATTTCAAATTCTCTGGAAATTTCCAGAGACATATTGACTAGTGACGGTTTATCATAATCGCCTGCAACATAGTATTTGGCTTGATTGTTAAAAACCACTCCGATGCTTGGAGAAACATCAATATTTTTAAACATTTTTTTGGAATTACTTTTAAAAATGTTTTCAAAATCATAGCCAACTTCCGCATAGGTTGTAAAGTTTTGTTTCGGATTTTCACCATTTGAATCATATTTGAAATCATTCCCAGCTACTAGTGTACTTATTGTAGCATTAAAAGGAAATCCTACCTCTGAAAAATCAAACAACAAATTAAAATCCATTGTTTTTACCCCATCACTACCATAATTAAAGAAATTATTATCAACTCCTTCTACTTTTTTAACACTTGGCCAATAGTAATCCGATAATTGAAAGGTTAAATACTTTTTTACTTTATAACTTATATAAAAATCAATTTCCTGATATCCCTTATAAGATGAGCCATCCGCGTAAAAATAATCTCTTTTGAAATTGGTTGTTGCCCAAACACCAGTGGTAATTTTTTTTGTTATTTTATATTCAACTGAAGGTTGAAAAACGACATAATTCCCACCCCAAGATTGTCCACGCCAAATATATCTCGATGCTAAGTCCAGCTTTATTTCTACTTTTCTTTCTTTCGCAACCGAATCATTACCAATTTCTTGAGAATGGCCATTTAAAAAAAGTAGAATGAAGAATAAATAAAGTATTTGTTTTTTCAAATTGCTATTGTAAAGTAGAGAGAATACTGTCAAATAATTTCCCTTTGTCTATTGGTTTTGTAATTTGTCCATCAAAACCAGCTTGTCTTATTTTTTCAATTTCATCGGAAGATGAAAAGGCCGTTTGTGCAATAACCGGGATATTGGGATTAAGCTGTTTAATTTTCACTAAGGCTTCATAACCGCTCATCTTTGGCATTTTTATATCCATTAAAACCAAATCTATTTCGGGATTTGATTGAAACAACTCAACCGCCTCTACCCCATCATTTGCTCTAATGACAATAAAATTGGTATTTCTCATTATTTTTTCAAAAAGCAAATAATTGATATTATCATCTTCAGCGATAAGAATCGTTTTATCTTTTATTTGCGAGGAAATATTTTCCTTGGCTACTTCTAGTTTTTCTAAAACGACATCTTCTCGTTTATCAAACATCAAAGGCAAGGTGAATTTAAATTTAGATCCTTCACCTATATCTGATTTAAGAGATATTGCACCCCCTAAAAGCTCTACATATGCCTTAGTAATTGCCAAACCAAGTCCCAGACCACCCACTTTTATGGAATAATCACCATCAACCCGTCGAAAACGGTCGAAAATAAATTCTTGATTTATTTTCTCTATTCCTAATCCCGAATCCTCTACTACAAATTCGATATTGTTTTTCTTTTTACTCCAATCATAAGAAATAGCAATAAATCCTTGATCTGTAAATTTGATGGCGTTGGTTATCAAATTAATTAGAACTTGTTTCAATTTTACTGCATCAGTAAAAACATTGTAGGGTAATGGCACTTCCCCCTTAATTAATTTAAACTCAATTTTTTTATCCTTAGGAATAGTTATTTTAACCGAATTATAAATTTCATTAACACAGTCTTCAATATTTACACTATTTAAATTTGGAGTAATCTGATTGGAATCAATTTTTGACATTTCAATTAAATCATCAATAATAGAAACCAAACTACCTCCACTCTTATTGATTATTTCAATGTATTCGTTCTTTTCGTCATTAGTTATTTCATCTGATTTTAACAATTCAGAAAAACCAATTATCGCGTTCATAGGTGTTCTTATTTCATGCGATAAATTAGTCAAGAAAGCGGTCTTGAGTTGGTCGCTTTCTTCTGCTTTGGCTTTGGCTTTTTCTAATAATTTTCGTTGCGAAAATGTTTCTTCAAATAAATTTCCAATACGACTGAACTCTCCTGGTGCTAATTTCAACTTTCGAATTGCTTTTTTATTCCCCGTTTCTAAAATTCGAGTCACCAATAACAAAGGGGTAGAAACCCATTTTCTAAGAAATATAACATAGACAAAAAGAAACACGATAAAGAACGTGAGGATGATATAGAGGATTTTTTCAGTAGAATTAAAATTTACATAGAATTTTCTTTTAAAACTCAGTACGGTTACTTTTTTACCATCCCATGATTTAAGAACATAATCATCTTTTATATAATCATCAAAAAGTAGCTTTTCATTATCATTATTAATAAAAGTAATTTTGGAAGTACTAATTCCTTCTAATCTTTTAAGATAGGCACCATCTAACAACCTTATCATGACAAAATACCCCTCAGGCTTTGTTTTGGTTTTATTTGGATCACTTGAAGGATGTATGGTTGCCATAAAAACTTCTGCATAACCTTCAGGTAGTTTTACATAAAAATTTAAAATTTTCTTTTGGTAGGCAAACTTGAGTAATTCCTTATTGATAAATTGAATTGGGTGTTTCAATTCAGAAGTATATTTATCGCCAATTACATTTCCGTTTAAATCTACAACACCTAAATATTCAGCAAGATACATGTCTATCGCACTGGCAATCGACCTATCAAACCATTTTTGATCTTTGCTATTAATATACTTTACGAGTTCATCCCAATATGTAACATCAATAATTGTGGAAATGTGAGACTCTGAATTTAATTTCATCAATGAATTTACTTCATCGTTCAATTGTACTTGAGTCATTGCATACACCTCATCTTCTTGCTTGAGTGTGTAGTAAAAGAGATAGAGAAATAATAATATAAAAGAAAGACTTGATATAAAAATCAAAAGCAATAATTTTGAATAAATCGAAAGCTTATTGATTTTTGTCATAATAAAATTTTAAATTCTATCCCATAAACTTAACTAAAATCAAATCATTTAACAAAAAAGTAGACTGAAAAAATAAAATTTAAAATTTTCAACGTCCTCGTTTTAAAATAATTACAATTCTAAAAGAGAATTTTGGCGAAATTGAGATATAGGTTTTGAGAACCAAAACACTTCAAAATCAGCAAATTGCTCCTCAAAAAAAGATTTTAATTGTTGCAAAGTCATTAACTTTTGATTGTTAACTGAAAGTTGCTCCAAAACAGAAAGAAGCCACTCCCCTTTTTCTTTTTCGATAGAAATTTCAAACGAATAAACTTTTTGATGAAAAGTCAGCTTCATCATTTCCCATGAATTACCTTTTTTTGATTTTGTAAACAACTCTATTTGAGGAATATTACCCACAAAAACTACTTTCCCATTGGGTTTGATTTTAAAATCGACTTCCTTCTCAAGACAATTTTGAATAAAATCAGGTTGCATTTTGGTTTTTGGAATTTTAAAATCAAACCAATCTTGTAACTCGTAGTCAAAACAAATTCCGTGCATGTAGTTAAACAATGATTTTTTCAGTCCGAAACTAAATTTATCGTGATCAATCCCTGTTTTGTCAGTAAACTGAATATCGTTGTTTGCAAAAGTAACTTCATTTTGTTGCGGAATAACTCCAAATGCCTCTGGATTTAATCCTACCGGACTATGAGCCGTCATGGCAAACTGATGCCAGAAACCCGATTGCAAAATACCCAACTCGAACATTTGACGCACCATTTCTAAACTATCAACCGTTTCCTGAATGGTTTGCGTTGGATACCCATACATTAAGTAAGCATGAACCATAATGCCGCTTTCGGTAAAATTTCGAGTTACTTGTGCTACTTGTTCCACTGTAACTCCTTTTTTGATGAGTTCCAATAATCTATCGGAAGCAACCTCCAATCCTCCCGAAACTGCAATACATCCTGAAAGTTTAAGTAGTAGACATAAATCGGCGGTAAAACTTTTTTCAAATCGAATGTTGGTCCACCAAGTAACAACTAATTTTCTACGCAAGATTTCTAAAGCTACTTCGCGCATCAAAGCTGGTGGTGCTGCTTCATCTACAAAATGAAATCCGTTTTCGCCAGTTTGAGCAATCAATTCTTCCATTCTGTCTACTAAAATTTTAGCATGAATGGGTTCGTACACTTTAATATAATCTAACGAAATGTCGCAAAAGGTACATTTCCCCCAATAACAACCATGAGCCATAGTCAGTTTATTCCAACGGCCATCACTCCACAAACTGTGCATTGGGTTGGCTATCTCAATCACTGAAATATAATTACTCAATAATAAATCGGAGTAATCGGGTGTTCCTACTTCGCTTTGCTTGTAATCGTGTCGTGTCGTGTTGTTTTTGTATACTACTTGATTGTTTTCTAAGAGAAATGTTCTTTTAAATTGCACTTCGACAGGCTCAGCGTGACAAACATAATGATGTAATAATTCAACTGGAAGTTCACCATCATCAAGTGTAATAAAATCGAAGAATTCAAAAACTCTAGTATCTTTTAAATCGCGTAATTCGGTATTGGGGAATCCACCACCCATCGAGATTTTAATATCTGAGAAATTCTCATTTATAAATTGTCCACAACGAAAAGCACTGTATAAATTCCCTGGAAAAGGAACTGAAATTAAAATCAATTTAGGATTAACCTCTTCAATTCTTTTCTTTAAAATTTTTAAAGTGATTCTGTCAATATAAGTCGGTTCTGTTTGTAAATAATCGTACAATTCATCAAATGAATTGGCACTTCGTCCCAAACGTTCAGCATAACGACTAAATCCAAAGTTTTCATCGACATTTTCGATAATAAAATCAGATACATCTTCTAGATACAAAGTAGCCAAATGCTTGGCTTTGTCTTGCATTCCCATACTTCCAAAAGCCCATTCCATATCATCCAGTTGCGAAAAACGAGACGCTTCGGGTAAGAAATTACCAGAACAAATTTGTCTAGCCAATGTTGGTTTTTCTCCTTGAAGAAAATCAATAATTGAATCTATCGTTTTTATATACTCTTCTTGAAGTGAAAAAATTCGCTGAGAATTTTCGGAAAAATCGCTTTGAATACTTTCTGTATGACTGAAAATACTGGACAATCCTTTTTTTGAAAACAATTCTAAAATCACTTCAATACCCAAATCCATTTGAAAAGCCGAAATATTCTTGGTCTTTAAAAAACCTTTTAAATAAGCTGTTGCCGGATACGGTGTATTCAGTTGGGTAAAAGGTGGCGTGATGAGTAGAAGATCTTTCAAAGGAAATATTTTATGCAAAGGTAAAATTTATTAAGTAATGATTTGAACATATTGGTTTAATTCAAAAACACTATTTTTGCCAAAATTAGTCATTGGTTATGCGCTTTATATATTCTACATTTTTCTTTTTATTTATCACCTTTTCTTTTGCTCAAAAACAAAACCCATCAATTGGTTTTATTGAAAATAAAGGACAAATAATAGATCAAAAAGGAAAACAAAATAAAGATGTTTTGTATTTATTAAATACAAGCGGTTTGAATGTTCAATTAAGAAGCAATGGGTTTTCGTATGATGTCTATGAAACAAAGAAAGTTCCTTTAACCCAAAAAGATAAGAGCTTTACTGATTTGAATACTCAATTCACTAAAAAAAAAACCACACCTGATTACTCGTTTGAATACCATTATCATCGTATTGATATTGATTTTGAACATTCGAATCCGGCTGTAAAGCTACTTGTAGAAGGAAAATCATCCGATTACGACAACTATTACAATGTTGCCCATGCGCCGGAAGGCATTACAGGAGTGCATAAATACAAGAAAGTTACGTATCAGAACATTTACAACCATATAGATGTGACTTTCTTTATTCCGAAAGATACTACCAAAGCTGTGGAATACAATTTCATTGTAAAACCGGGAGGAAAAGTTTCGGATATCCAGATGAAATTTAATGGTGCTGAAACCGAGCTGAAAGACAACAAAATCAAGATGAATGTCCGTTTCGGGCAAATGGAAGAAACATTGCCTTTGAGTTGGATTGAGAATGGTAATTCCCGAAAAGAGATTATGGTGGGTTACACGAAGATTAAAAATAATGTTTATGGATTTGGGGGCGATGTGAATGCTTCGAATAAGACCATTGTAATTGATCCGGCTCCAGTAAGGTTGTGGGGGACTTTTTATGGTGGTACAGAAGAAGAGAGCCGGTTTCACAGTACGGTGAAATCGTTTAAAGATTATATATATTTAGTAGGTTATACATTAAGTTCCAATACCATATCAACTGCAGGATCATATCAAAATTCTATCTCAACAGTTTCCGACGCATTTATAACAAAATTTAATCCCGATGGAGAGCGTGTTTGGGGGACTTACTATGGCGGAAATCACGATGACTCATTTAAAAATCTAACATTGGATTCCAACGAAAATATTTATTGTGTAGGCATGACAGGAAGTCCCGCTAATATCTCCTCTACAAACTCTCATCAGGAAGATTACGTTGATTGGTATGATGGAATGTTAATTAAATTTAACAGTAACGGGTATCGGATTTGGGGTACGTATTATGGCGGTCAAAAAGTTGATGATATCTCAAGCGTTACTATTGACACTAATAACAATTTATATATAGCTGGATATTCACATAGTTTAGAAAATATTTCTACACCAAACAGTTTTAAACCAACTATGGAAGTAACTACCTATACTAACCAAATGAATGATGGTTTTTTAGCGAAGTTTGATTTAGACGGTAAAAGAATATGGTCTACTTACTATGGCGGAATTGGAGGAGATCATTTTACTTCTCTTGACACTGATTCTCAAGGAAATATTTTTTGCTCAGGCATAACAAACAGTCGTGATCAAATTGCAACCTCGGGTGCATTTCACACAAGTTTATCAGAAAATCAGTATTGGATCGGATGGCAAGACTCCTTTATAGTAAAATTCACCCCTAATGGAGAAAGGGTTTTTGGCACTTATTATGGTGGATACGATTATGACTACAGCGATTGTATAAAAATAGACAAGCTAGACAATGTAATTATTAGTGGTAGTACAAGGAGTTGGAATGAAATTGGCACTCCTGGTTCTCATCAACCAGTAAACGGAGGAGGTAATGCTGGTTATACTTGGGATTCTTATTTAGCTAAATTCAACAATAATGGTCAATTATTATGGAGTACTTATTATGGAGGAGAGGAGCAAGATGGAAATAATAATAACGCCGTAGATATAGATGAAAACAATAACATTTTTTTTATTAGTTCTGGAGAAAGCAATAATAATATTGCAACTCCAAACGCATATGACAGTGTAAATGACAATATTAAAGTTTACTTAGTAAAATTCGATAGTAACGGACACAGAATTTGGGGAACCTATTTTGGAAATAACTTAACTTTTTCCGGAAGTATATCGTACGATAAAAATGGCATTTTTTACATATCTGGATGGACTTATGCAAGTACTGACATTTCTACAAGTGGAAGTCATCAAGCTAATTTCGGAGGAAATACAGATGCATTCTTAGTAAAATTCAAAGATTGTTTATCAAGTCAGGTTGTTTCTTCCAACTCCCCTATCTGTATTGGCAAAAACCTGCAACTTAATGCATCCGGAGGAGCTAATTATTCCTGGACAGGACCCAACGGATTTACTTCAACGGATCAAAACCCGATTATTACCAACGCGAATGCTACTCATAGTGGACAATATACTTGCGCTATTACCGGAACTGGCGACTGTGATAATACACTTACAGTAAATGTATTGGTTGGAGACGCTACTGCTCCGGTACCTAACATTGCTAATCTGACTGCAATTACAGGTGATTGTAATACCGTTGTTTCAACTGTTCCAACAGCAACCGATAACTGTGCCGGTTTACTAAATGGCACAACTTCTGATCCTTTGACTTATACTATTCCAGGGAATTATATCATTCATTGGAATTATAATGACGGAAACGGAAATACCAGTACTCAAAATCAAAACGTGACAATTACAGCAATAGCTATACCAACATTAAACTCACCGCAAGATTTTTGCATCCAAGAAAATGCCACTTTAAGTGACATTTCAATTATTGGACAAAACATAAAATGGTATGATGCACAAACTGGAGGGAATCTTTTACCTATCAACACTCTTTTACAAAATGGAGTTACTTATTATGCTACGCAGACTATTAATAGTTGTGAGAGTGTAAGAGTACCTGTAACTGCAAACATGCAAAATACGCCGGCTCCAACAGGCAATGCGACACAAAGTTTTTGTAGTACTCAAAATGCAACGCTTAATACCATTGCTATTACTGGAACAGATGTAAAATGGTACAGTAATTCTATAGGGGCAAATGTTTTACCAATAACTACTCCACTAGCTAATAATATTACTTATTATGCTACACAAACCTTAAACGGATGTGAAAGCGTGAACAGAACTCCTGTAACGATTCAACTAATCAACACTTTAAACGCTACTGATTTTTCCGATTACTTATGTGATGATTTGAATAACGGACATGAAAAAATTGATTTAACAAGTTATAATTCTTCTATGCTTTCTAATCTAGCTGGAAATACGTTTAACTATTACAAATCATTTGATGGAGCTCAAGACCAAACCCCTAGAGAGAAAATAAACAACGAAAAAGATTATCAATTAAATGTAGGTACAAGTACAATATATGTCCGAATTGACAATACAAACACTTGTTCACAAATAGTAAAATTGAATTTAACACTTTACAGCAAACCCATTATTCCAATTGCTGAAGTTACTCCTATTTGTCAAGGTAGCACTATTACTATCAATGCTGGCACTTTTGATAAATATCAGTGGTCAACTGGAGAAAACACCCCTTCTATAATTGTTACAGAAGCAGGAAAGTATTCCGTTACAGTAACCGAAAATCATATTGGAATAAATTGTACGGCTACAAAAGATTTTAAAGTCGTAAATTCAAATAATGCTACCATCCAAAACATAGTTATTTCCGATTGGTCAGATAACAACAACTCTATTTCGATTGTTGTTACAAACGGAAGTATTGGCGATTATGAATATTCAATCGATGGCATTATCTATCAAAACAATAATACATTCAATAATTTACCAACTGGAGAATATACGATTTATGTTAGGGATAAAAATGGTTGTGGAACAGCTAAAGATTTAGTTTACTTAATTTCTTACTCTAAATTTTTTACTCCAAATAATGACGGTCACAATGACTTTTGGAAAATTAATTTTTCTAACAATGAGCCAAATCTTATTATTCAAATCTATGATCGATATGGTAAACTTTTAAAAACATTAAACAATGACACCCAAAGTTGGGATGGAACTCATTTAGGTCAACCATTACCTGCTGATGATTATTGGTTTACAGTTATAAGAGCCAATGGTAAAGAATATAAAGAACATTTCACATTGAAACGATAATTTCATAAATTAGCCAATATCAATTATACTATGCCAACCGACTGTATTACGTATCAAAATTCAGGATATTTTTCAAAGTTAATCGTAGATTATCTCAACGAAAAACAAGAATTGCAATCGCTATACAATCGTTTTCCAAATATTGAAAATTTCAAATTTCAAATTGAAGAAAAAGCAAAAAACTATCCAGCTGAAAATCGAATAGTCCTAGAAGAAGCTTTACTAAGACAAAACCAAGGGTTTGATTTATCACTCGCTTCTCACAATAACATTAAGATTTTAGGTCAAGAAAACACTTTTACCATAACAACTGGGCATCAACTCAGTTTGTTTACCGGACCGCTTTATTTTATTTACAAAATTGTATCCACTATCAATTTATGTAAGGAACTAAAAAAACACTATCCGGAATCTCATTTCGTTCCAATCTATTGGATGGCGACTGAGGACCATGATTTTGAAGAAATCAACCATTTTAAATTCAACGGACAAAAAATTTCTTGGAATAGAAATTCAAACGGCCCTGTTGGCAGATTGTCAACCGAAGGTTTACAAGAAGTTTACGATACTTTTTCAAATGAATTAGGCCTAGGTGAAAACGCTACACATCTAAAAGAATTATTTAAAAAAACCTATTTAGAACATTCAAATTTAGCAGATGCTACCCGTTATTTGGTTAATGAATTGTTCAAAAACGAGGGATTGCTAATTCTTGATGGCGATGACAGCGAATTAAAAAAACTATTCGTCCCAATCATTAAAGAAGAATTAATTCATCAAACTTCGTATACAAAAGTGACCGAAGTGATTCAGCATTTCAATTATGACATTCAAGTTAATCCGAGAGAGATTAACCTCTTTTACATAGAAGATAAGCTACGTGAACGGATTATCTTAGAAAACGAAAAATACAAAGTCAATAACACAGAGATTGAATTCTCTCCAACTGAAATTTTAGCATTAGTAGATAAAACACCCGAAAAGTTCAGTCCAAATGTAATCTTGCGTCCGCTTTATCAGGAAATTATTTTACCTAATCTTTGTTATATTGGTGGCGGTGGCGAAATTGCCTATTGGTTAGAATTAAAATCGATGTTTGAAGCATATAACATTACTTTCCCAATTCTTTTACTTCGAAATTCAGTAGTTGTAGCATCCGAAAAACAAGCACATAAAGCAGATAAATTAGGATTAAACTGGGCTGATTTCTTTTCCAAACAAAATGATTTAATTCAAACTAAAACCAAAGAATTTTCACACTTTAATATCGATTTTTCAGAACAAAAAACCCTTTTACAACAGCAATTTGAAAAATTGAATCAAATAGCGTTGCGAACCGACAAATCATTTATAGGAGCCGTAAAAGCACAAGAAGCGAAACAAATAAAAGGGTTGGACAATCTTGAAAAGCGATTATTAAAAGCCGAAAAAAGAGTCCACACTGAAAAATTAAATCGAATTATTCAGTTGCAAAACGAGTTGTTCCCTAACCTATCATTACAAGAAAGACAACTTAACTTTTCAGAATTTTATTTAAACAATGAGAACTTCATATCATTAGTTTTAAAGCAATTACATCCTTTAAATAATTATTTTTTGACTTTTATCGATTAAAAATAACACTTGGTCTATTATTTGTTATAAAAACTTGTGCCGCCAAAAAATAAATATACTTTTGCGCGCCCAATTAACGATTATTTAACAATAACATGACGAAAAAATACTCTACAATTGCCTTATTAGCAATTTCCGTGACCTTATGCTCTTTTATCTCTTTAACAAATCCTGTATTAGAGCTTGTGAAAATTGAAGGTGGTACCTTCATGATGGGTTCTAAAGACGATAACCGAATTGCCGAAAACGACGAACAAAAACAACACGAAGTAAAAGTAGGTGCTTTCGAAATCAATCGTCTTGAAGTAACCGTGTGGGAATGGAAACAATACTGCAAGAAAACTAAAACTAAATTACCTACCGCTCCAACTTGGGGATGGAATGATAATTACCCTATTACTAATGTAACTTGGTTTGATGTAGTTAAATATTGCAACTGGTTAAGCAAACAAGATGGATTAAAACCAGCATATCTTTTTACAGGCCCTAATGTAACTTGTGATTTCACAGCCAATGGTTACCGTTTACCTACTGAAGCCGAATGGGAATTTGCCGCCAAAGGTGGAGCAAAATCTAAAAACAACTATTTCGCTGGTTCAAACGATTCTAGCGAAGTGGCTTGGCAAGTAAAAAACAGTGATCGTCGTCCACACGCGGTAGGAACTAAATTACCTAACGAATTAGGTATCCATGACATGAGCGGAAACGTTTGGGAATGGTGTTGGGATTGGTACAACAAAGATTACTACAAAGTAGAAGACGGAAACAATCCGAAAGGACCTATTCGTGGAGAGAAAAAATCGGTTCGTGGAGGTTCATGGGACAGCCAAGAAAGCTACTTAAGAACGGCTAACAGAATTAGTACTTCGCCAAATATTACCAACGAATTTTACGGTTTCAGATTAGCTCGAACAGTGAACTAAAAATATATTAAAATTTGAGTGTGTGTTTTAATTAAAAAAACTAATTTTGCACCCGAATTAAAAAATAAAAAAATGGCAACAAATAGAACATTTACAATGATTAAGCCTGATGGTGTTGAAAACGGACACATCGGTGGTATTTTAAATATGATTACTGAAGGTGGTTTCAGAATTGTATCAATGAAATTGACACAATTGACTGTAGCTGACGCTCAAAAATTTTATGCAGTTCACTCGGCAAGACCATTCTTTGGTGAATTAGTTGAATTTATGACACGTGGTCCTATTGTCGCTGCTATTTTAGAAAAAGACAATGCAGTAGAAGATTTCCGTACATTAATTGGAGCTACAAATCCAGCTGATGCTGCTGAAGGAACTATCCGTAAAAAATACGCTACTTCAATTGGAGAAAATGCAGTTCACGGTTCTGACTCTGATGAGAATGCAGCAATCGAAGGTGCTTTCCATTTTGCTGGAAGAGAGCAGTTCTAATACTGAACTTTATACAATAAATGAATCCCGTTTCTTAAGTGAAACGGGATTTTTTGTTTAAAAATGGAAAGTGTGTATATTTGAAAATTGTGCGACATTTTGCGTGACATAACAAATAAACCTAACTAAGATGAAAGCCTATTTAATATTTTTTTTCTCGATTTCCCTTTTCGCACAAAAGGCACAGAAGAGTTTACCTATGATTCTTCAACAAGCTGATTCTTTACAAATAACAAGTCACAGTAGTTTATCTCTAGTTTACTTTGATGGCACTCCTTCACCTACAATCCTTGTTGATGGGGTACCAAACTATAAAATCATTAAGGAAATAAAAACATTATCTAAAACTTCTGTGAAGGAACTAGGAGCTCTTTTTTTATTTCACAAGAATTTGAAAGGCGGTAAAGACACTAAATGTTTTGAACCGCACCATTCTATTTTAATTTTTAAAAATGGTAATTGCAGTTATATTGACATTTGTTTTCATTGCCAAAATTATAAGATTTCAAAGGATTTAAATGTAGCAAGGGATTTTCTAAACAGAGATGAAGATTGGAAAAAATTAGAAATTTTTTTTAGGAGTAAAAACATTCATTATGAAATGCCTTAAAATACAACATCGCACAAAAGCGGTTTTGCATATTGCTTAACTTAGTCATTCTTTGAAATTTCACCTAATTCACATCACTTTTAAAGTATTTGAATACTATAAAAACAAAACATTACAACCAAAATTCGTAACTTAGAGCGAGGTTAACTTTAAGAAGATGAGAATATTTTTTTTCATATTACTCTTAATTGTACAATCTTGTGCTACAAAAAAGTACACTAAGGCACAACTGCTGCCTAAAGGGATAAAATCGGCAATTGAAGAAACCTATATAGTCGCAAATAATCAGAAAAAGTTATTGCATAAAAAGCAAATGGTCTTTACCAAAAATGGTCATATCAAATACTCCAAAACGGTTGATTCATCAGGCAATCTATTACAAGAAACCGAAAAGCGATTATGGTTTATAGTAGAATTCTATCCCGATAGAGAACCTTATTATTGCAAAACACGTTGGAAACGGAAACAACGCGAACGTATAAGTTGTTATACTAAAAATCAGTACAAAGAAAACGAAGCCATTTATCATTATAATTCAGATGGGACTATTCATAAAATCGTAGATAATTTTACAACTTTCCACACGCAATATTTTTATTATACGAATAAAGAACTCACTAAAATTGTTATCAAAGATAAAAATGATACACTTCTTGATGAAGTATCAATAAACTGCGTAGCAAAAGATGAAAAAGGAACTTGTTTAAAAAAGATTAGAATTTCGACTAAAACAAACTATAAAGAAGAGATACTCTTCACTCCTAAATATGATTAATCTTTATTTAATTACAAGTTAACTGTAGTATTAAGGAATCACTAGATTCAAAAAAGATTTATCTTAACACCACGTCTTTTACAATTTCGCTCCCCAACTCTTCATTAATCATTTTGATGATTTTTTCTTTGCCGTAGCTGAGTTCTTCCCGCAAGACTGCCGAAGTCAATTGTACATACAAAGTACTGCCTTTTAAAATTACGTCTTTGGTGTAGTTGTTAACGCCATTACCCATTAGGTTTTTCCAAGCATCAGCCACAGAAATTTGATTCAAACCTTTATCCAGATGATTGGTTTGAATGATTTCTTTCAAAATATCGCCAATAGAACTCTGGTTACTCAGCCTTTTTGCCATATTGCGGTAAGGTATTTACATTGACTTTTTTATAATAAAACTCAGATCCATTTTCTGATTCCAACACCAACAAACTATCTGATAGCTGATTGACTACTTCCGTATGTTTTCCAAATTTAGAAGAAAACTTAAGTTCTACTTTGGTATCTTTTGGGGTCGCAACCATTTTCTCTTGTAAATCGTCCACTAAAAAAGTCCCCATTGGTTGCCAACGGACTTTTTTATGAAAACCTACTTTGTTTTTCAATTCAAAGTATTCATAATTTTCATTAATCTTATATTCCTTTTTCTCACCGTCAGTGGTTTCCACTTTGGTAATTTGCCAATATCCATTTATTTTTTCAATTTGATTGATGTCTACTTTCTCTGAACATGAGAATACCACAAAAGCAATCAACAGGAATCCTATTCTTTTCATAGTGTAAAAATAACACTTTCAATTAAACCTTTCCGAAAAAATAAAGTCTAAATTTGAAATACTAACCCTAAACCAATGAAAACCATTCACCTATCTTTATTAGCCATTTTAGGTTTCATGAGCTGTAGTTCTGATGAGTCAACTACATCTCCTACTCCATCAGAAACCATGTACTTTCCTGCTATTGGGTCATCAACTTGGGAAACCAAATCGATTTCCGATTTACACTGGAATCAAAGCGCAGTGCAGCCGCTTAAAGACTATTTAAATGTAAAGCACACCAAATCCTTTATAATATTAATAAATGGCAGAATTGTGATGGAAGAGTACTTTAATGGACACAGTAATAGTTCACCATGGTATTGGGCAAGTGCTGGAAAAACATTAACCGCAACTGTTTCCGGAATTGCTCAGCAAGAAGGCATAATAAACATCAACAATAAAGTTTCAACTTATTTAGGAACGGGTTGGACCAGCGCACCATTGACCAAAGAAAACTTAATTACTTGCAAACATTTATTAAGTATGTCTTCTGGGTTGGATGATTCTTTAGGAGACGATGTGAGTCCTGACAATCTCCAATATGTCGCCGATGCGGGTACGCGTTGGGCCTATCATAATGTATATGTAAAAATGCAAGACGTCATTTCTCAAGCTTCGGGACAAACATGGTCAAATTATTTTAACACCAGACTTCGAGATAAAATAGGAATGACAGGCAGTTGGATTCAAGACGGAGGTTTGAGCGTTTATTGGAGTACCACCAGAAGCATGGCTCGCTTTGGTCTATTAGCATTAAATAAAGGAAAGTGGGACACCCAACAAATTCTGAATGAAGCGTATTTCAACGAAGCCACAACTACTTCACAAAACATTAACTTGTCTTACGGTTACTTGTGGTGGTTAAACGGAAAAGAAAGTTTTCACTTACCACAATCTCAATTGCAATTTAATGGAAGTTTAATCCCTTCCGGTCCAACCGATATGTATATGGCATTGGGGAAAAATGATCAAAAAATATATGTAATTCCAAGTAAAAAAATGGTAGTTATCCGAATGGGAGAAGTTTCAGATCCTGACAATCCAACCTTTGCATTATCAGGATTTGATAACGAATTATGGCAAAAAATAAATGCGCTATACCAATAGCGCATTTATTTTTATTTTTTGTTTATCATTTAAGATTTTATCCACTCGATAATAGCAGGATCATCAGGTACAATTTGTGGTCCTATTACTTGATCCACGTGCCCGTTTTCATTAATCAAATACTTTTGAAAATTCCAGTGTACAGAATTATCTTTTAAACCATTTAGAGCCTTTTGAGTTAAAAAAGTATAAATCGGATGAATCTCATTCCCTTGTACAGAAATTTTACTCATCATAGGAAAAGTTACTCCGTAATTTTTCTTGCAAAAAGCAGCAATCTCTTGGTTGGTCCCAGGTTCTTGTTCTCCAAAATTATTGGAAGGAAATCCCACTATCACAAAACCTTTGTTTTTATATTTCTCGTAAATAGCTTCCAATTGTTCGTATTGTTCTGTAAAACCACATTCTGAAGCGGTATTAACAATCATTACCTTCTTACCTTTCAATTTAGAAAAATCAAATGATTTTCCTTGAATGTCGGCAGCAGTAAACTGATAAATAGTTTGACCTTCTAAATTTTTGGTAATCACTATTTGTTGCTTTTCCATATCTACATTTTTATGAGCTTCTTCATTTTTTAAAGTCTCTTCTTGATTTTTACAAGAAAAGGCTAATAAAGATACTAAGATTATGGCTATTTTTTTCATTTTATGTTGTTAAGTTGTTTTTCTATTTGCTTCTTACGAAGATAGACAATAATTGAAAAAATTAAAAATCCTGCAAGAATATTCATATATATTTCAACATTTTGCTTTTCCCCTGTTGCATATGAATGCAAACCGCTTAAATGGAAGTTAACGCCAAAATAAGTCATTAGTATCGATGCAAAAGCCAAAACACTCATAAAATTATAGACAAACTTGCCACGCAAAGCAGGAACAAAACGCATATGAATCACAAAGGCATAGACCATAATACTAATTAAAGCCCATGTTTCTTTAGGATCCCAACCCCAATAACGCCCCCAACTTTCATTGGCCCATTGGCCTCCTAAAAAGTTTCCTATAGCAAGCATAACCAATCCAACGGTCAGTGCCATTTCATTGATATAAGTAATTTCTTTGATATTTAAGTCCATTACTTTTTTGTTGTTTTTATTAGTAAACAACATCAGTAATAAGGCTACCAAACCTAAAATCGCAGCCAATGCAAATGGACCGTAACTTCCGACAATAACTGCCACGTGAATCATTAACCAATACGAATTTAATACTGGTTGCAGGTTTGCAATTTGAGGATCCATCCAACTCCAATGTGCTATCATTAAAATCATAGCGGCAACAAAAGCGGTAGAAGCTACTGTTAATGCTGATTTTCTTCCAAAAACCAATCCAAAAAACATGATAGACCAACCAACATAAATCATCGATTCATAAGCATTACTCCATGGAGCGTGACCAGAAATATACCAACGGGACATTAATCCCAACGTATGCAATACAAACAATAATCCTAAGATGATATGAAATATTTTTACGGTATACCTTACCCATTTCTTGTTGTTGAAAATGCTAACAATAACAAACACGAACATCAGCAGTCCAGCATACATATACCATGAATACAACTTCTTGAAAATATCATATTTATTATATAAAATCTCTAAATCGATTTGCTTTTCGCTTGGACGTACTTTGCTTCCAAATTTCTTCTGATAATTTTCCAAACCAATCACCAAACTATTGGTCAATTTATAATCTTTAGAAACAGTTGCTTTATCAAGTGAATTCAAATAGAATGGTAATACATTTTTAACAGTATCAATAGCTGTTCCAGTAGGATGATTTACTTCTAAGAAACTAACCCATTTGTTATTTTTATCATTCGGAATAGGAAATATTTTTAAAATTTGCCCTGAAATTGCCGAATACAATAGATTCACTTTCTTATCTGCTTCGATAAAATCTGTTTCAAAAGCATTAGGTACCGCTGCTTTATAGGCTTTATCCAACTGATTGCTTAACTTGTAATTTCCTTTTTCATCAAAGAAGTTGATTAATTTAGCATACTTTACTTCTTTGTCAACTCCAATTAATTTACGAATACTATCATTTCCTCTTTTTAGATAAATAATAGGCACTTCGTACCAAACTTGAGGAAATTGAGTCATCGACAAGAAAACCTGATCGGAATTCATATTTTTATAAGTATCACTTTTGCTTACTTTACGCAACAATTCAGAAGAAAAAGTATTAATGGGCTTCATTCTTCCACCCGCATCTTGAATTATCAATCGGCCAAATTTTGCCGCTTGTTCTTCCGGAACCAAATACTTTTTTAATATGGTATCAATTTGTTGTTCCGTTGGGATGGTCTTTTTATGATTGTGATTTTGAGAAAATCCGTTAAAAGAAATCAACAAAGCCAAAACAGAAATTAAATTCGCTTTTTTAGTTTTCACTTTTTCTAGTTTTTTCTTCAAATCAGCAAAACGAGAATGTTTGGTAAACAAAATTGCTATCATCCCGAAATACAATAAGAAATAACCAATATAAGTGATCCAAGTACCCCAAAAATCATGGTTTACTGATAATTTAGTTCCTTTTTCATCAGGATCGAAACCGGATTGAAAAAAGCGATAACCTTTATGATCTAAAACATTATTCATAAAAATACGAGTCACAAAAGGTTTTTTGTCTTGAATCGTCACCAAGCTTTCGAATGCAGAATAACTTTTATCCGTTCCTGGATATTTGGAAGCAGTAAATTTATTTAACTGGATTTTAAACGGTAATTCATAGACTTTGCTTCCATAAAAAACAGTGTATTCTAGATTTCCAAGTTTGAAGGCTTGCGGTTCTCCAGCACTTCCCTTTTGACCTAAAAGTGTAATTGTGTTTTCTTTTCCTTCATTGGAAACTTTTAAAACAATAGCGTCGTTACTTTCTTTGTCTTTATAATCTCCGTTTGATTTATATTCTTTTTTCCCTTTAATGGCTGCTTCTGGAAATACAAATTGAGATCCGCCAACACTGTAAAGCGAACGATACATCAAGTCGGCTTTTGTGTCTTTTACTACATTACCTTTCATCTGATCGGCCATGCGCATAAAATTACCATCAAAAGGTGTTTCTATAGACGATGTTTTATCATCAATCGTAATATTCACAGCTCCTTTAGTATATTTGTTTAAGGCAAAAAGAATGTTATGAATACTTTGAACTTCGCCTTCCTTTAAATAATGTTCGTGACGTTTTCCTTCACCAGCTTCGACCATTTTTAAGTATAAAACTCCTTTTTCGTCTGGCGTAATCATTTCTGTGGCGCCCATAATAAAATTGACTAATTCAACTTTAAATGGAATTTTATCGAAATTGTAGTTCTGAGTAAAACTATTATCTACCGCACCTGACAACAACAATGCTTTTTCAACAGTAAGTCTTTTCATCTCACCATCCTTTTGCCCATCAACCAACAAAGTCAAATAGGTTTTATCAGAATAAAATTGATTTTCTGTAGCACCCTCACGAATTGGCATTATCCCTTCATAACTAATATAACGTGTAATAAAAGCACCCAATAAAATAAGAACAAACGCTAAATGCAAAAGCAAAGTAGCCCATTTTTCTTTTTTGTAAAGTTGATAGCGTTGAATATTTCCGAAGAAATTTATCATGAAGAAAACCATGATTGCTTCAAACCACCAAGCATTGTAAATTATAACTCTAGCTGTATCTGTATTATAAGAATCTTCAATAAAAGTTCCAGCCGCCATAGCACCAGCGAAAACAAGAAACAAAACAGCCATTAATCGGGTAGAAAACAGGAAAGAAAATATTTTTTTGTCCATTTTTGGATTTCAAATTAAAGTGCCACAAAAATACTTAATTAGTTTGTCATACTAATTTAAAACCATAGAATTTTAAGGATTTTTAACAAATAGAAAAGCGAAATCAAACTGATTTCGCTTTCAAATAAGTATGCAAAAAAGGTCTTATACTTTCTCGAATAATTTTTTAATGTCTTCAATTGTCATCATTTCAGAAATACCTGTACTGGTAGTCAACTTATTAGTTGTCATAAACTGTACTGTTGTTCTTGCTGAAGTTTTATTAAAATGTAACCAAACATAGTCATTTGGCAATTCTAATTTGATATCATACATAGGCGATGCATTAAAACCATCAGTTATGATTTTAAAAAAGTTCTCATAATCATTCTCAACATTTTTAAATGAGAAATTTCTGATATTCATATCCTCTTTATTCTCAATGTTTTTGTAGAAAAAGGTAAAATTATCACCTTCTTTCTGAACATACACGTCATTTATGCCTACTCTTCCCAATCTTTCTAATGGAGTAGTTGGCAACACTTTAATTTGGCTAAATCCTGTCAATACACAGAATAAAAACATAGATACAGTCAATAATTTTTTCATAACAATGCTAATTTATAGGTTAAGTTTTAAAGCCCCCAAAATACTATCTTTTTTATTCCGTCAAACATTTTTAACAAAAACATATAAACATTTTTTGTTAAAAAGTCGATTTTCAGAGAATTAGCCATCATTTTCTTACCATTTCATTTTTTATTACTTTAGCCAAATGATTTCAGTTGTAATTATTGGTTCTGGAAATGTAGCACAACATTTGATTTCGGCTTTCGCCAAAAGCGGAACAGTCGAAATTATTCAGGTGTATTCTAGAAATTTAGCTACTGAAATCAAAAATTTTGATGTTTCAAAAGTTACAAACGATTTTTCACTTCTTAAAGAAGCAGATTTGTACATCATTTCTGTGACCGATACCGCTGTAACTAATGTTTCCAATCAAATTCCGTTTGAAAACAAATTGGTGGTTCACACTTCTGGTAGTGTCGCTATTTCGGGATTAAATAACAAAAACAGACGCGGTGTTTTTTATCCGTTGCAGACTTTTACCAAAAACAAATCGGTCGATTTTAGTGAAATTCCAATTTGCCTAGAAGCTGAAAACGAAGCCGATTACCGATTATTAGAAAAAGTAGGCAAATCAATTTCTGAAAAAACCTTCAATATCAATTCCGAACAACGAAAAGCATTACACGTTGCTGCTGTATTTGCTTGTAATTTCAGTAATCATTTGTATGAAATCGGAAATAAAATTTGTGATGAAAACAACGTTCCATTCGAAATTTTACAACCTTTAATCATCGAAACGGCAAACAAAATCAAAACACTTTCTCCTTCAGAAGCACAAACGGGTCCCGCTAAACGCAACGACACACAAACTATAAACGCACATTTGAATTTCCTTCAGGATGAAACACAAAAGGAAATCTATAAAATACTAACCAAATCAATTATTGATAATGGCAAAAAGCTATAAAGAAATTATGAACGACATCACCACTTTTGTTTTTGATGTGGATGGCGTTTTAACCGATGGAACTGTACATGTAACCCCAACAGGAGAAATGCTTCGCGAAATGAACATTCGTGACGGATTTGCTATGAAAGCCGCTATAGAAAGTGGCTACAATGTGTGTATCATTTCAGGCGGTAGTAACGAAGGTGTACGAATCAGATTGAAAAACCTTGGCATTACTGATATTCATTTAGGATCACCAGATAAAGTAGCAACCTTCAAAGAATATACGGATGTGTATAACATCAAACCCGAACAAGTTTTGTATATGGGTGACGATATTCCTGATTATCACGTGATGCAATTGGTAGGTTTACCAACTTGTCCGCAAGATGCCAGTCCAGAAATAAAATCCATTTCAACTTATATTTCACATATTAATGGAGGAAAAGGAGCTGTTCGAGACGTGATTGAACAAGTCATGAAAGTACAAGGCAAATGGAATACTTATTTTAACGGAAAGTTTTTTTAATCAAATAGACAAATGAAATACCTGAACCTCATACGCTACAAAAACCTTCTGTTACTTGCATTTATGCAATTAGTGATTCTTTTTGGATTTTTAAAAATGCAAGATATTCCTTTAGCCTTAGCACTTTGGCAATATTATTTATTAATATTTTCAACCGTTTGTATTGCTGCTGGTGGTTATATCATTAACGACATTTTGGATCAAGAGGCAGATGGTATTAATAAACCTAAGAAAACCATAGTGGGCCACACTATTTCTGAAAATTTAGCGTACAATATTTACGTTGGCTTATCTATTATTGGCGTTGGAATAGGGTTCTATTTATCAAAAGTTATAATGCGTCCTAATTTTGTTACCGTATTTATATTGTGCGCAGCCTTACTTTATGCCTATTCTACCAACTTTAAGCAAATCATAATTGTAAAAAATGCTGTAGTGGCATTTGTATTGGCTTTCAGCATCTTAATCATTGATTTGTTCATGGTTTTTCCAGCGACAGACATTACCAATCGAGATCAAATGTTACCTGTTTTTGCTGTTTTAATCGATTTCTCTATTATGGCGTTTATTATCAATTTTTTACGCGAAATGGTAAAAGATTTGGAAGATATAAAAGGAGATTATAACATCGGAATCAAAACCTTACCTATTGTACTAGGTGAAGCCAGAACCACAAAACTCATTTTTGGATTGAGTTTTATCCCTACAATTTGCATATTGTATTATATGTATTTCAATTTATTTGAATTGCAATTCGCTACGGTCTACATTTTAGGGTTTTTAATTGGTCCTTTATTATATTTTTCGATTAAAATCTGGTCGGCAAAAACTAAAAAAGACTATTCCCATTTAAGTGATGTTTTAAAACTAATTATCTTTTTTGGCATCATTGCTATTGCTGTAATTGGAATAAATATGAAATATTATGTTGCGCAATAAATTCAAAGACACAAAAATCATTTTAGCATCAGGTTCTCCTCGTCGCCAACAATTTTTTAAAGAATTTGATGTGGATTTCGAAATTCGATTAAAAGAAATCGAAGAAATTTACCCCGAGAATTTAAAACATCTTGAAATCACCGATTATTTAGCAAAATTGAAAGCCTCGGCCTTTGATAATGAATTGCTAGACAACGAACTTCTGATAACAAGCGACACATTGGTATGGCTCAACAATCAAGCTTTGGGAAAGCCTAAAGACTATGAAGACGCATTTCAGATGCTAAAAATTTTAGCCAATGCAACACACGAAGTCATTGGTTCAGTATGTTTTAAAACGAAATTTAAAACAGAAATAATAAACGAGGCTACGAAAGTTACTTTTGGTAATTTATCCGACGAAGCCATTCATTATTATTTAGAAAATCACAAACCTTTTGACAAGGCCGGAAGCTATGGAATCCAAGATTGGATAGGGCTTATTGGTATTACAAAAATAGAAGGCTCCTACACCAATGTAGTAGGATTACCGACTGAAAAAGTATATCAATATTTATTGAAATATTAATTAAAAAAACGTTTCATTTTCATTTTGGCACAGTAATTGGATACTAACTATCAAACGTTTTCGTTTAGATATTAACCACAATTTAAAACCATAATATTATGAAGAAGTTACAATTTATTTTAGGGGCATTTTTGATACTATTTACTTTTCAATCAAATGCACAAGTATCCGTAAGTTTAAATATTGGTACACATCCTGATTGGCGTGGACACTATTATGAAGACAGAGTTCAGTATGTATATTTACCAGAGTTAGAATGTTATTACGATAATTATGCTGAAGTTTATATCTACTTTGGTCCTCAAGGTTGGTGTCGTTCACGTTACATGCCAGAATATTGCCACGGGTATGATATCAATAGAGCACACAGAGTAGTTATTGATTATAGAGGAAACTCTCCTTGGACCTTTTTTGACAACCACCGTAATCATTATTGGAGAAATAATTACCGCAACTACCGTCAAGAATATTATGGTCCAAACTATAACAGACGTGGAAATTATGTAGCAGCGGTTGACCGAAGAGACAACTATAGATCTTATGACAATAATCGTTACGAAAAAAGAGGCAATGACTATGGTTATTACAAAAAAGGAAATAACGGCCGAGGAAATGGAAATAGCCAAGGACACGGAAATGGAAATGGTCGCGGTAACGGAAGACGATAATTCATCTACTTAAATAGAAATCCAGAGAACTTAGGTTCTCTGTTTTTTTATGCTTTAAACCCAACAGATTTTCAATTATCTTTGCATAAAGATTTTCAAAATTGAGATATTTCATCGAATTCGCATATAACGGAACACAATACCATGGTTGGCAATACCAACCCAATGCTTCATCAGTACAAGAAACTTTAAATAAAGTTTTTTCAACTCTTTTACAAGAAGAAATTGACATCTTAGGCGCAGGTCGCACAGATGCTGGAGTACATGCTTCGTTAATGTATGGCCATTTTGATTCTGAAAAAGTAACGGATATCGAAAAACTCCTTTATAAAGCCAATTCTTTCCTCCCCAAAGACATTGCCGTTTTTAGAATACTTCCAGTTCATGACGATGCACACGCACGCTTTGATGCAACTTCAAGAACTTATAATTATTTTATTTCGACTAAAAAAAATATTTTCAACAGCAATTTAGCTTGGCATTATCATCATGAGTTGGACATTGAAGCCATGAACGAAGCAGCAAAATTATTGTTAAATTTTACCGATTTTGAATGTTTTTCTAAATCCAATACCGATGTTTTTACTTACAACTGTAAAATCACGGAAGCTCATTGGCGAAAAGAAAACAATACGCTTATCTTTACCATAACTGCTGACCGTTTTTTACGAAATATGGTTCGTGCTATTGTAGGCACATTAGTAAACATTGGTTTACATAAAATTACAAATGAAGATTTTGTAGCTATTATTGAAAGTAAAAGTCGAAAAAAAGCAGGATTTTCAGTTCCTGCTCAAGGATTGTTTTTAACACAAATCACTTATCCTTACATTAATAAGAATGAAAGCATTTGATACTCGTTTATTTAAACGAATTTTAGAATATACGAAACCCTATCAATGGCGCTACAAAAGTGTAATTGCATGGGCAATTTTGCTTTCTATTTTTGCAGCACTTCGCCCTTATTTATTAAAAGATATTGTAGACGATTATATAATTCCTAAGAAAATGACAGGGTTCACTATTATGGTGATTTTCATGGGAATTACTTTATTGTTAGAAGTCTTGGCTCAATTTTACTTTGTTTTTTGGGCAAATGTTTTAGGTCAAGATATTGTAAAAGATATTCGAATTAAACTATTCAAACATTTAACTGATTTCAAAGTTAGTTATTACGACCACGAACCCGTTGGTAAGTTAGTAACACGGGCGGTTTCTGATATTGAAGCTATTTCACGTATCTTCAGTCAGGGATTATTCATGATTTTCAGTGATATTTTAAAAATGGTAGCCATTTTAGTTTTCATGTTAGCTATCAATTGGAAATTATCTACTATTGTCATGATTTCCATGCCCATATTAATCATCGCTACGCGTGTTTTCCAAATCAAGATGAAAGTCGCTTTTGAAGAAGTTCGAAATCAGGTGGCCAACATGAATACATTTGTTCAAGAGCGTGTATCAGGAATGAAAATTGTACAGCTTTTTACCCGAGAAGCTACGGAATATCAAAAATTCAAAGAAATAAATCACCTGCACCGGAAAGCATGGGTGAAAAATGTCTGGTACAACTCCATTTTCTTTCCTATTGCAGATATCGTTTCTTCAATGACCTTGAGTTTTATTATTTATTTTGGATCCATTCTTCTTCTAAAAAAAGACCCAGCAACCGAATTGGGAGATTTAATGGCTTTCAATATGTATATTTCTATTTTCTTTACTCCTCTACGCCAAATTGCTGATAAATTCAATGAAATGCAAATGGGGATGATTGCAGCCAACCGTGTTTTTGAAGTATTGGATTCTCAAAATCACATTGAAGACAAAGGCACGCAAATTGCTCCAAAATTTGATGGTAAAATTCAATTTGATAATGTTACTTTTGGTTACAAGCCAAATGAAGATGTCCTTAAAAAAATCAATTTAAATGTAAGTCCTGGCGAAACCATTGCCATAGTCGGAGCTACTGGTGCGGGGAAATCGACCATTATCAATTTATTAAATCGCTTTTATGATATCCAATCAGGAACGATTTCTATTGATAACGAAAATATTCAAAACTTTACTTTAGCCAGTTTACGCAAACAAATAGCAATAGTTTTACAAGATGTTTTTCTTTTTGCCGATACCATACATAATAATATTACTTTAAACAACGATTCTATTTCCAGAGAGGATGTGATTAGAGCAGCCAAAGAAATTGGTGCCCATGAATTCATCATGAGTTTACCCGAGAATTACGATTACAACGTAAAAGAACGAGGTAATATGTTATCGTCGGGACAACGCCAATTAATCGCTTTCTTGCGTGCTTATTTAAGTAACCCAAGTATCTTAATATTAGACGAAGCCACGTCATCAATCGATGCGTATTTGGAAGAAATGATTCAAAAAGCAACAGTGACATTGACTAAAAATCGTACCTCAATTGTCATTGCTCATCGATTGGCTACCGTAATTAATGCAGATAAAATTGTAGTATTAGACAAAGGAGTCGTGGTAGAAGAAGGTAATCATCAAACGTTATTACAAAAAACCGATGGTTATTATCGAAAACTATACGAAGCACAATTTGTAAATCACGAAGAAGAAATCAACCCTTAAATAATGGAAAAATTTTCAATTGAATTAGTTGTTAGAGATTACGAATTAGATGTACAAAGCATCGTAAATAATTCAGTTTATCAAAATTATTTGGAACATGCACGACATGAGTTCTTACATCATCATGGTATTGATTTTGTTGAATTTGCTCAAAATAATATTTTATTAGTCGTAAAAAACATTGAAATGAATTTTAAAAATTCTTTAGTGAGTCGCGACAAATTCAAAATTGAAGTTTCTGCTGAAAAAGAAGGGAATTTAAAAGTCGTTTTTCACCAAAACATTATTAGAATTAGTGATAACAAACCTGTTTTATCTGCTAAAGTAACTGGTGTAGCGATTAAAAACGGAAGACCTGTAGCTCCAGATACTATTCCGGAAATTGAACGTATTTTAAGTTAAAAATTAGTTAGTTTCACACACTCCACCGCTTCTTTCACATCGTGAACACGAAGAATACTAGCACCTTTCGTTAGTGCAAGTGTATTTAAAACAGTTGTTCCATTTAAGGCATTTTCAGAAGTAGTCTCGAGTGTTTTGTGCACCATTGACTTTCTTGAAACACCCACAAGAATTGGTAATTCAGTTATTTGTAACAATTCCAATTTATGAAGTAATTCGAAATTTTGTTCAATGGTTTTCGCAAACCCAAAACCTGGATCGATTATTAGGTCATTAATTCCGTAACTTCTTGCTTTGGCAATTTTCTGAGAAAAATAAAACAAAACTTCTTTGACTAAATCCTCATAATTGGTTAGCTGTTGCATGGTTTGAGGCGTTCCACGCATGTGCATCATTACATACGGGACTTGGTGCTTGGCAATCACTTCAAACATTTTTTCGTCCAAACTTCCCGCAGAAATATCATTAATCATTGCGGCTCCGCTAACGATACAAACATCGGCAACCTGACTGTGAAATGTATCCATAGAAAGTATCGCTTCAGAAAAATTTTTCAAAATCAAATCGACAACTGGCACAACTCTTTTTAGTTCTTCGTCGGCTGAAAGGAATTCGGAAGTGGGTCTACTTGATTGTCCGCCTATATCGATAAATGTGGCGCCATCAAGCAACATTTTTTCCACTTGATTCAAAATCATAGCGTCAGATGTTAATCTTCCTCCATCGTAAAATGAATCGGGAGTAACATTTAAAATCCCCATTACTTTCGGAGTCGCTAAATCAATTAAATTTCCTTTGCAATTTATTGTGGCCATTTGCATTTTATTAACAGCTTATTATTTAAAATTCGTTATTTTTGAACCAATTTGATACAAATATAATACACTAATGAGTAATACCTCACAACAATACGATGCAATCATAGCTACATGCCGCGATTTATATAGCAAAAAAATGAAGGATTATGGAAGTGCATGGCGTATTTTACGCTTACCATCGCTTACCGATCAAATATTTATAAAAGCCCAACGCATACGCTCTTTACAAGAAAATGAGGTCCGAAAAGTAGACGAAGGAGAAATTCCTGAATTCATTGGAATTATCAATTATTCTATCATGGCCTTAATCCAATTGGATAAAGGTGTTGCTGAACAACCCGATTTAGACGTAGTCGAAGCCGTAAAACTATATGATGAAAAAATCAAATTGACAAAAGATTTGATGGAAAACAAGAATCATGATTATGGTGAAGCTTGGCGTGATATGCGTGTGAGTTCGTTAACCGATTTAATTTTGCAAAAAATTCTTCGTGTAAAGCAAATTGAAGACAACAAAGGAAAGACACTAGTTTCTGAAGGAATAGATGCTAATTATCAAGACATGATTAATTATGCAGTATTTGCAATGATTTTGTTAGAAGGAAAAAATTAAAATTTAAAAAGGTGGCTGAGGCACTCGAAGCCACAATAAATTAAGTATGAAAAAAAATCTATCTATAGCAATTCAAATAATCATTTCAGCCTTATTCATCGTTTCGGCTGTCGCCAAAATGTATCCGTCACCGTATTTTGCAATTTCAACTTTTGAAGTAAAACAGTTGTATCCTTTAGGTTTTTCGGAAGCAATTGCGCCTTGGTTTTCTAGAATATTAATCGGAATTGAATTGGCACTCGGATTTCTAATTTTACAGAACAACTATCTGAAAAAAATTGTGATTCCTGCTACAATAGCTTTATTAGCGGTTTTTGTTGCTCATTTGTCTTACGAAACTTTTATAAATGGTGGTAACTCTGGAAACTGTGGGTGTTTTGGTGAATTAATTCCGATGACGCCTATTGAAGCCATTATAAAAAACATCATTGCCATTGGTTTACTGATTTGGTTGTCCTTTTTGGTTTCTGATAAAACACAGTCTAAATTTTGGCCATTAGCAGCTGTAACTTTGGCTACTATTGCTGGAATATTTTTAGTAGCGCCCATAAAATCGAATACCGAATTATCAATACCTATAGAAACTACTCCAATTGATAGTACCGCAAGCACAGTAATCGATTCGGGAGCTGTAAAAATGGATGAAGTTATACAACCCGTAAAGGATTCTATAACTAAAGAAACACCAAAAAAAGTGGAAGAAGTTGTGGTCAATGAACCTGCCAAAAAGAAATCGGGTTACGCGCAATTCTTTTCCAAAATTGATACGGGTAGAAAAACGTTATGTTTCTTCGTTCCAGGTTGTGATCATTGCCGATTAGCAGCCAAAGAATTAACCGAAATGAAGAAAACCAACAAAAACTTCCCGGAAATTTTAATCCTTTTCATGAACGAAGAAGCCGATTTGATTCCAGCTTTTTTCAAAGAAACAGGGGCCGAATATCCTTATAAAATCATCGAAATCATTCCGTTTTGGAAATTATTAGGTACTGGAAAAGACACACCAGGCGTAAAATATTTATGGAATGGTAACGAGTACAAATACTATTATGGAATAACTGAAAATCAGTTCAATCCAAAAAATTATCAAGAGTTGATTAATAAATCATACGACGAGTTAAAAAAATAAGTCCATGAGAAAAAAAATAGATTTGATTTTATCAAATTTTTTAAAATTAACAATAACAATCTTCGAATTTATAAAATCTTAAAAACATGAAAAAAATAATTTTCTTACTTGTCGTAGTAGCTTTAGCGTTAATCGCATTTTCTTTTATAAAGGCGCAGGATAAACAATTGTCAGAAGAAGCTTTGGCACAAAATCTTACGGATACATCTGGAAAAGAAATCAATTTCAAAGACATACTAAAAAAACACGAGGGTAAAACAGTTGTCATTGAATTTTGGGCTTCTTGGTGTAGTGATTGTGTAAAAAACATGCCTAAATTAAGAGAATTACAAACTGTTCATCCAAATGTTGACTTTGTATTTCTTTCTGCCGACAAAACTCCTGAAGCTTGGAAAGTTGGTATCGAAAAGCATGCGATTTCTGGTGATCATTACTTAATGCTGGGTGGTATGAAAGGTGCATTCGGAAAAGCGGTTGATTTAGACTGGATTCCGCGTTATATCATTCTTGACAAAACAGGAAAAGTAAGATTGTATCGTGCTATAGAAACCGATCACGAAAAAGTGGATGCTTTATTAAAGCAATTAAGTAAATAAATAGTCATTTAAAAACTATTCAACTTCTAAACTCAAAAAAATGAGACAAAAGATAGTAGCCGGCAATTGGAAAATGAACAAAAACGCCGAGCAAACTGAAGATTTAATCAATGAATTAATTCAGAAGTTACCGACAGATAGCAAAGCACAAATCATTATAGCACCAACATTTGTTAACTTGGCATCGGCTGTTGATCATACCGAATTTACAACTATTCAAGTGGCTGCTCAAAATATGCATCAAGCAGAAGGTGGTGCCTTCACAGGTGAAATTTCTGCTGATATGCTAAAAAACATTGGTGTAAACATTGTTATAATTGGTCATTCGGAGCGTCGTGCTTATTTTCATGAAACTGATGCATTATTGGCAAGTAAAGTTGAAACCGCTTTAAAACACGATATGAAAATTATTTTCTGTTTTGGTGAAGAGCTAAAAGACAGAACTACTAATAGTCACTTTAACATTGTGGAAGGACAATTGCGCGATGGTTTATTTAATCTACCTGGAAGTGCATGGGAAAATATCATTTTAGCATACGAACCCGTTTGGGCTATTGGAACAGGTGAAACAGCTTCTCCAGAACAAGCACAGGAAATGCACGAGTTTATCCGTGAAACGATTCGCAAACAATATGGAAGCGATATTGCCGAAGATGTTTCGATCCTTTATGGCGGAAGTGTAAAACCAGACAATGCCAAAGAAATTTTCTCAAAACCGGATGTAGATGGTGGATTGATTGGCGGAGCTGCTCTAAAAGCAGATGATTTTATAGCCATTGCAAATGGTATCTAAATATCAAAAAGCTCATTAGAAATAGTATCTAATGAGCTTTTTTTCAAACATTCAAAACAAACAAACTTCACTTAACTAAAAAGTGTATGTTATTTTTCCTTTCATAAAAAAAGGAGTTCCTGGGGTAAAATGAATTTCTTCCACGCTTTCGACTTCATTTTGCAACCTTGATTCGGTAGCAAATTGTGTTTCATTCCATTTTGTGTTGAATATATTTTCGGCAGCTATTCCAAAAACAAACTTTCCATATTTATAATTTACATTTATATCTGAAACCATATATCCTTTTGCTACAATGGAATTGTCTTCATTTGCTGGACGAGTTTTCAAATAGCGATAATGAAATCCGCCTGAAAACCCTTTGTAATCAGCAATACTAAAACCTCCTGTAGCAGTAAAATCGGGCGCTAACGGAATGTAATCCATTCCATCGGGTTCATCAGTACTTCTGGCATAGGTATAATTCGCATCGGCATCAAAAAATAAATAATCAGTCATTTGATAACGCAGACCCAAATCGATTCCCATACGTTTTGATCGTCCGCTCGGTTCTACCACTCCAGCATCGCCGACATACACAAACTCTTGTTCCAAATCTAAATACCACAGCGCTGAATTCACTACCAATCTCGGAAATGGTTTAAAAATTGTTCCCAAATCAGATCCAAATGCTGTTGGAAGTATTTTCTTTCCCGTTTGCTCTACCACTACTCTAGTGTCATTGGAATGGAAACCCAAACCTGATTTTAAATAGAATTGCAAATCATTGTTTTGTGAAAAGATAAAATTCAATTTCGGGGAGAATTTCACTTTATTTTCCGACTGCGTTTTATAATTTACGGCTAATTTATCTTGGTAATTGAACTTGAAATAATCTACTCTAATCGCCGGATTAATTTTGAATTTTCCAAAATCAAACTCCGCATTTAAGTAAGAGAACACATTCGTTTGATCGATATCTCCTAATTTCAGGCTTTCCAAAGTTTCACTTCGATTTTTAGTATGTGATAATTCGGTATTTTTTGTTTCATCGGCACGAAAACCAAAACCAGCTTGCACTAAAGCATCAGTAGTAGCAATTTTTACTCTTTTATTTATTTCGGAATTCAAACCATAAATATCTCTGTTTTCCTTTTGTTTAATTTGGTCGCCATTTATAGGATCTTCTAAGAAAAACGTAAAGTTGGAATACAATTCAAATTGATAATTGGAATAAAAAGCATTTGTTTTTAAAAAAGTATTCTCACTAATATTTTTTGTCAAAGACATATTAAAATTGGTTCTTGAAGTATTTCCACCTTCGGTATCATCAACAGCGCCAAATCTTGATATGGTTCCGTTGTCAACCAATCGTTGCGGAATTTGTCCTGAGGCATCCCATTTACTTGTAAAACGAGAAGCCATAATCGAAAACTTACTATTTTCAGACAAACTGTTAGTATATTTTCCGAACAAATTCATTCTTTTAAAATTTTGTGGCGAATCAAAAGGACCATCCGTAAGCACATATTCGGTTGCTAAATAGGCACTTTGTTTTTTCTGATTTTCCAGTAGATTAAAAATACCAACAGTTCGCATTGTATTAAACTGACCAACTTCAAGACTCAAACTACTATTCTCAATTTTTTCTTTGGTTAAAAAAGAAACATATCCGGCTGTTGCAAAATCGCCTTTGTTAGCATAATAGGTCCCTTTTCCAAAATCTATTTTCTCGATAGTTTCAGGGATTACAAAATGCAAATCGGCATATCCTTGACCGTGTGCGTGAGAAACCATATTGACTGGCATTCCATCTACAGACAAAGCGATATCAGTGCCATGATCAATATCAAAACCTCTCAAAAATATTTGTTCTGCTTTACCTCCGCCTGCATGTTGACCAATAAACAAACCGGGTACCTTCCTTAAAATCTCTTGTGAAGAATTTACGGGTTTGGTTTGCAAATCAATTTTTGAAATTACATTCATTGCTGAGATTCTTGAATGAAGGACTACTTCATTTAATTTATAAATATCATCTTCCAAAACTATTTCAACACTACCTTCACTAACAGTAAAGTTTCCTTTTTTGTATCCTAAAGCCGAGACTTCTAATACATCACCAACAGTGGTTTTGTCTATTCCAAAATTGCCAAATTCATCTGTATGTGCGTGACTTTGAGAATTTATATTAACGAGATAGGCGTTCTCAATTGTTTTTCCATTTACATCATGTATTACTCCTTTTTTTGTTTGGGAATAACCTGAAAATAGCAGGAATAAAAAGAAAATTTTGAAATACTGCTTCATTATAATTTTCCAATTTTTTGCTTATAACTAGGACCTAGCTCAAACGTACTCGCTAACAAATCTTTTTTAATTGGTTCAATTAACTCATTCATTTTATTGGCTTTGTATATCATTGCTAAGTGGTAATTTAATTCCGGTTCAAATGATTTTCCTGCAACATGCTTCTGAGCAATTTCTAAAGCTTTTTTATAATCACCCAAATTGTAATATGACCATGCTAATAAATCGTATGAATCTGGTGTTGGTCTATGGTTGACTTCAATTTTAGCAATTTCTAATGCCTTTTGAGCTGTAATCTTCTCATCAGCAAAAATCAATACGTTGTATTTATTGTACATCGCGCCATATTTATTTTCTTTTAACATGTTGAAATAAGCACTAATGTTTTTAGATTTTAACTTGTAATTATTTTCATATTCTGCAATTTCAGATTTCATTAAATAGAAATCGGGTGAATTGTGCTTTTTAGAAATTATATTAATGATTCGATCGGCTTCTTTGGTATTTTTTTCGTGAGAAAATACTATCCAAGCAATTCCTTTCAAAGAATAACTGTGCTCCGGATTAATTTGGAGCGCTCTTAAATAATGACTATAGGCTTCCTTAATTTTTCCAGCATGACCATACATATCGCCAAGATTTGAATACGCCCAAACCATTAAGATTTTGTCATCATTAAATTCAGCAGCTTTTACCGCTTTTTCCATCATGGTAATGGCTGTTTCTAAATCGCCTAAATGATCATTCCATTTTGCCAATCGTATCAAAAAATCAAAATCTTTGAAATTCTTAGAATGATTAAGGGCTATAAGTTGTTCTTCTGCAGTTTCATAATTTCCTAGTTCCATTTGCACATCAAAAAGTAACTTTCGGGTTTCTTCTTTGCCTTCTCCAATAGTCAGTGCTTTATTCGCAAGTTCTAGCGCTTCCTTAAAACGGTGTTGCATGATGTAATTTCTTGCTAAAGACCGAATCGTTCCAACGTTAGTGTATTTAAAAGCTTCATTGGATTGTACCAATAATTTTTCGGCTTTATATAAGTTGTCTATATTTCCTGTAATTTCAAATAAAGAATTATAATTGGAAGCTATTTTGTTCAAATACGTGATTTGATTGGGTGTCTTATCAAATTTATTCTGCCAAAAATCAATTTCATAATTAGCAAAATCTAGTGCTTTAGTTTCTTTAGTCATCAAAAACGAGTTGTAATCGTTTGGATTAATGATTGTATTTCTTTTGTTTTCTTTTTGACAACTAATCATTACAAGCGCTACTAAAAAAAATAAGATGTATTGAAATGTTTTCATTGTGTTTGTTATTTATTGTTTGTTTGTTTTAAAATTAGAGCGTATAAAGTATACGCTCTAATTTTGTAGGTAAACTTGTTTTACCAAGCCGAAGCCAAGTAAGGAAATGAGGCTAAAAAAGTTTTATCATTAGCATCTACATGATCTGAAGTTAATCCCGAATTTGAAGTTCCTGAAGGACCTCCAAAAATCAACAACAATTCTACATCAATAACATCATCTGCTAAAGCACGACCTGTTAAAACATTGGTTCCATCGAAAAATGTGGTGGTTCCTGTTTTAGCAACACCCAAAACGTCTGTTGCTAAAAGCCCTGTAAAAGTAGCCGCATCTTGACCAAGAGCATTAGTGGTGTAGCCTGCATTCAAGGCCAATAATCTGGATTGAAAAACCGACTGATAAGTAGCTCCCATGGCTGAAGGCACAGTATTATTAAAATTATCTTTTGGAGATCCTGAAGCAATAAACACTGTATTTATGGCTGGTCTTCCCATTTGATCCTTTTGTACATAGGTTCCTGAAAAATCAGTTTCTTCTGAAACACCATCATCAATACAGCTTACAAAAACCGTTGATGCTAAAATAGAAAATACTATAAATTTGATATTATTTGTTTTCATAATTTTTTTCTTTAAAAGTTTGAATTATTGTTTTTGTTTAGTTTCTGCCCAAACATTAATACTAGATGATGATCCTAACAAGGTTTTTGGTACCTCTACGATAGTTGAAAGTACATTGGTCCCAGCAAAAGTATCTGTCCCGGGATTATTAAATCCTGAAGCAGTTCCCGCTAAAATTGCTTTGTATTGATTTAAGTCGAAAAAGAAAGGATCGTCACGAGGACCTGCAAAAAACTTCATTCCATTTTTAGTTGCCGTAATAGCAGAAGCACCATACTGTGAAATTTCAACACTTCCGGATTCTGCATTTGTTTTAATAGTACTACTCGTTCCTGTCATCCCGGGAGCAATTGGTCCGAAGAAATACATTTTATTACCTCTTCTTATTGCTTGAATTACCAAATCTTCTACATTGTCTCCGTTGTTATCAATGTTGATTTCAGTTAGTACATTTTCGTTAAAGACTACACTCGCTGTTGCCCCTGGCGAGAGTAAACCTTGTGTATTTACAACAAATACCAAATTGTTGTTATCTTGTCCTTGAAAGGCATAAACATCTGTAATGTCATTTGCATTTCCTGTAACCGAAGGTGCATCAGCATGGTCTGCTGCAATTAAAATTAGACCCGAAAACGCTACCAGCGATAGACCTAAATACAATCTTGATTTTTTCATTGTTTTATGTTTTTAAATGATTATAACAACACTTACGCAGAACAATCCTCTTTGGTTTTGAAATATTTGAAATATTTTTAAAAAAATCATCAAATCCACTAAAATCAATACTTCCCAGACCTAAAAAAAAACACCTACAGCATTTTCAAAAAATAAAATACTTTATTGTATAAACTTTATATAGATTTGTAAAAACAAGTCAACTAAACTATGTCACAAGAAGAAGTTCTATTATTAGTCAAAAAGAAAGATGCACATGCTTATACAATATTGTATAATATGTACTCTAAAAGTCTTTTTGCCGTAATTTTTAATTTGGTAAAAGACCGAGAAGAATCCGAAGATATTTTACAAGAAGTATTTGTGAAAATCTGGAAAAACATAGATTCTTATTCTGAAAGTAAGGGTCGATTTTATACCTGGGCACTCAATATTGCTAGAAATACTAGTATTGATAAAATGCGTTCTAAAAACTTTAACAATAGTAAAAAAAACCTTTCTACTGATAATTTCGTACATCTATTGGATGACAGTAATAAATTGGTAAACCGAATTGATACAATTGGAATTAAAGAATTTATTCAAAAGTTAAAACCAAAATGTATTGCCCTAATTGATTTGCTCTTTTTTAAAGGATATACCCAACAAGAGGCTTCGGAAGAATTAGAAATACCCTTAGGTACTGTCAAGACAAACAATCGGAATTGTATTAATGATTTAAGAAATTTTTTACAAGTATAAAATGGATAGTAAAGAATATATAGACTCTGGAAAATTAGAACTCTATGTTTACGGTTTACTTAGTGAGACTGAGAACCTAGAAATAGATAAATTAGCCAAAGAAAATAAGGAAATTAACGACGAAATTATTTCTATTGAAAATGCAATAGTAAATTTATCTAGCAGTTTTTCTCCTTTTTTATCAGCAGATAATTATGAAAAAACCAAATCTAAATTAGGATTAGCATCTAGTAAAGTAATACCGTTAAAATCTAAAACAAATCGTTATAATTACATAGGTTGGGCTGCAGCAGCAGTTTTATTGGTAGGCATAGGTTACCAATACAACCAACAAATTTCGGTTAAAAACGATATTGTAACTTTAGAAAATGAAAAATCAAAATTAAACGAAGTTATAGTAGCTACACAAAATGAAAGTGAGCAAAGTAAAGCCATCATAAATGTACTTCGCGATGCAAAAAACACCATAATTACCCTTGCCGGACAAACAGTTTCTCCCACTTCATCAGCTAAAGTCTACTGGAACAAAGACACACAAACAGTATATGTTGATGCGTCACAATTACCTGAACCGCCGGATGGCATGGTCTATCAAGTTTGGTCATTAAAACTTAAACCCAGCTTAACACCTACCAGTATCGGATTATTAGTTAATTTTAATGCAAATGACAGTCGCATATTTAAAGTTGAAAAGACAAATGATGCAGAAGCTTTTGGTATAACTCTTGAACCAGCCGGAGGAAGTAAAACTCCTACTATGGAACAACTTTATACTCTAGGCGCTGTATAGATAAAAATAAAAAGCCAACCTAAGAGGTTGGCTTTTTATTTTTATTATTTACAAGTCTTTTTAATTGTCTCTAATAATTCTATTAGATAATCTTTTTCGCTTACTTTACTAGGATCAATTGTTACTTTACAAGTAAGGTATTCTTCTAATTTTTCAACAACTTTATTTTTACTAAAAGTAGAAATTCCTAAACCAAACTCTTTAGTATTCAATTTGATTATAAAATATCTTAAATTATTATCCAAATAAATACCACCTATTTCATTTGTGTAAACTCTTTCGTAAAACCTATATTCATTAAGATTAATACCTTGATTTTTAACAATCATAGATTCAAAAAATCTTTCTTTGGGGCTTGAAATTCCAAACTTAATTTTTTCTTTAGCATAAAAGAAAGGTTTCTCTAGCGCTGAACCATCTCTAGCCGTAATCATTAAAGAATTCCCGTAAACTACTGGTTGATTAGAATTTTCAGATTTAATTTCTTGAAGTGTTGCATTAATTTTACCTGTAACTTTTTCCCCATTAGCCAAAATAACATAACCTTCACTACCATAAATATTATCTGAATTTAATTTTTCAGATTCTATTTTTTCTTTTCTTTCTTTAGCTACTTCCTCATTTTTCCCTGCAATTATTGTCTCAGTAGATTCTCCCAATGCATAACCTTTATATAAAAGCTTTAAAACTATGTTTTTAGCATTTGGATCTTGACTTAATTTTTCATTGAAAGCATCCAGTTTTTTTAAGCCAATCAAATAGCTTTTACCGTCAATGGTGATTAAATTAGATTTACTAGTTGATGCAGAAACAATATTTTGAATTGAACCAACTTTAATGTTTTTTAAATCTAATACTTCATATTTATATTCTACAAATCCACCCTGACTATTAGTGATTTTTCTAATAATAAAACCCGATTTTTTGTTATCCGCATCAATAGTAATCAATCCATTATCCTGAATTTTTACATTCTTTCTAAGCGCAAGTTCACTTTCATCTGCCTGATCTTCACATCCATACTCTTTACCTAAATCTTTAAATGGCCCTGTTAAAAATTCATTTATTTTCAGAGGACTAAAACCTTCAGAGCTAATAAAATTCTCTTTAATCAACGACTGAACAATACTTTTCTCTATATTAAATGGAGAAAATTTAGCATAATTCAATTGATTTTTATTGTCTCCATTTTTAATAACCAAATAAGCATAACCAGTAACATCACAAACTTGGTGATTGATTACTGCTTTGTATGTACCATCTAAGTTTGAAACTTCGTAAACTAAATTTTCTTTTTTTTCAATTTTAGCCACTTTCTTGTCGTCAATAAAAATGTCCCCTTTTTTAACTTTCAAGTCTTGAGCATTAATAGATAAACTAAGCATAGCAAATATGCTTAAAATTTGATTTTTCATTTGTTTTAGTGTTTATTTAATTTGATTATTTTTTGTTGAATTTTATCAAAGCTAAAACATAAAGAATTAGTGATAACACATAACAACCTAACTCTAAATAAACATTACTTACTGTTCTTGCCAGTAACAAAGCTGAAGTACCAAATAGAAAAAGATGTAGTGGTTTAAAATTTTGTAACATAATTATTTGAAGAATGAATCTACGAATTCATATTTATTAAATACTTGAAGGTCGTTTATTCCTTCCCCAACACCGATATATTTTACCGGAATTTGAAATTGATCAGAAATACCAATTACTACACCACCTTTTGCTGTTCCGTCAAGTTTTGTTACAGCTAAGCAAGTTACTTCTGTAGCTGCTGTAAACTCTTTAGCTTGCTCGAAAGCATTTTGACCGGTAGAACCATCTAAAACCAATAATACATCATGTGGTGCATCTTCAACCACTTTTTGCATTACGCGTTTCACTTTGGTCAATTCATTCATTAAACCTACTTTATTGTGCAAACGTCCAGCAGTATCGATTATTACCACATCAGCATTTTGAGAAACGGCGCTTTGTAAGGTATCAAACGCTACAGAAGCAGGATCACTTCCCATTTGTTGTTTTACGATTGGTACACCTACTCTATCTGCCCAAATTTGCAATTGATCGATAGCGGCAGCACGAAAAGTATCGGCAGCACCTAAAACCACTTTATACCCCGCATTTTTGAATTGGTTGGCCAATTTACCAATGGTTGTTGTTTTTCCAACACCGTTGACACCTACCACCATAATAACATAAGGTTTTTTATTGGCTGGAATCGTAAATTCAGTTTCTTCTCCCGAATTGGTTTCTGAAAGCAAACCCGCAATTTCTTCGCGAAGAATCACGTTCAATTCTTCGGTTCCTAAATATTTATCTTTAGAAACACGTTCTTCTATACGTTCTATAATTTTTAAGGTCGTATTTACACCTACATCGGAAGTTACTAACACTTCCTCTAAATTATCTAAAACATCGTCGTCAACTTTTGATTTACCGGCAACTGCTTTGCTTAATTTAGATAGGAATGAGGTACTTGATTTTTCAAGACCCTTGTCTAATGTCTCTTTTTTTTCGGAAGAAAATAATCTTTTGAAAAAGCTCATTCGTATTTTGATTGAAAGATTAAAAAGATTGAAAGATTTAAAATTCTAAAAGCAGAACTCATCAATCTTAAAATCAGAACAAATATAAAATAAAAAAGCTACTTCCAGAAGAAAGTAGCTTTACTATATTGTATTTTGATATTATTTCTTTTGTAAGAAAGTATCTACTTCTTCTGGAGACATAATAGCCTCAACAAAAGTGTAAGCACCAGTCTTAGGAGATTTTACCATTTTGATTGCTTTTGATAATCTCTTAGAAGCTGTTTGTAACGTTGCAACGGTTTTCTTTGCCATGATTCAAATGTTATTTAAAACTTTTACAAATGTAAAAATCGCTATTATTTAATTTCTTTATGTACAGTTACTCTTTTCAAGATTGGATTAAATTTTTTAATCTCTAATCTGTCTGGAGTATTCTTTTTGTTCTTAGTCGTAATGTAACGAGACGTTCCAGCTACGCCAGAAGTTTTGTGCTCAGTACATTCTAAAATTACCTGGATTCTATTACCTTTCTTTGCCATCTTGCTATATAGTTATTTAGGAACAGATTATTTAATAAATCCGTCTGCTTGCGCTTTTTTCAAAACTGCAGAAATTCCATTTTTGTTAATCGTTTTAATTGTAGAAGCAGCTACTCTTAGAGTAATCCATCTGTCTTCTTCAGGAAGGTAAAAACGTTTTTTAACCAAGTTAACAGAGAATTTTCTCTTAGTCTTGTTCATAGCGTGAGAAACGTTATTTCCTACCATCGCTCTTTTTCCTGTAAGGTCACAAACTCTTGACATTATGCTTATCTTTTATCGTTATTCAAAATCAGGGTGCAAAGAAACAAAAAATAAAACGATTACGCAAAATATTTTTATGAGTTTTTTAAAATTTCTTTATAAACTAACTCCAAGCCTTTATTTACCGCTCTATCAATGACTTTTTCACGAGGCTGCCCAAAGTTAAATTCTTCGCAAAAAACACCTTTTGGTGTTGCAATTGCAATAAAAACTGTTCCAACCTCCACATCAGCCTCCCCTTTTTCAGGTCCAGCGTTGCCTGTCGTGGCAATAACATAGTCGGTTTGCAACAATTTTTGAGTATTTACAGCCATTGTTTTAGCAACTTGCTCACTCACAACAGAATACTCGTTTATTACACTTTCTGAAATGTTCAAAATGGACTTTTTTACTTCGGTGGCGTAACTCACAACACTTCCCTTAAAATAATTGGAAGCACCCGAAACAGAAGTCAACAGTGAAGCAATTTTACCTCCCGTACAACTTTCGGCAGTCGCGATAGTTTTTGCTTTAGCAGTCAATAATCGACCTAAAACAACTTCCAAAGTATCATCTTCATCCAAACCAACCAAACAATCTTCAATTAGTGGTTTAAGCAATTCAATTTGTTGATGAACTGCTTCCAATAAAACATCTTCATCACTTCCTCTAGCTGTTAAACGCAAGCGTACACGTCCTGGACTGGGCAAATAAGCCAATTTAATAAATTCGGGTAAATTGTCTTCCCAACTTTCAATTCGTTCCGCTAACAGACTCTCACCTAAACCATAAGTCAGCAGTGTTTTGTGAACTATATAAGGTCGTTTGTATTTTTTTACAAGTCGTGGAATAACTTCGTTTTCGACCAAGTATTTCATTTCAAAAGGTACGCCTGGCAACGAAATAAAAACTGTATTTTCTTTTTCCATCCACATTCCTGGAGCAGTACCCACTTGATTGAAAAGTACTTCAGATTGAGAAGGAACCAAAGCCTGGTCTTTATTCACTTGCGTAATTGGACGCTTAAAATATTGCTCAATAAGTTGCGTCACATGTGCCAATACTTTTTCGTCAGAAACAAAAGTATCGTTCATGTATTCACACAATGTTTTTTTAGTAATATCGTCTTTGGTGGGCCCTAAACCTCCCGTAATGACAACAACTTCAACTTTATTTTGAAGTTCTGATAAAGTATCTAAAATATGCTGTTTATCATCTGAAATGGAAAGCATTTCGTGTACTCTTACACCAATTTTATCCAAAGATTTAGCAATAAAACCAGAATTGGTATCTACAATTTGACCAATTAGAATTTCGTCACCTATAGTTACAATAGCTGCTTTCATTTTTTAAAATTGATGAATAAATACTTGGAAAAAATAAGAGAAAAAACTACTAAATACTAAAATCTTTCTTCACTTCTTCAAGTGCTGCTTCAATTCTAGTTTCTAGGCTTTTATAGATTTCTTTGATTTCTTTTTTCTTACCCTGATCTCGGGTCCATTGCTCAATTTGAAGAATTTCTTCTTTAGCAGCGTCCATTCCTAACAAATCTAATGTTGGTTTGGTTTTGTGCGCATAACTGTAAGCTTGAGCATAATCTTTGGCTTTAATACCAGCTTTCATATGCTTCACATCTTCAGGTACTTCTTCTACAAAAAGTGTAATAATTTGACGAACGAAATCGACATCGTCGTCAGAAATCGCATATACTTTTGCTAAATTATAATGTATTGCCATTATTTTATTTGAATCTTAAATAGTTGTTTGCTTTCAATAAAGCCTTCTAAAACATCACTAGAATTTACTTTTGCAACCCCTGAAGGCGTTCCTGTAAAAATAACATCCCCTTTTTTTAACGTGAAATATTGCGAAATATAAGCGATTATTTCATCTATTTTCCACAACATTTGACTTGTATTTCCCTTTTGAACAACTTGTCCGTTACTCTTCAACTCAAAGTTAATATTTTCTAACGAATCGAATTCATTTTTCGATAAAAAGTCACTTATTACCGCCGAACCGTCAAATGCTTTTGCTTTTTCCCACGGCAAGCCTTTTTCTTTCAACTTAGATTGTAAATCACGAGCCGTAAAATCGATTCCTAGCCCAATTTCATCATAATATTTATGAGCAAATTTAGCATCGATATACTTACCTACTTTATTAATTTTTACCAAAATTTCCACTTCGTGATGTACATCATCAGAAAATTCTGGAATCACAAAAGGATGTTGTTTTAACAAAATTGCCGAGTCTGGTTTCATAAAGATAACCGGTTCTTCTGGGCGCTCGTTATTTAATTCCGAAATATGGTCAGCATAATTGCGACCTATGCAGATTATTTTCATTCTATTTTTTGAGTAACTACGTTTTTACTATTTCGTATTTAACTTTCTTAGTTTAATTCCGGTTAGCACTTTTTTAGTGTATAACGGAAAATCGGCATTTTGGATCCAACCAAAATAACCCGGTTCTTTATCTAAAACCTCATCTACCAAAGCTCCTTTATGTTTTCCAAAAGTAAAAACCTCCTGACCTTCAGCATTCAAAGCAATAAATCCAGCAAAATCAACCGATTTTTTACGAGTTGTGAATTCTGACAAAGATTTCATGTCGTTTTCCAATTCTGGATAACGGTCTAATTGTGCTTTTAGTATTTCGTAAGTAGCTTCCGTATCCGCTTCGGCACTGTGTGCATTTTCGAGACTTTGTCCACAATAGAACTTATAAGCTGCACTCAACGTACGTTCTTCCATTTTATGAAAAACAGTTTGCACATCAACAGAAACACGATTTTTCATATCAAAATCTACCTCCGCACGCAACAATTCTTCGGCTAACAATGGAATATCGAATCGATCTGAATTAAATCCTGCCAAATCACTGTCTTTAATCATATTGTGCACCTGTGAAGCCAATGCTGCAAAAGTAGGCTCATTCGCCACTTTTTCGTTGGTAATACCATGAATCGCTGTAGAACTTGGCGGAATAGGAATGGTAGGATTTACCAACCACGTTTTACTTTCTTTGTTTCCGTTAGGATATATTTTTACTACGGCAATTTCAACAATTCGGTCTCTAGCTACATCAATTCCAGTAGTTTCAAGGTCGAAAAAGCAAATCGGTCGGTTCAGTTTTAATTCCATGTTTAAATATATGAATTACAAAGATAAAAAAACCCGATAGGTTACGACCATCGGGTTTAATATTATTATTATTATTATTATTATTATTATTAAATAGGACGTATTAAAAATCTCTATTCACATCAAATGCTTCTAGGTAATCAGCTACGCGTTTCACGAAGCTTCCTCCAAGCGCACCGTCAACAACTCTATGGTCGTATGAGTGTGATAAGAACATTTTTTGTCGGATTCCGATGAAATCTCCTTCAGGTGTTTCAATCACTGCAGGTACTTTTCTGATAGCTCCTAAGGCTAAAATTCCTACTTGTGGCTGATTGATAATTGGTGTTCCGAAAACAGAACCAAAAGTTCCTACATTCGTTACTGTATAAGTTCCACCTTGCGTATCGTCTGGTTTCAATTTACCTGCTTTTGCACGGTTTCCTAAATCGTTTACTGCTTTTGCCATACCGACTAAATTCAATTGATCAGCATTTTTAATTACAGGAACGATTAAGTTTCCGTTTGGTAAAGCTGCCGCCATACCTAAGTTGATATTTTTACGTTTGATGATGTAATCTCCATCGACCGAAATATTCATTCCAGGGAAATCTTTCAATGCTTTTGCTACCGCTTCCATCATGATTGGTGTAAACGTTAGTTTTTCACCTTCACGCTTTTCGAAAGCTGCTTTTACTCTATCTCTCCATTTTACGATGTTTGTTACATCAACTTCAATGAATGATTGAACGTGTGCAGAAGTTTGTACCGATGCCACCATGTAACCAGAAATAAGCTTACGCATTCTGTCCATTTCAACGATTTCGTCACCACCGTTTACTGAAACTGGTGCTGATTTTGGCGCTTCAGTCGCAACTGCTTTAGCTCCGCTCAGTTCGGCTGCGCCTCGGGTTGGTGCTTGTGCAACAGGAGCCGCAACCGCTGCCGGTTGACTACCTCTGTTTTTAATATAATTTAATAAATCTTCTTTATTTACTCGACCGTCTTTACCAGAACCTTGGATCGATTCTAATTCGGCTAAAGAAATTCCTTCTTCTTTTGCTATATTTTTCACTAAAGGAGAGAAAAATTTATCTGAATCAGAAAAATTCGCTGGCGCTACGGCTTCTTTTGCTGCTTCAACAGTTTTAGCTACTTCAGCAACTGGAGCTGCTACTGCTTCCGCTTTTGGAGCGTCTGCAACTACTGCATCACCTTCCGTTTCAATAATTGCAATGGTTTGACCCACTTGAACTACGTCATCGGTATTGAAAAGAATTTCAACAAGTGTTCCTGCTACTTCAGAAGGCACTTCACTGTCTACTTTATCAGTAGCAATTTCAAGTACTGCTTCATCCATTTCAATTTTATCTCCAACTTGTTTTAACCAGTTGGTAACTGTTGCTTCAGCAACACTTTCTCCCATTTTGGGTAATTTCAATTCAAACTTTGCCATATCTTTAAACTATAGTTGTGTTTTCGTATTTGGATTGCAAAATTAACAATTTTTCATTCGCAATGTCACGAATCAGCCATTTTTTGTTAAATTAATTACTTGCCCGATATCGTTTGCATGATTGCTTCCAATTAAAAATCCTGATTCAAAAATATAATTACTGAAAGTCAAGTTATTAGCTTTGTGTTTTTCCATAAATTTCATGATTTCTTTATTCGAAAAAGAACTTACATCAAACACAATTTCATAATTTATTTTTGGATTTATTTTTAATTTATCAAACTTTGAATACGTTATAACTGCTGAAAAATTAGCGAGATTTCGATCTTCTTTCGTGAAAAATATTATTTCATCAGCATAAAAAATTCTATTTTGTTGCTGTCTCTTCTTTAGTATTGAAAAAACGAATGCTCCAATTTTCATAAAAAAAGTAAAAAGAAATGAACTTTGAAAATGCTTTTTATAAAAAAACTCCATGGCTTCCCTAAAGCGTTCCATATACTTTTGGTCGCGAACCGTACTTTCTCCTTTGTAATGAATCACGGAAGTCTCGTGGAAATAATAATTGGATTTCCCTGTTTTCAACACCATGTAAGACAAATCGATATCATCGGAATACATAAAGCAATTTTCGTCAAAACCACCCACTTCAAGGTACAATTCACGTTTCATTATCATGAAAGCACCCACTAGAATATCTACTTTTCCGGTTTGATTTTCGTTTAAATGTTGTGCGTAATATTTATTGAACCAACTAGATTTTGGAAACATTTTGTACAATCCGAAGATTTTGGTAAACGCTACCCACTGTGTGGGCACGCCACGTTTGCATTCCGGGAGAAAATTACCTGTACCATCTATCAGTTTACAACCTACAATGCCTAAATCTGATTTCGATTGAGCAAAAGTCAATACTTTTTTAAAAGTATCTTCCGCTACTACCGTGTCAGGATTTAAAATACAAATGTATTTCCCTTTGGCTTGCTCCACTCCAATATTATTCCCTTTTGGAAAACCTGAATTCTCAGTATTCTCCATCAGTTTAACGCTTGGAAAACGTTGCTTCATCATAGCGCAACTAGCATCGGAAGAATTGTTATCAACCACAATAATTTCGCCATCAATACCTTCCAGTGCTTTTTGAACACTCGAAACGCATTGCTCTAGAAAATAACGGACGTTATAGTTGAGGATGATTACTGATAATTGCATCCTGCGAAAATAACTATTAATAAGAAATTTCAGAAATTAACATAACATTAAATCTTCTTTTTAGTTTTATTAATAAATTCGGCAAAAAAACCACCATGAAATTTACAATCAAATTCCTATTCTTTTTCATCACATTTTGCGGTTTTTCACAGAATTTAATTGAAAGGGATTACGATAAAAAAGAAGTTTATATTCCGATGCGCGACGGAAAAAAACTGTTTACCAGTATCTACATTCCTAAAGATATCTCCAAAACAAACAAATACCCCATGTTGATGGAACGCACCTGTTATAGTGTGTATCCCTATGGAGAGAAAAATTATCCTAAGAATTTATTCCCCAATAAATTTATTGAAAAAGACAAATATATATTTGTATTTCAAGATGTTCGAGGCAGATACATGAGCGAAGGTACTTTTACCAATATGACCCCTCAAGTAGACCATAAAACCAACAACGATGTAGATGAAAGTACCGACACTTATGACACAGTAGATTGGCTTATTAAAAACATCAACTACAACAATGGTAAAGTGGGCCAATATGGCACCTCCTATCCTGGATTTTATAGTGCAGTTGGCACATTGGCGAATCATCCCGCATTAGTGGCTTCTTCACCACAAGCTCCCATTTCCGATTTCTTTTTTGATGATTTTCACCACAACGGTTCATTTTTAATGGGCTATTTCAAAACATTTCCTGTTTTTGGTGTTCAAAAAAACAAAGCAGAGCAGGATCATTGGTATGATAATCAAATGATTAAATCGACCTCAAAAGATGGCTCTCTTTTTTACAACGGAATCGGAACTTTAAAAGAAGGCGTTGACAAATATTATAAAGACAATTTTTTCATGCAGGAAATCATGAATCACCCTAATTATGATGATTTTTGGCAAAAAAGAAACTTATTATCACATTTAAAAAACATCAAGCATGCAGTTTTGACTGTCGGTGGCTGGTTTGACGCTGAAGATTTGGCTGGTCCACTAAATATTTACAAAACCATCGAAAAGAACAATCCGAAAGCCAAAAATACTATCGTGATGGGACCCTTTTCGCATGGTGGTTGGGGACGTGAAAACGGCAAGCATTATCACAATGACATTTATTTTGGTGACAGTATTGCAACCCATTATCAACGAAATGTGGAACGAAAATTCTTCAATCATTATTTGAAAAAAAACAAAAAAGAGGCAGTCTCTCTTCCGGAAGCTTACATGTTTGATACGGGAAAAAAAGAATGGAATGAATTTAATAATTGGCCTCCTAAAAATGCTGTTAAAACTAAATTTTACTTAGCTGACAATGCCAAATTAACTACTACAAAACCAGAGCAAATTAAAAGTACCGAATACTTCAGTGATCCAAACAAACCTGTTCCAAGTAGTGTTAATTACTCCGACATGAATGGCTTCACTCCTAGAAATTACATGAGTGAAGACCAAAGATTTGCGGAAAATCGTCCAGATGTTGCCGCTTTCAGCACTGATTATTTAACAGAAGATATTACGTTAGGCGGTGAGATAAACATTAATTTACAAATTTCATCGACTACAACCGATGCCGATTTTATAGTCAAGCTAATAGACATCTACCCTGTAGACGAACCACAAAACAAAGACAAGCCTATTGTTTTATATGCCAATTACCACCAAATGGTTCGTAGTGAAATTATGCCTGCTCGCTTTAGAAATAGCTTTGAAAAACCAGAAGCCTTGATTCCTAATCAAACTACCACTGTCAAATTTAAACTTCAAGACGTATTGCATACTTTTAAAAAAGGTCATAAAATACAAGTTCAGGTGCAAAGTTCTTGGTATCCGTTAATGTATATCAATCCTCAAATATTTTTAGACAATCCATATCTGGCTAAAAAGGAAGAATACACTAAAGGATTTATAAAAATTCAAAATCAAAGTGAGATTGAAGTCGATGTCATAAAATAATAAAAAAGCTGTCATAAAATGACAGCTTTTTTATTTCCTCTTAATTTACTCAATGCAAAAGATTACTTTTGCAAAAAATTACTCTTGTGAATTACTTATCAGTTGAAAATATTTCGAAGTCGTTTGGAGAACGCACCCTGTTTGAAAACATCTCGTTTGGAATTAATAAAGACCAAAAAATCGCTTTCATTGCCAAAAATGGTTCAGGAAAAACCTGTATCATGAAAATCATTAATGGCGAAGACGAACCAGATACTGGACAGGTTGTGGTGCGTAAAGACATCAAAATGTCGTTTTTATCGCAAGATCATAATTTACAAGATGAATTGACGATTGAAGAAAGTATTTTTGCCTCCGATAATGAAATTCTACACGTAATTGAACGTTATGAAAAAGCGTTAGAAAATCCTGAAGACACTGAAGCATACGAAAAAGCTTTTGATGATATGGACCGCCATAATGCATGGGATTTTGAAACACAATTCAAACAAATTTTATTCAAACTGAAGTTAGAAGACTTCAAATTGAAAGTCAAAAACCTTTCAGGTGGACAGAAAAAACGTCTATCCTTAGCTATCATTTTGATTAATCGTCCGGATTTATTGATTCTGGATGAGCCTACGAATCACTTAGATTTAGAGATGATCGAATGGTTGGAAAGTTATTTTGCCAAAGAAAATATTACGTTGTTCATGGTAACGCACGACCGTTTCTTTTTGGAACGCGTTTGTAACGAAATCATTGAATTAGACAACGGAAAATTATACCAATACAAAGGAAATTACTCGTATTATTTAGAGAAGAAAGAAGAACGTATTGCTTCAGAAAATGCAAGTGTTGATAAAGCCAAAAACCTATTCGTAAAAGAATTGGAATGGATGCGTCGTCAACCGAAGGCACGTACGACAAAATCGAAATCGCGTCAGGATGATTTTTACGTGATTAAAGAAAAAGCCGAAAGTCGTCGTAAAGAGAACGTAATCGAGTTGGAAATCAACATGGAACGTATGGGAAGTAAGATTATCGAGCTTCACAAAATTTCAAAGAAATTTGGCGATCATGTTATTTTAGACAACTTTACTTTCGATTTTCAGCGTGGCGCTAGAATTGGAATTATCGGAAAAAACGGAACCGGAAAATCTACTTTCCTAAATCTACTTACTGGAACACTTCCGTTGGATGGTGGAAAAGTAATTGTGGGTGAAACCATCAAAATTGGCTATTATACACAAAGTGGTATCAATCCGAAACCGGGACAACGCGTTATAGATATTATTAAAGAATACGGAGAATATATTCCGTTAACAAAAGGAAAAATTATTTCGGCTTCGCAATTGTTGGAGCGTTTCCTTTTTGATTCGAAAAAACAATACGATTTCGTAGAAAAATTGAGTGGTGGTGAATTGAAACGTTTGTATTTGTGTACCGTTTTGATTCAGAATCCGAATTTCTTGATTCTCGATGAACCAACAAATGATTTGGATATTGTAACCTTAAACGTTTTGGAAAGTTTCCTTTTGGATTATCCTGGATGTTTATTAGTGGTTTCGCACGACCGTTACTTTATGGATAAAATTGTAGATCACTTATTTGTATTTAGAGGTCAAGGTGAAATTGAAAACTTCCCAGGAAACTATTCTGACTTCAGAGCATATGAAGACAGTGCCGATGTAGCGCAAAAAGAAGAAAACAAAGCAGAAAAGAAAGACTGGAAACAGCAAAACAATACTTCAGGTCTGACATTCAATGAGCAAAAAGAATTTCAAAAAATCGAAAGAGAAATCAAAGATTTAGAATTGAAGAAGAAAGAAATTGAGCAATTGTTTTCCGATGGAAAAGTAGCTGATGCTGATATTGAGAAAAAGGCAAACGAATTACAGATTGTAATTAAAAAGATGGAAGAAAAAGAAGAACGTTGGTTCGAGCTTTCAGGTAAAATTGAGGAATAATGTTTCACATTGTAAAAGCGTACATCAAATTTCTTTGGCATTCCAGCAATCAACACGGAGTCCATTCGCCATTTGTATTTAATTTGGTGACCAAATGCTTTTACGATAAAAAACAAAAACCAGAATACAAAATATTAAAGCAATACCGAAACGATTTACTTCAAAACAAAAACACGATTGAAGTGACCGATTTTGGTGCAGGTTCAAGAGTTTTTAAATCGAATACAAGACAAATTTCGAAGATTGCACAAACAGCAGGAATCACTCCAAAACGAGCGAAATTGTTGTTTCGAATTGTGAATTATTTTCAACCTTCTTCAATTTTAGAAATCGGCACTTCGTTAGGATTGGCGACTTCTGCTTTATCTTTAGGAAATCAGAAGGCAAAAATTACCACTTTAGAAGGCTGTCTTGAAACTTCAGCAATCGCAAAAAAACAATTGCAAGATTTCCAATGCAATAATGTTGACTTTGTAGTAAGTGAGTTTGAAAATTATTTCAAAAATTATCCATTATCAACTGTCCATTATCAATTGATTTACTTTGATGGTAATCATTCCAAAAAAGCAACATTAGACTATTTCGAATTATTATTACCTACAATTACGAATGATTCCGTTTGGATTTTCGATGATATTCATTGGTCACCAGATATGGAAGAAGCTTGGAAAAACATCAAAAACCATCCGAAAGTTAAAATCACCATTGATACTTTTCAATGGGGATTTGTATTTTTTCGATACGAACAAGAAAAAGAGCATTTTGTAATTCGAACATAAAAAAAATGGCAACCGTTACCGATTGCCATTTTCAACTGAATTAAAATTAACTATTCTTTTGCTTTAGCCATTTCATCTGATTTGGCTCCCATTCTATTTACTTGGTACATAGGCGCAAATTTCATTTTTAAGCCTGCTATTTTTCTATTATCCTCAGAAGAAAGCCCTTCTTTTTCAACAGTATTTTTTCGATTGTCAAGCGCTTCGTACATGGTTTTTATTTCATCCCAATCTTCACGGGAATAACTATCTTTATTGTTCTCTACTGTATGAACAAATTGTTGGTACACGTCATGAATATTACCGGCATTCACCCAACTAAAATTCATATCATCTCCTATTTTTCCTTCACCAAATAATGAATTTCGCATTTTTTGTTTTGGACTAACAGCAACAGCTGCTTCTCTCTCGGCTTCTAATTTAGCTTTTAACAGATCATACTTCGCTTTACTTGCATCTATTCTTGCTTGTGCCGCTTCTTTGTCTTTTATGTTTTCCAACGACAATTCCGCATTACTCACTCTTAACTGATAATCCGCGTCAATCGTTTCCCAATTAGTTTTAACATCTTCATCAGTAATATTCCCTAACGAATCTACATAAACCACATACGTATCTACTGATTTTTGTGCTTCTGCTTCTTTGTTATCTTTACAAGATATGAAGCCTAAAACAAACACTGTCAGACCTAAAAATAAACTTCTACTTTTCATGATTTTTTCTTTTAATTTATTATTCAAAATTATCGTAATTGATCGGGTTGTTACTTACACAATTCCAAGCAATTGTTACACAATTCCTAATTACATAATTTATTTGTAACATTATATCCTTTTTTAATACTAATCAAACGACACTATAAAATCCTAAAAAATGGCGAGTTCATTAATCAACATAAGCAATATCAAACGTGATTTCCAGTTAGGAAACGAAACTATCCATGTTCTAAAAGGCATCGATTTACAAATCAATAAAGGAGAATATGTTGCTTTGATGGGACCTTCCGGCTCCGGAAAATCAACTTTAATGAATCTTTTAGGTTGTTTGGATACACCTACTTCAGGAACCTATGTTTTAAACAACAAAGATGTTTCACAAATGATAGATGATGAATTGGCCGAGATTCGTAATAAAGAAATTGGTTTCGTTTTTCAAACATTCAATCTTTTACCAAGAACAACAGCGTTAGACAATGTGGCTTTACCAATGATTTATGCTGGATATTCTAAAAGCGACAGAAAAGCGAGAGCTACCGAAGTATTAACACAGGTAGGTCTTGACGATCGAATGGACCACCAACCCAATCAGCTTTCAGGTGGACAACGTCAACGTGTTGCGGTTGCCAGAGCTTTGGTTAATCGCCCTTCTATTATTTTGGCCGATGAGCCAACTGGTAACTTAGACAGTAAAACTTCAGAAGAAATTATGAAACTTTTTGGAGAGATTCATGCCAACGGGAACACCGTGATTTTGGTAACGCACGAAGAAGAAATTGCTTCGCATGCGCATCGCATCATACGCCTTCGTGATGGCTTGATTGAAAGTGACACCTCCAATAAATAATCACAATTTTACGTTAAAAACAGCGACCTCATTTTACTTAAAATAAGGTTTTCTATATTTTTGAATTCAATAAACTAAATAATTAACAAACAAATGCTAAAAAAACTCACATTGACCGTAGCAACTGTATTAGTATCTGCAGTTGGTATTGCACAAAATCAATTTGAATGGAAACAAGCTTCTGGCAATGGTTACAATTACAAATATGTAAGTAATGACCCTACCAAAGCAAGATTTTACACTTTAAAAAACGGACTAACAGTAATCTTAAGTCCAACAAAAAAAGACCCAAGAATTCAAGCTTATATTGCAGTAAAAGCAGGAAGTAAAACCGACCCATCGACTAACACTGGTTTAGCACACTATTTAGAGCACATGCTTTTCAAAGGAACGGATAAATATGGTTCTTTGGATTGGGCTAAAGAAAAAGTAGAATTGGATAAAATTGATGCGTTGTATGAAAAATACAATAAATCAAAAGACAGTACTGAAAGAAAAAACATCTACAAAGAAATTGACCAAGTGTCAGGCGTTGCAAGTAAATATGCTATTGCTAACGAATATGACAAATTAATGACTGCTATGGGAGCACAAGGTACCAATGCCTTCACTTCGTTTGAACAAACAGTTTATACTGATGATGTTCCTAGTAGCTCTTTAGACAAATATTTGGCTGTTCAAGCAGAACGCTTCAGAAATCCAGTTTTACGTATTTTTCATACCGAATTAGAAGCGGTTTACGAAGAAAAGAATAGAACATTAGATAATGATGGACGTAAAGTTTTCGAAGCTTTATTTGCTAATTTGTTTAAAAACCACAACTACGGTTTACAAACCACAATTGGAACAGTTGAACATTTGAAAAATCCCTCATTAGTAGAAATCAGAAAGTATTTCAACAAATATTATGTTCCAAACAATATGGGAGTGATTTTATCTGGTGATTTCAATCCAGATGAAGTAATTGCAAAAATTGATAAAGCTTTTGCTTACATGCAAGCCAAACCAATTGACAAATACACATTCCAACCTGAAGCTCCTATTACTACTCCTATTGTAAAAGAAATTGTAGGTCCAGATGCTGAAAACATTACCATTGGTTACAGACTTCCTGGTAACAAAGACAAAGACGCACTTTTGGCTGATTTAGTAGGACAAGTGTTAACCAACGGTAAGGCTGGTTTATTAGACCTTAACTTGGTTAAAAAACAAAAAATGCTTCGTGCAAATGCTTTCACTTATACTTTGATAGACCATGGTGTACTTTATTTATCAGCTGCACCAACAACTGGACAAACATTAGAAGAAGTAAAGACTTTGGTTTTAGGTGAAATTGAAAACTTGAAAAAAGGAAATTTTGATGATAATTTGATTACTTCAATCATCAACAACATCAAAAAATCAAAAATCTACGAAACCGAAAAATACGGAGACAGAGCAAGCACACTTATGGATGCTTTCACCTCTGAATTAGATTGGAAAGACCAAGTAGCGTATGTAAACGATTTATCAAAAATCAAAAAAGAAGATATCGTTGCATTTGCTAACAAATACTTAGGTGATAATTATGTGGCAATTTTAAAACGTAAAGGTGAAAACCAAAACAAAGTTAAAATCGAAAAACCACAAATCACACCGGTTGAAACTAATGCTGACAAACAATCTGATTTCTTAAAACAAATCAATGCAATGCCAAGCAATGCTTCTACTCCTGTATTCTTAGATTACAACAAAGACATTCAAAAATCTAAATTAGGTAAAGCGGAAGTATTGTATGTAGCTAACAAGGATAACGATATTTTCCGTTTAAAATACCGTTATAAAATTGGATCATTAAACGATTTAAAACAATCATTAGCTTCTCAATACATTCAGTTTTTAGGAACCGATAAAATGACTGCTGAAGAAATTTCAAAAGCATTCTATAAAATTGCTTGTAGCTTCAGTATCTCAACTGGAGAAGAGTATACTACTGTAAACATTGAAGGATTACAGGAAAATTTCGAGAAAGCAGTTAAATTATACGAAGACGTAGTAAACAACGTAAAAGCAGATGAGGCAGCATTAAAAGCTTTAAAAGCAAGAATTGCCAAGTCAAGAAAAGATGCTAAATCAAACAAAGGTGCTATTTTACAAGGTTTAACTAGTTATGCCTTATATGGTTCTAAAAACAAGTTCAACAATAATTTATCTAATGAAGAACTAGACGCTTTAACTTCGCAAGAATTAATGGATAGAATCAAAAACTTGAACAACTACGAGCAAACTGTAATTTATTACGGACCAACTCCTCTAGTTGCTTTGGTTGGGAAATTAAACGCATTCCATAAAGTTCCTGCTACATTTACAGCAACACCTGTTACAAAAGAATTCAAACAAGTAGCACAAACTTCTAATCAAGTATTATTTACTGATTATGATATGGTACAAGCGGAAACGCGTTGGATTAGAAACACAGATATTTTTGACCCTAATAAAAACACTATCGTAAACGTTTTCAACAACTATTTTGGTGGCGGAATGGGTTCATTGGTATTCCAAACTATTCGTGAAAGTAAAGCTTTGGCTTATAGCACTTTTGGATTCTATGTAGCTCCTCAAAAGAAAGAAGACCAATACTACATGATGAGTTATGTAGGAAGTCAGGCAGATAAATTCAATGATGCAACAGTTGCCATGAACGAATTGCTAACTACGTTACCAGAAGTTCCAGCTAATCTTGATTTGGCAAAAATTCAAGTAAAAAAAGATATTCAAACCGAGAGAATTACTCAAGATAATATCATTTTTAATTATTTATCAGCAAAGCAATTAGGATTAAAAGAAGATGCTAGAAAAAAACTATATACTTCTGTTGATGCTGTAGCGATGGCTGACCTTAAAAACTTCCACAAAAACTATTTATCAACAAAACCATACACTTATGCAATTGTAGCTTCTGAGAAAAAAGTTGCTATGGATGATATGAAAAAATTAGGAGATGTTAAGAAAGTAACTTTAGAAGAAGTTTTCGGATACTAATCTAATTTGAATTAATAAAATAAAGACTGCTTTCGGGCAGTCTTTATTGTTTACAAAATATATTGTTTTGCTATCTTTGAAAAACTAAACTTCTAAACTCATAACTTTTCAAAATGAAAGTCTATACAAAAACCGGAGACAAAGGCACCACTGCTCTATTTGGTGGTACAAGAGTCCCAAAACACCATATTCGGATAGAAAGCTACGGTACGGTTGACGAATTAAACTCCTATATCGGGCTTATTCGTGACCAAGACATCAATCCGTTGTATCAAAACGTATTAATTGAAGTTCAAGATCGATTGTTTACATTAGGAGCAATCTTGGCAACCCCTCCAGAAAAAGAAGTTTTAAAAAATGGTCAAAAGCGACTACAAAATCTTGGCATCACCGAATCCGATATTGAGTATTTAGAAAATGAAATAGATAGCATGGAAGCTAATTTACCGCCAATGACACATTTTGTATTGCCAGGCGGTCACACCACGGTGTCATATTGTCATATTGCACGTTGTGTATGCCGTCGTGCCGAGCGTTTATCTACCCATTTACATGAAATAGAACCTACAGATGAGCTTGTATTGAAGTATTTAAACAGACTTTCTGACTACCTTTTCGTCTTGGCACGGAAGTTGTCCCTCGATTTGAGCGCTAACGAAGTACAATGGATTCCTAGGAAATAAATTGACTAAAAAATTCTAAAAAAAGAACCTCAAATAACAGTAATTTATTTCTGGTTTTTAGTCATTTGGATTTTATGTGGCGGACGTTCTTAAAAAGATTTGAAAATAAATCAAAAAAAACTTGATTTTTTACGTAGAAAAATTATTTTTGCATAAATTAAAAATTTACAGCAATGTATTGGACATTAGAATTAGCATCTTATTTAAGCGATGCTCCGTGGCCTGCTACTAAAGACGAATTAATCGACTATGCCATTAGAACTGGTGCTCCACTTGAGGTGGTAGAAAACCTACAATCTATTGAAGATGAAGGAGAGATATATGAGTCAATGGAAGAAATATGGCCTGATTATCCAACGGACGAAGATTATCTTTGGAACGAGGATGAATATTAATCATACAACCTACTAAAAAAGTCTCATTGGAGACTTTTTTTTTGGTTATTTTTGCACACATTATAAACAAACTATTATGAGCTTCATAAACAGCATATTAAAAGCATTTGTTGGCGACAAATCAGAAAAAGACGTCAAAGCCATTCAGCCAATTATTACTAAAATAAAATCTTTTGAAAGTAGCCTTCAAGCGCTTTCAAACGACCAATTGAGAGCAAAAACTTCTGAATTCAAAGAAAAAATAAAACAAGCTCGCGCAGAAAAAGATGCTAAAATTGAAAAGCTAAAAAGCGAAGTAGAAGCCATCTCTGACATTGATGCTCGCGAAGAAGTATATGTGCAAATTGACGCTTTAGAAAAAGAAGCGTATGAAATTTCAGAAAAAACATTAAACGATATCCTAGCTGAAGCTTTTGCTGTTGTAAAAGAAACGGCACGTCGTTTTAAAGAAAATACCGAAGTTACTGTTACGGCATCTGCAAAAGACAGAGAATTATCTGCTTCAAAACCATACATTTCTATTCAAGGTGACAATGCAGTTTGGGCAAACTCATGGGATGCTGCTGGTAAAGCCATCACTTGGGACATGATTCACTATGACGTCCAAATGATTGGTGGTGTGGTTTTACACCAAGGTAAAATTGCTGAAATGCAAACGGGTGAAGGTAAAACTTTAGTCGCTACTCTTCCATTATACTTGAATGCCTTAACTGGAAACGGAGTGCACTTGGTAACCGTGAATGATTACTTAGCACGTCGTGATAGTACTTGGAAAGCACCTTTGTTCGAATTCCATGGAATGACGGTAGATTGTATCGACAATCACCAACCGAATTCTGATGCACGTAAAAATGCTTATAATGCTGATATTACTTACGGAACGAATAACGAATTTGGTTTCGATTACTTACGTGATAACATGGCACATTCGCCAAACGACTTAGTACAACGCAAACATAATTTTGCGATTGTCGATGAGGTCGATTCAGTATTAGTGGATGACGCTCGTACGCCGTTGATCATTTCTGGCCAGGTAACTGATGGAGATCGTCACGAATTCAACGAATTAAAACCAAAAATTGAAGATTTAGTAAGTATCCAACGTCAATTAGCCAATGGATTCTTAACTGAAGCTAAAAAATTAATTACAGCTGGAAATACTAAAGATGGTGGATTCCAATTATTAAGAGCACACCGTGCTTTACCAAAAAATAAAGCGTTAATCAAATTCTTATCGGAAGAAGGTGTAAAACAAATACTTCAAAAAACCGAAAATGAATACATGGCAGACAACAACCGTAAAATGCCGGCTGTTGATGAAGCATTATACTTTGTTATCGAAGAAAAAAACAATCAAGTTGAATTAACCGAAAGCGGAATTCAAGAATTATCAAAAAATACCGATCCTACGTTCTTCGTTTTACCAGACATCGGAACAGAAATTGCTCGTATTGAAAAGCAAAATCTGGCAAAAGAAGAAGAAGCTGAGGAAAAAGAACATTTATTTGCTGACTTTTCTGTAAAAAGCGAGCGTATTCACACGTTAACGCAATTACTGAAAGCTTACACGTTGTTTGAAAAAGACACGGAGTATGTAATCATGGAAAACAAAGTCATGATTGTAGACGAGCAAACAGGTCGTATTATGGATGGCCGTCGTTATTCAGACGGTTTACACCAAGCGATTGAAGCCAAAGAAAATGTAAAAATTGAAGATGCTACTCAAACCTATGCGACAGTAACTTTACAAAACTATTTCAGAATGTACAGCAAACTGGGAGGTATGACTGGAACAGCAACAACTGAAGCAGGTGAATTTTGGGAAATCTACAAATTAGACGTAGTCGAAATTCCAACCAACAGAGGAATGGCTCGTATCGATAAAGAAGATTTAATCTACCGTTCGGTTCGTGAAAAATTCAACGCCGTAGCAGAAGATGTTCAACAACTTTCAGCAGCTGGAAGACCGGTTTTAATTGGTACTACTTCGGTTGAAATCTCTGAATTATTAAGCCGTATGCTTAAAATGAAAGGTGTAGAACACAACGTGTTGAATGCAAAATTACACAAACAAGAAGCGCAAATTGTTGCCGAAGCAGGTAAACCAGGAGTGGTAACCATTGCAACCAATATGGCAGGTCGTGGTACCGATATTAAATTGACTGACGAAGTGAAAAAAGCCGGTGGTTTAGCTATCATTGGTACGGAACGTCACGATTCTCGTCGTGTGGACCGTCAGTTACGTGGTCGTGCTGGTCGTCAAGGAGATCCAGGAAGTTCTCAATTCTATGTTTCATTAGAAGATAACTTAATGCGTTTGTTTGGTTCTGACCGTGTGGCTAAAATCATGGATAGAATGGGATTAAAAGAAGGCGAAGTAATTCAGCATTCTATGATGACCAAATCTATCGAAAGAGCACAGAAAAAAGTAGAAGAAAATAACTTCGGAGTACGTAAACGTTTGTTAGAATATGATGATGTCATGAACTCACAACGTGAAGTAGTGTACAAGCGTCGTCGTCACGCATTACACGGAGAACGTTTAAAACTGGATATCGCTAACATGATTTATGATGTTTGTGATGCTATTGTTGAAAAAAATAAAATTTCGAAAGAATTCAAAAATTTCGAATTCGAATTGATTCGTTATTTATCAATTACTTCGCCAGTTTCTGAAGCTGATTTCGCAAGATTGACAGATATGGAAATTACTTCTAAAGTATACCATGCTGCTAACGAATATTATATTGCTAAAAATGAAAGAGATGCCAAAGAGGCCTTCCCGATCATTAAAAATGTTTTTGAAAATCCGAACAATCAATTTGAGCGTATCATAGTTCCATTCACTGATGGAATTAAAACCTTAAATGTCGTTACCGATTTACCAAAAGCATACGAAAGTCAAGGAAAACAATTAGTAGCCGATTTCGAAAAGAACATCACTTTAGCCATTGTTGACGAAGCTTGGAAAAAGCATTTACGTAAAATGGACGAATTGAAACAATCAGTTCAATTGGCTGTTCACGAACAAAAAGATCCTTTATTGATTTATAAATTCGAAGCTTTCAATTTATTCAAAAAGATGATAGACGGAATTAACAAAGAAGTTATTTCATTCTTGTTCAAAGCCGATTTACCATTACAAAATAACATTCAAGAAGCTCACGAAGAAGTGCGTCGCGAAAAATACAACGAAATCAAAGACGATGTGTTGAACATGGAAGAACAAGCCGAGCGTAATCGTGAAGCGGGAAACACACAACCACAACACCACCAAGTGACTGAAACGATTGTACGTGACCAACCGAAAATCAATCGTAATGATAACGTGACCATCAAACATGTGATGAGTGGAAAATCGGAAACCATGAAATTCAAAAAAGCTGAGGCGATGTTAGCTTCTGGTGAATGGGTTTTGGTTCACGAATAAATTTCAACAAACACAAAAAAATAATCCCCAATTACAATTCGTAGTTGGGGATTTTTGTAATAGCAAGGCTTTAAATGACTATCTTTAATAAGATTACAAGTAGTACGCAGTAAATTTCTTAAAAACAGAAAAAATGTCAAAAAGTCTAGATACTAAGAAAACGGGCAAAAAAGATCCGCTCAAAACGGCTAAAGAAAAGAAAGAAGCCAAACGAGAAAAGAAAAATAATCCTAAAAGAGATTAAAACCATAAATCCCCAAGCAAAATGTATTGGGGATTTTTTATATTTGGACTATGAAAATTACCGCCTTACTCCTATTATTTAGCCTCACCATTTCGGCACAATTAGAAAATGACATTACCCTTTTTGACAAAAGCAGAAATCGGGAAATTCCAGTGGCATTATACCTTCCCGCGAAAATACAAAATGCACCATTAGTTATTATTGGACACGGCTACAATCAAAACCAACCCGGCGCTAATAAGGGATACTCTTTTATTGCCAATGCATTAGCACAAAAAGGCTATATGGTTGCTAGTATCCAACACGAATTACCAACCGATTCAATAATGCCAACAACTGGGGACATTCAAGTGGTTAGAAAACCTTTTTGGGATAGCGGTTCTGCAAATATTTTGCATGTAATAAATGATTTTAAAAAACGCTATCCAAAATTAAACTTCAGTAAAATTATTTTAATTGGTCACTCTATGGGTGGCGATATTTCGGCAACTTTCACAAAAAAACATCCCAAATTGGTTTATAAATTAATTACTTTAGACCAACGAAGAGTGGCTTTTCCAAGAGTTTCAAAACCTAAAATTTATTCCTTACGTTCTAGTGATCAAGTGGCAGATGACGGTGTACTTCCAACAAGTGAGGAACAAAAAAAGTTCAGCATAACCATTCAAAAATTACCCAATACCATTCACAACGACATGAATGACAATGCTACTGAGACTCAAAAGAAAGAAATGTTGGATTGGATTTTAAATTTTGTAAAATAGTCACTCGGCAAAAACGATCTCATTATCTACTACATAATTATGAAAAAATTTTGGCTCCTTCCCTTTTTAATTACTTTGACAATTTCTTGTAAAAAAGAGATTAAAGAAACCCCAAGTAAAAAAATAATTTCAATTGAAAAAGATACATTAAAAAGCACTTCAAAAATTGACACCATACATTGGAATAATGAGTTATGTACTTTTACAAGTTCTTTTATTAGTTCTGAATACAAAAAAAGTGAACTTCAAAACACTTTGAAACTAATCAATTATTCTGTTGATTTCTTTGTCGATTTATATCCGATTTTTAAAATTGATGATAATATTGTTACTATAAAAACACTGAAAGATGACTATTCGCTTCGTCGAAAAGAAATAGAAGAGTTAACTATAATTGATGATAACTATTGGGCAAGTATTAAAACATTAAAACTAGAAAAATTAAAAAGTAATTTTGAAATTAAACAGTTAGCCTATAATGCTTATTATCATGACATTTCATTACTAAAAAAGTCTAATTACGACAAAAAAGCCAATCAATATGTAGACGCATTAGTTTCGAATGACAGTTTAAAAATGGTAACTGCTTGGAGAAATCTAATTGATGAACAAAAATTGAAAAATGGTAATCCAAATTATTTAGAAAGCAAATTTCAGAATAGATTGCAATCTTCAAACTGTCTAGAATATGCAAAAATGGATTTATTTTCATTTGGCTGGTGGAATAACTGCCTCGGTAGAGACAACAAAAAATATTCAATTTTAGAAGAGTATAAATTACAAGAGTCCTTTAAAAAAGTTTTTGTAAAAACTGAAGAAGTGTGTGATGAACCATAATAAAAACAACTCTTGCCCACTTTGCCATAGTCCCTCTACTCCATTTTGTGACTATAAAACACGATTGTATTATGAATGCAATACTTGTAAAGGAATTTTCTTGAATCCCTCTCAATACATGGATTTTGAAAACGAAGAAAAACACTATCGCTTTCATAACAACGATGTTGAAGATCAAGGCTACCAAAATTTTGTTTCACCCATTACAAATGGAATTTTAAAAGATTTTTCAAAAGAAGATTCGGGGTTGGATTTTGGTGCCGGAACTGGTTCGGCGATTAGCAAGGTATTGCGTGATAATGCATATCAAATTGCTGAATACGACCCATATTTTCATCCATTTCCTGAATTGTTAGAGAAAAAGTATGATTATATAGCGTGTTGCGAAGTGGTAGAACACTTTCATCATCCAGCCAAGGAATTTCAATTATTACAAAAACTGTTACAACCTAAGGGTAAATTGTATTGTATGACGCATTTGTACCATCCTGAAATCGATTTTTCCAATTGGTATTACAAGAATGACCACACACACGTTTTTATGTATCAGAAAGAAACTATGGAATGGATTCGTAAAACCTATGGGTTTTCAGAAGTAAAAATTGAAAACCGATTGATTGTTTTTACAAATTAATGTGTCGGATTCGCTTACAAAAAGTAACTTTGCCTAAATAATCGAAATTATGCCGAATACCGAAACCTACATTCAATTTTTTAATGCTGTAAAAGAAAGCATCGCTAAAAAAACCTTTTCAAAATTGACTTTGGCTAAAACCATTGGTCAACCCGAATTGCAAAATATTTACATTAGAACAGCGGTGGAAGACGGTATTTTAAAGTTATCGGTGACGCACAAAATCTACAACGAAGGCTTACAAGAAATTGAGAAGATTGTCGATTTGGATCAATTAGAAAATGAAGCCATTCCATATATCAACAATCCGTTTATGTCGGTGTTACTTTTCACTACTGAAGCCGATATCACGATGAAACTCAATAAAAAAAGAGTGGCTTCCATTACAGAACAACCACCCACTTTTAAAAATGCTGATGCCGTATTATTGGATTTTTACAACCTCAAATAATTATAAATTCTCTGGTAAAATCTTCCCTGGATTCATGATATTATTAGGATCAAAAATATATTTGATTTGTCCCATTAATTCCAAATGACTTTTAGAAAAACGAATATCCATATAATTTTTTTGCACTAAACCAATACCGTGTTCCCCTGAAAGTGTTCCTTTTAACGAAACGGTTAATTCAAAGATTTCACGAATACCTTTAGGCACTTCCATTTTCCAATTGTCATCGGTCATATCTCCTTTAATGATGTTTACATGTAGATTTCCATCTCCAGCATGACCGTAACAAACCGACTGGAATCCGTATTTGTTCCCAATGGTTTTGATTCCTTTTAATAGCGTTGGCAATTCGTATCTTGGCACCACAGTATCTTCTTCTTTGTATATTGAATTTGCTTTTACTGCTTCAGCAACCGAACGTCTCATTTTCCATAAGGCATTTTTTTGTTCTTCGGTATCGGCAAATAACACTTCATCAATTTCAAATTGCTCGACAACTTCCATAATTTTTTCAGCTTCTAGCATCAAAATTTCAGGATAATTTCCATCGACTTCAATCAATAAATGTGCTTGGTGTTCTGGTTTTATAGTCACACTAATTCCTTCGACAAATTTTAAAGTCCAATCAATGGCGTCGCGTTCCATAAATTCTATAGCACTAGGCACAATTCCCGCTCTAAAAATTGCCGAAACCGCTTCACATGCTTGTTCTGCTTTAAAAAAAGGAACCAACATCAATACATTGTGATTGTTTTTCGGCCAAAGTTTTAGCACGGCTTTGGTGACAATTCCAAGTGTGCCTTCGCTTCCTACCATTAACTGAGTTAAGTTATAACCTGTTGAATTTTTTAGCGTATTGGCACCTGTCCAAATAATTTCACCATTAGGCAATACCACCTCTAAGTTTAAAACATAATCTTTGGTTACGCCATATTTTACCGCTCTTGCTCCGCCTGAATTTTCGGCAATATTTCCGCCAATAAAACAGCTTCCCATACTACTTGGATCGACAGGATAAAACAAGTTTTTTTCAGCCACAGCATCGCGTAACACTTGAGTAATTACGCCAGGTTCGGTAATAACTTGTCCGTTTTTCTCATCAATTTCGATGATTTTATTCAGTCTTTCCGTTGACAAACCAATTCCTTTTAAAATACACAATGCGCCGCCGCTCAAGCCTGTTCGTCCACCAATAGGAACAACTGCTGTATAATATTCATTGGCTAATTTCATAATGGCAGAAATTTCTTGAGCATTTGCTGGTTTTACCACCACATTGGGTGGGAAACTTAAATCTTCGGTTTCATCGTGACCGTAATGAGTAAGCGTATCTGAATCGGTAAACACATTTTGTGCGCCAACTACTTGTTGGAGTTTGTATAGAAGTTCGGGTGAAATTGACATAATATCTTAATTGTGTAGTAAAAGTAAAAATTATTTTAAAGACAACGACTAATTCTATAAAAGTGTTTCACCAATTTAACAACCACATTACATAGAAAAATAATCTTTAATTATGTTAATTAATAGTGGTTAAAATCAATTAATTTAAACTAACAACTAATTAAAACTATTTTTTTAACATTTTACTTGGTTTATTAAAAACTTTACTGTAAGTTTAGACTACCCTAAATTATTTATTATGACTAGATCAATGATCACCTACACTAAATTGATTCTGGAAAGAGTCAGTTCAGACCCTGCACAATTTTGCAGAGAATTAGCGAATGCAATAAAAATTTTAATTGCATCGGAATTAGAAGAATTGGCTATTTGGTTTGTTAATTTTACCAAAGAAAGACCAGAGTTACAACACTGCAACATTTCGTCTATGGGATAAAAATTACTTTAGTAGATTTATCGAAAGAAGAAACACATTTTGTGGTGTTTTAAACCAAAAATACACAATACAACAATTGTTGTCATTGTGTATTTTATTTTTTATAAGTTTTAAATTCAAAAAAATTTGGGTTAAACAGTCTGAAATAGCTTTAAAAAATTCCTATTTTTACAAACAAAGATTGCATTTTGAGTCACAATTCTAAAAAATCGGCATTAAAAGAAAACGATGGTATCGAACAACCCGATAGCATTAGTGCGAAGTCTGTCGTAACTATTCAAAATTTTAGAAAAAAACAACCTTCCTCCACTGAACTCATCTCCGATATAATTAATGGCAATAAAACCGCTTTGAGCCGAGCAATTACTTTGGTAGAAAGTACCAATCCTGAACATCTTAAAAAAGCAAATGAAGTCATCAATGGTTGTTTGCCTTACGCTAACCAATCGGTTCGAATTGGCATCACAGGAGTTCCAGGTGTTGGAAAAAGTACGTTTATTGAAGCTTTTGGAAAATATTTAACATCGTTGGGTAAAAAAGTAGCAGTACTTGCTGTAGATCCAAGTAGCTCGATTTCGCATGGAAGTATTTTGGGCGATAAAACCCGAATGGAAGAATTGGTAAAAGACGAAAATGCTTATATCCGTCCGAGTGCTTCGGGAGAAAGTTTAGGTGGTGTTGCCCGAAAAACAAGAGAAAGTATTATCCTTTGTGAAGCCTGTGGTTTTGACACCATTTTAATCGAAACGGTAGGAGTTGGTCAAAGTGAAACGGCAGTACACAGTATGGTCGATTTCTTTTTACTCTTAAATTTAGCCGGAGCTGGAGATGAATTACAAGGCATTAAACGAGGAATCATGGAAATGGCCGATTTGATTGTAATCAACAAAGCAGACGGCGACAATATTACCAAAGCCAAATTAGCTAAAACAGAATTCAATAGAGCCTTGCATTTGTTTCCGATGAAAAATTCGGGTTGGTCGCCAACAGTAACAACCTGTAGTGCGATTCAAAAAGATGGAATAGATAACGTATGGGCAACAATAGAGTCGTATTTCCTATTGACCAAAGAAAACGGATATTTCACTACCAAAAGAGCGAATCAAAACCAATATTGGTTAATGGAAACAATTAACGATCAATTGAAAAATAACTTTTATCAGAATCCTGAAATTATTCAGTTATTGGAAGAAAACAAAAAAGCAGTTTCAACCAATGAAATTTCACCGTTTGCCGCTGCTTTTTTGTTATTAGGAAAATATTTTAAGTAACTATTCCTCCATTATTTTATTAATGAATATATACTGATTCTTTTTCTGGAATAGATATAAACTTTAAGGTTCCATCCATCATACCAGGAACTACTAATTTATTTCTAAAAACGATAAAATCAGCAGGACCACTAATTAATTCTGGAATTTTAACAACCGATACTTTGTTATCACCTAATGAAACTGAAGCAATAATACCTTTCTTCTCAAAATCCATCCAATCACTAAAATAAAGAATTCCTTCATATACATAAATTCCATCATAGTGACCTTCAATAGCAGTGATTTGTGTGAATTTGTTGTCTTTTAAATTAACATAACCCACAATTCCATTTCGTTCTCCATTTGATCCAAAACCGTTAACATATAAACGAGAAGCTTCTTTATCAACATATAATCCATTGAATCCAGGCACTTCTTTTTCAAGAGTAACTTCTGTAAATGTTTTATCAGTTAAGTTAACTTTATACAATTTACTTTTATCTGTTGCTGAAACAAAAAGGGTATTTTTATCCAAAACAGCAATATCATTTAAGAATGAAGTTGCTGATCCAAAATTGATTTCATATAATTTATCTCCAGTACTTAAATCAAAAGCATACAGTTTATTAATGTCCGTAGCAAATAAAACATTACCGTCAATAGCTAATCCTTTAGGTGCGTTTAAAGTTTCTCTAACAAAAGAAGCACTTAACTTATTTCCGTCTTTATCCAATTTCATGATTTTACCATCTCCATCTTTGTCTCCTGGAGTTAAGGCAACTCCAATATCAGCTACATAAAGAAATTTTCCGTCACTTACTACACTTTCAATATGATGAAACCCGTAAACTGTTCTAATTTCTTGCGCATTAGCAGCACTTGTTCCTAAAATTACTGTCAGAATTGCATAAATTTTTCTCATTTTTCTCATTACTTTTTGTGTTTATTAATTTTTACTTGGGGTTGTTCTCAGTGATAATTTTAAATCTTCCAATCGTTCTTCAAAAGAAAATGCTCTAGGTAAAGGATTTTCTACTTGTTTGAAAAATTCTATTAACTCCTCAGAATGTATTGTACTTCGGTTTATTTTTAAATCGTAGTGAACCAATTTTGTCCACAACACTGCTTTTAAATGTGTTTTATTTTCGTCCCACATTAACGCTTCGACTACTAAAGTCTTGTCCGTAAAACTTATCAGTTGTGATTGAATTACGACTGTTTCCATTAAAGTGGCAGGAAATAAATAAGCAATCTGATTTAGAGCTACTACCCAGCCTAAGCCTTGTTCTTTGACTAGTTTGTGCACGTCAAAATCATAAGAACTCAAAAGTTGATCTTCTCTTGCGTTGATGATGTAATCAATGTATTTTGAATTGTTCAAATGATTGAACGGATCACAATCAGGAAACCTGATTTTTACTTTACTTTCAATTACTTTTTCTAATTTTTTCATTTCATTATTTTTATAAAAAATACCAAATGGTATATTTTTGTGCAAATTTTTTTACTTTTTTACAGAAAGTATGTAACGTTCCAGATAATCCATTGAATAATTAAGAGAATTCATTTTCTTAGTCACTTTGGCTTGTAAAATGGCTCCTTGAATAAGAGAAACAAATACAGAAATGAATTCGTTTATATCCATATCTGAATTAATTTCACCACTATTAATTCCATTATTCAAATGCACTTCAAGTGAATTTTTCCAAAAATTATAGGCGCCTTCCACTTTGGCTCTCAGCAACGGATGTGTATCATCTGCCTCTGTCGAGGTATTTGTCACAGGACATCCTGAAATCAAAATTGGGTTAGTTAAATAATTACGATAGGTTTCAGGATACACTAATAATTTATCGATTACTGAATTTTTAGTCTCAATTTTTCCTCTGATGTATACAACCAATCTTTCAAAATTGTAATCGAAAGCAGCTAAAGCCACTTGATCTTTATTTTCAAAATTACCGTATATACTTCCTTTCGTTAATCCTGTTGCCTCAATCAAATCATTAATAGAAGTCCCAGCATATCCTTTGGTATTGAATATGCAAGCGGTTTTTTCTATGATATATTGCTTGGTACGATCTGCTTTTGACATTTTAACTAACTCATTATGATGCAAATGTATAAAAAATACCGATTGGTATTAAAATAATTTATAAAAAAAAACGCAAACAATGAAATATCACTGTTTGCGCTATTAGTTTATTTGTAGAATTTTATTTCAAAAACTCTTCAAAGCTTTTAACCTCAAAAGGGATTTGAGCCTTTTGCGCTTTAGCTTTAACCGTTTCAAAATATTTCTTTTTTAATGTTTCGAATTCTTTAACCGAATCCGTTAAACGAGAAGAAATAGATTCTAAATTTTCCATTTGTGAGCTTGAAGGCGCATTGAAACCTGTAGTAACAATTATGTATAAATCTGCCAGTTTTTCTCTTAACTGAGGCTCTGCAGCACCAACATAATTATCTCCTTTGGTTACCACTAATCGCTCTTTTAGAGATTCGTAAGCTTTACTTATTTGGTCTCCTTCTTTTTTGAAACTCTTATCTTTTTCCTGAATTTGCGTGATACTTTTTTGAACTTCATCAATTTCATAAACTGTATATGCCAGTTGTTGCGTCATGTCATAAAGCACTTTTGTAGTCTCTCTTTGCTTTTTTCTGTCTTCCAAAGTAATGGCACTCGTTGGATCATTTACAACTTTAAAAGTATGTGTATAAACATCTTTTCCCTTGGTCAAAACTGCTTTGTATGTTCCTTCTGGCACTCTTGGCACTGTAAATCCAGCATAAGAAATGGTTTTTCCACTAGCAACTTTAGGCGATTTTGTATAATAACTCCATGTCACAACGTTTATTCCTTTTTGTTTTCCAGGACCTAATGTCGTTATTTTATTTCCTTGTTCGTCTTGAATTTCCAAATCCATTTTACCTAATGAATGTCTTTTCTTTAAGTAATAGACAATTTGAGCGCTTGTTGAAGGATTGTCTCCAACAAATTCCAACTCTGTAGCGGTCGTACCAAAATTTGATTGCTCTTTGATAACCGCAGGTTTTAAATCGAAAAAGTGAACATCTTTACTTAATACTTCTTGATTAATTTGTCTCAGCGGAGAAATGTCATCCAAAATAATAATTCCTCTACCATGAGTTGCCATAACCAAATCATTGGTTTTAGGATGTAAATCCATGTAATGAATAGCAACAGAAGGCATATTATTCTCGAAATGAGACCAGTTTGCACCACCATCAATACTGATGTACAAGCCTTTTTCTGTTCCTAAAAATAATAGATTTTCGTTCACTACATCTTCCTGAATACTTCTTACAAATCCGTTAACATCAGGCGTAATGATTGATTTCCAAGTCTGACCAAAATCAGTTGTTTTATAAGTATATGGAGTATAATCTCCCTTACTATGCCCATCAAAAACAGCATAAGCGGTTCCTTCTGCAAAAACACTAGCTTCAATATGATAGCACCAAGTATTTTTTGGTAATCCCTGAATATTAGCAATGGTGTTATTCCAAGTTTTTCCACCATCTTTGGTTACTTGAACATTTCCATCATCAGTACCTGCCCAAATAACTTTTTCAGATAGAGGTGATTCTGCTAAGGTAAAAATAGTACAATGATTTTCTGCACCAGAATTGTCTTTAGAAAGGCCTCCTGAATTTTCTTGATTTTGTTTCAACTTGTCATTCGTAGTCAAATCGGGTGAAATTTTAACCCAGGTTTTACCCATATCTTCCGATTTATGAATAAATTGACTTCCCATGTAAAAACGGTTGGGTTGCTTTTTACTAACTTCCATTGGAGAGTTCCAATTAAAACGAAGTTTAGCATCACCTTTTACCGCAAGTGGTTGAATAGTTACTAACTCTTGTGTGTCAATATTAAATCTCCACACATTTTCCGCACCCTGCATCTCACTATAAATAATATTTTTGGTTGGGTGCTTTAACACTCTAAAACCATCTCCATATCCTACGCGAGTCCAGTCTCTTGCTTCAACACCACCCGGACTTCTAGACGGACCAAACCAAGAGCCATTGTCTTGTAAACCACCGTAAACATTGTAATTTTCTTTATCATCAAAACTTACATGATAAAATTGTGATACTGGCAAATTAGAAACCATTTCCATAGTGGTTCCGCCATTCCAGCTTCTATAAACTCCTCCATCGGTTCCACAATACATTCTGTTACTGTCATTAATATCGAAAGTAATATCATGAATATCAGCATGCATGTTTCCAAGAGTTTTAAACGTTTTACCCCCGTCTCTACTTAATGAACCTGTCAAACCGCCTTTCACAACAATATCAGGGTTTTTAGGGTCGACCACAATTCTAGAAAAATAAAAAGGTCGCACTACTAATCCGAAATCACTGTTTAAATGTTTCCAAGTTGCTCCGGCGTCATCCGAACGGTACAACCCATTTTTATCCGCTTTTTCAGTTTCCAGAACGGAATATAAAATATTTGTATTGGAAGGAGCTACTGCTATAGCAATACGTCCTAATTTTCCTTGTGGAAATCCATTGTGTATTTTATTCCAGGTTTTTCCACTATCGGTACTTTTGTATAACGCTGATTGTGTTCCTCCAGAGCTAAATGACCAAGCGGTACGTCTGAATTCCCAAAAACTAGCATACATAGTCGAAGTATTGGAAGGATCTACGATTAAATCGGAGCAACCGGTTTTAGCATCCAAATAGAATACTTTTTGCCAAGTTACACCTCCGTCTATCGTTTTATAAACACCTCTTTCTTCGCTATCTCCCCAAAGAGAACCCAAAACACCCACGAACACCACATCGCTGTTCTTTGGATCTACAACAATCGAACTTATTCTATCAGATTTGGGTAAACCCATGTTTTTCCATGTATTTCCACCATCAGTTGACTTATAAATACCATCTCCCACAGAGACACTATTTCTAGTCCAGGTTTCTCCAGTACCTACCCAAATATTTTGATCTGGTTTGGAAGGATCGATAGTTACACAACCGATGGATTGAATATGTTCATCAAAAACAGACTTGAATGAAGCTCCACCGTCATTACTTTTCCAAACTCCACCACCTGCAGTACCAACATAAACAATACTACTATTTTGAGGATGCATCTCTATATCAGATATCCGTCCACTCATTAAAGCTGGGCCAAGATGTCTGGCTGAAATATCCCCAAACAATTCTTTTCCTTTTAAAACGATTTTTTCTTGTGAAAACCCAGAATTGACTAAAAATAGGGTTAAACTCAATATAACTAAATGTATTTTTTTCATAATAATTCAAATAAAAAATCCACTTGCAGTGAAGTGGATTAAATTGTTCAGTATTTACTTATTGGATTGGAAAAGCAAATGCTTTATCTTCAATAACTGGATTTAGTGTAATCTTAGTTACCTTAACATCAGAGCCAAACATATTCATAGCATAAGGAAAATACAATCCTTCCACTTCTTGATAATCACTCATTTTTGAAGTTGATTTTTGTCCTTTCATTGGTCCTTGCTTGATTTCAGTCTCTGTTACAATAGGTAAGTAATTTTCAGTATCAAAATAATAATACGTTACATCATCCGCTTTAACTCCTGAAACCATAACTGGTTTCTTAGTTAATTTCAATTTGAAGCATTCAGCACCATCTTTAGTTTCTTTACCTACGTATTCTACTGAATATCCTTTCGATTTATAATCTAAAAATGGATCTGGAAAATCAGCATTACTCAATTTTGCATTTTCTGTAGCTTCAGAATCTAACTTTTCAGCTTTCATGGTCATAAAGTTAGTACTCCACATAGTGTTACCATCTGATGCTAATTGTGTAATTTCCTTACCTTGAAAATTTATTTTTATATATGTTTTACCACCTTTTAACTGAACCATCTCAACAGGTATCTCCATACCTTGCTGATTAGCAGTCATGTTTATTTTTACTCCGTTTAGTGCATTCCATTTTTCAACACCCCCAACCGTGTTAAAATATTTGGTTAGAATTTCATCCGCATTTTGCGCAAAAGATTGAAATGTAATTGATGATAATCCAACAATTAGAAATAGTTTAATAGTTTTCATAGTTTTTATTTTTACCATTAGTAGCTAAAAAAGGGAATTGTTACAGTTACAAATAAAAAAAGCTAAAAATAATTTTAGCTTTTAGATTCCGATAATATGTTTAAAAGAAGAATTACTCTTCGTAACGCTCCATTTCGCGGTCATAAAATTCTCCAGCCAATGTAATTAAATGTTCCATTTCAGCTTCCATTTCATGTTCATCTTCATCATCTAGTTCTTCGATAAATTCTACTGAATCATCTTTAAGATTGATTAAAAAACGAGGATATTCTAAATGAATGATAAAAATATCATCAGGAAAATCAGAGTTGTCAGCTAAAACGAATTTTGGTAATTCCATATATAATTAGGATTTAAGATTAAAGAATTAGGATTTTTATCCTAATCTAAATTATGATGAATAATTAGTTTTTTTGATAATTTGGTAAAACGAATATACAAAAATAGTGCTGCAAAAGTTAATCCAGCAAGCAAACCTATCCAAACACCTATCGCTTTTAGTTCAGTATACAAACCTAGATAAATGGAAATTGGAAATCCAATAATCCAATACGCAACAAAAGTAATGTACATTGGAATCTTAACATCTTGAATGCCTCGCAACGCTCCTAAAACGACTACTTGTACTCCGTCGGAAAGCTGAAAAATGGCAGCAATTAGCATCAAACTAGAGGCAATTGAGATGACTTCCGCATTGTCTTTTAGCTGTAATACATTTTCGGTATTGACAAACATTTCCGGTAATATATTGTGCAATAAAACAAAGAGTAAAGCAAATGTTCCTTGGACAATTATGGCTAATAAAAATATAGAACGCGCTACAATTCGAAGCTTTATAAAATCACCAATACCTTTCTGATTTCCAATTCTAATCGTTCCTGCCACGCTTAAGCCTAACACGAACATAAACGTGAACGTGGCTAATGTTAATGCAATTTGATTGGCCGCCTGACTTGTTTTTCCTATTGTACCACATAACCAGATAGCACCTGTAAATAGTGCTACTTCAAAAAACATTTGCATTGCAGAAGGCAACCCTAAATTGATGATTTTTTGCGTCATCGATTTTCCTATTCCTTTCAAACTAAAACCATCAAAGTAAGGTTGGAATTTAGCTTTCGATTTTAAAGCAAAGTGAATATAAATCATCATTATACAACGTGAAATAACGGTTCCTACTGCTGCACCCAACATTCCCATTTTAGGAAAAATCCAAACACCATAAATCAAAACAATATTCAGAAATAGATGCACTACATTACAAAGTAAATTAGCCCACATGGCATATTTAGTTTCTCCTTTTCCATCCGCAAACTGCTTGTATCCTTGAAAAATAATAAGCGGAATTAATGAAAAAGCAACCAAATCCAAAAAGGGTTTAGCAGCTTCAACCACTTCTTTTGATTGTCCCATATGGACGATAAGTGGTTTAGCTATATAAATCAATCCAAAAAGTGAAAAACCTAAAATGGTACATAAAACTAATCCGTGATGAAAAACACTTCGCCCTTTTACCAAGCTATTTTCGCCATCAGCTTCGGCAATAAGCGGTGTTATTGCAGTAGAAAAACCGATTCCAAGAGACATTCCTATAAAAACAAAACTATTGGCTAACGAAGCAGCTGCCAACTCGGTAGCACCTAACTTTCCAACCATAACATTATCAACAATACCCACAAGAGTGTGACCTAACATTCCCAATATTATGGGATAGGCAAGTTTTATATTCTCTTTAAATTCTCGGGTATAAATAGAAAGTTTCATCATTGAAATTTTGGCAAAAATACAATAATTTAAAAGGGTTTTGACTTCAATTTAATTAAAAAATCAGAAACCATTATACCAAAATCATAATTTTTAAGTTCTAATTAAAAATCAAATCTTTTATGAAATTCAAAATTTTAATTGCAATCTTATTCTTTTTTAGTTCTTTATTTTCTCAAAAAAAAGCGGGTGATATGCGTCTTGGCTATGGTTTTAATGGCGGAATTACTTTTAATGGATACACAGGAGGCATTGGCATTGATGGTCGTTTTCAATATGACATTACTTTAAAAACATCCTTACTTGGGACCACTGGTTATACTCATTTTTTTAGCAATGAATTACCTGATTTAGCATATGTTCCGGCAAAATTAGGTTTCAAATCCCATATTGGAGAACAAGTGTATATTTTGGGTGAAGTTGGGGCTGCCTTTAGTACCACCGGAATGGGTATTTCACCCATTTGGAATCCCGGGATTGGTATTGCCACCAAACACATCGATATTAGTTTACGCTATGAAAACTTAGCAAAATTTGACACGGCTCAATTTGCATTGCGTTTGGCTTATGGGTATAAGCTCTAACCTTCCAATTGTTTCTTATACTCTGCAAAATTTATTTTTACTTTTTCATCTAGCTCTGGCTCTTTGACATCTGTATATTTTTGCATTTCTTCCCAAATGATTTTTCCTACCATATAACGCGCCATTTCCTTATCATCAGCAGGAATCACAAACCAAGGCGCGTTTGGTTTTGATGTTTTATTAATGGTTTCTTCATAATACTTCATGTAATCATCCCAACGCTCACGCTCTTTTAAATCACCTGGCGAAAACTTCCAGTGATGTTCTTCTTCCTCCAAACGACGAAGCAATCTTTTTTGTTGCTCTTCTTTACTCATGTGAAAATAAAATTTCAGAACAATAGTTCCGTTTTGCGTAATGTGCTTTTCGAAATTATTGATTTGCTCGAATCGATTATCCCAAAATTCAGGTGTAATATCTTCTATTTTTTCAATACCCGGCAAATTTTCGTTTAAAATATATTCTGGATGCACACGAGTCACCAATACATTCTCATAATGAGTACGATTGAAAACAGCAAACTTTCCTTTTTCAGGCAAAGCTAAATAATGACGCCACAAATAATCATGTTCTAATTCGGTCGAATTGGGGGTTTTAAAACTATGCACGACTACTCCACGCGGGTTAAATTCTTTAAAAACTTCTCGAATCAAACTGTCTTTACCCGAGGTGTCCATTCCTTGTAAGCAAATTAGAACTCCGTAACGGTTGTGGGCATACATTATATCTTGCCATTCGCTCAATTTTCGCTGTACTTTGTTTAATTTATCTTCTTTCTCGTCATCATCTATAGCCACTTTTAGCTCGGTTGGAAAGTCAGCAATTTTGAATTGCGAAGTAATTTTAAAATCATCTGGGTTAAAAATAGCCATAGTTTTAAAGTATATTTGTTAGCATAAAGGTAAATTTATGGAAAATTTTCAACTTTCAACGTTTTTAGAAATTGAAGGTATCGGAGCGGCTTCAGGAATTGTGTATCACAATGATTCATTATACATCGTTAGCGATAATTCGGGCTATTTGTTTCAATACAATCTAATTGACAATAAGTTAATTAAGCATCAATTGATTGCAGATGCTTCTGTCAATATCGAAAAAAAGAGAAAGCCTGATTTTGAAGCTCTTACTTTAAAAAACGACGAACTTCATATTTTTGGTTCAGGCTCAACGATTAACCGAAATAAAAAAGTAATATTTCATACTGACTCAAAAGAAATTACGGAAATTGACTTTTCTGAAACGTATCAGGGATTAAAAAAAATAGCCCATTTTACTGATGATGATTTAAACATAGAAGGAGCTTTATATCATCAAGACAACTTATACCTTTTTCAAAGAGGCAATGGATTAACAGCTAAAAATGGAGTTTTTATAATTTCTAATAAAAAAATATTTTTCAAGCCAATTCAATTACCCAAAATCAAACACGTAGAAACTAGTTTTACTGATGCTATCTTGATAAAAGACAAGATTTATTTCCTTGCAGCTGCTGAAGACACGATTTCGACTTATGAAGATGGAGAAGTTTTAGGAACTATTATGGGAATTATGAATGTGAAAACTTTGGAAATAGAAAAAATGATTCAACTTTCGCCGACCCATAAACTTGAGGGGCTGACTTTGTTTAATGAAACCACCACCGAATTGACTTTTTTACTTTGTGAAGACAACGACACGGAAGATTTAAATGCTACTATCTACAAGTTAAAACTAAATTTAGAGTAATCATTGAAATTTACTCACTAAAAAAGTAATTTCACTTTAGTACCTGTTCCTAATTTACTTTCAAAATCGATTTTACAATTAATCATGTCTGCAAAACGTTTCACCAATTGCAATCCCATACCTATTCCTTTTTCATTATCGGTGCCGTTTGTTGATTTATAAGTGTTATTGCTAATATTTTTTATTTTTTCAGAAGACATCCCTATTCCAGTATCTTCAACAATTAACACATTATCATGGTGGTAAAATGAAATTTTCCCTTTGTTCGGAGTGAATTTTATAGCGTTGGAGAAAAGATTTCTAATAATAACGGTAATTATTTCAGTATCACAATCTTTGGTATAAAATTCATCCAAATCAATCTCAACAGTTATATCTTTATTTTGAAGTATGTTTCTATAACAATCAACTACTCCATTTACTAAGGTTTTATAGTCAATTGCAACTGGAGTGACAGTAACTGTATTAAAATTTAATTTCGTCCAATTTAAAATGGTTTCAATCATTTCAAGAAGCAGGTTTGATTCTTGATAAATCACTTTCACCATTTCTCGAAATTCATCACTAGTAATGTCATCTTGCGCTACCATAGAAGATATAGTAGATAAATTAGCAATTGGGCTTCTTAAATCATGGCCCAAAATTGACAACATGCGTTCGTTATTCAGATTTATATTAGACAATCTTTCCTGAAGAATAACTTCGTTATTAATATCAACAAAAGCAAGCACAAAAAAATTATCGATGAAAAAGGTTTTAATCTCATACCATTTTTCCTCCTTGTTTTTGGGTTTTAATTTGGCTTTTATCTTGACTTCCGTTTCATTTTTGGACATTGCTTCCACTATCAAGTCGTTCCAGGCCGTTCGCACTTCCTCTCTATACTTCTCATCAGGATACAAAAGTTCATACCATACATCAACATCGGGAATATCCTCTGTGGTATAGCCAAATTCAGCGATCAAACTCTCATTAAAAAACAAACTATTAAAATGTTCATCAAATGTTTTTATTTCTGTTACTATGAATGGATAGGGTAAGAAATTGGCAGCTTTGATAACATTATCAATAGATCTAAAAAATGATTCCATAACATTCTTATATCTACTTTACTTAAAGTTACTTATAAATCAGTTTATAAACAAAGAATCAAGTTATCATACCCACTTAAACGATTAAAAGCAATATTATAATCCTAACCTTACAAAACATTAGCAACAAAAAAGGGGGTAAAACTTACGCTTTACCCCTTTTATTTATAATTCTTATCTTATTTCTCAATTTCCTTCAAATTTTCCATCTTTTTGTGAGCCAAGAAACCTTTGATATCTTCGAAATGTTCTTTGACACGCTTGTGTCCAAATTCGAATACTTTTTCGGCCAAACCATCTAAGAAATCACGATCGTGTGATACTAAAACTAACGTACCATCAAAATCTTTCAAGGCGTCTTTAATAATGTCTTTGGTTTTCATATCCAAGTGATTCGTAGGCTCATCCAGAATTAAAAGATTAACTGGTTCCAACAATAATTTAATCATCGCCAAACGCGTTTTCTCTCCACCCGAAAGCACTTTTACTTTCTTTTGGATATCATCGCCCTTAAACATAAAGGCTCCTAATAAGTCTTTGATTTTTGTACGCATGTCACCAACAGCAATATGATCTATGGTTTCAAAAATAGTCATTTCACCATCCAATAATGCCGCTTGGTTTTGTGCAAAATAGCCAATTTGCGAATTGTGCCCAATTTCTAATCTACCACCATCTATCTCAATCTCTTTCATGATAGCTTTGATCATGGTCGATTTTCCTTCTCCATTTTTACCTACGAACGCTACTTTTTGCCCACGTTCGATCACTAAATTTGCGTCATTGAAAACTACGTGTTCCCCATACTTTTTGGTCAACCCTTCCACAACCACAGGATATTGCCCAGAACGAGGTGATGGCGGGAATTTTAGTTTTAAAGCCGAAGAATCAACCTCATCTACCTCAACAATAACAAGCTTTTCAAGCATTTTTACACGAGATTGTACCGCATCGGTTTTAGAAAAAGTCCCACGGAAACGATCAATAAAAGCCTGATTGTCTGCAATAAACCTTTGTTGCTCATCGTAGGCTTTTTGCTGATGAACCCTTCTGTCTTTACGTAATTCCAAGTAATGCGAATACACCGCTTTGTAATCGTAAATTCTACCCATTGTCACTTCAATAGTTCGATTGGTAATATTATCAACAAAAGCTCTATCGTGCGAAATAATCATTACTGCTTTCGCTTGATTGATTAAAAAGTCTTCTAACCACTGAATACTTTCCATATCCAAGTGATTGGTAGGCTCATCCAATAAAATTAAATCCGGTTTTTTCAACAGAATTTTAGCCAATTCGATACGCATACGCCAACCTCCTGAAAACTCTGAAGTTTTACGGTTAAAATCTTCTCTTTCGAAACCCAAACCTTTCAATACTTTTTCGACTTCCGCTTCATAATTCACCTCTTCAATCGAATAGAATTTCTCAGAAAGTTCCGAAACACGTTCGATTAATTTCATGTAGGCATCACTTTCGTAATCGGTACGAATAGTTAATTGTTCATTGATTTCGTCGATTTCAGCTTTCATATCCAACACATCAGCAAATGCTTTTGATGTTTCTTCCATTACTGTACAATCGTCTTTGGTCAACAAATGCTGTGGTAAATAAGCAATAACCGCATCGCTTGGTGCTGAAATATTTCCACGTGTCGGTTTATTTTCACCAGCTACAATCTTCAACAACGTCGATTTTCCTGCTCCATTTTTACCCATAAGGGCAATTTTATCATTTTCATTAATGGCAAAAGTTACGTCACTAAAAAGTGTTGTTCCGCCAAATTCAACGGCGATGTCGTTTACTGTAATCATATTCGGTTATTTGTAGATTTGGCTATTCGTTTACAGAATAACCATTATTTTTTGAAGGTGCAAAGATAGGGGAATTAATAAAATAAAAAAGACCACTTTACAGTAGTCTTTTCCTATTTCTTTACAAAATCAGTATTTTAAATACTCAATCGAAATTCCTCAATTACAGGATTTGCTTTTCCGAAATCGGTTTCCTGAATAAATATTTCAACTGCTTGATCGGCGGTACCAAAACCAGAAATTCTCCCTGATTGTATGTTGTTTTTTGCTACTGTATTTACTCCTGCCTCTTCCAATTTAACTTGTAAGGCTTGCGCTAAAATTTCACTTCCCGAAAACACCTTCATTAATCCCATACTTTTATTTTAATATTTGTTGTAATTCTTTTAAATAATCTAAATTGTCATTCATTTTGGAATGCCCTTGTCCTTTTAAAGTAAAAAATTTATCGTTTTTCTTTAATAATTTACTCAATCGCACCGCGTGGTTATATCCAATAACTTCATCTGTAACTCCATGAAAAATATAAATGGGTGCTTTTATTTTAGGAATAAAATTATTTGTCATAAAAGCGAATTTTTTCAGAAAATCTGGAAAAAAAGGAGCTCTTTCAGAAGACAATTCGGTTACATTATAATAAGGTGATAATAAAATTAATTTTTGTGGATTATTTTCAGCAGCCAAATAGCTTGCTAACCCTGATCCTATAGAATAACCTGTAATGATGACATTTTTCTCATCATATCTTTTAATCAATTGCTGATAAACAATCGAAATATCTTTATATATCTGCTCTTCATCTTCAATAGCACCTTCGCTTTTTCCGAAACCTCTATAATCTAATATAAAAATATCGTATCCGAATTGGGTATAATTATCGGCAATATCTCCCCAAGTATCTAAAGTCCCTCTATTTCCGTGAAGATAAAAAATGAGTCCTTTAGATTTTTCAGCTTTAAACAAAACCCCATTTAACTTTGTACCATCAAAAGACGGAATAGAGAACTCTTCAAACTTTTGATTGAAAGTAAACTTATAATCAGCAGGCAGCTTAGACGCTAAAAAAACCATTTCTTGCTGATTAATGTAAAAATACACAACCGCAAATAAATAAATAGTTACAAAAAGGCTAAAAACTGAAATCGCTATATATTTTAATACTCTTTTCATTTTAAATAAAATTATTCTTCTTCCTCTTCATAATCCTCGACACCAAATAAGAAAGGTTCTAGCATAATTTTATCTGCTAACACCTCTACTCTTTCGGTTAAATCGGCAGAAAAGAAAACGCGTTGTGTTTTTTCGACACTCATTGACAAACGTTGCACGATGGTATCACTACGTAATTTAAACAATTCATCAGCATCATCAACCACAAAAATCTTAACCGTATTCATGTTGAATCCCGCTGTTGCAAACATAGCATTGATACGATTTGGAGTCCCAATCAATACATCAATGCCAAGCGAAATCTGGTTTTTATCGTAATCAATATCGCCTTTTTCATGGGATCCATAAACACGCAAGTCAGTATATTTGGCATACTTTTCAAACATGTCCAGCATCTCTACAACTGCTTCTTTATCTTTAACGATAACTAGAGCACGTGTAGATTCTCCAACCGCTTTCTCTAATTTTTGGATGACCGTATAAACAATAGTCGTTGATTTCCCTTCACCTTTTGGAAGTATAATTACCGCATCTGCGCCACTTTTTAAAGTGCTCCAACAATCTGCTTGCACTTCGGTAGCTTCTGTAATACCATTTTCAATTAGGGCATTTTGAAGATTCGGATTTATTTTTTTTAAATTCATATTTTTTAAGTTATCAGGCACTAGGCAAAAGTCTAAAATTATAACATTAATGACTTTTGGTTAATTACTATTTAGACGCAAATAATTTTACGTCATTTTCAGAAATTTCGTTTCCTCCAAGGATAATAAGACGTTCAACCACATTGCGTAGTTCACGAATATTTCCTGTCCAATCGTATTCTTGAAGCAATTTTATCGCTGCTTTTGAAAACTCTTTTTTGGCACTACCTTGTTCGTCAGCAATTTTAGCAGAAAAATGTTCAATCAACTCCGGAATGTCATCACGCCTTTCGTTTAAGGCAGGTACTTTAATTAAAATTACAGCCAAACGATGGTACAAATCTTCACGGAAACGACCTTCTTCAATTTCTTTTTTCAAGTCTTTATTGGTGGCCGCAACCACTCGGACATTTACTTTAATATCCTTATCGGCTCCTACACGTTGAATCAAATTTTCTTGCAAAGCACGTAACACTTTAGCCTGCGCCGGTAAACTCATATCTCCAATTTCATCTAAAAAGATAGTCCCTCCATCAGCTGCTTCAAATTTTCCTGCACGGTCTTTCACGGCAGATGTAAAAGCACCTCTAATATGACCAAACAATTCACTTTCAATCAATTCTGACGGGATAGCCGCACAGTTCACTTCAATAATTGAAGCATTGCAACGTTCGCTTTTTTCGTGAATTTGATGGGCTACTAATTCTTTTCCTGTTCCGTTAGGGCCAGTAATCAGAACACGTGCTTCGGTTGGTGCCACTTTTTCAATCATATCTTTAATATGCGAAATAGCATCACTCTCCCCTATCATTTCGTAGTTTTTAGAGACTTTCTTTTTCAAGATTTTATTCTCTACTACTAATTGCTTTCTGTCTAGAGCATTACGAACAGTATTTAACAGACGATTCAAATCTGGTGGTTTTGAAATATAATCGAAAGCACCCAATCTCATAGTATTGACAGCAGTTTCCAAATCTCCGTGTCCCGATATCATGACCATTGGAATTTCAGGCTTAATTTTCTTAACAGCTTCCAATACCTCAACACCATCCATTTTTGGCATTTTGATATCACAAAGAATCAAATCATAATCTTCATTTTTGGCTTTTTCGAGACCTTGAGCTCCATCTTCCGCTTCGTCTACTTTATATGTATCGCTCTCTTCCGAAAGAATTTTTACTAAAACTCTTCGAATCGCTGCTTCGTCCTCTATGATTAATATTTTAGACATATTTAATTATCAATTTTTCTTTACAATTGCTATTCCACTAAATGTAATAGCATTATATTTAAACTCATCTTTAGGATCTGTAATAAAAGCTAAACCTCCTTCTCTTTGAACATTTCCTTTTACTATTCCAATTATTGCATTACAACATTTCCTTTTAGCTTCTTTCTTCAACTCTTTAATTACGTCAATATCATTAGCTGAGCTGTTCCCTTTAGCCTCCACTAACCCAATTCTCTCATACTCAAAATTGATTGGTTCACCTTCAAAATAAAGTTTAACATCAATATCGGATTTTAGACAATTTTCTTCTTCAATTGACGCTAATGGTTTACTATTTTCTCTCAAATCTGTAAAAACACCAGAAGTATAATAACCATAGCATGAAGATAAACAAATTGGGAGTATTAAAAATAAAATTTTTCTTAAAAAAGTCATATTTTGTTTCATAAATTATTTTAAAATTAGTCTAAAATTTATTTAATATTTAAGCCATTTGTATAATTCTTTCCAGGTAGGTTTTTTACCATACATTAAAATTCCAACGCGGTAAATTTTAGATGCAAACCAAACCACTCCTAAAAACGTTCCAAAAAGCAACACAATTGACAATACCAATTGCCAAACGGGAACTCCGAAAGGAATACGCATTAACATTACAATTGGCGATGTGAATGGTATCATTGAGAAAACCGTTGCTACCGTACCGTGTGGATCATTAATTACAGTAAAAAATCCGACATAAATACCTAACATTAAAGGCATAATGATTGGTAACAAGAATTGTTGCGAATCCGTTTCTGAATCTACCGCAGCACCAATAGCTGCATATAATGAACTATATAAAAAATAACCTCCAATAAAATAAATTAAAAAGAAACCTACGGTTAATAATACCGGAATTTCTTGATAATATAAATTTATTTTTTGCATTAATGACGCCACTACACTGGCATTTTCTGGTACTTGATTCATCGCTTGAGCTGCTGTTGAAGCATCTGCAGGATTGGTTCCGAAGATCATAGAGGCTCCAATGATGACTACTAATCCGATTATCACCCAAATCATGAACTGAAGAATTCCAGCCATTGCATTTCCGATAATTTTACCCATCATCAATTGAAATGGTTTTACCGAAGAAATGATAACTTCAATAATTCTTGAAGTTTTTTCTTCAATCACGCTTCGCATTACAAAGTTGCCGTAAATGATAATAAACATCATAATTAAATAACCAAAAGCCCCTCCAAAAAAGACTTTCACTTCATTTAAAAACTTCAATCCTTCTTCACCCGAAAACTTCGTAATATGTAATTCTGATTCTACTTTCGCTTTTTCAATTTTAGCAGAATCTAAACCCAATACTTTTAAGTTATTTTGTGTCAAATGATGGTCTACTACTTTTTCAATGTCGGAAACAAATTCTAAACTTGGACTTTCATCTGAAATATATTGAACCGAATTCACTAATTCTGTTGCGCTTCCTACTTTTGGAACATACAATAATCCTTCATAATTTTTAGACGCGGTATCTTTTGCCAATTGCAACGGCATAGCCGATAAATCAACATATTTGGTTTCTTTGGTGTCTTTAAAATCAGATTTTAAAAGTCCGACTGAATCGTGAATGGCGACTTTCTTTATCTCTCCTTTGTTCATGTCTGTTAAAAAGGCAATTAAAAAGGACATTCCAACAAACAATAATGGACTTAAAAAAGTCATTACGATAAACGATTTATTACGCACTTTGGCAATAAATTCTCTCTTTATGATTAATGATAAAACTCCCATTATTTTTGACTTACAGTTTGAATGAATATATCGTTGACACTTGGAATATTTTCGGTAAAATGTGTTACTTGTCCGTTTTTGACTAAAACTTCTAACAATTCATTTTGCGTGCGATTTCCTAAATCAATTTCTAATTTTAAATCATCGTTTAGTGATTTGAAATTGGTTTGACCGACTGTAAATTTCTGAGTCAAATCATACATCAACCCTTCCACATTTGGTGATACAATTCCCACTTGGAATTTATGCGTACGATATTGTCGTTTTACATCTTCTAGTTTTCCTTCGATTAATTTATTTGATTTGTGAAGCAACGCAATGTAATCACACATTTCTTCTACACTTTCCATTCGGTGAGTTGAAAATATAATAGAAGTTCCTTGTTTGTTTAATTCGATGATTTCGTCTTTAATCAAATTCGCATTCACCGGATCGAAACCTGAAAAGGGTTCATCCAGAATTAATAATTTAGGTTTGTGCAGGATGGTTACAATAAACTGAATTTTTTGCGCCATTCCTTTTGAAAGCTCTTGGATTTTTTTGTTCCACCACCCTTCAATTTCAAATTTCTCGAACCAATATTTTAATTGTTTTTTTGCTTCGTCGTATGGCATTCCTTTTAATTGTGCCAAATACAATGCTTGTTCCCCAACTTTCATAGTTTTGTACAATCCACGCTCTTCAGGCATATAACCAATATATGACACGTGATGTGGCGCTAATTTTTCTCCATCTAGCAAGACTTCTCCACTGTCGGGTAATGTAATTTGGTTGATGATTCTAATTAAAGAGGTTTTTCCTGCTCCGTTTGGACCTAACAGCCCGTAGATACTTCCTTTAGGAACTTGCAATGAAACTGAATTTAAGGCTGTATAATCGCCATATTGTTTCACTACATTTTTTACTTCAAGAATGTTACTCATTATGTTTGTTTGATTTAAGTAAAAGTAATTAATCTTATTGTTAGATTAGATACCATTGTAATGAAAACGTTACAAAAAAATCCCACTATTTTGTGGGATTTTTTTTTCAAAATATAATTTGAAATTATGAAAACATATCTTTCACTTTTTCAAAGAAAGATTTTTCAGATTTTTCAGGTTGTGGCGCAAAATTAGCATCCTCTATATTAGACTCAAAAAATTTCTTTTGCTCTTTAGAAAGATTTTTAGGTGTCCAAACATTGACATGCACTAATAAATCTCCGCTACCATAACTATTTAAACTTGGAATTCCTTTTCCTTTTAAACGTAATATTTTACCGGATTGAATTCCTTCTTCCAATTTGATTCTCACTTTACCATTTACCGCTTCAATGTCTTTAGAAACACCTAAAATCGCTTCTGGATAACTGATGTATAAATCATAATGAAGGTTTTCGCCTTCACGTTTCAATGTTTCGTGTTCGATTTCTTCGATAGCCACAATTAAATCACCTGCAATTCCATTGCCTGGCGCATCATTTCCTTTTCCAGAAACTTTTAATTGCATTCCATCAACAACACCAGCTGGAATTTTGATTGACACTGTTTCGTCTTCCAAAATCATTCCTTGAGCATCGGCATTGCTTGGTTTTTTATCAATAATTTGACCCAAACCACCACAAGATGGACAAGTAGTTGCTGTTTGCATTCTACCCAAAATAGTATTGGTAACACGCATTACCTGTCCTTGACCATTACAAGTAGAACAAGTTTTATAACTAACGCCAGAGGCTTGAATTTTACGTTTTACTTTGATTTTTTTCTCTACACCATTGGCAATTTCTTCCAAAGTAAGTTTTACTTTGATACGAAGATTGCTTCCTTTAGCACGACGTTGTCCGCCTCCACCTCCGAAACCATTAAATCCACCTCCAAAAGCACTTCCGAAGATATCACCAAATTGACTAAAGATATCATCCATGTTCATATGGTGTCCTCCACCATATCCACCAGCACCATCAAAAGCAGCATGACCATATTGATCGTATTTGGCTTTCTTTTGGGCATCACTTAAAACTTCATAAGCTTCTGCGGCTTCTTTAAATTTTTCTTCAGCTGCTTTGTCTCCTGGGTTTTTGTCAGGATGAAACTCAATCGCTTTTTTGCGATACGCCTTTTTAATTTCAGATTCCGAAGCGTTTTTATTAACGCCTAATATTTCGTAAAAGTCTTTTTTGCTCATAATACATTCCCTTCGACTTCGCTCAGGGTGACAGTTTTAATATTAATTCCCGATAACTACTTTAGGGAAACGAATGATTTTGTCTCCTAATTTGTATCCTTTTTCGATTACATCTACCACTTTTCCTTTCAACTTATCGCCCGCTGGAATTTGAGTAATTGCTTCCGCAAAGTCAGCATCAAAAGCATCTCCAGCTTTAATCTCTACTAGCTCTAAACCTTTAGACATTAAAGTCGATTTTAATTTTTCGTGGATTAATTCGACACCTTTTACTAAAGCTTCATCTTCTGATTTGGAAATTTCTGCCCAAGCTCTGTCAAAATCGTCCATAACTGGCAACATGGCTTGAAGAACATCTTGGTTGGCAGTTTTAAATAACTCAATACGCTCTTTTGACGTACGTCTTTTATAATTTTCAAATTCAGCAAAAAGACGTAAAAATTTATCTTTTTCGGTTGCTAAATCATTTGCTAATTGTTCTTCAACATTTAATTCTTCTACTATTATCTGCTCTCCATTAGCATTATGTTCTAATGTAGCCTCGTCAAATTCGCTATCCATTTCAGTATTCTCAGTAGTCATTTGTTTATTATTTTTAAATATATTTTTAAACATAGTTTACAGTTCGCAAAAGTATTGCCAAATAGAATATAAATGTCAAAATGTCATTGTTTTTTTTCATTTGGTATTGGAAAGACCACCTAACTTACTTAACTTAGTACTGGTTAACGAGTTAACTGTTTTTAAACTATAAAAGCAAACCTTATGAAAATTTTATTTCTATCTCTTGTGTTAGGTTCAGTAGCACTTACGTCTTCTTGCAAAAAAGAAAAAACAGAATCAAAAGAAACCTATACGATTGCAAAACCTTCGGCTGAAAATGGAACTATATACGCCTTAGATTTAAATGAATCTGTAGTTAATTGGTCAGGCTCAAAGCCAGGAGGAAAACATACCGGAACTATCAAATTGAAAGAAGGCTTTGTTACTATAAAAGATAGTATTGTTACATCTGGACGATTTTTTATGGATATGAATACTATCACAGTAACCGATTTAAAGCCCGAAGAAGGAAAATCAGATTTAGAAAATCATTTAAAAGGATTGGGGGATAAAAAGAAAAAAGATCATTTTTTTAATGTAACCAAATATCCTAGTTCTGATTTTAAAATTACAAAAGTAGAAAAAGCAGAAGGTAACGTTTTAATTTATGGCAATCTCTCTATAAAAGGTATAACAAAAGCCGTTAATTTCCCTGCAACGCTAACTATCAATGACAAGGAAGTGATTATTGATAGTGATAAATTAGTCTTAAACCGTACTTATTTTAATGTAAAATACGCTTCAAAATCTGTATTTGGTGATTTAAAAGATAAATTTATTAATGATGAAATTGAAATTCAAGTTAAGGTAAAAGCTAACCGCCAATAAAGCTGTTTTATTTTTTTCGATTTAGCAAATTAGAAAAGGCTGATTCAATTTGAGTAAAATGAAACTCATATCCACTTTTTTGCACTTTTTGAGAAGACACTTTTTGGGAATCAAAAAGCAACCTATGCATTTCCCCTAAAATCAAATTCATAATAAGTTTGGGTGTATTAGGGAAAAACAATGGTTTCTTCATTTCTCGTGCTAATGCGAACATAAACTCTCGGTGTGTTATTGGGCTTGGTGCAACCGCATTGTAAACACCATTCCAATTGTTTTCGACAGAAAAAACAAATAATCGAGCCAAATCTTTAATATGAATCCAAGATTGCCATTGTTTCCCTGAACCAAAAACTGAACCCAGCCCAAAACGCATGGGTTTAATCATTGCAGGCAACGCACCTCCTTTAGTTGATAGCACTAAACCAATACGAAGTTTACATACATCTATATTCAAACGAGAAAACTGATTGACCGATTCTTCCCATTTGACAACCACATTACTTAAAAAAGTATCTTCAAAATCGGTAAATTCTTCTGTATATAAATTAGTGGTACTACTTGGATAAATTCCGATAGCCGAAGCGGAAACAATTTGTTTGACTTGATTCGGATGATTTTTAAGTGTTTGAAATAGCAAATTAGAAGAAAGCACACGACTCTCTACAATTTCTTCTTTATAAGGAGTTGTCCAACGTTTAGCTATAGTTGCTCCTGCTAAATGAATTATAGCATCAACGCCTAAAAGACAGTTTTCATCAATTTCACCAGTTTTGGGATTCCAATAAAAACCCTTGGTATTGGTTTTAGAAGTAACCTTTGAAGCGTTAGTGGTTAAAAAGTGTATAGCAATCCCTTTAGTATGTAAAACTTTTACCACCTCTTTTCCTACCAGACCTGTTCCTCCTGTAATTAAAACTTTCACAGCTTCTTTTTATACAAAGTTAATTACAGAAAAATAGTACTTTTAGTTATTTGTGAATAGTTTAACGCTATTTTTTGATTCGAATAGTCCATTCAAACTCCATTACTGAAACTTGGTCGCCTTTTTCATCAACGCCAATAGATTTCATCCAGATGGTTTGGCCTTCACCAGTAGCTATCGTTCGCTCAATAGCTTCCGTTATCAGATGACCATCATTACAAGTAAACGTAATTCTTCCTGTAGCCTTTTTAGTAAAGGACCCTTTATTATTAAGAACCAACATTGAAATATTCTTTCCGCTCTCTTTAATTTTTTTCATTACTAAAGCACCAGTAGTAAGCTCGGCCGCCATAGCTTGCACTGCAAAATACATGGAATTGAATGGATTCTGATTGAACCAACGGTGTTTAACTGTAACCACACATTGATCAGCAGCAATTGCTTTAGTACGTACTCCACTCCAAAAAGCAGAGGGCAATTTGAAAAATAAGAAGGCATTTAGTTTTGCAGGAGTGAATTCCATAGTTGTTTTTTTTGCTAAAGTAAGAAAAAATACTATGCACGCCTAATAAATATGAGATTTCTTAAAATAACAAAAATCAATCAAAAATTATTTAACCGCTTGTATTTATAAGGCTTTCACTAGTTTTTAGCTCAATAATCAAAAAAGATAATTGTTAAAATTATGTTAATAATTAGTACTTTGCTTTGCATAATACTGTTTTTTAACCTTATCTTTGTATAAGAAATTAATAGCCTAAAGAAAGTATTATTCAGTTTCAATCATCATTAATCAAATAAATCAAAAATTATGGAAACACTAACAGTTACAAAAAACGAAAAAAATTACACTTCATTTATCCATTTAAGTGCGTTAAGTAAATATTTCATTCCTTTTGGGAATTATATATTACCTATAATCTTATGGACAACAAAGAAAAACGAATCGGCATATGCTGATTACAATGGAAAACAAATTATCAATTTTCAATTGAGTATGCTTTTATATAGCATCATGTTATTGTTAATTTCCATTCCAACTATTTTGGCAACCGTCTTTAATAATTTTACATGGAATGAAATAGAAAGTGGGAACCTAATACTTAATGAAGCAAATATTGCCAACTTAACAGGAGTTGGGATTTTTGGAATCTTTTGCGCAGCCATTTTTGGAGCACTTAAAATTGCTGAATTCTTCCTTATTATATACGGAGCAGTTAAAGCTAATGAAGGTAACTATTTTAGATATCCTATGACGATTAATTTCTTAAAATAGTTTCAATCATCATCAATCATCATCAATCATCATCAATCACAATCAATCATCAATCAAAAAAATGAACAGTTTAATCACAAAAAAAGAAATCCTATGAACATTGAGAACACAAAAGCTCAGATGCGTAAAGGGGTTTTAGAATTCTGCATCTTATCGGTTTTAAAAGAAAAAGATGCCTACACTTCTGAAATACTTGACACACTGAAAAACGCAAAGCTACTTGTAGTAGAAGGAACCGTATATCCGCTACTAACAAGATTAAAAAATGACGGATTACTCAACTATCGTTGGGAAGAATCTACCTCGGGTCCACCAAGAAAATATTATGGATTAACCGAAGAAGGAAAAGAATTTTTAAAAGAATTAAACCTAACCTGGAGTGAACTCGCAGGAGCGGTAAACACAATAACCACGCAAAACTAAGAGCTATGAACAAGACAGTAAATATGAATTTAGGAGGCTTCTTCTTTCACATAGATGAAGACGCTTATCAAAAATTAAATCGCTACTTTGATGCGATTAGAGCCTCACTCTCAAAAGATGGCCGCGATGAAATTATGAACGATATTGAAAGTAGAATTTCAGAATTATTTTCTGAAAAACTGACTACTAACAAACAAGTTCTTAGCCTTAAAGATGTAGATGACGTTATTGCCGTTATGGGACAACCTGAGGATTATAAAATTGAAAATGACGAGCCTAATAATGCTAACTATAGCTATGATGGTTCTAGCAGAAGTAAAAAATTATACAGAGATAAAGAAACTGGTATTGTAGCTGGAGTTTGTTCTGGTTTAGCTCATTATTTTGGAGTAGATGTAGTTTGGATTAGACTAGCACTTGTTTTATTAGTTTTTGCAGGGTTTGGAACTGGAATTTTAGCGTATATCATTTTATGGGCTGTTACACCAGAAGCTACCACTACATCTGAAAAATTAGAAATGAAAGGTGAACCTATTAACATTTCTAATATTGAGAAAAAAGTAAAGGAAGGCTTCTCCGAATTTAGCGATACCTTAAACAATTTAGATCATTCAAAAATTGCCACCGAAGCTAAAAACGGAGCCCAAAAAATTGGAAGCACATTAGGAGATATCATCATTGGAATTATGAAAGTATTTTCAAAATTCATTGGAGGCGTAATGGTATTAGTTGGAGGTATAACGATTATCAGTTTGTTAATCACATTATTTACAATGGGATCTACCGATCAAATTCACATGCCTTGGTTAGAATATTTCAATTCCTTTAATTACACGAATACATCAATGTGGTTAATTGCATTATTATTCTTCTTAGCTATTGGTATACCGTTTTTCTTCTTACTGTTATTAGGATTAAAAATATTAGTAAACAACCTAAAATCAATAGGAAACATTGCTAAATTCACATTATTAGCCGTTTGGATATTATCAGTTTTAAGCTTAATTACAATTGGTGTAAAAACATCTAAAGAAGTAGCGTTTGAAAACAAAGTAATGAGTAAAAGTACTTTAGAAATTTCTCCAAATGATACTTTAACGTTAAAATTCCGTCACAGTGATTTTTATGCTAAAAATGTAGATGACAGAGATGAATTCAGATTAGTGCAAGACTCAGTAGGTCATGATTATATGTATTCTAACGATGTTTCTTTAGAAATAATGCCAGCGGATGGAAACGTTGCTTACATCCAAATTGAAAGAAATGCAAATGGAAGCTCAATGACGGAAGCTAGAAAAAGAGCAAGTACAATAGAATATAAGTTTAAAAAAGAAGGCAACACGCTAATTTTTGACAACTATATTTTAATGGATGTGAAAGACAAATTTAGAGGACAAGAAGTAACTATATATTTATACTTACCAAAAGGTACTCTTATCAAACCGGATTCTTCTTTACGTAATTATGACAGAACAGATAGTGATTATTTCACTTTTTACCCAGAATCAAATGATTATGTGTACAAAGTAGGTGATAGCAATATTAAATGTCAAAATTGTCCAATTGATATTGAAAAAGATTGGGATAGCGATGAGGATTCAGACGAAAATGACGAAAACTCAGCTGTAATCATCAACGAAGACGGCGTACAAATTAAAAGAGACACCACAATTTCAAATTCGAGAGAAATTAAAGAACTTAAAATAAACGAAGACGGAATTATCATCAAAACAAAATAATTAAAATGAAAATCATCAATCAAAAAATCAATCCGTTCTTTTCTTTATTTGCATTATTTATTGGAACATCATTTGTTGCACAAGACCTAATCAAGATTGCGCACAAACCAGAACAGCCATTAACAGAAAAGGTCAATAATTCAACTGTTCTTAATTTCGATTTTATTATTGAAAATCAGTCGAAAGACACATTAAAATTAACAAAACTAGAAGTACGTCATTTTGACAAAAACAACATTCTTGTTTTGCAAAAGTTCTTAGACAATAATGGTACAGCACCTAGCATAAACACCATTCCTTCCAGAAACTGGGATGGTGTTTCTAAAAAGCTATTGTTTAATCCGTTTCCAGAAATGAATTCGGTGACTGCTAAACTGGAATACATTTTTACTTTCAATAATACTATTGAAGTTAAGAAAATCGTTATTCCAAAAGAATACAATCAGGCGGTGAACTTTATTTTACCAATGAAAGAAAAACTATTGGTTTATGATGGACATGATTTGAATTCGCATCATCGTCGTTTCGACTATGAATTCGCACCCATCAAACAATTGGGTTTTGAAAGTAATTTTATGAGATATGCCTATGATTTTGTAGTCGTAAATAATGAAAACAAACAGCATACTAGTACTGGAGAAAATAATTCTGATTGGTTTGGTTTTGGAAAAGAAGTTCTAGCTGTAGCCGATGGAGAAATTGTAGCCTTAGAAACCTTACAACTTGACGATAAAAAATTTGACATTCCGTCGCTAAAAAATAATCCGTTAGCCCTTTATGGCAACTATGTAGTAATCAAACACAGTAATAACGTTTTAAGTATGTATGCTCATTTAAAAAATAAAAGTTCTGAAGATTTAAAAGTGGGTGACCAAATAAAAAGAGGGCAAAAAATAGGAACAATAGGAACATCGGGGAGTTCATTTTTTCCACATTTACATTTTGAAGTAAGAAACGGCATCGACCACAAGACCGAAGGAATTCCTTCCTATTTCAACAATTATTCCTTACATTTAGGAGCCTTAAAACAAGAAATTAAAAAAGGAACGGTAAATACCGGAGATATTATTCAATCAAAACAATCCAATTAAAAAATTACAAATAAAACAACCTAACTATGATAAAGATTATGATACATTTAGTAAAAATAGTAATAGCTTTTGTAGTAACGTTATTATTTAGTTCATGTAATATGAACATGAATTTTGAAGGAAAATCCATAAAAGGAAGTGGCAATGTAGTTACCAAACAACGTGATGTAAAAGATTTTACAAAAATTGAAGTAAAAAGAGGAATTGAATGTATAGTTACACAAGGAAATTCCTTTAAAGTTGAAGTAGAAGCCGACGATAATTTACAAGAAGGAATTCTTACGACTGTTGAAAATGGGACATTAAGAATTACATCTAAATACAATAATTACCATAACGTTACCAAAAAAGTACATGTACAACTTCCTGTAATAGATATATTAGAATCAACTAGCGGTTCTGAATTGAAAACAATTGGAGTCATAAAAAGCAACACTATCCTTTTAAAATCAAGTAGTGGAAGTGATTTATATGCCAACATTGAATCGGAAAAAGTAGCCTTAGAATCAACTAGCGGAAGTGATTTAAAAGTTGAAGGAAAAGCAATAGATGTTACCACAGCATCCTCAAGCGGAAGTCATATTGATGCCAAAAAATTATTAGCAAACAATGTCGTTTCACAAAGCACGAGTGGTAGTGATACGGATGTTAATCCAATCGTTTCCTTAAAAGCAAAAGCATCAAGCGGAAGTAGTATTGATTACCATTCCAATCCGAAACAAATCTCAAAAGAAGAAACTTCGGGAGGAAGTGTTGATGCTCAATAAAATTTAAATACTCAATTTTACAAAAATCATTCACAACCGTGGATGATTTTTTTATATTTGTGGAAATCAAATACCCGAACAAATGAAAAAAATTACTTTTCTACTTATAGTATTGTTGTGTACTACTTTAACTTTCTCTCAAAAGAAAGAAAAAGTAAAGGGAACTAAAATTCTTAAAACCGAGAAACACGATGTCGATGCTTTTCAGGAAATTGAAATTGAAGACAACTTAGAAGTGTATCTTGTAAAAGGTGATAAAAACGCTATCGAAATAGAAACTGATGACAATTTACATTCGGCTATTGATTATAAGACTTACGGAAAAACATTGCGTTTAAACACTAATAAAGAAATTGCAGGTTTCAAAAAATTAGAAATTCGTGTGACGTATACTGATAGTTTAAAATTAATTTCTGTAAAACACGAAGCTAAATTAAATGCTGTAAGCGAACTACAATTAAAAAATATCACAATCAAAACTTTTGATTATTCAAAAACGTCATTAAATGTAAATGCAGCCAACTTTACTTTAATTACCAATGATAAATCAAAAACAGACTTGAACTTAAAAAGCGAAGACGCATCGATTGAAATGAGCAAAAATTCTGAGCTAAAAGCATTAATTACTTCCGTAAAATTGAAGTTTGACATGTACCAAAAATCGGAAGCAAAAATAGAAGGTGAAACTAATGAGCTAAAACTTCGTTTAGACAACAATTCTAAATATTTAGGAAACAGCCTAACATCAAAAATTACCAACATCACTATTGAAGGCACAACAGAATGTGGCATCTTTTCTAATGGAAATTTGACTGTTTCTGCTTCAGGAAAAAGCAAATTAAGCATTTACGGGGAACCTAAAATAGAAATCAAAAAATTTGCTGACGAAGCTATTTTAATGAAGAAAATAAAACAATAAAACCATTCATAAACTAAAAAAACCAACCTTTCGGTTGGTTTTTTTTATGCTATTATTTTAATAATATTAATGATCTTTTGCTGCCAAATATCGTTCAGCATCTAACGCAGCCATACAACCCGTTCCTGCAGCCGTAATAGCTTGACGGTATACATGATCTGCAGCATCACCTGCCACAAAAACTCCCGCTACGTTTGTTTTAGAAGTACCAGATACATTAATGATATATCCAGTTTCATCAAGAGTAATATAGTCTTTAAAAATATCTGTATTCGGTTTGTGTCCAATCGCCACAAAGAAACCAGTTGCTGGAATATCTATTTTCTCTCCAGTTGCTCTATTTACAGCGCGAACACCTGTAACCACTTGACCATCTCCTAAAACTTCATCTGTTTCGGTATGCATTAAAATTTCAATGTTTTCCGTTTTACGAACACGTGCTTCCATAATTTTGGATGCTCTAAACTGCTCGCTACGTACTAACATTGTCACTTTTTTACACATTTTAGCCAAATAATGCGCTTCTTCACAAGCACTATCCCCTGCTCCAACGATTACTACTTCTTGGTTGCGATAAAAGAAACCATCACAAACCGCACAAGCAGAAACACCACCGCCAAGGTTCAAATATTTTTGTTCTGATGGCAATCCTAAATATTTAGCAGAAGCACCTGTTGAAATGATTACGGTTTCACAGTGTAATTCTATGGTATCGTTAATCCAAACTTTATGAATACCTCCCGAAAAGTCTACTTTAGTAGCCCAACCGTCACGAATATCTGTACCAAAACGTTTGGCTTGGTCTTGTAACTGCACCATCATTTCTGGACCGGTTACTCCTTCAGGATAACCTGGAAAGTTTTCCACTTCATTCGTAGTGGTTAATTGTCCACCTGGTTGCGTTCCTTGGTACAAAACTGGGTACATGTTGGCTCTGGCAGCATAAATAGCAGCGGTATATCCCGCAGGCCCCGAACCGATAATAAGGCATTTTATTTTTTCAATAGAATTAGACATAGTATAAAAATTTGAAGACAAAAATACAGAAATTAAAGCCGATAAAAAGAAATGAAAATCACACTTATCAATAGTTTTATAAACAATCTTGATGTTTGCTGTAAAATTTTTTCAGAAACACTTTTTTACTAAAAAAAACTTTCTATATTTGCACCCGCTTTCGGGGTGTAGCGTAGCCCGGTCATCGCGCCTGGTTTGGGACCAGGAGGTCGCAGGTTCGAATCCTGCCACCCCGACGAAAGTTAAAAATCCTTCTTGTTTTACAGGAAGGATTTTTTTGTTTCAGCCCACTATTAAAAAACATAAAACCAAGGCAAAATACTCTGAAAATATTTCCTACTTTTGCCCCTTACTAACAACACAATTTTATGTTAATAATAGGCATTGCAGGCGGAACAGGATCAGGAAAAACAACTGTTGTTCATCAAATCATGAATGAATTACCCGAAACAGAAGTCGGTATTATTTCTCAAGATCATTATTATAGAGAAACCAGCGATTTATCCCTTGATGAACGTACAAAAATCAATTTTGATCATCCTCGTTCGATAGACTTCGAACTTTTAGTACAACATCTAAAAGATTTAAAAGAAGGCAAAGCAATCGATCAACCGGTGTATTCTTTTGTAAAACACAACCGTACTGGCGATACTATCCATACACATCCTCGCAAAGTGATGATTGTAGAAGGCATTTTAATCCTTACCAATCCAGAACTTCGCGACATGTTTGACATCAAAATTTATGTCCATGCAGATTCCGACGAGCGTCTAATCCGTCGTTTGAAACGTGATATTGCCGAACGTGGTCGTGACATGGAAGAAGTTTTAAGTCGCTACCAAACCACTTTAAAACCAATGCACGAACAATTCATCGAGCCTACAAAAGCGCACGCCGATATCATTATCCCGAACGACAAATACAACACCGTGGCTATCGATGTGGTAAGAGCAGTAATTAATCAGCGTATTTCATAAATATTTACTATTTTTAGAAGCTATTTCCTGCTGTCGTGAGTCGCTTTTATTTTGTTTCACAAAACAAAGAGTTTCAACAATCACTCCATCAGGGCTAGTGTAATTGCGTTTCAAAAATGACAAACCCATTCAAAAAAATAATCGAAAACAATAGTTGGCTTCAATTTCTGGGCAATAAATATTTTATTGTTACTTTGTTTTTTATTGTTTGGATGGTTTTTTTAGACAATTATTCCTATTTAGATCATCGCCTGCTAAACAAACAAATAGATGAATCAGAAGACAATAAGCAATATTACAAAGAAGAAATAGCAAAGGACAAACAAAGCATCAAAAAACTTAAAAATCCTGCAGAAATTGAGCGCTATGCCCGTGAAAAATATTACATGAAAAAAGAAAACGAAGATATTTACATCATAGAATTTGAAGGAGATACAATTGAATAAACTTCACAAATAACAAAATACAAACAACAAAATGTCAAAAGAGTTATTTAACGAATTCGATGCCGTTTCCTCCAAACAATGGAAACAACAGATTCAGTACGAACTGAAAGGTGCCGATTATAACGAAACATTAGTTTGGGAAAGTCCTGAAGGAATAAAGGTCAAGCCATTTTATCACAAAGATGAAACTGTAAAATCGTCTTTGGTGGCTACAGATGCAACAAACTTCAAAATCGTTCAAAATATTTTTGTGCATGATGTAGACAAATCAATTGCCAGAGCATTAGATTCATTATCACGTGGTGCAGAAAGTCTTCGATTTACTATTTCAGACGAAAATCTTGCTGTTGAAAAATTGTTAAACGCAATTCCTTCTGAAATAAATGTTTATATTAAACTGGCTTTTTTAAAAGCTGAATTCGTAAAAAACATACAATCTCTCCGGCCAGATGCCATTATTGAATTAGATCCTATTGGTCAATTAGTGAAAGACGGCAATTGGTTTTCCAATCTTGAAACCGACTTCAATACACTGAATCAATTAAATTCAACTATAAGTGTAAATGGAGAAATCTATCAAAATGCAGGAGCCAACATGGTACAGCAACTGGCTTATACTTTGGCACATGTTAATGAATATTTCAACCGAATTGCAACTATCAACAAAGCCATTACACTAAATATAGCTGTAGGAACAAACTATTTCTTCGAAATAGCTAAACTGCGTGCTTTGCGTTTACTTTTTAATACTCTGGCAAAAGAATACAATCACGAACTTGACTGTCAAATAATAGCAACTCCTACAAAACGAAATAAAACTTTATACGATTACAATGTTAATATGCTTCGCACAACAACAGAGTGCATGAGTGCTGTTTTGGGTGGTGCTAATTTCATTTCAAACTTGGCTTATGATGCTCTTTATCACAAAGACAATGAATTTGGTGACCGAATTGCAAGAAACCAATTATTGGTACTAAAAAATGAAAGTTATTTTGACAAAGTCAACAATCCATCCGACGGAACGTATTATATAGAAGAATTAACCCAACAATTAGCAGAAAAAACTTTGGTTTTATTTAAAGAAATAGAAGCTAATGGCGGTTTTATCACACAATTGATTGAAGGAACTATCCAACGAAAAATAAAAGAAAGCGCCGAAAAAGAGCAAACGTTATTTGATGAAGGAAAAGAAACTTTACTCGGAACAAATAAATATCCAAATAAAAATGACCGAATGAAAGACGATTTAGAATTGTATCCATTTGTCAAACAACAACCAAGAAAAACATTAATCACCCCAATCATTGAAAAACGTTTGGCAGAAAAGATCGAGCAAGAACGTTTAGCAACTGAAAACCAATAATCTTAAAAAAACATGAAAAAATTAATTTCAATCGTATTAATATTCCTTTCTTTAACAGTAGTTGCACAGACTAAAAAATTAGAAGCAGCCAATAAAGTTAATGGCAAGACTGTTCTTTTTGAGCAAGGCACAAGAGTCAAATTAACCACCCAAGATCGTAAAAAATTCGTAGGCGAGTTAACTATAAAAGATACTGAAACTATTTCTGTAAACGGAAACGATGTTGCTTTAAGCAACATAAGTAGTATAAAAAATTACACTAAAGGAGGACGCACCGCTAAAAACATTCTATACGGAGTTGGCGCGGGTCTTATTGCAGGTTCAGGAGTAGCAGGATTAGCCAAAAGCGGCAGTGCTTTCTCATTATTTGCTGGTGGTTTAGGAACTGTTGTTACAGGAGCATTGGTAAACAACAAACACAAAACATTAATCTATCGCAATTACCTTTTTAAAGTTGTAGAGTAGTACTATTTATCCAATGGAGTTTACTATCTCTTTAATTTTTACATTTTCAGGAATTATCATTGGATTAATATACTTAATCATCGGATTAACATATAAAAAAATAAAACACATCGGAATAGCCTTAGTTGTATTTTACTTGTCATTTGTAGCATTTCTACTTCCTTATAAGACATTATTAAACATACCTATTCACGAATGCATGTTAGAAATTATAAAAGGTTTATTTCTGTAAAATGAGAAAAAACATTCAACATATTACTTTACAAAATCAGAAATCTTCTCCCGGTAAAACAGAAGTTAAAAACTTCCTAACCGCAGAAGGAATCGAGATAAAAACAACTTATTCCGAAGCAGATATTGAAGGTTTGGAACATTTGAATTTTGGAGCGGGTTTTGCCCCTAATTTACGCGGGCCATACGCTACGATGTATGTACGTCGTCCGTGGACCGTTCGTCAATATGCCGGATTTTCAACTGCTGAAGAAAGCAACGCTTTTTACCGCCGAAATTTAGCTGCCGGACAAAAAGGACTTTCAGTTGCATTCGATTTAGCCACACACCGAGGCTACGATTCCGATCACGAACGTGTGGTTGGAGATGTTGGAAAAGCTGGTGTTGCTATCGATAGTGTGGAAGACATGAAAGTCTTGTTTGACCAGATTCCATTGGATGAAATGTCGGTTTCCATGACCATGAACGGTGCCGTTTTACCTATTATGGCCTTTTATATTGTCGCTGCCGAAGAACAAGGTGTTGCTCCCGAATTACTTTCAGGAACCATACAAAATGATATCTTAAAAGAATTCATGGTGCGTAACACTTACATTTACCCACCAACACCATCGATGAAAATCATTGCTGATATATTTGATTATACCAGTAAAAAAATGCCGAAATTCAACTCGATTTCAATTTCGGGTTACCATATGCAGGAAGCCGGAGCTACTGCCGATATTGAATTGGCCTACACTCTTGCTGACGGTTTAGAATACATTAGAACAGGTTTAGCAGCTGGAATGAAAATCGATGAGTTCGCTCCTCGCCTTTCGTTCTTCTGGGCGATTGGAATGAACCATTTTATGGAAATTGCCAAAATGCGTGCAGGTCGTATGCTTTGGGCGAAACTATTAAAACAATTCAATCCTACAGACGACAAATCGTTGGCTTTACGTACGCATTGTCAAACTTCAGGTTGGAGTTTAACGGAACAAGATCCTTTCAACAATGTAGCTCGTACTGCTATTGAAGCAGCTGCTGCGGCTTTTGGAGGAACACAATCCTTACACACCAACGCTTTAGACGAAGCCATTGCATTACCAACTGATTTCTCTGCTCGAATTGCCAGAAACACTCAAATATTTTTACAAGAAGAAACGAAAATCACTAAAACAGTCGACCCTTGGGCTGGTAGTTATTATGTAGAAAGCCTAACGGCTGAAATTGCTGAAAAAGCATGGGCTTTAATCGAAGAAGTAGAAGAATTAGGCGGCATGACGAAAGCCATTGAAGCCGGAATTCCAAAGTTGAGAATCGAAGAAGCCGCTGCTCGTAAGCAAGCTCGTATTGACAGCGGACAAGATATTATCGTGGGTGTAAACAAGTACCGTTTGGAAAAAGAAGATCCATTGCACATTTTGGATGTCGACAACCAAATGGTTCGTAAACAACAAATAGAACGTTTAGAACAAATAAAAGCAACACGCGATACCGCTAAGGTAAAAGCTTGTTTGGCAAAACTAACCGAAAGCGCTAAAACAGGTGAAGGAAATTTATTATCTTTAGCTGTAGAAGCGGCCAGAAACAGAGCAACACTGGGTGAAATTAGCGATGCTTTAGAAGAAGTTTTTGGACGATATAAAGCACAAATTAGATCCTTTAGCGGCGTGTATAGTAAAGAAATTAAAAATGACGTAAGCTTTGAAAAAGCAAAGCAATTAGCCGACGAATTCGCTAAGAAAGAGGGTCGTCGCCCTCGTATTATGATTGCTAAAATGGGACAAGACGGACACGATCGTGGCGCGAAAGTCGTAGCTACTGGTTATGCCGATGTTGGTTTCGACGTAGACATTGGTCCATTGTTTCAAACTCCACAAGAAGCTGCAAAACAAGCCGTAGAAAACGACGTGCACATTTTAGGCGTTTCTTCATTGGCCGCCGGGCACAAAACACTGGTACCACAAGTAATTGCTGAACTCAAAAAATACGGACGCGAAGACATTATGGTTATTGTGGGCGGTGTTATTCCAGCACAAGATTACCAATATTTGTTTGATGCGGGAGCAGTAGCGGTTTTTGGTCCTGGAACTAAAATCAGTGAAGCTGCGATTACCATTTTAGAAGTTTTAATAGCGGAATAACAAACATAGCATATCATACAAGGAAGCCTGTTTCAAAAGAAATCAGGCTTCCTTTTTTACATCTTCCTTCAAAAAATTGAATACCAATCAAAATGATCATAAATAATACTAAATCCATACTTATTCTAATCTTATTTCTTTTTTCCATTAGTGCAAAAAGTCAATTACAAGTCGCAATTACTGTTGATGATGTTCCAAAAGGAAAAATTGTATCGAAAGAAGGTTATGAATCAAAAATGCTAAACACATTGAATGCCTTAAAAATACCCATCTGTATTTTTATCAATGAAGGGAAATTGCACAAAACGGATTCTATTGTTGAAAAAACAGCATTATTAGATAATTGGTCAAGCCAAAAATATATCACTTTAGGAAACCATTCTTATAGTCATTTTAGGTATTCTGAAGTAGGCTTTGATATTTTTTCGGATGATATAATGAAGGGAGAAAAAATTACAAAAGAGTTGTCTAAAAAATATAAAAAACCATTAAAATACTTCCGTTTTCCTTACAATGATTTAGGAAAAGACAGCCTACAGCATAAACAAATAGCTGACTTCTTAAAACAGAAGAACTATCAGATAACGCCTTTTACAATTGAAAGCATCGATTGGATGTATAATTCCGTTTACGAATATTATATGAATCAAAAAGACACTGTTAAGGCTAAAGCTATTGGCCAAAACTATGTAGATAAGACACTGGAATACTTTACTTTTTTTGAAGAATTAGCTTTAAAAAAATACGGCAGACCAATAAAGCAAATTTATTTGTGTCATGATAACAATTTAAACGCTACTTATTTACCTATTTTAATCGAAAAGCTTAAACTTAGAAAGTATAAATTCATAAGTTTAGACAAAGCTTTAAAAGATAAAGTCTACAAACAAAAAGATATCTACACTAAAAAATGGGGAATTTCATGGATGTACAGATGGATGGACAAACAAGAAGAAAGAACTTTATGGATGAAAAAAGAACCCCATACTGAAGACATTGAAAAGTTATATCAGTCGATTCAGGAACAAAACAAATAAAAATAAAGGTTCTAACAGTGTATTTAAATACTGACAAAAAAGCGAAGCTCTTTTCTTTAAAATAGAGTATCTTTACTACAGTATATCAACACATTACACTTCAATCACATGGCTGAAAATACTAATCCCGAGGATGACACTTTAGATAATTCGCTATCACCTGAATCGGAAAAAACTTCCGAAGACAAAGATCCTGACAGCATAACAACTAAAGAAAACGAAACTATGGAAGTCCATCCACACGCTCATCATGAAAGAAAGAATTGGAAATCTTATTTTTGGGAATTTTTGATGCTATTTCTCGCCGTCTTCTGTGGTTTTCTTGCTGAATACCAGCTAGAACACGTGATCGAACACAATAGAGAGAAAGTATTGATGAATTCCCTTACTGAAGATCTTGAAACTGATTACAATCAATTACAAACTTATATAGACTGGAGAACGGAAAACGACCGCGATTTTGATTCAATAGCTAAAATTTTGGCAAAACCAACCCATGATCAGAATATTAACGCCTTATATACATTAACAAAAAAAGTAACATTACGCTTTGGTTTACCTGATATTAGCGAACGAACCATTTTGCAATTGAAAAATGCAGGCGGTTTACGCCTTATTCGGAATAAAGCGGTATCGAATGCGATCAACAAGCACTATATGAACGTAAACAGAATGAAATCGATTTTTGAAACCGAACGTTTTGTGCGACTACAACTATTGGATTCAAGAGCAAACCTTTTCGATGCAAGGATATTTATTCAACAAGATATCTCAGGAAAAGAAGTTAAATTAATATCTCACGATTTTGTTACTATCAATCATTTTATGAATGATATTCTTGCAGCGAAACAACTAAATAATGGTTTACTAATGGCTCTGGATCAGGTTAAAAAAAGTTCTGCTGACTTAAAGCAACTCATCGAAAAAGAATATCCAGTTAAGGAATACTAGCACAATCAAAACTTTACAAGATTGTTAACAAAATACATTTTCATATCCCATAATAAATTGTATTTTTACGGCTCAAAATTTCAAAAATCAAATGGGTAAAATCATTGCAATTGCTAATCAAAAAGGTGGAGTAGGAAAAACCACAACATCAATCAATTTGGCAGCTTCTTTAGGTGTCCTAGAGAAAAAAGTACTATTAATTGACGCTGACCCTCAAGCCAATGCCAGTTCAGGATTGGGTATTGATGTAGAAAGTGTAGAAATAGGTACGTACCAAATACTAGAACATAGCAACACCCCGGAAGAAGCTATCATAAAAAGTAGTGCTCCCAATGTGGATGTGATTCCTGCACATATTGATTTGGTGGCTATCGAAATTGAATTGGTCGACAAAGAAAACCGCGAATACATGCTTAAAAAAGCATTAGAAAGCGTGGTGGACAAATACGACTATATCATTATTGATTGCGCTCCGTCATTAGGATTACTAACCCTGAATGCGCTTACAGCTGCAAACAGCGTGGTCATCCCAATTCAATGCGAATATTTTGCTTTGGAAGGTCTTGGGAAATTATTAAACACCATAAAAAGTGTTCAAAAAATACACAACCCAGAGTTAGACATTGAAGGTTTATTATTAACCATGTATGATTCTCGTTTGCGTTTATCCAACCAAGTTGTAGAAGAAGTTCAGAAACACTTCAACAATATGGTTTTTGATACCGTAATACAACGTAACATCAAGTTAAGTGAAGCGCCTAGTTACGGGGAAAGCATTATCAATTATGATGCTACCAGTAAAGGAGCTATCAATTATTTGCACTTAGCAGAAGAGATTATAAAGAAAAATAGTTAAGATTTAGGAGAAGAGTATATGGCATTGGCAAAAAAACAAGCAATGGGAAGAGGATTATCGGCACTTTTGAAAGATCCTGAAAATGATATCAAATCAGTAACCGATAAAAATGCAGACAAAGTGGTGGGTAATATCATCGAATTAGAAATTGATTCGATTGAAATTAACCCGTTTCAGCCGCGTACCAATTTTAACGAAGATTCCTTACAAGAATTAGCAACTTCTATCCGCGAACTTGGGGTTATTCAACCTATTACGGTTCGTAAAATGGAGTTCAATAAATACCAATTAATTTCGGGAGAACGTCGTTTGCGTGCTTCTAAATTATTGGGTTTAAAAACGGTTCCTGCCTACATTCGTTTGGCAGACGACAACGAATCGTTAACCATGGCTTTGGTGGAGAACATTCAACGTCACGATTTAGACCCTATCGAGATTGCGCTTTCGTACCAACGTTTGATGGACGAAATTCAATTAACACAAGAGCAAGTAAGTGACCGTGTAGGTAAAAAACGTTCAACGGTGGCCAACTACATGCGTTTATTGAAGTTAGATCCAATTATTCAAACAGGGATTCGTGACGGATTCATTTCTATGGGACACGGACGTGCGATTATCAATGTAGACAACCACGATATTCAAACCGATATTTACCAAAAAATTGTTAGCGAAAACCTATCGGTACGTGAAACTGAAGCTTTGGTAAAAGCCTATCACGAAGGAACACCAGAAAAACCTTCAACTACAGCAAAAACAACTGCGGCTTCTTTTGAAGTAGGAACCGAAGAGAAGAAAACGTTTAACGATTACTTCGGAACTAAAGTTGATGTTAAAGTTGCTGGAAATGGAAAAGGTAAAATCACCATTCCGTTCCATTCGGAAGAAGATTTCAACAGAATTATCAAACTAATCAAAGGTTAGTGAAATTTTGGCTATACATAGTATTATTTAGCGTCAGCTTCGGTAATTTTTCTGGATTCAGTCAAAACGAAATCAAGTTAGTTGGCGCCGATACCATTACCAATCCAATAGACCCACTTCGTCCAGCCAAAGCTGCTTTTTTTTCAGCTTTACTTCCAGGTGCCGGGCAGGCATATAACAAACGCTATTGGAAAATCCCAATCGTGTATGCCGCAATTGGAACGGGAGTATACTCGTATGCTTGGAATCAAAAAAAATACAAATCCTACCGGGACGCCTACAAACAACGTTTGCTTTTAGGGGAAAACAGTACCGATCCTTACCAAGACATTTTATCTGATTCCAGACTGATTGACGCTCAAAAATTTCATCAACGTAATCGCGACTTATCATTATTAGTAACAGCTGGGCTTTATATTCTTAATATCATAGATGCTAATGTCGATGCGCATTTGCAACAATTTAATGTCAACGGAAAACTAACGGTTCGTCCAGAAATTCAACAAAACGAATTTACGTATAAGCAAAATGTAGGTTTAACCTTAAATTACAACTTTTAATGAATATAGCACTCCTAGGTTACGGAAAAATGGGCAAAGTGATTGAACGCATTGCTCTGGAACGTGGACACGAAATTGTACTTCGCAAATCGAGTAGTGCTTCTTTTGAAGGACTACAAAATGCCGATGTCGCTATCGATTTTAGTGTACCCGATAGTGCCGTTTGTAACATTTCAGAATGTTTTAATACTAATATTCCTGTAGTGAGTGGCACTACTGGCTGGCTAGAACATTATGATGAAATGACTGCTCTTTGTAATGAAAAAAAAGGAGGTTTTATTTATGGTTCCAACTTTAGTTTGGGTGTCAATATCTTTTTTGAATTGAATACTTATTTAGCTAAAATAATGGCCAATATGAATCAGTATAAAGTGTCGATGGAAGAAATTCATCATACCCAAAAACTAGATGCTCCAAGTGGAACTGCGATTTCGCTAGCCAATGGGATTATTGAAAATTCTGATTATAAAGAATGGACATTGGATACTCCTTCAGATAATCAAATTCACATTGAAGCCAAACGAATTTCAACTATTCCAGGCACACATAGTGTATTTTACGATAGTCAAGTAGATCAAATTGAAATCAAACACACAGCTCACAGCCGAGAAGGATTCGCACTTGGAGCAGTTATTGCCGCCGAATGGTTGGCGGGTAAAAAAGGAATTTTTACCATGAAAGATGTTCTTTCTTTAAAATAAAAAAACATTCGATTAAACGATAAAATAGTATAAAAATGACAGTATTACAGTGGTTTATATTTTTCTTAGTAGTTCAACTTATTCACGGATTAGGAACTTGGAAATTATACGAAAAAGCAGATAGAAAATCGTGGGAAGCTTTTATCCCAGTGTACAACTCAATTGTATTGATGAAAATCATCAACCGCCCTACTTGGTGGACGGCTTTACTATTTGTACCCATTGTCAACCTAATTATGTTTATCGTCGTTTGGGTAGAAATCTTACGAAGCTTTGGCAAAAACACTACTAAAGACACTATTTTGGGAGTCGTTACTCTTGGTTTTTACATTTACTACGTTAACTATTTTGAGAATGTAACTTACAAACGAGATAGAAGTTTAGTGGCTACCACAAAAACCGGTGATACTATTGGTTCATTATTATATGCTATTATCGTAGCCACATTGGTTCATACCTATGTGATGCAACCTTTTAATATCCCGACTTCTTCGTTAGAAAAATCTTTATTAGTAGGTGATTTCTTGTTTGTGAGCAAATTTCATTACGGAGCCAGAACACCTTCTACAGTAGTGGCATTACCAATGGTTCATGATAGTATGATGGTGGTAAAAGCCAAATCGTATTTAAGTAAACCACAATTGCCTTCATTCCGTTTCCCGGGTTTACAAAAAATAAAACACAGTGATATTGTGTGTTTCAATTGGCCTGCTGATACCGTTTATCAATTTTTTGATCGCTCTGGAAGACATATTGACAAACCAAAAGACAAACGTTCTAATTATGTAAAACGTTGTGTAGGTCTTCCTGGAGATAATTTGTCTATAAAAGACGGATTTGTTTACATCAATAATAAAAAATTAATTTTACCTGAAAGAGCGCGACCACAATACTCGTATACTTTAGTAACGGATGGTTCTGCTTTTGATGAAAACTATATTATACGAGAAATTGGAATTACTGACGGAGTTTATCCTACAGGAAATCAAAATGAATATATCATTGGAGCCCTTACAGATGTTGGCGCTCAAAAATTAAAAAGTAATCCATCTGTAAAATCACTTACGCGATATATTGCTCCATTCCCCTTAGAAGTTGACAAAAGTTTATTTCCTCATAACCAAAAATGGTCACAAGATAATTTTGGCCCAATTTACATTCCAGAAGCGCATAAAACGGTGGTTTTAAACAAAGAGACTTTACCATTGTACAGAAGACTAATCACGGTTTATGAAGGCAATAAATTGGAAGAAAAAGGTGGTAAAATCTATATTAACGATAGAGAAGTAACCAACTATACTTTCCAACAAGATTACTACTGGATGATGGGTGATAATAGACATCGTTCGGAAGACAGTCGTTATTGGGGGTTTGTCCCGATGGATCATGTAGTAGGTAAACCAGTATTTATTTGGTGGAGCATCGATCCTAATTTACCATGGAGCAAAGCCATCGATAAAATCCGTTGGAACCGATTGTTTTGTACTGTGGGTGGCGATGGTCAACCAGTATCCTATTTTAAATACTTCCTAATTGCTTTGGTTCTTTGGTTTGGTTACGATTTTTATAGAAATAAGAAAAAGAAAAATGCATAAATAAACATACGTCACTTCGAGTGTTTTGACGTTAGTCAAAATGTATCGAGAAGACTTTTTAAAGGACTCTCGATACATTTTTTGCTTTAACAGCAATATAATTGTTTATAAATTAAATAGTTTGAGAAATTATCAAATTGAGAAATCAATTGAGATTTCCAAATAACCAAATCCACAAATAACCAAATGAATAACATACTCATCCACCCTACCTATTTTCCTTCTATAAGCCAAGTTGCAGCTATGGTTCAAGCGGAATCAGTGACATTTGAAATGGAAGACAATTTCCAGAAGCAAACCAACCGAAACCGAATGTATATCTACAGTCCTAACGGAATTCAGTTATTAAACATTCCTATAAAACACAGTAACGAACCTCATCAAAAAACAAAAGACACTCGTTTAGAAACGGCTTTCAACTGGCAAAAACAACATTTCAAATCATTAGAAGCCGCCTATCGTACTTCTCCATTTTTCGAATATTACGAAGATGCTTTAGCTCCAATTTTCACCAAAAAGCATACTTTCTTAATGGATTTAAATTTTGAAACCATTGAAATCGTTTCCAAATGTTTAGGCGTTTCTTTTGGTACCAATAAAACAACAGAATACTTTCATGAAGTAACTGATTATAACGATTTACGTTATTTGGCCAATGGAAAGAAAGATACAAGTGTTTTAGAGCCTTACACTCAAGTTTTTGAAGAGAAGCATGGTTTTATAAACAACCTGAGTATTTTGGACCTGCTATTCAACGAAGGACGTTACGCCAAAGACTATTTAACCCAGCAAGTGATTCTTTAGTTTAAGAATTTTTAATTATTCAATGGCTAATCTCGCCATGATTGGCATGTGATCGGAATTGATAAACTCAGGAAAATGTTGAAAGTTTTTCACCTTTATTTTAGCGTCTGCAAAAATGTAATCAATCCTGGCCGGATAATGATTGAAGTTATAAGTTTTCCCAAAACCTTTTCCCGCTTCTTCAAAACAATCTTGCATATCGCCTTTAATAATACGGTATACGTACGAAAAAGCACTGTTGTTCATATCTCCACACACTACTTTAGGATAAGAACATAACTTTTTGTGTTCCATGATGATCTCAGCCTGTTGTTGTTGTTTGGCAAACGTATCCCCAATTCTTTTTAAGATAACTTTGGAGTCTTTTTGTTTGATTTCTTCCACATTTTCGGAAATATCATTGACATCGGGAGAAATTTTCAAAGATTCTAAATGCAAGTTATACACCCGAATCAAATCCTTTCCAATTTTAACATCGGCAAAAATGGCATTGTTATTTGAATATGGAAAATCAATTTTTCCTTCATTTACAATAGGAAATTTCGAGAAGATAGCGTTTCCTGTTTTAATCTTATCGCCCGTCATAAAAATCGTGCGATACGGATAAATTTTCAAATCAATTTTAGCTGAAGCAGAAGTAGAATATTCCTCAATGCACAAAACGTCTGGGTTTTTATCATTTACAAAAGTCAGAATATCTTGCGCTACATTATCGCGAGGAATCCAATTAAAAAGATTCAGCAAACGCACATTGTAACTCATCACTACAAAATCCTTATCCGAATCTTCTAAATTCTTTTCCGAAAACTTGTAAAACTTATTGATAAACGTGATTCCGAGTAACAAAACCAATCCCGATAATATCATTTGCCTCTTGAATTGGAAGAACCAATAGGTGAAAAACAAAGCATTCAGAATTAAAAACAAGGGAAGAATTAATGTCAAAACTGACAAAAACGAAAACCATTTGGGAGCCAAAAACGGTAATGCATAAGCTAAAAACGTGAGTATCGTTAGCACTACATTACAAAAAAAGGCCAATTTATTAAACCAAGAAAGGTTCTTCATTTTTAATTAATCAATTGAAAACTAATACAAATAAACGATTTTGCGGCAATTTTACAAACTATTTGCCTGCTTTAAACAGAAACTCTTTTTCTTCTTTTGTCAAACTATCATATCCTGATCTACTAATTTTATCCAGAATTTCATCTATTTGTTGCTGGGTTTTGTCTTTTGTTACAATCCGTGATCCTGATTTTACATTGGATTTAGACGTTACATTTTTATGCACTTTTTTAAAAGGCGTTTTTTTAGGAGAAAACATTGTTGATACCTTATCTAAAAATGCATTTAATCCACTTGTAAAGTCAATACCGCTTTTTAACGCCTTGATGTATATAAATCCGAAAAAAGCCCCACCAAGATGCGCTAAATGACCTCCTGTGTTTTCTAGTGGCAATTGAATTAAATCCAATACCAAAAAAACCAATGCAATGTGCCAAAGTTGTACATTTCCAATTAAAGCCAAACGCAAATTCATATAAGGCTGATAGGTTGTTGTTGCAAATACAATTGCCATAATAGAAGCAGAAGCTCCCACCAACAAAGCATTTTGGTTTGCCAACATTGGTAGAAAGTTATAACTTAAAATATAAACAATACCTCCAAAAACACCACCTAAAACATAAACACCAAACAATTGTTTTTGGGTAAAATAGGTACTAAAAAGTCGGCCTGCAAAATGCAACATTAGCATATTAAATACCAAATGAATACCGCCACTATGAACAAAATTATAACTGATAATTGTCCATGGTTTACTAACAAGACCCAAAAAACTTTCTGATAAACCTACATACTGATGATAATCAATTGAAATAGCAAACAACTTTAACAACGCGAAGACAATGCTAGGAACAACAAATAACAATACATTCCAAAAGATCAATTTGGTAGCGATGTCCCCTATCCTATACTGTTGTTTTAAATCTTCTAAAATATTCATAGTTACTAACGATTACTACTCATTATTAATTCTATCGTCGAATGATTAATTCCAACGTTTGTTATTAAACGAATTCTTCTTCCAATACCACATCATGACAAAACCGACCAAGGCACCACCAAGGTGAGCAAAGTGTGCTATTCCTGTTCCACCACTTCCAAAAAGCGAGCTCCCTTTGAAACCTAAAAATAAATCGATTGCCAATAATCCCGGCACAAAATATTTAGCTTTTACTGGAACTGGAATAAACATTAAAGCCAACTCGGCATTTGGGAACATAAAAGCAAATGCAACCAACAAACCGTAAATAGCCCCCGAAGCACCAACCATTTTTGAGTTAATCTGTATAGCTGCATCAAAAAGTCCTTTAAAACTTTCAGAGTTAATACTATTCCACTTTCCGGCTCCCTCCAGAATAGGTTGCACAGCAGATTGAAACAAATCGCCTCTATAGCTTGTATCGTCATTAAACGAAACATTTAAAACTTGGTGAAGTGTGTCGGGAGATAACCCCAAATAAGAAACGGAACTTAATTGCTGTTGCAATTCATAATAATTAAATCCAATTTGAAGCAATGCTGCTCCTAATCCACAAGAAAAGTAAAAAAACAAAAACTTTTTACCTCCCCAAAAAGATTCCAAAGCACTTCCAAAAGAATACAAAGCAAACATATTAAAGAAAATATGTCCCATTCCTCCATGCATAAACATATGGGTAATTAATTGCCAAACTCTGAAATGATTACTTTCAGGATAATGAAGTGCTAATAAATCATCAGCCATTGGAACAAATTGTGCTCCAACAAAAAACAAAATATTGATAATCAACAATTGCTTGACAACAGGTGTAATCTGCATCATATACTAAATTTTTTATCTAAATCTTCAACACTCAACGTGATGAAAGTGGGTTTATTAAAAGGTGAAACCGACTGCTCTTTACAAGCAAATAAGTTATTAACCATATTTTCTTGTTCGGTTTCAGTAAGATAAGTTCCTGTTTTTACTGCCAAACTTTTGGCCATCGATTTGGCCATACTATCCATTTGACTAAAACTACTATCCGGAATTTCATCTTGTAAATCGGAAATTAATTGTTCTAAAACAATTGACGCTTCACTTTCAGAAACCGTTACTGGTAATCCAGAAATAACGACAGCCTCTGCAGATACCGAATCAAACACGAAACCAGTATTTTCTAACGAAGGAATCAATTCGCCCAACAAAGCCATCTCATTTCCTGAAAAATACAAGGACAACGGAAACAACATTTGTTGACTATTCGCTTGTTGGATTGTAATGCTTTTTAAAAATTGTTCGTACAAAATACGTTGGTGGGCTCGCTGCTGATCAATAATCAACATTCCCGATTTTATAGGGCTTACAATATATTTTTTATGAATTTGATAGGTTGCAGTTTTGGTCTTTTCGACTTCATTTTCACCAAATAAAGAACTGGTAATAGCTTCCGATTCAAATTGCATTTCTTGTGGTTCAAAAGCATCTTTCAAACCTACATATAAACTATCCCAACTAGCTGGGGTACTTGCTTTAGGCTTATAACTAAACGAATTTCCTGAACTGGAAGGTTGCTTTTTTTCTTCTGCAAAGGGATTATACGTACTATCCACTTGAATTGTTGGATAATCAGCTTCTTTATTTTGATAACTGTAGGGCGTATCTAGATTGGCATCACGATCGAAATCTAAAACAGGTGCTACGTTAAATTGTCCTAAACTGTGTTTCGTAGCCGAACGCAAAATAGCATACAAAGCATGTTCGTCATCAAACTTAATTTCAGTTTTGGTTGGATGGATGTTGATATCAATGGTATGTGGTGGCACATCGAGATATAAAAAATAACTAGGTTGTGCCCCGTCTTTTAACAAACCATCGTACGCCGCCATAATCGCGTGGTGCAAATAACCGTTTTTGATAAATCGGTCGTTGACAAAGAAAAACTGCTCGCCACGATTCTTTTTAGCAAACTCGGGTTTTCCAATAAATCCTTGAATAGAAAGAATATCGGTCGTTTCATTAATCGGCACCAACTTTTCATTGGTTTTTCCTGCAAAAATATTGACGATGCGTTGTCTTAAATTCGATTGTGGCAAATTGAAAACTTCGCTTCCGTTATGGTATAATGTAAAATGGATATTGGCATGCGCCAAAGCCACTCGCTGGAAATCATCAATAATATGGCGTAATTCCACCACATCTGATTTCAAGAAATTACGACGAGCCGGAATATTGAAAAATAAATTTTTAACCGAAAAAGAAGTCCCTTTGGACAATACAGCCGGTTCTTGTGAAACAAACTTACTTCCTTCAATGACAATGTGACTTCCTAATTCCTCTTGATCTTGTTTGGTCTTTAATTCAACGTGTGCAATAGCCGCAATAGAAGCCAATGCTTCCCCACGAAACCCTTTGGTGTGCAAATCGAATAAATCTTCTACTTTACGGATTTTAGAAGTAGCATGACGCTCAAAACACAAACGTGCATCTGTCACACTCATTCCTTTTCCGTTATCAATAACTTGAATTAATGTTTTCCCTGCATCTTTACAAATCAACTTAATATCGGTTGCTCCAGCATCGATGGCGTTTTCGAGTAATTCTTTGACCACCGAAGCGGGTCGTTGAACAACCTCTCCAGCCGCAATTTGGTTGGCCACATGATCAGGAAGTAATTGTATGATGCTTGACATTAATTTTTGTTTGGTATTCGAATTGGTTATTTGAGAATCAAAAGTTCACAAATTTAAGTAAAAGGAATGGGTTTTTATAGCCAAAGAATTCTTAAAAATTAAAAAACCTACTCTTTTGAAGTAGGCTATTTTTTTAATGATTTCTGACTTATGGCGTTTTTCTATTATCCAATAACTTAAAACTAAATATCAATGGGGAGTACTTCGGCACATATCCTGTTTCAGTTTCTGGATTATAAACCCCTCTTTCTTTATTATAATATGCCATTCCTGAAGGCAAAAACATTACCCCTGTACCAAAATCAGTATAACTTGTATTTCCTGATGTAACAGTAACACTACCTGATTTAAATAATGGAAGAATACTTTTCCATCCCAACATTGTATAACTTAAAGTAATCCAATTCGCTTCAGTTATCGTTTCAAATGTAGTATTTGAAATATAACTTTCATTGTGATCATCTGTTTTTTTTTGATAGATAGCTACCAGTAAATACAATTAAACTATCGTCTTGCAACGTTGGATTTGTCCCAACACCCCCTCTAAAACTGATATAATAAATCTTGTAGTTAACTTCATGATCATTTACAGTAATAAATTGAATAGGGTAATTAGTTTGATCCATTATTGAAACCTCATTATTCACATTGGGCTCATCAATCTTTTTATACGTAACATTAAAATCAGAATCCACTGTCATTGTGTGTTCTTTCAAAAATGTCTCGATATTTTTTATATCTGTTTCATATTGCACAGGGTATGGTACTAATTTTTCTTCAGGAGTTGAATCATCCTCTTTTGTGCAACCAAAAAAGAAAAAAACAAGAACGATTAAAAATTTAGTATGGTGATAAAACTTCATGTATTTTATAAATTTCAACTTATTGATTTGCCTTTTTCCTCAATTCTGCCATTTTAATAGCTGCAATCGCCGCTTCAGTACCTTTATTTCCGTGTTTCCCGCCGCTTCTATCAATCGATTGTTGCATCGTATTATCGGTTAGTAAACAAAAAATTACAGGAACATCTGTTTGTACATTCAGGTCTTTTACGCCTTGTGTTACACCTTCACAGACAAATTCAAAATGCATGGTTTCGCCTTTGATCACACAACCAATCGTGATGACACAATCTACGTTTTGCGTTTCAATCATTTTTTTGGCACCGTAAACCAGTTCAAAACTTCCGGGCACATTCCAACGCACAATGTTTTCAGGTAACGTACCGCAATCTAAAAGCGCTGCTTCGGCACCATTATAAAGCCCTTCAGTAATGGTATCATTCCATTCTGAAACAACAATCCCAAACCGAAAATCTTTCGCGTTTGGGATTGTGTTTTTATCGTAATTCGATAAGTTTTTATTTTCTGTAGCCATCTTAATGTAAGATTGCAGATTTTAGATTCAAAATCTAAAATCTAAATTTATTGAGCCATTCCGATTAAAGCATCGATATTTTGAGCTTCTGGAGCGTCTTCGTATTTTTCTTTAATTTCTGTGAAATATTTTAGCGCGTCTGCTTTTTTTCCAGCTGTAAAAGCAATTTGACCTGCTTTTAATAAGAAACGTGGAGTAGTCAATTCGTTTGCATTGCTTTCAGCCGCTTTTACATAAAATTCTAAAGCTTGTTCCGGTTTTTTCAATTCAGAATAAGCATCACCTGTAGCTCCAATTGCTAAAGCATTCGTGTATGGATCTTCCGTTTTGAATTCTCCTAAGAAATCAATTGCTTTTTGAAATTGTTTCGTATTCAAATAAGCCATTCCCGCATAGTAGTTCGCTAAATTACCAGCCTCTGTACCTCCGTGGTTTTTTGCAATATCAAGAAAACCTTGTTTTCCTTCTCCACCGTTTAATGCTAAATTAACTAATGAATCATTAACTTGAGCTCCTTCAATTGCTTGTTGGAAATATTTTTGCGCTTGATACATGTCGCTAGCTGCTTGATCTTCTGCAGGACCAGACACAAATTTATTGTAAAGCAAGTAACCTACAACAACAAGTGCTATACCTCCTAATACCGATAAGATGATGTTTTGATTCTTTGCAATAAACTCTTCCGTTTTATTGGCAGTTTCGTCTAACGTATTAAAAACGTTCGCTGTTGCGCTATCTTTTTCTTCAATAGAAACATTTTGCTCTAAATCAGCTACATTTTCTACAGTTTCAGCTTCAGGTTTTGGAGATTTGTATCCTCTTTTATTATAAGTTGCCATTTATTATTAATTTAATGAGGTGCAAAAATAAAATTTTTATTGAAAAACAAAACAAGTTTTCACTATATTTTTAATAATTTGCGACCACTTTAACAACAAAGGCTGAAAACTCTCAATTGCCCGTATTTTATGTACTTAAAAAAAGTTTCGTTATTTAATTTTAAGAACTTCGAGGAAGCGAGTTTCGAATTTGAACATAAAATAAATTGTTTTGTTGGAAAAAACGGAATCGGAAAGACAAATGTCCTAGATGCCATCTATCATTTGGCTTTCGGAAAAAGCTATTTTAACACACTTTCAGTCCAAAATATAAAACACAACGAAGACTTTTTTGTAATTGATGGCGAATTTGAAAAACAAGATAGAACTGAGCAAATTGTTTGCAGTTTAAAGAAAGGACAAAAGAAAATCCTAAAACGCAACGGCAAATTGTATGAGAAATTTTCAGATCATTTGGGTTTTATTCCATTGGTTATTATCTCTCCTACTGATGCCGATTTAATTCGTGAAGGAAGTGATATTCGCAGAAAATTTATAGATACTGTTATTTCGCAATTGGACAATTTGTACCTGAACGAATTAATTCAGTATCAAAAAGTATTGGCCCAGCGTAATGCCTTGTTGAAATACTTTGCGCTCAATCGTGTTTTCGAAATAGACACCTTAGAAATCTACAACGAACAATTGACCGAATTCGGCACACACATCTACCAAAAAAGAAAACAATTTTTAAGCGATTTTATTCCCATTTTTGATCGGTTTTATAAATTAATTTCCAATTCACAAGAAAACGTTCTCCTGGTTTACGAAAGCCAACTTGAACACAATGATCTAGGAACGTTATTAAAAGAAAACATCAACAAAGACAAGACTTTACAATACACCAGTGTTGGAATTCACAAAGATGATTTGGATTTTTTAATTGACTCGCATCCTATCAAAAAATTTGGTTCCCAAGGCCAACAAAAGTCATTTTTAATTGCGTTGAAATTAGCGCAATTTGAATTTGTAAAAAAACAAAGTGGAGAAAAACCAATTTTACTTTTTGATGATATTTTTGACAAATTGGATGAATCTCGCGTAAGCCAAATCATTTCTATGGTTAATAACGATGAATTTGGGCAATTATTTATTTCCGATACTCACCCGGAACGAACCGAAAATATTGTAAAGCAAACCCATCAGAGTTATAAAATATTCAGCCTTTAGTTGTTAAAAAAACAAGCCTTTGCCTTTTTTATTGTTAAATCTATGTATTTTTTGTTAAAATTTATTTTCGGATTACTTTTTTGTCATAATATTACCGTCCCAAATAAATCATACAAACTTAATTCCTAGCGGATTACCAAAATCACATTCAAAATATGGCTTTCTCTTATCAAAAAAGAAAAAAAACACATCTCGCCTTGTTTGTCATTTTAATTATAATTCAACTTTTACTATTTTATTTCTGGAAAATCAATCATAACAATCAAAATGAAATTACCAGCGCTTTTCAAAATTTAAACAAACCCAATAAGGCTTTATTTTTTTCAAACGAAGCGAACAAATACTACTTTGAAGCGCAATCTAACTTTGAAGACTATCTAAACAATAACAATGCAAATTCATTTTTAGCTTATCAAAAAGGGTTACAGAAAATGACTGTTTATCTTGACAGTTTGAATCTTTTAACAAACACAAAAGCTGATTTTAAAGAAATCATTTCTTCCAAGAAAAAAACAGAAGGCGATGTTGTCGCCTTAAGAAAACAATTGGATTCCTTAATTATTGTTGGACATAAAACCGCGAAAACAATATCCAAAAGCTCTGTGAAATTTAAAAACACCGATAACTCAAAAGTTTTAAAATCGGTTAGAATGGACACAGTACGTAGTTTTGAAAAAATTAAGAAAAAAGGGGTTCTTGGAAGAATAAAAGATGCTTTATCCAACAAAAAAGAAACCGAAAGAGAAGTTGTTAAGATTTTTTATGTTGTTACTTATGAAAAAGCAAGCCCAGCAAGAAGTTTAGAAAGTCCATTTAAATATCAAATTGATGATTCTAACCAAAATTCAAATTACGAATTACAAAAAATTAAAAACACCTATGTCAATTTAAGTTTGAAAGGGGAAGATTTATTGACAATAAACAAACGTATCTTAAACAGAAGTCAAGATTTAATCAAATTGTATTCTCAAAGTGCACAAGAAATAGAAGACGCCAAGTATAAAAATATAATCAACCATTATTTTGAAGCCAATAAGCGCCAAAACGATTTGGTATTTTACCTCTTGTTTTCTGCTTCATTATTTATCTTAACATTACTTTATTACACCTATAATGCTATAAAAAATGAAGAAAAATTACATTCTACTAAGAGAGAAATAGAAAAAAATCTTGATTTTAAAAATAAAATTATTGGCATGTTAAGTCATGAAATGAGAGCGCCGCTTTCAATTATTTCAACAGTTACCAATGAAATAAAAACACACAACAAGAATCCTGACATTACAGAACATGCCAATACTCTGAATTTCACTTCAAAATCGTTACAAATAACAGTCAATCAAATATTAGATTTTTTCAAAAAAGAAAGCAGTGAATTAGTGTTATACCATTCCGTTTTTAATTTAAAAACAGAAATCACCGCCGTAGTTGATTCGCTAAAATCGCTTGGCGAAAATAAAAAAGTAGACATAATCTCTAAAATAAACCCAAATTTAGACACCTTAGTTTGGGCTGACAGCACTAAAATTCATCAATTATTTTATAATATTATTGGAAATGCGCTCAAGTTTACCGAAAAAGGAAACATTACTGTTCTAGCCAATGCATCAGAAGAAAACTCAAAATTAAAACTAGAAATCAGTATAAAAGACACCGGAATTGGCATACCTTCCGAAGACTTAAAACACATTTTCGACAAATACTACCAGAGTAACCATTCTGACAGCAAGGCCAGTTTAGGCATTGGGTTGGGATTGAATTTGTGCAAAGAAATTGTAGAATTACACAATGGAAAAATAGAAGTTAAAAGTCAAAAGAACGAAGGAACTGAAGTTTCATTTTATCTTCTTTTAGACCAACCCAATGAGGACACTAATTCAGCCAAAAAGCAAATCCTAGAGACATTTAAGGATAAAAACATTACAGTAGCATTAGTAGATGATGATTTATTCATTCTTTCCATCATAAAAAAACTGATGGACAAAATCCATTTTACATTGGTTGATTTCAGTACAGTCAAGGATATAAAAACATATCTGAATCAAAATAAAGTAGATCTTATTATAACCGATTTAAACATTTCGACCGACTCTGGATTAGAGTTTGCACAAGAAATAAAAACAACCGATAATCACAATCAAAATATCCCTATTATTGCCATAACAGGAAATAATTACGTAGAAAACATAGAGTCAAGACCGGAGTATCTAGACGAATTGATTATTAAACCGATACACAAAGAAGAACTATATTCAAAAATTCTCAAAGTTTTAATCAAGGACAAGAATCACTAAACTAAGCCCTTTTAGTTGTAAAATATTTAATCTATAATTAGTACTTTAGCCTAAAAATTATCCCCATGAAAAATATAGTTTTAAGTTTAGTATGTGTAGCCACATTTCTATTTAGTAGTTGCAAAGGGCAAACTAACAACATAAACGAAAGTATTGAACCAAAAGTTTTTGCTGAAAAAATCAATAGTGACGATGTGTATTTAATAGATGTGAGAACCCCACAAGAGTATGCCGCTCAACACATTGGCAATGCAGTAAACATAGACATAAACGGACCAGATTTTGACACACAATTAGAAAATCTAGACAAAAAAAAACCGGTATATGTGTATTGTTTAAGCGGTGGAAGAAGTGCAAAAGCAGCACAAAAAATGAGTGATTTGGGTTTTACTGAAGTATACAATTTATCGGGAGGAATTACCAAATGGAATGCAGAAGGTTTTGGCAAACCTGCAAATACAGGAGGAATGACCTTAGCCGATTTTCAAAAAACAATAAATTCCGACAAAAAAGTTTTGATTGATTTTTATGCTGAATGGTGTGGTCCATGTAAAAAAATGGCACCTTATTTAGAAAAAATGAAAGAAGAATACAAAGGTAAAATCACTATTATAAAGATTGACGTTGATAAAAACCCTCAATTAGCACAACAACTTCAAATTGAAGGATTACCAACCCTAAAGTTGTTCGAAAACGGAAAAGAAAAATGGAGTAACTTAGGCTATATTAGTGAAGAAGAACTAAAAAGCAAGTTGTAAGATGCTTACACAAGAGGCCATTCAATTCATATCCGATTTAGGTAAAAACAACAATACCGAGTGGATGCACGCTAATAAAAAACGCTATGAAAGTTATAAAAAAGACTACCATAGTTTTATTACTGCTCTACTCGACGAGATGAAACCTTTAGATCCTTTATTGGAACCTTTAGAAGTTAAAAACTGTACTTTCAGAATTAACAGAGACATTCGATTTTCAAAAGACAAAGCGCCTTACAAAACAAACATTGGTGTTTGGATGTCAACCAACAAACTGCGTAAAAACAGCCCAGGTTATTACATCCATTTTGAAAAAGGAAATTCTTTCATTGCAGGTGGTGTTTGGTGCCCTGAAACTGATGAGTTAAAAAGAATTCGCAAGGAAATTGCCTTTTTTTATGAAGATTTAGAAGAAATTGTAAGCAACAAATCTTTTAAATCAGCTTTTGACAGCATTACGATTGAAGAAGGTCAGGTACTAAAAACAGCACCAAAAGGGTATGAGCCAACACATCCAGCCATTGAGTTTTTAAAACTGAAAAGTTTTACTGTTTCTCAAAAAATTGACGACAAAATTTTTACAGATACTGTTTTTGCAAAAAAAATTGCCGAGAAATTAATTCTAATACAACCTTTTAATAATTTCCTGACTCGAGCTTTAGAAACCGAAGAATAAAATATAAAATGAATATCCAAAATAACTTCTCTTTAAAAAAACACAACACTTTTGGTATTGATGCCAAAGCCAAACAATTTGTAGCGGTTCATTCGGTAGCAGAATTGCAAGAAATTTTGCAAAAACACGCGAACGAAACTAAATTTATTTTGGGTGGCGGAAGCAATATGCTTTTGACACAAGATATTGATGCGTTGGTCATTCATATTGATTTAAAAGGAATAAAAGTCATCAAAGAAGATGATGATTTTGTTTGGGTAGAAAGTCAAGCTGGTGAAAATTGGCATGAATTTGTCCTTTGGAACATCGAAAACAATTTTGGCGGATTAGAAAACATGTCACTCATCCCTGGCAATGTAGGAACAACTCCGGTACAAAACATAGGCGCTTACGGAGCAGAAATCAAAGACACTTTTGTTTCCTGTAGCGCCATGAAAATTATCACACAAGAAATGAAAACTTTTACAAAAGACGAATGCAAATTTGGCTACCGTGAAAGTGTTTTCAAACAAGAAGTAAAAGACCAATATATCATTACTTCGGTAGTGTATAAATTGACTAAGAAAAATCACAAAATCAATACGGGTTACGGCGATATTCAAAAAGAATTAGAAAAGCAGCACATTATACAGCCAACGATAAAAGAAGTGAGTAATGCAGTTATTGCAATTCGTCAAAGTAAATTACCCGATCCAAAAGAATTAGGAAATAGCGGTAGTTTCTTTAAAAACCCAATAGTCTCCAGAGAATTATTTAATAAAGCCAAAGCGCAACATCCGGAAATGAAACATTATGATGTTTCCGAAACCGAAGTAAAAGTTCCGGCAGGTTGGCTTATCGAACAAGCAGGCTTCAAAGGAATACGTCATGGTGATGCAGGAGTTCACAAAAACCAAGCCTTGGTTTTAGTCAATTACGGCAATGCCACTGGACAGGAAATCGTTAATCTTTCGAAAGAAATTCAGAGTACGATTCTTGAAAAATTTGGTATTCAGATTGAAGCGGAAGTGAATATCATTTAGTATTCAAATATCTAAAACGACATGTACATCCCCGACCTTTATAGAAACGAAAACCAATCAGAAATCGAGCATTTTTTGCACGAAAATGGTTTTGCAATTTTGATCAATCAAACTGACGAAAAACTTTGGGGAACGCATACTCCTCTATTTTTGGAAGCGGACAAACAAATTTTAAGCGGCCATATTTCTCGTGAAAATCCGCAGGCGCAAAGCTTACAAAATGATGCCGAAATTTTAGCCATTTTCACCGGACCACATACCTATATCTCGTCTTCTTGGTACGACCATGAAAATGTTCCGACTTGGAATTATATTGCCGTTCATGTCTACGGGAAACTCCGTCTTTTAGATTACTATGAAACGGTAGCATCTCTAAAAAAACTTGTTGATAAATACGAAAAACCACAACAGAACCCTATTCGTGTGGAAAATTTATCTGAAAAAACAATGCGTCAAGCGCATGGCATAGTCGCTTTTGAAATTGAGATTACCGATATCCAAGCCAAGAAAAAATTATCGCAAAATCGCGACAACAAAAACCACCAAAGCATCATTGATCATTTAGAAAAATCGGAAGAAGCCAACAGCAAACAAATTGCTTCAGAAATGCGTAAAAACCGATAAAATTCTCAAAATAGCATACTGTAAACTGAATACTTTTTTACTACCTTTGCCCCACAATTTCAAAAGCGTTTATGGAGCAATTTTTACTCATTTTATTTTACTTTTTTATTGCAGTAGTTACCATTCAAGTGGTATATTACCTGTTTCTTTTTGGGAAATTTTCATTTGCTAAACCAGAAGAAAACAAAGTAAAACACCTTTCTATTTCCGTTTTAGTTTGTGCCAAAAACGAAGAAGAAAACCTAAAAAAATTAATTCCGTTATTAATCGATCAAAATTATCCAAGTTTTGAAATTGTAATCATTGATGACGCTTCTTCCGACGATACCCGATTTTTAGTGGAAGATTTTCAAAAAATATACCCCAACATTAAATTAGTTAAAGTTGACAATAACGAAACGTTTTGGGGCAATAAGAAATTTGCGCTAACACTAGGAATAAAAGCAGCTACCAAAGAATATTTACTACTTACTGATGCTGATTGTTTCCCGAATTCTGAAAACTGGATCGCCGAAATGTCTTCACATTTCACTCTACACAAAACCATTATTTTAGGATACGGTGGGTACGAAAAAGAACCTGGTATCTTAAATAAATTAATCCGTTTTGAAACCTTATTGACTGCTACACAATATTTTGCTTGGGCGAAATTAGGCAAACCATATATGGGAGTAGGCAGAAATTTAGCCTATAAAAAAGATGAGTTTTTCAAAAATAACGGGTTCATTAACCATATGAAAATTCGTTCGGGTGACGATGATTTATTCATCAACGAAGCCGCTAGGAATGAAAACACTAGCATCGCTTTTAATCCCGACGGATTCACCTATTCGGCACCCAAAAGAACCTTTGGCGAGTGGTTCATGCAAAAACGTCGTCACGCTTCTACTGCCAAGCATTACAAAACTTTCGACAGAAGTCAATTGGCGTTATTTTATCTTTCGCAATTCCTGTTTTTCGCAACCCCAATTACCCTTTTAGCTTTACAATATCAATGGATTATTGTATTGTGTTTAATAGTATTCCGTTATATAATAGCTTGGATTTCATTAGGCTTTTCAGCAGGAAAGCTTCAAGAAAAAGACGTAATGTACTGGTATCCCGTTTTAGAAATAATTCTTATCTTCACACAATTGAATGTGTTTTTTAGAAACATTTTCTCAAAACCAGTGACTTGGAAATAAAACAATATATAGACAAAGCCAAATTAGGAGATCAAGTAGCCTTTACTTTTTTGTTAGACAAATATTGGAACGAAGTCTATGGTTTTATGTTACAACGCACCGAAAACGAGACTGATGCCGAAGATATTGCCATCGAAACTTTTTCTAAGGCTTTTGACAAAATCGCTACTTACAACCCTGAATTTCAATTCAACACTTGGCTGATTGCTATTGCTAAAAATGTGCATATCGATTTACTTCGTAAGAAAAAATCATCTTTATTCGTAGATATTAATGATGAAGATGATAATATTGCTTACGATGTTGCCGATGATTCTCCTTCAGCGGAAGATCAATTGATTATTGATCAAAATCTTTCTCGTTTACTACAATTCATCAAACAATTGAAACCTGCCTACCAGGAAGTAATTCAAATGCGTTACTTTCAAGAAATGAGTTATCAAGAAATTGCCGATGACCTCAACGAACCACTCAACAACGTAAAAATAAAACTACTTCGTGCTAAAAAATTATTAGCAGAGATTATTTCGAAAGGGTAATAGATAAAAACAAAGAGTTAAACTTTTTGCTTTTAACTTCTCACTATTTCTTCTCATAAAAACTTCTATCTTTGGCGAAAACCAAAAACCAATGCAAAAATTCTCTAACCAAGAAAAACTAAAACACCTCTTTTCATTACCTGTTATTGTTGCTTCACTAGGCTATTTTGTAGACATCTATGACCTTCTTTTATTCGGAATTGTACGTGTTCCTAGTTTAAAAGAATTAGGCTTAAATCCTGATATTTCAGGAACTATCATCATGAACTACCAAATGATAGGCTTGCTTTTGGGCGGTATTCTTTGGGGTATTTTAGGTGATAAGAAAGGGAGACTTTCTGTACTTTTTGGTTCTATTATTGTCTATTCGTTAGCCAATATCGCTTGTGGATTTCTACCACAATTCCCTTTTCAAGACAAAACCATGACGTATGCCATATTGCGATTTATAGCAGGAATTGGATTGGCCGGTGAATTAGGCGCTGGGATTACATTAGTTTCCGAATCATTACCCAAACAACTACGCGCTATTGGCACTTCCATTGTAGCAGGTTTTGGACTATTCGGTGCAGTTGTAGCCAACTTAACAGTTGAATTATCAGGAAATTGGACAACCGCCTATTTTATTGGTGGCGTATTAGGTTTATTACTTTTGTTCTTGCGTGTAGGCGTAGTGGAATCTGGCATTTACAAAGACATTGCGCACACCGAAACCATTTCAAAAGGAAACTTCTTTTCATTTTTCACCAATTGGAACCGATTTGTTCGCTACATAAAATGTATATTTATTGGTTTACCAACTTGGTTTTGCATCGGAATTTTAGCCGTAATGGCCAATCAATTTGCTCCCGAATTAGGTATTTCATCTATCGTACCAGGTAAAGCCATCATGTGGGCTTATGTTGGAATCTCCGTTGGAGATTTTGCCAGCGGATTTATTTCACATGCTTTACACTCTCGCAAAAAAGCCATTTTATACATGATGTTATTTACCATTGTTGGTATTCTACTAATGCTCTATAGCGGAAAAATGACCGAAAACATGTATTATTTTTATTGCGCATGGTTAGGTTTAGGAACAGGTTATTGGGCAATGTTTGTCACCGTTGCTTCCGAACAATTCGGAACTAATATTAGAAGCACAGCCACCACTACAATTCCGAATATGGTTCGTGGACTTTTACCTTTAATGTTATTGGGATTTGATTTTTTCAAAAAGACTCAATCCATAATCACTTCCGCAACAATTATCGGACTAATTGCTTTTGTATTAGGAATTTACGCAACGCTTACCATTTCAGAAACACACAATCGAGATTTGGATTTTACAGAATAAACAATATTTTAAGAAATATTTTACATAATTTTTGTTTTTAACAAAAATTTGGCACAGTTTTTTCATGTTAATAATCATACCAATAAAAGATTATTAATTATAAACCAAAATTATTATGTCAAAATTAAACATTAACAAAAATGAGTGGTTAGAACTCGTTTTTGAAGGAAGAAACAAAGAGTACGGAGCGTATCAACTGCGTCAAGAAGAAGGAAAAACTACTGTAAAAGCCTTTTTTAGCGCCATGGCATTACTAACAGGATTAGCTTTAATTCCTGTGATTTTAAGTTCTTTTACCGATAAACCCGTTGAAGTAAAACCAACCGTTATAGATAAAGGAATAAAAGTTACTCAAATTCACCTGCTTGAAAAAGAAGAACAGAAAAAAATTGAAAAGCAAATCAAAAAAGCAGACGTTATTGCTCCTAAAACTGAGAATTTAGTTAAACCAAAAATAGTTGAAGTAAAAACAGCTCCAGAAACAACATTAACTGAAAATAAAGATTTAGTTAAAAACACTTCTGAAAATCCATTAGCTACTAACGGAAATGTATTAGGAAGTACTGAAGGAACAACTATTGAACCAGTTAAAGAAACTCCGAAAACAGGAAATGGCGAAACTATTGTAAATACTTCAATGGTAGAAAAAAATCCAGCTTTCCCTGGTGGAATAGAAGCTTTCCTAAGAATTGTAGGAAATAAATTTGTAGCTCCAGAAATGGAAGAAGAAAAAACTTTGAAAGTGATTGTTTTCTTCGTAGTAGAAAAAGACGGAAGTTTATCAAACATATCAGTACCAAGAAGTCCTGGTTTCGGTTTAGACAAAGAAGCAATTCGAGTTTTAAAATCAATCAAAACCAAATGGGAACCAGGAATCTACAAAGGAGAGCCTGTAAGAACACAATACTCATTACCAATCGTAGTGAAAACCAATTAAGGTTTAAACACCAAAACCCGAAAGCCATTCATTTCTAATAAATTTGAATGGCTTTCTTTTTGTAATAAATATAACAAATAAACAAATCCACGAATAAACTACATTCCTTATCTTTGCATGGCAAAAGCGATTTTATGGAAACGGCAACACAATCAAACATACTCCCTGTTGGAAAACCAAAATGGTTAAAAGTAAAGTTACCAATAGGCGAAAAATACACCGAATTACGCGGATTAGTTGATAAATACAAACTAAACACCATTTGCACCTCTGGTAGTTGCCCTAATATGGGTGAATGCTGGGGCGAAGGCACCGCTACTTTTATGATTCTAGGTAATGTTTGTACTCGTTCATGTGGTTTTTGTGGCGTAAAAACAGGAAGACCTGAAGATGTAGAATGGGACGAGCCTGAAAAAGTAGCGCGTTCTATAAAAATCATGAAGATCAAACATGCGGTAATTACCAGTGTAGATCGTGATGATTTAAAAGACATGGGCTCCATCATTTGGTTGGAAACAGTCAAAGCCATTCGAAGAATGAATCCAGAAACGACTTTAGAAACGTTAATTCCAGATTTTCAAGGCGTAGAAAGAATTATTGATCGTATTGTGGAAGCCAACCCAGAAGTTGTTTCCCATAATATGGAAACCGTTCGTCGTTTAACACGTGAAGTACGTATTCAAGCAAAATATGACCGTAGTTTAGCGGTTTTAAAATATTTGAAAGACAGTGGAATTCGCAGAACCAAATCAGGTATCATGCTAGGATTAGGTGAAATGGAAGAGGAAGTGATTCAAACCATGAAAGATTTACGCGAAGCCAATGTAGATATTGTGACTATTGGTCAGTACTTACAACCTAGTAAAAAACATTTACCGGTTAAAGAATACATAACACCGGAGCAATTTGCCAAATACGAGCAAATAGGAAAAGAATTAGGTTTTCGACATGTAGAAAGTGGTGCTTTAGTACGTTCTTCATATCATGCTCAAAAGCATATCCTATAAAATTAGATTTCAGACTTTAGATTTCATATTTTTGAAATTGTAATTGATATTGACTTTGAAAAAAACAAGAATTGCTATAAATGGTTTTGGAAGAATTGGAAGAAATTTTTTTCGATTACTGCTAGATCACCCTACTATTGAAATTGTCGCCATAAATGACATTGCCGACAATAAAACAATGGCACATCTGTTGAAATACGACAGCATTCATGGCATTTTACAAAAAAATATCTCTTTCAATGAAGAAGCTATTTTAGTAAATGAAAAGTCTTATTCTTTTTTTCACGAAAAAGAAATCAAAAACCTCAACTGGAAATCCTTGGACATTGATTTTGTGGTAGAAAGCACAGGAAAACACAAAACCTACGAAGAAATTCATCAACACATTTTATCTGGAGCTAAAAAAGTAATTCTTTCTGCACCAGCTGAAGTAGAAACTATAAAAACTGTAGTACTTGGTGTTAATGAATCTATCTTAGATGGCTCCGAAATAATTGTATCCAATGCGAGCTGTACCACCAACAACGCTGCCCCCATGATTAAGGTCATTCAGGATCTTTGTGGCATCGAACAAGCTTACATAACAACTGTTCACTCCTACACTACCGACCAAAGTTTACACGATCAACCACACAAAGATTTACGTCGTGCCCGAGGTGCCTCTCAATCTATTGTACCAACAACAACTGGAGCTGCCAAAGCATTGACTAAAATTTTCCCTAATCTTGAAGGTAAAATGGGAGGATGTGGTATTCGTGTCCCAGTTCCAGATGGTTCTTTAACCGACATTACATTTAATGTAAAACGTGAAGTAACCATTGAAGAAATCAATTTAGCCTTTAAAAAAGCGGCAGAAACCAATTTGAAAGGGATTTTAGCTTATACTGAAGACCCAATTGTTTCGGTCGATATTATTGGAAATCAAAACTCCTGTTTGTTTGATTCTCAATTGACTTCTGTTATCGATAAAATGGTAAAAGTAGTTGGTTGGTACGATAACGAAATTGGCTATTCTTCGAGAATCATCGATCTAATTACACATATTGTCAAAAAATAGTTATATTTATTAAATTTTTTGTGTAACACATGTATAAAAAACTATTCTTTTTACTGCTTTTTTATATAAACTCTTTTGCTACCACTCCGTTTTTTGAAGTTGGTACAACTGTTATTGACAGTTCTTTTATTTACTCTGAATCTGCTATTTATTACAAAGATTTAAAGATTTACGACAAGGCTTTAGAGAACGCAAACAAATCTATTCTTTTCGCAAAAAAAACATCTAACAACTCCTCATTAGCTAATGGTTATTACACCTTAGGCTTAGTTTATACGGATTTAAAAAAACATGATATCGCTATAGAAAAATTCATACGCGCTATTTCGGTTTACAACACACTGGAACCCAATTCCAAACTAGCCCTATCCTATTACAACTTGGGAATGTGCTATATGCAAAAAGATAACTTTGATAGAGCCGAATCCTACTTCAACAAAGCGAATTCAGTTTACGACAACATCGATTTATCTAGAGCTAAAAACATGGTTAATCTACAAAAAGCAATGCTTTATATAGACAAAGATAAATTTAAAGTAGCTGAAAAAATACTTCTCGATATCATCAATTCTACAGTTTCTGAACAGTCTAATAAAATTCAATATGAAGCCTATTATCAATTAGGTGTTTTAAAAGCGAATGAAAAGATTAGCAATCTGGCGGTTAATTATCTGAACAATGCTTACAATTTGAGTAAGCAGGATAAAAATATTGAGATGCAAATTAAAGTTACCAAAAAGCTAAGTGAAGTGTATGATCAAATGGCTTTGACAAACAATTCATTGGCTTTTCTGAAAATTCACTTAAAACTAAATGATTCCCTAGGCACCTTAAATTCTGCTAAAAAGCAAGACCTAATCTCACAACAGGTTAATGTCAACGATCTTATGCGATCTATGGATAAGATGGAAAAAGACAAAAAAGAACAAGAAAAGGCAGGTAAGTTTTCTAAACTCATCAACATCCTGAGTATTGCTTTAATAACCATTTTATCCCTATTAAGTTTATCTCTTTATAAGAATAATATTATTCGAAACAAGTCGAATGAACTATTAAAAGAGAAGAACACAGAACTTGAAGAAGCCAAAGAGCGCATCGAAAAAGCTTCTAAAGCACGTGCCGAATTCCTTTCAACCGTAAGTCACGAATTAAGAACCCCACTAAATGCGATTAACGGTATTTCGCACATATTACTGGAAGACAAACCTAAAGCCAGCCAAATTGAATACTTGAAGTCACTGAAATTTTCCGGAAATTATTTATTGACGTATATCAATGAAATTTTGGAAATCAACCGAATTGAATCAGATAATATTGAAGTAGAAAAAATCAACTTTAACATTCGAGAATTACTTCACAACATTCAAAATTCATTAAAAGAGCAAGCTAGCCAAAACAATAATGAATTCTCACTAACAATTGACCCTCAAATCCCTGAGGTATTAATTGGCGATCCTACCAAATTGTCACAAATCTTTATTAATCTGATTAATAATGCACTGAAATTTACCAAAAACGGTAGCGTGAACGTGGTTTCGCAATTAAAAAAGAAAAACAAAAAAGATTGCATCATTTTCTTTGAAATTAATGATACCGGAATTGGTATTCCTGAAAACAAACAAGAAGAAATTTTTGAAAGTTTTTCTCAAGGATCTGTTGAAATTAACAGAAAATATGGTGGCACCGGCTTAGGACTTACCATTGTTAAAAGATTGATAAATCTTATGGGTAGTCAAATTACTTTAAAAAGTAAAGTAAATGAAGGCTCTCGATTTTCATTTGAAATTGAATTCCCTATTGGAGAAGCCATTATTCCATTTAATGAGAATACTTTAATCAATGAAAAAGTATTTATCAAGAAAAAAATTCTCTTGGTTGAAGACAACAAAATCAATCAAATGATTACCAAAAAAATCCTAGAGAAAAAACAAATGGTTTGCGAAATTTGTGAGACAGGTGAAGATGCGATTGAAGCAATGAAAAACCGTAAATATGATATGGTTTTAATGGATGTACACCTACCGGGTATAAACGGAACTATTGCAACTGAAGAAATACGCAAATTTGATTCTGTCACACCAATTATTGCGTTAACGGCAATTTCATTAAATGAAAATAGAGAAATGTTGATGTCCTTTGGAATGACAGATGTCATTACTAAGCCATTTAATCCCGATAATTTTTACAAAATTATCGAGACTAACTTATTAATGGCTGAGACTAATATTGCGTAATCAATTCTTTTATTAATTGACGAACGTGAGGTTCTGCTTCTTTAGCGGCTTCTAATACTTCTTCATGTGTAATGCTATCAATACTTTCTTCATTACCCATATCAGTTATAACTGAAATCCCGAAAGTCTCTAATTCCATGTGACGGGCAACAATCACTTCCGGAACCGTTGACATTCCAACACAATCAGCTCCTAAAAGTTTTACCATTCTGTATTCTGATAATGTTTCAAAAGTAGGACCTTGTAATCCCAAATAAACTCCATCTTGAACGGCAATATTTAAATCGGAAGCAATTTCTTTGGCTTTAGCCATCATTTTTCTACTATACGGCTCACTCATATTAACGAAACGTGGACCAAACTTCAATTCATTTTTACCACGCAATGGGTGCTCCGGCATCATGTTAATATGATCCTTTATAATTACGATAGAACCTACCTTATAATTTGGATTTACGCCTCCAGATGCATTCGAAACGATTAATTTCTCTACACCTAAGTGCTTCATCACACGAACCGGAAAAGTCACCTGCTTCATGTCGTAACCTTCATAAAAATGAAAACGACCTTGCATCGCTACCACTTTTTTTCCTTTAATATTTCCAAAAACCAATGCCCCTTTATGTCCTTCGACAGTAGAGACCGGAAAATTCGGAATTTCGCTGTACGGTAAAATATATTCTATTTCTAAATCATTGGTAAATCCGCCTAAACCCGAACCCAAAATCACTCCGTATTCTGGACTAAAATTTGTTTTATTTACAATGTAATCAACCGTTTCTTGTACTTGCTCCCACATACGCTAAAATCTTTTTATCAAATTCATTACTATCATTCACAAACGATGATTTTATAGGCAAATAATACAATTGCTCTGAAGGCAATTTCCCTTTTAAACGCACAAAATCTTTTTCGGTTGTAATTATTTTTCTCCCGTTTACTGTTTCTAAAATCGATTTAATATCATTTTCAGAAAAATCATGATGATCAGGAAAAACCATCGTTGATTTTTTGTCAGCCTGCAAATATGCAAAAAAAGGTTCGGGTTTTGCAATGCCAGCCACTACTAATTTATCAACAGCTGCCAATTCTTCAACCAATATTTTTCCATTTTCGCTATAAAAACAATTGTCATAATTGATATAACTAAAGAATATCGCTTTTGACTCCTTTAAATAAGGACTCATTTTTTTCTTTATTTCCTCTTGTCTACTTTCCGAAATATCGCTTGGACATTTGGTAACAATTATCATATCCGCTCGATTGACTCCAGTTCTACTTTCACGCAAATTTCCTGTCGGCAAAATGAAATCGTTATAAAATAATTCATCATAAGAAGTCAGCATAATATAAAACCCAGCTTTTACCTTTCGGTGTTGAAACGCATCATCTAACAAGATTACTTCAGGTTTTTGCTTTTGAGAAAGTAACTGTTCTATTCCATTCTTGCGATTGGCATCGACTGCGACTTGAATTGTTGGAAATTTTTGATAAAACTGAAAAGGTTCATCACCCAATATTTCAGCGTTTGAAGTGACATCTGCCAATATAAAGCCTTCCGATTTTCGTTTATAGCCACGACTTAGCGTTGCAATTTTATAGGTATCCGATAACAACCGAATTAAATATTCAATTTGTGGTGTTTTTCCAGTTCCGCCAACACTCAAATTACCCACTGCAATAACAGGCAAATCAAAGCGATATGATTTCAGAATTCCTTTATCAAAAAGAAAATTTCTAAATGAAGTTATCCAACCATATAAAAAGGAAAAAGGGAAAAGTATTTTTCTTAAAATATCCATAGTACGAAAGTATAATATTTTATCTTTGAATGAAAATATTAGCCCAAATGAAAATCAAAGAAATACTATCGATACTCGAAGAAATGGCTCCCTTAGCCTATGCTGAAGACTTTGACAATGTAGGATTATTAGTTGGCGATTCAAATTCGGAAGCCACTGGAGTTTTAGTTTGTCATGATGCTTTGGAAAGCGTGATTGACGAAGCAATTGAAAAGAAACACAATTTAGTGGTTTGCTTTCATCCTATTTTATTTTCTGGAATTAAAAAAATAACGGGTAAAAACTATGTAGAACGCTCGATACTAAAAGCCATTAAAAATGATATCGCCATTTATGCCGTGCATACTGCTTTAGACAATCATCAAAATGGAGTCAATAAAATATTTTGTGATGCTTTGGGATTGATTAACACCAAAGTATTAGTTCCGAAACAAAACTTTATTCAAAAACTAGTCACGTATACCATTCCCGAAAATGTTGAAAAATTACGCAATGCCATGTTTGATGCTGGTGCGGGAAAAATTGGTAATTATGAAGATTGCAGTTTCAATTCGAAGGGAATTGGCACCTACATGGGCAATGAAAATAGTAATCCAGAAATTGGAGAACGATTCGAATTTGTAGAAGCCGAAGAAATTAAAATTGAAGTGGTTTTTGAAAAGCATTCGCAAAGTAAAATTTTGAAAGCCTTATTTTCCAATCATGTTTATGAAGAAGTGGCTTATGAAGTATATGATTTGCAGAATACCCATCAGAATATTGGTTTAGGAATGATTGGAGAACTTCCAAAAGAACAGAACGAGTTAGATTTTCTACAATTTGTAAAAGAAAAAATGGATTGTGGAGGCATTAGACATAGCGATTTCACAGGGAAAAAGATAAAAAAAGTAGCCGTTTTAGGAGGTTCCGGTAGTTACGCCATTAAAAATGCCATTCAGGCTGGAGCTGACGCTTATTTAACCGCCGATTTGAAATACCACAACTTTTACGAAGCCGAAAACAGCATACTTTTAGCAGATATCGGACATTTTGAGAGCGAACGGTACACAAAAAATTATATAGTTGATTATCTTACGAAAAAAATTCCTAATTTTGCAGTCGATTTATCACAAATAAATACAAATCCAGTTAAGTACTTATAAGAATATGGCAACAAAAGAATTGAACGTTGAAGAAAAGTTAAGAGCGTTGTATGATTTACAATTAATAGATTCTAGAATCGACGAAATAAGAAACGTAAGAGGTGAATTGCCTTTAGAAGTGGAAGATTTAGAAGATGAAGTAGCTGGACTAAGCACTCGCTTAGAAAAATTAAAAACCGATTTAGACAGCATTGAAGAGCAAATCAAAGTGAAAAAATCAGCTATTGAGGAGCACAAAGAAGCAATTAAAAAATATACAACTCAACAAAAAGAAGTTCGTAACAACCGTGAATTTAACTCTTTAACAAAAGAAGTTGAATTCCAAGAGTTAGAAATTCAATTGGCAGAGAAGCACATTAAAGAAATGAAAGCTTCTATTGAGCACAAAAAAGAAGTGATTTCTGAGTCTAAAGAAAAATTAGAAGCAAAATCTTCTCACTTAAAACACAAAAAATCAGAATTAGACGCTATCATGTCTGAAACTGAAAAAGAAGAAACCTTCTTATCTCAAAAATCAGAAGAATACCAAGGACAAATCGAAGACCGTTTATTAGCAGCTTACAAACGTATTCGTGGAAGCGTTCGTAACGGTTTAGCAGTTGTATCTATCGAGCGTGGAGCATCGGCAGGTTCATTCTTTACCATTCCACCACAAACGCAAATGGAAATTGCTTCTCGTAAGAAGATCATCACAGATGAACACAGTGGAAGAATTTTAGTTGACACAGCTTTAGCTGATGAAGAAAAAGAAAAAATGGAGCAATTATTTGCAAAAATATAAGTAATTTAAATCCCGATTAACATCGGGATTTTTTTTATGAATAAAATTATATTTTTCCTTTTTACGAAGTCAGTTGGTTTGTATATAAACCTGCTGAGTTTCTTGTTTCCAAAAAGAGCTACGCTATTAGCCTATCAGTTTTTTAGTGAACCTCGTGAAGGAAAATTATCTAAAGAAAAGCTTCCCAAAATATTACAAAACACCACCACTGAAACTTTTTTTGACAACGAACATCATTCGCAAGTGTATGTTTGGGAAGGAAATGAAAATAAAATTCTATTGGTTCACGGATGGGAAAGTAATGCTTCCCGATGGGAGAATATTTTACCTTACCTCAAAAAATCAGGAAGCACCATAATTGCCATAGATGCTCCTGCTCACGGATTGTCTAGCGGAAAAGAATTTAGCATTCCACAATACGCAAAATTTATGCATCAAGTGGTCGAAAAATACAATCCTCAATACCTAATTGGACATTCTATTGGCGGAAAAACCTGTTTGTATTACCAACATATTTACCCGAACGACGGAATTAAAAAAATGGTCATTTTGGGAGCTCCTAGCGATTTTAAAATTCTACTCAATAATTACATCAACTTATTGAGTTTAAACATAAGTATTGCTAGAGATTTAGAAAACAAATACATCCAAGATTACAAACAAAAAATTGAAGATTTTTCTGGGCGAAAATTTGCATCAACACTAAAAGTGTCGGGTTTAATTGCACACGATATTGATGACGAAGTAGTTTCTATCAACGAGGCAAAAAAAATTGCAGAAGTTTGGGAAACAGCTCAATTTTTAGAAACCAAAGGACTCGGACACAGTATGCATGATGATCATTTATACAATCAAGTCTATTCGTTTTTATTTGACAAAGCTTAGTTAAATAAAAACTAAACGCCAACTGCTATAAACTGCCGACTGAATTCTTATCTTTGCCCCATGGAAGAGAATAAAACACGAATTAATAAATTTTTATCTGAAACTGGTTATTGCTCCCGTCGAGAAGCCGATAGATTATTGGAAGAAGGACGCATTACCATAAACGGCGTTGTCCCTGAATTAGGAACGAAAGTATCGTTGGATGATGAAATACGTGTGGATGGTAAATTAATCCGTGAGAAGACTTCCAAACCTGTTTATTTGGCTTTCAACAAACCCACAGGAATTGAATGCACCACCAACCAATCGGTTCGTGACAATATTGTTGATTATATCAATTATCCGAAACGTATTTTTCCTATTGGTCGATTAGATAAAGCCAGTGAAGGTTTGATTTTCATGACCGATGATGGCGATATCGTAAACAAGATTCTTCGTGCTCGAAACAATCACGAAAAAGAATACATTGTAACCGTTGACAAACCTATTACCGACCGATTTATTGAGCGAATGGGAAATGGTGTTCCTATTTTAGATACGGTTACCCGAAAATGTAAAGTAGAACAAGTCAGTAAATACATTTTCCGAATTGTATTAACACAAGGTTTAAATCGTCAAATCCGACGTATGTGTGAATATTTAGGCTACGAAGTTACTGCACTTAAACGTACCAGAATAATTAATATTTCTTTAGATGTTCCTCTGGGCAGATACCGCGATTTAACCGATGCCGAAATTGAAGAATTGAATACTTTAATTGCACCTTCAAGTAAAACAGAAGAAGCCAGTTTACCCAAACCATTTCAAAGAAAATAGAAATAAAAACATTCATAAATAAAAAACCCAAGACAAAATCTTGGGTTTTTTATTTGATCTAATTTGAACTTATTTTGTCAAGTACATTTTTCTTTGAGAGTACAAATCATCATTTAATCGATTAATATGGTATTATGTCTAAAAAACAATCTTAATATATAAGTTAAATCAATAAATTATTATTTTCACGGCCTAAAAAAAAAACATGAAGAAATTATTTATTCTATCGAGCTTTATTATTTTAAATTGTTTGGCTGTTTCTGCTCAAGAGAGACAACCATTAAGAACTGTGAAAAGCACAGATATAAAAGATATAAAAGTTCAAAAAACAGAAGAAAAATTACAGAATCTAGCAGAATTAGTAACTCAACTTCAAAATGAAATAAATCAATTGAAAGCTGAACAAGAAAAGCAAAAAAAAGTAACAGTAGCAAATTACAAAGTGTTAGATTTTGCTTTAGGACAACATAAAGCAAAAATTGATGAAGTTGATTCTAAAACTAACGAAGTTGATTCTAAAATTAACAAAAATTATGATTACATTTTTGCACAATTAAAAGCAAAAATTGACGAAGTTGATTCTAAAATTAACCTAAATTTTTCAAAATTTGAAAACCACGTACATTATATGGGTTCCTATAAAATTAATGGTTTAGTATCAACTAAATTAGATTGCTGTGCTGATAACGTAACTGTAGCTACTGTAGGTTCTTCTGGTGGATCAAATAATACAGGAAAACCTATTGCTCAATAATTTAACAATGCAAAAGCATAAAAAAACATGAAGAAATTATTTATTCTATCGAGCTTTATTATTTTAAATTGTTTGGCTGTTTCTGCTCAAGAGAGACAACAAATAAGAGCTGTGAAAAGCACAGATATAAAAGTTCAAAAAACAGAAGAAAAAAAACCGGATCTAACAGAATTAGTAACTCAACTTCAAAATGAAATAAATCAATTGAAAGCTGAACTAGAGAAGCAAAAAAAAGCAACAGTAGCAAATTACAAAGTGTTAGATTACAGTTTTGGACAATTAAAAGCAAAAGTTGACGAAGTTGATTCTAAAAACAACCTAAATTTTGAAAAATTTGAAAACCACGTACATTCTATGGGTTCCTATAAAATTACTGGTTTTGTATCATCTAAATTAGATTGCTGTGCTCAAAATGTAAAAGTAGCTACTGCAGATTCTTCTGGTAATTCAAATACTACAGGAAAACCTATTGGTCAATAATTTAACAATCCTAAAAGCATAAAAAAATCCCGATAACTCGGGATTTTTTTTATTTTGTTAAATACATTTTTCTTCTTGCATATAAATCGTAAAACTGATCGTCTTTCAAATCGTCAATAAACAAAATGCTTTCACCGGTCGATTTCATTTCAGGTCCTAAGGCTTTATTAACATTCGGGAACTTACTAAAAGAGAAGACTGGCTGCTTGATCGCATACCCATTCAGTTTAGGATTGAAAGTAAAATCGGTTACTTTATTTTCGCCCAACATTACTTTAGTCGCGTAATTCACATACGGTTCTCCATAGGCTTTCGCAATGAAAGGTACTGTTCTAGAAGCTCTTGGATTGGCTTCAATAATATAAACGGTATCGTCTTTTATTGCAAACTGAATATTGATTAAACCAACTGTTTTAAGTGCTACTGCAATTTTTTGAGTGTGGTCTTTTATTTGTTGCATCACAAATTCACCTAAGTTAAATGGAGGCAGTGTTGCATTTGAATCTCCTGAATGCACACCACAAGGCTCAATGTGCTCCATGATTCCGATGATATAGACATTTCCATCAGCATCGCAAATTGCATCAGCTTCCGCTTCAATTGCACCATCTAAGTAATGATCCAATAATAATTTATTTCCAGGAATTGATTTTAACAAATCGATTACATGTTCTTCTAATTCTTGCTTGTTGATTACGATTTTCATTCCTTGTCCACCCAAAACATAAGAAGGGCGAACCAATAATGGAAAATCTAAAGTATCCGCTAGTTTGGAAGCATCATCAGCACTTTCGGCAATTCCGAATTTTGGGAAAGGAATCTTTAATTCCGTTAATAATTCAGAGAAACGACCTCTGTCTTCCGCTAAATCTAACGCATCAAAAGAAGTTCCTAATATTTTAATTCCGTATTTCGATAATTTTTCCGCTAATTTCAAAGCTGTTTGTCCGCCTAACTGCACAATTACACCTTCCGGTTTTTCATGTTGGATGATATCATAAATATGCTCCCAGAAAACGGGTTCGAAATATAATTTATCCGCTGTATCGAAATCAGTTGAAACCGTTTCTGGATTACAGTTAATCATGATGGTTTCGTAACCACACTCTTTGGCAGCTAAAACACCATGCACACAAGAGTAATCAAACTCAATTCCTTGTCCAATTCTGTTTGGTCCAGAACCTAAAACGATTACTTTTTTCTTATCAGTTACAATACTTTCGTTATGCACATATCGAGTTCCATCCGCTTTTTCAATTTCAGCTTCAAAAGTAGAATAGTAATATGGCGTTTGCGCTTTAAATTCGGCCGCACAAGTATCTACCAATTTGTACACACGCTGAATGTTCATCTCATCGCGTAGTTTGTGCACTTGACTTTCTAAACAACCCATCATGTGAGCAATTTGACGGTCACCGTATCCTTTTTGTTTGGCTTCAAGTAATAATTCTTTTGGTAAAGAATCTACTTTATATTTCGAAATTTCTTTCTCTAAGTGGAATAATTCTTCGTATTGTTTTAAGAACCACATGTCAATTTTTGTGATTTCATGAATTCTGCTCAATGGAATTCCCATCGCAATTGCATCATAAATAACAAAAACTCGGTCCCAACTTGCAAACGTTAGTTTCTCTATGATTTGTTCGTAGTTTTTATAGCCTTTTCCGTCAGCTCCTAACCCATTTCTCTTAATTTCCAAAGATTGAGTAGCTTTATGTAATGCTTCTTGGAACGAACGTCCAATTCCCATCACTTCACCAACTGATTTCATTTGCAACCCTAACGTTCTATCCGAACCTTCAAATTTGTCGAAATTCCAACGTGGTATTTTTACGATTACATAATCTAACGTCGGCTCAAATAAAGCTGAAGTTGATTTTGTAATTTGATTTTGCAATTCATCTAAGTTATATCCTAACGCTAATTTCGAAGCGATTTTTGCAATTGGATAACCCGTAGCTTTTGAAGCCAATGCAGAAGAACGAGACACACGAGGATTGATTTCAATCGCCACAATATCTTCTTTTTCATCTGGTGAAACTGCGAATTGTACATTACAACCACCTGCGAAATTTCCGATAGAACGCATCATCAAGATGGCCATATCACGCATTTTTTGGAACGTCGTGTCCGAAAGCGTCATTGCTGGCGCTACAGTAATCGAATCTCCAGTATGAATTCCCATTGGGTCCATATTTTCGATGGTACAAATGATAACTACATTGTCGTTACTATCGCGTAATAATTCTAATTCGTATTCTTTCCAACCCATTAAAGCCTTGTCAATCAACACTTCGTGAATTGGAGATGCTTCTAAACCATAGGTCAATGCCGCATCAAAATCTTCTTTTTTATAAATAATTGCGGCACCAGTTCCTCCTAAAGTAAACGATGGACGAATTACCAACGGAAAACCAAACTCTTGCTCAATTTCTTTCCCTTTCAAAAAAGAATTAGCTGTTTTGGCTGGCGCTTGAGGAACCCCTATTTTATTTAATAAGTTTTTAAACTGTTCTCTGTCTTCGGTAATATTAATCGCATTGATATCAACACCAATCAATCTAACGTTAAAATCATTCCAAATTCCTTTTTCATCTGCTTCAATACATAAATTCAAAGCGGTTTGTCCTCCCATTGTTGGCAAAACAGCATCAATTTGCGGATGTGCTTTTAGGATTTCTATGATTGATTTTGTGGTAAGTGGTTTCAAATAAACATGATCCGCCATTGTAGGGTCTGTCATGATAGTTGCTGGATTGGAATTGATAAGAATAACTTCGATTCCTTCTTCACGAAGTGAACGTGCTGATTGTGAACCTGCATAATCGAATTCGCAGGCTTGACCAATTACGATAGGTCCTGATCCAATAATTAAAACCGATTTAATTGAATTGTCTTTTGGCATTGTAGTGTGTTGTTGTAGTTTGTATTATTTGGCGAAAAGTTATAAAAAAAAGGCGATACTGAATAGTAACGCCTTTAATATGTTTAGAAAAAGTCAAACATTATTTTTTGTGTCTTGGTTCGCAAGAAACAGTTAATTTATGTCTTCCTTTAGCTCTACGACGAGCAAGCACTTTTCTTCCATTCGCAGAAGCCATTCTGTCCATAAAACCGTGCTTATTTCTTCTTTTTCTTTTCGATGGTTGAAACGTTCTTTTACTCATAACTTGGTATCTTTAAAATCTTGTATAAATATCTAACTTGTTTGGCTCCTTAAAAACCGAGTGCAAATATACAATGATTTTTTTTTCTTGCAAGTGGTTTTATAAAAATAATTTTAATTCGTTTTACTATATTTGCAACTCAATAAAAAAACTACAACATGTTTCACAGAAATATCAAACTAATAATCGCTGGATTAATACTAATTACAGGGGTTTGGCAATTTACAGAGAGCAATATAGGTAACGGAATTTTTTTAATAATTCTTTCTCTAATTCCTATTTTCTTATACTTTAGAAATGAATATATCTTATTAGCCTTCTTAAAATTAAGAACTCAAGATTTTGCGGGAGCAAAAAAATGGTTGGATAAAATTAAAAATCCAGAAACGGCATTAATTCAAAAACAACAAGGATACTATAATTATCTAAATGGCTTAATGGTTTCACAAACGAATTTAAATCAAGCCGAGAAGTTTTTCAAGAAAGCAATCAGTTTAGGTTTAAATATGGATCAGGATTTAGCATTAGCTAAATTAAATTTGGCTGGGATTGCCATGAGTCGTAGAAGAAAAATTGAAGCTACAAATTTACTAAACGAAGCTAAAAAATTAGACAAAAACAACATGTTGAAGGAACAAATCACCATGATGAAAGATCAATTAAAAAAGATTTAACTTCCTGTTTATTAAACAAATAAAGCAAAAAGCTGTACGAAAAGTGCAGCTTTTTTTATGCAAACATGTATTTCGTCGATAATTTGTAGTGTTTATCGAAAAAATAACTACCTTTAAATTAGCTTAATATACATTTGCGTGGAATTAAAAATTAGATGAAACAATTTTACATATTTATAGCGCTATTACTGATTACCACTTCAGGTTTCTCGCAAGACAACATTGAAGGCAGTTTCCCTAATGCGTTAAAAATCCATCTAAACAAATACAATATCAAAAGCAACAATGCTTTTGAAAAATATGAAATTGAAAAAGGGCAAATTCTTTTTGACTCTTTAGTTACCAATTATCTTGTTGGAACACAATTTGAAGACTACACTCTAAAGAGCTTTGAAAAAAAGAAAATAAAACTTAGCAATTATAAAAAGCCTATTTTCATATTAACATATGCCTCTTGGTGTGTCCCTAGTAAAGGAGAGTTTCAGGCCTTAAATAAATTAGCTCAAAAATATTCGAAAGAAGTACATTTTGTAATTTTATTTTGGGACAAAAAACGAGACATCAAAAAAATTTCCAATAAATTCAATCACAACATAACGGTTTGTTATGCACATGAATCTTATAAAAACGACGCTCCTATTGTAGCTCATTTAAAACATACTCTTGGTTTTCCTACCTCTTATTTTCTAGATGAAAACTTAAAAGTCGTAAGTATAAAAAGAGGTGGTGCACAACCTAGCAAAAAAAGTTCATTTGTTCAAGCTTACACCATGAATTACAATACTTTTAGAGAAGGATTGGGTAGTCTATTAATTGAGAAAGATATTAAAGACGAGCAATTAACTACGAACTAGTTATTTTTCTAGCAACATTTTACCGGCAATAAAAATTAAGACAATGCTAAATATTTTTTTTAGCATTTTTTGATCTAAACCTATCGCCATTTTACTTCCAAAATAACTCCCAACTACAAAGAACACAGCAATTACGGCTGCATATTTCCAGTTAATATAACCTTCTTTATAGTAATTAAATACCGCAATAGCCGTAACTGGTGCCAATAATACAGCTAAACTTGTTCCCTGAGCTTGATGTTGCGTAAATCCTAACAACAAAACCAACAAAGGAACCATAATAATTCCACCACCTACTCCTACCAAACCACTAAGCATTCCTGCCAATAATCCAATAATAATCAATATTACAATTGTAGTCATACTCAACGTTTTCATTTTAATGGAATTTCTAGAGTATACTTTTTCTTTTCAGGATTGTCTAGTTTTCTATCTCTTAACCAAGGATTATGCAGCTTAAGTTCTTTATAATTTACCCCTTGACTCTTGGCAAATTTAGCCAAGTTAGTTATTGAACTGTCTACCTCAATTTTTTTAGTCACAATAGGACTATACAACGCTTCCTTTGGAAGGACAAACCCATATTTTTCTGGATTTTTCATAATTTCTTTCAATGCCAGAATCCTAAACACATACCTTGATGTTTCTTCAACCAACAACAAATCATAGTAACTATTAGTTTCTTGAAAATCAATTTGCTTTTGCAAACCATTCATCCCACCATTATAGGAAGCTGCAGCAACAGTCCAAGACCCAAACTTTTGCTTGGCTGCTAAAAGGTAATTACAAGCTGCTTCAGTCGACTTTTCCAAATGATAACGTTCGTCTACTAAATCATTGACTTCCATTCCTTTTTCTTTGGCCGTTTGTGGCATAAGCTGCCAAAAACCTTTTGCTCCAGCGCTTGAAGTAGCATTGGTCAGTGAACTTTCAATAACCGCTAGGTATTTAAAATCGTCCGGAACGTTGTTTTTTGCCAAAATAGGCTCTATAATTGGAAAAAATTTATTAGCTCTCTTCAATATTAAAATTGTCGAACCATGCATATATTCATTGATAACCAATTCCTTATCCATACGTTCACGAACATCTGAAATATGCAATGGCACTTCTTCGCCAGCAAAATCAAGCTTCTCCGGAAAATCAATTAACTGACTTGCACTTATTGACACCAACGACACCACCAAAACCGATAATACAACCCTTATTTTCTTCATTCTTTTTATTTCAATATGATTTCAGGTAAATTACTATTAAACCATCTAAAACGGTTTAAAATCATAATATGCGTCCCTCCTTTTACATTTATATACTCCTTGATATTCTTAACTGGAAAAACCTCATCGGCATCACCATGAATATGAATAACATTTTCATCAATTTCATTTCTTTCCCAACAAACCACTTGTTCAATAGCCCAATCTAAATATTGCTTATCCCGCATACTTAAAAAAGTTTCATACAACTTTAACCGACTTTTAATAACATCCCCAAAAGCATACTTTACTAAACTTTCTACATTTTGTAGTAAACTCGTAGGTAAAATTTTATAAGCTTTAGTCGTTTTTGCTATTTTCATTCGGCGTGGCAATTCTTTATTACTTTTTACACTCGAAATAATGATCACTTTCTTTGAATTCACAAACTGTGCCATTTCCTGAACTAAAATTCCACCAAAAGAAACTCCTACCAAAACAACCTCCTTATGTTTCACTTTTTCAGCCATGCGTTTGGCATAGTCTTGCAACGTTTCCTTCTTTTCGGGCATAAACCATTCTAGTAAATGCACTTCAAAAAACTCTTCCGGCAACTTAATTCGTTCAAAGATAGAAGAACTTGCCGCCATTCCTGGCATAAAATAAACATGGATTTTTGACATTATCGGGTCAGATTACTTTTATTCAATAAATTTTCACGAAATTTGCATAAAAATAAGTATTTCCAATTTGAATGAATTGAACTTTACCTAAAATTATCAATTTTTTAAGAATAGCTTTTGGCATTCACCAGAAATATTCATTGCACGAAATACTACCATGGAAATAAAAGACAATACTTTTTCAAGACAATTTGAAACTTTTGCTGGTGATAAGTTAATTACGTTGGAATATTCTTTTCAGGAGAAAAAAATATTTTTGACCCGATTGAACACGCCTGAAAATTTTGACGATGAAGAATTCATTTCTGATTTATTAAAAAACATCATGGCTATCGCCATTGAACGAAAGCTGAAGGTCGTTCCAATTTTACCAAAAATAGCTGCTTTTTTCAAAAAAAATCCAGTGTACAAAGAACTACTTCCGCCTGGAATTAGAATATAAGTATATTCAAACCGTTTCTTAAAAGAGGCGGTTTTATTTTTTTATAAAAAACTCATATCTTTATTTCATGAGTTCAGAAGAAACTAACCATAAAGTCATTGAATTTTTCGAAAATATCGAAAAATATTACGGCTGTAAAACTGAAATTACGGAAGGTTTAACAACTGAGGTTGATGATTTTGATGCAAATCAAACTACTTGGAACTTATCTGAATTTACTTTAATACGTTCCGCTTATAGAAATAATGGAGGAAAATTTATGATGGAAGGCGACAAAATGTATTATGAAATAGCTGCCACATCAATCATTAGCTTAGAACAATCAGGGAGAAATAAATTTGAATTTATTGAGCAATACGGAAAAAGCGTATTCCGGATAACCAAAATACGCTTTCATTATAAATATTAGTTCTTGAAATTATACCATTACATTTAAGAATTCCATCCTCACACTTCCATCTTCATCAATTTTTGTCAAATTTATTTCATGTAAAGTATTGACTAATTCTGGATTCCAAGGTGTTTTTACTTTTACGTAATTTTCTGTAAATCCGTGAATATACCCTTCTTTATTTTCACCTTCAAACAAAACTGTTCTATTGGTTCCAATCTGGCTTTCATAAAAAGCACGACGTTTTTTAACTGAAAGTCCACGTAGCATTTTACTACGTTTGGCTCGCACGTTGTTAGGAACAACACCTTCCATAGTAGCGGCTTCTGTGTTATCTCTTTCAGAATATGTAAACACGTGTAAATACGAAATATCTAAAGTATTTAAGAAATTATAGGTATCTAAGAAATGTTCGTCGGTTTCTCCAGGAAATCCTACAATCACATCCACACCAATACAAGCGTGCGGCATAACTTCGCGGATTTTAGTTACTCTGTCCGAATACAATTCACGCAAATAACGACGCTTCATTTTCTTCAGAACATCATTAGAACCGGATTGCAACGGAATATGGAAATGCGGAACGAAAGTACGGCTTTGCGATACAAAATCGATGGTTTCGTTTTTTAATAAATTCGGTTCGATAGAAGAAATACGCAAACGCTCAATCCCTTCCACTTCATCTAAAGCTTTCACCAAGTCTAAAAAGGTATGCTCGTGTTTTTTGTTACCAAATTCACCTTTACCATAATCTCCAATATTTACGCCTGTCAAAACAATTTCTTTAATTCCTTTGGCAGATATTTCAGCGGCATTCTGCAATACATTTTTCATAGTGTCACTACGAGAGATTCCACGAGCCAACGGAATGGTACAATAGGTACATTTATAATCGCAACCATCCTGCACTTTCAAGAAAGCACGGGTTCTATCACCAAACGAATAACTTCCGACATAAAAATCAGCTTCTTCTATTTCGCAAGAATGTACTTCACCCATATCATTTTTGGACAAGTCATTCAAATAATCGGTGATTTTAAATTTTTCGGTAGCCCCTAAAACCAAATCAACTCCATCAACAGCAGCCAATTCTTCCGGTTTTAATTGCGCATAACAACCCACAGCTGCAACGAATGCTTTATCGTTCAGCTTCATGGCTTTTTTTACAATTTGCTTGAATTGTTTGTCGGCATTTTCAGTGACCGAGCAAGTATTGATGACATAAATATCAGCAACCTCTTCAAAATCAACACGGTCAAAACCTTCGTTTTGAAAATTACGAGCAATAGTAGAAGTTTCAGAGAAATTTAGTTTACAGCCTAAAGTATAAAAGGCCACTTTTTTTTTGTTTTCCATAAAATAGCTCAATTGATGAAATCGTTGTCAAAAAATTGAGGTTGCAAAGATAAAAAACAATTTATAATTTTCTATACCAAAAGGAGTTAATCATTTATAGAAGTTCCAATGTCATCAATCGAATCAATTTCAACAATTTCTTTTTCCCATTTTTTTTCAAGGAACCAGTATAACACAACACAACCTAATATCCCGAATGGTATTCCCAAAAGATTCATCAACATATTATTATCATAGTCAACATTTAACCCAAAGACAGCGTCAAATAGCCCTACAATAATACCACCTAATAAAGTCCCTCCAAAATAACTTAAAATACCAAACCAACCGTTTGATTTTCTAGATTTTCTATATTGCTCCGCTAAATCTGCAAAACGTTTCCAAACAAAATACAATAATAAAATCCCTAACATAACTACTCTTTTCTATATTTTTTTGTTTCTTCAAAAACATGTTCCAAAATTTGAGCATCTTCTTCAGTAAAATCGACTTGACGACGCGCCATTACAATTTTAGCGGTTTGAAAAGCTTTTGAAGTCATATAAGTAGTAAATCCTGAAGCACCACCCCAAGAAAAACTTGGCACAAAATTACGAGGAAAGCCAGAACCAAAAATATTAGTCGAAACTCCAACTACAGTCCCAGTATTGAACATGGTGTTGATTCCGCATTTACTATGATCCCCCATCATTAAACCACAAAACTGCAATCCAGTTTTGGCAAAACCTTCCGTTTCATAACTCCACAATTTTACCTCTTCGTAGTTATTTTTCAGATTGGAATTATTACTATCGGCACCAATATTACACCATTCTCCTAATACCGAATTTCCTAAAAACCCGTCATGTCCTTTATTAGAATATCCGAACAAAACTGAGTTATTCACTTCCCCTCCAATTACCGAATGCGGTCCAACAGTAGTTGCGCCATACACTTTAGAAGCTAATTTCACACGACCGCTTTCACAAAGCGCAAAAGGGCCACGAATAACAGATCCTTCCATAATTTCAGCATTTTTACCGATGTAAACAGGACCTGTGGATGCATTTAAAGTAACAAATTCTAACTTGGCTCCTTCTTCAATAAAAATATTTTCAGGTGATAACACATTCACCGACTTAGGAATAGGTTGCGAATTTCTTCCTTCTGTAATCAATTCAAAATCTTCACGTAGCGCTATATCATTTTTAGCAAAAATATCCCAGGTATTTTCGATTCGAATACACTCTTCTGTAAAGTCAAGAATATCATAGGTATCAAAATCGACTTCGTCTTGATTTTCTTTGCTGTAAAAAGCAATCACCTCATCATTACAAAAAATAGCTTGATTGGCTTCTAAACTTTTAACCATTTCAACCAAAATATCATTTGGCAAAAAGGAAGCATTGATCATGACGTTTTCTTCCATTTCTACCATTGGGTATTTTTCCATCAAATACTCTTCTGTTAAAGTAGTGGTAGTATAACCCAGATGCTTTTCCCATTTTTCGCGGATGGTTAAAATTCCAACACGAATATCGGCAACAGGTCGGGTAAACGTAAAAGGAAGTAAGGCATTGCGAACAGTTCCGTCAAAAAGTATATAGTTCATTTTTATAGTCGCTAAGTTTCTGAGTCGCTAAGTTACAAAGTTTGACCCAAAAACCACAAACCCAAAATAAAAAAAGCCTTTCCGATTGGAAAGGCTTTTGTATCTAAATAAAAACAGCTATTATTTGCTGAATTTAGCGTATTTGTTTTTGAATTTATCAATACGTCCTGCAGTATCAATAAGTTTAGATTTACCTGTGT
>JAZKHA010000004.1:0-148706 GCA_040385625.1 Bacteroidota bacterium
CTGCTAATTATACTATTACCAGAAACTGGTCGGTAACTGATTGTGCTGGAAACAACACCCAACACACTCAAGTGGTAACTGTTCAAGATACTACTAATCCTGTATTTGTTGGTTCACTGCCTGCAGATGTAACAGTGCAATGTGATAACGTTCCTGCTCCTGCAGTACTAAGCGCTACAGATAATTGTGATAACAATGTACAAGTAGTATACTCAGAAGTTTTTGCTGGACAAGACGATGCATGTTCTGCTAATTATACTATCACCAGAAACTGGTCGGTGACTGATTGTGCTGGAAACAATACCCAACACACTCAAGTGGTAACTGTTCAAGATACTACTAATCCAGTACTTGTTGGTTCACTTCCTGCAGATGTAACAGTGCAATGTGATAGCGTTCCTGCTCCTGCAGTACTAAGCGCTACCGATAATTGTGATAACAATGTACAAGTAGTTTACTCAGAAGTTTTTGCTGGACAAGACGATGCATGTTCTGCTAATTATACTATCACCAGAAACTGGTCGGTGACTGATTGTGCTGGAAACAACACCCAACACACTCAAGTGGTAACTGTTCAAGATACTACTAATCCTGTATTTGTTGGTTCACTGCCTGCAGATGTAACAGTGCAATGTGATAGCGTTCCTGCTCCTGCAGTACTAAGCGCTACCGATAATTGTGATAACAATGTACAAGTAGTTTACTCAGAAGTTTTTGCTGGACAAGACGATGCATGTTCTGCTAATTATACTATTACCAGAAACTGGTCGGTAACTGATTGTGCTGGAAACAATACCCAACACACTCAAGTAGTGACTGTTCAAGATAGTACTAATCCAGTACTTGTTGGTTCACTTCCTGCAGATGTAACAGTGCAATGTGATAGCGTTCCTGCTCCTGCAGTACTAAGCGCTACCGATAATTGTGATAACAATGTACAAGTAGTATACTCTGAAGTTTTTGCTGGACAAGACGATGCATGTTCTGCTAATTATACTATCACCAGAAACTGGTCGGTAACTGATTGTGCTGGAAACAATGCACAACACACTCAAGTAGTGACTGTTCAAGATACTACTAATCCAGTACTTGTTGGTTCACTTCCTGCAGATGTAACAGTGCAATGTGATAGCGTTCCTGCTCCTGCAGTACTAAGCGCTACCGATAATTGTGATAACAATGTACAAGTAGTATACTCTGAAGTTTTTGCTGGACAAGACGATGCATGTTCTGCTAATTATACTATCACCAGAAACTGGTCGGTAACTGATTGTGCTGGAAACAATGCACAACACACTCAAGTAGTAACTGTTCAAGATACTACTAATCCTGTATTTGTTGGTTCACTGCCTGCAGATGTAACAGTGCAATGTGATAACGTTCCTGCTCCTGCAGTACTAAGCGCTACCGATAATTGTGATAACAATGTACAAGTAGTATACTCTGAAATCAAAATTTCAAATGAAGGAAAATGTGCTTCTGATTATACTTTGGAGAGAACATGGACAGTGACAGACTGTGCTGGGAATAGTGATACTCACAAACAAATTATTAAAGTGATTGATACTGTACCTCCTTTCTTGCCAAATCCAATAAGTGAAGTTATCAATGTAAAATGTAATGAAATTCCTGAAAAACCAGAACTCCAATTCCAAGATAACTGTTCTTCAGAAATTACAGTTACTTATACAGAAACCACACAAGATCAAAATGAGTATGGCTATGTAATCATAAGAGTTTGGATTGCAACAGATGAATGTGGAAATTCTACTACAATTACGCAAACTATAAATGTTAGCATTGAAGCATTCTCTTATGTGTATGGCTCGGTGTGTAATACTGAAGCGCCAGTTGATTTATTTAGCTTCTTAGATGATAGTATCGAAACAACTGGAACTTGGTTAGATGTAAACAATACAGGTGGATTGAATGGAAGCATATTAGATCCTAGAAACATTAATCCTGGTTTCTATGTATATCGATATACCATAAATGATGGAAATTGCCCTAGAATTATTGAAGTCTATATGACAATTGACGATGATTGTGTGGTATTACCTTGTGGTATAACTGATTTGAAAATTTCAAAAGTAGTAACTCCTGGAAATGACGGATATAATGATACTTTCAAAATTGGTGGTATTGATGAAACATGTGGATTTAGATATGACATCAAATTATTCAACAGATGGGGCGCTTTAATCTATCAAAATAAAGACTACAAAAATGACTGGGGAGGAAAAGCTGAGCAAGCTATTTCTGGTAGCAACCTACCTGCAGGCACTTACTACTATGTAGTCAATATTGTAAATAGCGGTTTTGATATCTTGGATGGCTATTTTTATTTAGGAACCAAAAACTAATCACCATATGAAACGTAAAATATTAACCTTAGTAATAGGTGTGGTAGCTTTCTGTGCAAACGCTCAACAAACACCTCAGTTTACTCAATATATGTACAATACCATATCTGTAAACCCTGGATATGCAGGAAGCCGAGAAGCACTAACCATTGTTGGATTACATCGTAGTCAATGGGTTGGTATGGATGGTGGTCCTGTAACACAAACGCTCTCCATTCATACTCCTTTGAGAAATGAAAGAATCGGAATTGGATTTTCATTCATTAACGATAAACTTGGAGATGAAAGAAATAATTATGCATATGTTGATTTCGCGTATACTGTTAATCTTTCTGAGAAAACAAAATTAGCTTTTGGAGTTAAAGGTGGTTTTAGTTATTATACTCTAGATGAATCTTTACTAACAGATCCTGAAGTAGCAAATGACCCTTATTTTCTTGACAAATACAATCGCTGGACACCAAACATTGGAGCTGGTATATATATGCATCAACCAAGATGGTATGTGGGGGTTTCGTCTCCTAGATTGATTGAAAATGATTATACCAAAAATGGTTTTTACAGAGCACTTGAACAATCTCATTTTTATGGAATCGCAGGTTATGTATTTGACATCAACAAAAGTGGGAGCGTAAAAATGAAACCTACAGCTTTAGTAAAAATCACAAAAGGAGCACCTGCTTCGTACGATGCTACATTGTCATTCTTATTTAATGAAAAGTTATGGCTTGGAGGTTCTTATCGATTTGAAGATTCTGCTGGTGCGTTAGTTAGTTTTCAAATATCTGACCAATTGCAAATTGGATATGCTTATGATTATCCATTATCAGACTTGAAACCTTACACCTCGGGTTCACATGAAATCATGCTGATGTTCGATTTCAAGTTCAACAAATCTAAATACAAATCACCACGTTATTTCTAACCAAAAACGACTGAATTATGAAAAAAGTAATACATATCCTTATAGCTGTACTTCTTTTTGGAGTTATTCCTTCAGCTTCAGCTCAATTTGGAAAACAGAAAAAAGCAGATGCGCTATATAACAGCTTCTCCTTTGTAAAAGCAATAGATGTTTACAAAGAAATGGTAGCAAATAATTACAATGCTGATTATGCAAAACGTCGATTGGCTGATTGTTATTCAATGCTACGCGACCCGCAAAATGCATCATTGTATTATGCCGATGTTGTAAAACAACCAAATATTGATTCTCAATATTATTTAAATTATGCTTTGGCTCTGAGAGCATTAAAAAAGTATGATGAATCAGAGGTTTGGCTAAACAAATACAAAGAAACTGGCGTAGTAGATACTCGTATTCAAAAGATTATGGAAGATAAAAATTTCTTGACCAATATCTTTAATATTAAGCAACAGTTTTTTTCTAAAACAGTTCCTTTTAATTCAGCTTTGAGTGATTTTGGGGCCGTAGAAAAAAACAATGTTATCACTTTTGCCTCAAGTAGAGATAAAGGATTAGGAATAAAAAGAGTTTATAGTTGGAACCAACAACCCTTCTTAGATTTATTTACCCTAAAAAAAGATGGTGAAAAACTTTCTGAACCTAAAAAAGTAGAAGGGGATATCAATACCAAATTTCACGAAGGACAAATATCCTTATCAAAAGATGGAAAAACTATGTATTTTACCCGAAATAATTATACCGATGGTAAAAAAGGTAAAGATGGCGAAGGCATTAATAATTTAAAATTATACAAAGCCAGTTTAAATGAAAATGGAAAATGGGAAAAAGTAGTTGAACTTCCTTTCAATAATAATAACTATTCGGTAGGACACCCTAGTTTGAGCGCCGATGGAAAAACCTTATACTTTGCTTCTGACATGCCAGGAGGAAAAGGTAAATCGGATATCTATAAAGTTGCTGTAAATGGAGATTCTTTTGGGACTCCTGAAAGTTTAGGTGACAAAATCAATACAGAAGGTCAAGAGGTTTTTCCATTTGTGCATAATGACGGAAATCTTTTCTTCTCATCTGATGGATTACAAGGTTTAGGGCAACTAGATATTTTTGCAACGGTTCTTGACGAGGAAGGAAAAATTCAAGAAATTATTAACTTAGGATCCCCTGTAAACTCTCCGATGGATGACTTTTCATTCTTCTTAAACGATTCTGGAGAAACTGGGTTCATCGCTTCTAATCGTGAAGGCGGAATGGGAGATGATGATATTTATGGATTTGACAGAGTTCCCCTCTTTTCAATTAAAGGAGTTGTAACTGACGCTATAAACAAACAACCTATAAAAGATGCTAAAATTGTCATTAAAGACAAAGATGGTAATCAAATTGCCGATTTGGTAACAGATGACAAAGGAAAATACAGCATTAATGTTGATAGAGAAACTACTTATACAGTTGAAGCTTCGCATCCTAAATATCAACCTGAGCCATCCAAAATTGCAGATACGAGAAATTCAAAAGGAAAAACTTTTGTGGAAGTTGATTTTGAATTAGATCCTGTTCAAGATGTGGATGTATTGGCCGATATTAATATTGAAAATATTTATTTTGATTTTGACAAACACAATATTAGAAAGGATGCTGAAGTTGAATTAGAAAAAATTGCCGATTTGTTACTTAAAACATACACCTCAATGGAAATTGAAATAGGTTCTCATACTGATAGCCGTGGTAGTTTTAAATATAATGAAGCGCTAGGAATTCGAAGAGCAAATTCTACATATACTTACTTAGTATCTAGAGGTATAAATCCTTCAAGAATTAAAAAGCATGAGGGTTTTGGTGAATATAATTTAGTTAATGATTGTAAAGATGGTGCCGACTGTTCTGAAGAAGCACACCAGTTAAACAGACGTTCAGTATTTTCAATACTTAAAATGAAATAGATTTTTTTTAATTATTTTTATTTGACTTTTAAAAACCTTTTAGAATTTCTAAAGGGTTTTTTTATTCCATAACAAATTTTAAAATCAAATCATACAAATCATCTTTTTCAAATGGTTTTATAATTGTACCATTCATTCCTGATTCTAGAGCTTGATCTTCTACTTCTTGTTTGTCAAAAGCGGTTAAAGCTATAATTGGGGTTTCAACTCCCATAGTTCTTATCAATTTAGTTGTTTCAAAACCATTGATTTTAGGCATATTAATATCCATTAATATTAAATCAAAGTTTTCAGCTTTGACTTTTTCAACTGCTTTATAACCATCCTCAACAACTACCGTTTTAAAATTAAAATTGTTTAACAACTTTTCGGTTACTACTTGATTGATTTTATTGTCTTCGACCAATAGTATCTTTATTTCTCGATCAGGAAGTTGCTTTTTATATAATGGAATATTTTCACCCACTAAATTTTCATCAATAGTTTCAAATTCTATTGTAAAACTAACTATTGTACCAACTTTCTCTTCACTTTCTAAAGTTACCTCTCCACCAAAAAGCTCTACTAATTTTTTTACAATAGGCAGTCCTAAACCCGTGCCTTGGTAATCATCTTCTCTTCTTTCTATCTGCACAAATTCTTTGAAAACCTTTTCATGATCTTCTTTAGAAATTCCGATACCATTATCTTCTACTTGAAATTTTATTAAGGAAAAATTACCTTCCTTTTTTTGGAGATTAGCACGAACGATTATCTTTCCATTTTCTGTAAATTTCAATGAATTATTGATAAGGTTCATGAAGATTTGAGATAATCGTAAACTATCTCCGATTATAAGTTTAGGAATATCGTCACTTATTTCGAGTACAATTTGATTATTATTTTTTACAGATAGAATCTGTAAGCTATTCTTTATTGATTCTAATTTTTCTCGGATATTAAACTTTGTATTTTCTAGGATAATTTTCTTTTCAGAAATTTTATAAATCTGAAGTACATCATTAACCAATGATAACAAATACTTTGCAGAAAATTTAAGTGAATTAAGATGTTCACTATCTTTTAATTCGGGATGTTCGTTTGCAATAATATCTGTAATCCCAACCACTCCATACAAAGGGGTTCTTAATTCATGTGTAATCGTTGAAACAAATTGCGATTTTAATTGTGTAGATTCTTCTGCAATTTCTTTGGCTTTATTTAATTCAAAATTTGCTCTTTGCAATTCTTCGAAGTTCTTTTTCTTTATCTTATTTGTTTTAAATAAAGTATAAGTAAGTACTGATAAGATACTTAATATGACAAACAAAAGAACTCCTATTATTTTTGTTTTTTGTAAACTCCTCTCCTTTTCTAACTTTTCTTTTTCAATAAAATCTATTTGCCTTTTATATTCATCAATTTCTAGTTTATTTTCATAGGTTCTGACTTTTTCAGAACGCTCATCATTATATATTTTATTTTTAATTTTATTGTACCTATCCAAATAGTGATATGCTTTTTGATAGTTTTTGTTCTTAAAATAATGCGTAGAAAAGTCATTATAAACCTCTGCCAAATATGAATCTACTAAGTTAGTTTTGTCATTTTCTCCAAATTGAATTGCCTTTTCGTAATTCAATTCCGCTTTTTCATTTTGTTTCAGTACACTGTAGTAGGTAGCTAGCTGTGAATATAATGTGATTCTCGCTTCTATTTCATCGTGCCTTGGTAAATACTTTTCTGCTTTTTTCAAAAAAGGAAGCCCTTTTTCAAATAATCCCTCATCAAAATAAGCACCCGAAATATTAAGTGAATTGTAGGTTATTTGTATAGGATTATTTGTTTTTTCAGTGTAAATCAATCCTTTTTTATAGAATTCTATTCCCTTCTCGAAATCATTCTCATAATAAGCATATACAGCTCCTAAATTATTATAAACCCAATCCTTTATAGTGTCATTATCCGTTTTGTTTGCGTAATTAAGAGCTTTGAGATAGTAACTTTTTGCCTTTTGAGTATCTGCAAATTCCAAAAAATTAGAACCAATAACATTGTATGCTTTGGCAATTAGCAAATTATCATTTATTGTATAGGCTTGCGAAAGAGCTTCTTGAGCCAACCCCAAAGATTTTTCACAATCCAGATTTGTCAGTTCTTCGCGAGCTTTTATAATTTTATTTTGAATTTCTTTTTTTGAAACAGGATTTTCTTGAGCAACTACAAAATTTAAAGTGATTAGAGATAATAGAATATATGTGAGTAAAAATTTATTCATAAACATCTCTTGTTTATTCACTTTTTAGGATTATTTGACTTCTAAAGTAATTATTTTTTTAAAGCAAACCTAATTGCCAAAGTAACACAATAAAAAAGTCCTGCTTTTAGGCAGGACTTAAACTATTATCTAATTAATTTTCTATATTTAATTCTCGTTGGAGCTACATCTCCCAAACGTTTCTTTCTGTTTTCTTCATAATCAGAGAAACCGCCTTCGAAGAAATATACTTGTGAATCACCTTCAAAAGCCAAGATATGTGTACAAATTCTATCCAAGAACCATCTGTCGTGAGAAATAACTACTGCACAACCTGCAAAATTTTCAAGTCCTTCTTCTAAAGCTCGAAGCGTGTTAATATCCAAGTCATTCGTAGGCTCATCCAATAAAAGGACATTTCCTTCTTCTTTTAAAGTCATCGCTAAGTGCAAACGGTTACGCTCTCCACCAGAAAGTGTATTTACCTTTTTATTTTGTTCGCTACCACCGAAGTTGAAACGAGATAAATAAGCTCTTGAATTGACTTGACGGCCACCCATCATGATTAATTCTTGTCCATCACAGAAATTTTCCCAAATCGATTTATCTGGATTAATATTTGAATGCGCTTGATCTACATAAGCAATTTTAACGGTATCACCCGTTGTAAAATCACCTCCATCAGGTTTCAATTCATCCATAATCATTTTGAAGATGGTCGTTTTACCAGCACCATTCGGACCAATAATTCCTACAATTCCCGCTTGTGGTAACGTAAAGTTCAAATCGTCATACAACAACTTATCTCCGAATCCTTTTGCTACGTGATTCGCATTGATAACATTCGTTCCTAAACGAGGTCCATTAGGAATATAAATTTCTAATTTTTCGTCTAGTTCTTTTTGATCTTCGTTTAATAATTTATCGTAGTTCTGTAAACGTGCTTTTTGTTTCGTTTGACGTCCTTTCGCTCCTTGACGAACCCAGTCCAACTCTCTTTCAAGAGTTTTTCTACGCTTAGAAGCTACTTTTTCTTCCAATGCCATACGGCTTGATTTTTGATCCAACCAAGAAGAATAATTTCCTTTCCACGGAATACCTTCTCCTCTATCTAATTCCAAAATCCAACCCGCAACATTATCCAAGAAGTATCTATCGTGCGTTACTGCAATTACAGTTCCAGCGTATTGCGCTAAATGTTGTTCTAACCAAAGTACCGATTCTGCATCCAAGTGATTCGTAGGCTCATCTAATAATAATACATCAGGTTGTTGTAATAACAAACGACATAAAGCCACACGGCGTTTTTCACCACCAGAAAGAACTTTAATCGGCGTATCTGCATCAGCACAACGAAGCGCATCCATTGCAATTTCTAATTTAGTATCAATTTCCCATGCACCTGCAGCATCAATTTTATCTTGTAAAGCTGCTTGACGGTCCATTAATTTGTCCATTTTATCTGCATCTTCATAGACTTCCGGTAAACCAAACATATCGTTAATTTGATTGAATTCATCTAGAATCGCCATCGTTTCGGCAACACCTTCTCGAACCACTTCAATAACTGTTTTATTTTCGTCTAATTGAGGTTCTTGCTCTAAATAACCAACAGTATAACCTGGTGCAAAAACAACATCACCTTGATAGTTTTTATCTACTCCAGCGATAATTTTTAATAATGAAGATTTACCTGAACCGTTCAAACCTAAAATACCAATTTTGGCACCATAGAAGAAACTTAAATAAATATTTTTTAAAACCTGTTTATCACTTCCTTGATAGGATTTACTCAATTTTTGCATTGAGAAAATTACTTTCTTATCGTCTGACATAAAATATATGTTTTGAATTTATTGTTTGTTATAAAACGGATACAAATATACATAAAGGCAACTTAATTATTCCTAAGTATATTAAATGATTTTTTCAAAAAAAACGCTCCTAAAACCAATCAAATCAATGAATAATAAAAGTCTTAATAACACTTAAATTCTTAATAAAAATCATTAAATTAGATATCAATTTTAATTTTTACAATTATCATTATCAGTACGTTACCATTTAATTTTATTTATGTTAATCAATTTAATACTGTACTATGAAAAAAAATGTTCTTTTCAAAAATTTATGTTTACTACTTGTTCTTATTTTAATTATAAGTTGTAAACAAGAGAAAATCGACACTAAAGCTGAAGGCGAAAAATTAATGCAAATCAGTAGAGAATGGTCTAAAGAAGTAGCCAGTCATGACGTAGAAAAAATCGTGAGTTATTGGGCAGAAGATGCTGTAATGTATGATGCCAACAAACCAACCTTAAAAGGCAAAGCAGCAATACGCAAAATGGTGGAAGAAAGTTTTAAAATTCCAGGTTTCAAAATCAGCTGGGAACCAAAGGAGGCGGTAATCTCTGAAAGCGGTGACATGGGTTATTTACACGAAGAAACGACGATAAGCCTGATTGACTCTACTGGAAAATCATTAACTATGTATTCCAACGGAATATCAATTTGGAAAAAACAAACTGATGGAAGTTGGAAAAATGTAGTTGAAATAGGGAGTGCTAAATAATAATACTAATACAATGATTAACAATAAATATTTTTTTGCTTGGCTATGTTGTTAAGATAAATATAAAAGCATTCTTTTTTGTACGTTTTCATTTACATTTATGGAAATTTTCAAAAAATGACAAAAATCAAACTGATACTATTCTTCCTTTGTTGTTGTATAGAGGCTTCTGCACAAGATCTTTCAATAAAAATTGTTGATTCAAAAGATGCATTACCACTACCTTATGCAAGTATCAAGCTTAGTAATGATATTGATTTAATTTCTAATGAAGAAGGTCTTTTCAATTTGCCCGAAGAACAAAATATAGATGAAAACATCCTAACAATAAGATATTTAGGATATCAGTCACAAAAAATATCCGTTAAAGAAGTCAAGCAGTCAAATTTGATAATTAAACTTACTGAAGCCATTTATAACCTTAACGAAGTAAGTGTTAATAATAGCAAACCAGATCCTAATGTATTAATGTTAGAAGTAAAAAAGCGTTTAAAAACAAATTATGCTTCTATTAATAATCCAACAAAAAGCTTATTTTTTCGAAGAGATGCTAATACTTTTATGCCATCTCAAATGGAGATTGATATTAATAAATCTACTGGTTTTTCAAAAAAACAATTAAAAGAAGTTGATAAAGATGTATCTACATTTTGCAATAAGCTAAAATCGAATTTTCCTAAAAAGTATGAAGATTTACTTTGTGATTTTTATTATGGTAAACAATCTGATAAGAAAACATCTAAAATTAATGTAGTAAAAGCTACAATTATAACGGGTGATGGCTCAACAGGTTCAATTGACGAATTACAAAAAAAAGGGCTTACTCTATTATTTAAACACTTAGATACAACTAAATATTACAGAGTTAAAAGTGGTTTGTTCGGCTCTAAAGACACTATTTCTCTTAAAAAAGCATCAAAAAAAGAGGATGAAAAAGATTCTAACTTGAATAGAACAAGAAATAAATTGAATAAATTTCTTGCTAGTCAAAGATTTATAGAGAAGTCAAAATTTAATTTTATTTACGATCCTGAAGCATACAACTATACATATGCTGGAAAAATATATAATGATGAAACTGATGGTGTTATTCATATTTTGAATTTTTCTCCTATAAAAAGTAGAGCTAAATATACCGGAAAATTATATGTTTCAGAAGCTGATTATGCTGTTGTAAAATGCAACTATACTTTAGTCGAAGGTGAGATTGTTAATGGTCTAAATTTAAAACTTCTATTAGGTATTAAAGTCAAAGAAAATGTTGATAATGGAACATTACTATTCAAAAAATCAACTAATGAAAACACCTATGAGCTTCAATATGCATTGGAAGAAAATGGCAGTTACTTTTACTTAAACAGACCCATAAAATTTATTGAAATAGGTAAGAATAGAATTGAAAAAGATATTTTAGCATTTGATTTAAAAATAGAAGGAAACATGCTTAATAAAACGGAACTATTAAGCATCTCAAAATCAGAAATTTCACAAAATACTTTTGAAAATTTCAAAGAAAAAGAATTCAATTATATTATTCTAAAACAGTACGATCCAAAAATATGGAGTAATCAAATTTCAATTGAACCGTTGGAAATAATGAAAAAATACAAAGCGAATTAAAGAATATGAGGTTTAAACTCTTCCTTTCAACGCATTAAATACCCAAGCATTTAGTAAAAAGCCAAAACCAACTGTTGCAAAGCCCCAACCTGCTACGTCTGCATATCTGTAAGCTCCAAGCCCTATTAATACTAATCCCATGATTACCATTAAAAATGTTGCCCAACCTAACACCGTATTTTTATTCATTCCTATACTCATAATCAATTTCGTTTTTTATAAAATTTGGATGACAAATATCGTGATTTCTAACCAGCTAAGAAAATGGAATCAATTAAAAATTTTAACCAACATTTCTTTCAATAAATCTGATTGTGGAAGATTAGAAGCTCCTACCCCTTTACTTTTCAAATCGACATCACGCATGGTTGCGACAATACTACTGACTTTTTTCATTGGAAAATTGCGAGCAGCCAATTCATAATCTTTCACAAAAAAAGGATTAACTCGTAATGCTGTTGCCACATTTTTCGGGTTTTTATCTTTCAATCCATGGTATTGAAGTAATTGAGAAAAGAAACTAAAAACCAATCCAACAGTCAATACAATTGGATTATCCTTCGGATTTTGTGCAAAATAATCAGCAATTTGATATGCCTTCAACTGATTTCGCTCTCCGATAGCTTTTCTAAATTCAAAGGGATTATAATCTTTACTAAACCCAATATTTTCTTCAATAATTGCTGGTGTGATGGTTTCACCAGGCTTTAAAATAATTGCTAACTTATCAATTTCATTGGCAATTCGGCTCAAATCGGTACCTAGAAAATCGACAAACATTGCGACCGCTTTGGATTCAATATTGAGTTTTTTTCCAGCCAAAACACGCTTTAACCAATCCCCTACCTGATTTTCATACAGTTTTTTACTTTCGAAAACGACTCCTTTCTTTTCAAGAATCTTGGTTACCTTTTTACGTTTATCTAACGTTTTATATTTGTAACAAATCACTAATACTGTGGTGTCTTGAGGATTTTCAGCATAGGATTCTAATTTATCAATCGTTCTAGATAAATCCTGCGCTTCTTTTACAATGACCACCTGACGATCGGCCATCATGGGATATCGCTTAGCATTACCTACTACATCTTCAATAGTTACATCGCGACCATAAAGAACGGTTTGATTGAAATCTCGTTCGTGTTCTTGCAGTATATTTTGTTCGATATATTCCGATAATTTATCAATATAATAAGGCTCCTCACCCATTAAAAAATAAATCGGTTTTATATTTCCAGCTTGAATGTCTTTTATAATTCTTAAAACTTCGTCCAAAATTCGTTGATTTGGTTATTTGGTTATTTGATGATAGCTTTGCCTAATGCAACAACTTAATTTTCCATCCTATTCCTTTCGGTTCAAAAATAGCGAAAATAAAGTATCTATTTTTGATGAAATTCGGAAAAAATTCGTGATTCTCACTCCCGAAGAATGGGTGCGTCAAAACGTGGTACGGTTTTTAATGGAAGAAAAAAAGTATTCCAAATCGTATATTAATGTTGAAAAATTAATCAAAATTAATGGTTTAAGTAAGCGATACGATATTGTTGTTTTTCAACCTAATGGAAAGTTATTTTTATTGATAGAATGCAAAGCTCCAGAAGTGCCAATTTCTCAAAACACTTTCGATCAAATTGCCCGCTATAATATGGTTTTGGATGCCGAGTATTTAATGGTAACTAACGGACTAAATCACTATTTTTGTCAAATGGATTTCGAAAATGAGAAATATAATTTCTTGAAGGAACTTCCAGAATATAAATAAATATGGAAAGAAGAGATTTAATAGAAGATCAAATAGAACAATTAGGGACATTCCTAAGAAATTTGGTTTCTTCCTTTTTAAAATTAAAATCAACAAAAACTGAATTAGAAGTAATAAATTATGTTTCAGATAAATTCAAAGAGGAATTTAATTTAGATTTAAATCAATTTATATCCTTTTCAGAGGAAGAACTTAAGCACTTTATTACTGAATACAAATTAACCGATAATCATTTAGAAACTTTATCCAATTTGATGTTAGAAATGTATTCAAATCAAGGTAATAATGTTGCATTATCCAAACAATATTTGATAAGAGGTATTGAATTATTAGATTTAGCAGATAAAATTTCCATTACTTTTTCTTTAAATCGCGCAAATAAAAAATCACAACTTAAAGATATTTTAAACGAATTATAATTTGAAACAAATCGCTGTCGTTATACTAAACTGGAACGGAGTAAAATTGCTGGAACAATTTTTACCTTCAGTTATGCAATATTCTCCCGAAGCTACTATTTATGTGGCTGATAATGCATCTACTGATGCGTCTGTGGCATTTGTAAAAACTCATTTTACTTCGATTAAAATCATCGAAAACAAAGGGAATTTTGGTTTTGCCAAAGGATATAATGAAGCGCTAGTTTCAGTAGAAGAAGAAATTTACGCTTTGGTTAATTCCGACATTGAAGTAACCGAAAATTGGTTGCAACCTATACGTTCTTTATTCGAAAACGAACCCAAAACAGCTATAATTCAACCCAAAATTTTAGATTTCAAAAACAAGGAATATTTTGAATATGCTGGTGCTGGAGGTGGATTTTTGGATAAATATGCCTACCCTTTTTGTCGTGGTCGGATTTTTGAAACTTTGGAAAAAGAGCATGGACAATACAACGATACTATCGAAATCTTTTGGGCATCAGGTGCTTGTTTTTTTATCCGAAAAGAGGTTTATCGTGATTTAAACGGTTTTGATTCTGATTTCTTTGCGCACCAAGAGGAAATTGATTTGTGTTGGCGCGCTTTCAATAAAGGTTACAAGGCAAAATATTGTGGCCAATCAACAGTATATCATGTAGGCGGAGCCACACTCAAAACAGGAAGTCCTAAAAAAACGCTTCTGAATTTCAGAAATTCGCTATGGATGATGTTAAAAAATCTCCCAACAAATCAATTATTTCCAGTTTTATTCATCAGAATGGTTTTAGATGGAATTGCTGGAATTAAATTTTTATTGGAAGGAAAACCTAAACATCTATGGGCCATTTTGCAATCGCATTTTTACTTATATAGATACATGAGTAAATTTCTGAAAAAGAGAGACTTAAATCAGAAAGAAAATTATTACAAAATAAAGTCTGTTGTTTACCGTTATTTCTTGAAGAATGGCAAACTATTTGCGGACTTAGATTAAATTTAAAAAAACATTTTATGAGAAAAATTGTCATAGCACTTGCTACAGTATCGCTCTTAACAACTTCATGTGTGTCGAAGAAAAAATTCACAGAACTAGAAGCTAGAAATAAAGAAACTCAAGATTTATTGAATTCGGCTACTGTAAAACTAAATTCTTGTCTGGAAGAAAAGTCTGGATTGAATGCTACCTTAGCGGCACTATCATCTGAAAATGATAATCTAAAAAAGAACAATTCTGATTTGATTAACACCTCTAAAGAAATGACGGTTTTAACTACAAAAGGAGCTCAAAACATAGAGAAAGCCTTAGAAACCATCAAGGAAAAAGACATGAAAATCAACCGTTTACAAGATGCTTTAACCAAAAAAGATTCAGTTACGTTGGCTCTTGTGACCAGTTTGAAAAAAGAAGTGGGTATTTCGGATCCGGATATTGAAGTGAATGTTGAAAAAGGCGTTGTATTTATTTCTATTGCTGATAAATTGATGTTTAAAAGTGGTAGTTATATTGTGAGCGACAGAGCTAAAGAAATTTTAGGAAAAGTGGCCAAAGTAGTCAACAGCAAACCTGATTTTGAATGTATGGTTGAAGGACATACGGATAATGTTCCTTTTACTGGCAATGCCATTTTATTAGACAACTGGGATTTAAGTGTAAAACGTTCTACTGCCATTGTACGAGTGTTAACCAAAGATTTGGCTGTTAATCCAAAACAATTAATCGCTGCAGGTCGTGGAGAGTTTATTCCGTTAGTGGATAACAATACGGCTGAAAATCGTTCAGTAAACAGAAGAACTCGAATTGTAGTGCTTCCTAAAATTGATCAGTTTTATGAAATGATCGAAAAGGAAATGAAAAGTTTAAGCAAGCAATAAGTTTATGTTACTTGCTTTATAATAAAGGCTCTCAATCATGAGAGCCTTTATTATATTACATAAATTGAAAATTATAAAATATCCAAACTCCCCTTCCCTTCTCTGATTACTACTGGCTCGGCATCAGATAAATCAATTACGGTTGAAGCATAATTATCGCCATAACCACCATCGATAACCAAATCGACAAGGTTTTGCCATTTCTCAAAAATTAATTCGGGATCGGTAGTATATTCAATTACTTCATCTTCATCGTGAATGGATGTCGATACAATTGGGTTGCCTAACTGACGAACAATTTCTAGCGCAATATTATTATCGGGTACACGAATACCCACTGTGGTTTTATTCTTAAATTCTTTGGGTAAACTATTGTTTCCTGGTAAAATAAAAGTATAAGGACCTGGTAAGGCTCGTTTTAAAATTTTAAAAGTGGGTGTGTCAATCTGTTTAATGTAATCAGAAATATTACTCAAATCAGAACAAATAAAAGAGAAATTAGCTTTATCCAATTTTATTCCTTTGATTTTAGCAATGCGCTCTAAAGCTTTGGTATTGGTAATATCACAACCTAAACCATAAACCGTATCAGTAGGATAAATAATCAAACCTCCATCACGTAAGATTTTAACCACTTTAGCTATTTCTTTTTCGTTAGGATTTTCAGGATATATTTTAATGAATTGCGCCATTATTTCAAGCTTTAACTAATAAGTCAATAAAGTTAAGTCTTTTTCTTACTTATTACAACTCCTTTTTTAATTGCATTTGAATGGTGTCTTTGTATAAAACCATACTCCATTCCATAGAATTACCTTTAAACTTATCAATCTTGACAGGAATAGTATCGGGTTGCTCAGGATTTTTCTCGTATGATATAACTCTTATAGCATCTTTTTCCTCATTATATTCATATTTCATCAATATAGAAGTATCATCATCATACTTATAGGGATTTGGAGTATATAGTAACTTTCCTCTTTCTTCAAAATAAATGTTTTTCCAAGCTGTAGTATCTTTTTCCCAAGCATCATCAGCAACCAATTTACCATTTCGTTTCATTGTTTCTACATTCCATTTTCCAAAATATTTTGAAGAAGCATATACATTACTTTTGTATTGAACAAGAAAAAGTATTGGAATAATCACACATAAAATTCTTGCGATATTTCTAAAACTTTTACTTCCTATGGATGGCAAATTATTTTCAAAGTTTTTGAATAGCATTAAAATTTCTTCTCTTCTTTGATATAAAAAATAACTAAGCCCTAACACCATAGTTAATGCCGTAAATGTTGTTATAGGTCCAATTCCATAAAAGATATTAATTAATAGAATATTAAACATTACAGGTAATAACATTGAAACTCCTATTAAAATGGTTCTTCTAAACAATAATAAGTAACTACCAACGATTTGAAAGAAGGCAACTACCAGTGAAATCCCATAAGAATAGCTATAATAAATCCACGTTAATTCTTGCCCATTTAAAAGTCCTGCAGAAGTATCATTTGCGTGAAAAGAAGGCGCAAAATTTATTCCCATCATTTTTTCAAATCCAAAACATGAAATATTCAAAGCCAACCAGTAACGCAATAATGATGTTAGCCATAAATGCCATTTTTCTGAATTAAAATCCCCTTTTTTCTCTTTAAAATGCCAATAAATTGAAAATCCTATTGAAAATAAAATGGATAGCGCCATTGATGTTAAACCAAAAGGTAAAATAAATTTTGAAAGCGAAAAAGGTAACAGCGGCATTGTAATAAATAACACTGCATTTACTGCACCAACGATAGCTAAAAAACTGATGGCAAACTTTGTGAACCAGTTTGATTTTTTTAAAATTTGATTTGAAATCATAAAAGGGTTTGGTTAATATTGGCTATATAAGAATTCAACAAATTTTATGCCAATTTTAACAAGTAAATTCTTTTTTAATTACCCAATTATATCCAATTTAGCAAAACGCAATAACAGTTTCTTAATTCCGCCCACTTCAAACTTGATTTCCGCTTTTTTATCGGCACCAACGCCTTCAAGGTTCAATACTTGCCCTTTACCAAAGCGTTCGTGCATTACAATATTTCCAACAGATAATTTACTGTCAAACAAATTTGTGTTTCCTGACGATGGTGCATTTCCTGAAACTGGTTTTAGCTTACGAATATTTAAATTTGGTGCTGGTTCGTTATCGGTAATATATTTTGGTGGTGTACCCATAATTGGCTTTGCCAATCGCAATTTTGATTTGTCTACATCGCCAAAAATATCGACATCAATAGTCGGTTTGTAACGATAATTACTTTCGGTTGGGGTTAAATATTCTAAGTACTGACTGTCGATTTCTTCAATAAAACGAGAAGGCTCGCTATCGACCAATTTTCCCCAACGGTAGCGCGATTGTGCATAGGTCAAATACGCCTGATGCTCGGCACGGGTCAAAGCAACATAAAACAATCGGCGTTCTTCTTCCAATTCGCTTCGAGTATTCAAACTCATCGCACTGGGAAATAGGTCTTCTTCCAATCCGACAATAAACACAGTCGGAAATTCCAATCCCTTCGCTAAGTGAATCGTCATCAAGGCCACACGATCGTCATCGCCAGTATCGTTATCTAAATCGGTAGCCAAAGCCACATCTTCCAAGAATTCGGATAATGCACCACGTGCGCCATCAATTTCTCGTTGTCCTTCGGTAAAATCTTTAATACCGTTTAGTAATTCTTCAATATTTTCAATTCGGGCAATACCTTCCGGTGTGCCGTCTTTTTTTAGTTCCTGAATTAAACCTGTTTTTTTGGTAACGTGATCAGTCAAATAAAACGCATCTTGATTTTCATTGATCACTTGAAAACTTCTAACCATCGTCACAAAATCTTGCAACTTTTGTTTGGTTCCCGAATTCAGTTTTAAATCAATTTTATCAATATGTTCCATCACTTCAAATATGGAACGCTTGTAGTGATTGGCTGCAACGGTTAATTTTTCAACAGTAGTATCTCCAATGCCTCGCGCTGGATAATTAATAACACGGACTAACGCTTCTTCATCTTTCGGATTAATCACCAAACGCAGATAACACAACACATCTTTGATTTCCTTGCGTTGATAAAACGATAATCCACCATAAATTCGGTAGGGGATGTCCCGTTTTCGTAAAGCATCTTCCATCGCACGGGATTGTGCGTTGGTACGGTATAAAATAGCAAATTGCCCATTGTGCATTTGCTTTTGCATTTTTTCTTCAAATATTTGTGAAGCTACAAAACGACCTTCTTCACCATCTGTCAAACTTCGGTGGACTTTAATCTTTGGACCAAAATCGTTGTCAGTCCAAACTACTTTATCTAATTTGGTTTTGTTATTATCGATGACATTATTAGCGGCTTCCACAATATTTTTGGAAGAACGGTAATTTTGTTCCAAACGAAACATTTTTACCCCTTCGTAATCTTTTTGGAAGTTTAAAATGTTATTGATGTTCGCTCCACGAAAAGCATAGATACTTTGCGCATCATCTCCCACCACACAAATGTTTTGGAATCGGTCGGACAATGCTTTTACAATCAAATACTGGGAGTGATTGGTATCTTGGTACTCATCTACTAAAATGTATCGGAAACGATCTTGGTATTTCATCAATACATCTGTGAAACGAACTAGTAATTCATTAGTCTTCAGTAATAAATCATCAAAATCCATTGCTCCCGATTTGAAGCAACGTTCTACATAATTATTATAAATTTCACCCATTCGAGGCTTCTTGCTCATGGCATCGGCTTCTTGTAATTCGGGATTATTTAAATAGGCTTTTACAGTGATTAAACTATTTTTATAGGAAGAGATGCGACTAAAAACTTGTTTGGGTTTATAGATATCTTTGTCCAATTGCATTTCTTTGATAATCTGACCAATCAATCGTACTGAATCTTGCGCATCATAAATACTAAAATTAGAAGGATAGCCTAATTTTTCGGCTTCAATACGTAAGATTTTAGCAAAAACAGAGTGGAAAGTTCCCATCCAAAGGTTTTTGGCTTCGCTACTTCCTACAATATCGGAAATACGCTTTTTCATTTCACGTGCCGCTTTGTTGGTAAACGTCAACGCTAAAATATTAAAAGCATCGACACCTTGACTCATCAAGTTGGCAATACGCACTGTAAGTACACGTGTTTTACCCGAACCCGCACCAGCAATCACAATCATGGCACCGTCTTTTTGTAAAACAGGTGCGCGTTGGGCTTCATTGAGCTGGTTAATATATTTATCGATCATAGTAATTCTTGAGAGTTCAAAAATACGCTTACGAATGGTTTATTACAATAAATTTTTAAGATAATTTGTTTATTTTCGCATCTATAAATATAAAAAAATGGATACTTCAAAAATCATAGAAATTGCTGCTTATACAATCCCTTCTTTAATCACTGGTGGGGTGGCTTATTATTTATTTGCCGCTTACTTTAAAGACCAACAACACACCCGCCACTGGTTGTTACAAAAGGAGAACCAAAAAGAGTCTTTGCCTTTGCGTTTGCAAGCCTATGAGCGTATGGCAATTTTCTTGGAGAGAATTAATCCTTCTAAATTATTGATTCGCGTAGCGCCTATGAGTGACGATAAAAGTTTGTATGAGATTTTTATCATTGACCACATTGAACAAGAATTGGAACACAATTTGGCACAACAAATTTATATTACCGAAGATTGTTGGAATGTGATTTTGACTGCCAAAAACACTTTGATTCAAAACATTCGCAAAACAGCGATGAGTGACAAAATTACCAATGCGGATAAGCTTCGTGAAGCGATTTTGAGCAATATGATGGAGCAAGAATCACCAACCAATATTGCATTGGCATATTTGAAAAAGGAAGTGACTCAGATTATATAATTTATTGTCACAAATGCACGATTTATTTATTCGTGCATTTGTGTTCAATTTTATTTCAACTCCCCTTTTAAAAAATTTTGCTCTTTTTCGTTTAGTTTGGGCAATAACTCCTGAAAAGCTGTTTTAAACTTTTCGTTTTTCAACATGGTTCTTATGGTGTTTTTTGCAAAAGCTACAAACTGCCATTTGTGATGGGTAGTAGCATTTACAAGAGAAGTCAATACTTTCTCATCGGTTGGATTAAGCATCAGTAAGCGTTCTAAAGCATTTTTACGAATAGAACTATCGTAATTAGGTTGTGAATAATTTAATAATTCAGCGTAAAAAGCAGGCTTACTTGCTGGTTCATACTTTTCATCAGAGAGTGCTAAATTTAGCCACGTAATTCGCAAACTTTTATCGTTTGAACCTACCCAATCTTTAGATTTTTCTAGCAATGCTGTTCTATCATCCGGAAATTGATTGAATAGATTTTCTAGTGCAATTTCTCTGGTATCATACGATTTATCATCCAATAACGTTTCGTATTGCGGTTTGAATTCTGGAGTAATTTTGGAAATGGTTTGTGCAACAGCCTGACGAATTTGAACATTATTGGTTTGTAAAGCTAATTTAATGTGGTCTTTCTTTTCTTCAAACGGAATTTTCTCAAGTTGATATACAACTTCTCTTTTAATCTTGTAGCTTATTTTATCCTTTAAAGTCGATTTAAATGTTATCTTTTTTTCTGAGAATGGTTTTTTTCCTAACTTTTTAATTTCAAAATATTCCTTTATGGTTTTGTTTTTAGCTAATATTTCATTTACTTCTTTGATTGGAAATTCATTTTCGGTTAACCAAAGTTTTTTAAATTTTGCAATGTCAAAATCTTCTGCAACCTTGCTAATTTCTGTTAGAAAATCATTGGTTTCAACATTCTTATATTGATTTTTCTTTAGATAGGCTTTAACAGCTTTGCTGAATTCTTTAGGGCCAATTTGGGTACGTAAATAATGTAAAGCCCAAGCTCCTTTTTGATAAAAAGAAAGCGTACTCGCTTTTTCATCAAGAACAGGAATGGTATCAGTTTTAGAGGCATCTCTTAATTCTTCCGCGTTTTTGGATAATTCAAAATAAAAATAATCATTACCAAAAATTTCTCTTTCGGCTAATAAAGCATAATAAGTTGCAAATCCTTCTTGTAACCAATGATGTTTACCTTCACTTGCCGTCACTAAATCTCCAAACCATTGATGAGCCAATTCATGTGCATTAACATTGACGTAGTTTCGGTCGTTAAAGCCAATCTCATCTACCACAAAATCTTGTGAAAATAAAGTGGCTGAAGTATTTTCCATTCCAGCATACAGAAAATCATCGACTGGGGCTTGTTTGTATATTTTCCATGGATATTTGACTCCAATTTCTTCTTCAAAAAAATCAAAAATTTGAGTCATATATTTATAAGTAGTTTCAAATTTATCTCGATCAGCAGGTTTTAAATACAATTCAATAGGCACTCCCGAATCTGATTTTAAGGTTTGCTTTTCGTACTTTCCAATGGCCAGCATTACCAAATAGGAACTCATAGGCTTATCCATTTCATATTCCCAAGTAATATGGCTTCCTTTGTCGTTGACCTTTTTATTCTCTAATTTTCCGTTTGAAATCACTTCATAATCATTTCTATATTCTACGGAAATATTAAAAATTACTTTTTCATTTACATTGTCAAAACTTGGTAACCAATGAGAGGTATATTTACCCTGCCCTTGCGTCCATATTTGATCCGTTAATGTCGAAGGATCACCCACAAAATACATAGCTTGCTTTGGCGTAGCCGAATATTCAAAAGTTAATTCATTTTCTCCTTTTTGAAAACCTTCAAATAACTGCAAACTCTTGCCTGAGGTTTTAAATTGAACTGGTTTTTTATTGATTTTAACATCAGTAAAATCCATTTTAACAGCATCAATTTTTATTGTATCGATAGAAGATTTCACATTGAAAACATAAGTAACTTTTCCTGTTACAGATTTTTCTACTGCATTTGGTTTAATCAAAGCATTAGCAGATAAAAAATCTACTTTTTGGGTTTGTTGACCAAAACTGAAAATCGAAATAAAAAGAAATAAATACCTCATATCATAAATTTATTTATTTAAAAATACAATGTTTTTGTAAGTTTACTCTCAAATATACAAAATTGATTACAAAAGTCATATTTAATTGGAGTAGCGGAAAAGATTCAGCATTAGCGTTGTATAAAATTTCGCAAGACCCAAGTATTGAAATTACTACATTGCTGACAAGTGTAAGTCAACAATACAACCGCATTTCAATGCATGGCGTTCGAACAGAATTATTAGAAGAACAAGCTAAAAGTTTGGGATTACCCTTACACAAAATGGAAATACCAGAAATGCCTTCCATGGAAATGTATGAGCAGATAATGCAAAATACACTGCTGAATTTCAAAGAAAAGGGAGTCGAATATTCCGTTTTCGGAGATATCTTTCTTGAAGATTTACGCCAATACCGCGAAAATAAATTGGCAGAAATGGGTTTTAAAGGCCTCTTCCCATTATGGAAAAGAGACACCAAAGAACTAATTCAAGAGTTCTTAGATTTAGGGTTCAAAACCATTGTGACCTGTGTGAACGAACGAAATTTGGATAAAAGTTTTGTGGGACGAATTATAGACGAACAGTTTATAACCGATTTACCGGCAGCTGTTGATGTTTGTGGCGAAAACGGAGAATTTCATACTTTTACTTTTGATGGTCCTATTTTTAGCAAACCTATCGAATTTGAAATAGGCGAAATCGTTTACCGAAAATATGAAAAACCGAAAGAAACAGTAACAAATACTGCTTGTGATACTGATGAAACTGCTTTTGATTATGGATTTTGGTATTGCGATTTAATTCCAGTCAATTAATTTAAAATGAGCTTACTTGATACTCCCATAGAATACTTAAAAGGCGTTGGTCCACAACGTGGGGAGTTGTTACGTAAAGAACTGAACATACACAAGTATGGCGATTTAATCAATCTATACCCCAATCGGTATATTGATCGAACCCGATATTATAAAATCAACCAATTGGTGGAGAGTTCGAGTGAAGTGCAAATTGTTGGGAAAATAATTCACATCAAAACGGTCGAATTTGGCAAAGGTAAAAAGCGCTTAACGGCTACTTTTGTAGATGATACCGGACAAATGGAATTGGTGTGGTTTCAAGGCATCAAATGGATTCGAGAAAGTATCAAAATCAACATGCCGTATGTGATTTTTGGGAAAACCACCTCTTTCAATGGAGTGCACAATATGGCGCATCCCGAACTAGAACCACTTGAAGAGCATAAAGTCAGTCTTCGCAGCGCTATGCAACCGGTGTATCCAAGTACTGAAAAACTGACAAATAAAGGAATTAGCAACAAAGTTGTCAATAAAATAATGCAGCAATTGTTTGTGGAAACCCAAGCGTTGTTTTCAGAAACATTACCGGTTTATCTTATTCAGAAATTACAACTCATTCCTAAAAACACAGCACTTTTTAATATTCATTTTCCGAAGAGTCAGGAACTGTTAGCACAAGCGCAATTCCGATTAAAATTTGAAGAATTGTTCTTTATTCAGTTGCAATTAATCACCAAGAATCTCATTCGAAAACATAAAATAAAAGGACATCCGTTTGAAAAAGTGGGCGATTATTTTACTCAGTTTTACAACAATCACTTGCCTTTTGAATTGACCAATGCACAGAAAAAAGTACTGAAGGAAATTCGAAACGACATGGGAAGCCCTGCGCAAATGAACCGATTGCTACAAGGCGATGTTGGTTCTGGAAAAACCATTGTTGCGTTAATGTGTATGTTGTTGGCAATGGATAACGGTTTCCAAGCTTGTTTAATGGCGCCTACGGAAATTTTAGCCACGCAGCATTTTAACGGAATTACCGAGTTGGCTACAGAGCTTAATATTAACATCAAACTGCTTACCGGTTCGACCAAAGTGGCAGAAAGAAGAATTATTCATGAGGAATTAGAAAACGGTAGTTTGCATATCCTGATTGGGACTCATGCCTTGTTGGAAGACAAAGTACAATTTCAAAATTTAGGTTTGGCCGTTATCGACGAGCAACACCGTTTCGGAGTAGAACAACGCAGTAAGTTATGGAAAAAGAATAGTATCCCTCCTCACGTTTTGGTAATGACGGCGACCCCCATTCCACGAACCTTGGCTATGAGTTTGTATGGCGATTTGGATATTTCGGTCATCGATGAATTACCGCCAGGAAGAAAGCCAATTCAAACGGTACACCGTTATGACAGCAACCGATTAAAAGTGTGGAAATTCATTGCAGACGAAATCGAAAAAGGAAGACAGATTTACATCGTGTATCCGTTAATTCAGGAATCAGAAACAATGGATTACAAAGATTTAATGGATGGGTATGAAAGTATTTCTAGAGATTTCCCATTGCCCAAATATTCAGTTTCGATTGTACATGGAAAGATGAAACCCGCCGAAAAAGATTCGGAAATGCGTCGCTTTGCCGAAGGCAAAACCAATATTATGGTGGCCACTACAGTTATTGAAGTCGGAGTGAACGTACCCAATGCTTCCGTAATGATTATAGAAAGTGCCGAACGGTTTGGTTTGTCGCAATTGCACCAATTGCGTGGTCGTGTAGGTCGTGGTGCCGAACAAAGCTATTGCATATTGATGACCAGCCATAAATTAAGCAACGAGAGTAAAATCCGTCTGGAAACCATGTGTAAAACAAATGATGGCTTCGAAATTGCAGAAGTCGATTTGAAACTACGTGGTCCAGGTGATATCATGGGAACACAACAAAGTGGTGTACTCAATCTTCAAATTGCTGATTTGGTAAAAGATCGCGATATTTTGCAATTGGCTCGTCATCACGCAGTCAAATTACTTAAAGAAGATGCTTCTATGACCAAACCCGAGCATCAAAAACTACGAGAAATTTTTATTGAGTTAGGAAAGAAAAAGAACATTTGGAATTATATTAGTTAGTTAAAAGGGATAAGTTAAAAGGGAAAAGGCATAAGATGCCAAATTTCAGATTGAATAATTTGGATAAAAAAATTCCAAACCTGAAAAATATCAAATTTGGAATCTGTATTCAAAAATCTTATAACTTATGCCTTATCCCTCAAAACTCAAGCTATTTCTTACTCCACTCGGCAATACTGTCTTGATTCATTTTTACATAATCAGCATTTTTAGCCACTTCAGCAGCTGCTAATGAAATTTTAGCTGTTTCAATAGCTCCTTTTTTATCCCCTAATTTTGCTTGAATTTGCGATTTTAAACGAGTATACCAAAATGGCTTCCTTTCGTTCATTTCATAGGCTTTGTTTACATAGGTTAAAGCTTTATTCAAATCACCGTTAGAATTAAAGTAATATTGTGCTGCCGAAAAATAATCAGCTGCTGAAGGTCCTCCCAGTGCTTTGTCAATACTGGCGTTAGCGATTTTTTGGGTTGGTACTTCAAATTTTAAAGCGACCAATGTTTTCTCCCAAGCAAATTCCAAATGAGCAAAATTATTATCGGTATTGTTTATTCCAATTGTAAAAGTTTCGATATTTCTATTCAAAAGTTCCGTCTTAGCATTGGCTTTTAATGCCACTTTTGCTTCGTCCCATTTTTCTGGAGTTCCCCAATTGTCTGTAGTGGTGTAGAAGATAACTTCCCATTCGTCTGCTTTTGGAGAAACATACAACGCATATTTTCCTTTCTTAAGTGTAGCACCGTTAATGACCACATCGTCAGAAAACGAAATAGTGGTATTAGCATTGGCTCCTGTGCGCCAAACTTGTCCAAAAGGAACCAAATCACCAAAAATCACACGACCTCTAGCACTTGGTCGAGAATATTCGATTTCAACATCAGTTAGACCAACCGTTTGAGTGATGGTCGATTTCGGACTGGCTTGTGGGACCTTTATTTGTGCTTGAACAGTTAAGGAAACAATAAACGTGGCTATTGCAATAATTACTCGTATCATTTTATTTGTTTTTTTATGAATGAATCCAAAGTTAGAATTTCAAAGACAATCATTTGTTAATAAATACTTAAATTAAAAATAATTTTGTTTAATATAATTGTATTTTTGTTAAACAATACTACTGCTATGCTGTATACCTTACATTCGACTCAAAAACTGCCTATCTCAATAGAGGAAGCTTGGGATTTTTTTAGTGATCCGAAGAACTTAAATAGAATAACGCCCGATTCCATGCATTTCAATACGTTATCAGGCGATGATCGAAAAATGTTTCAAGGTCAAATCATTCACTATAAAATTTCACCTTTCCCTTTGGTGACGATGGAATGGGTGACTGAAATCACGCATGTAGCCAATCAAAAGTTTTTTGTAGACGAGCAACGTTTCGGACCGTATGCTTTTTGGCACCACAAGCATTTCTTTACTCCAACGGAAGGCGGCGTACTCATGGAAGACATTGTACATTATAAAGTACCATTCGGAATCATTGGTCGATTGTTTCATCCCATTATTGTACGACCAAAACTGGAAGAAATTTTTAAATTCCGAACGCAAATATTAGTGGAACTTTTTGGACAGTATGACAAATAAAAAACTTGTAGTATTCTGGTTTCGTAGGGATTTGCGTTTGGAAGACAACGCAGCACTTTACCATGCGTTACAGTCCGAACACGAAGTCTTACCCATTTTTATTTTCGACACCAGCATTTTGTCCCAATTGGAAAAAGACGATGCTCGCGTTAGCTTCATTCATCTGTTATTGACAAAAATTCAAACAAAATTAGAAGGTATTGGAAAATCACTAGCGGTTTTTTATGGGACACCTTTCGAAGTTTTTCAACAACTAATCGCCGAAAATCAAGTGCTTACGGTCTATGCCAATCAGGATTACGAACCCTATGCCCGAAAAAGAGACAAAGAACTGTATCAGTTTTTTAAAGAAAAGGGAATCGAATTCAAAACGGGTAAAGACCAAGTAATTTTCGAAAAGAGCGAGGTCGTAAAGGATGATGGCACACCTTATGTAGTGTTTACGCCGTATTCCAAAAAATGGAAAGAGAAACTAAAAGGAATAGCCATTCAAAGTTATCCTTCGGAAGAGTATCTGATGAACATCGGTTCACATTCCTATTCTTTTTTAAGCTTGTCCGATATTGGTTTCGAAGCGTCTACAATTTTGGTTCCTGAATATTCGACTTCAGAAACGTTAATTACCAATTACTCCGAAACGCGAAACATTCCAGCCATCGCAGGGACTTCCTTGTTGGCACCGCACCTCCGTTTTGGTTCCGTTTCCATTCGAAAAATCGTTTCAGAAGTCCAACAGTATTCCAACGAAACCTTTTTAAACGAACTGATTTGGCGGGAGTTTTTCATGCAAATTTTATGGCATTTTCCACATACCATTCACAAATCCTTTCGAGAGAAATACGATAATATCGTTTGGGAAAACGACGAAGCCAAATTTGAGAAATGGTGCCAAGGCAACACCGGCTATCCTTTTGTTGATGCCGGAATGCGAGAACTCAACGCTACAGGGCACATGCACAACAGAGTGCGTATGATTGTGGCGAGTTTTTTATGCAAGCACCTGCTAATCGATTGGCGTTGGGGAGAAACCTATTTCGCTACCAAACTACTCGATTACGAACAATCCAGCAATGTCGGCAATTGGCAATGGGCAGCAGGGAGTGGCGTTGATGCTGCTCCTTATTTTCGAATATTTAACCCAACAGAGCAAATGAAAAAATTTGATGCTGATTTAAAATATATCAAAAAATGGATTCCCGAACTAGAAACCTCCTCTTACCCAAAACCAATCGTTGATCATAAAGAAGCACGCGAAAAATGTTTAAAAGTTTATAAAGAAGCTTTGGGTTAATATTTCAGTTCCTGCAATCTTTCAAAATTGATTTCACTAAAATCCTCAATAATCCAATCGGCCTGAGATAAATCTTGATGCTTTGAATTTTCGCTATTATATCCGACACAAAAAATACCTGCCGCATTTGAAGCTAAAACTCCATTAGTACTGTCTTCAATAACAATACATTGGTTTTTCTGAACTTCAGACAATGAAGCCGCATGTAAAAAAATGGCTGGGTGTGGTTTTGATTTCGGAAAATCTTCACCGCTTACTTTATATGTAAAGTATTGATTTAGGTTAAATCGATTAAAAACCCTATTTATAGTGCTTTTAGAAGCTGATGAAGCAAGTATCAATTGCATTCCATTACTATGTAAATCTTTAATTAAATCTAAAACGCCCTCAATCAATTCCAAATCAGGTTTGGTATCAAAAGCTTCGTTAAATAAATGACGTTTACGCAAAATTAACTCCTCAACTTCATTTTTTAAATCAAACGTTTCTTTCAATTTTTGAAAAACATTTCTAGTAGAATTTCCTGTAAAAGTCGCGTACATTGCTTCGGAAACTTCAATGCCTAATTCTTTAAAATGTTGATCGTAGGCAAATTTATGAACAGGTTCGGTATCTACAATTACACCATCCATATCAAAGATTACAGTTTTTATCATTTCTTTTAATTTCAAGTTTCAAAGATACAATTCCGAACTTCGGGAGAAAAGTTTTTTACACTTAATTAAACCTTTTTAAATATCTTTAGTCTTACTTCAAAACCAATCCCTTTTGCAAGACGAACAAGAATTTATAGCGGACTTACTAAACCCAAAAACGCAAAATGAAGCGTTTCGTAAACTAGTACGTGAATACCAACGACCACTATATTCCCATATTCGTAACATGGTTTTAAATCACGATGATACCGATGATGTTTTGCAAAATACGTTTGTTAAAGTATTTCAAAACCTAAAAAATTTTAAAGGCGAAAGCAAATTATATTCTTGGGTGTACCGAATTGCTACCAATGAAGCTATTACTTTCATTAATACAAGAGCCAAAAAAAGTGGCATTTCAAGTGAAGAATTAAAAGATAAAATGATTAATAATTTAGAAGCGGATGTGGATTATGACGGTGATGAAATTCAATTAAAATTGCAAAAAGCTGTTGCTACTTTACCAGAAAAACAGCAACAAGTCTTTAGAATGAAGTATTACCAAGAGCTGAAATATGAGGAAATAAGCGAAATTCTAACAACTTCTGTTGGCGGATTAAAAGCCTCCTATTTTCATGCCGTCAAAAAAATTGAAGAATATTTAAATTCTAATTAAACCTTTTCGTACTAATTTTGTCTAACTGATATTATGAAACATTTCGATTTAGAAAACGATAAAAAAATAGATACAGGATTTAAAATTCCTGATCAATACTTTGATTCTTTTGAGGACAGATTAATGCATATTCTTCCACAAGAGGAAAAAGAAGTCATTACTCTATGGCAACGAAAATCTGCTTGGATATCGAGTGTGGCGGCTGTATTTATTGTAGCTTTTGGTACTTGGACATATTTTGCCAACCAGTCTGCAGATGATTTGACCGTTTCACAGGAATATTTGGCTTACGAAAGTGATATTACTACTGAAGATATTGCCCAACATTTAACTAATGAAGATATTTCGGCATTAGAAACCGAATTGAATACATTTGATAGCAAAACAGAAAAATACATAACCGAATACTTAAATTAAAATGAAAAAATTTTATACTTTACTCTTATTGTTTTTAACCGTTTTGGCATTTGGTCAAGATTTAGAAGATAGAGTTGAACGTGTCAAAGCCTTGCGAGTGGCTTATATTTCAGACAAATTAAACCTGACGCCTGACGAAGCTCAAAAATTTTGGCCTGTTTTTAATCAATTTGACGAAAGACATTTTGAATTACAGAAACAAAAGCGAAAATTAATGGGTAGACTTCGCCCAGAAAACGCATCTAATTTATCCGAAAAAGAAACCTCTCAATTAATGGATGAAGATGATAAATTAGAAGGCGAAATTCAGAGCAATCGTCGCCAATTGGTAAAAAACTTACAAGGCATTATTCCTAATCAAAAGATTTTAATGCTTAGACAAATTGAAGTTGAGTTTAAGCAAAAGCTGCTGAACCAAATTAAAAATCGACGTGAAGGAAGATTTAAAAGATAAAAAAAGAGCCTGATGGCTCTTTTTAATTTAATACAATTTTTACAATCCTATCTTTTCCTGATGCAATTATCGTTTTATTGTCAATAAATCGGAAAGCAATAAAATCTTTATCAGGTGCCAGTAGTTTCCATGTTTTTCCTCGATCTCGGGAATAAAAAATTCCGTTAGCTCCAACTTCTAAAATCGATTTTCCGTTAGAATTTGGCAAATACTGCACACAAGAAGCATAACCAAATCCTTCTTTATCAGCAACTAATTTCCATGTTTTTCCACCATCATTGGTCATTGCTTTATTCTGAAAATTTTGTGTTGGTTTTTCATAATTTCCTCCAGCAATAAAACCACTTTTATCATCATAAAAATCAGCAGTAAAAGCACCTGTCATTGCGCTTCCTTGCACCATAGGCGTTTCGAAAACTTGCCATGTTTGTCCTTTATCTGTTGAAGTATAAACTCGTGATTTCTTGCCACCAGAAACCATAATCAATGTATTGTTTCTGTACAAAATATTGGTATTACTGGCTGCAAAAAATGCTTCACCTTCTTCAAATTTTGGTAAGTTATCACAGGAAAGTTTATTCCACATTTTTCCACCATCTTTTGTGATAATTATTGAGGGACAAGCTTCAGTAGGATCACCAATAGCAATACCTTCTTGGTCGTTCATAAAAACCATACTGTCATAAAATACTTTATCACCTTTTTCCTGATAAACCAATTCAATTTGTTTGGTTTCCTTATCAATTTTATATAGTAAAGCTGGATTAGCCACGCTCAATATAAAAATGGATTGATTGGTTTGTGCAATACTTCTAAATTCCAGTTTTAAATTTTCTTTGACCACAATAGCTGAAAAATTTGCAGAATCTACCAATGAAATATAACCATATTTTCCTCCATTAGCGCTATACCACACTTTATTACCGTCAACAGCAAGGGCTCGACAGCTTATTTTTTCATTTAAAAGTGTGTCCATTTTAATTTTAGAGTAACGTGGAGCACTCATAAATTTCTTATCTGAAGAACAAGAAAATAAGAAAACGGATAACAGAAGCATCAAAACTATTTTTCTCATCAATTACAATTTATTAAGAATCATTATTTGTATGTAAATTTTGCATAAAAATACGAAGTATTACATTTAATTATTTTAATTTTGACTCCTTATTTATACTTTCAATATGAGCGCATCGCATCATCAAGACATTCACAACAAATATACACTTGGCGGAATTCTTATAACATTAGGTATCATTTTTGGAGATATTGGTACTTCCCCACTTTATGTAATGAAAGCTATTATTGGCACTCACGCCATTAGCACCGATGTGGTTTTAGGAGGTATCTCTGCCATTTTTTGGACCCTAACACTCCAAACAACAATGAAATATGTCATCATAACCTTATCTGCGGATAACCATGGTGAAGGGGGTATTTTTGCTCTTTATGCATTGGTAAAAAGAACAAAAGTAAAATGGCTTATTATTCCTGCCATTATTGGAGGTTCTGCCTTATTAGCTGACGGAATTATTACGCCACCAATTTCTGTTTCTTCAGCAGTTGAAGGAGTTAAAATCTATTTTCCTGAATTAAACACAGTGCCTATAGTAATTGCGATTTTGTGCATTTTGTTTATTATCCAGCAATTTGGAACCAGTTTGGTTGGGAAATTCTTTGCACCAATGATGATGATTTGGTTTGGTATGTTAGCTGTTTTAGGAATTATACAAATTACACACAATACTGATGTATTAAAAGCTGTAAACCCTTATTATGCTATTCATCTTTTAAAAATACACCCAGAAGGTTTTTATGTTTTAGGTTTTGTCTTTTTATGTACAACTGGTGCTGAAGCCTTATACTCAGACATGGGGCATTGTGGACGTAAAAACATTAGAATCAGTTGGATTTTTGTAAAAATTGCGTTGCTGTTAAATTATTTCGGACAAGGAGCTTACTTAATTAAACATGAAGGAGAAACATTGGTAAGTATTAATCCACATAACGTAAATCCTTTTTATTTAATGATGGCCGATTGGTTTCAACCTTTCGGAATTGTAATTGCAACAATGGCTGCCGTTATTGCTTCTCAAGCTTTAATTTCAGGTTCATTTACTTTAATTAATGAGGCTATGCGATTAAATTTTTGGCCAAAAGTTAAAATTAAATACCCAACCGAACTTAAGGGGCAACTTTATATTCCATCAATCAACTGGTTACTATTAGCTGGTTGTATAGGAATCGTACTATATTTCAAAGAATCAAGTAAAATGGAAGCCGCCTATGGTTTAGCCATTGTGCTATGTATGATTATGACAACGATGTTATTAATGTATTACATGGTGATGAAAAGACTTGCCGCATATATTATTATACCGGTTATTTTACTTTATTTAGTAATTGAATTTAGTTTTTTAATTGCCTGTTTAGATAAATTTATGCATGGAGGTTATGTGACCTTAATTATAGCTGCAGTTTTAATTAGTATAATGACCATTTGGTTTAAAGCCAAACAAATCGGAAAAGCCTATACAAAATTTGTAAAAATTGATAATTACAAAAAAGTATTGGCTGAATTGAGTGTTGACTTATCTATCCCGAAATATGCAACCCACTTGGTGTATATGACCAATGCTGGGCGTGTGGATGAAATTGAAGAAAAAGTAATGTATTCGATTCTACAAAAAAGACCTAAGCGTGCCGATTTATATTGGTTTATTCACGTAAACGTACTGAGTGAGCCATATAAAAAAGAGTATAAAGTAAGCGAAATTATTAAAGACGATTTGTATAGAATTGATTTTAATCTTGGTTTTAGAGAACCGACAAAAATCAATTTAATGTTCAAAGAAGTAATAAAAGACATGGTGAAAAATGGAGAAGTGGATATCACCAGTCGTTACGAATCGTTAAGTAAGAACAATATTTTAGGAGATTTTAAATTTGTCCTTTCAGAAAAATATTTATCAAACGACAGCTTTATGCATTTCTATGAAAAAGTAGTAATGAATACTTATTTCTTCTTTAAAAAATTCTCATTATCTGAAGAAAAAGCATTTGGTCTGGATAGTGGTTCGGTAAAAATTGAAAAATTCCCAATGGTGCTTCACGCTCCAGAGAAAATTGAAATGACACGTGTATATAAAAACGAATAATGATTTCTTATAATCCGAAAGACTGGTTCACTTTTATATTTAGATTCCATAAAGCAGATACTTTTAGGCAATTATTACCTGTTATTATTTCGATTGGAATTTATACAGGAATTATTGCTTTTCTTGAAATGGAATATTTTCAATTATCCGAAAATCACCACTTAAAGAACATAACCATCATGCATAGTATGTTAGGTTTTGTTATTTCCTTATTATTAGTTTTTAGAACCAATACCGCTTATGACCGTTGGTGGGAAGGGAGAAAACAGTGGGGAGCATTAGTAAATTCCAGTCGAAACTTAGCGTTAAAACTTTCAGCTCTTTTAGAAACAAAAGAAGACAAACTTTTCTTTAGAAAGGCTATTCCTTATTATGCTTACGCCCTAAATCTTCATTTGAAAAATGAAAAAATTAATCATGAATTATTTGAAGAATTCAATATAAACATTGATCACAAAAAGCACAAACCGAATCAACTCATTAAGTTGATTATGAAAAAGTTACATGAATTAAAAAAGGGAAACAAACTTACTGATGAGCAGTTACTTTACATCAATCCTGAACTTACTTCTTTTACTGATATTTGTGGGGCTTGTGAGCGAATTAAAAACACACCTATACCCTATTCTTATAGTGTTTTCTTAAAGAAATTCATCTTTTTTTATGTCATGACCTTACCTTTTGGTTATGTTTTTAACTTAGGATATTATACTATTCCAGTAGTTATTTTTATTTTCTACGTATTAGCTAGTTTAGAACTCATCGCAGAAGAAATTGAAGAACCGTTTGGGAATGACGAAAACGACTTACCTACTGAAAGAATGGCTGAAAATATTAAAAAAAATATTGAAGAAATATTGTAACGTAAAAAAGACTCAACATTGTTGAGTCTTTTTTCTGTGTTAATTTTAAAAACTTATCTAATAACCAACTTTTTAGTTGTTGATTTATTACCTTCAGTAATCTTAACTAAATAGACACCCGCTGAAAAGTTTAAGTCCAAACGAGATTCATTAGTATAATTCGTTTCAAAAACTTTTTGCCCTGTAATAGAGTGTACTTCAATTTTTGCTTCTTGCATTAATCCCGCAATATAAATAGCTCCATTTGAAGGATTCGGATACATTACTATATCCAATTCATTAAAACTTTGAGTAGCTAAAGCTGCATTCCATGTTTGACCTACTTTATCGCCAAAAACATAATCGGCTAATAAAGGGTAATCAATAAATGGATTTCTATTTTGTTGCCAAGTGTAAATCACATTATTTCTGTTCATTTCAAAATCATCTGATTTATCCGTTTTATTCCAAGCCAATAATGTTGCTAAGTCTCCAATATAACCAGTAGGTGTTTCAGAAGGAAAACCATTAATTACATTTAATCCATTGTATCTCACTGCCATATAGAAAACAGCTCTCGCAACATCCCCTCTCCAACTTCCTGAATTACCAGTTGGTCCATTATAATCATCAGTTCCCGAAGCGTCAATTCCATAATTTTTATTATTACGTGATGAATTTTCAGGACTGTCTTCAGCACGTATATGATGAGCATCTGATCCACCTGCGTAAATATCATTTGCACCGCTAGTTAAAGTATATGTATCTTTTCCGTCAATATCTGTATCTAACGGATTTGTCCCATTATTATCATAATCCCCTCTAGATTGGCAATAAATATGTTCTCTATTCCAAAAACCAATCGCTCCAGTAGTTCCTGTTTGTTGATTTAACTTAGAACTTTCATGTTCCACATACATTAACCAAACATTACTGCTATTTCTTGGATCAGTATCTGCTTCTTTCAATATCTCCCAAATATCTCCATAAGTTTGATAACGTACTACGGTTGGTTCAGCAATGATATCCTGAATCGCTTGTTTTAACTGATTTCCCGATTTTCCTTCTAGTGAATTGTAATAGCCTACTGGCATAGTATTAGAACATACTCCATAAGTTGGCGCAATAGGAGTTCCCCATGGTTGAACAATATAATCATTATCATGTACTCTAACTTCAATATTATTATTAGTTAAAGAATACTGTGATGGTACTGATCCTATCGTCAATTTTAATGTTTCATCTCCTTCATTGGCAGTATCATCAACTAAAGTATAATTTACCACTACACTTGATGACCCCACAGAAATGGTTGCTGTTAAGCCCCCCAGACCATAATCTCCACTAGTAAAAGTTCCGTTTGCTAGAGTGTAGTTTAATACTAAATCGCTCCCAGTAACAGGATTTTGTGTAGAAAAAGTAATTGAAAAAGGATTGGGCTCGCTTAATTCAGATGCAGAAAAAGTAGCTGAAATACCATTAGATATAGTTCCTGAACCATCATTTGGCACATCAGGAGTTGGTAATTTAGTTTCGTAGGAACCGTCATTCTTTCTTTGAATAGAATTTTGGTCACTAGGACTGGCTGCACTTATAAATTCGTCATAAGCTATCGTTTCACCCAAAGCATTCATCAAACTAGTTGGATCTGCATCGGCTGTTTTGTGTATAAGTGCATCTATTAAATTGGTTGTTGTTGCTAAAGTAGTTCCATTAATAAAGTTAGAAGGATTTCCAATATAAATAGCGACTGCATCTGGACCATTTTGAATAACATTGTCATTAAGATGTTTATCTGGTGTTGGAGAAACGGCATCATTACCAAGAGTAATAATACCATTTATATCAGTAACATAACCATCTAAATCAAAAGACATGTATGCCGCATTTGGAGTTGTTCCTGCTGCATTAAAGAAAACCAAAACATAACCATCTAAAGCGAAGTTGGGTACTGAAGATTTTAGCTCAATAAATTCAAGTGCATCAGTTCCTGGTGTATCCGCATCAAGTTCATTGATTACAACTTGTGAAAAAGAAATATTACAAAACAGTAATAAGAAAAGTATTTTTTTAATCATAATAACTAAATTTGGGGAGTGCAATATAACCAAATTGTAGTATCCAAAACTTAATCCTTAAAAAGAATCATTAACAATCATTCTTTTTAACAAATTGAAAATCAATTGTTAAATAATCCCAAAATAAAACTATTGTAAAGTTACATCAAATAGTATTACATTGCAGTTAAATAAATTAAAATTGAAAAGCAGACTACTTTTTTCGTTACCACTCCTATTCATAATCATTTCAATTCCAATTTATAGCCAGCAAAAAGTTGAAATTGTAGCTTCTTTAGATTCTATTTCTACTACTTTTCATATTCAACAAAAAATTAATTTCAAAAATATTTATCAAACTCCAATTGAAAAATTAATAATTAACGACTGGAATCATTCTTATTCAAATAGAAAAACACATCTAGGACAGCGCTTTTCTGATCAATATGTGAGAAACTTTCATCTTTCTACCCAAAAAGAAAGAGGCTATACAAAAATTAGCACTCTTAAAGTTAATGGTGACCTTGGAAATTGGCAGCGAATAGAAAATCAAATTGATTTAATAGAACTAAAAATCAATAAATTAATTCCTGGAGACTCCATTGAAATTATTATCGATTATGAATTAAAAATTCCTGATGCCAAATTTACTCGTTGGGGAAACGAAAAAGGTAATTTCCATCTTAAAGATTTTTTTCTGTCTATTGCTAAAATTAATAATTCAAGTGATGCTGTCCGTTATAGTAATGAAAACATTGAAGACGCTGTTCTGGAAGAAATAGATAACATTTCTGTTGAATTTAAAATCCCTTCTTATTATTCAATAACTTCCAATTTGAACAAAGTTGATAAAACTAAATTTGAAGGTACAAAAGCAAAAGATATTCAATTTGCCCTAGAGAAAAGATTTAGTTTCGAAAGCTATAAAAATGATATCCTTGAAGTAGACACAAACTTAAAAGATTCTAGAGTAAATGAATTTCAAAGAGCCATAATCATTGACAAAATAATTAACTATGTTAACGCAAATGTTGGAAAATCATCGGTTGCTAAAATAATGGTTTCTCAAATTGATTATGAAAGAAATCCTTTTTATGGATTAAATCAATTACCTGCTTTTTTAAGTCCATTCCCGGATTCTTTTCTTTATGAATTAAAATTTTTAAAAGCCTATTCTCAAAATTACTTAAAACAAAATTTGAATATCGATTTTAGAAAAGACCATTATTTAATAGATGGAATCCAGACTTATTTACTTATAAATTATATTGAAGAATTTTATCCCGATTTGCATTTGTTGGGCTCACTAAGCAATTATAAAATTACGAAAGGATATCAATTAACAAAGGCGAAGTTTAATGATCAATATCATTTGGCATATCTTCTAATGGCACGTAAAAACATAGACCAAAGCCTCAATCAATCTAAAGAAAGACTGGTAAAATTCAACGAACAAATTGCTTCAAAATATAAAGCTGGATTGGCTTTTAAATTTCTAGACAATTATTTAAACAATGATGTATTAAACAAAAGTATCTCTGAATTTATAAATTTAAATAAAACCACTTTTTCTTCAAATACAGATTTTGAAACCATTTTAAAGAAAAATTCCACACTAAATATCGATTGGTTCTTTGATAAAATAATTAATTCTAACAAATCTATAGATTATTCTTTTGGAAGAAAAAGTACTGTTAACGGGATAAGCAACATAATCATTAAAAACAAAACAAATAGCAATGTACCCTATTTGGTTTCTGGGTTTAAAAACAGAACCAAGATATTTGATAAATGGATTAATCATCCCAAAAAAGACACTACAATCACTATAAACGATTCAATTGCTGACAGACTTATTCTTAATGATAAAAATTATTTCACTGAAATAAACAATCGAAATAATTACAAATCTTTAAAGCGCTTTGGCTTAAATAAGCCCATCAAATTTATCTTTTTAAGAGACATAGAAAATGCCAATTATAACCAAGTATTCTACTACCCAGAAATTGGCTTCAATGTCTATGACGGAGCAATATTATCAATGTCTTTTAACAATCGAAGCTTAATTGAAAGACCTTTTACTTATAACATAAGTCCAGGTTATTCAACAAACACTGGTTCCATTTCTGGAAATGCTTTTTTTAATTATGTCTTTCAACATGAGAATAAGAATCAATTTCAAACAAGATTGTCTTTATCTACTGCCTACTTCCATTATTTACCGGATGCATCTTATTTTCGCTTAACACCAAGCATTCAATTCCGGTTTAGAGAAAATGATATAAGAGATAACAAATTCAAATCAATTTCTATAAGACAAGTGATTGTAGCCAAGGAAGACAGCCCTTTGTTAATCAACGACACTAGTCCTTTAAATTATTCTGTTTTTGACAGCCGATTCTCATATGGTGATACTGAAACCTCTTATGGTTTTGGCGTTTCAACCAATCTTCAGTTTTCAGGTAAATTCGGAAAGCTAATTACAGAATTCAATTATCGAAAATTATTTGAGAGCAACATTCAAATTGGAGTTCGTTTATTTGCAGGAACCTTTTTATATAATAATTCCAATACCGATTATTTTGATTTTGGTTTAGACCGTCCAAAAGATTACCTATTTGACTACCAATTTTATGGTAGAAGTGAAAACTCTGGATTTTTCAGTCAACAAATTGTAATTGCCGAAGGAGGTTTTAAATCGAAATTCGTAAACCCTTATGCAAATCAGTGGATATCATCAATTGGGCTTACCACTTCTGTTTGGAAATGGATACAGTTATATGGCGATTTTGGGGTTTACAAAAATAGAGGTTTGGCTGCAAAATCAGTTTTTGACAGCGGTATCCACTTAAATTTAGTCCCAGACTATTTTGAAGTATTCTTTCCAGTATATTCTTCAAATGGACTCGAAATTTCTCAAAATAAGTATGCTGAAAAAGTACGTTTTCAATTCACTTTAAATCCAAAAGTATTAATTGGTATTTTTACAAGAAAATGGTTTTAATAATCAATAAATATTAATTTTATTGATTATTTTTTACAAAAAAACACACATCAATGAATTATATTTAAAATTACTTCTTATTAAACGTGTTTAACTGAAAATAACATAATTAATATTTTTTCATCAAAATTAGATTATATCGTGTTTTTGTTTAAATTTGTGTACTTAGAAATTAGGAAATGGCACAAGTGGAAGAAAAACAAACACTAACTTTTGAAGATTTTAAAACAGAAGTTTTAAACGATTATAAAATAGCGCGCATAAGCCGTGAATGTAGTCTTCTTGGAAGAAAAGAAGTACTTACAGGTAAAGCAAAATTTGGAATTTTTGGGGATGGTAAAGAAATACCTCAATTAGCACTGGCAAAAGCTTTTCAAAACGGAGATTTTCGTTCAGGATATTACCGTGACCAAACCTTTATGATGGCCATTGGCGCTATGACTATCGAACAGTTTTTTGCTGGATTGTATGGTCATACCGATTTAGATTTCGACCCGATGAGTGCCGGTCGTCAAATGGGTGGTCATTTTGCCACGCATTCACTTGACGAAAACGGAAAGTGGAAAAATCTTACCCAACAAAAAAATTCAAGTGCCGACATCTCTCCTACTGCTGGACAAATGCCCCGTTTATTAGGATTAGCACAAGCCTCAAAAATATACAGAAATGTGGATGGCATTGACCAAACTAACTTCTCTGAAAAAGGAAACGAAGTAGCTTGGGGAACAATAGGAAATGCTTCCACATCGGAAGGATTATTCTTTGAAACCATTAATGCTGCCGGTGTTTTACAAGTACCAATGGTCATGAGTGTTTGGGATGATGAATACGGAATTTCTGTCCACGCCCGTTATCAAACAACTAAAGAAAGTATTTCAGAGATTCTGAAAGGATTTCAAAGAGACGAAGACAATAATGGTTACGAAATAATGACAGTTAAAGGTTGGGATTACCCAGCTTTAGTCGAAACTTATCAAAAAGCTGCCGCTATTGCTCGTGAAGAGCACGTACCGGTTTTGATTCACGTTGATGAATTAACACAACCGCAAGGACACTCTACGTCTGGTTCACACGAACGTTACAAAAATGCAGAACGTCTAGCGTGGGAAACTGAGTTTGACTGTTTAAGTCAGATGCATAAATGGTTGTTAGAAAACAATTTAGCGACTATTGAAGAATTAGATGAAATTGATACACAAGCTAAAAAAGATGTTAACGAAGGTAAAAAAGCGGCTTGGACAAACTTTACTTCTCCTATAAAAACAGAAAGAGATGAATTAGTTACTGTTTTAAATTCGGTAGCTGCAACCTCTGAAAATAAAGTTTTTATTGAAAAATACGCTAGTGATTTAGCAGCTATAAAAGAACCTATTCGTAAAGATTTAATCACATTAGCTCGTAAGGTTTTACGAATGGTGGTTAAAGAATCTGGAAGGTCTGAGTTGGCTTCTTGGGTTACTAATTATACCGAAAAAATTCAACCAAAATTTAGTTCACACTTATTTTCACAATCAGAAAGCAACGTGTTTTCTGTTGGTGAAGTCAAAGCAACTTACGACGAAACTGCTGAAGAAGTAGACGCTCGTTTGGTTTTACGCGATAATTTTGATGCCATTTTTGCTAAATATCCGGAAACTTTAATTTTCGGTGAAGATGCTGGAAATATTGGTGATGTAAACCAAGGTTTAGAAGGAATGCAGGAGAAATACGGTGAATTTCGTGTTGCTGATGCGGGTATTCGTGAAGCAACTATTTTAGGACAAGGAATCGGAATGGCAATGCGTGGTTTACGCCCGATTGCTGAAATTCAATATTTAGATTATTTATTATACGCCATCCAAATCATGAGTGATGATTTGGCTACGTTACAATATAGAACTGCTGGTCGCCAAAAAGCACCATTAATTATACGTACACGTGGACATCGTTTGGAAGGAATCTGGCATTCAGGTTCACCAATGGGCATGATTATCAATGCTATTCGTGGTATTCATGTTTTGGTTCCTAGAAACATGACCAAAGCAGCTGGTTTTTACAATACGTTATTAGAAACTGATGAACCAGCCTTAGTTATTGAATGTCTAAACGGTTACCGTTTAAAGGAAAAAATGCCAACTAATTTAGGAGAATTTAAAACTCCAATTGGTGTGGTAGAAACGATTAAAGAAGGAGCTGATATTACTTTAGTGTCTTATGGTTCTACCTTACGATTGGTTGAACAGGCAGCTAAAGAATTATTGGAAGTTGGCATTGATGCTGAAATCATTGATATCCAATCATTATTACCATTTGACATCAATCATGATATTGTAAAATCGTTGGCTAAAACGAATCGTTTGTTAGTAATTGACGAAGATGTTCCTGGTGGCGCTTCTGCTTTTATCTTACAACAAATTATTGATGAGCAAAAAGGATACAAACATTTGGATAGTCAGCCAGAAACACTTGCAGCCAAAGCACATCGTCCAGCTTACGGAACCGACGGTGATTATTTTTCAAAACCATCGGTAGAAGATATTTTTGAAAAAGTATACGCTATGATACATGAAGTAAATCCAACCAAATTTCCTAGTTTATACTAAAAATTATAACTCATTTATAAACCGACGAACAAAAATTATTTTGTTCGTCGGTTTTTTTATTCCTTACAACTGATTTAACAAATAATGAGGAAATACCGTAACTCTAAGTTGTTATATAAAATTATATTTATAGAACAGTAGAAATACTGGTAAAATTCCATCCACAGAATCTAACCAATTCAAAAATTCTACTGTTCAATTTATTTAGTTAATCAAATTATTCTATATGCGATAAAACTACAGCTATCTAATATTTAATTACAATAGAACAATGGGCAGAGTTCTCGAAAATATAATCAGTACTATAAAAGAACACAACTTAACTAGTAAGTACTCTGTGTTTGACAGCATGATTGAAGGCGTTCAGGTTATTGGTTATGAATGGGAATATATCTATGTAAATGAATCCATAGCAAAGCAAGGTCTTACTACAAAAGACAAATTAATAGGAAGCACAATGCTAAAGGAATATCCTGGTTTTGAACACTCCGAAATCTTTAAATTCCTGCAAATCTGTATGCATCAGAGAATTGCTTCAGAAACTACAACTGAATTTGATTTTCCAGACGGTTCAAAAGGATGGTTTGAAGTAAGTGTACAGCCTGTTCCTGAAGGAATATTAGTGCTCTCTTCAGACATTACAAAATTAAAAAGAGCCGAGGCAAAACTTAAAAAAAAACTCACCGAAAGAACCTTGATGATTGCTCAAATTTCCAAACAGAAAAAGCAATTAGAAGAATTTTGCCAAATTATAGCACATAATCTTAGATCACCTTTAACCAATCTTATTCAGTTAAACGAAATGATTCAAGAAAGTAATGATAATGATGAAAAAACACATTACATAAAATTTCAAAAGGATGTAATTGATTTATTGCACAAAACATTTGAAGAACTTGTTACTTCAACGCAAGTTAGAATGGATCAAACCATCAAAAGAAGTAAACTCAATCTTGAAAAGTATACCGAAAAAGCTATAAACACACTTAATGAACAAATCGTAAAAACAAACACAGAAATCACTTATGATTTTTCAGAAATTAATAAAATCGAATATTCTAAAAAGTATTTTGAGAATATCCTTATTAATCTTATTGGCAATGCCATAAAATATCATTCACCAGATCGTACTCCAAAAGTTCATATAAAAAGCTACACTAAAAAAGGATGGATTTATGTTGATGTTAGCGACAATGGTTTAGGAATTGATATGAAAAAAAACGGGGACGATCTTTTCAAACTTCATAAAACATTTCACAATCATACACAAGCAAAAGGTTTTGGTTTATTTATAACCAAGACACAAATAGAAGCTATGGGCGGCAGTATAAGTGCTGAAAGCAAACCAAATGAAGGAAGTGTGTTTACCATTAAGTTATACAAAGCAGCTACAGATGGAAAAAATTAATAACATTTGTCTCATTGACGACGATATGATTTTTAGGTATTTAACGCAAACGTTAATTACCAAAACTCATCTTGTTAAAGATATTGATGCTTTCTCCAATGGACTTGATGCTATTAATTTTTTAAAAGCTGTATCCTTAAACAAAGGCGAGCTTCCAGATATTATTTTACTTGATCTTTTCATGCCTGTTATGGATGGATGGGGATTCTTAAAGGAATATGAAAAACTGCAACCGAAACTAACAAAAGAAATACCTATTTATATTGTTACTTCATCAATTGACCCTGCAGATATTCAAAAATCAAAAGCCATTAGTTTGGTTATCGATTTCATTATCAAACCAATGACAAAAGAAACCTTTTTGCAAATTATGCATTCACATTCTCCTGGTAAATTTCATTAAATAGATTAGTGATATTTTTAAACGAATATACTATACTCATTTCTAAAACGTTGTATCTAAAAGCATTTTAAAAATGAAACTAAAATTTGCCCTAATTGCCCTACTATTTATTGTTTCTTGCAAAAGTAAAAAAGAAGAAAATACAGCTGTTATTGTTGAGTCAAGCAAAGTAGAATCTGTAAAGAAAAACAGAGCTTTAGATTTGGGCACCAGACTTCTTGAATCTTGTAACACCTCGCGTTTTAAACCATTCTCAAAAGAAGAGGCTACAGAAAGAGTCATTCAAAATGCCACACCAGAAAAAATATCTTCTACTTGTCAAAAAATCAGACAGCGAAATGGAAAATTCAATTTCATTAAACTCTTAGATATTACCTATCTCAAATCAACTGATGAATACATCTTCAGATATAAAATTGATTATGAGAAAAAATATTTTATGCGTGAATTAACTGTAACAATTGACAAAGACAATAAAGTTTCTGCAATATCGACCAAAGAGGTTAAGCCAAAACCTATGTAAAACCCATAAAATAAACAACTTAAAACCTGGTTATCAATTTCCGAACGAAAACAATTTTGTTCGGATTTTTTTATTTTAACCTCAAATTAAACAATACGATAATTCTTAATAAAATGTTAAAATCTAAACACCCGAAAACCATAAGCTAATGTATTGCGTAAATGCATTTATAACAAAAAAATATAACCATGAAAACACAAAAAATTTTCTCGATTGCCATTTTAGGACTAGTGTTTGGAGTAACAGCCAATGCGCAAAAAACAGTAACAGTTGGTGGAGCACCAATGTATCCAACAAAAAATATTGTTGAAAATGCAGTAAATTCAAAAGACCACACCACTTTAGTCGCTGCTGTAAAAGCGGGAGGTTTAGTTGAAACTTTGATGAGCAAAGGTCCATTTACCGTTTTTGCACCAACAAATGCTGCTTTTGACAAATTGCCAGCAGGAACTGTTGAAACTTTAGTAAAACCAGAAAATAAAGCAATGCTTCAAGGAATTTTAACCTATCATGTTGTAGCTGGTAAGTTTGACAGCAAATCTATTGCGGCTGCCATCAAAGCCGGAAACGGTTCGGCTGAATTTAAAACAGTTCAAGGTGGAAAAATTTGGTGTAAAATGGATGGTAAGAAATTAGTTATCACTGACGAAAAAGGAAATCAATCTACCGTAACTATTTCCGATGTTTACCAATCTAACGGAGTAATTCACGTAGTAGATTCAGTTATAATGCATAGTTAGTCCAAAGAAACTTAGGTTAAAAAAATCTCGTTTCGTTTTTATATGAAACGAGATTTTTAATTTAAGAACAATTATATTTGTAGAACACAAAGACATTTCCAATAATGAAAATAGTAATATCACCAGCCAAGTCACTAGATTTTGAGAAAATACTTCCTACAGATAGATTCACAAAACCTTCCTATTTAAAACAAACCAAAGAAATTGTAAAGGTTTTAAAAAAACTAAAGCCAAAAGATTTATCGGAATTAATGGATATTTCTGACGCTTTGGGAGAATTGAACTGGCAACGCAATAAAAAATTTAAAACACCTTTTACTACCGAGAATGCTCGCCCTGCAGTGTATGCTTTTAATGGCGATGTGTATTTAGGGTTAGACTCCTACTCTATTCCGGAAGATAAATTGGATGTTTTACAAAGTAAACTCCGCATTCTTTCTGGGCAATATGGAATCTTGAAACCATTAGATTTAATGCAAGCCTACCGCTTGGAAATGGGAACTTCGCTTCCAATTGGAGAACATAAAAACTTATACGCTTTTTGGAAAGAGACACTTACAACTGCTCTAAATAAAGAATTGAAAAAGAATGAATTATTCATCAATTTGGCGAGTAACGAGTATTTCTCTGTAATTGATACAAAAAAATTGAAAGTCCCTGTAATTACACCCGAATTTAAAGATTACAAAGATGGAAAACTAAAGATGATTTCATTCTTTGCCAAAAAAGCTCGTGGTATGATGGTTCGTTATATTATCGATTATAATATTGAAACCTTAGAAGGCTTGAAAGGCTTTAATTATGAAGGCTATCAATTTGACGCGAATTTGTCGAAAGGAAATACATTGGTTTTTACGAGATAGTCCGCGTGAAGGATAGTAGTGGAAATACTTTTATACCAGACAGGTTTTCAAAACCTGTCTGGTATAAAAGATTGCAACGAATAGCCTGACCCATAGGGGCACGCCCAAATAAAAAAAATCCCATCTAAATTAGACGGGATTTTTTATTTTTAGTCATTCATTGAAATCAGGAACTCTTCGTTGTTTCTGGTTTTCTTGAATCGGTCGTTAATGAACTCCATAGCTTCTACAGGATTCATATCGGCCAAATATTTACGCATAATCCACATACGTTGGATTGTTTTTTCATCTAATAATAAATCATCACGACGCGTACTTGAAGAAGTTAAATCGACAGAAGGGAAAATACGACGGTTCGCAATTTTACGATCCAATTGTAATTCCATGTTCCCTGTTCCTTTAAATTCTTCGAAAATTACTTCGTCCATTTTAGATCCAGTTTCAGTTAATGCAGTAGCAATGATACTTAATGAACCTCCACCTTCAACATTACGGGCAGCACCAAAGAAACGTTTTGGTTTTTGTAATGCATTGGCATCCACACCACCAGAAAGCACTTTACCTGAAGCAGGTTGTACTGTATTATAAGCTCGTGCCAAACGAGTAATTGAATCTAATAAGATCACTACATCGTGACCACATTCTACTAATCTTTTTGCTTTCTCAAGCACTATATTCGCAATTTTAACGTGCTCTTGTGGCTCTCTATCGAAAGTTGAAGCAACTACTTCTCCACGAACACTACGTTGCATATCGGTTACCTCCTCAGGACGCTCATCAATTAGTAAAACCAATAAATAAACTTCTGGATGATTGGCAGCAATTGCATTAGCGATGTCTTTCAACAACATGGTTTTACCCGTTTTTGGTTGTGCGACAATCATACCACGTTGTCCTTTACCAATTGGTGAAAACAAATCGATAATACGGGTAGAAATTGAACTACCTCTTTCTGCCAATTTGAATTTTTCTGTTGGAAAAACCGGTGTCAAGTGTTCAAAAGAAACTCTATCACGAACTACTTGAGGATCATGACCATTAATTTTTAAAACTTTAACCAAAGGAAAATATTTCTCTCCTTCTTTTGGAGGTCGCACTACTCCTTTTACAGTATCTCCCGTTTTTAAACCGAATAATCTGATTTGAGAAGTTGATAAATAAATATCATCAGGAGAAGCTAAATAGTTATAATCTGATGAACGTAAGAAACCATAACCATCGGGCATCATTTCTAATACACCTTCGGTTTCTATAATTCCTTCAAACTCATAGTCGGGTTCACGGAAATTATTCGTTTTCTTGTGTTTATTATTATTGTTGTGGTTGTTTTTCTGATTGTTATTTTGTGGTGGAGTCGCCTCTGTATTTTCAGGAGCATTTGCTACTTCAGTATTAACAATTGGGTTTTCAGTATCGGTTGCAGCAACCGGGGTTGTTTCTTCAGTAGGTGCCGCTGAAATAACTTTATCGGTATTTCTTTCCTTATTTTTTTGAAACTTATCTGTTTTAGTATTTGGATTAGGTTTCGGTGGGTTATTTTTAGGCTGAATTGGCTTTACTTGCTTCTTTTCACCTTCTACAAAAGCGATGGCTTGTTGTACATTTTCAATTTTTGAAGGGGCTGGTTTTGGCTTTTCTTCAGATGCCATTCTAGCTCTTTTAGGTTTTGGAGCTTCAGCAACACTATTTGCTTCTGGAGCAATTTTTTCAGGATTTGCTGCTTGGTAATCTAAAATTTGATAGACTAATTCGTCTTTCTTTAAAGTTTTAAAACTTTTAATTTTAGCCACCTTGGCAATTTCTTGTAGCTCATTAAGCTTCATTTCTTTTAAAACAGAAATATCAAACATAAATGGATGTTAGATTAAATTAGATAGGAGTAAAATGTATGTGATTTTTTTTGAATCTTATGTTCCGAAGTATGAAGTGCTTACGGATTGTTATGGCAATATTACGAATTTTATTTTAGTAAACAATAGTTTTTTATAAAAAGAAAATATATTTTTGCTACTCAATTTTAGTATAATGATTCAAAGAATTCAAAGTGTATATTTAGGTTTAGCATTCGTAGTAATGGGGATGTTACCTTTTGTATTTCATTTATGGATTGAAAATGACAATAAGGTATTCTTTATGAGTAATATGCTTTATGCTGTTTTATTTGGTTTAAGTACCTCTTTATCATTATTAAGTTTACTTTCTTTCAAAAAAAGACAACAACAATTTGTGATGAACAGATTGAATATGATATTGAACTTAATTTTACTAGGATTATTTGTGTTTCGTACACTAAATGTATCTGGAGAAACTCCTGTAGTTTCGGAGAAGGGTATTGGGATGTTCTTACCTGCTTTAACTATCTTGTTGTTAGTATTTGCTAACAAAGCCATAAAGAAGGACGAAGATCTCGTAAAATCTGTGGATCGATTGAGATAAACCTATCATCTTAGTTTATTAGTGCGACGAAAAATCCTGCCTTGTGCAGGATTTTTTTATTTAACAAATTACGAATATGTGAATTTTTCTAACTAAATTTAGTTAGATGAAAATCATCAAATCACGGTATTTCACAGTTAGATTATAACCTCTACATTTGAAAATCAAATTACCCCATTATGAACGCAAAAATAAAAATCCACTTAGCCGACGATCATCAAGTACTTATTGATGGCATGCTCGCAGTACTTAAAACACAACCCAATTATGAAGTAGTGGGCTTTTCTTTAAACGGCGAAAACCTAGTAGAACGTGTTGCACAAAATGATGCACATATCCTAATCATGGATATCAACATGCCCGAAAAAGACGGTATTCAGGTTTTAAGAGAATTTAACGAAAAAGGATTTACTTGTAAAGTAATCATTCTATCCAGTTATGATGATCCTAAACTAATAAAAGAAGTAATTAAACTAGGCGCTAGTGGTTATTTGACCAAACAATGTGCTGGCGAAAATATTATGGATGCCATTAATACGGTCGTTTTAGGACAACAATATTTTTCGGCAGCTATAAAGGATAAGATTTTTGATATCTATACGGATAATAAATCGGAGCAAAGTTTAAATGCTGAACAAATCATTTCGAGCATTACTGACCGGGAATTGGAAATACTATACTACATCTGTGAAGAAAGAAGTGGAAAAGACATTAGCGAGATTTTAAAAATTAGTCCTAACACGGTAGAAACGCACCGCAAAAACTTAATGAAAAAATTAAGTGTAAAAAGTACCGTAGGCCTTGTTTTATTCGCAACAAAGCATAACTTAGTCAACGTAAACTAATACCAAAACAAATATTAACTTAAACTAAAAAAAACTATGGCAACTTACTCAATGTTAGGGATGTATTCTCTTGACAAAATTAATTCTACCCAATGCAATATTGTATTTAACATTCCTGACAATTGTTACTATGAAATTGTTTTGGCTACTGGAAAATACACAATCTCTATTAAATTAAATCCCGGACAAACCTCTCCTTCTACTACATTTGTTGAAAAAACGGAATTGTTAAATTTAATAAGCGACGATTTAACTTTAAAATTTGAACAATATACTTCGGCTACAACTGTATTAAAAAAACCAAATATTGCAGGAACAGCGCTTTAAAATTTGAAAAAAAATCTATTAATATTATTCTTTTCATTTATCTGTTTTGGCTTCCAAAAAAAAGAAGTCAAAACAGATTCCATTGACTATTATATAGCTCAAAAAAAACCTATAAAAGCTTTAAATTATTCGAGAGCACAAACTGAAAATTTATTATCTCAAAAAAAATATCTTGCATTTTGCAATGCAATGCAAAAAAGAGCCAATTTATTTATCAATTTAAATGATAATGAAAATGCGATAAATACCTTATACGAATCATTAAAAATAGCCGAAAAGTATAACCTCTTAGAAAAACAAATTAATATTTATACTTCATTAGGATCAATATATACTATAACTTTTGACTTATCAAAAGCAAAAAATAAATTATATAGAGCCAAAAATTTAGCAAATAAATTAAATAAGAGCGAATTCATAGCCAGAGCTTATCAACAATTATATCTTTATCATACTGCTGCAGAAACTGATAGTGTTGAATTTTATTTAAAAAAAGTTGATTTCTGTATTAAAGAAAGTAATGATTTAAAGCTGAAATATGTAAATGCTAGTAATTTTGGTACATATTACCTAAATAAATTTAACACCAAACTATCTAAAGAATATTTTCTTAAAGCAATTCAATATGCTTATCAAGCAAATGATAAAACTAGAATTGTTAAGTCTAAAAATAACTTAGGAGTTTATTACTTATCAGGAGAAAAAAATTATACTAAAGCGATTGAGATTTACAAAGAAATAATCAATTTATTATCCGAAAATGAAAGTCCTTATGATCTTTCTAATGCTTATTTAAACATTTCTTATGCATACGAAAAGCTGGGCGATTATAAATCAGCAATGGATTTTAATAACAAATACCTTGAAATACAAGATGTAGTTTTTAATGGAAAATTAGAGCAAGCTTCGCAAGAAATTGAAACCAAATATCAAATAAGCAAAGTAGAAGAAGAATACAAACACAAAACTCAGGAACTGGTTGACAAGCAAGAAAGAAATCAAAAACTGATGTATTTACTGCTTACTTTATTAGTGTTGGTTGCCGTTATTTTTTATGTCTTTTTTCAAAACCTAAAACTGAAGCAAAAAAATAAGATAAAGGATCTTGATACTGACTTGCAGTACAAAATCATTAGTGCTACTCTTGATGGACAGGATCAGGAACGAAATAAAATTTCGGAAGTTTTACACGATAATGTGAGTGCCACTTTATCATCAGTAGGGTTGCATTTATCTGCTTTTGAAAGTTCCTTAACTGCTGAGCAAAGAAGCGATTTAAGAAAAACAAGAGCGTTACTTAAACAAGCACACGATAAAGTTAGGGACTTGTCACACGAATTAGTTCCTCCTTTGTTAGTGAAATTCGGTTTGCAATTTGCTTTGAAAGATTTGTGTGAAAACAATTCTAATTCCTTAGCTAAGTTTACTTATAATTCTGAATTGCCGAAAAATAAAAAATTCGATCACGAATTTGAAACTAAGATTTTTTATTTCGTTTCCGAACTTTTTAACAATGCCATCAAACACAGTCAAGCAACGGAAATCGATTTAAATCTAAAAGAAAGAGAAGGTAAACTTCAAATTATTGTTTCCGATAATGGCGTTGGTTTTAATACCAAAGACAAACCATTAGGTTTTGGCTTGACGCAAATAAAAGCTCGTGTCAAAAACATGGATGGAAATGTGAAACTCTTTTCGAAACCCGACGAGGGAACCATCATAACTATTATAGTAAAAGAATAATTCCTTCACTCCCAACCCAAATCATTTAACTTAAACTGGTCTGAGAAATATTTTTTACATAGTCATTTTATCATTCCTATGCTTTGGCTTTCAAAAAAAAGAAGTCAAAACAGATTCCATTGACTATTATATAGCTCAAAAAAAACCTATAAAAGCTTTAAATTATTCGAGAGCACAAACTGAAAATTTATTATCTCAAAAAAAATATCTTGCATTTTGCAATGCAATGCAAAAAAGAGCCAATTTATTTATCAATTTAAATGATAATGAAAATGCGATAAATACCTTATACGAATCATTACAAATAGCCGAAAAATATAATCTTATAGAACAGCAAATTAATATCAATGTCTTATTAGGAAGTATTTATACCAGAACTTTTGATTTTACCAAGGCCAAACCTAAACTTTATAAAGCAAAAACATTAGCCCATCAATTAAACAAACAAGAGTTTTTTGCAAGAGCCTACAATGGTTTATTTATTTTTCATTCTAAATCTGAATCTGATAGTTCCGAATATTATATTAAAAAAGTTGACTTTTTTGTTAAAAAATCCAATGATATAAAACAAAAAATTGCAATTAATGGAAATTTTGGGATGTTCTATATTGGGAAAAAGAGATATACTTTAGCAAAAAAATATTTTTTAAGAGCTATTGATTATGCCAAATTAATAAATCTAAAAAAAGAGGTCCTAAACAATCAAGCTAATTTGGGGATTTATTATATGTCAGGCGAGAAAAATTCTACAAAAGCGATTGAAATATATAAAGATATAATTGCCCAAATTAATGATAATGAATACCCATACATTTTATCAAATACTTATTTAAATATTTCCTATGCATATGAGATGAAAGGTGATTATAAATCTGCAATGTTTTATAATAATAAATATTTGGAGATACAAGATGTTGTTTTTAACGGTAAGTTAGAACAAGCTTCGGAAGAAATTGAAACCAAATATCAAATAAGCAAAGTAGAAGAAGAATACAAACACAAAACTCAGGAACTGGTTGACAAGCAAGAAAGAAATCAAAAACTGATGTATTTACTGCTTACTTTATTAGTGTTGGTTGCCGTTATTTTTTATGCCTTTTTTCAAAACCTGAAACTCAAACAGAAAAACAAAATTAAAGATCACGATACCGACTTACAGTACAAAATCATTAGTGCTACTCTTGACGGACAGGATCAGGAACGAAACAAAATTTCGGAAGTTTTACACGATAATGTCAGTGCCACTTTATCATCAGTAGGGTTGCATTTATCTGCTTTTGAGAGTTCCTTAACTCCAGATCAACGAAGCGATTTAAGAAAAACGAGAGCGTTACTTAAGCAAGCACATGATAAAGTTAGGGACTTATCACACGAATTGGTTCCTCCTTTGTTGGTGAAATTTGGTTTGCAATTCGCTTTGAAAGACTTGTGCGAAAACAATTCCAACTCCTTAGCTAAGTTTACTTATAATTCTGAATTGCCGAAAAATAAAAAATTCGATCACGAATTTGAAACTAAGATTTTTTATTTCGTTTCCGAACTTTTTAACAATGCCATCAAACACAGTCAAGCAACGGAAATCGATTTAAATCTAAAAGAAAAGGAAGGTAAACTTCAAATTATTGTTTCCGATAATGGCATTGGGTTTAATGCCAAAGACAAACCTTTAGGTTTTGGCTTGACGCAAATAAAAGCTCGTATCAAAAACATGGATGGAAACGTAAAACTCTTTTCTAAACCCGACGAGGGAACCATCATAACTATTACAGTGAAAGAATAATTACTTTTTCCCTAATTCTACAATTTCCAAGTCTTTTATTTTATCTCCTTCAATTACAAAACGAAGCATGGTTCGCACTTGATGAAAACCGCTTTTCCCACAAGCCCCAGGATTCATATGTAATAAGTTGAGTGTTTTATCAAATTGTACTTTTAAAATATGAGAATGTCCGCAGATGAATAATTTCGGAGGAATTTTTTTGATTTCTTCTCGAATTTCTTGATTGTATTTCCCAGGATATCCACCGATATGTGTTATCCAAACATCAACTTCTTCACACATAAATCGGTTATGTAATGGAAATTCAAGCCTTGCCTCTGCCCCATCGATATTCCCAAAAACAGCACGAAGTGGTTTTATTTTTTTTATGGAATCTGTAACATTCAAGTCACCTATATCTCCGGCATGCCAAACTTCATCGGCCCATGCAACGTGCTTTAAAATTGCCTCATCAATATGACTGTGAGTATCAGAGAGTAGTAGGATTTTTTTCAAAACTAAGAATTTTGACCAAATATATAAATTACTATCTTTGACTACAATGAAAACAGTATATTTAGATAACGCATCCACTACTCCTTTACGTCCGGAGGTAATCGCCGAAATGACTAAAGTTTTAACTGAAAATTTTGGAAACCCGTCTTCTTCACATTCGTTCGGAAGAGATTCTAAAAATTTAATCGAATTATCACGAAAAAGTATCGCTAAAAACCTGAATTGCAACGCTCAGGAAATCATATTTACCTCTTGTGGTACTGAAGCTAATAATTTTATTATCCTGTCTTGCATTAGAGATTTGGGTGTAAAAAGAATAATAACCAGTAAAATTGAGCATCATGCTGTTTTACATACGGTAGAAGTATTTGAAAAGCAATATGGAATTCAAGTTGATTTTGTAAACATCCTCTCTGATGGTACCATTGATTATAACGATTTAGCCGTTTTACTTTCTCAAGACAAAAAAACGTTGGTAAGTCTGATGCACGTAAACAACGAAATTGGCACTATTCTAAATTTGGAAAAAGTAGGAAAACTTTGCAATGACTATAACGCTTATTTCCATACTGACACCGTTCAATCTGTTGGAAAAACAAAAATTGATTTACACGAATTGTCTATTGATTTTTTAGTCGCAAGTGCTCATAAATTTCATGGTCCCAAAGGCATTGGATTTGCATATATAAGAAAAGGCATTTCACTACAACCAATTTTATTAGGTGGTGAACAAGAAAAAGGACTTAGAGCTGGAACCGAAAGTGTCCATAATATTGTGGGCATGGCAAAGGCTTTAGAGGTTTCGATGGAAACCTTAAATACCGAAAAAATTGAAGTTTCAACACTTAAAGAATATCTTGTTGAACAATTGTATTTGAATTTTCCAGAAGTGGCATTTGCCGGAAATCCTTCCGATACGTTTTACAATATTACCAATGCAATTTTACCTTTTGATGAAAATAAAATCAGCATGCTTTTGTTTCAATTGGATATGAACGGAATTGCCGTTTCAAGAGGTAGTGCATGTCAGTCGGGAAGCGTAAAACCTTCGCATGTTTTGGATGCTTTCCTTCCAGAAGAATTACTAAAAAAACCCAACATCAGAATTTCCTTATCTCATTACAATACTAAAGAAGAAATTGATTATTTAATTGATGTTTTAAAAAAAATATAATGAAAAAACTGCTCTTTTTAGCTTTAGTTCCAATGCTTTCTTTCGGTCAGGATTTTGACATACAAGGACATCGTGGTTGCAGAGGTTTACTACCTGAAAATACAATAGAAGCCTTCAAAAAAGCCATTGATTTAGGAGTAACTACTCTCGAAATGGATGTGGTTATATCTAAAGACAATCAAGTTTTATTGTCACACGAACCTTTTTTATCGCATGAAATTGCATTGGATTTGAATGGCAATGAAATTACTGAAAAAGACGAAGAAAAATTCAATTTGTATCAAATGAATTATACCCAAATCAAGCAGCACGATTGTGGTAGTAAAGTTCATCCTCGATTTTTAGAGCAAGAAAAATTAAAAACGTATAAGCCTTTATTAAGTGAAGTAATTGATTTTGTAGAAAACTATATTCAGAAAAATTATCCTGAAAGAAAAATTCAATACAATATTGAAACCAAATCAGATCCAAAAGGAGACGAAATATTTCATCCAAAACCAAAGGAATTTATTGAATTAGTAGTGGGTGTTTTAAACCAAAAGAATATCACGGATCGAATTTATATTCAATCCTTTGATGTGAGAACATTGCAATATTTACATACCACATATCCTACTTATAAAACCGTTTTATTGATTGAAAATAAAATGTCAATTGCTAAAAATTTAAAACTATTGGGCTTTAAACCTGATGTTTACAGTCCTGAATTTATTTTATTAAACAAAAAGAAAGTTGATTCACTACACCAAAAAGGAATTAAAGTTATTCCTTGGACGATCAACAAAAAAGACGACATGAAAAGAATTATTTCTTTTGGTGTTGATGGAATTATTACTGATTATCCTAATCGATACTTTGAATTGAAAAATTAATTCCTGGTTTATACTATTTGTATAACAATAATAAATATTCTTCAACCTCGAGCAATAATCGTTCTCTGGCAGATATCAAATAAATTCACAAAACAAACCCATAACAAATTACAAATTGGGCAAATAAAAAACCGTTCTGTTAATACAAAACGGTTTTTTTGAATTATTCATTAAAACATTTGACAACCCTTTAGTCATTTAAATCATCTCTATCTTAATAAATGCATTGCTATTACTTCATTTTTTTGTTCCCTTTTTTTATTTCGGTTACTATTATTTTGATTGTTGTAGTTCCTATATTTTTTGCTGTATGAGTAACAGCAGGAATAAACAACACATCTCCGACGTTAAGATCCATAGATACTGGTAGTTTATCTTTATCAGTGATTTCAATCTTACCGCCAGATAATACATAAAGTACATGATCCGGATGGGTATGCCACGGAACAACTTCACCTGCCGCTATTTCAACATCCATGACTCTGGCTCTCTCATTATCTAAAGCTACTCTTTTGTAAATATTAGGAGCAACAATAGGTGGGTCTTGTGCATACATATCTGTATACAATGAAGGAAGTATTACAAATAGTAACAACATAAAAATTGATTTTATTATTTTCATTGCTTCAATTTTTAATTATTTTTTTTGAATAATATTTGTTGATTTCCTCTTGCTTTAAAAACAAGTTACCTTCTACAATCTTAGAAAATAGATTGATACATAAAATTTTTAGATGATTTTTAGATTTTGAAAAGACATATAAAGGTACGAATGAAACATAACTTATTGATTATAAATTGAATAAAAAAACCGCTTTGTAAAAACAAAGCGGTTTAAAATATAAAAATTAGATACAAAACTATCCTTTTTTATCTTCCTTATTAACATCCATTAATTCCATTAATTTCATACCTAATAAGCCGCTAATTCCTCCATCAGAACCATTTGATCCTGTAATTAATACATCTGGAATTACTTTGATATTTCCTTTACCAATTTCTTCGGTAACTTTATATTTCGTAAAATTATCTCCTCCCATCGCAGAAACCTGCAATTGGTATGATTCAGCAGTTGATTTACCAATTGCCATAATTTTTTCTGCCTCGGCCAAACCTGTTTTAGAAATTTTTTCTGCTTCCGCACTTGCATTTAATTTGGTAGCTTCCGCTTGCGCACCCGCTCTAGCTTTAGTCGCTTCTGCCTCTGCGTTGGCTCTCATTTTTGTAGCTTCTGCTTCTGCATTTACGTTTAGTTTTAAACTTGTTGCATCACCTTCAGCTTTTTTAACCGTAGCATCAGCTGTACGTTGTGCAATTTCAACACTTTGCGAAGCACGAACAATCTCTTTCTGCATATCAGCAATAGCCGTTTCTTTTTCCATACCTTGACGCTGTTCTTGTGCCATTTTTTGTGTTTGATATGTTTTTTGCTCTTCTTCAGCTAATTTTCTGTCCGTTAATGTTTTCATTAATGAATCTGGTGGAACAATATCGCCAATTAATGTATCCACTGCATTTACGTTGTATTCATCTAAAACCACTTTGATATGGTTTTTTGCCGATTCCTGACGCTCTTTACGTGTGCTTAAGAATGAAATTACATCACTTTCTTGTGCCGAGTTTCTAAAATAGTTACCAATTGTAGGTTCTAAAACTTGAGAAACTAAATTCGTCATACTTCCAAAACGTGCAATTACTTTTGGTGCTTCGTTAGCTGGCACGTGAATAATTTGCGATACATCTAAATTAAAAGGGAAACCATCTTGAGAACGCACGGTAATTGTAGATAAATTATGATCCAAATTATGTGATTCGCTACGTGCATCTGCCCAGTTTAATACTAAGTTAGTTGTTGGAACTGGTTCTAATTTAGTTGTATATTTATTCAATGCATATTTACCTGGTCCAAGTGGTTCCATCCAAACACCACGTTGTCCTTTTGAAACAATATTTCCGTGTTTGAAGTGTTCGCCAGTCACATCTAAACCGTCTTCACCAATATAAGAAATCACCACTCCAACATAACCAATTGGCACATCTGTCATGGGATTTTGTTCAATTTGAAACGCCCAAGTATTGATATAATACGAACCAGCAAGCATCACATTTGGTTGCAAACCTCTGTTTCCACCTTGTTGTAAAAATTGATCACAATCTTGAAAGTTGTTATGTCCTTCTGTAATTTTTCCTGCAATTTGACCGACAGTAATTGGTTCACCATCTAAAGCGGTTACAATTCCAATCATGTTTTCGTAAATCTTAATTTGCTCTACAATGATAATTTCAAATAAGAATGTATTAATACGATACGAACCAGTTGTAATGAAAGCTGTTTGACGTCCTTTTTGTCCGCCGTTGTCTAAGAAAGCTCTAGCGTCTTGAAAGTTATCTGAATCTACTTTTCTAGCTAAAATTCTACCTGTTGGAATTTCTTTTCCATCTTTACTTAAAACCAATCCAATTTTTCCTTCTGGAATAATCGTGAAGGCTGTCATATCAACAGAATATTGCCAAATCCACATTCCCCAATATAAACCAGGAGCTAGTGATTGTGCTTGGAAACCTGCTTCACCTTTAGTAGCGATAATTCTACTATCTGGTAAAGATTTATCTGCTCCGAAAAGCACGAATTTTTTGGTTACTAAACCTATTTTATCTTCGGGAACAATTACCATCCCAAAGAAAACCCGTAAAACGAATTTGTAAAAAATAATGGATAAAACAATAAGTATTAACCACCAAAATGTAAAAATTGTTGTCATTTGTTTATTATTTGTTTAAAGTTAAATTGAATTTAGAATAATCAACATTGAATGAAAGTAGTCTTCGCTCTATTAAATATAGATTCAACCTGCAGTAAAAATTTTGAATCCTATTGAAGTTACAACACCTTTGTGTCATTTTGAGTATCGATTTATTTTAAAATCCTTAATTATACGTAACAACAAAATAAATGTTACAGCTATTTCCTTAATTATTTTTAACAAAATCCGAAATACCTGATTATGTGCAAAATAAAAAATCCGTTCTGTTTTCACAAAACGGATTTATATTTTAGAATAGTTTACTATTAAACTTTACAACCTTCTAATTTTTTAAAGTCATCTCTGAATTTAAAAGGTTTATTACTTCATTTTTTTGTTACCTTTTTTTATTTCAGTCACAATTAGTTTGATTGTAGTTGTTCCTATATTTTTTGCTGTATGGGTGACAGCAGGGATAAACAAAACATCTCCGGCGTTAAGATCCATCGATACTGCTGGTTTATCTTTATCAGTGATTTCAATCTTACCACCAAATAATACATAAAGTACGTGATCCGGATGGGTATGCCACGGAACAACTTCACCTGCTGCTATTTCAACATCCATGACTCTGGTTCTCTCATTATCTAAAGCTACTCTCTTGTAGATGTTAGGAGCAACTATAGGTGGATCTTGAGCATACATATCTGTATACAATGAAGGAAGTATTACAAATAGTAACAACATAAAAATTGATTTTATTATTTTCATTGCTTCAATTTTTAATTATTTTTTTTGAATAATATTTGTTGATTTCCTCTTGTTTTAAAAACAAGTTACCTTCTACAATCTTAAAAAATAGATTGATACTGACAGTTATTTTGAAATTTTTAGATTTTGAAAAGATTCAACAAAGGTACAAATGAAATATAACTTATTGATTATTAAGTAAATAAAAAAAACCGCTTTGTTTTTACAAAGCGGTTTAAAATATAATAAGTCTTACTTTCTAACACTCTAATTATAAGTGAATTACTTCACCATAAGCATCAGCTACAGCTTCCATCACTGCCTCACTCATTGTTGGGTGTGGGTGAATCGCTTTTAAGATTTCATGACCAGTAGTTTCCAATTTACGAGCAACAACAGCTTCAGCAATCATATCGGTAACACCAGCGCCAATCATGTGACAACCTAACCATTCGCCGTATTTCGCATCAAAAATTACTTTTACAAAACCGTCTGGAGTTCCTGCTGCTTTTGCTTTACCAGAAGCTGTAAATGGAAATTTACCTACTTTGATTTCGTAACCTTTTTCTTTTGCTTGTTTTTCAGTTAAACCTACCGAAGCTATTTCAGGAGTCGCATACGTACACCCTGGAACATTTCCATAATCAATTGGCTCAACATGTTGTCCAGCAATTTTCTCAACACAGTTAATTCCTTCCGCAGAAGCTACGTGAGCTAATGCTTGCCCTGGAGTTACATCTCCAATCGCATAATATCCTGGAACATTAGTCTGATTGTAAGCATTTACTAAAATTTTATCTCTGTCGGTCGCAATACCTACTTCTTCTAATCCAATTCCTTCAATGTTCGTTTTGATTCCTACAGCAGAAAGTAAGATATCAGCCTCTAAAATTTCTTCTCCTTTAGCCGTTTTTACGGTAGCTTTTACTCCTTTACCAGAAGTATCCACTTTTTCTACAGAAGAATTTGTCATCACATCGATTCCAGATTTCTTTAACGAACGCTCCATTTGTTTAGAGATATCTTCGTCTTCCACAGGAACTACATTTGGCATAAATTCAACAATAGTCACTTTAGTTCCCATAGCATTATAAAAACTAGCAAACTCTACTCCTATCGCACCAGAACCAACAACAATCATCGATTTAGGTTGTTCTGTCAAAGTCATCGCTTGGCGATAACCAATAATTTTCTTTCCGTCTTGAGGTAAGTTTGGTAACTCACGTGAACGAGCTCCAGTAGCAATGATAATATGATCAGCACTATATTCGGTAACTTTACCATCCGCTGCTGTAACGTCAACCTTTTTTCCAGGTTTTAGTTTTCCAAAACCTTCAATTACGTCAATTTTATTTTTTTTCATTAGGAACTGAACTCCTTTACTCATTCCATCTGCAACACCTCTAGAACGAGCTACTACAGCTCCAAAATCTTTATCAAATTCTTTTACAGTCAAACCATAATCAGAAGCATGCTTTAAATATTCAAAAACCTGTGCTGATTTTAAAAGTGCTTTGGTAGGAATGCACCCCCAATTCAAGCAAACACCTCCTAAATTTTCTTTTTCAATTACAGCGGTTTTAAAACCCAATTGTGATGCTCTAATAGCAGTTACATATCCACCAGGACCACTTCCTAAAATAATAATATCGTATTTCATACTATAATAATTTCGTATTTTCAGACCACGAAAGTACTGATAAATTTAAAAACTAAAAAGCTTCCTAAATTTTATTTCAAACTTCGTATTTCAAACTTCCTTCTTCAAAGTTTTTATATTACCTTTGCACGCTTAATTTTTTTGATATGCGCTTACACAGAAACCTGGTTTACACAACAATAGATTCATTAAATGCCATTTTTAACGAAGGAGAATATGCTGATAAAGTAGTAGCTCGTGCCCTAAAAAAAGACAAACGTTGGGGAAGTTCCGATCGTAAATTTGTGGCTGAAACTATTTATGAAATTGTACGTTGGAAACGTTTGTATGCTGAAATTGCGGAAGTTAGAGAACCTTTTGATCGTGACAATCTTTGGAGAATGTTTGCAGCTTGGGCAGTACTAAGAGGCTATCAAATTCCAGATTGGAGACAATTAGAAGGTACACCTGAACGTAAAATTAAAGGTCGTTTTGATGAATTATCAAAAACTAGAGCTATTAAGGAATCTATTCCGGATTGGATGGATGAATTAGGTGTAAAAGAATTGGGCGAAAAATTATGGGCAACCGAATTAGCAGCTCAAAACCAACAAGCCAAAGTAATACTAAGAACCAATACCCTTAAAACGACTCGCGAAAAACTTCGCAGTATTTTAATGGATTTGAATATTGAAACCGAAACATTAAAAGACCAACCCGAAGCTTTAGTCCTTAAAGAAAGAGCTAATGTATTTTTGACAGACGCCTTTAAAGAAGGTTTTTTTGAAGTACAAGATGCTTCTTCACAATTAGTAGCACATTTTCTAGATGTGAAACCAGGTATGCGTGTTGTTGATACGTGTGCAGGTGCAGGTGGAAAAACACTACATATGGCTTCTTTAATGGAGAACAAAGGACAATTAATTGCTATGGATTTGTACGAAAGCAAACTAAAGCAATTAAAGCTGAGAGCTAAAAGAAATGGTGCTTTTAATATCGAATACCGAATTATCGATTCAACAAAAGTCATCAAAAAATTACACGAAAAAGCCGATAGAGTTTTGATTGATGCGCCTTGCAGTGGATTAGGAGTTCTAAAACGTAATCCAGACTCAAAATGGAAATTACAACCAGAATTCATTGATAATATCAAAAAAATACAAGCAGAAGTTTTAGAAAATTATTCTAAAATAGTAAAACCAGGAGGAAAATTGGTTTACGCTACGTGTTCTATCTTACCTTCTGAAAATCAGGAACAAATCAAGAAATTTTTAACCACTGAAAGCGGAAAAAGTTTTATCTTTATTAAGGATGTAAAAGTATTGGCTTCTGAATCTGGGTTCGATGGTTTTTACATGGCCTTATTAGAAAGAAAAATATAATTTGTAGTATTTTTCTTTACAAATACTTTGAAATATTAGTTTTACTTAAAAATATAATTCTACATTATATTTTTAATGTAAGTTTGTTGCCCCCTAAAATAAACTTATTAATTTTTAAATATTTTAAAATGAGAAAAATCTACTTAATACTTACAATTCTTTTTGTTACACTAGGAATTGCCCAAAGTGGCGCTCCAGCAACTCCATATTACAATGGATTCGACTGGACACAAACTGGTATGGCGCTTAAAAATTCTTTAGACACAAAACTAACCAGTACACATACTACTTTTATAAGTTACACTCCTGGCGTTTGGAATGCTTCTAAAGCAACCGATTTAGATCCGGCAAACGCAGCCAATGTTTTGCTAATATATGGTTGGGAAAATGGTTCTGATGCTGATGTCACTAACGACTTATTTAGAAATAAAGATTCTAATGGTGGTAATAATGGTAACTGGAATAGAGAACACGTTTTTGCAAAATCATTAGGCATACCAGTATTGAATGATGGAGGAGCAAGTGATGCCGGTGAAGATGCTCATCATTTACGTGCAGCTGATGTACAAAGAAATAGCACCAGAGGAAATCAAAAATTTGCTGCAGGTGCTGGAAATTCGGGAAATGTGACAGGTGGCTGGTATCCAGGTGATCGCTGGAAAGGTGATGTAGCACGAATGATGATGTATATGTATTTGAGATACGACTCGCAATGCTTACCCACCGCTGTTGGCACAGGGAGTACTACTGCAACCGATTCGAATATGCTAAATCTATTCCTACAATGGAATGCAGAAGATCCAGTAGATCAATATGAAGACAACAGAAATACATATCACGGGAATACATCAAATACATACGCACAAGGAAACAGAAATCCATTTATTGACAATCCTTATTTAGCAACTGTTATTTGGGGAGGTCCTTCGGCTGAAAATCGTTGGCCAGCGGTCTTTTTATCTACTGATTCTTTCAATTTACTTACTGACTTAACTATTTACCCTAATCCAACCAATGATCACCGAATCAACATTGAAACTCCAGCTGAACTTGATGAAATTCAATTAATCAGTGTAAATGGTCAAATCATACAACAAATAAATCATCCAAAAGGTAATCAAAACATATATACCCTTGAAAATTTACCTAAAGGGTTTTACTTCTTAAAATTAAACTCTGATAATCAAACAATAATTAAAAAAGTTGCTATCAACTAATTTAAAAGCGACAAATTTGTCGCTTTTTTTATGTCTTCATTTATTATTATTAACGCGAACGTTAATAATGTAATATTATTTAGATTATTTGACCAATATTCTTTTAGCCAAATAATAAAATATCTTAATAATAAACAAAAATTTAAGAAAAATAATGATTTATTGTTGGAATTTAATGTAACTTTATAGCCCCAATTTTTAATTACAAATCATTAATTTCAAGAAAATGAAGAAAAATTACCTACTATTACTTTTATTAACTTCGTTCATCGGATTTGCTCAAATCCCGGCAGGATATTATAACACCGCGACAGGAACTGGTTATGTACTTAAAACCCAATTATACAATATAATCAAAGGTCATACAGACAGAGGCTATGACGGCTTATATGATACTTACCAAACATCAGATAAAGACAATTATTATGAAAACGATGGTACGGTTTTAGACATGTATTCTGAAAGACCCTCATCATCGGATCCTTATAATTATTCATTAGGTTCTACTCAGAGATGCGGAAGTTATTCTATAGAAGGTGATTGTTACAATAGAGAACATATAGTTCCTCAATCAGTTTTTAATGAAGACTTTCCGATGGTTTCTGATGCACATCATATTCCCCCTACTGATGGTAAGGTGAATGGGTATCGAAGCAATTATCCACATGGAATGGTTGGAACTTTAGATACTCCCCCAGCAACAATAAGCAATCCTACACAAAATGGATCAAAATTAGGTAATGGATTAAATTCAGGCTATTCAACAGGTTATACCGGTGTTGTTTTTGAACCAATAGATGAATTTAAAGGAGATATTGCAAGAATGTATTTATATTTTGCTACTCGTTATGAAAATGTAGTTGCAGGTTATAACTATGACATGTTTAATCACACATCCAATCAAGTTTTTACTAACACATTTAAATCAATACTTTTAGCTTGGCATGCACAAGATGGTGTTAGTCAACGCGAAATTGATCGTAATAATGCTATATATGCTCGTCAAGGGAATAGAAACCCTTATATAGATCACCCAGAATGGGTTGACGCAGTTTGGACGTGTCCTGTAGATGCCATTGCGCCAACTGCTCCAACCGCTTTAATTGTTACTGGAACTACATCAAATTCAGTATCATTAAGTTGGACTGCAGCTACAGATAATACAGGCGTGGCTGCTTATGATGTGTATGTAAATGGAAGTTTTAACGCCACTACAGGAAATACAACATATACTGTAACAGGATTAGCTACTTCTACCACTTACAATTTCTATGTAATCGCTAAAGATTGTCAAAATAATGCTTCCCTAGCAAGTAATAATGTAAACGGTACTACAACTGCGGGAGGAACAGGTACAGCTACTGAATTATTCTTCTCAGAATATGTAGAAGGATCAAGTAATAATAAAGCTTTAGAAATCATTAATTTAACTGGTGCTTCTGTTGATTTATCAATATATAGCATAAAAAGACAAACAAACGGAGCTGGAGCATGGAGTACTGGTTTATTATTAAACAGTACATTATCTAACGGAAGTGTTTATGTAATCGCAAATACTCTAACAGGAAGTTGCGCGAGCATTACACCAAATCTTTCTTCAAGTGCTGCAGAAATGCAATTTAATGGAAATGACCCTGTGGGACTATTTAAAAATGGTGTTTTAATTGATATTGTTGGAACATTTAATGGAGGAGCATCTGATTTTGCCATCAATGAAACATTGAGAAGAAATTCTACCGTAATAGCTCCAAATATTGTATTTAATAAAAGTACTGAATGGACATCATTTGCATCAGATACTTGTGGTGGCCTTGGAGATGCCACCTTGGATACTGATACCTTTACAGAAAATAATTTCAAAATCTACCCTAACCCTTCACAAGGGAAATTCAATATTGATTTTGAAGATTATGGAAGTTATTCTGTTGAAATTTTCTCTACAATCGGACAAAAAGTATTTGAACTAAAAGAAAGTAACAAACAAAATATTGAAGTCAATCATCTTCAAAAAGGAATTTACCTTGTAAAAATTACAAAGGACTCCAAATCAATAATTAAGAAAATTATTATCAACTAATACTTAAGCGGCTAAATAGCCGCTTTTTTTTATATCACTACATACAGAATAAGTAAGAAAAAATTTAAAAAGAGTAACTTAATATTAAATTCCAAAAACCAAACAAGTAAGTAAAATCTGATATAAAAATCAATTATCAACAAATAAAACCCTTGAAATCAGGCAATTGTTAATAAAATTGTTATTATTTTTCATATAAACGGCCTTTCGGTCGTTTTTTTATTTATATATTCCATAAAAATAATTCGTTATCAACGAGTTAAAAATTAGTTAATGTTTAATATAAAACCCTTTTTAAACAAAAGGATACCTTAATAGGTAAAAAATTTAACAATGGAGAACCAAAAACAAAAACAAAAAACGAAAAAACCCAAAGCGCATGAAACTAAAACTACAATTACTAGTATTCCTATTATCTTTTGGATGCCTTGCACAAGCTCCTGCTGGATATTATAACTCGGCAACCGGAACAGGTTATACTCTAAAAACCCAGTTATACAATATTATTAAAGGTCATACCGATAGAGGTTATGCAGGTCTATGGACCACCTATCAAACTTCTGATAGAGATAACCAAAACGAGAATGACAATACTATCTTCGACTTATATTCGGAAAATCAATCCGGATCTGACCCTTACAATTACACATACAGTACTGATCAATGCGGTACATACTCTTCAGAAGGCGATTGCTATAATCGCGAACACATGATTCCACAATCTGTTTTTAATGAAAATGCTCCAATGGTTTCCGATGCACATTTTATTCCACCAACTGATGGTAAAGTAAATGGAATAAGATCTAATTATCCTCATGGAAATGTAGCTTCAGCTTCTTGGACTTCACAAAACGGCAGTAAATTAGGAACAAGTGCTGTTTCCGGTTATTCTGGAACTGTTTTTGAACCAAATGCTGCATTCAAAGGTGATATTGCTCGTATGTATTTTTATTTTGCCACTCGCTATGAAAATACAGTAGCTGGATATTCCTATGATATGTTCAACGGAACCAGCAATCAGGTTTTCACCACAGCATTTAGAGACATGCTTTTGGCGTGGCACGCTGCCGATCCAGTGAGTGCTCGTGAAATTGCTCGTAACAATGCTATTTATACTCGTCAAGGAAACAGAAATCCTTATATTGACAATCCAAGTTATGTGAATACCATTTGGGGAGGCGGAGCACCAGATACAACAGCTCCTACTGCACCAACAAGTTTAGCTTCTTCAAACATTACACCTTCTTCTTTGACTTTAACTTGGACAGCATCTACTGATAATGTTGGCGTTACGGGTTATGATGTATATATGGATGGTAGCTTAAAAACTTCTGTTACTGGTTCAACAGCATCAATTACGGGATTAACAGCTTCTACTACTTATGCTTTTTATGTAAAAGCAAAAGATGCTGCAGGAAATAATTCGACCACAAGTTCAACCATAAATCCTACGACAAGCGCTCCTGCTGATACTACTGCTCCTTCTGCACCAACAAGTTTAGCTTCTTCAAACATTACACCTTCTTCTTTGACTTTAACTTGGACAGCATCTACTGATAATGTTGGCGTTACGGGTTATGATGTATATATGGATGGTAGCTTAAAAACTTCTGTTACTGGTTCAACAGCATCAATTACGGGATTAACAGCTTCTACTACTTATGCTTTTTATGTAAAAGCAAAAGATGCTGCAGGAAATAATTCGACCACAAGTTCAACCATAAATCCTACGACAAGCGCTCCTGCTGATACTACTGCTCCTTCTGCACCAACAAGTTTAGCTTCTTCAAACATTACACCTTCTTCTTTGACTTTAACTTGGACAGCATCTACTGATAATGTTGGCGTTACGGGTTATGATGTATATATGGATGGTAGCTTAAAAACTTCTGTTACTGGTTCAACAGCATCAATTACGGGATTAACAGCTTCTACTACTTATGCTTTTTATGTAAAAGCGAAAGATGCTGCAGGAAATAATTCAGTGGCTAGTTCAACTATAAATGCTACAACTTCAGCTGCCGTAGCGACTTATTGCACTTCAAAAGGCGCAAGTGTAGCGGATGAATACATTGGAAGAGTTCAATTAGGGACCATTAATAATACTTCAACAGGAAACAACGGTTATACTGACTTTACAAGTATTTCAACAGATCTGACTAAAGGTACTTCTGCAACTATTATTGTTACACCAACATGGACTGGATCAGCTTATCCTGAAGGTTTTGCGGTTTGGATTGACTATAATAATGATAAGGACTTTGATGATTCAGGTGAATTAGTTTATAGCAGAGCTGCTTCAACGGCTACACCGGCTACAGGAAGTTTTACTCCTCCAACCAGTGCAATCACAGGAACTACAAGAATGAGAGTTTCTATGAAATACAATGGAATTGCAACTACTTGTGAACAATTCCAATATGGTGAAGTGGAAGATTATACCGTAAATCTAACTACTGCAGCAGCGGATACTACAGCTCCTACTGCTCCAACAAGTTTAGCGGCTTCAGGAACAACTGCTACTACTACTAATTTATCTTGGACTGCATCAACTGATAATGTAGCCGTAACAGGATATGAAGTATACCAAGGAACAACTTTATTAAACACTGTAACTGGAACTACTTATAATGTAACTGGTTTAACAGCTTCGACTGCTTATTCGTTTTCAGTAAAAGCCAAAGATGCAGCTGGAAATGTTTCTTCTGCAAGTAATACAGTTAATGTAACTACTTCAGCTTCTGGCGGATCTATTACAGAATTATATTTCTCAGAATATTTAGAAGGATCTTCTAACAACAAAGCGTTGGAAATTGCTAATGCAACTGGGGCTTCAATTTCGCTTTCTGTGTACAGCATTAAAAAGCAAACTAATGGTGCTGGAGCATGGAGCACAGGATTAACACTTACAGGTACTTTAGCCAATAACGCTAAATTTGTTATTGTAAATAGCGCTATTGCTTCTGGATGTTATTCAACTGCATCTGCTAATTTATCTACTGCTGCTGCGGAAATGGCTTACAATGGAAATGATGCCGTAGGTTTATTCAAAAATGGTGTTTTAGTAGATGTTATTGGTACTTTTGATGGTGGCTCAGCAAATTTCTCTGCAGACGAAACTATGAGAAGAAAAACTACTGCGACTGTACCAGCAACCACTTTTAGCAAAACTTCTGACTGGGATATCTATGCCATGGATACTTGTTCAGGTATCGGGAACAAATCAAGTCAAGAAGTGGTTAATGATGGTCGTTTAAATATCTATCCAAATCCTTCTAACGGAAGATTCACAATTGATTTCAATAACTCCGACAAAAATTATTCAATAGAAATCTATTCAATTTTAGGTAAAAAAGTATTTGAAAAATCAGGTATTACAACACCTAATAATACGATTTCACAACTACAGACTGGCGTTTATCTGGTTAAAATTACCAGAGATTCCGAAACTGCTATCAAGAAAGTTATTATTAACTAAAAAAAAGCGGCTAATTAGCCGCTTTTTTTATTTCTATTTCAAATTTGAAATGCTAAATTTGCAACACAAAACAACAACACAATAACAATGATTCATTTTTTTGGTAACTCAACCAATACCGTTTTTGCCTTACAAACGCAAAACGAATTATCGACAGAAGATATCTCTAAATTAAACTGGCTTTTTGGCAACGCACATAAAATAGATAAATCCGTATTAGCGGATTTTTTTGTTGGACCACGTGCCGCTATGGTTACACCCTGGAGTACAAATGCAGTTGAAATTACTCAAAACATGGGTATTTCAGGGATTATTAGAATTGAAGAATTCGAAAAAGTAACGGCTGATTTTGCAGATTTTGATCCAATGTTACTTCAAAAATACACAGAATTACATCAAGATATTTTTACGATAAACATTCAGCCTGAAGCTATTTTAGAAATTGATGATATTGATGCGTATAACAAACAAGAAGGTTTAGCTTTAAGTTTAGAAGAAGTAGAATATTTAGATAATTTAGCAACCAAATTAGGAAGAAAATTAACGGATTCTGAAATTTTTGCTTTCTCACAAGCCAATTCAGAGCACTGTCGTCATAAAATTTTCAACGGAACTTTCGTTGTTGATGGAGAAGAAAAACCGACATCGTTATTCAAATTAATTAAGAAAACATCTCAAGAGAACCCTAACGATATTGTTTCGGCATATAAAGATAACGTGGCTTTTGTTAAAGGCCCGAAAGTAACACAATTCGCACCAAAAAGCGCAGACAAACCTGATTTCTACGAAGAAAAAGAATTTGATTCTGTACTTTCATTAAAAGCAGAAACACACAATTTCCCAACAACTGTTGAGCCTTTCAATGGAGCTGCAACAGGTTCTGGAGGAGAAATTCGTGACCGTTTAGCTGGTGGACAAGGTTCTTTACCATTAGCTGGAACTGCGGTTTACATGACATCTTACTCTAGATTGAATAACAATCGTAAACATGAAGAAGCGATGGCAGAACGTCCTTGGTTGTATCAAACGCCAATGGATATTTTGATTAAAGCTTCAAACGGAGCATCAGATTTTGGAAATAAATTCGGGCAACCGTTAATTACTGGTTCAGTTTTAACTTTCGAACATAATGAAGAAAATCGTAAGTTAGGTTACGATAAAGTAATTATGCAAGCAGGTGGAATTGGTTACGGAAAATTAGATCAAGCAATTAAAAAGAAACCACAAGAAGGCGATAAAATTGTTATTCTTGGTGGAGAAAATTATAGAATTGGAATGGGTGGAGCTGCGGTTTCTTCTGCAGATACTGGAGCTTTTGGTTCTGGAATTGAATTAAATGCGATCCAACGTTCTAATCCAGAAATGCAAAAACGTGCAGCAAACGCTATTCGTGGTTTAGTGGAAAGTGATAACAATCCAATTGTTTCAATTCACGATCACGGTGCTGGTGGACACTTAAATTGTTTATCAGAATTAGTTGAAGAAACAGGTGGATTAATCGATTTAGATAAATTACCAGTTGGAGATCCAACACTTTCTGCAAAAGAAATCATCGGAAACGAATCTCAAGAAAGAATGGGATTAGTAATTGGTGAGAAAGATATGGACATCTTACAAAAAATTGCTGATAGAGAACGTTCTCCAATGTATGAAGTTGGTGAAGTAACAAGCGATCACCGTTTTACATTCGAATCGAAAACTACAGGTTTAAAACCAATGGATTACGCTTTGGAAGACTTTTTCGGAAGTTCGCCAAAAACAATCATGACAGATTCAACAATTGCTAGAAATTATAGCAATTCAGAATATAATGCTAACGAAATTCCAACATACTTAGAGCAAGTTTTACAATTAGAAGCTGTTGCTTGTAAAGATTGGTTAACCAACAAAGTTGACCGTTGTGTAGGTGGAAAAGTTGCCAAACAACAATGTGTTGGACCATTACAATTGCCTTTAAACAATGTAGGTGTAATGGCTTTAGACTTCAAAGGAAAAGAAGGAATTGCCACTTCAATTGGCCACGCTCCTATTTCGGCATTAATTGACCCAGTTGCTGGAAGTAGAAATGCGATTGCAGAATCTCTTTCTAACTTAGTTTGGGCGCCATTAAAAGATGGTTTAGATTCAGTTTCATTATCTGCAAACTGGATGTGGGCTTGTAAAAACGAAGGTGAAGATGCTCGTTTATACGAAGCGGTTCAAGGTTGTTCAGATTTTGCTATCGAATTAGGAATCAATATTCCAACAGGAAAAGATTCGCTTTCAATGAAGCAAAAATATCCGAATGATGAAGTAATTGCACCAGGAACGGTTATTATTTCTGCAGCTGGAAATTGTTCAAACATCACGAAAGTAGTTGAACCTGTTTTACAACGTAATGGTGGAAACATTTACTACTTAAATTTATCTCAAGATACGTTCAAATTAGGTGGTTCATCATTCAATCAAACACAAAATAAAGTTGGAAATGGAACGCCAACTATTACAAATGCTGCTTTTTTCAAGAAAGCATTCAATACGTTACAAGATTTAATTAAAGAAAGAAAAATCAAAGCTGGACATGATATTGGAAGTGGTGGTTTAATCACAACTTTATTAGAAATGTGTTTTGCTGATGTGAATTTAGGTGCAAATTTCGACTTAACTGCTATCAATGAAAACGATTCTACAAAATTATTATTCTCTGAAAATATAGCGGTTGTTTTCCAAGCTGATGCTGAAGTAGAAGCTACATTTAAAGCAAATGGAGTTGAAATTTTCAATATTGGAACAGTTACCAATTCAGATACCGTTTCTATTACAAATTATGATGATACTTTCAATTTAAGTGTTTCAAAATATAGAAAAGCTTGGTTTGAAACTTCTTATTTATTAGATCAAAAACAATCTAGAAACGGAAAAGCGTTAGAGCGTTTTGAAAATTTCTCTAATCAACCTTTACAGTTTACTTTCCCAAATCATTTTGATGGAAAATTAGCCCCAAATTCTGCTACTAACCGTCCAAAAGCAGCGATTATTCGTGAAAAAGGAAGTAATTCTGAAAGAGAAATGGCAAATGCGATGTATTTAGCAGGTTTTGATGTAAAAGACGTTCACATGACTGATTTAATTTCTGGTCGTGAAACTTTAGAAGATATTCAATTTATTGGAGCTGTTGGCGGATTCTCAAATTCAGATGTTTTAGGTTCGGCAAAAGGTTGGGCTGGAGCATTTTTATATAACGAAAAAGCAAATACAGCCTTGAAAAACTTCTTCAAAAGAGAAGACACACTTTCTGTTGGAATTTGTAATGGTTGTCAGTTGATGATGGAATTAGAACTGGTAAATCCAGAACACGAAGTTCACGGAAAAATGAAACATAACGATTCACATAAACATGAAAGTGGTTTTACTTCAGTAAAAGTTCAGAAGAATAATTCGGTGATGTTATCAAGTTTAGAAGGTACAACTTTAGGAGTTTGGATTTCACATGGTGAAGGAAAATTTAACTTACCATTATCGGAAGAAAACTATAACATTGTAGCAAAATATGGTTATGAAAACTATCCTGCGAATCCAAATGGTTCAGATTATAACACCGCTATGATGTGTGATGCAACTGGAAGACATTTAGTAACAATGCCTCATATTGAGCGTTCAACTTTTCCTTGGAACTGGGCAAATTATCCAGAAAGAGGTCAGAAAGACGAAGTTACTCCTTGGTTAGAAGCATTTGTAAATGCTAGAAAATGGATAGAAAATAAAAAATAGTTTAATAAAAAAGGAGCTATTCTATGAGTAGCTCCTTTTTATATTTTCCCGTTAAATTAATTTATATACATTTTCCTATCTACTATACGTTCCATATAATCTTGCAAAAAGGCTTTGGCACTTGTTTTTAAAGTTTTTACTTCAGCTTCAGACACCTTATTGATGATGTTTTTTTCTAAACCATAATCGGTTGCGGCATAAATTCCCGTTATTTTTTTACCATCAAAAGTGCAAATGTACTTGCCTTGCATGAACTGATATTGGTTTCCGTTATAATTAAAAACAAAAGGCTGAATCTCTTTTTCGTTAATTAAACTTCTACCCCAACTCCTGAAAGGTTTATTATACCCAATCATATCTAAAATGGTAGGATAAATATCTATTTGCTGTGCATAATCTTTGTTCACCCCTTTTAAACTATCATCCGATTTATAGAACAAAATAGGCACTGCCCTTCTGTTTATTTGTTGGTTGTAAAAAGGATAATACGTTTGATTACAATGATCGGCAGTTATTACAAACAATGTATTCTTAAACCAAGGTTCTTTTTTAGCCGCCTCAAAAAACTTTTTAAAAGCATAATCAGTATAACCTACCATTTTATGCATGGGCACATTCCCTTTTGGGAACGAATTTTTATATTTTTTAGGCAAAATATAAGGCTCGTGTGAAGAAACGGTAAATATCGTGGCAAAAAAAGGCGACTTCTTTTTATCAATTTCTTTTTTCATAAACTGCATAAACGGTTCGTCCCAAATCCCCCAAGAACCATCAAATTCGGTATCGTTATTAAATTCTGTTCGACCATAATAATGATCGTAACCTAAAATATTACTAAAACCTAAAAATCCCATCGATCCATTAGCAGCAGCGTGAAAAAAAGAAGTATCATATTTCAACTCTTTTAAAGTCGACACTAACGATTGAATTTTTTGTTTTGGATACGGAGAGGATGTGAAAGCATCCTGAAAGGAAGGAATTCCAGCAATTACCGATGACATTCCGTGAATAGACTTACTACCATTACAAAATGCATTGGTATAAATCATACTGTGTTGTGCCAGCGAATCAATAAACGGCGAATAGCTTTTATAGTCTTTAATTTTGTAATCTTTATTAAAAGCTCCCAAATACTCACGCCCCATACTTTCCGTAATAATCAGTACAATATTGGGTTTAGTTTGAGGATTATTAGCATACTGTTTTATAGGCTTTATGTATTTTTCAATTTCCTCATTGGTCACTAAATTAACCTTTTTAAAACTATTAGTCTTCCAAGTTCTAATGATAGAAAACGTCGTGTTCAAAACGATATCGGCGTGTTGTTGCTTCACAACATATCTACTGGCGTCAGTATTGTTAATGGGACGCGTGCTTTTTTTAAAGTCACCACCTCGAATTCCGCCGATTATTATGATAGCAACTAACATAAAACTAAGGGCTGAAAATCCAAAATATTTAAATTTATTTCCATTTTCTTTATGTTCTACTTTAACTTTTTTGTACAAATAAATCCAAACAAAAAGAGTGATAAAAAACAATAAATAAACATGCCAATAAGTAATTATAAACCTAAAAAATAGAGAGCTTTTATTAGTCTCATTATTAACAATATCCATAAGCGAACTTGTAGTTCTACTATAAGTAAATCGATAATAAATAAAATCCAAAAAATTTAGCGCCAAACCTATTCCATTACATATAAAATACACCCACATTAAAACATTTTGATAGCTTTTCTTAGTGTTGATCCAAAGTGGTAAAACGGATAATAAAATGAAGAGTAAATTGGTATATAAAATTGCTGTTGTATCAAATACCAATCCGTGATAATTCAAATCTAGATATTGTCCTATCGAATCAACTTTCAGTAATTTGTAATTATAAACAAAGAAAAAAAATCTAGCTACTGAATAAAAAAAGTAAGCCAGAAAAATTCTGTAAAAAAGTGCTTTAAATTCCTGAAATCTAAAAATATTTGCCATTGAAAATGAATTTTCTACTCGCAAAAGTAAATCTAATTTTAATAATTCATTCTTTTTTTAAAAATTTAACCCTTTTTTGTTAGTAAATAGCCATTATCTTTGTAAGACTAAATCGTTGTAGTTTATGGAAGAATGCATTTCGGTATTTGATATGTTAAAAATTGGCGTGGGACCTTCAAGTTCCCATACGTTGGGGCCTTGGCGTGCTGCCGAGCGATTTTTAAAAGAACTACAAGACGAAAATATTCTTGATAAAACTACTCGAGTTAAAGTCGATTTGTATGGTTCGCTATCCTTAACCGGAGTTGGTCATGCGACTGATTTTGCGGTTATGCTTGGACTTAGCGGACAAGACCCTGAATACATACCTGTTCAAGATATTGATGGTATCATTAAAAGTATAAAAACCGACCACAAATTAAATCTTAATAATCAGTTTTTAATTGATTTTGAAATTGAAAAAGATATTGTTTTCAATAAAAACTTCCTTCCTTTTCACGCAAATGGATTAACTTTTATCGCTTATCATGAAAATGGTTCATACGAATCAACATTCTACTCCATTGGTGGTGGGTTTGTAGTGAAAGAAGAAAGACCAAATGCAAAAGCAAAAGAAATCATTAAATGTGCTTTCCCCTATCCTATTACTTTAGCTTCTGAATTATTAGAATATTGTCAAAAACAAAACCGAAAAATATCGGAAATTGTCTATGACAATGAAAAATCAATGCGTTCCGAAGAAACAATTGACCATGAGTTAATGCGAATTTGGAATACCATGCTGGAATGTATGTTCATTGGTTGTCACAGTGAAGGAATTCTACCTGGTGGTTTAAATGTACGTCGTCGTGCTTTCGATATGCATCAGAATTTAATTGGTTTAGCCAATTATTCCAATCCACAAGAATGGTTACAAACCATCCGAAAAACGGAAGTCAAATTCCGTCAAATTTTAAAATGGGTAAGCTGTTTTGCTCTGGCCGTTAACGAAGTGAATGCTTCTCTTGGTCGTGTGGTTACAGCACCAACTAACGGAAGCGCCGGTGTTATTCCTGCCGTTTTAATGTATTATATGGTGATTGAAAACCATGATGCCGACGAAAAGCAAATCAAACAATTTTTGATGGTGGCTGGAGAAATTGGAAGTATCTTCAAAAAAGGAGCTACAATTTCAGCAGCAATGGGTGGTTGTCAAGCCGAAATTGGCGTATCATCTGCTATGGCAGCAGCAGCGCTTTGCGAAGTTATGGGTGGCACTCCAGAACAAGTATTAATGGCAGCCGAAATTGCCATGGAGCATCACTTAGGTTTAACCTGTGATCCTATTGGAGGTTTGGTTCAAATTCCGTGTATTGAAAGAAATACTATGGGAGCGATCAAAGCTATCAATGCCGCAGAATTAGCCATGGAAACCGATCCTAAAAATGCTAAAGTTCCATTAGATAAAGTAGTCAATACCATGTGGCAAACCGCCAAAGACATGAATAATAAGTATAAAGAAACTTCTGAAGGAGGTCTTGCAGTTGCGGTTAATATGGCCGATTGTTAATGAAAATAGATCGGAAATTCTATTTTGTTCTAACAGTATTAGTCGTAATTCTAGGTATTTTATCTAGAAAAACAAACGGGATTCCTTTATGCGTTGGGGATGTTTTGTATGCTGTTTTGATTTACTTCGGATTGCGTTTTCTATTGTTTACTTTACCTCTAAAAACCACTACATTACTTGCTCTTTCCTTTTGCTTTACTGTGGAATTTTTACAGTTGTGTCAAACTCCTTGGATGGTATCTTTAAGAGAAACAACCTTCGGCCATTATGCATTTGGTGAAGGCTTTTTATGGATTGATTTACTCTGTTATTTCTTAGGAGTAATAATTGTTTTTTATATTGATGAAAAAAAATTTAGAACTCGAAACTCATAGTTGTTGTTACTGAAAAGTTATCTTTTTTAGCCTCCAAATCAAATATCGATTCGGTAGCACGATACCATTTTCCTTCAGTTCTAATTTTTACTTTTGAATTTGGCAGAAAATCAAAATTTAATGAATTACCGATTGTTTCAAAAGGAGATGGCGTGGCAACCATTATATTATTTTTGTCTTGGAAATATTCAATTCGGTAAGCCATTTGCCATTTTTTTGAAATAGAATACTGTGTGACTAAAACTGGACTTAACCAATTTTTATGCACATTATTGTTTGAAGAAATATCTTGAATTCCAAAATCAAACCCAGAGATAGTTCGCCATTGATCACTCCACGTTTTATCCCAGTATAAATTACTGAAATATCGCATGGTAAAATTGGTTCCATTGAATTCTTTACCTACAAACGTACTCCAGTTTAAAGTAGATTTTTCGGAAGATTTGTATACTAATTGTGTACCAAAAGAAGGTGGTACATTCTTATTTGGTTTTTTAATGCGTTGCCAACCGTTTGTCACTAAAAAAGCACCAGAAATCTTATCATTAAACTGATGATTTAGCTTTACTCCTGTCATAAAGTAAGGTGAATTTTCAGCTAAAATAGAACGTGTAGCTGTTAAATTGGAGTGTGAAGTGGCTGTTTCAAAGCCAATATAACTTGGCAAAATTCCTGTTTCCAACGACGTCTTCTGTGATTTATTCAAATATACTCCGATGTAAGCTTCGTTTAAAATTTTTAAATCTTCTGCAGCATAATTATCATCTACATAAGTTCCTGCATGTATCGAAACTTTAGCATACACATTTTGATATGTAACACTAGCTCTAATCAATCCAATATTAACATTAAACTCATTATGTCGGTTATAATTATATAAAAACGGAAGTTTAGTCGCTGTTTTTGGAGTACTAAAATCGTACGAATAGTAGGTATCGATAAAGCCTGAAATATCAATTTTTGGTTTTTGTGATACTACACTATCTTGAGCTTGTATAGTTAAAACGGTTAAAAATAGCGTTACAATGTAGTAAAATTGGTTTTTCATATTTTAATAAAAAACAAATCTAACCATTTTTATAATAGTTAGATTTGCTTTTTAGATGAAAAACTTGAAATAGAATTAAAGCCTAAAATTAACTGCTAAAGTAATTCTGTTTTCATTCTTTTTTAATTCCGCTGCCCAAGGTGTAACACCTGTAGGCCCATTAACATAACCGCTAGGTGAAGTTGTTCCACCAGAAGAAGTAAAATAAGGGATGGAAGCGTTTCGGTAACCGTATTCCAATCGGAAAGTAACATAATCATTCGGCATCACATCGAAAGTCGTTGTAAACTGAAACAATTTTAATTTCTCATTATTGGCTAAAGCCAAATCATAATTATTTGGGACATCTCCTGCAACCGCTGGCGAAAAGGCTAAATAAGGTGAGACATTAACGCCATTGATTACTGATTGATTGGTAAGATAATCGCCACGCAATGTCAACGCTAATTTGTTTTGTTGAAACCAAATTCTATTGGCAATAGAAGTCCCAATCATAAAATTTTCCGAAGCTTTTACTTTATCAGTCGCTTCATTATTACTTTGAAAACCATAATGCGAATTGATACTAAAAGCGGCTTGTGAAATCCCCTTCGAATTAGAATTTTTAAAATAGCGTGCTACAATACTATTGTCATGATGAAAACGAACTCGATTGGATTGATTTCCAAAAGCATCAGGATTCTGGGTATCTTTTCCATAATAGAAATTAGCAACCAATTGCAGGTTTTCATTCGGACGATAATAATTAGAATTCCCTACGCCTAATCCTTTTGCTGAACTGTTATACGTTTGCCAACCGTTTAACAACCACAATTCGGTCTTAAATTTTTTAGTTGGAAACGCCTGAACTCTGGCTCCTGAGAAATAAAAAGGTGTAAAATCACAAACCATACTTCGCTGATAACTCCAGTTTTCTTGAGTAATATAACTTTCCAAACCGATGTAACTCATAAAAATTCCCATTTCAACATTCAATCCATGCATCACATTAAAATGATATCCTGCGGCAGCTTCTCTGATATACTTTAAATTGTTTATGCTTGTATTTCTACCATGATTTACAGAAGCATCAGCATCTTGAATAATTGAACCCATTTGACCATATTGTAACCAAAGTCGGCCGATTATATTCTTATAATTGGTTTCAATTCCGATACTTGCTAAATTCAACGTAAACTCATTATGTCTCCCAATTGTAGAGGAAATGGTTTGCGTATTATCGGTAGGATTAGCAAAATTGTAATTGTAATAAGTGTCCAAATAAGCTACTCCATTCAGTATGGTCTCACCATCGTTTTTAAGCGTTAAAGGAAAATGTGTTTGTCTGTTCTGACCGTTAATCCATGTTAAATCCATTCCTTCGAAAGGGATTTTAGATTGTATAGAATCTGTTTGTGAAAAGTTTAGTGTTGAAGCAAAGAGTGTGACTGTTAAAAGTATTTTTTTCATAGTAGTAATTAATTTATTTTCTGTTTAATTCAATATTTGAAGCCGGACTGTAAATCATCGGGACATTCTCAATTTCCACATCACTTTTATCTAATCCGAAGGCTTTTTCATCGGAAATAGAAAGTTTTTTTAGCCAGAAATAAGAAGTCAACAACCAGCCATCTTTTAATTCAAAATCATTTTCTACTGATAAAAACTTTTCGATAATAATAAATTTGAAATCGGGTTCTGCATTGTATTTGGTAGACCCATCAGGACGAATATGTAAATTGAGTTCTTTTCGATCAACTAATTCCTGAACAATTTTTTTGAAATACAATTCGACTTTGGGCTGGACTCTAAAACCAAGATTCAAGATAACTTTGATGACTTTATCATCTAAAATTTCGATTACTTCATAATTTAGAGTAAAAGGATCGTTTGTTCTATTGATATGTAAAAACCAATACACATCGGCTCTTTTAGGCTTTTTAGCAAAGATAGATTTCATTATTTTCTCTTCTATTTCATAGGTTTTATCCGCTTTTGACAAATAAATCAAATGTGTCGAATACTTAGGAATAGAATCATCGTCACTCAATTCATTAAGCATTGGTGTTTGTTCCACCAAATTGGTAAACTTCAGAAAACGGTTGTTGATTTTACGAGAATAATACCAAACATACATCACCATAAAAATGAAGAGTTCGAAGAATAAAAACATCCAACGTTCTTTAATTTTAACCACATTCGCTATAAAGAAAGAGACTTCAATAACTGTGAAAATAGCCAGTATAATCGCCACCCAACCCATTTTTATTTTCTTGATAAACACCAAGTAATAGGATAGTAACAAAGTCGTCATTAACATCGCAATGGTAATAGAAAAACCATAGGCTGCTTCCATGTGTGCTGAGTTTTTGAAATATAAAATCATCAAAACACAACCTACCCAAAGAATAGTATTGACAGAAGGAATATAAATTTGACCTTTTAAATTGGTTGGATTTTTCAGAGCCACACGAGGCCAAAAATTAAGTGAAATTGCTTCGTTGATTAAAGTAAATGATCCACTAATTAAAGCTTGAGAAGCAATAATTGCAGCTAATGTCGCAATCGTAATTCCAATCAATAAAAACCATTGAGGCATAATTGTATAGAAAGGATTTTGTCCTTGAAGAAACTCATTTCCTTGATGCATTAACCAAGCACCTTGACCTAAATAATTGGTAACCAGAGCTATTTTTACAAATATCCAAGTAATTCTAATATTCTCTTTTCCACAATGACCCAAATCGGAATATAAGGCTTCGGCTCCTGTTGTACATAAGAATACAGCACCAAGTAACCAAAATCCATTTGGATATTCCACTAATAATTTATAACCATACATTGGATTCAATGCTTTCAGAATATCAGGATGGTGTACAATTTGAGAAAGTCCCAAAACCAACAACATGGTAAACCAAACAACCATAGCAGGACCGAAGATGTACCCTACTTTTTGTGTTCCAAATCGTTGAAAAATAAACAATCCTGAAAGGATAACTATAACAATAGGAATGGTGGGCAAATTTGGAACGATTGCTTCTAATCCTTCCACTGCGGAAGCCACTGAAATGGGTGGTGTTATAATTCCGTCGGCTAATAAGGTGGTAGCTCCTAAGATGGTTGGGATAACCAATTTTCCTTTTCCAAAACGCTTCACTAAAGCATATAAAGAAAATACACCTCCTTCACCCTGATTATCGGCAGAAAGTGTCAAGAAAACATATTTGAAAGTTGTTTGAAAAGTTAAAGTCCAAAACACACAAGAGATTCCTCCATAGACCAATAATTCGGTGATGGCGCGATCACCAATTATAGACTTCATCACATAAAGCGGACTAGTTCCGATATCTCCGTAAATGATACCGAGAGCTACTAAAAGTGACGCTGCGCTGACTTTTTGTATTGTTGATTTATTCATTTTATTATTATTTTAAATTTAATTTGTGTTCATTTTTGAGCATAGCAAAGCCTGATCACGATGAAAAAGGTATTCGCAATAGTTATTATTCAGTATGTAAAGGTTTGGTTATCCAGAATTGAATCGGTAGCCTACACCCGATTCGGTTAGAATGTATTTTGGTCGGTTGGGATCTTCTTCAAGCTTCTTTCGGAGTTGTGCCACAAAGACTCTTAAGTATTGCGTTTGTTCCGAATAGCTTTGTCCCCAGATTTCTTTTAGAATGTATTGATGAGTTAAAACTCTTCCATCGTTTTTTAATAGTAAAGTCAGAAGTGCGTATTCGGTAGCAGTGAGTTTTATGATTTCATCTTTGATTTTGACTGTTCTCGAAACAAAATCGACAGAAACTGCTCCAAATTTAGTAATGGGTTCATTTTTACTTTGAGTGGTATTACTTCTTAAAGCCGTTCTCATTCTGGCTAATAATTCCTGAGTTCTGAAAGGTTTAGTCAAATAATCATTGGCACCGTGATCTAAAGCTTTTACAATTTCTTCTTCGGTGCTTTTAACCGTCAAAATAATGATTGGATTTTGAAACCACTCACGTAATTTGACCAAAATATCTTGTCCGTCTTCATCGGGTAAGCCCAAGTCTAACAAAATCAAATCCGGTTGATGACTGGCAGCCATAGTAATTCCTTCTTTTCCATCAACAGCAAAGAGCACTTTGTAATCGTTGGCTTCTAATGAAATTTCAAGTAGCTTTCGTATTTGAGCTTCATCATCAATCACTAATATGGAAAAACCATTATTCATTTTCAAAAGAATTAATTGACATACAATCTACATTAAATTCAAGAGTAAAAACAGCGCCACCCTCTTCAGCATTTTTTAAGTTAATAGTTCCATTTTGTGCTTGCACAAATCCTTTTACGATTGACAAACCTAATCCTGTTCCGCCAGTCTTAGCACTTTTAAAGCGGTAAAATTTATCAAAAGCGCGATCAATCTCGCCTTCCGGGAAGCCATAACCATCATCGGAAATAGTAATAATACATTTTTTGATTAAATCAATATGAGTATCATAATCTGCATCTACATCATATTGAGCCTTAATTGTAATATTGGCTCCTTTAGGTGTATGTTGTGAGCAATTGTACACTAAATTATAAATAATTTGCTCCATCAAACCATAATCCAATTTGAATAAGGGTAAATTATCATCAATAAGATAAGTAATCTTATGGTCTTTAGTTTCTTCCGCTAATCGATTGCAGACATTGTAGATAATTTCTTTTACATCACACCAATCTAATTTAGGTTGGATATAGCCGGATTCCAATCGGGACATGTTTAAAAGATTCTCCACTTGATAGTTAAGTTTCATCGAAGCTTTTTCAATTTCGTTATGGAGTTTTTGCTGTGTATCCGAAGATAAATGAACACTCTTTTGTTGTAAAGTATCAATCGAACCTAAAATAGCAGCAATAGGCGTTCTCAATTCATGAGAAAGCGAATCAAGAAGTGTATTATACAATTTCATCGTGCTCGCTCTGGTTTCAATAATGTGAATGGCGCGCTGCATTCTTCTGAATTTATTGGTCAATACCGCATTAATCAAAGCTATGATAAAGAACATCATTAATAAAAATGCATCTTCGGCACTATCTATATGTAAAGTATAATACGGCTTTATAAAAAGATAATCCAAAGCTAAAGCACTCAAAACAGCACTTAATAAAACGGGTTTTATCTCAAGAAAAATAGCCAATAAGGAAACTACAACCAACAGCAAATACCCTACTACTTTATATTCGATGATATCTCTAACGAATAAACAAAGTAAAGCTACAAGAGTTACAGAAAGTATACTTATAAGATACTGACTCTTCGTTTTTTTATATTTAATGATACTTTTCACTTCGTATTGATTTACTATGCAAAGTTAAATCATCTGTTGTAAGTATTTTATAATATAAATGCAGTAAGATATAAAGATTTTATAAAGATTTATTTGGCGCTTTTTCTTCTGGTATCAACAAGATGGATAATTCTCCAAACATTATTCTCCTTAAACATCGTAAAAGCATTCACACCCGAATGACTCAATTTCCCATCGATGTAAAATTCATACGGCGTCCAAGCATGTGCCATCGCACCATCAATTTCCACTTTATAGCTTAGAATTTTCTCTTCAAACTTCATGTCTGCAGGAAAAGTGGAGAACGATTTGTAGAATTCTGCTGTTTTTTCATCTGCCAATTTAGTTCCTTTCTTGCCTTCCATAATAGATTGCAAAATCAGTCTCTCGTGACAAACCGATTTGATTTTGACCGTATCTTTTGCATGGAAGCCTTCGAAGAAAGTTTTCACCGTATTTTCAATTTCAGATTGTTGTGCATTCGAATTCAATGCAAAACAAAAAATAAATAGCGCTACAAAATGTTTCATATTTCAGAGTTTTAAACTTAGTTTATTTGTATCATTAATCTAATATTTGTTACACTTTTATAGAATTTGTAGTACTTTTACACTTTAAATCTCACACATTATGTCTGTAGCCAAAAAAGATTACAAAAGAATTACCACCAAGTCCTTAATTGACATGAAAGCCAATGGTGAAAAGATCTCTATGCTAACTGCTTACGATTTTACAATGGCAAAAATTGTAGATACTGCGGGAGTTGATGTTATTCTGGTTGGTGATTCGGCGAGTAATGTAATGGCTGGACACGAAACGACTTTACCTATAACGTTAGATCAAATGATTTATCATGCTTCTGGTGTAGTTCGTGCTGCTGAAAGAGCTTTAATTGTAGTAGATTTACCTTTTGGTTCTTACCAATCCGATTCGAAAGAAGCGCTTCGTTCTTCCATCAGAATTATGAAAGAAAGTGGTGGACACGCCGTGAAATTAGAAGGTGGAAGAGAAATAAAAGAATCTATTAAAAAAATTCTCAACGCCGGAATTCCTGTAATGGGACACTTGGGTTTAACACCACAATCAATATATAAATTCGGAACTTATACTGTTCGTGCAAAAGAAGAGGAAGAAGCAGAAAAACTATTGGAAGACGCTAAATTGTTAGAAAAACTAGGTTGTTTTTCATTGGTTTTGGAGAAAATTCCTTCTGCTTTGGCACAAAAAGTAGCGGAAAGTATTTCGATTCCCGTTATTGGAATTGGTGCTGGAAGCGGTGTTGACGGACAAGTATTGGTTTTACACGATATGATTGGAATGACACATGAATTCAGTCCACGTTTTTTACGTCGTTATATGAATTTATACGAAGACATGACGAAGGCTATTGGAAACTATGTTTCTGATGTGAAGTCTGTTGATTTCCCTAATGCGAATGAACAGTATTAATCAGTTAACAGTATTCAGTTAACAGATGGCAGAAAAAATAATTTCCACCAAAAATAATCTTCAAATTCTTCATGAAGACAATCACATTATTGTGGTCAACAAACGCGTAGGCGATATTGTACAAGGAGATAAAACGGGAGACAAACCATTATCAGAAGTTGTCAAAGAATACATCAAAGACAAATACGACAAACCAGGAGAAGTATATCTAGGTGTTGTACATCGACTTGATCGTCCTACAACTGGAATTGTAGTTTTTGCTAGAACCAGTAAAGCCTTAACTCGATTGAATGATTTATTCAAAAACAGAGAAACACAAAAAACGTATTGGGCAGTAGTTAAAAACAAACCGCCCAAGACCGAAGATAAACTCGTACATTTTTTAAAAAGAAACGAGAAAAACAATACCTCAAAAGCACATCTCAAAGAAGTCCCTGAAAGTAAACTGGCGAGTTTGGATTATAAAATAATCGCAACTCTTAACAATTATTTTGGGCTAGAAATTAATCTGCATACTGGTAGACATCACCAAATTAGAGCACAATTAGCGACAATTGGTTGTCCGATTAAAGGAGATTTAAAGTATGGTTTCGATCGAAGCAATCCTGATGGAGGTATTCATCTACATGCTCGAAAACTGACCTTTATTCATCCTGTAACTAAAGAAACTATCGAAATTATTGCTCCAGTTCCTGAGGATGTGATTTGGAAATCAATTTAATTTTTATCTTTAGAAAAAATTACTACAATGTATTCAGTGCAAGAAAGAAAAGCAGCCTTACAAAAGCTGTTAAAGAATATTATTATTCACGAAGAAGAAATTCTGGAAGCTTTGTACAAAGATTTCAAGAAACCTAAGTTTGAAGGAGTAATTTCGGAAACTTCATATATCATTAATGATTTAAAGGATACTATCAAGAATATTTCCTCTTGGTCAAAACCAAAGCGAGTATTTCCTTCATTCCTGAATTTTCCTTCTTCCGATTATATTTATTCGGATGCCTACGGAAGAGTTTTAATCATTTCCCCTTGGAATTATCCATTTCAGTTAGCGTTTTCGCCATTAATTGCCGCCATTGCAGCAGGAAATAGTGTTACGTTAAAACCTTCTGAATTAACTCCTTATACATCAGCAGTCGTTTCTAAAATTGTCCGTGAATCTTTTGATGTGAAACAGGCACTTGTAGTAACTGGCGATGCTACTATTGCACAGGATTTATTAAAAAAACGTTGGGATTATATTTTCTTCACAGGTAGTGTACCTGTTGGAAAAATTGTAGCCAAAGCTGCAGCCGAACATTTAACTCCAGTAACTTTAGAGTTAGGAGGAAAAAGTCCGTGTATTGTTGATGAAACGGCAAATTTACCTTTGGCAGCCAAACGAATTATTTGGGGTAAATTATTCAATGCGGGACAAACCTGTATTGCACCCGATTACATCTTGGTTCACTACCGAATGAAAAATAAATTAGTGCCATTATTGATAAAAGAAATCGAAGCAGCTTTGGGAGAAAACCCTGAAGAATCAAAAGATTTTGCACGAATCGTAAATCTTAAGAACTGGAGACGTCAAATAAGTTTAATTGAAAATCAATATGTCCTTTATGGAGGTCAACATAATGAAGATGAATTATACCTAGCTCCTACTTTACTTGATGAACCTATGGCGGAAAGTACGGTCATGCAAGAAGAGATTTTTGGACCGATACTTCCTATTATTACTTATGATAGTAAGGAAGAGTTACACAAAATAATTTCGAGATATGAAAAACCGCTTTCCCTGTATTTATTTTCGGAAAACAACTCATTCCAAAAAGAAATCCTAACTAAATATTCGTTTGGTGGTGGTTGCATTAATGATACACTAGTCCATTTTAGTAATAAACGTTTGCCTTTTGGTGGCGTTGGACATAGTGGAATTGGTGCATATCATGGGAAGTTAGGATTTGATACTTTTTCGCATAAAAAGTCAATTGTTAAAAAAGCCAACTGGCTGGATATTCCTTTACGTTATGCTCCCTACAAAGGAAAATTAAAAATGATTAAACGAATTTTAAACTGGTTATAATAATTATGGAAGAAGCGAGAAAAAAAATTGATATTGGTACAACGATAAACAATGCGATAGAAATATTTAAAAAAACGTATTTGGTCAGTGGATTTGCTTTTTTGTTTATGACTGTCTTTCTAATGACATTGGGTATTATTGGTCTAGAATATTTTATAGGACTTGAAAAAGCAGCAGAAATGTTAAAAACATTTGATCCTGCTAATTTATCCATAAACGGAACCTTTATTTATTTTGGTTGCATGTTATTATTTTCTGTTTTAATTGCTCCATTCAATGCTGGTTTACTTAAAATAATGAAAGATGCAGACGATGAAAAAGAAATTAGTTTTTCATCTCTGTTTTATTATGTGAACAGTTCCTATTACGTTAGAATTATAGGATTAACTCTGATTTTAGTCTCATTGAATTTTATTTTAAATATTGGAATACAAAAAATAATAACTGACAAAAGTATAGGAGGTATTATCTCTACAATATTTTCTGTAGCACTGAGTATACTCACTTTTGTATCATTACCCAATATCATTTTCAAAGATTTTGGAGTGATTGATGCTATAAAAAACAGTGTTACACTAACTCAAAATAATGTTTTTCAAATAATTTTACTAATAGTAATTGCATTAGTTATTGGTTATGCCGGTTTGATTCTTTTTTGTATAGGACTGTTCTTTACTTTTCCTATTTATTACGCAATGCAATATGCTATTTATAAAAATTTAAATTAAAACCAAAAAGACCGAAGTTTATAAAACTCCGGTCTTTCCGTTTTAACCCAATAATAAAATAAAATTTGTGTTAACTTAAAGGAATCAATAATTTAATTAACCTATATAAATTTAGTTAACTTATTCTTTCTAACAAAACTTACTCTGTATTCAGCATTAAAAAACGTTTAATTACAGATCCTAACTAAAATTAGGTATGTTTCTTACAAAAAAAAAGCCTCTGTTACAGAGGCTTTTTTGTATTACAACTTATTCTTATTTCAGTGTAAAACTACTTTTAGAAACCAGTTCCGATTTATCAAAAACATTAACAAAGAATGTTCCTTCCTGAATATCGCTGACTGGTAAATCCTTTTCAACTTTTACTGTTTTGTTTTCATACTTAACTGTAGCTACAAAACTATAAGTTAAAACTTTTTCACCAAAGGTTTCTGTCTTTTTATCACCCAAAACATTGTTTTTACTATCAATGATTTGAACATAATATTCTTTGTCACCAGACTTTGCAATTTGATTTTCAGCAATCATGAAACTCACTTTTAAAACATCAGCTCTACTAGCCTTATCTGTTTCTACTTGCTTGCCAGAACTTTTTTGCTTTACTGCTAACGTTTGTAAATTCAAAACTGATAATCTAGAACCTCTTTCAACAGTTTTAGCTAAATTATCATTTTGAGACACTAACGTATCATTAATACTTCTCGTACGTGTCAACACAGTATTCGTACTATCAATTTTGGTATTCAAATTAGCATTTTCTTTTTGAAGCCCTTCGATTTGTTTCATCAAAATGGCTATTTTAGCTTGTACTTTTTTGGTTTCTTCTTTGTATCTAGAAATTGAAGCGGCATCATTCCCTTTTGTTTTTTCTAAATCAGCCATTAATTGCTGAATCTTATCTCGTTCCACAATTAATTCGTCAGATAAAGTAGTATTCGAAGCAATGGCTTCATCTAAAGATTGCTTGGTTCCTTCCAGCTCTTTCATTACCGTCTCTTTTTCATTTTTAACAAGAGATAAAGCATTTTGAGAATCAGTAGAAAGTTTGTACATATAGCCTAAACTTCCTAAAAGTAAAAGCGCCAAAACAGCAATAATTGCCTTTAAACCAGAGTTGTTAGGCTTGTTCGAAATAGTTTGAGTCATTATTTTTATTTTTTGGTATTTGATTAGTTTATTCTGCTAATTTAATTTTTTTATTAAACATTACAAACCATAACGCAAGTTTATATAAAAATAGTATTTTTGGGTACCTATATTACAAACAATGGAAAACCTAATTCGATTTAAACAATCTGATTTGTCAAAAATGACAAGCTTCCGAAATGGAGAAGTGAAGTTTGGTGAAAAAATGATCATTACCCCAAAAGATGAAGATGTTTTTGAATTTTTAAAGAATAGCGAAGCAAAATATGTCCTATTAGGTATTCCTGAAGATGTAGGTGTAAGAGCTAATTTAGGCCGTGGTGGCGCTAGCACTGCTTGGGAAAGTGCCATAAAAAGTATTGCCAATATTCAACATAATCGTTTTTGCAAAGGTTCTCAAATAATTGTACTGGGCCATGTAGATACCAGCCAAGAAATGGAAGCAGCCAAAAATCTCGACGAAAATAATCCTGACGATAGAAAGCAACTTTTTAAAATAACGGAACAAATTGATAAAGAAGTTTCACACATTATCTACAATATTGTAAAAGCAGGTAAAATTCCAATTGTAATAGGTGGCGGACATAATAATGCTTACGGAAATATAAAAGGAACCGCGCTTGGCAAAGGTAAATCTGTTAATGCTGTAAATTTTGATGCCCATTCTGATTTTAGAATTCTAGAAGGGAGACACAGTGGCAATGGTTTTTCATATGCTTTTGAAGAAGGATTCCTTAAAAATTATTTTATCTTCGGATTGCACGAAAGTTATACTTCCAAAAATGTCTTGGATATTATTAAGAATGTTAGTGACCGTGTGAAATACAATACTTATGACGAAATAAAAATAAGACAGGAAAAAAATTACCAATCGGAAATTAATAGAGCTTTCGAGCATGTTAAAAACGAATCTTATGGCATTGAAATTGATTTGGATGCCATTCCTAATATTGCTTCTAGCGCCATGACGTTGAGCGGCTATTCGGTTGAAGAACTCCGCCAATTTGTTTATCAATTAGCCAAGAACAAAAATGCTTCTTATATACACATTTGCGAAGGAGCACCTTCTTTAGGAGAAGAAAAAAACAATCATTTAATTGGAAAACTTATTGGTTATTTGATCACCGATTTTATTAAAGGAAATTCTAATCTGTAATTTAAAAGTATTAAGCCTATCTTTGCATAAAATTTTTATATGCAATTTCAAGAACTCAATATATCCAAAAGTGTCTTATTAGCCATTACCGAAGAAGGCTATACTAATCCTACTCCTATACAAGAAAAAGCCATTCCTATTATATTAGATGGTAAAGATTTGGTAGGTTGTGCTCAAACAGGAACAGGGAAAACAGCTGCTTTTGCTATTCCAATCTTAAGTTTATTACACCCTATTGTGGCAAAGTCACAAAAAGGAAAAAAAATAAAAACACTTATTGTTACTCCAACGCGTGAGTTAGCCATTCAAATTGGTGATAGTTTCAACACGTACGGAAAATATATCAATACAACCCAATTAACTATTTTTGGAGGTGTAAATCAAAATTCGCAAGTCGACGGATTAAGAAAAGGAATTGACATTCTGATTGCAACTCCTGGAAGATTATTGGATTTACACAAACAAGGTTTTATCGATTTGGATCATGTGCAGCATTTAATATTAGATGAAGCCGATCAAATGTTTGACATGGGATTCATCAATGATGTCAAGAAAATCATCAAATTAGTTCCTAACGATAGACAAACATTACTGTTCTCTGCAACAATGCCAATGGCGATTAGAGAACTAACCGAACAATATTTAAACAATCCCGAAACTGTACAAGTCACTCCAATTTCTTCTACTACCGAAATGGTAAGTCAGCAAGTGTATTTTGTGGAAAGAGCTGAGAAAAAGCAATTACTACTACACGTTTTAAAAGGAGAAGATTTAAAAAATGTATTGGTTTTTTCTAGAACCAAACACGGAGCTGATAATATTGTAAAATCATTAAAGAAAAACGGTTTCAATGCTGAAGCTATTCATGGAGACAAATCACAAAGTGCTCGTCAACGTGTATTAAATGATTTCAAAGAAAAGAAAATTGATATTTTAGTGGCTACCGATGTGGCTGCACGTGGAATTGATATTGAACTGTTACCTTATGTAATCAATTTTGACTTACCTAATGTACCGGAAACCTATGTACACCGAATTGGTCGTACAGGTCGTGCTGGAAATAATGGTTTGGCTATTTCATTTTGTGGAAAAGACGAAGAACCATATTGGATTGACATCATCAAACTAACAAAAGCCAAAGTAAAAACGATTGATGATCATTTATTTCCTTGGCAAAATGTAAAAAAATCACCCGAAGCTGCGGCCGAACCTAAAAAAAGCAACAGAAGTGGTAAACCAAAATCACGAAAATCTGACGGAGCAAAAAAGAATAAAAAACGTTGGTATTAACATAAAAAGAAAAAGTGCCATAGTTTGGGGAACCTTTGGCACTTTCTTCAATCAAATAAACAAACTAAAAAACTAAACTATTTTGATTTTCTCAATCATTAATAGATTTCAAACATAAGAAAATTATCGATTAAAATACAAATAAAATCGATAAAGAGTACAAAATAATATTTTTTGTAATATTTTTCTTACTTTTTAAGAAGATAACCTTTCAATTTTCCATGAAAAGTCAGTTTGCAATTGATAGCGAATTCTATCGTGAAGTCGGTTAGGACGTCCTTGCCAAAATTCAACTTCTTGTGGTTCAATCAAATATCCTCCCCAATATTCGGGACGTGAAATTTCTTTTCCTTCGAAACTAAGTTCCATTTCTTTTAGCTTATTATCAAGGAATTCTCTAGATGGAATTACCTCACTTTGATTGGAAACCATAGCTCCCAATTTACTACCGTAGGGTCTTGATGCAAAATAATTATCCGATATGTTTTGGTCAACTTTTTTGGCTATTCCTTTTATAATTATTTGACGTTCCATAGAGTGCCAAAAAAATGACAAACAAACATTCGGATTGACTTCAATGGCTTTCCCTTTTTCAGAATTATAATTGGTGTAAAAGATAAATCCTTCTTCGTTGTACTTTTTTAATAATACCACTCTACTTTTTGGAAATCCGTCCAAACCAATTGTAGAAACTGTCATGGCATTTACCTCCTCAATCCCTCCAAAGTCTTCCACTTCGTGAAACCATTTATGAAATAAATTGATTGGATCTTCAGGAATGGTCGACTCCAAAAGTTCGCTCTTCTCATAGGATTTTCTGTAATTACTTAAGTCTTCCATAGTTACCAATTTAATTCTACTTGATTATCTGCTGCCCAAAAAGTACCTGAAGGTAATTTTTTTTGATATAGTTCAAAAATTCCATTGGCAGAAAATTCAGGGGTTATGTCTGCTTCTGCTCCACCCATATCGGTTTTTACCCAACCTGGATGAATTGAATTTACGTTAATATTTCTTTCCTGCAATCTGGCAGAAAGTGTTTTTGTATACATGTTTACTGCCGACTTTGACATTCGGTAAGCAGTAGCATTCGGAACAATCTTATCTCTGTTTAACATTCCCATCACCGAAGAAATATTAAATATGGTTCCTCCGTCAACAATTAGGTCCAAACAAGATTCCGTAAAGTTTAACAATCCAAAAACATTGGTTTCAAAAGTGCTTTTAACGATGTCTACTTCGGGATGATACTGATCTAAATCTAATCCAACACCAGCATTATTTATTAAAAAATCGATGGTTTTAAATTTTTCTTTAATATCTGAAACTGCAGTATGAATTGAAGATTCTGAAGTGACATCTAATTGTACAACAAATAGATTTGAATGGTTTATTGCAATTTCACCAGTTCTTGACGTAGCCATCACCTGAAAACCTTCTGCTAAAAATTTGGAAACTAAAGCGAATCCTACGCCTCTATTTCCTCCTGTTATTACCACTTTTTTTGACATAACTTAAAATTGAAATTCAACGCCGTCATCGGCTAAATACACATTTTCAAAAACCGTTTGTGCCTCATCTTTAAACAATTCAATCGAATCGTAACGGGTAGAATAATGGCCTAAAATCAATTGTCCTACATTTGCTTTCAAGGCAATTCTAGCGGCTTCTTTTGCAGTAGAATGCATGGTTTTTTGTGCCAAATGTTCTTCCGAGTCTAAAAAAGTAGTTTCGTGATACAATACATCTACCTCATTTATAATTGGAAGTATACTTTCGTTATACATGGTATCCGAACAAAAAGCATAACTTTTTGGTGGTAAAGGATCATACGTCAATTCCAAATTCGGAATAACTCGCCCATCTTCTAAAGTAATATCTTTTCCGCTTTTAATATTTTGATAATAGCACTTGTCAACTTCATATTCCAAAACTTTATCAATATTTAGTTTTCGTTCTTTCGGTTTTTCCTGAAATAAAAATCCGTTGGTATATACTCGATGTTTTAACGGGATTGTTTTAACGATTACTTTATCATCTTCAAAAATAACTTCCGATTCTTTGGAAAACAATTCGATAAAATTCAATTCGTATTGTGGCCAAGAATTAGAAAGTTTGAGCTGCAATTTTATAATTTCCATAATCCCAACTGGACCGTAAACCGTAAGTGGATTATTTCTGTTTAACAGATTAAAAGTAGAAATCAATCCGATTAATCCATAAAAATGATCGCCATGCAGATGCGAAATAAAAATATGATTTATCGCTGAAAATTTAACCTTTTTTTTACGCAACTGCACTTGTGTTCCTTCACCACAATCTATCAAGAACAAGCGATTATTAATTTCTAATACTTGCGAGGTAGGATTGGTAAACGTTCTTGGTGTGGCTGCATAACAACCTAAAATGGTCAAATTCATTAGTTTTTCCCCTTTCTTCTTGCTCTCTCGTTTTTAATCAATGTTAGTTCACGACTCGTTTGTCCGGCTACTGAAGTATTCTCTTCCGCACGACGAATCAAATAAGGCATCACATCTTTAACAGGTCCAAAAGGCAAATATTTGGCAACATTGTAACCATTAGCCGCTAAATTGTAGCTTATGTTATCACTCATTCCGTATAACTGTCCAAACCACACTCTGAAATCGTTTTTAGCAATTCCTTTGTGTGCCATCATTTCCATTAATTTATACGAACTATCTTCATTGTGAGTCCCTGCAAAAATGGCCATTTTGTCAATGTGATCTAACATATAAGCAACTGCATCGTCAAAATTATAATCGGTTGCTTGTTTTGATTCGCAAATTGGCGATTTATATCCTTTTTCTTCAGCACGTTTGTTTTCTTTTTCCATGTAAGCCCCACGCACTAATTTCATTCCGATATAGAAATTTTCTTCTTGCGCTTGCGCATGCAATTTTTTCAAATAATCCAAACGATCCCAACGGTACATTTGTAAAGTGTTGTAAACAATCGCTTTGTTTTTATTGTATTTACGCATCATATCGGCCACTAAATCATCGGCAGCATCCTGCATCCAACTCTCTTCACCATCAATTAACAACGCAATATCATTCTCGTGTGCCAATTGACAAACTTTGTCAAAACGTTCTACTACTCTATTCCATTCAGCTTGTTCACTTTCGTTTAGCGCTTGTCCTTCACCCAATTTTTCATACAATTCGAAGCGTCCAAAACCTGTAGGTTTAAAAACTGCAAAAGGAATCGCATTCTTTTCTTTAGCAAAAAGAATGATTTTCAATGTTTTGTTCATCGCATCGTCAAATGCTGTTTCGTCTTCTTTTCCTTCAACCGAATAATCTAAAACTGATGAAACTCCTTTAATAAACATTTTGTCAACTACAGGAATACAATCGTCCTCAGAAATTCCACCACAAAAATGATCAAAAACAGTAGCGCGAATTAATCCTTCTACTGGTAAATGGGCTTTTAAGGCAAAATGAGTCACCGCAGTTCCTATTTTTACCAAAGGTTGAGAATCTATTAATTTGAAAAGAAAATAGGCTCTTTCCAGTTCGGTATCACTTTTTAGCGTGAACGCATTTTGTGTGTTGTTGAAAATTTTATCCATTATGTAGTAATTGTTATGCAAATATAAAACACAGCCCTATTTTATTATAGTATTTTTACTTTATTTTGCATCACATTCTTAACAATTCAACCAAAAATGGTTACAAATTCTATAATTCATTTCAACAAAGGCAATTACGAACCGTTAAACAGTTATTTAGCGGCAACAAATTTTTCTAAAATTTTCATTATAGTGGATGAAAATACTAATGAATTTTGCTTACCTAAACTTTTACCTTCAATTGCAACCGAATTAGAAATCGAAATTATCGAATTAGAAGCTGGAGAAGAAAATAAAACAATTGAAACCTGTGTGGGTGTTTGGGAAGCGCTTATCGAATTAGGTGCCGATAGAAAAAGTATCATCTTAAACCTTGGCGGTGGCGTTGTCACTGATATGGGTGGATTTATCGCCTCTACTTTTAAACGTGGGATTCCTTTTATTAATATTCCAACTACGCTACTTTCAATGGTTGACGCTTCAGTTGGAGGTAAAAACGGAATAGACTTGGGTGGATTGAAAAATCAGATTGGTACCATAACCAATCCTGAAATGATTTTAATCGATACCGAATATCTCGAAACGGTTTCGCAACGAGAACTAAAATCCGGATTAGCCGAAATGCTAAAACACGGATTAATTGCAGATAAGAAGCATTGGAATCAATTAAAAGATTTTGCACAATTTAATTTTTCGACATTTGAAATGATAATAAAGGAATCGGTGGCAATAAAAAATACTATTGTCACGCAAGACCCTACTGAAAACGGGATTCGAAAAGCCTTAAATTTTGGGCATACACTTGGTCACGCCATCGAAACGTACTTTCTTGAAAATCCAACTAAAAAAAAATTATTGCACGGTGAAGCCATTGCTTGCGGAATGATTTTAGAAAGTTTTATTTCCGTCGAAAAAGGCTTACTTTCACCAACTGAATACAACGAAATAAAATCAGCCTTAAATACTATTTTCGAAAAGATTTCTTTTACTGAAAACGATATTAACTCGATACTAAAATTACTTATTCACGACAAAAAAAATGAATACGGACAGGTGCAATTTGCACTTTTAAACGGTATTGGAAATTCCGAAATCAATCAAATAACTGATAACGAAACCATTATCAAAGCATTTAAAGATTATAATTAATTTACGTTTTTTTGTTGAAATCTTTTTTTATCAAGTATTAAATTTTTTAAATTTGCTGCCATATGAAAGTACCGCTTTACTCATTGCAAAATCAACCGTTATCGAACCATTCGTTCGGTTCGTTTTGTATTGAAAAAAAGAAGGGTGCTTCTTTAGTTTGCGAAAATCAAATGACTACTTCCATTTCTTTTTCATACAATGAATTAGAAATCATATTCGCAAATATTCGAGTTTGAACAATTTGTATTAGTTTTTTTATTAATTTTAATTACACCTTACTGATAACTAAATGAATACAAAATATTACGATCTAATCAATCAAACTTTTTATTTCCCACAGGAAGAATTTACATTAAACAAAGACAATCTGCAATTTCACGGCATCGATTTAATGAAATTGGTTGAACAATATGGTACGCCCTTAAAGTTCACTTACCTTCCCAAAATTTCAGATAATATCAACAAAGCCAAAATGTGGTTTAGAAATGCCATGGAAAAACATGGCTATGAAGCTAAATATTACTATTGCTATTGTACTAAAAGTTCGCATTTTGAATTCATTTTAAATGAAGCTCTAAAAAATAACATACACATAGAAACTTCTTCTGCTTTTGACATTGATATTGTTGAAAAATTAATGGAAGATGGAAAAATCAACAAAAATACATTTGTAGTTTGTAATGGTTTTAAGCGCGATCAATATGTTATCAATATTGCTCGTTTAATCAACAACGGACACAAAAACACTATTCCGGTCATAGATAACTTCGAGGAGCTAGATTTACTTCAAGAACAAATTGACGGTAAATTCAAAATCGGAATTCGTATTGCAGCTGAAGAAGAACCAAAATTTGAGTTTTATACTTCTCGTTTGGGAATTGGCTATAAAGACATTGTTCCTTTTTACCGTAAGCAAATTCAGGATAATAAAAAAGTAGAGCTGAAAATGCTACACTTCTTTATCAATGCGGGTATTCGTGATACGGCTTATTACTGGAATGAGCTTTTAAAATGTATGAAAGTATACATTGCTTTGAAAAAAGAATGTCCATCTTTAGACAGTTTAAATATTGGTGGTGGTTTTCCAATCAAAAACTCATTGGCTTTTGATTACGATTATCAATATATGGTCGATGAAATTCTAAACCAGATTAAAATTGCTTGTGATGAAGCAGATGTTCCTGTTCCTCACATTTTTACAGAATTTGGTTCCTTTACTGTAGGAGAATCAGGAGGCGCCTTGTACCAAGTTTTATATCAAAAAAAGCAAAATGACCGTGAAAACTGGAACATGATTGATTCTTCTTTCATCACTACTTTACCAGATACTTGGGCTATTAACAAGCGTTTTGTAATGTTGGCAGTTAACCGATGGAACGAAACGTATGAGCGTGTATTACTTGGTGGATTGACTTGTGATGGTGATGATTATTACAATTCTGAACAACACATGAATGCCGTTTATTTACCAAAATACAACAAAGAAAAACCATTATACATTGGTTTCTTTAATACTGGTGCTTATCAAGAAACAATTGGAGGTTTTGGCGGATTACATCACTGTATTCTTCCACAACCAAAACATATCTTAATTGATAAAGACAAAAATGGAATTTTTGCTACCGAAGTTTTCTCGGAACAGCAAAAAGCAGAAGATGTTTTAGAAATACTAGGATACTATAAAAAATAATTTACATTTGAATTAATAATTTTTAGCATCCACAATAATTAAAAATAAAACCTCGTTAACAAACGAAAAACACAAACAAAAATGAGTAAAGGACCTATCAGTCAGTTTATTGAGAAACACTATTTGCACTTCAATGCTGCCGCTCTTGTAGATGCAGCAAAAGGGTATGAAGAACATTTATTAGACAATGGTAAAATGATGATTACTTTGGCTGGTGCTATGAGTACAGCCGAATTAGGAAAATCATTAGCTGAAATGATTCGTCAGGATAAAGTACACATCATTTCTTGTACGGGAGCTAACCTAGAGGAAGATATCATGAATCTTGTTGCTCATCATTCTTATAAAAGAGTTCCAAATTACAGAGACTTATCTCCACAAGAAGAATGGGATTTATTAGAAAATCATTATAATCGTGTAACTGATACTTGTATTCCTGAAGAAGAAGCCTTCCGTCGTTTACAACAACATTTGTTTGACATTTGGAACAATGCAGATTCTAAAGGAGAACGCTATTTTCCACATGAATTTATGTACCAAATGATTAATTCGGGTGTTTTAGAACAATACTACGAAATTGACCCTAAAGATTCATGGATGGTAGCCGCTGCTGAGAAAAACTTACCAATTGTAGTTCCAGGATGGGAAGACAGTACAATGGGGAATATTTTCTCTTCATACTGTATTAAAGGAGAATTTAAAGCAACCACAATGAAAAGTGGTATTGAATATATGATGTGGTTAGCGGATTGGTATCCAAAAAATTGTGCTGGAAAAGGAATTGGTTTCTTCCAAATTGGAGGAGGAATTGCAGGAGATTTCCCAATTTGTGTTGTACCAATGTTATACCAAGATATGGAAATGCATGATATACCGTTTTGGAGTTATTTCTGTCAAATTTCAGATTCAACAACGAGTTACGGATCATATTCAGGCGCTGTTCCAAACGAAAAAATCACTTGGGGTAAGTTAGATATCACTACTCCTAAGTTTATTGTAGAATCAGATGCAACTATTGTTGCTCCGCTAATATTTGCTTACGTTTTAGGTCAATAAAAAAACAAAAAATACCCCAAATTTCATGAAATTAGCCTTTATGGCGAATTACATCTGACAAATAAAAAAACAATAATCCCAAACAGATGAAAAGAGTTATCGTAGACTATTCTAAATTAACTGGAGAAATTTTAAACCTATTAGTAGAAAAATTTCCTGACGGATATGACGATTCAGATATCGTTCGTTTTAAAAATGCAAGAAACGAAACTATCGAAGCCGTAGAAGTAAAAACCATAGACACCATCTATTTAGTAAAAGTAAGTACTAAATTGGCAGATCGTATAGAGAATTATGACGAAGACGATGAATTAGAAAACGGAGCAGAAGACTCATTAGACGCTTTAAAAGAGCTTGAAATTGATGATGACACTGCTGCCGATGAAGAAAAATTAGAAAAAGGTGACTCCGATGATGCTGATGACGAAGATGATGACGAAGACGATGATGATGTAGCCGATTCAGAATCTGAAGAAGACGAAGAAGAATAAATAAAAAACCACGCTAAAAGCGTGGTTTTTTTATGCATTAATATAAATATTAAAATCCTAAATCTCTTTCAATTTCTTCCATTTCGATAATGTCATGTGCTTCCAATAAAGTTGGAACCACTAACAAGGATGAAGGTACTTTGTTAAAATCAATTTCATCTGCAACAATCACAAATGATTTCTTCGCTTTTTTGTGTGTTTTAGATAACTCCTTAAAAAGTTTGATCCCATCCAAATCAACCGATTTATCGTGGGTAATATCCAAAATAAGATTCGTTTCCTTAAAAGTATTGTATTGATCCGTTAGCTTTTTCAAGAAAGCTTCCGTATTACCTTCCGTATCTTTAATAATTGTAGTATGTCCTTTGTGATCTACTTTCATTTTTCTAATTTAAACTAATTGCTAATTTACTCAGAATTTAAGTATTTACAAACTGTTTGTTAATTTAACATCCAATTCATTAAATTATCAGCATCAACAATCGACCAAGAATGAGGATGTCTATTTCCATTAGCTCTGTAGCCCTTATTTTTAGTTTTAATTACTTCAACATTTGAAAATTGCTGTTTTTTCATTTCTTCAGCCATTTCAAAAATAGAGAAGGCATTCAAATCTCGATAGCTATAGCCATTATGCTCTTTCCACCATTCAATATCAGGTTCCGTATAAAATCGAATTTTGGTTTTTTTAAGAGCAGAAACATTCGTAAGATTTAAAGTTTGATTGGTAAAAGGAGAATTTAATTCATAATTTTGAATTCCTTTACTTGGATTCCCAAAATCTAAATTAAAATTTTCTATAATCCATTTTGATTCTTCAACCGATTCTTCATTATGATTTATACTTATATTTTTTTCTGAGACCTGATAAATTTTTAATAAATCTATAGGTGAATCTACTATAAAAACACTTTTCGGAACAACTTTACTTTTTGAAGTAATTAAAAAATCACTCAATAGTAAACTTATATTTCCTCCAGCTGAAAAGCCTCCAATACAAATGTTTTCATAGCCAATTTTATACTTCTCAAACAATTGCTCCAATTCAATTTTCAAAGCCTCTTTTTCGGTCTTTTTCAAAAAAACATGATGATCAAAATCCATCAATACAACTGAAATACTATTCTTAGCAGCAATATCTAAAATCTTAAACTCATTCTTTGTGTTTTCTGAACCACCACCACCAAATCCTGGAAATAATATTAAAACTCCTTTTTGATTTGTTGCTTTATACAGTTCAAAAGATTTTTCTTTTATTTCTCGCTCTTCTGCCTTTTTAGAATTACAGGAAGCCAGAGATAAAAAAACAAATGCAATTATATATTTAATCATTGGTGAAATTTATTGCTTGATTTTCGATGCCAATAAATAAATTACTGCCATTCGTACCGCTACCCCATTTTCAACTTGCTCTAATATTACCGATTGCTTAGAATCAGCTACATCACTAGTAATTTCTACCCCTCTATTAATCGGTCCTGGGTGCATAATCACGATTTCTTTATTCAAAGAATCTAATAATTGTTTATCCACACCATACTGCATGACATATTCTCTTGTAGAAGGAAAATAACTCATGTCTAAGCGTTCGTTTTGCACTCGAAGCATATTGGCAACATCACACCATTCTAATGCCTTACGAAGGTTAGTTTCAACCTGAACTCCTAAGTCATTGATGTATTTTGGAAGCAATGTTTTGGGACCGCAAACTTTTACTTCAGCTCCTAATTTTTGAAGCGCATAAATATTAGACAACGCCACTCGTGAATGCAAAATATCGCCTACGATAACTACTTTCTTGCCCGTTACATCCCCTAACTTTTCGCGAATGGTATAGGCATCAAGCAAGGCCTGTGTAGGATGCTCGTGTGCTCCGTCTCCAGCATTGACAATACTGGCATTCACATTTTTAGATAAGAAGACGGCTGCTCCAGGCGAAGAGTGTCGCATGACCACCATATCCACTTTCATGGAAAGGATATTATTCACCGTATCGATTAACGTTTCTCCTTTGGTTACTGAGGAACTTGAGGCTGCAAAATTGACTACATCGGCCGAAAGACGCTTCTGAGCTAATTCGAAAGAAAGTTTCGTTCTGGTGCTGTTTTCAAAAAATATATTGGCAATGGTAATATCTCGTAGTGAAGGAACTTTTTTGATGGGACGGTTAATAACTTCTTTAAAATGGTCGGCGGTTTCAAAAATAAGCTGAATATCTTCTTCAGTGATGTATTTGATTCCCAATAAATGATTTACACTTAACTCTTTCATTTTATTTTGTTATTAATTCTACTGAGTCTTCTCCAGAAGTTTCCTTCCATTTCACTACAACTTTCTCGTTATTAATGGCGTCCACTTGTCTTCCTCTATAATCGGGTTGAATTGGCAAATGGCGACTAAAACGTCGGTCAATTAACACTAAAAGTTCGACTTCACTTGGTCGTCCAAACGATTGAATCGCTGAAAGTGCGGCATTGATACTTCTTCCGGTATACAGAACATCGTCGACGAAAATGACCTTTTTATTTTCCACCAAGAAATCGATTTGGGTTTTATTCGCTTCTAAGGTTTCCCCACGACGGAAATCGTCTCTGAAAAAAGTGATGTCTAAAAATCCTAAGGAAACATCATTAACATTATATTCTTCTGCTAAAATTTGCTTTAAACGAGTGGCCAATTGCGCCCCTCTTGGCTGAATTCCAATAAGAACCGTGTTTTTAAAATCGAGGTGATTTTCTATCAGTTGACAAGCCAAACGATGAAGTATGATATTGACTTCGGTAGCTGTGAGCAAAGTTTTTTGACTCATTGTTGTGTTGTTGCGTTTGGAATGTAAAAATACAGATTTTTTTGGATAAAAAAAGTCCCGATAGCTCGGGACTTAAAATTATTGTTTGATAAACTTCGTATTAGAGGTTCCTTTATCCGAATTTATTTTTATAAAATAATTACCAGACGTTAAACTGGACACATCAACCGTTTTTGTATTTTGCGCATTTGGAATCACTACTACTAATTGCCCAAGCGTATTATAAATATTGATTGAACTAATTTCAATAGTTTCTTTTGAAGTAATATTTAAAATATTACTCACAGGATTTGGATACAAGCTAAAATAGCTGTTAAACTCAAAATCCATTGTTGACAAAGCTGCAATTGTTGTGGTAGCCGTATTGGTCACAATTGGAAAATTATAATCGAAATAAATACTAGCATTTTTAGAAAAAGTATCACCCGCTACTAAAGTAGATTTTAATTTTATTTTAAAAGCCAAATAACCATCATTGTTTGCATCATCAAACGCAAGATTGATGCTTTCAAAAATGAACTCAACATTATTACCATTTATGCGTGTAAAAAAATCATGACTTCCTTTAATTGGGATAATGGTATTAATATCATATTTAGCTGCATCTACTAAATCTTTCACCACAATATTTGTTGCATTTGCTGAACCCGTATTTTCAAAACGAATTATGTAATGCACAAAATCACCAACTTTGGCAGTAGATACTGTTGCGCCTTCCAAACAAGTGATATCATTAGGATCAAAAGAATTAACCACCGTTTGATTTAAGGTAAACGAATTGTCGTTTGGCAATTCATCGGTGTTAGCCGTTGTAATGGATGCTGTATAATTTAAAACATCTCCCCCATTTACTGGTAAACTCTCCATTGAGGTATTAATATTAAAAACAAAATCAATAACTCTGGTTTCAAAAGGTTGTAAGTTACTGTAATTCCATGTGAATCGGTTTGTTGCTTGACTATTGAAAACTGGATTTAAAAAAACATAATCCATTTTAGCATCGTCAAAAGTTAAATTTACACTACCATTTTCGACTTGGTTTCCTTTGTTTTTATATACAATTTTATATGGCGCATTAAATCCTGGTCGAGCCGCTTCTACTGGTATAACTGAAACTTCAACATCAGAATGCACTCCATTAGGTCTTACACAGAAATTTTGTGTAAAAGGGCTCGCTTGAGTAGGGAAAGATACTGTAGTATTTGTAGGCGAAACTGTAAAATAACTTGGATTTTCCAAAACTGGGGTTATAGTATGTGATCCATTTTCTAATGCTAAATTATAATTTCCTGTTGTGTTAGCAATATAATCGAAATTATTAACCCCAGACGAAACGTTTAATTTAAAATTAGTAAAAATTGCATCATTTATATCACAACCATTGTTATTAAGATCAAACTTAATTTGTCCTTTAATAAAATTATAATCTTCACCCATTAAACGAATCATACCTTCTATTTTTTTTCCACGGTAAATTAAATGTTTCCCTGAAATTATAATTTTTCCGTCATTTTGAATAAATGCTTCAGCATAAGTATTTGATCCTGTAGGATATTCATTAAATAAACTTTCAACAGTTCCGTCATTATTTAATCTTATAATTCTGTAAACAGGTAGAGGTACTGAAAAATCTTCAAGTGTTATCAATAATTTTTGGTTTGCCAAAACATTTACATCTCTAACTGAACGATTAGTTCCTTGATCAACAAAGTTGAACGAAGTATCTAAACTACCATTACTCATTATTCTAGCTAAGCTTCGCTCTACACCAGAAATTGTAAATTTTCCAACAATTAATATCTTACCATCTTGTTGTATATCAATATTAGTAATTTGGGTAGCATTTAATAATGGATCTAAATTAAAACTCGTATCTATTGTATAGTTTGAATTGAGTCGTTTCATTATAACACTGCCATTAAAACCCATCAATATTTTGCCATCAGGTTGCAATTTTAAACATCCTGAAGCACTTCCTTGACTAAAAAGTGGATACGTATAAACATATCCGGAATTTAAAACTTCATACAAATTATAGTAGGAACCATTTTTAGCAAAGACTAATAAATCTCCATTGTCAAATGCTACTATTTCAGAAACTGAACTAAATTGATCCCCTATATTAAAAGATTCATCTCTTGTTCCATCTGAATTAATTCTTATTAAACTTTTTACAGCTTGTCCATTAAATGATGTAAAATCTCCTCCTAAATAAATTTTACCATTAGATAAAGGAGCGATTGCATTTACACTACCAGCTACTTCAGGAAAAGAATCAAAGCCGTTTAAACCTCCATAGGTTAATGAATTATCAATAGATCCATCCTGGTTTAATCTTGTAAAACTAATACACTTTTGTCCATTATAGGTATAAAAAGCTCCACCAACTAAAATTTTACCATTTGCATCTTGAACTATATCTCCAAGATTATAATAAATATCAAATAAACCTTTACAAATATTGTTAAAACTTGTGTCTTTAGTACCATCTGTATTAAGTTTTACGATATAAGAATCAGTTTTTTTATTTAAACCGCTATCTCCAGAAACAAGTAATTTTCCATCATTAAAAAAAGAAATTGACTTTACTGAATCGATATTTAAAAAACTATATGGGTTTTGAAAAGTTGCATCATGACTTCCATTTTGATTTAATCGAGCAATGTTTTCTGTACCAATATTATTGAAATTTTTAAATCTTCCAACAACCAATATCTTAGTATCACTTTGTTGTACTATGTCCCAAACACAATCATTCGTGGGTGATGTGAATCCTGTACCAATTTGAAAAGAAACATCAAGAGATCCATTGTCACTCAATCTTGCTAAATCAGGTCTTGAAGTTGAATTACACCCGCGAAACTTTCCTCCAACTAAAATTTTACCATCCGACTGAACAATAATTTTTTTAATATAAACATTATGCCCTGGAGATGAAGTTGTATAAAAAGCAGCTTCAGTAAAACTAAGATCTACCGTTCCATTGGTATTTAATCTAAATACCCGATTTAGATCACCATAACTTCCATTTAAATCACCATGAGAAGCTATGATTTTTCCATCAGTTTGTAGTGCAATATTATCAATTTCATAATTAGGTGCAGAAAATGAAGTATCTAACGAACCATTAGTATTTAATCTTCGAATATTATTAATTGAACTCGATGATCCTTGATAAATATATAAAATTTTACCATCAGATTGAATACAAACCTTCGATACACTTAGAACTGAAATCACACTCGCTGCAAAACTATTATCTAAACTTCCATTTGGATTAAGCCTAATTATATGGTATTTATTTTGACCATTGAAAGAAGAAAAAAGACCACAAACTATGATTTTTCCATCAGTTTGTACCGCAAAATCATAAATTAATGCTGAACCACCACCATTATATCCAAATCCAGTTCCTATATTAAAGGTAGTATCTAATAAATTTCCGTTAAGTTTTATAAGCGTTCTTTGATTATTAATAATTAGAATTTTACCATCTGGTAAAACGGTACTTTTAGTTACATCATCATCAACGAAATAATGCCCTAATGGCAAATTAAATTGGTTAAAATTAGGATCTGGATCCGATGGACTTTGCGCATTAACACTCATAAAAAGCCCTAAAGCCAATAACAAAAAGTACAATTTCTTCATTTGGTAAATTTTAGTGGTGCAAAAGTAACAAAAAAAGCCCCACATTACTGTGAGGCTTTCATATTTAAAAAAGTGAAGAATTATTTTTTCTCTCCTTTTTCCATTTTTGCTTTTAATTCAGCAAGAATATCGTTGTTATCACCTAACGTAGACGCTTGCGCGTTGTTGTTTGATGAAGTTGATTCAACGGCAGCTTTCACATGTTTTTCTTCTTCCTCACGGAAAATAGCAGTATGTGATGCTACAACTCTTTTGAATTCTTTGTTGAACTCGATAACTTTGAAATCAGCTGCATCGCCTTTTTTCAATTTTTTACCGTCTTCTTTTTCTAAGTGACGCGTTGGAATAAACGCAACAACATCATCTCCGAAATCTACAGTAGCTCCTTTGTCAACAATCTCAGCGATTACTCCGTTGTGGATAGTTCCAACAGCGAAAGCATCTTCATGTTTGTCCCATGGGTTAGCTGTAGTTTGTTTGTGACCTAAAGATAATTTACGAGCATCAACGTCTAATTCTAAAACAACTACATCTAATTTTTCACCAACATTGATGAATTCAGATGGATGTTTGATTTTCTTAGACCAAGATAAGTCAGAAATATATACTAATCCGTCAATTCCTTCTTCTAATTCTACGAAAATTCCGAAGTTAGTGAAGTTTCTAACAGTACCTGTATGTTTAGAACCTACTGGGTATTTAGACGTAATATCTGTCCATGGATCTTGTGTCATTTGTTTGATACCTAAAGACATTTTTCTTTCTTCTCTATCTAGAGTTAAGATAACTGCCTCTACAACATCACCAATTTTCACGAAATCTTGAGCCGAACGTAAGTGTGTAGACCAAGACATTTCAGAAACGTGGATTAAACCTTCAACACCTTCAGCAACCTCGATAAAAGCACCGTAATCAGCTAAAACAACAACTTTACCTTTTACTTTGTCACCAACTGCTAATTTAGCATCTAATGCATCCCAAGGATGAGCGTTTAATTGTTTTAAACCTAATTGGATTCTTGTTTTCTCATCATCGAAATCAAGGATTACAACGTTTAATTTTTGATCTAATTCAAGAACTTCACTTGGGTGATTGATTCTAGACCAAGAAAGGTCAGTAATGTGGATTAATCCATCAACACCACCTAAGTCAATAAACACACCATAAGAAGTAATGTTTTTAACAACACCTTCTAATACTTGTCCTTTTTCTAATTGACCAATAATTTCTTTTTTCTGTACTTCAATATCCGCTTCGATAAGCGCTTTGTGAGAAACAACAACGTTTTTGAACTCATGGTTGATTTTCACAACTTTGAATTCCATCATTTTGTTTACATATTGATCGTAATCACGGATTGGTTTCACGTCAATTTGAGAACCTGGTAAGAAAGCTTCAATACCAAATACATCAACGATCATACCACCTTTAGTACGACATTTAACAAAACCGTTAACGATTTCGCCAGTTTCATTTGCAGAAATTACTCTATCCCATGCTTTAATAGTTCTAGCTTTACGGTGAGATAATACTAATTGACCTGTTTTGTCCTCACGAACGTCAATTAAAACCTCAACTTTATCACCAACTTTTAAACCTGGATTGTAACGGAATTCGTTTAAAGAAATAACTCCTTCAGATTTAGCGTTGATGTCAACGATAGCATCTCTGTCAGTAATTCTTACAACTACACCTTCTACTACTTCTTCTTGATCAGTAGAGATAAAAGTTTTCGCTACTAAATCTTCAAATTCTTGTAAGTTTTTTGCATCAACTGCATCAATACCTTCGGCATAGTTATGCCAGTTGAAATCTGCTAAAAACTGTTCTTGTGATTTTAATGTTTCAGACATGTCTGATAAAAATTTGTATTCCGTATTTTCTTGCGTTTCTGAGAGTGATAGAAAATTACAGAAGTGTTTTACATAAATGATTGATACCTAAAGGAAACGCTTCTCCACCAAAAGGTGTGCAAAATTAGTCATAATTTCTTAATTACCAAATACTTTTAAGTGATTAGTTATAAGTCATTAGTTAAAAGTTTGATTTTATTATTAGAAGCACAATAATTACATTCCAAAAATAGCCTTCACCCGCTATTCGCGCTACCCCGAAGTTTCGGGGGTAGCTTGCTACTATCGGGGCTAGAAAAGGAACTATTGTTTATAAAGAAACTAATCACAGAAATTAGTATTTTTGAAGAAATTACAAGAAATGGATAATAAATTCCCTATTTTCAAACCGTACAACTCCACTTTTGTATTTACTAAAGGGCATTTGTTGTTTTTGATAGTTATCTTATTGTCAATAGTAAATACTCTATTTAAACCACATAATTCATTTATATCATTATTTTTTTTAATTTTTTATCTCGCTGGAGCCGTTTTTGCAATGACCAAAAATTTCAGGTACAAAAAACTAGATGGTGAATTTGACGGTGAACTCATTTTCAATGACAATCATATCTTTATAAATGATAAAAAAATTACAGTTGAAGATGTCTTAAAAATTCACATTCGCGCAACCGATTATGATGGCTATATCCGAGGTGGGACTCACAGTTGGAAAGTCAATAAATCGAACGGAACAAATAATCTTTTAGATATTGTTACGAACGACAATCAAAAAATAAAAGTCTTTTTTCAAATGAATTTTATGCAACAAGATGAAATGCTGCCATTTGTTCGTTCTTTAATCAAACTGCATTCCATCCCTTTTGAGTACGGTTCTGAAATAGAATCGGTAAATGAACATTATAGATTCAAAAGAACAAAATAGTTAAAAAAAGATTTCTACTCAAAAAAAAGAGACAGGTTTCATAAACCTGTCTCTTTTTTATATAATATTTTATTTTTTTAATGACTTACACTCTCCACGTCTTTCGGGTCGTGTTTGTGTTTGAATAACACTGCAAAAGCAATAGCAATTACTAATGCATATCCTGCAAATCCTAACCAGATGCCGTGCCAATCTCTAACTCCGTTATTAGTAAAAAAGGTATCAATTACCACTCCACTAATAATACCTCCGAAAAACGCTCCGAAACCATTAGACATCATCATAAACAATCCTTGAGCCGACGAACGAATCTTAGGACTTGTAGTCGTTTCCACAAATAAAGAACCAGAAATATTAAAGAAATCGAAGGCCATTCCGTAAACAACACAAGATAAAATAATCATCCACAATCCATCAACTGGATTTCCGAAAGAAAACAATCCAAAACGCAATACCCAAGCCAACATCGAAATCAACATTACTTGTTTGATTCCAAATTTTCTCAAGAAAAATGGTATCGCCAAAATAAATAAGGTTTCTGATATTTGAGAAATCGACATAATAATTGTCGAATATTTAACTACAAATGAATCGGCATATTCAGGAACATTCGAAAATTCCGATAAATAGACATCACCATACATATTGGTTAACTGTAAAGCACCACCAAGGAACATGGAAAAAATAAAGAACAATGCCATTTTATAGGTCCCGAACAATTTGAATGCACTCAAACCAAATTTCTCTCCGAATGAAGCATCTTCCGAAATTAATTTTTGTGGTGGACATTTAGGTAATGTAAACGAATAGAATCCTAATACAAATGCCGCTAATGCCGACAAATAAAACATATTATAAGAAGCCTTATTTCCAGATAAATTAGTAATCCACATCGCAACGATGAAACCGATAGTTCCCCAAACACGAATTGGTGGAAATACTTTAACGACATCAAATTTATTTTCTTTAAGAATATTATAAGCAACCGAATTTGACAATGAAATTGTTGGCATGTAACACATCATAGCCGCAAAAATTACCCAATAAAACGTAGTTGGATTGTCTACTTGTGGAATGTAAAGCAATGCTAAACCTCCTAAAATATGTAAAACTCCATATAACTTTTCAGCATTCACCCATTTATCAGCAATAATACCTGTAATAGCAGGCATGATGATAGAAGAAATTCCAAGTGTCGAAAAGATAGCTCCGAATTCGGCTCCACTCCATTGTTTTGTTCCGAACCAATAATTGGCTACGGTAATTAACCACGCTCCCCACACAAAGAATTGAAGGAAACTCATTACGGTTAGTCTAAATTTAATATTCATAATTTTGTTTTGGTTTTTGTTTGGCTTAAAAAAGCTGGTAAATCTAACAATAAAATTAAAGCTACAAATAGTTTTAACTTAAATGTTATTAACTAACTCCAGTACTTTTTTAAATTGTTCTTCGCGGGTTAGCTCAGAGTTGTCAATTTCAATAGCATCTTCGGCTTTTACCAGAGGGGAATCCTCACGGTGAGTATCTATATAATCGCGTTGCAATACGTTTTCTAATACGCGGTCGTAAGCCACCAATTGTCCCTTTTCGGTCAATTCGTCAAAACGACGTTGTGCTCGAACATCTGGGCGAGCGTTCATGAATATTTTAAGTTCGGCATCAGGAAAGACAACAGTCCCAATATCACGACCATCCATCACTACCCCTTTTCCTTTACCCATTTCTTGTTGTTGTTTCACCAACATGGTACGGACTTCCGAAACTTCTGCTACCTGACTTACAAAATTGGAAACTTCAAGTGAGCGGATTTGTTTTTCAACATTTACATCATTCAAATACATTTCGGCAAAACCCAAATTAGGATTAAACTGAAATCGCAATTGAATTTTAGATAAACTTTTAATTAACTCTTCTTTGTAGAGCTCTACCTCATCTATAAAACCATTTTGCATGGCAAATAACGTTACAGCGCGGTACATTGCTCCTGTATCTACATAAGCATACCCTAACGTTTTAGCTATTTGCTTGGCTAAAGTACTTTTTCCTGTTGAGGAATAGCCATCTATGGCAATGGTGATTTTTTTCAATATCTTATAAATTAATCATTAGCCCGAATAATGAGCTATTGGAAGCTAATGTATATCTTGAATACGAATAATCAAATCTAAATTTATTAAAACGAATTCCAAAGCCGGCAGATAGTCCAGCGAAAGTTCGTTGTTCTAACAGTTTTAACTCGGCGGCACGTCGAAAATTATAACTCAATCTAAAACTGATTCCTTTATTGGGTAAAATTTCTGCTCCAAAAATAACATGACGCATTGCATTTCCCAAAAAACCTACTTTTTCCTCATTTACATCTCCATCAATCGTTTCTTCACCACGAGCTGGATTAGAAAAAGCAACTTTCCATTTTTGCATATTCTCTAAGGTTAAATGCCAGCGAACTGGAACATTTTCTAATTCTTGAGAGAGTCCTGCAATTACTTCAAAAGGAAGTTTCTCATTGGTACCGCTATAAGTAGATAATTGGGTTCCAAAATTACGAACTACTAAAGCATAATTAATGTCATTTCTATCGTCAATGTAAGTAGCAGCTAAATCGGTTGCTATACCAAAAGACTGATAACTCTCGAGTGTAGATGAAATAATTTTAGCATTGGCTCCTAAATGCAAATCTGTATAAGGAACATTATAAGCATATCCCAATGAAAGTGCTATTTCACTTCCTGTAAAATCTCCTGTAGCATTTCCTTGTTCGTCTCGCCCATCGAATTTACCATAATTAATATAAGTAACTCCTCCGTGAAATGTATTTAAATGTTTGTCGTGTGTGTAAGCATAAGAAGCTGTACCATAAGTCACATCTCCTAAATAATTAGCATAATTAATTGCTAATCTTCCATTCATTTCTTCATTGATAGAAGCTGGATTGTATAGTGGCTGATTGACATCGTAATCATAAAAGGTGATAACTTTTCCACCTAAAGCAGCTTGACGAGGAGAAGAAACCAAGTTTAAAAAACGGTACACACTTTCCCCTCCCACTTGTGAATAGGCAGTAAAAACAGTGTAAAACAGGGATAGAAAAGTTAGTTTCTTTAGCATTAATACAATATATCGTTATGACTATAACGCAAGGGCGAAGATATTATTTTTTATAAAAAAAACGGCTAAAAATTTTAGCCGTTTTCATATTAGAGTTTTTTAGCGTTTTTGACTTTGTCTTTTGTAATGGCAAGTTCTAAAACTTCACTCATTTCGGATACATAATGAAACGTTAATCCTTCAATATAATTGGATTTAATTTCATCAATATCTCGTTTGTTCTCAACACAAAGAATAACTTCTTTAATTTTTGCACGCTTGGCCGCGAGAATCTTTTCTTTGATTCCGCCAACAGGTAATACTTTCCCTCTAAGGGTGATTTCACCGGTCATCGCTAAATTCTTTTTCACTCTTTTCTGAGTCAATAGAGATACTAACGAAGTTAACATTGCAATACCCGCACTTGGTCCATCCTTAGGAGTTGCACCTTCCGGTATATGCACGTGAATATTATATTTAGTGAAAATTTCAGGATTTATACCTAAACGCTCTGTGTTAGCTTTAACATACTCCATTGCAATGGTAATCGATTCTTTCATAACCGTTCCCATATTTCCGGTAAAAGTCAACGTTCCTTTTCCTGCAGAAATAATAGACTCGATAAACAAAATATCACCACCAACACTCGTCCAAGCTAAACCTGTAACTACACCAGCAGTTTCGTTATTTTCGTATTTATCGCGTTCCATTCGTGCGGCACCCAAAACAGTTACAATATCTTCATCCGTTGCTTTTACATTATACTCTTCTTCGAGAGCAATACTTTTGGCAGCATTACGCACCATTTGAGCTACTTTCTTCTCTAAACCACGAACACCAGATTCACGAGTATACCCTTCTACAATTTTTTCAACTTGTTTTTTCCCAATCGCAAACTGTTTCGGAGTTAATCCATGTTCTCTAATTTGTTTAGGAACCAAATGTTGTTTCGCGATTTCTATTTTTTCTTCGATAGTATAACCTGTCATGGTGATGATTTCCATACGGTCACGAAGGGCAGGTTGCACTGCCGAAATATTATTGGAAGTAGCGATAAACATTACTTTAGACAAATCGAAGCCCATTTCAAGGAAATTATCATAAAACTCCTTGTTTTGTTCTGGATCTAAAGCTTCCAATAATGCTGATGACGGATCACCTTGATTACTTGAAGACAACTTATCGATTTCATCTAAAACAAATACTGGGTTAGCTGTTTTGGCTTTCTTTAAGTTTTGAAGAATACGTCCCGGCATCGCACCAATATAGGTTTTACGGTGTCCGCGAATTTCTGCTTCATCACGCAAACCACCTAACGACATACGCACATACTCACGACCTAAAGCTTCTGCAATTGATTTTCCTATAGACGTTTTACCAACACCCGGAGGTCCTGTAAAACATAAAATTGGCGATTTCATATCATTACGCAGCTTCAATACAGCCAAATGCTCTATAATTCGCTTTTTGATATCGTCTAAACCAAAATGGTCACGATCTAATATTTTTTGAGCTCGCTTTAAATCGAAATTATCTTTTGAGAATTCATTCCAAGGCAATTCAAGGAATAATTCCAAATAATTACGCTGAATTCCAAAGTCAGGCGAATTTGGATTGGTACGTTGCAATTTTTGCACTTCTTTATCAAAATGCTCGCCTACTTTAGCTTCCCATTTTTTGGTTTTGCCTTTTTGGCGCATTTCTTCAATTTCTTGCTCATGTGAAGTTCCGCCCAATTCTTCTTGGATGGTTTTCATTTGTTGTTGCAAGAAATATTCGCGTTGCTGTTGGTCTAAATCAAAACGCACTTTTGATTGAATATCATTCTTCAATTCTAATTTTTGAAGTTCGACATTCATGTGCTTAAGCGTCGCTAAAGCTCTTTCTTTTAAGTTATTTACTTCGAGTAATTCTTGTTTTTCAACTACAGAAAGATTCATATTGGATGAAACAAAGTTTACCAAAAAGGAATTACTTTCGATATTTTTAATAGCGAAAGTAGCTTCGGTAGGAATGTTTGGACTCTCTTTTATAATTTCGATTGCCAATTCACGAACCGAATCAATAATCGCTAAAAACTCTTTTTCTTTTTTGGCGGGTCTTGCTTCTTTAACTTCTTTAATGGAAGCTCTGATATAAGGTTCTGTGGAAGTTACTTTGTCGATCTCAAAGCGTTTTTTTCCTTGAAGGATAACCGTAACGTTTCCGTCAGGCATTTTTAAAATACGAAGAATTCGAGCAACAGTTCCCACTTTATTAATTTGGTCTTCGTTTGGATCTTCATCTTCTTCATTAATTTGAGAAACCACACCAATAATTTTATCCGAAGCATTGGCATCGTTTAATAATTTGATTGATTTATCACGACCAGCTGTAATAGGAATTACAACTCCTGGAAATAATACAGTATTTCGAAGTGGAAGAATCGCTAAATCAGAAGGCAATTCTTCATTATTCATTTCCTCCTCATCTTCGGGAGTCATTAACGGAATTAAATCAGCTTCATGGTCTAATTCCTGAAGTGACAAACTGTCAAGTGTAAGTATTTTTTGTTGAGACATATAAAAATTAGGTCATTTTGTCATTAAACATTGACTATCTGCAATACAAAGATATTACATAAAAAATAGTCATCCTGCTGAAAATCAATAAATAGTAAAATTATTTAGTATCCCAGCACTCTAATTAGTCAAGTTTTGTGCCATAAAAAATCCCGAATTACTTCGGGATAATAATTTATACTTCTTTATTTTTCGGTACTCTCAGTAAAAGTAACAGTCCAATTATGAAGAAAATCCCAAGAAAAACTATTGAATTTCGCATAGAGCCGGTTACTTGATATATAATACCATAAACAGACATTCCTATCACAATACCAACTTTTTCAGTAACGTCATAAAAACTAAAATAAGAAGCGGTATCAGTAGTTTCAGGTAAAAATTTAGAATAAGTAGAACGAGCTAATGACTGAATTCCTCCCATAACTAATCCTACAAAACCGGCTGTAGCATAAAATTCATTTGGCGTTTCAACAAAATATGCAACTAGACAAAGAATAACCCAAAAAGCATTTAAAAAAATCAGGGTATTAATATTTCCAAATTTACCTGATGCCCTTGAGGTTAAAAACGCTCCTAAAACAGCTACAATTTGAATTACTAAAATACTAATGATTAATCCCGTTGTTTTTTGACTATCTGTTTCCCATTTGATTTCTTCAGCACCAAAATAGGTAGCAATAAGCATCACAGTTTGCACTGCCATAATAAAAACAAAGTAGCTCGTTAAATATCTTTTTAAAACAATATCTTTTTTGACATCTTTCCAAACCAACTTCAATTCATCAAATCCGTCAAATAAAACTGCTTTAGTTACTTTATGTCCTGTTGAGACACCTTTTGGTAAATAATAATAAGTAATATGACTAAATCCTATCCACCAAATTCCCACCAACACAAAGGAATAACGCATCATTTGAATTTTTTCTCCATCTGGAACCGACATTACCATTACTAAATTGATAATTAGTAAAATTGTACTTCCAATATAGCCCATAGAGAATCCACGAGCGCTTATTTTATCCTGTTGCTCAGGAAATGCAATATCAGGCAAGTAGGAATTGTAAAAAACTAAACTTGCCCAAAATCCTATTAGTCCCAACAAATAAATCGTGTAACTAATAAAGAAATTATCTATTGTGAACCAATACAAACCGATACAGGATAATCCTCCCAAGTAACAAAAAAACCGTAAAAAGGCTAATTTATTACCTACATAATCAGCTATTCCAGACAAAATTGGCGAAATAAAAGCAACAATTAAAAAAGCCAATGCCGTTACAAAAGTAATCATGGCAGTTCCTTTAAAGTGATATCCAAACACATCTACATAATCCCTTTTTTCAGCCTTAAAGATAGCTTCATAAAAAATTGGAAATATAGCTGATGCAATGACCAAACTATAGACTGAATTTGCCCAATCATAAAAAGCCCAAGCATTTAGTAATTTTTTATCTCCCTTTTGTAATGGTTGCATAAGTATAATTTTAAAACATAAAAAAAGCCCCAATTTGGGGCTCCTAAAGTAGTATATTTTATTTAAATGCTACTCCAAATTTTTTAGCTTCTTCTTTCACTTGTGGAATCATAGCTGTTAAATTTTTAATACGTGTTTCATTACTTGGGTGCGTACTCAAGAATTCGGGTGGTGCTTGACCTCCAGATAGGGCCGACATACGTTCCCAAACTGCTACTGCGTTTTGTGGTTCATACCCTGCAATTGCCATTAATAACAAACCTATTTTATCCGCTTCGTTTTCATGACTTCTACTAAATGGCAACATCCCCCCTACTTGAGAGGCCAAACCATAATATTGCATAAACTCTTGTTGCTTTTGAGCACCTTTATTACTGGTAGCAACGGCTACAGCCGTTCCACCTGCTTGCTGTAACAATCCCGCACTCATTCGTTGCTGTCCGTGATTTGCTAATGCATGGGCAACTTCGTGCCCCATAACAGCTGCTAAACCTGCGTCATCCTTAGTAATAGGTAAAATTCCAGTATACACTACAATTTTACCTCCCGGCATACACCAAGCATTTACTTCTTTACTATCTACCAAATTATATTCCCAAGCATAATCCTTTAAATAAGTAGGATTTCCATTAGCAGTTAACCAACGCTCCGCAGCAGTTTTAATTTTGGAACCAATCATTTCAACTTTTTTAGCCTCTGCAGTTCCTTTAATAACTTTATTTGTATTCAAAAATTGATTGTATTCTTGAAAGGCCATTGGAAATATTTGACTATCCGGTACCAATGCCATTGTTTTAGCTCCTGTAAATGGATTAGTAGCACAAGCATAGGCCAAAGCTAATAATGCAACCCCTGAAATTATGACTTCTTTTTTCATTTTTTAGTTTGTTTTTTATAGTAGTAAAATTAACACTATTTTCATAAAAAAACGCTAATCTTAACTTTAAAGTATTTTATGATTAATTTAAGATTCAAAATTCATACCAAAAAGTAAAAAGAAGTAAATTGCATTACTATTAAATGTAATTATTTTGAAGCCAAAAAAGAATCAAAGAATCGAGGTTCCCAAAACTATAATTTATCTCGTAAAAACTGTTCAGTTTTTCTCTACTGATTTAGTCACTCAATTAAGTGCTAAAATTTTTACCACGCCTATAAAACATAAAACACCCAATAGAGAATTAAAAATGGATGCCCATTCTAATCAAGAGACAGTGCACATCCCTAAAATAAATAAAAAAGTTGTTGTGTATCATTATGGTGAGAGTGCTAAAAAAGTGCTGTTGGTACACGGCTGGTCTGGAAGAGGAACACAATTAGTAAAATTAGCAGATGAATTAATTACCAAAGGATATTCAACCATAAGTTATGATGCTCCTGCACATGGAAAATCAGGAACAAAAACAACATTAATGCCTGAGTTTATTGCAACTAATCTGGAATTAGAACGCTTATATGGCCCATTTGAATATGCCATTGGACATTCATTAGGCGGAATGGCTTTATTGAACTCAGTAAAGCAAGGATTAAATATCAAAAAGCTTGTAACAATTGGAAGTGGAGATAAAATCATAGACATTCTGAATGAATTTGTAAAAAAATTAGAGCTTAAGCCTATTGTAGCCGATAAAATGGCACAACTTTTTGAAAAGAGATTTGGAGAACCAATGGATGATAATTATGCAGCCCATATTGCTGCAAAAGAAGTGCACATCCCTACTTTGGTTATCCATGACGAAAACGATTATGAAGTTCCTGTTACTTGTGCAAATAACATTCACAAACATTTATCAAACGGTGAAATATTTTTAACCAAAAAATTAGGGCATCGAAAAATATTAGGAGACGAAAAAGTAATTATTAAAGCAATATCTTTTATCCATGATTAGTTTATTAAAATATGCAATTATAGCGGTAGTATTGTGCTTTCAATCTTGTATTGGTTAATAAAATACTATGAAATACGAAGTTGAAAAAACTGATGACGAATGGAAATCTCAATTAGGAGAGGAACGCTATCGAATACTTAGAGAAAAAGGGACGGAATACGCACATACAGGCGAATACAATCTCCATTTCGACCAAGGTACTTATGTATGTGGTGGTTGTCAAGAACCCTTGTTTAAAAGCGATGCCAAATTCAAATCTGGATGTGGATGGCCTTCATTTGACGATTCCATTCCCGGAAAAGTGGAATACAAAAAAGACATTACTTTTGGAATGATTCGCACTGAAATTTTATGCAGCAAATGTGGTGGCCATTTAGGTCATGTTTTCGATGATGGCCCAACGGAAACCGGAATACGCTTTTGTGTGAATTCTTTATCAATAGATTTCAAAAAATAAAGATTTATTGAAAATTCCGTTAATTTTGTTTAATTTGCATTACGATTTATACCTATTTATAGAATGACCAAAATTACACGATTATTTGACTTCCCTTATTATCAACTAGATAAACAAAATTTACCTGACGCTTTAGTGACAAAGCAAAATGGAGAATGGATTAAAACCTCAACCCAAGAGTACATAGACAAAGCCAATACTATATCAAGAGCGCTTATCACTATTGGGATTCAAAAAAATGATAAAATAGCCATTATTTCTTCCAATAATAGAACCGAATGGAATATTATGGATATTGGTATACTTCAAACCGGAGCACAAACTGTTCCTATTTACCCTACCATTTCGGAAGAAGATTATGAATATATATTAAATCATTCAGATGCCAAATATTGTTTTGTTTCTGATGTTGAAGTTTTAACCAAATTAAACGCAATCAAAGCCAACGTTCCATCTTTAATTGGAGTGTATACTTTTAATGAGATTGCTGGTGAAAAACACTGGTCTGATTTATTAGCTATTGGTAAAGATACTTCTACTCAAAATTATGTTGAAGATAGAAAAAACAGCGTTAAGCCGGAAGATTTAGCAACCATCATCTATACATCAGGAACAACAGGAAAACCAAAAGGTGTAATGCTTTCTCATAAAAATATCGTTTCTAACGCTTTAGACAGTGCCGAACGCATTCCGTTCAATCAAGGAAATGCCAGAGGTTTGAGTTTTCTTCCTGTTTGCCATATTTTTGAACGAATGATTCTCTACTTGTATCAATATTACAGTGTTTCTATCTATTTTGGCGAATCTATCGAAAAAATCAGCGATAATATCAAAGAAGTACAGCCTACAGTAATGACAGCCGTTCCTCGTTTACTTGAAAAAGTTTACGATAAAATCTATGCAAAAGGTACCGAATTAACCGGAATCAAAAAGAAACTTTTCTTCTGGGCAATCGATTTAGGTTTAAGATATGAACCTTATGGTGCGAATGGATGGTGGTACGAATTACAGTTAAAAATAGCTCGAAAACTTATTTTTAGTAAATGGAAAGAAGCTTTAGGAGGTAAATTAGATTTAATGGTTTCAGGTAGTGCTGCTTTACAAACCAGATTGACAAGAATTTTTGCTGCTGCAGAAATTCCAATTATGGAAGGCTATGGTTTAACAGAAACATCTCCTGTAATTTCGGTAAATGATTTAAAAAACAGAGGATTTAAAGTAGGAACCGTCGGTAAACTTATTAAAAATGTAGAAGTAAAAATTGCCGAAGACGGTGAAATTCTTTGCAAAGGAACTAATGTCATGATGGGCTATTTTAAAGATGAAAAGCAAACGGCTGAAGTTATTAAAGATGGGTATTTCCATACTGGTGATATAGGCGAATTCGACTCAGAAGGTTTCCTTCGCATTACTGATCGCAAGAAAGAAATGTTTAAAACCTCTGGTGGAAAATACATTGCTCCTCAGCTTTTAGAAAATACAATGAAGCAGTCACGATTTATAGAACAAATTATGGTAATTGGCGACGGACAAAAAATGCCAGCCGCTTTTATCCAACCTGCTTTCGATTTTGTCAAAGAATGGGCCAAACTACATAATATTACTTTAGGAGAAACCAATGAAGAAATCATCAGTAATCCAAAAGTAATTGATAGAATTCAAGAGGAAGTTAATGAATTGAATAAAAAATTCGGAAACTGGGAACAAATCAAACGATTTGAATTGACTCCTGATTTGTGGACAATTCCTGCTGGACACTTAACTCCAACTTTAAAATTAAAACGTAAAGTAGTTCTAGAAAAATACAAAGGACTTTACGACAGAATATACAACTAAAAAACTTCCGTTATGAAACTTAAATTGCTTCTTTGTTTTTCACTATTCACAGTACTATTGTCGGGTTGTAAAAACAAGGAAGACAATTGTAAGAACGACTATTTAGATTTCTCTCAACGGGACGACCAAGCAACCGGCGGAATCAAAATGATTCCGATTAAAACGCCAGCTGGCGAATTTAAAGTCTGGACAAAACGTGTGGGCAACAATCCAAAAATAAAAGTACTGCTTCTTCACGGTGGTCCTGGCGTAACACACGAATTATACGAATGCTTTGACGGGTTCTTCCCTAACGAAAGTATAGAATACATCTATTATGACCAATTAGGCTCTTATTATAGCGATCAACCCAATGATAATCGACTGTGGACAAACGAACGCTTTGTAGAAGAAGTAGAACAAGTTAGAATCGCCCTTGGCTTAAACAAAGACAACTTCTACTTATTAGGTCAATCTTGGGGTGGAATTCTCGCAATGGAGTATGCTTTCAAATATCAAAAAAACCTGAAAGGATTAATCATCTCCAACATGATGGCGAGTGCACCTGAATATAACAAGTATGCCGAAGAAGTTTTAGGACCAAAATTGCCAAAAGAAGTTTTTGAACAAATCAAAACCTTTGAAAAAAACAAAGACTACAAGAATCCTAAATATGCCGACTTACTTTTCAAATACTATTATACGGAACATATTTTAAGAAAACCACTAAACGAATGGCCAGAGGCGGTTAACCGTTGTTTTAAACATCTAAATCCGAATGTGTATATTTTTATGCAAGGACCGAGTGAATTCGGAATTACTGGTGATGCGACTTTAAAAAATTGGGATGTAAAAGACAAACTAAAAACGATTTCTGTTCCAACTTTAGTGATTGGTGCCAAACATGACACTATGGATCCCAAACACATGGAATGGATGTCGAATGAAGTACAAAACGGTCGTTTCTTATTCTGTGCTAACGGAAGTCACCTTTCTCAATATGACGATCAAAAAACCTACATTCCAGGAGTTATCAAATTCCTCAAGGATGTAGATCAAAACAACTTCAATTCCAAAAAATAATCACCTAATAGTCAAATTGTTAAAATAATTTTCTTAAATTCACTCTACTAACCAAAAACTAAAAAAGATGAATTTAAAAAATTTTATTATTGGCGGAATTGTAGGCGGAATTGTAGATTGGATCTTAGGATGGCTCTTTTACGGAAACTTATTTAAGGACACTTTCCCAAGTGGAGAAACTTTGAATATGACCATGATTACACTAGGCTGTTTTTCTGTAGGTTTTTTTATTTCTTATATTTTTGCACAGTGGGCAACAATTTCAACTCTTATAAGTGGACTTAAAGCTGGCGCAATAATTGGTATATTTATGGGATTAGCTTCTGGATTTTTCGGAAGCGAGCATATGGCAATACCAGATTATAAATTAATTGCTACTGGAGTCTTTATTTCTATTATGATGTGTGGTGGTGTTGGTGGTGCAGTTGGTTTTATATTGGGTAAACTTAAATAATATCCAAATTTCATATCTCTAAAACTCCCTCTAACAGGGAGTTTTTTTTTATTCCATTATTTTCAATAAAAAAATTATAAATTTATTATGCGTGCATAGTATTTTTTTTGTATATTTGATTTTTCAATTTCAAATATGAAAGATAAAACTATAGATTATGTACTTCGTGCTACTTGGCAAGCAGTATCAAGAATGTACAACGAAGAAGCAACAAAATACGGCGGTTCTATGGCTGTAGGATTTGCTCTTTTAAGTATCGATAAAGAAGATGGAACTCCATCAACCAATATAAGCAGTCGCATGGGGATGGAACCTACCAGTTTGACCCGTACACTCAAATCGATGGAAGAAAAAGGATTGATTTACCGAAAACCAAATCCTAATGACGGTCGAGGTGTACTTATTTATTTAACCGAAGAAGGAAAACAAAAAAGAGCGCTATCTAAAGAAACCGTATTGCAATTTAACGAAACGGTGCGAAAAAATATTTCCGATGAAAAAATTCAACACTTCATGGAAGTAGCCGACGTAATTAACGAATTAATACAAGACAAAAACATATTCAATCAACCAGAATAATTAAAAAATGAAAAGAGTTATTAAAAAAGTAGCAGTCGTTGGATCCGGAATTATGGGTTCTGGTATTGCTTGTCATTTTGCAAATATCGGTGTCGAAGTTTTACTTTTAGACATTGTTCCTAGAGAACTTAACGAAGTTGAGCAAAAAAAAGGGCTAACACTTGAAAATAAAGCAGTTCGTAACCGTATCGTAAATGATAGTTTGACTGCCGCTTTAAAATCAAAACCCTCTCCTATCTACGATCAGAAATTTGCCAATCGTATCAGTACAGGAAATTTAACTGATGATATTTCTAAAATCGCAGCTGTTGACTGGATTATCGAAGTAGTTGTTGAACGCTTGGACATCAAAAAACAAGTATTCGAACAAATCGACCAACACAGAAAACCTGGCACTTTAATTACTTCAAATACTTCTGGTATTCCTATTAAATTCATGAGTGAAGGCAGAAGCGAAGATTTCCAAAAGCATTTCTGCGGAACGCACTTCTTCAACCCAGCTCGTTATTTGAAATTATTTGAAATTATTCCTGGTCCACAAACTTCAACTGAAGTATTGGATTTCTTAAATAACTACGGAGAACAATTCTTAGGAAAAACTTCAGTAGTCGCTAAAGACACTCCGGCATTCATCGGAAATCGTATCGGAATCTTCGGAATCCAAAGTTTATTCCACTTGGTAAAAGATATGGGATTAACTATCGAAGAAGTAGATAAATTAACTGGACCGGTTATCGGCCGCCCAAAATCAGCTACATTCCGTACTGTTGACGTAGTTGGATTAGATACATTGGTTCACGTAGCGAATGGTATTTACGAAAACTGCCCGAACGACGAAGCACACGAATTATTCAAACTTCCTGATTTCATCACAAAAATGATGGAAAACAAATGGTTAGGAAGCAAAACCGGACAAGGTTTCTATAAAAAAGAAGGAAAAGACATTCTTTCATTAGACTTAAACACATTAGAATACAGAGCTGCTAAAAGAGCTTCATTTGCAACTTTAGAGTTGACAAAAACTATCGAAAAACCTATCGATAGATTCAAAGTATTAGTAAAAGGAACAGACAAAGCAGGAGAATTCTACAGAAAGTCATTCTCATCTATGTTTGCTTATGTTTCTAACAGAGTTCCTGAAATTACAGATGAATTTTACAAAATTGATGACGCCATGAAAGCTGGTTTCGGATGGGAAAATGGTCCTTTCGAAATCTGGGATGCTATCGGTGTTCAAAAAGGAATCGAATTAATGAAAGCAGAAGGTTATACGCCGGCTGCATGGGTTAATGACATGATTGCTTCTGGAAATACATCATTCTATACTGTTAAAGAAGGAGCGACACATTTTTATAATATCAATACTAAATCGCAAGCTAAAGTCCCTGGACAAGACGCTTTCATTATCTTAAACAATATCCGTGAAACGAAAAAAGTTTGGGGTAATGCCGATTGTACGGTTCACAATATTGGTGACGGAATCTTAAACTTAGAATTCCACTCAAAAATGAATACTATTGGCGGTGGAGTTCTTCAAGGAATCAACAAAGCCATCGATTTAGCCGAAAAAGAATACAACGGATTAGTGGTGGGTAACCAAGGTTCTAATTTCTCTGTTGGCGCTAACATCGGAATGATTTTCATGATGGCCGTAGAACAAGAATACGACGAATTAAACATGGCCATCAAAATGTTCCAAGACACTATGATGCGTGCTCGTTATTCTTCAATCCCAGTTATTGCTGCTCCTCACGGAATGACTTTAGGTGGTGGTTGCGAACTTTCAATGCATGCTGACAAAGTTGTCGCTGCCGCTGAAACCTATATCGGTTTAGTTGAATTTGGTGTTGGAGTTATACCTGGTGGTGGTGGTTCTAAAGAAATGGCTATGAGAGCTGCCGATACTTTCCGTAAAAACGACGTTGAATTGAATGTCTTACAAGAATATTTCTTAACCATCGGTATGGCTAAAGTAGCAACATCTGCCTACGAAGCATTCGATATGGGTATTTTACAAAAAGGAAAAGACGTAGTAGTTGTGAACAAAGACCGTCAAATTGCTGAAGCTAAGAAACATGCTTTGTTAATGGCAGAAGCCGGCTACACTCAACCAGCACGTCGTAAAGACATCAAAGTATTAGGAAAACAAGCTTTAGGAATGTTCTTAGTTGGAACCGATCAAATGGTAGCTGGACAATACATTTCAGAACACGATCAAAAAATTGCTAATAAACTAGCTTATGTAATGGCTGGAGGTGATTTATCGGAACCGACATTGGTAACAGAACAATACTTATTGGATATTGAAAGAGAAGCTTTCTTATCTCTTTGCACCGAAAGAAAAACATTGGAGCGTATCCAATTTATGTTAACCAAAGGAAAACCTTTAAGAAACTAATCACATGAAAACAGCATATATAGTAAAAGGATATAGAACAGCCGTAGGTAAAGCACCTAAAGGATTGTTCCGTTTTAAAAGACCTGACGAATTGGCCGCTGAAACCATCGAATATTTGATGGCGCAGTTACCAGGTTTTGACAAAACAAGAATTGACGACGTCATGGTAGGAAATGCTATGCCGGAAGCAGAACAAGGTTTAAATGTAGGTCGTTTAATTTCATTAATGGGATTAAAAGTTGACGATGTACCTGGTGTAACAGTAAACCGTTACTGTGCTTCTGGATTAGAAACTATCGGAATGGCTACTGCTAAAATTCAATCGGGAATGGCACAATGTATCATTGCTGGTGGTGCAGAAAGTATGAGTTATATTCCAATGGGTGGTTACAAACCAACTCCGGATTATAAAGCAGCTGCAGCTGGTCATGAAGATTATTACTGGGGAATGGGATTAACTGCGGAAGCTGTTGCAAAACAATTCAATGTTTCCCGTGCCGATCAGGATGAGTTTGCCTACCAATCGCATATGAAAGCTCTAAAAGCACAAGCAGAAGGTAAATTTGATGCTCAAATTGCTCCGATTACTGTAGAACAAACATTCTTAAACGAAGCAGGTAAAAAAGAAACAAAATCATATACTGTAACTAAAGATGAAGGGCCAAGATTAGGAACTTCTGTAGAAGCATTAGCAAGTTTAAAACCTGTTTTTGCTGCCGATGGTTCGGTTACCGCAGGAAACTCTTCACAAATGAGTGATGGAGCTGCATTTGTTTTAATCATGAGTGAAGAAATGGTAAAAGAATTAAACCTTGAACCTATCGCACGTTTAGTGAACTTCGCTTCGGCTGGTGTTGAACCAAGAATCATGGGAATTGGTCCAGTAAAAGCAATTCCGAAAGTGATACAACAAGCGGGTTTAAAAATCTCTGATATTGAATTATTCGAATTAAACGAAGCATTTGCCGCACAATCATTAGCTGTAATCCGTGAATTAGATTTAAATCCTGAAATCATCAACGTAAACGGTGGTGCAATTGCTTTAGGTCATCCACTAGGATGTACAGGAGCCAAATTATCAGTTCAGTTATTTGACGAAATGAAACGTCGTGGTAACAAATACGGAATGGTAACGATGTGTGTAGGTACTGGTCAGGGAACTGCAGGTATTTTCGAATTATTATAAAAGAAAAAACTTCCTCTTTTGTCATTCCGACGAAGGAGGAATCTCATAAAGTTTAACCAATTTAATGTGATTTCTCCTTCGTCGAAATGACAAGTTTGAGAAAATAAAAAAATAAAATTATGGAAGATATTACAAGAGGAGGTCAATTCCTTGTTAAAGAAACGAAATGCGAAAATGTTTTTACTCCTGAAGATTTTTCGGAAGAGCAAATCATGATGCGTGATACTGTTAAGGAATTTGTTGACAAAGAAATTTGGCCTAACAAAGATCGCTTTGAGAAAAAAGACTACAAATTTACCGAAGAATGCATGCGCAAAACTGGTGAATTAGGTCTTTTAGGAGTGGCAGTTCCTGAAGCTTATGGTGGATTAGGAATGGGATTCGTATCTACGATGTTGGTTTGTGATTATATTTCGGGAGCAACAGGATCGTTTTCTACTGCTTTCGGAGCACACACTGGAATTGGTACAATGCCAATCACATTGTATGGTACAGAAGCACAAAAACAAAAATACGTTCCTAAATTAGCTTCTGGCGAATGGTTTGGTGCTTACTGTTTAACAGAACCAGGCGCAGGATCGGATGCGAATTCAGGAAAAACTAAAGCGGTTCTTTCGGAAGACGGAACACACTATAAAATTACTGGGCAAAAAATGTGGATTTCTAATGCAGGATTCTGTTCTGTATTCATCGTTTTTGCAAGAATTGGTGACGATAAAAATATTACTGGTTTCATTGTTGAAAATGATCCTAGTAACGGAATCACAATGAACGAAGAAGAACATAAATTAGGTATTCGTGCTTCTTCTACACGTCAAGTATTCTTTGCCGATACTAAAGTTCCAGTTGAAAATATGTTAGCGGGACAAGGTGAAGGTTTTAAAATCGCTATGAATGCACTTAACGTTGGACGTATTAAATTGGCAGCAGCTTGTTTAGATGCACAACGTCGTACCATTACAGCATCTGTAAAATATGCTAACGAAAGATTGCAGTTTAATGTTCCTATCTCAAGTTTTGGAGCGATTCGTTCAAAATTAGCGACAATGGCTGCAAATGCTTATGTGGGAGAATCGGCTTCTTACCGTGCTGCTAAAGGCATTGAAGACAGAATCATTGCTCGTGAAGCTGAAGGGGCAACACACCAAGAAGCAGAATTAAAAGGAGTAGAAGAATTTGCAATCGAATGTTCTATCTTAAAAGTAGCGGTTTCGGAAGATATTCAAAACTGTGCTGACGAAGGAATTCAAATCTTCGGTGGTATGGGATTCTCTGAAGACACTCCGATGGAATCGGCTTGGAGAGATGCTCGTATCGCACGTATTTACGAAGGAACAAACGAAATCAACCGTATGCTTTCTGTAGGTATGTTAGTGAAGAAAGCAATGAAAGGTCACGTGGATTTATTAGGTCCAGCGATGAAAGTGGCGGAAGAATTAATGGGAATTCCTGATTTTGAGACCCCAGATTATTCTGAATTATTTGCTGAAGAAAAAGAATTAATTGGCAAATTGAAAAAATCGTTCTTAATGGTTGCAGGTGCTGCAGTTCAAAAATATGGACCAGATTTAGAAGCACACCAACAGTTATTAATGGCGGCTTCTGATATGTTAATCGAAATCTATATGGCGGAAAGCGGAATTTTACGTACCGAAAAATTAGCAAAATCAAAAGGTGCTGAAAACGTAAAAGAGCAAATCGCTATGGCGCAATTATACTTATACAATGCGGTAGATATCGTTACTCAAAAAGGTAAAGAAGGAATTGCTTCTTTTGCTGAAGGAGATGAGCAACGTATGATGTTAATGGGACTACGTCGTTTTACTAAATATGTAAATATGCCAAATGTAGTAGCTTTAAGAGAAACAATCGCGACTAAATTAGTTGACGAGAACAGCTACTGCTTCTAAAAATAAATTTTAATTAGTTTGGTGGAAAAGGTCACAGTAGTTAATTCTGCTGTGGCTTTTTTCTTTATAAGTATTTTATGTAACTTTAACCTATTAAATTTTATGTCATGAAAAAGTTCCTTATTGCTATTACAGTCATAGTTTTATTTGTCTTTGCTTGTAAAACAGCTTCAGGCAACCAAAAAGAATTGGTTTTAATGTTACAACCTAAAAGTGATACCCAAGTTTCGGGTTCTGCTACTTTTACAGAAAAAGGTGGTGTAGTGACTTTTGTGGCTAATATCAAAGGTTTGACTCCAGGAGAACATGCGATTCATATACACGAAAAATCAGATTGCTCAGCTCCCGATGCTTCTTCTGCTGGAGGACATTGGAATCCAACCTTCAAAAAACACGGAAAATGGGGTTCGTCCGAATATCATAAAGGCGATATTGGTAATTTCACCGCCGACGCAAAAGGTGACGGAACCATCAATTTCTCAACAGATGAATGGTGTATTAGCTGTGATGATGAAACCAAAAATATTATTGGTAAAAGTATCATAGTACACAAAGGTGCCGATGATTTTACTACTCAACCTACAGGAAATGCTGGCGGCAGAGTGGCATGTACTGCGATTATTAAGTAACAATGTCAAAACCCCTACTCTACTTCAAAAACGCCCAAGAATGGCGCGAATGGCTACATGAAAATCATGCAACTTATACAGGAGTTGAACTTATCTTTTACCGTGTAAATTCTGAATTTGAAAGTATGCGCTGGGAAGAAGCAGTTCAAGTTGCCTTGTGTTATGGCTGGATTGATTCGACCGTTCGTAAATTGGATGAGGACCGTCGCAAACAAACTTTCGGACCGAGGAAAGACAAAAGCGTGTGGAGTAAACTCAACAAAAGTTACATCGAAAAACTCACTGCAGATGGGCTGATGCATGAAACTGGGTTGCTAAAAATTGAAATTGGAAAACAAAACGGCTCTTGGACATCTTTAGATGCTGTTGAAAATTATGAAATTCCAGAAGATTTACAACTTTCTTTTGATAGCAATAAAGTCGCGTTTGAGAACTATCAAAATTTCAGCACATCGTATCGCAAAAGTTATTTGTATTGGTTAAATCAAGCCAAAAGAGAAGAAACGCGTAAAGCTAGAATTGAAGAAATCATTAAACTTTGTGCTGACAATAAAAAAAGTAGGTAATAAATTTAGACCATGTACGAAGAATTAAAATATTGGTATTTAAGAGATCATAAACTTTTCAGAACGCTGAGTTTCGCACAAATCAAGCAGTTGTGTATTATTGTAGGTTTCAAGAAAGCACTAAAAGGAGAAATTATTTATTTTTCTAATTCAGAAGTGCCTAGAATTTTTTTACTAAAAAAAGGAAGTATTAAAATAGTAGCGGTTGACGAAGAAGGAAATGAAACCATAAAAGACATCATACTTAAAGGTGATTTGTTTGGCGAATTAACTTTAGAAAGTGATAAAAATTCTAATGAATATGCCAAAGCACTAACCAATGAAGTTTCTATTTGCAGTTTTTTACTTTCTGATTTTGAAGATTTAATGATGCGAAATCCTAGTCTTGCTTTAGGATATACCAAATTCGTTGGCTTAAAGATGAAGCGCATCAAAAACAATTATGCCAATTTAGTCTCAAAAGATGCCAAGTCGAGACTACTTACTTTTTTAAACGATTGGGTAGAGAGAGAAGGAAAAAAAGACGGCGAAAAAGTAGTCGTTGAAAATTACCTCACACAAAATGACATCGCACAAATTATTTGTACTTCAAGACAAACGGCTACCAGTTTACTAAATGAATTTGAAGAAAGTGGCATTATTCAATATGGTAGAAAAGAAATTATTATACCCAATTACAGTCTTTTCAAAAAGTTGCTATGAAATCATCTTTAATGTAAACTACCTGACATTTGCTTCTTTTTCATTGCTATACCTTTACTTCATTAATAAATAAGCTATGAAAAAAATAATTCTTTTAGTCGTTTTTACACTTTCAATAGTTGGAAACGCACAAAATCAATCAAAAAAAATTTCCTCCTTTAATTTAGAAAACAAAGTAGCGCTTCAAGGGTATGATCCTGTTTCTTATTTTAAACAAAACAAAGCCACAAAAGGAAAAAAAGAATTGGCAGCCACTCATGATGGAATTACGTATTATTTTTCTTCAAAAGAAAACAAAGAAGCTTTCTTGAAAAATGCATCAACATTCGAACCCCAGTATGGTGGTTGGTGCGCCTTTGCTATGGGCACTAATGGAGAAAAAGTAAGCATTAACCCCGAAACCTTCAAGATTATTGATGGAAAATTGTATTTGTACTACAATGCTTATTTTAATAATACGCTAAAATCTTGGAATAAGGATGAGACAAACCTTAAAGCAAAGGCCAACTCTAATTGGAAAAAAATATACAATTAAATCCAAAATCATGAAAACATCGTATATTAATTTAATCTTAAAAATTGTAGTGGCTGTAATTTTATTGCAGACCTTAGTCTTTAAGTTTTCTGGAAGTGAAGAATCTATTTACATATTCACTAAATTAGGAGCAGAACCTTATGGTAGAATTGGTTCAGGAATTGCGGAATTGATTATTTCAATATTTTTATTTGTGGATAAAACAAAACTATATGCCGCCCTTTTAGCTTTTGCAACTATGTTGGTGGCAGTAATTTCCCATCTAACAATTTTAGGAATTGAAGTCTTGAATGACGGAGGAACTTTGTTTATTCTGGCACTTATAGTACTTTTTTCTAGCGGAATTTTAATAGTTCAATATAAAAATGATTTTAAACTTAAACTAATTTAAAAATAAATTAATGGATTTTATTGGAATCAAAAACACCCTTCACGAATTAAAAAAGGTAATTGAACAACTTACCAATGAAGATTATACAAAGCCAATAGATTCCTTAAGTGGAGCCACAATTGGTGAACATTCCCGTCATATCATAGAACTGTTTCAAAGTGTTATCAACGCTTATGAAACGGGTCGTTTAAATTATGATCATCGGGAACGAAACAAACTTATTCAAACCAATAATGAATTTGCCATTTCGATGATTGAAAAAGTGATAGCAACTATTGAATGCCCCAATAAAAAATTAGAATTAGAACACACCGTTTCAGGAAGTACTATTATAATCGAAACCAATTACTTTAGAGAAATGCTCTATAATTTAGAACATTGCATACACCATCAAGCCTTAATTAAAGTAGCTGTTTTACAAATTAATTATATTGAAATTAATGAATATTTTGGTGTAGCTCCTTCAACCATTGAGTATAGAAAACAATGTGCACAGTAACTTTTGTAAATAGTAACGGAAAACACATCATCACTTCCAATCGTGATGAAAAAATAGTGCGTCCCAAATCAATTGTTCCTAAAACTTATTTGATTCAATCCAAAAAGATTTTCTTTTCCAAAGACCCAAAAGCTGGTGGTACCTGGTATGCCGTAGATGAAGTTGGAGATGTGTTGGTGTTGTTAAATGGTGCTGCAGAAAAACATATTCCAAAACCAGAATACCGAAGAAGCAGGGGATTAATTGTTCTAGATATTATCGGAGCGGAAAACTGTCTGAAAAAATGGAACAGCATTAATTTAGAAAACATCGAACCTTTTACGCTAGTGTATTATTCAAACAACCAATTGTACCAATTGCGTTGGGACGAAATCAAAAAGGAATCTATAAAATTAGACTGTACCAAAAATTACATTTGGTCTTCAGTTACTTTATATCCAAAAGAAGTTAGAGCTATTAGAGAACAATGGTTTTTTGAATTTTTATCGAATAAAACAAGCGTATCACAAGCAGAAATGCTCCATTTCCATCAATATACCGAGACAGAAGACAAAGAAAACGGGTTGGTGATTAACCGCAATCAGAATATGATGACGCAAAGTATCAGTCAAACTCTTATCGATCAAAACAAACTTTCGTTTACTTATTTGGATTTAATTGATCAAACGAATTACGAGAATACTTTTTTAGTCCTATAATATGAAACTATTTATACACAAACTAACCCATTGGGAATATTGGCCTTTTAAGATTGTATACATTCCTATCTATTTTCTTTGGTTGTATTATGCCGTAAAAGCTAAAACTATTTTCTTTTTTAATGCCTGCAATCCAACTATGAAAAACGGTGGGTTTATCAATGACAGTAAAAGAGAAATCTATGATTTAATTCCACAACAGTTTTATCCCAAAACAAAGTTTGTTACTCAAAAAATAGAATTGCAAAAGGTAAAAAGCATACTCGACCAATCGCAAATTCAGTTTCCATTAATTGCAAAACCGGATATTGGCTTAAGAGGTTCCGCAGTAAAAAAAATATACTCAATAGACGATTTGTTTGATTACCATTCTAAAGCCAATTTTGATTATCTACTTCAAGAATTAATTCCTTATGAAAATGAAATCGGCATATTCTATGTTCGTTATCCTGATGAAAAAAAAGGAAGAATTACTGGCATTGTAGGAAAAGAACACCTTATTGTTACTGGTGATGGAAAAAGTACCATAGAAGAACTAATCAAACAAAACCCAAGACACGAGCTGCAGTTAGCCAATCTCAAAAAAGAATACCAAAACCAACTAAACGATGTATTGCTTTCAAATGAAAAACGAAATCTTGTTCCTTATGGCAATCATTGTCGCGGGGCAAAATTTATCGACTTGAGTCATTGCATCACAAACGAACTTACGACTGTCATAGATAAAATGTGCCAGCAAATTGATGGGTTCTATTTTGGACGAATGGATTTAATGTATAATACTTGGGAAGAACTTGAAAAAGGAATTAATTTTTCTGTAGTAGAATTAAATGGTGCCGCCAGTGAACCCACTCATATTTATGACCCTAAACATTCTATCTTTTTTGCCTGGAAAGAATTAGCTAAACACATTACGTATATGTTTGAAATAAGTCAGTTAAACCATAAAAAAGGAATTCCCTATCTGAATCACAAAGACGGAATGATGGAATATAGACTACATCAAAATCATTTTAACATTATAACCAATTTCTAAATTGAATTATTTAAAAAATACTATTGTTGGATTTGTAGTGAGCTTTGTAGGCTCCATTCCTCTTGGGTATCTCAATGTTATAGGTATTGAATTTTATTCGAATAAAAATATCATACCCGTACTACAATACCTTTTGGGTGTGGTGGTCTTTGAAGCCATTGTTATTTATTTTACTTTGTACCTTGCAAAAACACTGACATTAAATAGCAAATGGAAAAAAAGAATCTCAGTTTTCACCATTACTTTTTTATTAGTTTTAGCCTTTAGTTTTTATTCAAATAATGGAGTAGATACGGCTAATAAAACGACAACAATGGTTAAGGGGAGCCTATTGTTTTATCCACTATTGACTGGGTTTATATTTAGTATTCTCAATTTTGCACAAATCCCGTTTTGGTTTAGTTGGAATTTATATTTAATTAATGAATCCTACATCACCGTATCCAAGCAACACAATACTTTTTATTTATTAGGCGCTGTAATAGGAACTTTTTTGGGGATGTTGACTTTAATTATTGGTCTTTCAAAGGCGATTAATTACTCTAATCATTATATTCCTCTTACCAACTACATTTGGATTTTATTCTTACTCTTGGCTCTGTTTCAAGTAGCATCAATGATAAGTCCTAAAAGAAAAGTCGGTTAAAAAACCGACTTTCTTTTTTTTACTTTTTGGCATCTGGTTCAAAATCGAGGACAATAGAATTCATACAATAACGCTTACCTGTTGGCTCAGGTCCATCATCAAATAAATGTCCTAAATGTCCTCCGCATCTTCCACACAAAGCTTCTATCCTATTCATACCATAGGAGCTATCGTCTTTAAAAATAATACTCTTTTTATCTACTTGCTCAAAAAAACTAGGCCAACCACATTGACTGGCAAATTTAGCATCAGAACGAAATAACGTATTCCCACAAGCGGCACAATAATAAGTACCTTTTCCTGTATAATTCCAATATTTGCCGGTAAAAGAAGCCTCTGTATTGGCTTTCCGGGAAATTAAATACAAATCTTCCGGAAGGATTTTTTCCCATTCGGCATCACTTAAATTTAATTTTGTTTTATCAGTATGCGAATAGTATTTGTGTTGTTTTTCCGTATTGTGAACTCCAACAGTATCATCTTTTTCTTTTGTCTGTCCGCAAGCCGTAAGTGTAAACAAAAAGAATGTACTAAACAGTAACGATTTTTTAACTTGTATATTCATTATTTCTATTTTTTAAATTATTGTTTTATATATCAAATGTAATGTTAATCACACTCTTAGAATGTAAGATAGCTTACAGTTTATCAAAAATTAACGCTGTTTTAAGAATTCAAAAAAGCCACCCCAGAAAAGGATGGCTCTTATCAAACAACAAACAAACTTAACTGAAAAATAATATTTTATAATACTCCAAATTATCGGTCTCAACCATCCAAAATCCTTTTTTGCTAATAAATGTTTTATAAAATAATCGTTTATCTCCGCTTGTACTTTTCAAATAGCGCATAACCTCATTGTTAATTTGTGAAGCAATAATGGTTTCTTTATCCAGATTTTTATTTTTAAGTTCACTGATTTCAAATTCAGCAGATTTTAGAAAACTATCGTCTTTGTTTTTATCATTTCTGAGTACTGTCAATTTTGCATTATTCAACTTTTCACCAGTAAATAAATCGAGGGTAAGAAAGTCTAAATAACCTTCATTGGCTATCGAACTCACAGAAATTACCAGATCATTATTTCTCAATTTTAAATTCAAATTTATGTTTTGGATTTCTTGAAGTTTATTAAACCCTGTTATATCTACAATTTCTTGTGTGGATTCCCAAACTAATTTTCCCCTTTTGTCAAACTTAAAAACATACAATCCTAACGGAATATTTTTTAAATAGTTTGATGATTTTCCTTCATTACCATACAGTCCATACACATACAATTCTCCGGTTTCTTTGTTTACCACAAAATTATTTATGGCTAAATCACTAATTCTTGATTCATCCCCATTTTGAGAGATTACTCCTCCACCATTGTTAGAATAAATCAAATAATGACTAGGCACACTAACCGTATAAGACAAATCATTTAATCGTTCTCCGGTTAAACTATAAATAGTTCGGTAAAGTGTTGCCGATTTGTAATTCTTGTTGATTGATTTAGTAATGATTCCAATATTGTCTTCATTAATCCTTACATCAAAATTCAAACCCTCTGTATAGGTCGCGGTTACTTTGTTTTCTAACCGTAGTAAGTTTGGTTTTTCTAATTTATATTTTTGAGTGTTATTCGAAAAAATATCAAGGACTTCCAAGTTTAAATCATCCTTTTGCAAATCAATTTTATACTCGTTATTTTGATTACTGATATTAAAGCCATAGATATCATTAAAATATCTGAAACCCGATGATAATTTGAAGTATTTGGTAGATCGACCATCTAAAACCAATTTATATTCTTGAGGATAATCATTTCCTTGAGGCTTTTTGCCTATTAAAAAAGCACTTTCAATAGGAGAAAAAACACAATTGACCAAGGTATCATTCGAAATCATTTTTTCAACAAACCCATCAGTATCATAACTACTTACATCTTTTATAATGTTTCCATATACCTTTTTCGTTTTTTGTCCACTTTGTACAACCAAATGATCTAAATTGGGTAAATAAACAAACTCCAATGGCACTTTTTCTTTTGCAAACTTTACTTCGGCAATTACTTTTTGGGCAAAATTGGAAAACGATGTCAATAAAAGAACTATATAATATTTTTTAATCATGACTTTTAAAAATTACGTTTATAACTCAATCCAATAGTAAAGGCTCTTGTTAGTCCATCAGGTCGTACCTCTCTGACCGCAAATGGAGTAGCAATAGAAGATTCTATATAACTTTTATCACCAAGTTTATAAGATGCAATTAGATTTCCATTGATGGTCAATCCATCTGATTTTTGAATTATTTCTCTTTCGCCAAAAGTGTTTTCAAAACTGTCTTTTCCTAAATGATAAATGAATAAAACATTGGGTCTAAAGATGAACTTTTGGTTTTCAGTTTTAATCTTATAAGTAGTTCGAAACAAAACATCCGACTTTCGTTCCAATAAATTAGTAGATAAAAACTTATCTGTGGGTGCTAATTCGCTCAAATAAGAATTTTTATTTTTATTTAATGGCATTTGAACGGCTGTACTAAATTCCCATTTTTTAATAGCTAAATCTAACCCAGCAATAATATCAAAGGTTCCCAAACTTGACTGATAAGGCATTGGAAGCGAAAAATTGTTTATTTTATCATTACCCGCAGTTAACGGTATTTTAACCCCTAGAATCCCCGACCATTTGGATGTGGCAAATTCGCTATTATTAAACTTATAATTTCCAGTGACAAAAGCATCCCCAACATTCGACTTTGTTCCGAAACTTCCGTTTGCAATTGTTGAAGTAATTTTAGCACTCATTGCGAAACTATTGGTAAAACTTCTAGTATAAATAAAGTAGGGAGAAAAAATTGTGACATCTTCTTCACCCACTCCATAAACTCCTCCTATTTCAACACTATTTTTGATTTCACTCTGAGCATCTTTAAAGGTATTTCCTACCGAACAAAATCCTGCATCACTACACCCTTGAGCACTAACTGAATATGCTGTAAAAAATAATACGGAAAAGAATAAAACTGTTTTTAAATTGTTTTTCATTTGATTTGATTTGATTTAGTTTAATTTGATTGTTTAGGAATTAATTGAGCAATGGCGAATAAGTGATTGTATTGTTGGCAATGAATTAATACATAAGGATATTCCGAAACATTTACTTGTGCTGGAATATTATACACAGAAGTTCCGTTTCCTTTAAAATTTCCTAAATTCACAAAAGAAGAAGGAGCGTCTGTTTTAGATAAATACACTTTTAAATCAGGACCATCAGTTATCATAATATTTTCAATCTGTAATTGATACTTATTACTTTGAACATAAACATTCACCTTACCATTCACTGAAATTCCGGAAGTCGCTACAAAGGTTCCGGTGTATTTCAATGTTGCCGCATTGTCTATGATTGAAATTTGATTACTCACATTGGTTAGAACACCTTCCTTTTCACAAGAAGATAAAAAGAAGGTTAAACCAAATAAAAAAAATAGCTTTTTCATATTGTTTATTTTAGTTACATCAGAGAATTTTTACGCTCACTATTACTTACGAAATTTTAGGGGCTTTGGTTTAAATTAATATCAAATTTATTTCGATTCAAATTCAATAAATGTCAGCTACTTTGCAAAACTTCTATTTTTATTCAAACTAAAGTATATTTTTGCATGGCAAACTGGTACTATGATAAATCCTTCGGCACATGGTTGGGTAGATAAATTTTTCTTTGAACAAAGTTCACAGGAACAATTTTCCATGTATGATTTTCAATCCTTCTATACTGCTACAAGAAGTACAGGTTTTTTAGTTGGGTATACTACTCATTTTGTTTCTCAAAAACCTATCCAAACTAAAGGTTGGACTTCGGAAGAATTTTCTAAAATTGCCTTATTGAATTCCTTATTTGGTGTATATCAAATAGCTAAAGGAGACAACAATCCTGAAAATTTCATCAAAGAATGTGTCGCTTTCTACAAAGAGTTACATCCAAAAAATTCGGGCTTATTTGATATTTTTCTGCCTACAGATTCTATTCAGAATAAATTAGAAAAAATCATTTCCAACCGAATCAAGACCAATGACAATATCATCAGCAAAAACTTTTCTCATATTTTAACCAATGCCTTACTTTTTATAGATGTATTGGCTTTTAAAAAGTATATTGAAGAGGGTAGTTTTCCTCAAAAATACTTAAAAAAAATAGAAGAAATTATTGTTACTGTGGTGGCTGTAGCACTGAAAACAAAAGAAACCAAAACCAAATACGATGATTTACTTCAAAAGTTGTTTGAATCGTCTGTTCGCTATTCCAAATTCAGCAAAGTCAGTATTGATTCATCCTTAGAAAATATTTCTTTGTCTTATTTGAAAGACGATTACGAAAAATTCTATCTAATTGATATGGCTGGAATGGCTTTATGGAATGACTCGATAATGGAGCCTTTTGAACGGAATTTCCTATTCAACTTAGCTTCCGAGTTGGAACTATCTTCTGAATTTGTAGATAAAAGCATTATTGATATGGATAGTTTTCTATCTACTAATAAATTGAAAATTCCATACTTCAACTATTCGAATCCGGTCAAGCATTTTTATGATCATACCACACAAAATGTTCAAACTTTAATAACTAGAAACAAGAGTCGATTATTAACGGAACTTTCACAAAGCAAGGAACTCATGCACCTTTTGGCTAAATCCACATCAAAAGAATTGTCACCAGAAGAAAAGAAAAAAGTAAAAACTCAATTACTAGACATTTGCAAAAGCATACCTTCATTAACCATTTTTTTGGTTCCTGGAGGCAGTTTATTACTTCCGATTTTGATTAAATTTATTCCACAACTATTGCCATCCGCTTTTAATGAAAATTTAAGCAAAGAATAGTATCACTTAAAATTATAGTTAATTATATTTGTATCAAATTTTACTATAAATGACTATCACGCAACTTCAATATGTTTTGGCAGTGGCCGAACACAAAAATTTTACATTAGCAGCAGAAAAATGCTTTGTAACCCAACCTACTTTGAGTATGCAAATTCAAAAAGTAGAGGAAGAATTAGGCATTACTATTTTTGACCGAAGTAAAAAACCCATTCAATTAACCGAAGTGGGACAAAAAATTGTAGCGCAGGCCAAAAATATTGTGAACGAAGCCGATAGAATGCAAGATATCGTCGATTTACAAAAAGGATACATTGGCGGCGAATTTAGACTTGGAATTATTCCAACAGTAATGCCAACTTTACTTCCGATGTTTTTAAATACTTTCATAAAAAAATACCCAAAAGTCAAACTGATTATCGAGGAGTTAAATACCAATGAAATTATTGCTAAACTAAAAAATGGTCATCTTGATGCAGCAATTGCTGCGACTCCTCTAGAAGAAGAAAAAATAAAAGAAATTGTATTGTACTACGAACCTTTTATGGTTTACGTTCCGGAAAGTCATCCCAAATTTCAAAAAAGTGAATTGGAAATTTCAGATTTGAATGTGGACGAAATATTATTACTTCAAGACGGTCATTGTTTTAGAGATGGCATTTTAAATTTATGTAAAAACAATTCGCAACGCGATGACAGTAAATTTCGAATTGAAAGCGGTAGTTTTGAAACTTTGATACGATTGGCTAACGAAGGATTAGGTATTACACTACTACCATATTTACATACCCTAGAATTGGCCGAAAAAGAAAAAGCAAAACTGAAACATTTTACCGATCCAAAACCTTCTCGTGAAGTGAGTTTAATTTTTCCAAAAAACGAATTAAAAATTCACATTATTGAAGCATTACGAACAACTATTTCAGGAGTTTTACGTGGCGCCATTGCTTTTCAGAATATAGAAATCATAAGTCCGTTGCAAAAGAAATAAAAAAAAGGAGCTAAAAGCTCCTGTTAAGTTCATTACGAATTGGGGTTAGACATCAACAATATTTATATATTGTCTCAATTCAGGTTTTTCACTTGTGAAATACAGCAACCAATTTTTTAGATGCTCTAGTTCATAAGGAAATAAATTTCTAACAGCTTTTTTCAATTCTTTGGTAAAAAGTTTTGTGTCAAAGCTAACTTTTTCAAGTACGTTTTTGGTGTAATCATAAATCATTCTTGGCATAATAACTACGTTTAAAATAATGAAACACTTGATTAAGAACTCATTGTAAATATAGTTAAAAACATCGTTTAAAAGCAAATAAAATCGATGAAATGCATTTTTTGTCAAATATTTTATAAATCCTCTTACATAATTGAGGATTTAGGCCATAAAAAAAGGAGCTATTAAAGCTCCTTTTTTTTATGTGTTCAAATAAATTTCACATTTTCTTAATTCAGGTTTTTCTTTAGTAAAATCAAAAAACCAAACTTTTAATTCTTCCACTTCATAAGGGAGTAATTGTTTTACGGCTTTCAAAAGCTCTTTACCAAACAAAACAGGATCAAAACTGACTCTCTCAAGAATCGATTTTGCATAATCAACCATTTGTCTCGACATAGTTATTAATTTGTGGTATTATCTCTCAAATATAGTGAAATTAAAAATAATTTCAACGTTAAAGTTTTCAAAAATTTACTTACAAATTTTTGAAACCAATCATCATTTCTCTTTTACCTGGAGGCCCTTCAACTTTTTTAACAGTAAAGCCTACTTCATTCATTGAGCGCTTTACTACACCTCTTGCAGCATAAGTAACTAATACTCCATTGTCTTTCAATGCAGTATACATTTTTTTAAAAATATCCGTACTCCACAATTCAGGTTGATATTGGTATCCAAAAGCATCAAAGTAAATTAAGTCAAATTGATCTACATCCGTAATCTCATGAAAGAATTGTTTTCGTTTAATCAATTTAAAATTTCCATCAAAATCATTTATTTCGTCCCAAGAACTCTCATGCATACGTTTAAAAAAGAAATTGTCTATTTCTAATTGCTCGCAGTAATTCATAGCTGTAGCTTCCTGCAACGAAACAGGGTAAGCTTCTACTCCAACATAATTCACGTTAAGTTTTCTCTTTTGGGACTCTAAATAGGTAATCAAAGCATTTAATCCTGTACCGAAACCAATTTCTAAAATAGAAACTGGTTTTTCAGGCATCAGATCAAGTCCATTTTTAATAAAAACATGATAGGCTTCTTGAATGGCTCCATTTTTGGAATGATAGCACTCATCCCAATCAACCATCTGAATGGTAGTTGAACCATCTAAAGTCGTAATGATTTTTCTTTCCAAACTATTTTATATAGAGTTTTTTAATTCTTTGTATCGGGCCAGTGCATTTCACTTCATGGCATTTTATACATACATCAATACTCGAATTAAAATTCTCTTTAGCCTTTTGAGGATCCTGATATATCATTTTTTGGTAATGAATATAAGATGCAGCATTTTTTTTAAAAAACGAATCATTTTCTTGTTTATCAGTCATAACCGCAGAATGAATTTCTAAAAAATGCTGTGGAAAATTACCCAGATATTCCTTTCTTGTTATTCTCTCTTTTAGTCTTTGATTGTTTACATAGATCTGCTCCATAAGCATGGCCATCTCCGACATTTCATACATTTCAAACTGTTTTTCTTTCTTAGGAATTACTTTTTCTTTTTTATCGCAAGAAAGAAAAACCAGACAAATGATAAGACAAGCTATTTTTTTCATTACTTCTTAATTAAAACACCGTTGGCAAGGAAAGAATAAGTAGCTTTAGGAGTAGTTATTTTATCAATATTTTCTTTAGATTCACCTGCATCGGTAGCATAATGCTTTTGTTCATCAATAGTTTCTATACTTAAGAAAGCTTTACCGCTGACAATGGCTTGGCTTCCATCAGCATTTTTAGGCACAAAAAAAGCATAATCTTTAAACTTGACAAATGTTTCTTTATCATTACTTAAAGCCATATTCATCCAACAACCTTTCTTTTTACAAACCGAATTGATTTTGGAAGCAAACTTCACTTCAACAGTATCACCTTCCTTTAATGCTTCATATTTTTTAATCATTTGCTCAGGTGTTATCGTATTTTTTGGAGAAATGGTATCACCAAAAGCAACAAAACCTTCCAAATCACTCTTAGATACTGAGGCAGATTTTTTACATGAAAAAATCAAAAATGCTAAAGAAGCTAGTATAAGTACTTTTTTCATTCTATTTTTATTTTTTTACAAATCTAACAAGAATTCATTCATAATGTAAATTAACATTAATAGTTTTCATAAAAATTTACGATAATTTTAATAACAAAAAGAAACTGTTAATCATTCTTAAAAAAGAACCTCCAAAACACTAAATAATATTCATATTTTAACGCTATGCTTTGTTTTTTCTTAAATTAGCAAAAAATAATTTAGGTAATGAGCTTAGACACAACTAGCGAAATTGAAATTATCAAAGTAGCTACTTCAAAAATTGACCAAGTAGATTTCGAAACCTTATCCTTTGGGAGTGTTTTTACCGACCATATGTTGGTTTGTGATTTCAGAAATGGCGCTTGGGAAAAACCCACCATCAAACCTTACGAACCTTTTTTATTAGACCCTTCGGCTAAAGTTTTTCACTATGGTCAGGCAATTTTTGAAGGTATGAAAGCCTATAAAATAGAAGACGATTCTGTTTGGTTATTTAGGCCTGAAGAAAATTACGAACGTTTCAATAAATCGGCTGTAAGAATGTGCATGCCCGAAGTACCTGAACATGTTTTTTTGGATGGTTTAAAACAAATTCTTCAACTAGAAAAAGATTGGATTAAAAAAGGAAAAGGAAACACCTTATATATACGTCCATTTATGATTGCTATTGGTAGCGGTGTTATTGCACAGCCGTCTACACAATACCGATTTATGATTATCCTTTCTCCTGCCAAAGCATACTACTCTGGTGAGGTAAAAGTATTAGTAGCCGAGCATTATTCTCGTGCTGCAAACGGAGGGATTGGAGCAGCTAAAGCTGCCGGAAATTATTCTGGACAGTTTTACCCAACGCAATTGGCTCACAATGCTGGTTTCCAACAAGTCATTTGGACCGATGATGCCACACATACAAAACTAGAAGAAGCAGGAACGATGAATGTTTTCTTCAGAATTAACGATACTTTATATACAGCACCAACAAGCGAACGTATTCTTGACGGAGTTACCCGTAAAAGTTTGATTGACTTAGCAAGACGTGAAGGTATAAATGTAGAAATACGTTCTGTTTTGGTTTCTGAATTAGTTGATGCTGCCAAAGACGGAAGTCTAAAAGAAATTTTTGGAGCTGGAACAGCTGCAGTAGTGAATCCTATTGTAGGTTTCCAATACAAAGATGTTTATTATGAATTACCTAAAGTAGAAAATTCGTTTGCTTTGGATTTAAAAGAAAAACTGACAAATATTCAATACAAACTAGCTGAAGATACTTTTGGTTGGACTGTTGAAGTTTAATTTTAAAACATAAATAATAAAAAAGGCGATTTTGAATTCAAAATCGCCTTTTTGTTTAAAAGTAAATATTACTTCAATATTTCTTCAAAATTAGGTTTAAAGTAATTAGGCCCTTTTAAAACTTTGCCATCTTCACGATAAATAGGATTTCCATCTTCTCCTAATTTACTCATATTACTGCGTTGAATTTCGTTGAAAACGGCTTCGATTTTATCTTGTAATCCGTGTTCTATGATAGTCCCACATAGAATGTATAACATATCGCCAAGTGCATCAGCAATTTCAATAATATCATTATTTTGAACTGCTTCCAGATACTCTTCGTTTTCTTCCTTCATCAAATTAAAACGAAGCATATTTTTACTTTCACCCAAATCACCCATAGGTTCATTATTTATCCCTAATCCGAAAGCGCTGTGAAACTCGTGTACAGCTTGTATTTGTTTTTGCATTTTTAACTTAATTTATTTGGCTTGCAAAATACAATATCAATCAAACAATTCCTTATTTTTGCACAAAAAAATCATGCTCAGTAAAGGTCAAATTATATTTGCTATTTTATTTGCCATTTCATTTATAATCATCATAATTTTTTCATACCGAAAAGATTTAAAACTTCACAAACAATATTATAAAGGTAGTATTTGGATATTGATCACTTTTCTTCTTTTTATCGGGTTATTATTTGTAATCAAATACCTATTAAAAGAATAATAAAAAAATAACATTTTTTAACATTTTTTTTTAACTTTACGCAACCTCATTTCCAATACAACATGAAGATTGCTAAATATATCATTTTGTTACTCCTTTTAATAACCGGAACCATTTCGGTTTTTGTTGCCACTAAAGACGGTAGTTATTCCATAAAAAAAAATAAAATTATTGATGTTCCAAAACAGATTGTCTTTAATTATGTTTCGGATTTAAAAAATTGGGATTCTATAAACCCTTGGAAAGACGAGATTTCTTTGATTAAACTAAATGAAATTGTTGACAATACCATTAATCGCAATCTTTTAATAAACGAGAAAGAAAGCGAATTGAAAATATATTTTTCTGATACTCTAAACAAAAAAACTTCTTTGACTTGGACTACTTCGGGAAAAATGGGATTCAAAGAGAAATTATTAGGTTTAATTGGTCGCGGTTCAAAAAATGATTTCGAAGATCGATTTGAAGAAGCACTAACTGCCATAAACAATACTCTTACTCGAGAAATTAATACTTTTTCTATTAAAGTTGATGGTTTTGTAAAGAGAGATACTATTTTTTACATTCAAAGACCTATAGCCTCTAAATTGGAGGAAATTCCTTCAAAAATCAAAACGAACATACCACAGCTACAAAGGATTTTAACTAGTACAAGTACTGCTTCTAACGGAAGCCCTTTTATCATATATCACTCTAAGGACACTATAAATAATAAATATGTTTATTCATTGGCTATTCCTGTAAAAGAAAAAATATACACTTCTCCTCAAAGCGATATCATTACTGGGCAAATTAACCCTTCAAGCACTGTAAAAGCTACTCTTGTTGGAAATTATAATCACAAACAGGAAGCTATAAAGAAACTTCATGATTACATGAAAACAAATCGATTGGAGATTAGTGATAAGTACAAAGAGATTGAAATACTGACCAAAAATGCTTCTACGGATAAGTCAGCCTCAAAATGGATTACTGAAATTTACTTACCTGTAAGACCTATAAAAATTATAAATAAGCCATCTGTTGAAAAATCAATAAATTCAGATTCTATTACAAAAGCAATTATAAAAGACGTTCTAGGAAAAGAAAAAAAACAATCTTAAAACCTATTTTTTCAACAAATCACGAACCACTTTTTCGGCAGCATGAAGTCCAAATAAGGCAGGCATCCAACTATTGGTACCGTAAAATGATTTTTTAAAGTTAGAACCATCGGTCTTTTTGACACTACTGTAATCGGGGCGTTCGAACGAATAAACAACCTTTACACCTCTGGAAATACCTTCGGCTTTTAATCGTTTTCTAACGTTTTTCGCCAACGGACAATATTCGGTTTTACTGATGTCTTTTACGCAAACTTTACTGGCTTCAAATTTTCCTCCAGCTCCCATATTGCTGATAATCTTGACTTTTTTACGCTTGGCCGCTATAATTAAGTTCAATTTTGGAGTAACACTGTCAATACAGTCCATTACATAGTCGTAATCATTAGTAACAATTTCAGTAGCTCTTTCAGGCGACAAGAATTCTTGAACTATAGTTAAATCTAATTCAGGATTAATATCTTTCAATCTTTCTCCCATCAGTTGTACTTTAGACATTCCTACAGTGGTATGCAAAGCAGGTAATTGCCTGTTGATGTTCGTGATATCAACCACATCTCCATCGACGATAGTAATTTTACCTACTCCGGCACGAGCAACAAATTCGGCTGCAAAAGAACCTACTCCACCCATTCCAACAATTAATACATTTGCTTTTTTAAGTTTTTCCAATCCTTCCGGTTTGAATAATAACTCAGCTCTTTCTTGCCACACTGCCATTTTACTCTTTATTATTTATTAAACTTAAGATTATTAAAATAATCTTGTCTTACATTTTAAACACACGTTTGAAATTATTTTCAACCTGCATTTCGATATTTATACTTTTGATTGATGAAGCTTTCTGATAAACTTCCTCTAGCGTTTCTTCAATCGTATCTGTTTCCAAAAAAAACTTATCATCAGGCACTTGTTCAAAAACTGATGCCAATTCTGGATTACGTAGCAAATATTTCCCGAACGACAAATAAAATCCATTATCTAACAAGGATTGTGCTACCTGAATATTTTTTGAAAACCCGTGAATAACCATTGGAATCTCAATAAGCATTCGCTTTTTAATTTCAATCACTTCTTGATACGCCGAAACGCAGTGCAAAATTACAGGTTTTTTATATTTTTTTGCAAGGATTAATTGTTTTTCGAAAATTTCAATTTGAGTTTCTAAAGAAGTTTCAATTCGTTTGTCTAAGCCACATTCTCCTAAAGCCAAACAATTAGGCTCTTGCAACTTGGTTTCAATTATAGCTAAATCAGTATCTAATCTATCTGTATTAATATACCAAGGATGAATTCCGATTGAAAAATATTTTGCTGTCACATCAAACTCATTTGGGTACTGATTGATAATTTCCAAAACATTTTCTGAGGAAGTACTTTTGTGTGTATGGAGATTAAACTTCATTAGTCGTGAAATTTCATTACTCCTGCTTTGATTTCAAAATCCAAATCATTTTCCAGCGGGACAATAGGACAAGAAAAACGATGGCTGTATGCACAATATGGATTATAAGCTCTATTAAAATCGATAACTACAGTTTCCTGATTTGGAATTTGCATATCGATATACCTTCCTCCTATATAACTTTCTTTTCCGCACGTTAAATCAGAAAACGGCAAGAACAAATAATCTGCAAAACCTTCTTTTTTAATCAATTCAACGTTTTGATAAACATTTAGTTTAAATTGCTTTCCTTCAATTTCAAAAAAAAGTGTCCCATATATTTTATATTTTGGTAACCTATCAGTAGAAGTCTTCATTTTGAAAACCCTTTCGTTTTTAGATTTCACAAACTTGGCAGTTATGATAAACTTGTTGTCTATTGGAAAAAAATCTAAACCTTTAAAATTTTTAAAATCTTCCGGATCTAAAGGTGATTCTTTTTGATCGGCAAATTCTTTGTTTAAATTATCTTGATATTCTTTTGAAGTTACTGCTGCTTTTTCTTGAGCAACAGCTAAAAAACTTACTAAAAAAAGAATACTAACTAGGTATTTTTTCATCTTAATTTTTTTACAAATTTAATTCAAAATACGATATGCAAAAAGCGGTAATTTAGTAACTTTGAGTTTTTACTCACTTTCATGCTAAAAAGCTATTTTAACCGCTACATAAATAACTTCAGAGGATTTTCAAGAGAAATTTGGATCCTAACATTTATCACTTTCATCAATAGAGCTGGCACAATGGTTTTGCCATTCTTATCTAAATATTTACACGAAGATTTACATTTTTCGCTTTCCCAAGTGGGAACTATTATGGTCTTTTTTGGAGCTGGATCGATGGTTGGTTCTTGGTTAGGAGGTAAACTTTCCGATACGATTGGATTTTATCGAATCATGATATTTAGTTTGTTTACAAGTGGTATACTATTTATTTTATTACAATTCATGACCAGTTTTATAGGATTATGTATTGGAATGTTTGTCATTATGGTGATTTCTGATATGTTCAGACCCGCCATGTTCGTCTCAATTGGCGCTTATTCTAAACCTGAAAACAGAACAAAAGCATTAACGCTAGTTCGATTAGCCATTAACCTTGGTTTTGCTGCAGGTCCTGCATTAGGTGGACTTGTAATTATGCTTATTGGCTATAAAGCTCTATTCTGGATTGATGGAATTACCTGTATTATTGCTATTTTGATCTTTTGGCTAAAAGTAAAAGAAAAGAAAAAATCTACTTATGCAGACAAGGAACATCCTGGTGATGTATTAACCGGTTCTGTTTTTAAAGATAAAATCTATTGGATTTTCTTGCTTTCTACATTATTTGTTGGAATCATGTTTTTTCAACTTTTTAATACTATTCAAATTTATCATAAACATCAATTTGGACTTTCTGAATTCCAAACCGGATTGCTTTTAACTTTTAATGGGGTTTTGGTTTTTTTCATTGAAATGCCACTGGTAAACTACATCGAACGAAAGCATATCAATAAAATAAAAGTGATAACAATTGGAGCCTTGTTAATGGCAATTAGTCTTTACCTGTTACTCATAAACACATGGGCTGGAATTTTACTAATTATGATGTTATTTATGACGTTTGCAGAAATGTTTTCGTTTCCTTTTTCAAATGGATTTGCCATGAGTAGAGCACCAAAACACCAACAAGGTAGATACATCGCTATTTTCACCATGACGTATAGTTTTGCCCAAATTTTAAGTCCGAAAATTGGCTTTTCAATTGTTGAAAATTACGGCTACCAAATGAATTGGATTTTTATGGGCTCTCTTGGAATTGCCGCCACTCTATTAGGTTATTGGGTATACAACTTAGTTCAAAAAGAAAAACAAGTCACTACAAATCAATAACTTACTTTGTTTTTACTTAAGAATAACTTAAAATTTAGTTAAATAACTATAAAAATAGTTTGTAAACTACAAAAATAGTTATACGTTTGCTATATCAAATTATCAAACATGCAAAAGTTAACAAATAAGGAAGAAGAGATCATGCATATAGTGTGGAAGTTAAAAAAAGCTTTCGTAAAAGATGTTATGGCTGAAATAAAAGAGGACCAACCTCATTATAATACTCTTTCTACTATAATCAGAAATCTTGAAGAGAAAGGCTTTGTATCTCACAATGCCTATGGTAATACGCACCAATACTTCCCTATTGTAAAAATGGAGGAATATCGTAAGAAATTCATGAGTACCGCAATTGATAATTATTTCAATAGTTCGTACAAAAATTTAGTTTCTTTTTTCGCGGAAGAAGATAAAATATCTGCAGAAGAGCTACGAGAAATTTTAGAGATAATAGAGAAAAAGCAGTAGTATGGAAACTATCTTAATATTTTTTCTAAAAGCTAGTACACTTATCGGTGTCTATTTTTTAGCTTATCATTTTTTATTAAGAAAAGAAACCTTCTTCACCACAAACAGATGGTTTTTAATGGCAGGGTTGTTTACCTCTGTTTTGCTACCTCTTTTTTTTATCAAGAAAGTGATTTGGATTAAAAGAAAAGAAACGCCATTCAATGAAATGGTTCCGTATTCTGAATCAGCAAATGCCATACCAGCACCTGAGACATTTAGCATCGATTGGAATCAAATCATGATCGCTTGCTATGCTATTGTAGTACTAATTTTGATTATCAAAATTGCCGTCAATTTATTTTCGCTCTTTAAATTATTAAACAACAAGGAAGTTGAAAAACGCGACCAGTTTTCATTGGTCGATTTAAACGAAGATATTGCACCTTTTTCATTCTTCAATTACATTGTATACAATTCCAATTATTATACAAACGATGAATTGAGAAGCATCTTACTTCATGAAAAAATACACAGTCAAGAAAAACATTCTATAGATGTTATGATTGCCAAGTTATTTTGCATTGTGTTCTGGTTCAACCCGTTTGTGTGGTTGTACAAAAAAGCCATGATTCAAAATTTAGAATATATCGCAGATTACAAAGCCTGCACACAAATTGAAGACCGCAAGGTTTACCAAAAAGCGCTTTTAAAAGTAGTTACTCATCAAAACTGCTTATCAATTACTAATCAATTTTATCAATCATTAATCAAAAAACGAATTGTTATGTTAAACAAAAATCAATCAC
>JAZKHA010000005.1:0-146691 GCA_040385625.1 Bacteroidota bacterium
CTCCAGCCTTCCAAGCTGGTTGTCGCGAGTTCGAGCCTCGTCTTCCGCTCCAAAAAAATCCCGAAAGATATCTTTCGGGATTTTTTATTTTATAAAAAATTTAAATTTTCACTTGGAGCCAATTCTACCGGAAATTCTCCTGCTCTAAATAATCGGGCCGTTAATTCACCTCTAATTATTACATCATTATTGTATATTTCCAACCAACTACCTTCGCGTAGTCCTAAAACAGGAATGGTGCTGATTTTATGAAATTCATTAATTCGAGTTTCTCGAGTTTCTCCCATATGAGTTGAACCTTCAATAGGATCAAGGTAATGAGGATTCAAATTAAAATTAATCAATCCTAATGCATTAAAGCTTCTGGGCAAAACAATAGGCATGTCATTGGTGTTGTTGATGGTTTTTCCTCCAATATTACTTCCTGCACTTGTTCCTAAATAAGGCGTTCCATTTTCTATAGTAGTTTTTAAAACTTCAATCAGATTCAATTCATATAGTTTAGAAACTAATAAAAAGGTGTTACCTCCTCCAGTAAAAATGGCTTCTGCATTTTTTATAGCTTCTGTTGCATTTTCAAACTCATGAATGCCTTTTATAGTAATATTTATTTTTAAAAAAGCTTCTCCAACTTTGTTAGTGTAATCTTCATAAGAAATACCACCAGGTTGAGCATATGGAATAAAAAGCAAGGTTTTTACATCTGAAAAATGAGTTGACAACGTAGGTAAAAGGTAGTCTAAGTAACTTCCATTATAAAGCGTTGAGGTGCTGGCAAGGATAACTTTTTTCATTTTTTTTATTGTTCTAAAAATCAAAGATATTCAGAATTAACAAATATTTACAACACTTTTAATACCAAATTGTGATAGCTAGTTTTTATTTTTACCCCATCAAATAATTTTATGAAACAACTTATACTCTTTTTTCTGTTTTTTGTCCAAAGTATTTTTTCACAATCCGTTTTGAAAGGGAAGGTGGTTTCAGATGCGAATCCTGACGGAATTATGGTGGTTAATTATTCTACAAAAGTATCTACAGTTACTGAAAATGGGGGTTTTTTTACTATAGAAGCAAAAATTGGAGACAAACTGGTAATTACTTCCAATCGCATTGATGGAATTGAAATAAAATTAGATTCCTATTCTTTCCAAAAGGAAATACTATACATTAGAGTAAAATCGAAACCAAATCAATTGGAAGAAGTTCAGATAAAATCAATCTCAGCCAAATCAATGGGATTGATTGACAAGAACTATAAAGAGATGTCGAAAAACGAGAGGAAATTAGATTATTTGTATTATAGTCCAATTGATCTTCTTTTCAGTACAATTTCAGGAGAAAGAAGAAATTTGAAAAGAAATATTGAGCTAGAAAAAAAACAAAAAAATATTCAAAAACTGCAATTTTTATTTCCTGAAGATTATTATTTTGAGACTTTGAAGATTTCTAAAGAAGCTCTTTTTGGATTTTTAATTTATTGTATGGATGATTCCCAAATTAATTTAAATTTAGAAAATAAAAATAAATCAAATTTAAAATTGAGATTGGTTGAATTGGCCTTTCGTTTTAAAGAAATGAAGAATGAATAAAGTAGTTTTTTTTCTGTTTTTTATCCAAAGCATTTTTTCACAATCCTTTTTGAAAGGAAAGGTGATTGCCGATGCGAATCCTGACGGAATTATGGTGGTCAATTATTCTACCAAAGTATCTACAGTTACTGAAAATGGAGGGTTTTTTACTATAGAAGCAAAAATTGGAGACAAATTAGTGATTACTTCCAATCGTATTGAAGGAGTTGAAATAAAATTAGATTCTTATTCTTTCAAAAAGGAAATGCTATATATAAGAGTGAAATCGAAAGTAAATCAATTGGAGGAAGTTCAGATAAAATCAATCACAGCCAAATCATTAGGAGTTGTGTCTGGAAAAATAAAAGAATACACACCAGCAGAAAGAAAGTTACGAACGGCAGAAAAGTTTAAATGGTTCAGTCCTTTGTTGATTCCTTTTGGAGGGATGAGTGTTGATGGTCTGATCAATCAAATTAGTGGTAGAACTAATATGCTGAAAAAAGAATTACAAGTGGAGCATAAAGAAAAACTGATTGAAAAAATAGATGCAATGTTTGAGGAGCCTTTTTATGTCGAAACATTAAAAATACAACCCGGGTACATCAAAGGTTTTCAGTTGTATTCTTTAGATTATCCTAAGTTTGTAGAAGCGGTTAAAGATAACAATAGATTTTTGGCTACATTTTTGTTTGGAGAAATTGCAACTGAGTATAAAAGTCTAATTTTACTTGAAAATAAATAAAAATGAGCATGAAAAAGTTTTTAAAAATTACCGTTTTATCTCTTTTAATAGTTGGTTTTTCTTCTTTTGCGGTGCATAAATTTTATGTTTCTATTTATCAGATAAATTACATACAGGAAAAAAAGATGTTCCAAATTACATCACGTATTTTTGTTGATGACCTTAACAAAACTTTGCTTGAAAAGTATAATACTAAGACATTTTTAGGCGATAAGGAAGAATCAGAAAGAGATATAGAATTAATGAAAAAGTATATTTTTGATAACTTCACAATTAAAGTCAACGGCAAACTTCAAGTCATTCATTTTGCCAACAAAGAAATGGAAGGAAATGTTTTGATATGTTATTATAATGTAAAAGATATTGCGAAAATTAAAACAGTTGAAATTCAAAATTCAGTGTTGTTGGAATTTAATGATGAACAACAAAATATCGTCCATACTAATTTCTTTGGCAACAAAAAAAGCTTTCTTTTTTCAGGGACAAATGTAAAAGGTTTGTTAAAAATGTAAAAAAATGACGTTCTACTGTTTTATTTTTTAAATTTAGCGATCTAAAAAAAATCAGGTTATCCATATATGAAGAATTTAAACCTTTTACTGATAGTTTTATCAGTTACCGGAAGTGTTTTTGCGCAAGATGCATCACAGCAAAAACCAAAACAAGAAGGACATGGAGATACGAGCAAGTTTCGTCAAATGTATGATTTGATGGCTACGCCCAATATGTATCGTACCGCTTCTGGTGCACCTGGACCAGAGTACTATCAGCAAAGAGCCGATTATAAAATTGATGTCGAATTAGATGATAAAAATGCTCGCTTATATGGTACGGAAACAATTACCTATACCAATAATGCAAAAGAATCGCTAGATTATCTTTGGTTGCAATTAGATCAAAATCATTTTGCTAAGACTTCTAAAACACCAATGGTGCAAAGCAATAAAATGGACCCTGCGATGAGTGCGGCTGCTTTCTCCAAAGTGTATATGGAAGAAAAATTTGACGGAGGTTTCAAAATTGAATATGTAAAAGACGCTTTAGATGCACCAGTATCGTATACGGTGAACGAAACAATGATGCGTATTAATTTGAAAACGCCTTTGGCTTACGGTCAAAAGTACACTTTCAAAATCAAATGGTGGTACAACATTGGAAACTATATGGTTGATGGTGGTCGTAGTGGTTATGAACAATTTAAGGACGGAAATAGATTGTATGTTATTGCACAGTTTTTCCCAAGAATGGCTGTTTACAATGATGTAGAAGGTTGGCAAAACATGCAATTTTGGGGGCAAGGAGAATTTGCATTACCATTTGGAAATTATGAAGTAAATATTACGGTTCCAGCCGATCATATTATGGAAGCTACCGGAAGTTTGCAAAATAGAGCTGAGGTGTTAACTCCTGTTCAGTTACAAAGATATTTAGCTGCTGAAAAAAGCTATGATAAACCTGTAGTTATTGCTACTCAAGAAGAAGCAATAGAACGAGAAAAAGGAATTTCAGACAAAAAGAAAACATGGCGATTTAAAGCTGAAAATGTTCGTGATTTCGGAATTTCGACTTCTAGAAAATTTATATTTGATGCTATGGCTGTATCGCTTGGCGGTAAAAATGTGATGGCAACATCAGTTTATCCTAAAGAAGGAAATCCATTGTGGGAACAATATTCCACTAGAGCCGTGGCGCATACTTTAAAAAGTTATTCTAGCCATACTTTTGATTATCCGTATCCGAAAGCGGTTTCTGTAAACGCACAAGATCAAGGAATGGAATACCCAATGATTTGCTGGAATTTTGGTCGTCCAGATGAAAATGGTGTAACTTCTGACAGAACTAAATACGGTATGTTAGGAGTGATTATACATGAAGTAGGTCACAATTTCTTTCCAATGATTGTTAATTCTGACGAGCGTCAATGGACCTGGATGGATGAAGGATTAAATACCTTTATGGAATATTTAGCCGAAATAGAATGGGAAGCTACTTTTCCAGTAGATAGAGGACCGGCGAAATTGATTGTACCTTATATGAGTGGCGATCAAAATTGGATTGAGCCTATCATGTCCAATTCAGAAGTAATTAAGCAATTTGGAAATAACGCTTACGGAAAACCGGCAGCTGGGTTGAATATTTTGCGTGAAACCATTATGGGTCGTGAGTTATTTGATTATGCATTTAAAACGTATGCCAATCGTTGGAAATTCAAACATCCAACCCCAGAAGATTTCTTCAGAACGATGGAAGATGCATCTGGTGTTGACTTAGATTGGTTCTGGAGAGGTTGGTTTTATACCACGGATTATAATGATATTGGTATAAAAGAGGTTAAACAATTTTTCGTATCGAATGATCAACCGGCAACATTTACAGCTCAGCAAACCAATCGCCGTAATCGTTTCCGTAATTCTGGACCAATGGTGTATATGGTTGATAATGCAAGTACCGACTTCAAACCTGAAATGAGTGCTGCATTAGATGTAAAATCAGTAAAAACATTAGATGAATATGTTACGACTAACTTTAATGATGAAGAAAGAGCTAAACTAAAGGCTCCGAAATATTTTTACCAAGTGACTTTCAACAAGCCTGGAGGGTTAGTAATGCCGCTTATTGTTGAAATTACTTTTGAAGACGGAACTACTCAGGATTATAAATTTCCAGCGCAAATTTGGTTGAAAAATGACAAAGAAGTATCAAGAACTTTTTCAACTCAAAAATTGATTAAAAAAATTAAAGTAGATCCGAAAGAAGAAACGGCTGATGTGGATACTTCAAATAATTCATGGCCAAAAGAAGAAGCAAAATCAAAGTTTGAATAAAGGATTCATTTATAAAAAGGTTAACTAAAGTTCAATTTAAACAAAGGTGCATTTTTGTACCTTTGTTTTTTAATTTCTAAAAGGGAAGCATATGTTTGGTATTGGCGGCGGCGAATTAATTTTAATCATCTTTATAGCTTTGATGTTGTTTGGATCTGAGAAGATTCCTGATATTGCACGCAGTTTAGGAAAAGGGATGGCGCAACTTAAAAATGCTACCAACGAAATAAAATCGGAAATACAAAAAAGTGCCGATTCGCCTGAAATTTCCAAGTTAACGGAAGGGTTTACCAAGGAAATAGAAAATTTAAAAGAAAATGTAAATCAACGAATTGCTAATTCTGCTGGAGTTGAAAATCCACTGGATATTACTTCCGAAATTAAAGAAGTAAAAGAAAATTTTGATGATTTAACAGGACCAATAAAACGTCAGCTATAATGTTGGAAAAACTAATACAATTAGATAAGAGTTTATTGGTTTTCCTTAACGGATTGGGTTCTGAAAACTTTGATGGCTTTTGGTTGTTTATAACTAAACAATTGCATTTGACTCCTTTTTTCTTAGTAATCCTATATTTAGTTTATAAAAAACTAGGAAACTGGAAAAACTTCTTGTTGGTTGTAGTTTCTATTGCTTTGCTAATTACAATAACCGATCAGTTTACTAATCTTATAAAGGAAACATTTCAGCGATTACGGCCTTGTAACGATCCTGAAATTAATTCGATTATTCGTGTTGTTAAAAGTAGTTCTAGTTTTAGTTTTTTCTCTGGTCATGCGGCGAATTCGATGGCGAGTACCATGTTCGTCTTTATGATTTTGAAAAAACATTATAAGTACGCCTTTTTACTTTTCTTATTCCCTTTGATATTTGCGTACAGCCGAATTTACTTAGGACTTCATTTTCCTGGTGATATTCTTACAGGTTATTCGGTAGGAGCTACTTTCGGTTTTGTTTTTTATAACTTGTACCAAAGCGTGCTAAGAAAATACTTTCCAGAATTATAAAACGCGACTTACCGTCAAACCATCTCGTATAGGAAGTAAAACAGTTTCAACTCTTGGATCTTCTTTAATGATTTTGTTGTATTCCAGTAAAATTTGAGTGCTTTTGTCGTTGTCTTTTACTTCTTCTAGTACTTTTCCGCTCCACAAAACATTATCAGATAAAATAACACCTCCTTTATTCATTAAAGGAACAATCATTTCGAAGTAGTTGATGTAATTTTCCTTATCGGCATCAATGAAAACCAAATCAAATTTTTTATTCAGTGTTGGTATAATGTCTAAGGCATTTCCCAAATGAGCATGAATCTGATTTGCCCAAGGCGATTGGTCAAAATATTTTCGTTGAAAGTCCACCAATTCTTCTTTGATGTCAATCGTATCAAGTGTTCCGTTTTCTGGTAAACCTTCCGCTAAGCATAACGCGGCATATCCGGTATAAGTGCCAATTTCCAAAATAGTTGTAGGACGAATTAATTTAGAAAACATACTCAGTACACGACCTTGAAAATGACCACTCAACATTCTAGGTTGTAAAACTTTTTGATGTGTTTCTTTGTTTAAACGGACCAATAATTCGGGTTCGTTTTCGCTATGATTGGCCACATATTCTTCTAATTCTTCAGAAATAAAATGCATAAATTTTAAATTATAATTTTGTCACACTGAGCTTGTCGAAGTGCAAAAATACAAATAATATGATGGCTGAGGATCTTGAAGCTACAAATTACAAAAACTAAAAAGGCGAAAATTTTACTTTTCGCCTTTTTCTTTATTTAACCAAACTTTCAATTATTTTATGTACGGGTAATATTGCTTTTGAATATTCAATTGTTGGACCAGCCACCCAAACGGTTTTGTAAGTGGCTTGTGTAGCTGCTTTTGTAACAGCATTATTGCCAATCATAAAGCGAATCAGTTTTGCCCATTTTTTGAAACGTTTACTAGTGTTCAAAAATCGCTCAAGCCAGTTCAGCTTAGTTCCTATTTGTTGTACATAGGGAGTATTAATTACAGTACAAGGTGTGCCTGAAATTTTTTCGGTCATGACAATATCTTTGGCGCCATAATCGACACAAGCTTGTTTGTATTCTTGTGAAACACCAGCTTCAACAGAAGGGATAAATAAACTACCAATCGAAACTCCTATAGCTCCTGCAGCTACCATTTTATCCAAATCAGATTTGTTCCCCACACCACCAGCGGAAATGACTGGTAAAGTGGTGTTTTTGTCTAATAACTGAATCAGTTCTTCGGGATTAAAATTTCCTCTATGTCCTCCCGCTTGATTGTTTACAGCAATTAGAGCGTCTGCTTTTAGGCTTTCTACTTTTTTAGCAAAACCCAAGTCGGTTACATCACAAAAAACTTTGACACCTACTTTATGTGCTTCCTTAATCGTTTCTTCCGGACTTCCTAAAGAGGTGATAATAAAATCAACTTTTTCATCACATAATACGCGAAGTTGGTCTTTGTACTTGATGTTTGATTTGTTGACAATTAAATTGAATCCAAAACTTCCACCAGGAACTTTTGCCGCTCTTAATTCTTCTATCGCAGCTTTTAATTCCTCTAAAGTTCGGTAGTTTAATGCCGGAATACATCCAGCAACTCCTGCTTTCATTCCTTCGATAACCATTGCAGTATTAGACACCAAAAACATAGGTGCCATTATAATAGGATGTTTAACTTGTAGTAATTCCGTTAATGTTGGTTTCATAACTGAAAGAATTCATTTAATATTTTATCAAATATACTAAAAAATAGTATGCATGCATATTAAAGGTGTAATTATAATTGATGGTTGATTTGAGTTTCAAATGGTCAATGAAATTCTTATTGCTGATGAAATTTTAGAATTCCTATCTTTGCACTATGCAAATTGAAAAAAGAGACATACGCGCATTAACAAAAGAGCAATTACGAGATTTTTTTGTAACCAATGGAGACAAAGCATTTCGTGGAAATCAAGTGTATGAATGGCTATGGCAAAAAAGAGCACATACGTTTGAAGACATGACCAATGTCTCCAAGGAAACAAGAGTTATGTTGGAAGCAAATTTTGTGATCAATCATATTAAGGTAGATACCATGCAGCGCAGTAGCGACGGCACGGTAAAAAACGCGGTTCGATTACATGATGATTTAATCGTAGAATCGGTTTTAATTCCGACAGAAACCAGAACAACAGCTTGTGTATCCAGTCAGGTAGGTTGTAGTTTGGATTGTAATTTTTGTGCTACGGCACGATTAAAACGCATGCGTAACTTGAATCCAGATGAAATTTATGATCAGGTAGCAGCTATTGATGCGGAGAGCAGATTGTATTATAATCGTCCGCTATCTAATATTGTTTTTATGGGAATGGGTGAGCCTTTAATGAATTATCCTAACGTGATGAAAGCGATTGATAAAATCACTTCGGTTGAAGGATTAGGAATGTCGCCTAAACGAATTACGGTTTCTACTTCTGGTGTTTCTAAAATGATTAAGAAAATGGCTGATGACGAAGTGAAATTCAAATTGGCAGTTTCATTACATTCTGCCATAGAAGAAACACGTAATCAAATCATGCCATTTACTAAAAATTTCCCGCTGCCTGAATTGCGTGAAGCGTTAGAATATTGGTACAAGAAAACAAAAAGTAAAATTACTTATGAATATGTGGTTTGGAAAGGAATTAACGATGATAAAAAATCGATTGATGCCTTGGTTAAATTTTGCAAACATGTACCTTGTAAAGTAAACATCATTGAATACAATCCGATTGATGATGGTGAATTTCAGCAAGCCAGTCCAGAAGCAATTGAGAATTATATTAAAGCTTTGGGAAATAGCGGAATTGTAGCTAAAGTACGTCGAAGTCGAGGAAAGGATATAGATGCTGCCTGTGGTCAATTAGCCAATAAAGAAATATAAAAAAAATCCCTGATTAAAATGAATCAGGGATTTTTTGATTAATAAATAACCTAAGAGAATTAATTACCAATATCAATTGTAAAAACCCCATAGGCGTTGGTAAATACGGCTGTATTGTCACAAGTTCCGTCACCAAAATCTAGTGTGGCGGTATTTCCATTTCTTTCGAAAGTAATAATTCCAGATACAATTAACGGTTTGTTTACGGCAACACAACTCATTTTAATAATAAGTGGAGTAGTAATTGTTGCTGTTTGAGAGATATTAGTAGGGGATGTGGTTACCCAGCTTCCGGTTATTTGGTATACATTGTCGGTCCAAGAAACTGTTCCGTATCCTTCAATAATTTCTCTAATTCGTTGTCCTGTTCTGGTAAAAACTCTTCCGTCAGGCAGGATTACCGTAATATCCATATTCATGGTCACAATAGGATGACTTGGGGAATTTGGAGTTTCCGTAGTCATTGTTCTTGTAAAGGTTTTGGTGCCTTCGATTTTTATGTTGTTGTGATAAAAGTTTTCGAAGGTATAAGTAATTGTATGTTCGGTAGCATCTGGTTGGTAGACAAATGTGATAATGATTTTACCTTTTACAACATTGCCGTTTGCAAGCGTACAACCTGCTCCAAAATTAATAGTTTTTGTTACGGTTGTCCCAGCCGTTATGGCCGTTCCTCTAGCGGGAACTCTAGTGATATCTGCACATGTAGCAATCGTACTGTTAGCAAGATCAGCTGATCTACCGTCAACATTGTCAATGTAGGTATTTGCTTCTTGTTCTGCAGCAATATCTATTATATCGTCATTTGCAATGTCAATTTTGGCACTAACATTTACTTCTTCGGAAGAAATTGTGTCACTTTGAGTATCATTTTGATCCGAGCAGCTAATAGCTACAAAAGATAAAAACATCGATAGGATTAAAATTTTTGCTTTCATAATGTAAGTTTTTAAATAAGTTTTAGGGTAAGACCTAATAAATATAAAAAGGTTTAATGGAATAATTGAAAATTTAACATTTTTTGGTTTCTGCATAATTATTATATCTTTGGAATTCCAATGGATATCACTTCACAAATAAAAGCACCGATACTTCAAGAGATGGAACTTTTCGAAAAAAAGTTTCAACACTCGATGTCTTCTAAAGTGGCGCTTTTAAATAGGATTACTTATTATATCGTAAATCGAAAAGGAAAACAAATGCGTCCTATGTTTGTTTTTCTGACTGCAAAGATGGTTTCTGGAGGAGAAGTTCTTGAGCGAACTTATCGAGGGGCCTTAGTTATTGAATTGATTCATACAGCCACATTAGTCCACGATGATGTGGTAGATGATAGCAATCGTCGCCGTGGTTTTTTCTCTATCAATGCGCTTTGGAAAAATAAAATTGCAGTACTTGTTGGAGATTTTCTACTTTCTAAAGGTTTATTGCTTTCTATTGATAATGGTGATTTCGATTTATTGAAAATCATTTCGGTAGCGGTTCGTGAAATGAGCGAAGGGGAATTACTTCAAATTGAAAAAGCACGCCGATTGGATATTACCGAAGAAGTGTATTACGAAATCATCCGTCAAAAAACAGCCACTTTAATTGCGGCGTGTTGTGCTTTGGGGGCTTGTTCTGTAAAACCTGAAGATACCGAATTGGTTGAAAAGATGCGAAAATTTGGTGAGCTCATCGGAATGGCTTTTCAAATTAAGGATGATTTATTCGATTATACCGAAGAAGCGATTGGCAAACCCACTGGGATTGACATCAAAGAGCAAAAAATGACACTTCCACTTATACATGTGTTGAATAATTGTTCAAATAAAGAAAAAAGTTGGGTAATTAACTCCATAAAAAACCACAACAAAGACAAAAAAAGAGTAAAAGAGGTAATCGCTTTTGTAAAAAATAACAATGGGCTGGTTTATGCCGAACAAAAAATGATTCAATTCCAACAAGAAGCATTGCAACTTATCGCTTCTTTTCCAAATTCTACATACAAGGAATCCTTGATTTTAATGGTAAATTACGTCATTGAAAGAAAAAAGTAAAGACTATGATTATTTTTTGGCATAGTTCTTGAATTTTTTTAATCAAATAATACTTTTTTTGATTAACTTAAAGGCTAATTAATGTAAGGGTATTTGTATATCGAAATTGAAGTGGTACATTTACAATCCAAATTTTTTAAAACATTTCCTATGAAAATGAAAATTGCTCTTTTTGCTTTATTTGCTTTTACAGCAATTAATGCACAGAATCAAGGTATTACTGGTGATATCAATTGGTTCAATAACTGGACAAATTTTAAGCCAAAATCTGCTGAATACGACGCGCCTTCGCGAATTTTAACAGGGGTAATCTCTGAAAACACAACCTTAAAAAAAGGATCTTATTTATTAATGGGGACTGTCTATGTAGCCAATAAAGCTATATTGACTATTGAGCCGGGAGCAGTCCTAAGAGGTGATTTTGAATCAAATGGTACTTTAGTTATTACTAGAGGATGTAAAATTATTGCCGAAGGAACCGTTACAGATCCCATAGTTTTTACTTCTAGTAAGGCTGCTTTAGATAGAAAGCCTGGAGATTGGGGTGGAGTAATAATTTATGGAGACGCTCCTCTTAATAGAATTGGTGGTGTAATTTCATCTATTTATGATTCAAACCCTTTGTATAATTTGTTTGGAGGAAATAATGTTAATGACGATTCTGGAAGCCTAAAATATGTTCGTATTGAGTTTGCTGGAAAGAAACTTAACGAAAAATTAATGTTAAACGGATTAACGCTTGGTGCTGTTGGTAAAAAAACAAAGATTGAATATGTTCAAGTAAGTTTGGCTAAAGACGATGCGTTTGAGATAATTGGTGGAGAATTTGATATGAATAATATTATTTCATTCAATAATGCAGATGATGATTTCGATTTCTCTATGGGTACAATATGTACTATGAGTAATTCGATTTCTATTCGTAGTCCATTTATTTCAGATAATACAAGATCAAGATGTTTTGAAATTGATAGTTATGATAAGGTAGAAAATTTTGATCCAAGTAAGAAAAAGACAATTATTAAGCTTAATAATGTTGTCATGGTAATGAATGAAGAAGGAAATATGAGCTTGGTTAAAGAAGCCGTTTCTTTAAAAGCAGAGTCTTTTCTTGAAATGAATAAATGTGTAATTGTTGGTTTTTCAAGTTTTTTAGCGTTAGATGATAAATATTTGGCGGATGATAATTTTAAAAAGATTAAAATATACAATACTACGGTTGATAATTGCACGGAAGTAATTACAAATGAAACACTTTTTAAAGCTGATATTGCGACCAATTGGTTTACACAACCTGATAAATTGGTTACAGTTTCTAAGTATGGAATTATGAATTTGTTCAAAAATAATGAGACTAAAAAGAAACCAGATTTTAGATTAAAATAAAAGTTTCAACACAATAATAAAAACGCTTTCTTAGGAAAGCGTTTTTTCGTTTTAGGTAATCCCAACTAACTTTGTATCTTTGAACTTTGACTGAGTAATGATATCCAAAAGTACCATAGAAACTGTTTTTGAAACCGCCCGCGTAGAGGAGGTTATTGGTGATTTTGTGAATTTAAAACGATCTGGAACCAATTTGAAAGGGTTGAGTCCGTTTTCTGAAGAAAAATCACCTTCGTTTATGGTGTCGCCAGTCAAACAAATCTGGAAAGATTTTAGTTCAGGAAAAGGAGGGAATGCGGTGACTTTTTTAATGGAACACGAGCATTTTTCGTATCCGGAAGCTATTAAATATTTAGCAAAAAAATACAATATCGAAATTGAAGAAACGGAACAATCCGCTGAAGATATTGTAGAAGCGAATGAAAAAGAAAGCATGTATTTGGTGTCTGAATTTGCACAGAAATACTTTCAAAATACAATGCTCAATTCGGATGAAGGTCAGGCCATTGGTTTGTCTTACTTCAAAGAAAGAGGATTTACACAGGATACCATCAAAAAATTCGGATTAGGTTATTCTCCGGAAAATTGGGATGCTTTGACCAAAGAAGCACTCGGACAAGCCTATAAATTAGAGTTTTTAGAAAAAACCGGACTAACGATACCTCGTGAAGATGGACGTCATTTTGACCGTTTTAAAGGGCGCGTTATGTTTCCGATACAAAGTATGTCGGGACGCGTTTTGGGTTTCGGGGGACGTATTTTAACCAACGATAAAAAAGTGGCGAAATATGTCAATTCACCTGAAAGTGATATTTACCACAAGTCAAAAGTTTTATACGGAATTTTTCACGCCAAGCAAGCCATTGCTAAACAGGATAATTGTTTTTTATGCGAAGGCTATACCGATGTAATTCAAATGCATCAAGCTGGAATTGAAAACGTAGTTTCTTCTTCGGGAACTGCATTAACACCTGATCAAATTCGATTAATAAACCGACTTACCAAAAACATTACGGTGCTTTTTGACGGTGATGCTGCGGGACTTCGTGCCTCTATTCGTGGAATCGATTTGATCCTAGAAGAAGGGATGAATGTAAAGGTCTGTACGTTTCCTGATGGTGATGATCCGGATAGTTTTGCTCGAAAAACACCACATGATGAATTGTTACGCTATTTTGATGAAAATGCAATGGATTTTATTCAGTTTAAAGCGTCATTATTGATGAAAGACGCGAAGAACGATCCTATCAAAAAGGCTGATTTAATTCGCGATATGGTGATGAGTATTTCTAAAATTCCAGACCGAATTAAACGCGAAATATACATACAAGAATGTGCTCGAATTATGGATATTTCGGAAGAAGTATTGTTTAATACGTTGGCACAATTGGTTCAAAAAGATATTACCGAAACCAGTAAGAAATACAAACAAGAACAGAAAGCTTTTGAAGTTCATAAAAACGAAAACCCTACTGTAAAAGTAACGGTAGATGTCCAGTATGAATTGGAAAGAAAAATTATTGAAATTCTTTTATTGTACGGTAATGCAGAAGAGGAGTTCGAAGATGTGTTATATAAAGCCAATGAGGAAGGTGAATTACTTGAAGTTAAAGAGTTAAGTAAACACAAGGTTTTTCAGCGAATTTATTTAAGCTTGCAAGAGGATGAAGTAGAATTAGCCAATCCTGTGTTTAAAGACATTTATAATAATTTGATTTCCTATTTTAATGAGAATGAAAAATTTGAAATTGAACATTATTTAATGCAACTTTCTCCTGAATTAGCCCAAGAAGTGACCACTATTTTAATGAATGAAGAGCAATTGGTATTACACAATTGGGAGACTAAACAAATCTATGTTAAGCTAAAAGATAAAACGATAGGACAGTATGTTTCCGAAACAATTTTGAGTTTACGTTGGTTTTTAGTTAGTAAAATAATTGAAGAAATCAAAAAATCCATCACGAACGAAGAACAAACAGATAATTCTGAGAATCTTTCAATGGTAATGGATTATTCTAAATTGATAAGTAATTTTTCAAACAAATTGGGGCGTGTAATGTCTCGTTATTAAACAATCTCCAAGGTTTTCGCTTTGTTAACCAAATCAACCAAATTGGTGACATTCAGTTTGGCTAATAATCTTAATTTGTAGGTGCTAATTGTTTTTTCATTTAAATGTAAAGCTTCTGCCACTTCCTTGTTTTTTTTACCATTAGACAAATAACGTAAAACTTCCACTTCTCGACTGGATAGTTTTCGATACAAACGCTCTGATTTTGATTGTTTAGAAATCAACGCCATGTTTCTTTTCACAGCTTCACTAAAGATTACTGCTCCACGGTTTACTTTTATAATAGTAGAAGCGAGAGTTTCTAATTTTTCCGATTTTTCTACAAAAGAGGATACACCAGCTTTTATAGCGTTAGGTGCATAGACTTGTTCGTTAAGATTTGAAAATAAAACAATTTTAAGCTTTGGATAATCGCCTAAAAGCGATTTTATCAAGTTAATACTCGACAATCCGTCGAGTTCTAAATCCATTACTAAAACATCAATTTCTTTGCGTTTTAGCATTTCTTCTACCATATCAAAATTATCTACAATTCCTACCAGAGAAATGTCTGAATGTTCTTTGAAATAAGATCGTATGCCGTAATGTACCACCGGATGATTATCCGCAAGACCAATCTTTACCATAACCCAATGATTTAATGTTTGTTACGTAAATTTACAAAAAAATAACATTTAAATGACGTAAAATCAAGTAATATTTTACTTATAAATTTCAGGAATCGTACACACCGGAATTGGGTGCATTTTGTGCTGATTTATAGTGTTAAGTCGTTTGTAAATATCGAAGACTGTTTTCTCTCTTCCAGAGAAATCTTCTGTCGATTTTCCTTTTGCTAATTGTGCCATTGCCCATTCTAATTCTTCATAGCTAGCACCTAATTGATCTTCATCGCTTCGGTCATCACCAAACAGTCCGTCTGTAGGTTTTGCTACAAGAATTGATTCGGGAACGCTTAAATATTTAGCTAAGGCGCGGACATCGCTTTTTAGTAAATCGGCAATCGGACTCAAATCAACTCCGCCATCACCATATTTGGTAAAAAAACCTACTCCAAAGTCTTCTACCTTATTTCCCGTGCCAGCAACTAACAAACTGTGAATTCCTGCTAAATAATATAAAGTAGTCATGCGCAAACGAGCACGGGTATTGGCTAACGATAAGTTGAGCTTGGCTTCATTGTCTGAAGATGGAACTTCTGCTTTTATGCTTTCAAAAACCGGAGTTAAATCGACACGAGTATCACTAACATTTGGGAAGCGTAGTTTTAACTGTGCAATATGCTCTTGTGCGCGGTTCACATGACTTGGCGCTTGATGAATTGGCATTTCTACACACAAAGTTTGTAATCCAGTTTGCGCACATAAAGTTGAGGTTACCGCCGAATCGATTCCGCCCGAAATACCTACTACAAACCCACTTACTTTGGCTTTTTCAGCGTAGGCTTTTAACCAGTTTACGATATGTTCATTAACTTTTTCGGAATTAATTGTGCTAATTTTTTGCATAGTGACCTTGTGTTATAAAAACGAATGTATATTTGCAAAAATAATAATTTTAAACAGATATCGTTTCTGTAGGAAATGTATTTAAAATCGAATAAATGAAGAGAATTTTAATCCTTACAGTTTTAGTGGTAACATTCATTTCTTGTAACAAAAATAATAAAGTAGTTGATGCTGCCGAAGAAATTCCAATTACCGTTGATGTAGAACGTTATGATAAAGCTTTTTTCGAATCGAAACCTGCTGATTTACCTAAGTTGAAAGCAAAATATCCTTATTTTTTTCCACCCTCTGTTTCTGATGATGTTTTGGTAGAAAAAATGACCAATCCACTTTGGCACCAATTGTATCAAGAAGTAGAAAAGCGTTATGATAACTTTAATCTGGAAAAAGAAGGGATAGAAAATCTATTCAAATACATTAAGTATTATTATCCGACAACGAAAACACCAAAAGTGATTACGGTTATTCAGGATATGGATCCCGATTATAAAACGATTTACTCGCCAGATAAAAATATGTTAATCATTTCTTTGGAATTGTATTTAGGAAAATCTCATAAGTTTTATGAGTATCCAGATTACATGAAAGATACTTTCGAGCCCAATCAAATGTTACCAGATGTAGTGGAGAGTTTTGCTTTTTACAAAGTAAAGCCGCCAACGGACAAAGAATTTTTGTCACAAATGATTTATGCGGGTAAAAAGTTGTATTTGAAAGAGATGTTGCTTCCTAAGGTTTCCGATGAAGATAAAATTTGTTATACTACCGAACAATTGAAGTGGTGCGAAGATAATGATGTTGATGTATGGCGTTATTTTGTAGAAGAAAAAGTGTTGTACAATACCGATCCTAAATTAATTCAGCGATTTATTGCTCCAGCTCCTTTTTCTAAATTTGGAAAAGATAATGACAATACCACTCCGCCTAGAATTGCAACTTGGATTGGATGGCAAATTGTACGCGAGTATATGGAAAACAACAGCGTTCCGATGCAAAAAATGCTAATCATGGATGCCAAAGAAATTTTTCAACAATCAAAATATAAACCTACAAAGTAATGGCAATAGTTAAAACTTCCGATATTAATTTTAAAATTTCGTTAGACGATAATCATGTTCCTGAAAAGTTGCATTGGACAGCGCAAGATGGTAACGTAAAAGGCGAAGAAGCCAAAGCAATCATGTTAAACATTTGGGATAGCAATGCTAAGGAGACGATGCGTATTGATTTATGGACAAAAGACATGCCGGTAGACGAAATGAAAATCTTCTTTCATCAAACACTGGTAGCTATGGCCGATACTTTTGAACGTGCTACTGCTGATGAAAAAATGAGTGCTACAATGCGCGATTTCAGTGACTATTTTGCTGAGAAATTGGAATTGAAGAAAGAGTAATAAAAAAGGGTTCGCATTGCGAACCCTTTTTTATTTATATAAAACTACTGTCGTTTTTAAAGACTTCTTCGTTTACGGCATTAATATAGTCTAACACGGCTTCTTTTCCAGTTCCTTCAGAAGCAGATGTCACAAAATGTTGCGGCATTTCTTCCCAGTTATTTGCTAATAAAGATTTTCGGTAGGCAGCGATATGTTGTTCGACTTTGCCTTTGCTGATTTTGTCAGCTTTGGTGAAAATGATACAAAAAGGCAATTCAATTTCCCCTAAATAAGTAATGAATTCCAAATCTATTTTTTGCGCTTCGTGTCGGATGTCAATTAAGATAAAAGCGCAAACCAATTGCTCTCTTTTTTCGAAATAATCAGTGATAAACTGTTGGAAAATGGCTTTCGTTTTTTTAGAAACTTTAGCATAACCATATCCAGGTAAATCGACCAAAAACCAATTGTTGTTAATCTTAAAATGATTAATTAACTGCGTTTTTCCTGGTCTTCCCGATGTTTTGGCCAAACTTTTATGATTGGTCAACATATTAATCAAAGATGATTTCCCTACGTTAGAACGACCAATAAAAGCATATTCAGGAATACGTTCTAAAGGACACTTGCTAACATCAGAATTACTGATAACAAATTCGGCGGTATTGATTTTCATCTTCTAATTAATCTTTATGTTCGGCTTTGTTTGTCAACCATTCGTCAAGAATTTCGTTGAACTTATCAGGATGTTCCATCATGGCGGCATGTCCACATTCTTCGATCCAATATAATGTCGAATTTGGAAGTAAACGATGAAATTCTTCTGCTACATCTGGAGGTGTTACCTTATCGTTTCGTCCCCAAATAATTCCAATTGGAACGTGCATTTTTGGTAAATCTTTTGCCATGTTATGACGAATAGCGCTCTTGGCAATCGTTAATGTTTTGATTAACTTTATTCTGTCATTAACGGTAGCATATACTTCGTCAATAATTTCTTTGGTAGCAATTTCTGGATTATGAAAAACATCTTCTGCTTTCTTTTTGATGTATTCGTAATCACCACGTTTTGGGTAACTATCACCCATGGCGCTTTCGTAAAGTCCAGAACTTCCTGTAATGACAAGTCCAGAAACACGTTCTGGATACATTTTGGTAAAGTATAAAGCGATATGTCCACCAAGTGAATTTCCTAGTAATATTGCTCTGTCAATTCCTTTGTGGTTCATGAAATTTTTCAAATAAACCGCAAAAGATTTTACATTGGTTTTTAATATGTTTTGTGTGTATAATGGTAATTGAGGGATAATTACTTTATATCCTTTTTGTGGAAAATAATTGGCTACACCGCCAAAATTACTTAACCCGCCCATTAATCCGTGTAATATTATAATTGGAGTTCCTTCTCCTGCTTCAAAATACTCGTATTTTCCGTCTTTAATTAAGTGCTCCACGTTTATTCGATTGGTTTGTCTATTATTTCACAAATATAGGACTTTAAAGCGAATTACGAATTTTTGACTTTTTTTCTTCCCAATTTTCCCAATGTTGAAAACCTTGCAATCATTCAAATCACTTTTAAAATCACTTATTTCCGAAGATTTGGTTTTGAAAATGGCAAAACTTATCAACAAAGTGGTAATTTGTGGTAAAATGTGGTAAAAATCTTTTTATATTTGTCCTTAATCAAATTAAATCGTAACTCATTGAATACCATCGTAGGAACATACGAATGCAAGGCAGATTCTAAAGGAAGGCTAATGGTGCCGGTTTCCTTAAAGAATCAGTTGGCGGCATCGTTGCAAGACGGCTTCGTGTTAAAACGATCTGTTTTTCAACAGTGTTTGGAATTGTACCCGATGAGTGAGTGGAATTTGATGATGCAAAAAATCAATAAACTGAATCGTTTTGTAAAAAAGAACAATGATTTTATTCGTCGTTTTACCGCAGGTGTTCGTGTGGTAGAAATTGATGTTACGGGTCGTTTGTTGGTTCCGAAAGATTTGGCGGTTTTTGCTTCGATTTCAAAAGATATTGTCTTGTCTTCGGCAGTGAATATCATTGAAATTTGGGATAAAGATTTATATGAAAAAGCAATAGATGGCTCTGTCGTTGATTTTGCAGATTTAGCAGAAGAAGTAATGGGTGATTTAAATTTCGACGAAAATGGAATATCATAATCCAGTATTATTAAATGAAACTGTCGAGGGTTTAAATATTAAACCTGATGGAGTGTATGTAGATGTGACGTTTGGTGGCGGTGGTCATTCCAAAGAAATATTATCACGATTAGGGCCAAACGGAAAATTGTTTGCTTTTGATCAAGATGAAGATGCTTGGCTGAATGCTATAGACGATGAACGATTTACGTTGATAAAAGAAAATTTCAGATACATTAAAAATTTCCTTCGATTTTACGGAATAAAAAAAGTAGATGGAATTTTGGCTGATTTGGGCGTTTCCTCACATCAGTTTGATGTTCCAGAGCGAGGGTTTTCCACGCGATTCGATGCCGAACTTGATATGCGAATGAGTAAAAAAAATGACTTAAGCGCATTTACGGTGGTGAACGAATACGACGAAACAAATTTACGTCGTATTTTTTTAGAGTATGGTGAGCTAAAAAATGCACCCGCTATCGCTCGAACGATCATAGAAGCTCGTGAAAAAGAATCGATTGTGAATACCGAAGATTTGAAGCAAGTGTTGAGTCGATTTTTACCAGCTCACAAAGCACATAAAATTTTAGCACAAATGTACCAAGCGATTCGTATTGAAGTGAATCAGGAAATGGAAGTGTTAAAGGAGTTTTTACAACAATCGTTAGAGGTTTTAAATGAAGAAGGACGCTTAAGTGTGATTTCCTATCATTCTTTAGAAGATCGATTGGTAAAGCGTTTTATGAAAAATGGAATGTTTGAAGGAGAACCAGAACGTGATTTTTTTGGTCGTTTTGAAGTGCCTTTTACATTGATTGGAAAATTGATTGTTCCAACCGATGCAGAAATAAAAATAAACAATCGCGCTCGAAGTGCAAAACTTCGTATCGCTGAAAAAAAATAATGAAGAATAAGATATTCAACATATTAAAAGCAAGATTTCTTTTAAATGAAGATGCAACCAAAAACTGGCGCTTCATCCTGTTTTTGTTAGTGTTGGCTATCATCATGATTGCAAATACGCACAGCTATGAAAAGAAAATATTTCAAATAGCAGCGTTAACCAATGAAGTAAAAGAATTGCGCTCGGAGTTTGTCGATCGCCGTTCAGAATTAATGAAAATAAAGATGGAATCATCGGTGGCGGAACAAATGGTAGAAAAAGAAATTCTTCCATCATCAGTGCCTCCAAAAAAAATAAAAGTAGCACAAGAAAAATCGTCTTGGGATAAACTATGGGAGTAGAAAATAGAAATATTTTAAATCGCATTTACCTAATTGCGTTGGTAATTTTAATCATGACTTCGGCGGTGGGTATAAAATTGACCAATATTCAATGGGTGGAAGGTGACTATTACCGAAAATTGGCCAAAGAACGTACCATTAAAAGATTTGTAATTCCGGCCAATAGAGGAAATGTCTATTCGTCTGACGGAAGTTTGCTGGCTACCTCAATTCCAGAATATACTGTTCGTTTTGATGCAGTCGCTCCTTCGGAAGATAATTTTGATAAAAATGTGGAAGCTTTGTCGGATTCTTTGGCTGTTTTATTAAAAAAACCAAGCAATGGTATTTTAAACGAATTCAGAAAAGCAAGAGCGCATAAAAACCGTTATTTCTTAGTGGCTAAAAAGCTTAGTTATACCGAATATATGACGGTTAAAAGTTTTCCATTATTCAATTTAGGTGCGTATAAAGGAGGAATGATTACTGAGCAAAAAACGGTTCGGGAACATCCTATCGGTAAAATTGCAGAAAGAACTATTGGGTATGAGCGATTCAATGACGCAGGGAAATTAACTCGTGTGGGTATTGAAGGCGCTTTCGGGCAATATCTTAATGGGAAAGACGGCGAAATTTTAAAGCAAAAAATCGCTAAAGGACAATGGAAGCCTATTCGTGATAATAATGAAGTGGAGCCTCGTGATGGTTATGATGTGGTTTCTACTATTGATGTGTATGTACAAGATATTGCGCACCATGCTTTACTGAAGCAATTACAAGAATATGAAGCCGACCATGGTTGTGTAGTGGTTATGGAGACCAAAACAGGAGCGGTTAAAGCGATATCCAATTTAGGACGTGCCAAAGATGGAACGTATTATGAAACAATAAATTATGCTGTTGGAGAATCGCATGAACCAGGATCAACTTTTAAATTAATTGATTTGATTGCGTTGTTAGATGATAAAAAAATTGATACAAGCAAAATATATGATAGTCATGGAGGCGTAATTACCTATCGTGGAAAAAAAGTAAAAGATTCCCATGACGGTGGTTATGGCAAAATTTCATTAGCACGTGGTTTCGAAGTGTCATCAAATACTATAATGGTGCAAGCCGTTTACGATAACTATAAATCCAACCCAAAACAGTTTGTGGACCGTATTAACAGTATGGGTTTAAACAAGCCACTTGGATTACCATTTAAAGGAGAGGGAATTCCTAAAATACCACAACCAGGCAAAGACTGGAACGGACTCTCTCTTCCTTGGATGGCATTTGGTTACGGAGTATCAGTTACACCATTGCAAACGTTAACCTTGTATAACGCAATTGCAAACAATGGTGAAATGATCAAGCCAATATTTGTGCAAGAAGTAAAAGAATGGAATAAAACGATTAAAAAATATGACAAGCAGGTTATTAATCCGAAGATATGTTCCGATGAAACGTTACTAAAAGTACGTGCCATTTTAAAAAATGTGGTAAAAAAAGGAACAGCATCTAAATTGTATTCAAAGGATTTTTCCATGGCAGGGAAAACAGGAACGGCAAAGGTAAATTATCATAAAGGAGATGAACATATGTATTATGCGTCTTCTTTTGCAGGATATTTCCCAGCTGATAACCCCAAGTATTCTTGTATTGTAGTGGTACACAAGCCAAACACTTCTAAAAACAATTATTACGGAGCAGATGTCGCTGGACCAGTATTTAAACGTATTGCGCAAAAGGTGTTTACCGATGTGCCATCAACCAATGAAATTAAAGATTTAAAAAAGAAATTCAAAAATCAAGAAAGTAGTTATGTCACTTACAATGACAAGCTAAATAAAAAACCAACGGTTGTTCCAAATTTAAAAGGAATGCCAGGAATGGATGCGGTAGCATTACTTGAAAATTTGAACATGAAAGTGAAGGTAATAGGTTTTGGAAAAGTAAAAAAACAATCCATTTTACCGGGTCAACCGATTTTGAAAAACAACACCATAATTTTAGAATTGTCATAATGAAGGCAAAAGACATTTTATATAAAGTAGCTATTGAAGCCGTTCACGGTTCAACTGATGTTGATGTGAATGCGATTCATTTTGATTCTCGAAAAATAGAATCAAATGATGTTTTCGTGGCCATAAAAGGAACATTGTCTGATGGACATTCTTTTATTGACAAAGCTATTTCATTAGGTGCTTCGGTGGTGGTTTGTGAAGATTTGCCAGCAAATTTATTGTCGCAAATCACGTATATACAAGTAAAAGATACCAACGAGGCTTTGGCTCATTTGGCGAACAATTTTTATGATAATCCATCTCAAAAATTAGATTTGGTTGGGATTACCGGTACGAACGGAAAAACAACAATTGCTTCGCTTTTGTATCAAATGTTTAAAAAAGCAGGGTTTAAAGTTGGTTTGCTTTCTACCGTAAAAATAATGGTGGATGAGGTTGAATATAAAGCAACACATACGACTCCCGATTCGTTAACGATCAATCATTATCTAAATGAAATGGTGGAAGCAGGTTGTGAATACTGTTTTATGGAAGTAAGCTCACACGGTATACATCAAAAACGCACGGAAGGATTGCAGTTCATAGGAGGCGTTTTCACCAATTTGTCACACGATCATTTAGATTATCACCCAACTTTTGCAGAGTACCGCGATGTGAAAAAATCATTCTTTGATCATTTGCCAAAATCGGCTTTTGCGATTACCAATATCGATGATAAAAACGGTGAGGTAATGCTTCAAAATACGCAGGCTAAAAAGTTAAGCTATGCTTTAAAAACGTACGCCGATTATAAAGCCATAATTCTGGAAAATCAATTGACAGGATTGCAGCTTAAAATCAACGAGCAAGAAGTTTGGACACGATTAATTGGAACTTTTAATGGGTATAATTTACTAGCGATTTATGCGGTTGCAATCGAATTGGGAATCGAAAAATTAGATGCTCTTCGATTATTATCAGAATTAGAAAGCGTTTCAGGACGTTTTCAGTTTATCGTTTCTGCGGCAAATATCACCGCTATTGTTGATTATGCGCACACACCAGATGCTTTAGAAAATGTCTTGAAAACCATCAACGATATTAGAACTAAAAACGAACAATTGATAACGATTGTTGGATGTGGTGGCGATAGAGATAAAACCAAACGACCAATAATGGCCAAAATTGCTTCCGAAATGAGCGATAAAGTAATTTTGACTTCCGACAATCCAAGAACAGAAGATCCAGAAGTAATTCTTCAGGAAATGGAAGCAGGGATTTCTGCCGAAAACTATAAAAAATACGTATCCATTTTAGATAGAAAACAAGCGATTAAAACGGCTTGTCAAATGGCAAATAAGAATGATATTATTCTAATTGCCGGAAAAGGACACGAGACATATCAGGAAATTAATGGCGTTCGTCACGATTTTGACGATATGAAAATTATAAAAGAAATTTTAGAACAACTGAATAAATAAACCAACCAAACCAAAATAAATTAAAGATGTTATACTACTTATTTGAATATCTAGACAAAATGCTCGACGTTCCAGGAACGGGAGTTTTTCAATACATCACTTTCCGATCGGCTTTGGCGATAATCATGTCATTGTTGCTATCTACTATTTATGGTAAACGCGTAATTAATTATTTACGTCGTCAACAAATTGGTGAAACCGTTCGTGAATTAGGTTTAGAAGGTCAAAATGAAAAAGCAGGAACGCCTACAATGGGAGGATTGATTATTATTTTTTCGACATTAATACCAGTAATTTTATTGGCTAAATTGGATAATATTTATATTATTCTTTTGATTGTTACTACACTTTGGATGGGACTAATTGGGTTTTTAGATGACTATATTAAAATTTTCAAAAAAGATAAAGCAGGTTTAAAAGGAATTTTTAAAGTAATTGGTCAAGTTGGATTAGGTCTTATTGTTGGGACAACATTGTATTTTCACCCAGGAGTAACAATTCGACAAGATTCAGCTCCAACAAAAATTGAAATTAATTCGACTCAAAACACGATTAATCCTGTTTCGTTAGAAGAAAAATCGACTGCAACAACAATTCCATTTTTTAAAAACAATGAATTTGATTATGCGGAAGTGCTTTCATTTATGGGTGATGGATATGAAAATTGGGCTTGGTTAATTTTTATTCCAGTTGTAATTTTTATTATCACTGCTGTATCAAATGGTGCCAATCTAACCGATGGGATTGACGGTCTGGCCGCTGGAACTTCCGCCATTTCGGTTACAGCTTTAGGGGTTTTTACTTTCGTTTCAGGTAATATAATTTTCTCTAATTATCTGAACATAATGTACATTCCAAATTCAGGTGAAATGACCATATTTATTTCAGCTTTTGTAGGTGCGCTAATTGGATTTTTATGGTACAATAGTTTTCCTGCAGCCGTTTTTATGGGTGACACAGGAAGTTTAACCATTGGTGGAATTATTGCTGTTTTGGCAATTGCTGTGCGAAAAGAAATGCTTCTTATTTTGTTTTGCGGAATCTTTTTTGCCGAAACACTATCAGTAGTTTTACAAGTATCATACTTCAAATACACTAAAAATAAATATGGAGAAGGACGACGAATCTTTTTAATGTCGCCATTGCACCATCATTATCAAAAGAAAGGGTATCATGAAAGTAAAATCGTCACTCGTTTCTGGATTGTGGGAATTTTATTAGCCATAGTTTCAATTGTAACACTAAAACTTAGATAATATGAGATTAGTAGTTTTAGGTGGAGGAGAGAGCGGTGTAGGTACTGCCATCCTAGGGAAGAAAAAGGGATATGAAGTTTTTGTATCCGATTTCGGAAAGATTAAAAATAATTATAAGGAAGTGTTATCACTTCATAAAATAAAATTCGAAGACGAAAAGCATACTGAAGAATTGATTCTGAATGCTGATGTGGTAATGAAAAGCCCTGGAATTCCAGACAAAACACCCATCATCAAAAAATTAATGAAAAATAATATTCCTATACTTTCAGAAATTGAATTTACTAATCAGTTTACGGATGCAGTTACGATAGGAATTACCGGAAGTAACGGGAAAACCACTACGACAATGATGACTTATCATTTGTTAAAGCAAGGTGGGTTAAACGTTGGTTTGGCAGGAAATATAGGTAAGAGTTATGCGTGGCAAGTAGCCGAAGGAAAGTATGATACCTATGTATTAGAGTTGAGTAGTTTTCAATTGGACGGAATAGAGACTTACAAGCCGCATATTGCCATTATAACGAATATAAGCCCAGATCATTTAGATCGATACGAATATAAATATGAAAATTACATCGCTTCCAAATTTCGTATCACAATGAATCAAACAGAAGAAGATTATTTGATTTATGATGCCGATGATGAAGCAATAAATAACTGGTTGCAACACAATACAACCAAAGCAAAATTAATTCCGTTTTCAATTTCACAACCATTGGATTTCGGAGCATTTTTAGAAGACAACAATATTAATTTCAATACCACAAACGAACCATTTGTTATGCCAACAACTCAATTATCATTAGAAGGAAAGCACAATGTGAAAAACGCCATGGCTGCTGCCACAGTTGCACAACTTTTAAAAATCAGAAAAGACACTATTCGTGAAAGTTTGTCTGATTTTCAAGGGGTGGAGCACCGTTTAGAAAAAGTGCTTAAAATTCAAAATGTGCAGTACATCAACGATTCTAAGGCGACAAATGTAAACGCTACTTTTTTTGCATTAGATAGTATGACTTCACCAACCGTTTGGATTGTAGGTGGTGTAGATAAAGGGAATGATTATTCCGAATTGATGCAATTGGTGAATGAAAAAGTAAAAGCTATTATTTGTTTAGGGGTTGATAATGCTAAAATTATAGATGCTTTTGCTGATGTAGTTGATGTTTTAATAGAATCATCAAACATGGCTGATGCCGTTCGTCAAGCTTATAGAATTGCAGAAAAAGGAGATGCCGTTTTATTGTCGCCTGCTTGCGCCAGTTTCGATTTGTTCGAAAATTATGAAGACAGAGGTCGTCAATTCAAACATGCCGTTCAAAATTTATAAAAATAAAATTGTCACGCTGAGCTTGTCGAAGCGCTATAATAAAAAACAATTATGAAAGAGTTTGTACAGAATTTAAAAGGAGATAAAGTCATTTGGTCATTTGTGGCCTTGTTGGCGCTATTTTCATTTATGCCTGTATATAGCGCGAGTAGTAATTTAGCCTATTTAAAAAATGGATCAGGAAACACATTGGTGTACTTGATCAAGCATTTTGTTCACTTGGTTATGGGTTTTACCATTATGTATCAAGTACAAAAAGTACCCTATCATTATTTCAGAAGTTTATCAAGAGTATTATTGCCATTGGCATGGGTATTGTTAGTATATACCTTATTGAAAGGAACCATTATCGATGGTGCGAATGCGAGTCGTTGGATACAAGTGCCGTTTTTAGGAATAACCTTTCAACCCTCTGCATTTGCTTCGATGACGTTGTTAATTTTTGTCGCACGATACCTTTCCAAAACGGAAGTTGAAGACATGACTTTTCAAAAATCGTTTGTTTCACTTTGGGCTCCTGTTTTTGTAACGTTGGGTTTAATATTTCCTGCCAATTTCTCAACTGCCGCTTTGATCTTTTCAATGGTGTTGATGTTAGCATTTATAGGAAATTATCCAATTAAAAACATCGGAATTATTCTGGGAATGGGACTTGGTTTTGCTATGTTTTTCATTGTTTTAGTGAAAGCATTTCCGGATGCCTTTCCAAACCGTGTGGATACTTGGATGAGTCGTATTGATAATTTTACGTCAGATAAAACAGATCCTGATGAGGATTACCAAATCGAGAAAGCGAAGACTGCCATTGCAACAGGTGGTGTGTATGGATTAGGACCGGGGAAAAGTATTCAAAAGAACTTTTTACCGCAATCGTCATCCGATTTTATTTTTGCAATCATCATTGAAGAATTTGGATTGTTTGGTGGATTTGTTATCATGTTTTTATACCTGATGCTGTTCATCCGTTTTGTAATCGCGTCCTATAAAGCACCAACAATGTTTGGAAAATTAATTGTCGTCGGACTCGGTTTTCCAATCATTTTTCAAGCGTTTATCAATATGGGAGTAGCCGTAGAATTACTACCAACAACCGGTCAAACGCTGCCTTTGATAAGTAGTGGAGGGACATCGATTTGGATGACTTGTGCTGCCATCGGAATCATTATAAATGTCACGAAGAAAGAAGAAGAAATTACACAGGAAAATATTCAAAAGCAACAAAGAGAAGAAGCATTGCAACGCTTAATCGATAAAGAAGTTGCTGAAGAGAATAAAATAGAAAACGAAGTAAATGAAAATTATTCTATTCAAGAATTGAATAATCCCATGAATGCAGTTTTAAATAAATAATGTATGAAGGAGAATCCAAAATTCATAATTAGTGGAGGCGGTACAGGTGGACATATCTACCCAGCCATTGCCATTGCCAATGAGTTGAAAACTCGTTTTCCAAAGGCTGAAATTCTTTTTGTAGGTGCCAGTGATAAAATGGAAATGCAAAAAGTGCCTCAAGCGGGTTATCCCATCAAAGGATTATGGATTGCTGGAATTCAACGAAAACTGACGTTGCAAAATGCCATGTTTCCGTTAAAATTGATGTCAAGTTTGGCTAAATCTTTCGGAATAATCAGAAGCTTTAAACCCGATGTGGTAATTGGAACTGGAGGTTTTGCTAGTGGAGCGGTGTTAAAAGTTGCTTCTATGTTGGGAATTCCAACGGTAATTCAAGAACAAAATTCGTATCCAGGAATTACCAATAAATTATTGAGTAAAAAAGCAAATAAAATTTGTGTCGCTTACGAAAATTTGGAACGATTTTTTCCAAAAGAAAATATGATACTTACTGGGAATCCAGTACGTCAAGATTTACTTTCAGTTGCCGAAAAAAGAACAGAAGGTTTAGCGTATTTCAAGTTAGATGCAGCTAAAAAAACATTGCTGGTTTTAGGTGGAAGTTTAGGTGCGCGAAGAGTAAATCAATTAATCGCCAAAGAAATTGATTGGTTGTTAGAACAGAATATTCAAATAATCTGGCAATGCGGAAAATTGTATTTTGAGGAATACAAACATTTTTCAGATAAAAAAGATGTGCAAGTATTAGCATTTATTGATCGAATGGATTTAGTGTATGCTTCGGCCGATTTTGTGATTTCGCGTTCTGGAGCTTCATCGGTTTCCGAATTGTGTTTGGTAGCTAAGCCCGTGATTTTTATTCCGTCACCTAATGTTGCGGAAGATCATCAAACGAAAAATGCGCAAGCTATTGTCGATAAACACGGAGCAATTTTGTTGAAAGAAAAAGAGCTAGACGAACAATTTGAAATTACTTTTGAAGCCTTGCTAAATGATAAAGGAAAACAAGAAAGCTTAAGTGAAAATATTAAAAAGTTGGCCTTGCCAAATGCAACCCAGCAAATTGCTGATGAGATAATTAAGTTAATCAAATAAAAGTTTAACATAAAGATAGAGAGACTTTGCAGCTTTGCAACTTTGAACCTTTACAACTTAAAAGAAATGAATCTTAACCAAATACATAACGTTTATTTTATTGGCATCGGAGGCATCGGAATGAGTGCCTTAGCTCGTTACTTTAAATTCATCGGAAAAAATGTATCGGGTTACGACAAAACCCCTACAATGCTGACAGATGAGTTGGTGGCTAGCGGAATTGCGATTCATTTTGAAGATGATATCAGTCAAATTCCGGCCAATTATTTTGTAGAAAATACACTTGTAATTATTACGCCTGCGGTTCCAAAATCACACTCCGAATGGAATTATTTTCTGGAAAGAGAGTATGTAGTTAAAAAACGAGCGGAAGTATTAGGAATCATTACCAAAGACACCTACTGTTTTGCGGTTGCGGGAACACATGGTAAAACGACTACATCAAGTATTTTAGGACACGTTTTATATGAATGTGGCGTAGATGTTACCGCTTTTTTAGGTGGAATTGTAGAGAATTACAACTCGAATCTTATTGGGACAGGAAAAACAGTTACAGTGGTCGAAGCCGACGAGTTTGATCGTTCGTTTCTTCATTTGCATCCCGATATGGCTTGTATTACTTCTATGGATGCCGATCATTTGGATATTTATGGAGATGATGCAGCCATCAAAGCTTCTTTCAGAGAATTTGCTGATAAAGTGGAAGATAAAAATAAATTATTTATCATTAATGGCTTGCCACTCGACGGAATCACTGTCGGTGCCAATGATGATTCAAAAATAGTGGCACATAATGTTAGAATAATTGATGGTTGGTATGTTTTTGATGTTACCACACCAACAGAGGAAATAAAAGATATAAAATTCGGATTACCAGGAAAGCACAACTTAACCAACGCGTTGCTTGCTTTGGCAATGGCTAGATCGTTCGGTACCCCAACCGCCGCTATTGCTGAAGCGTTAGCAACATTTAAAGGCGTAAAACGTCGTTTTTCGTTCCAAATCAGAAAACCTGAATTCGTTTATATCGATGATTATGCCCATCATCCAACGGAGATTAATGCCGTACATCAAGCCGTTCGCGAGTTGTATCCAGGTAAAAAAGTGCTGGCTGTTTTTCAACCGCATTTGTTTAGCAGAACCAAAGATTTTGCTGATGATTTTGCTAAAAGTTTATCTCAATTCGATGAAGTATTGTTGATGGATATTTATCCAGCACGTGAACTTCCTATGGAAGGCATTACTTCACAATGGTTGTTGGATAAAATGGATAATCCAAATAAGAAATTGGTACAAAAAAATGAACTTATTAATTTGTTGAAATTGTCAGATGCACCTGTAATTGTTACCATAGGAGCAGGCGATGTAGGCGAAATGGTTCCAGAAATAAAAAAAGCATTAGATGCGTAAGAATTTAATTTTAAATATTCAATTAATTGCCATTTTAGGATTGGTTGTTTTTTTGTATTCGTTCACTTCGAAAAGGAATGAAATCAGAAAAATTGAAAAACCAGCAATCGAAATTTTGGATGCAAACAACCCTTTTATTACTTCTGAAATGGTTAATAAGTTGTTGATAGAAAAATTTGGAGGCACTTCTACTATCCGAAAAGAAAAATTAGATTTGAAAAATATAGAACAGACCATCAATAAACACAGTCTGATAGATCATTCTGAGGTGTATGTGAGTGTAGATGGGAAGTTAAAAACAGTAATAACTCAGAAGACCCCGATCGCAAGAGTTTTTAACGAAAACAGTTCTTTTTATATTGATTATAAAGGGAATAGGATGCCACTGTCTCAAAATTTTAGCGCACGAGTACCGCTTGTTTATGGTGATATTAATAACGCCTATAGCAAGAATTTTGTGTCGCTTTTAAAGATGGTTCACGAAGACGATTTTTTGAAAAAAAATATCATTGGAATGAACATTTCAGCGGATGGTAGCATAGTTATGAAGAATAGAAATTATGGTTATGATATAATTTTTGGCAGAACCATTCACATGGAACGAAAATTTAATAACTATAAAGCGTTTTTTCAAAAAGCTGTACAAGACACTTTATTGGATTCGTATAAAACGATCAATTTAAAGTTTACCAAACAAGTGGTTTGTACTAAATAATTGAGTATGGAAAGAGAGAATATAGCAGTAGGACTTGATATCGGAACGACCAAAATCGTTGCGATGATAGGCAAGAAAAATGAATATGGGAAGCTTGAAATTTTAGGCGTAGGAAAGTCTAAAAGTCTCGGTGTGGCAAGAGGTGTTGTAAATAATATTACTCAAACCATTCAATCTATACAAGAAGCAATTGCTTTGGCGGAAGAAGATTCTGGATATAAAATTAAAGATGTGGTGGTCGGCATTGCTGGGCAGCACATTCGCAGTATTCAACACAGCGATTATATTTCTAGACCTAATGCTGAAGAAGTTATTAGTGAAAAAGATATCGACGTTCTTATAGGCCAAGTGCAAAAATTGGCCATGCTTCCAGGAGAAGAAATTATTCATGTTTTACCTCAAGAATTTAAAATTGATGGTCAGTCGGAAATAAAAGAACCAATCGGAATGTATGGTGGACGTTTAGAAAGCAGTTTCCATGTTGTTGTGGGTCAAGCTTCTTCTATTCGTAATGTAGGAAGATGTATTAAAAGTGCTGGTTTAGATTTATCTGGATTAACACTGGAGCCATTAGCTTCTGCCGATGCGGTTTTAAGCCAAGAGGAAAAAGAAGCTGGAGTTGCCTTAATTGATATAGGTGGTGGAACAACTGATTTAGCGATTTTCAAAGACGGAATCATTCGTCATACGGCAGTAGTTCCTTTCGGAGGAAATGTAATTACTGAAGATATTAAAGAGGGATGCTCTATCATTGAAAAGCAAGCAGAATTACTGAAAGTGAAATTTGGTTCGGCTTGGCCAGGTGAAAACAAAGACAATGAAATTGTGTCTATTCCAGGTTTACGTGGTCGTGATCCAAAGGAAATTTCGTTAAAAAACTTGTCAAAAATAATTCACGCTCGTGTAGTTGAAATTATTGAGCAAGTGTATACTGAAATTAAAGCCTATGGTCATGAAGATCCGCGTAAAAAGTTAATTGCAGGAATTGTGTTAACGGGTGGAGGTTCTCAATTGCAACATATCAAACAATTGGTGGAGTACATCACCGGAATGGATACTCGTATAGGTTATCCTAACGAACATTTGGCTGGAAATTCTAATGAAGAGATTTCAAGCCCGTTATATGCTACAGCAGTAGGATTGGTGATGAATAGTGCTCGTAACAATACGGCTAGTGCGGTGCCTCAGGACAATTATATACCTGAGCCGGTGTTGGTGCAAAAACCAACGGTGGAAGAGCAACAAATCATCCAGCAAGAGGCACAGCGCGTTTTAGAAGAAGTACAACAAGCTGATTCTAAAACAACCGAGAAAACGATTCGTAAATCGTTTTTTGATAAGTACATAGATAAAATAAAAGATTTTCTAGACAACGCTGAGTAATTTCAGTAGCGTCAATAATAATACACAAACAAAAAAAACCAAATAGTATGGAAAGCAACTCAGAATTTGGAAGCATTTCATTCGACTTGCCTAAAAACCAGTCTAATGTGATAAAAGTTATCGGAGTAGGTGGCGGTGGTAGTAATGCCATCAATCACATGTTTAAACAAGGAATCAAAGGGGTAGATTTCATCGTTTGTAATACTGATTCTCAGGCATTACAAAACAGTCCAGTGCCTAATAAAATTCAGTTGGGTGTCAACTTAACCGAAGGATTAGGAGCAGGAGCAAATCCAGATGTAGGTCAACAATCGGCTTTGGAAAGTATTGAGGATATCGAAAAAATGCTAGACAGTAATACCAAAATGGTATTTATTACTGCTGGTATGGGTGGTGGTACCGGTACAGGTGCTGCGCCAGTTATCGCTCAATTAGCTAAAGAAAGAGATATTCTAACTGTTGGTATTGTAACTATTCCGTTCCAGTTTGAAGGGAAAATTCGTGGTGAGCAAGCTTTACTTGGGGTTGAAAAATTAAGAAAACAAGTTGATTCCTTAATTGTAATCAATAACAATAAATTAAGAGAAGTGTATGGAAATCTTGGCTTCAAAGCTGGTTTCTCAAAAGCTGATGAAGTTTTAGCAACGGCATCTCGTGGTATTGCCGAAGTAATTACACATCACTACACTCAAAATATCGATTTAAAAGATGCTAAAACAGTTCTTTCTAATAGCGGTACAGCTATTATGGGTTCTTCAATGGCTGAAGGAGAAGAAAGAGCAAAAGATGCTATCGTATCAGCTTTAGATTCACCACTTTTAAATGATAATAAAATCACTGGTGCTAAAAACGTTTTGTTGCTTATCGTTTCAGGTTCTAGCGAAATTACTATCGACGAGATTGGAGAGATCAATGATTATATCCAAACAGAAGCTGGACATAACGCAAACATCATCATGGGTGTTGGTGAAGATGAAACGCTTGGTGATAAAATTGCGGTAACTATTATTGCTACTGGTTTTTGCGTAGAGCAACAAGCAGAAATTGTAAATACTGAGCCTAGAAAAATTATTCACGCTTTAGAAGATGAACAAAAATTAGTTCAAAATTTAACACAAAAGTTTGAAGCGCAAGGGTTTGATTTTTCTTCAAAAATAACAAATCAACCAGTTGCTGTAATACCTTCCACTCCAATAGTTGAAGAAAAGGTGGTTTTTTCGTTAGAAGAAGCACCTGTAGTTCAAGAGCCTGTTTTTACAATGGATTTAGTGCCAACATCAGAATTTATTAAAAATTTAGATGTGACTTTTGAAATCGTTTCAGCGAAAGAAATCAAGGAGAATGAGTTTTATTTTACCGCTCCTGAAGTTAAAGAAATTGAAGTAATTGAACCTCAATTTGTAGTAGCTGAGCCTGAGCAAATTACTTTCTCTTTCGATTTGCCAATTGCAAAAACAGTAGAACCTACTATTAATGCTGACAGATTGATTTTTGATTTAACAAACGAAATCAAAGATATTAAAGTAAATGAAGCAGTTGAATTTGTTCCTGTAACAGAGGTTACTCAAAATGGAGTAATTAAGCATTCATTGGAAGAATATATGGAGTTGGAAAATCAATTTGTTCAAGCTAAAAAAGAAGAACCAATTGTTGAGAAAACACCTGAAGAATTGAATATTACAATGAAACAAGTGGAGACTGGATTTACGCCAAGTTCATTTGCTAACGAATCAATTTCTCCGACAGAAATGTCTATTGAGGAGTCTTTGAAATTAAGAGCAGAAGAGCGTCGTCGTAAAATGAAAGAATTCAACTATAAATTTCACAATAACGCAGCGCGTGTTGACGAATTTGAAAAAGTGCCTGCATACAAGCGTATGGGGATTGATGTAACAAATAATCCTCTTGGTGATAACCGATCTAGATTGTCTTTAGGGATTGATAGTAACGATGATGTTCAGTTACGTTCTAACAACTCTTTCTTACATGATAATGTTGATTAATTAAATCAAACCAAACTATTGTAACCCGAAATTTCTAACGATTTTTCGGGTTATTTTTTTAACTTCGCACTTCATTAAAATGTCACAATGTTCCGAAGGTTCGGGATGTCAAAGTGAAATAATTAAAAACTAAATCATTATGAGTTTATCAGCACAAATAATGGACGAAATGAAAAATGCAATGCGAGCTAAAGATACTGTTGCATTAGAAGCATTAAGAGCCATCAAATCAGAATTGTTATTAGCTTCAACGGCTTCAGGAAGTAAAGAAGAACTTACCGAAGCAGATGAAATAAAAATATTACAAAAACTAGTAAAAATGCGTAAAGACAGCGCTGAAATTTTTACAACCCAAAACCGTCCCGATTTGGCTGAACCTGAATTAGCTCAAATTGCAGTGATTGAAAAGTTCTTGCCAGCGCAATTGTCAGAAGCAGAAGTAGAGGCTATTGTGGCTAAAATTATTGCTGAAACTGGAGCATCAGGAATTGCTTCAATGGGAAAAGTGATGGGATTGGCATCTGCCCAAATTGGAGGTCAAGCTGAGGGAAAAACCATTTCCGCGATTGTTAAAAAACTTTTAGTTTAGACCACTTAGATTGACTTAGAAAATTAGACTTCTTAGATGTTAATATTTGTAAGGTCTAATTTTCTAAGAAGTCTAACCATCTATAAAAGGCTGCGTAGTTCAACTGGATAGAATATCAGATTTCGGCTCTGAGGGTTGGGGGTTCGAATCCCTTCGCGGTCACAATAACTTTACTCTTAGCTACAAAAGAGAGAGCAACTATTCATGATAATTCTTTTATTAATTTTATTTATTCCTGCAGTAACGCTTTTAGTCGCTTTTGTTTATACTGTGGCGGAAGATAATTACGGCTTGTTATTCAATAAGCCTTTTTATGTTCATTTTTATCCAAGTATAAAAACGTTATCTACTGATCAATCGTATGTTTTAAACAAGCAATTTCATTATTATAAAACTCTTCCCGATAATAAAAAAAGGTATTTTGAGCATAGGGTGGCAACTTTCATAAACAAATATGAATTTATTGGACAAGAAAAATTCATAATTACCGACGAAGTTAAGGTTTTAATTGCTTCAACATCTGTTATGCTAACTTTTGGTATGCGTAACTATTTGTATTCGAATATTGATAAAATAATAGTTTATCCAGAAGAATATTATTCTACAATCGGAGAAACTTATCACAAAGGTGAATTTAATCCAAGAATGCGAGCAATTGTATTTTCGTGGCAAGATTTTAAAGAAGGTTTCGGAATTACAAACGATAATTTAAATTTAGGTATTCACGAATTTGCACACGTTTTGCATTTTCACGGATTGAAAAGTGAAGACGCAAGTGCTATAATTTTTTCAAGGATGTACAATCAAATACAAAGAGATGTGAATGATCCTGTCAATAGAGAAAAATTAATCAATTCAGAATATTTTAGAATATATGCTTATACTAATCAGTTTGAGTTTTTAGCCGTTATTCTTGAACATTTTTTTGAAACACCACAAGAATTTAAAGCACAATTCCCTGAAATTTATTTAAAAGTTAAAGAGATGATTAACTATAATGAGAATCATTTTTGAGTTGTTAAAAGTCTTCGTAATACGCTGCTAACAACTTGAAATGAAGCTAAATTATAAATTTGATAAACCTCTAAATTAATGTTAAATAAAAATTAATCGTTTAGAGAAGTGAAGAATATCAAGTAGTTTTGTTATATAATCCTACAGATTCATTAACTTAACTTCACTATGAAATTTAAAAATACAATTTATCTGCTATTAGCCCTAGTTTTAGGCGGACTGATTTTCTACAGAATATCGGCTAATAACTCTAAAGACGAAGAAAACGGAAAGGGTAAAAACGGTGGCGGAGATAAAAAGCCTTCAAAAGTTTCCGGAATTGTTCTTAAGCCACAAGTTTTCTCTGATAATTTATCACTTTCGGGTTCTATAGAAGCCAATGAACAAATTGAAGTACGAAGTGAAGTTTCCGGAATGGTAGAGAGTATTAACTTTCAGGAAGGAAGCTACGTTTCTAAAGGACAGCAATTGTTTAAAATTAACGATTTGGAACTTCGTGCCCAACTTTCGCAAGCCAGAACAAAGCAAACTTTAGCTTCTGAAAACGAAAGAAGAGCCAAGCTATTATTGCAAAAAGAAGCTATCAGTCAGGAAGAATATGATATTGCTAGTGCCGATTTCCGTTCTGCGCAAGCACAAACCCAACTAATTCAAGCACAAATTGCTAAAACTTCCGTAAAAGCGCCATTTTCTGGCAAAATCGGATTGCGATCTATTTCCAAAGGAACCTATGTAACACCAACAACCGTTGTGGCGAATTTGGTCAATACAAGCCAAGTGAAAATTACGTTTTCAATTCCTGAAAAATATGCTGCACAAATGAAAGTCAATTCGGCTCTTTCATTTACCACTTCTGGATCAAAAGAAAAGTATTCAGCTAAAGTTTATGCTATCGAACCAGGAATTGAAGAAGCAACACGAACATTAAAAATGCGAGCAATTGCGCAAAATTCAAACGGAAAATTAATTCCGGGAACTTTCGCCAACGTGTCGTTACCTTTAGATAATATTAATGATGCTTTACTGGTGCCAACGGAAGCTTTGATTCCAGTACAAAACGGAAAAAAAGTGTTTGTATCAATGAATGGTAAAGCCAAAGAAATTATGGTAGAAACCGGAGCAAGAACCGAAAAAGATGTGTTAGTGCTTACTGGCCTAAAAGTGGGAGATACCGTTTTAACAACTGGTGTAATGACGTTGAAAGACGACACTCCTGTAAAAGTTAACATAAAGTAAGATAGCTATGAGTTTATCCACTTTAAGTATCAAAAGACCTGTTTTAACGATTGTACTCAACTTGATGTTGATTCTTTTCGGTATCATTGGGTATACGTTTTTGGGCGTTAGGGAATTCCCTTCCATTGATCCCGCACAAATTTCGGTGCAAACGAATTATTCGGGTGCGAATGCTGATATTATTGAATCACAAATTACCGAACCGTTAGAAAAAGCGGTCAATTCCATTGATGGAATTCGAAACATTTCTTCTTCAAGTAGTTCTGGAAGAAGTAACATCACAATCGAATTTAACTTAGATAAAAATCTGGAAGAAGCGGCGAATGACGTTCGTGATAAAGTGTCACAAGCGATTCGAAGTTTGCCTCAAGATATTGATGCCCCTCCGGTCGTTTCTAAAGCTGATGCCGATTCAGAGCCTATTATTACGATGACCGTTCAGAGTGATAATAAAAATGTATTGGAATTAACAGATTATGCAGATAACGTACTCTCTCAGCGTTTGCAAACCATTCCGGGAGTGAGTAGTGTGCAAATTTGGGGGATGCGTAAATACGCCATGCGTTTGTGGATTGATCCAAGTAAATTGGCTTCTTACGGATGTACGGTTGCCGATGTTCGTGCCGCTTTGAATCAGCAAAATGTAGAATTACCTTCGGGAAAATTGACAGGAGCCAATACAGAGTTGACAGTAAAAACCATCGGAAACATTGGTACGGAAGAAGGTTTCAATAATATCATCATCAAAGCCGAAGGCGATAAAATTGTACGTTTCAGTGATATTGGGAAAGCCGCTTTAGAAGCGGAAAATCTAGAGACAAAGTTGTCAGATTCGGGTCAGCCTATGGTTGGAATGGCAATCATTCCACAGCCGGGAACCAATTATCTGGATATCGCCGAGAAATTTTACGAGCAATACGATCAGTTACAAAAAGACTTACCGAAAGATTTCAAATTAAATATCGCTATTGATAATACGGTTTTCGTTAAAAAAGCGGTATTGGAAGTTGCCGAAACCTTATTGCTTTCAGTAATTCTGGTAGTGTTGATTATTTACTTGTTTTTCAGGGATTGGGCAATTGCCTTCCGACCGCTGATTGATATTCCGGTTTCGTTGATTGCGACGTTTTTTATCATGTATTTATGTGGTTTCTCTGTGAATGTATTGACACTTTTGGCTATTGTGTTGGCTACCGGATTGGTAGTGGATGATGGTATTGTGGTCACCGAAAATATTTTCAAAAAAGTAGAAGAGGGAATGTCACCTATTGAAGCGGCCATCAAAGGTTCTAACGAAATTTTCTTCGCAGTAATTTCGATTTCAATTACGTTGGCAGCTGTATTCTTACCTGTAATCTTCTTGGAAGGTTTCGTAGGAAGATTATTCAGGGAATTCGGAGTAGTGATTGGTGCTGCCGTATTGATTTCGGCTTTTGTATCGCTAACACTGACGCCAATGTTGAATGCCTATTTGATGAAAGGTGGCGAACAGAAAAAATCAAAATTTTATAATCTAACCGAACCATATTTCGAAAAAATGAATGCTGGTTATGCAGAAGCATTGAAGAGTTTCATGAAGAAGAAATGGTTGAGTTTTCCTATTCTGATTGCTTGTTTCGGATTGATATATATGTTTTTTACTGTACTTCAGAAAGAAACAGCACCTTATGATGACAGAAGTTTTCTGAGTGCTCGTGTAACAGCTCCCGAAGGTGCTTCTTATGATTACATGGATCGTTTTATGAATGATTTAACCGAATTAATCAACGATTCGATTCCGGAGAAAAAAGTAAGTTTGATTGTAACTTCTCCTGGATTTGGTTCTTCATCTGTTAATAGTGGTATGGCCAGAATTGCTTTGGTACAACCTGGTGATAGAGAAAAAACACAAAAAGACATTGCCGAAAAGTTGACGAAATGGACAAAACAATACGCTGAAGCAAAAGTATCCGTGTCCGAATCGCCAACGATTGCCGTAAACAGAAGAGGTGGTTTGCCAGTTCAGTTCGTAATTCAGGCGCCTAATTTTAAAAAGTTGGAAGAAAAAATTCCGCTGTTTATGGACGAAGTGTCTAATGATCCCACGTTCTCAAATACTGATGTGAATTTAAAATTTAATAAACCCGAAGTATATGTGACGATCGACAGAGAGAAGGCACAAAGTATGGGGGTTTCAGTAATTGATGTAGCTCAAACATTGCAGCTTTCATTAAGTGGTCAGCGTTTTGGTTACTTTATGATGAACGGAAAACAATACCAAGTGATGGGGCAATTTGATAAAAAAGACCGAAATGCACCAATGGATTTGACTTCTATTTTCGTCAAAAGTGATAAAGGACAATTGATTCAATTGGATAATCTGGTTCACGTGGAAGAACAAAGCAGTCCACCGCAGTTGTATCACAATAACCGTTATATGTCGGCTACAGTTTCTGCTGGATTGGCTCCGGGCAAAAGTATCGGTGACGGAATTGAAGCCATGGAACGTATTAAAGAAAAAGTATTGGATGAAACCTTTACCACCGATTTAAGCGGTGAGTCTCGTGATTTTGTAGAAAGTAGTTCGAATACATCGTTTGCTTTCGGATTGGCATTGTTGTTAATCTTTTTAATTCTTGCTGCACAGTTTGAAAGTTTTATCGATCCGTTTATTATTATTTTAACGGTACCCATGGCGGTCGCTGGAGCTTTATTTTCGTTATGGTTGTTCGGTCAAACGTGGAATATTTTCAGTCAAATCGGAACGGTAATGTTAATTGGTTTAGTAACCAAAAACGGAATTTTAATTGTAGAATTTGCGAACCAGTTAAGAGAAAAAGGAAAGTCTAAGTATGAAGCAATTATTGAAGCTTCAGAATCTCGTTTGCGTCCAATTTTAATGACCAGTTTAGCGATTGCTTTAGGGGCTTTGCCAATTGCTATGTCTTTGGGTGCCGCTTCGACTAGTAGAATCGGAATGGGAGTGGTAATTGTTGGAGGAACCTTGTTTTCGTTGGCATTGACGTTATTTGTAATCCCGGCTATCTATTTAATGTGGTCGAGAGAAAGAAAGCACCGTCCTGAATTTGATAATGTTGAACAATATGAAAAGGCATAATCTAATGAAGAAGTTTTTGTTTCAAATAGTATTGATTGTATTTATTCCTAAGCTAATGGCACAGGAAGTCTTGACTGTAGATCAAGCGGTGCAAATTGCCTTAAAGAATAATTACGATATCAAAATCGTTACTAACGAATTAAGTGTCGACAAAGTAAATAACAGTATTGGAAACGCCGGAATGCTTCCACAAGTTGATGCTTCGTTAACTAAGAATAATAGCATCCAAAATTCCAAACAAACTCAATCCAATGGTGACGTAAGAGAATTGGATAATGCCAAGAACAACCGTTTGGAATATGGTGTGAATTTAGGATGGACAGTTTTTGATGGTTTGAAAATGTTTGCCCGATACGATCAGTTAAAAGAGCTGGAAAAACAAGGCGATGTACAGTTGAAATTAATGATGCTGACCAAAGTGAGCGACGTGATGACAACCTATTACGATTTAGTGCAACAACAGCAATTGATTAAAGCATTAGATACGACGATTGTAATTTCAAAACAACGATTGAAAACTGCAGAAAACCGATTCACTATTGGTAAAGCAGCAAAGTTAGAAGTGTTGAACGCACAAGTCGATTTGAATACGGATACATCAGTTTTATTAAAACAGAAGGAACTTTTCGGAATTACTAAAATCCGTCTGAATGAACTTTTGGCTAGAGATTTGGCGGTGAATTTTCAAGTCATAGAAGATGTTACTGTAGATGATAAATTACAGTTGTCTGAATTGCAATCATTGACCGAAAAACAAAATCTGCAACTGCAATTGGCTTTAATCAATAAAAGAGTAGCCGAATTGGATTTGAAACAAACAAAAGGTAATCGATATCCAACGGTTCGCTTAAATACAGGCTATACTTTTGTAGAAACGGAAAGTAGTTTAGGATTTACATCAGCGACTTCCAGCCGGGGGTTGAATTACGGACTGACAGCTACGATGCCTATTTTTAATGGTTTTTCGCAAAACAGAAACGAAAAAATAGCCAAGTTGCAAGTAGAAAATTCTACTTTAGTGGCAGAACAGCAAAAGCAGAGTGTGAATGCACAATTGGCTTCGGCGTTTCAAACGTATTTGACAAATGTGGAATTGGCTAAATTGGAAGAAAACAACGAAGCGATTGCTAAGAAAAATTTGGAAATCACTTTGGATAAATTCAGAATTGGAACTATTCCTACCATTGAATTCAGGAATGCACAAGAGAATTATGTCAATGCCATAGCAAGGAATAGTAATGCTAAATTTCAAGCTAAAATTTCTGAAATAGTGTTACAACAAATTGCAGGAAACATAAAATTTTAAATAAAAAAAAGCGCTGATTTCAGCGCTTTTTTTTATGTCTTATAAAGAAGTTAGTTTCTTCAAATCGGCAATGGTTTGTGTAGGGTTTTCAGCATTGAAAACGTAACTTCCTGCAACCAATACATTGGCGCCGGCTTCTACTAATTGTTGTGCATTTTTATTGGTAACACCTCCGTCAATTTCAATTAAAGTGTCTAAGCCTTGGTCTGTAATCATTTGACGAAGTTTACGTACTTTTTGGTACGTGATTTCCTCAAATTTCTGACCGCCAAAACCTGGGTTAATCGACATAATCAAGACCATATAGCACTCAGGAAGTATATCTTCTAAAACAGATACTGGAGTAGATAAATTTAATACTACGCCAGCTTTACAACCTGCATTTTTGATTTGTGTAAGTGTGCGGTGTAAATGAACCGTAGCTTCATAGTGAACTGTGATGATGTCGGCACCAATCTTTGCAAAAGTATCAATGTATCTTTCTGGTTGTTCAATCATCAAATGTACATCAAGTGGTTTTGTTGCGTGTTTTTTGATTGCTTCAATAACTGGCATTCCGTAAGAGATGTTGGGAACGAAATGTCCATCCATTACATCAATGTGAAACCAATCGGCCTCACTGGCGTTAATCATTTCGATGTCGCGTTGTAAGTTGGCAAAATCTGCAGCAAGTACAGACGGGGCAATAAGTGTATTTTTCATTTTTGAAGAAAATTGTTGTGTTGTTGCTGCAAAGATAACTTTAAGTTTAAAAGTTTGAAACAATAAGTGATTAAAAAGTAAAACTCCGGACTCGAGGCGAAGCCGAACAGAGCGAAGCTAAATCAGCCGTAGTTTTAATAATTAAAGGACTGAGCTAAACCCGAGAGCAAAGCTCGAACAGACCTGGGTTTTACTGAAAAAGTAAAACTCCGGTAATCAGCCGGAGTTTCAATCATCAATCAAAAAACGAACAGTCATAAGACTGTTGTTGCTGTCTCAGGATTAACCTAAATAAGTTTTCAAGATTTTACTTCTTGAAGTATGTTTTAATCTGCGGATTGCTTTTTCTTTAATTTGACGAACACGTTCGCGGGTCAAATCAAAAGTTTCTCCGATTTCTTCTAATGTCATTGGATGTTGGTCACCTAAACCGAAGTACAAACGAACTACATCAGCCTCACGAGGCGTTAATGTTTCTAACGAACGTTCGATTTCAGTACGTAACGATTCGTGAATTAATTCTCTATCAGGATTTGGTGATTCACCCGAACGTAATACGTCGTATAAGTTAGAATCTTCCCCTTCTACTAAAGGAGCATCCATAGATAAGTGACGACCAGAGTTTTTCATTGACTCTTTTACATCATTTACCGTCATATCAAGTTCAGCTGCAATTTCTTCAGCTGATGGAGCACGCTCGTTAGATTGCTCTAATAAGGCGTACATTTTATTGATTTTGTTAATCGAACCAATTTTGTTTAAAGGCAAACGTACAATACGTGATTGCTCAGCTAGTGCTTGTAAGATAGATTGACGAATCCACCAAACAGCGTACGAAATGAATTTGAAACCACGAGTTTCATCAAAACGTTGTGCCGCTTTAATCAAACCTAAATTTCCTTCATTAATCAAATCGGGAAGGGTTAATCCTTGATTTTGGTATTGTTTGGCTACCGAAACAACGAAACGTAAATTGGCTTTTGTTAATTTTTCCAAAGCACGTTGGTCTCCAGCCTTAATACGTTGTGCTAATTCTACTTCTTCATCAGCTGTAATAAGGTCAACTTTTCCAATTTCTTGTAAATACTTATCTAACGATGCAGTTTCACGATTGGTTACCTGCTTTGTAATTTTAAGTTGTCTCATGTAGTTTCTCCTTAAATTTTAAGTGTGTGAGATGGTTATACGTAACGAGTTACAAAAAAGTTACAAGTTAACAGAAAATATTTAAAAAAAAATAAAATAATAGAATAAAAAAACCCGCTTCCTATTGGAAACGGGTTCAACCTATTGAATTAATTAATTATAAATTAACCTTGAGGATTTTCTTTTTTCTCTTCACGAGGAGGGCGAGGGACAAGCGCTTTTTTAGACACTTTCTCTTTACGTGTTTTAGGGTCAACACCTAAGTATTTTACCATAAATACGTCTCCCATATTTACTACATCAGCAACGTTTTCAGTACGTTCCCAAGCAAGTTCTGATACGTGAAGTAATACTTCATTTCCTGGTGCTGAAGTATACTCTACTACGGCTCCAAAATCAAGCATTTTGATTACTTTAACTTCGTATGATTCTCCCATTGTTGGTTTGAAAATGATAGAATCAATTTTAGCTAATACCGCTGCAATTCCGTCTGGATCAGTTCCTAAAATTTCAACTACTCCTTGTTCGTCTACTTCATTAATAACGATAGTAGTTCCAGTAGCTTTTTGTAATTCTTGAATTACTTTTCCACCAGGTCCGATTAATGCACCAATAAAGGCGCCAGGAATAGTTCTCATAATAATTTTTGGAGCATGAACTTTAACATCTGCATTTGGTTGTGCTAATGTTTCGGTTAATTTACCTAAGATATGTAAACGTCCATCACGAGCTTGAGCTAAAGCTTGCTCCATGATTTCATATTTCAATCCGTCAATTTTGATGTCCATTTGACAAGCAGTAATTCCTTCTGAAGTTCCAGTTACTTTAAAGTCCATATCTCCTAAATGATCTTCATCACCTAAAATATCAGACAATACAGCGAAACGTTCTCCGTCAGTAATCAATCCCATTGCAATTCCTGAAACTGGGCGAATCATTTGAACTCCAGCATCCATTAATGCTAATGTTCCAGCACAAACAGTTGCCATTGAAGACGAACCGTTCGATTCTAATACTTCAGAAACAATTCTGATTGTATAAGGATTTTCAGCAGGAATCATGTTTTTCAAAGCTCTTTGCGCTAAGTTTCCGTGACCAACTTCTCTTCTTGAAGTTCCTCTTAACGGACGAGCTTCTCCTGTTGAAAATGGTGGGAAATTATAGTGTAAATAGAATTTTTCTTCACCTTGTTCCGATGGCGAATCAATTTGGTTTGCTTCTCTAGAAGTTCCTAAAGTTGCAGTAGCCAAAGCTTGAGTTTCTCCACGTGTAAACAATGCAGAACCGTGAACCGATGGTAAGTAATCTACTTCACACCAAATAGGTCTGATTTCTGTAGTTTTTCTTCCGTCTAAACGTGTTCCTAAATCTAAAGTTACATTACGAACTGCTTCTTTATTGGTTTTGTAGAAATATTTAGAAACTAAATCTCCATTTTCTGCCAATTCTTCTTCAGTGAATAATGCTTTTACTTCTTCTTTTACAGCATCAAATGCAGCTGAACGTTCGTGCTTAGCAGAACCAACTTTAGCAATGTTGTAAATTTTATCATAAGCCGCTGCTTTTACTTTTGCGTAAATAGCCTCGTCAGATTTTTCTTTTTCGTAAGTACGAACTTCTTTTTTTCCAAAAGCAGCAGCCAATCTTTCTTGAGCTGCAATTTGTACTTTAATGTGTTCGTGCGCAAATTTAATGGCTTCCACCATTTCTTTTTCTGAAATTTCTTTCATTTCACCTTCTACCATTGCGATAGAATCTGTTGAAGCTCCAATCATCATGTCAATATCAGACAATTCTAATTGTGCACGAGATGGGTTGATGATGAATTTACCATCAATTCTTCCAACTCTAGCTTCTGAAATTAAAGTTTCAAAAGGGATGTCAGATAAAGCCAATGCAGCCGAAGCAGCTAAACCAGCTAAAGCATCTGGCATCACTTCATCATCATGAGACATTAACTGAATCATAACTTGAACTTCTGCATGGTAATCATTTGGGAAAAGTGGACGTAAAACACGGTCTACTAATCTCATAGTTAATACTTCGCTATCGCTTGGACGTGCTTCTCTTTTGAAGAAACCTCCAGGGAAACGACCTGCTGCAGCAAATTTTTCACGATAATCTACCGTTAATGGTAAAAAGTCGATACCTGGACTTGCTTTTCTTGCGGATACTACTGTTCCTAAAATAACAGTTTTTCCAATTCTTACTACTACAGAACCATCAGCTTGTTTGGCCAAACGTCCTGTCTCGATTGTGATGCTTCTGCCATCACCTAAATCGATTTTTTCTACAAATAATTGTGGAATCATAAATTTTCCTTTTTCGGTTATACAACGGGTTTAGTTGTGTTGTAGTTGTTGTGTGTAGTTGTTGTGTAAACCCAATGAAAAACCAAACTTTTTCTCGACAAAATATAAAATAAAAAGAGGCGCGTAGGCACCTCTTTTTTATATTGATTATTTTCTAATACCCAATACTTTGATAATCTCACGGTATCTATTGATTTCCGTTTTCTTTAAGTAGTCAAGAAGACTTCTTCTTTTACCTACTAATTTCACTAACGAACGCTCAGTGTTGTAATCGTGACGATTCTTTTTTAAGTGCTCAGTTAAGTGGTTGATTCTGAATGTGAATAAAGCGATTTGCCCTTCAGCAGAACCAGTGTTTTCAGCTTTTCCTCCGTGTTGAGCGAAGATTTCAGCTTTTGTTTCTTTAGTTAAATACATGCTAATATTATTTAAATCATTATTATGTAGATTGAAGTGTTTCTCCAATTCGAGTGCAAAAATACATTTTATTTTCTAAAATACAATAATTTATTTGTGATTCGCTATATTTTTAATCATTCCTGAGAATATGAAAATATGAAATGGAATCATAGTGTACCAATACAACCGACCTAATACTCCAATAGGTCTGAATGTCGCAATTTGATGAAGTACATTGTTGTCATCTATTTTGAATTCTAACCAAGCTTCACCAGGGAGACGCATTTCGGCAAAAAGTAGTAACCGTTTCTCTTTTTTGTCAGCTAGTAAAACCCTCCAGAAATCGAGAGAATCTCCATTGTCTAGATGTATTGGGTTTGTTCTGCCGCGCCGTAAACCAACTCCGCCAAAGAACTTATCGATAAATCCTCGTAATTGCCACATCCAATTGCCATAATACCAGCCTTTTTCACCGCCAATGGACCATATATTATCGAGTACTTGAGGTACATCTGTAATTTTAATTTTTTTATAATCTTTCAAGCATCCAAAATTAGGGACTTGAATATAGTTGGAGAGGTTGTTTTTAAATCGGCTACTGGATAAACTGTCTTTCCAACTGGAAATGACTAAATTTTGTTCAATTTTTTCAAAAGCTAATTTAATGGCATCAACATAGGATATAGGTTTGATGTGTAGAATTTTTTGCAAACGATTCTCGTTGCATATAACTTCTACTTTCATACTGTCAACCAAATTCATGGCAAGTTTATAGGAAGTAGAGGTAACAAAATACAACCAATATGATGAAAGCTTAGGAGTCATAAAGGGAAGGGTGAAAATGGCTAATCGAATTCCTCGGGTTTTGGCGTATAATTGCATCATTTGTTTGTAGGTAATGATGTTTGGTCCACCAATATCGAACGATTCATTCAAACATTCGGGTCTGTTTTGAACGCAAATCAAATATTGAATGACATCTCGGATGGCAATGGGTTGGGTTTTGGTTAACACCCATTTTGGCGTGACCATTATTGGGAGTTTTTCACATAAATCTCTAATAATTTCGAAAGAAGAACTCCCTGAACCTACAATAATACCTGCTTTTAAAACGGTTAGTCGCGAAGTGCCTGTTTTTAGGATTTTTTCAACATTAGTTCTAGAAAGCATGTGTTTGGAAAGCTTGGGGTCATTTACAATACCGCTCAAATAAATGACTTGTTTGATATTCATATGGGTAGCATAGGAATTGAAATTTTGAGCTGCTGTGGCTTCCATTGTATCGAACGATTCCGTAGAACTGGTCATCGAATGGATTAAGAAATAGGCAATGTCTATTTCTTTAGGACAATTGGTAAATTCAACTTCATTCAAAAAATCGACTTCCCAGACTGAAATTCGTGACATCGTAAGGGGATCCAATCCTAATCTGTTTTTATCACGTACACAGCAAACTACTTCGTGTCCTTGCTCCAATAATTCAGGAAGTAATCGTCTTCCTACGTACCCATTTGCACCTGTTAGTAGAATTTTCATTTTTGTGAGTTTACGTTAGACGACAAAAATTAATTAGCTAGGTTTTTGATATTATATGATATATGGAATATTTTTGAACTATTTATCCGTTTTTTATAGTACTCATTCCGCCATCAACCGCAACAATTTGTCCGGTTACCCAACCTGATTCTTCATTTAGTAAAAAAGAAATGGCATTGGCAATATCCAAAGCAGTTCCCACTTTATTCATTGGGTTTCTTTTTTGCATCAATTCTATTTTGTCGGGAGTACTCAAAAATTTTTCTCCCAATGGGGTATTCACTAAGGAAGGAGCTACACAATTTACTCTAATGGCTGGAGCATATTCTGCTGCCAAAGCTTTGGTTAACCCTTCAATAGCTCCTTTTGCTAAGGCAATTGAAGTATGGAATGGTAAGCCTATACCAACTGCTACAGTGCTTATGAAAACGATTGAGCTACTTTCAGTACTTTTTAAATTGTTTAGATAACTTTGGGTAAATGCAACTGCTCCTAGTGTATTTATAGAAAAATCAGTTGTAAACTCTTCGGGTTTTAAGCGATGAAATGGTTTTAAATTTATCGTACCTGGAAAATAAACCAAGCCATGAATAGCTTCTTCAAACTCTGGAAAATTTCCAAAAGCATAACTTTCAATTTGATAAAAATGATCATAATCAAACGTTTTAGGTTTAGTGCTTAAGCCAATCACTTTATGGCCTTTTATGTGTAATAATTTTGCGGTTTCTTGCGCAATTAGACTAGAGGCTCCTGCAAATAGAAATGTTTTCATCGTCGTTTGGATAGTTTATTGTTGGAAATGTTACGCTGTAACTTACACTTGAATCGGTTAATTTCTTCGATACGTTTTGCAGTATGCTTTGTGTTGCAATTTTCAACACGTTTTCGCCAAAGTTTGTAGCTTGAAAATTTTAGTTCTTTTTTCATCAATACTTTTACATCTGCTTCAGCTAAACCAAATTGAAATTTAATAGCCTCAAACGGAGTTCGATCTTCCCAAGCCATCTCAATAATTCGATCGATAGCGAGAATGCTTAATTCTATTTTTTGAGTTGCGAACATTATTTTTGTTTAATTAAATTAAACTAAAGTTAAACAAAATTAATGAATATAAATCAGAAGTAAGTTAATGAAAACAAAAAATCCGTTACAAAACTGGAAAGTAACGGATTGGTAAATGAAGAGTTTTTTTCTTAGAATAACGTTGCCACTTCCTGATTTACAAATTCAAGGAAACGTTCATCGGCTTCTGTAAATGGGTCAATTACATGACTGTCAATATCAATTTGCCCAATATTCACACTATTTACAAACAAAGGAACCACAATTTCCGATTTAACAGTAAAGCTGCAAGCGATGTAGTTGTCTTGTGCTGCAACATCCGGCACTACAAAATTATTATTCGATTCTGCCACTTGTCCGCATATGCCTTTCCCAAACGGAATTACAGTATGGTCGGTTTCGGCTCCTACATAAGGACCTAAATGTAACGTTTTGGCTTCATGATTGGCAAAATAAAAACCTACCCAATTGTAATAACTTATGTTGTCTTGTAACAATTGGCAGATATTTAAAAGTTTCTCATCTCTAGTTAAAGGAGAATTAATTATTTCAGTAACCTTGGGTTGTAATGCTTCAAATGTCATTTTATTTGATTTTTATGCAAAAGTAACCAACGGAGATTTCAATTTTTATATAAATTTGTTAAAAAATGAACTTTGAATAATTATTTCCAACAATACAAACCATTTCTTTTGTTTTTAGGCAAATTCTTTTTGTCGTATTTGGTGTTGACTGTGTTGTATAAGACATACCTATTGTATTTTGGAGAGGGAACAGTTGACGAAATTACTTCCAACGTTGCTTATTTAACACAAAAAATATCAAATCTGTTTGGAGTTGACATTACTACCGTAAAGAAACTTTTGCATTACCAAATTATGTATAAAGGGAAGTTCACGGCTCGAATCATAGAAGGCTGTAATGCTATTAGTGTAATTATACTTTTTATTGCTTTTATCGTAGCTTTCTCTGGAAAATTAAAAGTAACTTTACTCTATATTTTTGGTGGAAGTCTATTGATTTACATTTTAAATGTGTTCCGAATTATTTTTCTGACAGTTTTAGTGTGTCATTTTCCCAACCAAGAACACTTATTACACGGGGTTTTGTTTCCGTTGATTATTTACGGTATTGTATTTCTATTGTGGGTAATTTGGGTTAATAAATTTTCAAGTTATGCTTCAAAGTAAAAGTGTTAAAATAGTAGTTGTTCTTTTTTTAATTGGCTTACTAATAGTAGTAAGAGCTCTTGAGAACACCTTGTTCTATGATCCTTTTATTGGGTATTTTAAAGCGGAATATTCTGACTTGCCTTATCCTCAATTCGATTCGTTTTTGTTTTATTTGAATTTGATTTTTCGCTTCACACTAAATTCAGTCATTTCGGTGCTCATTTTGTATGTGATTTTTGATGATATTTCGATAATTAAGTTCTCTGGCTCTTTGTTGCTGTTGTTTATGATTGTTTTGCTTTTTTCAATGTTTTTGCTTTTAAATTATTCGGATGAAAGTCAAAAAATGATACTTTTCTATGTTCGTAGGTTTTTAATTCAGCCTATTTTTCTACTATTATTTATTCCAGCTTTTTACTACCAAAAGAAAACTGCATAAATTTCCGTATCTTTATAGAAATAAGTCTGTTAAAGATGAAGGTGGTAGAATATTTGGGTGATTTTGTCAATTTTAATGAGACAAAACTACGCGATTCACTTTTAAGATCAGGAGCAAATGAAAAACAAGTTGATTATGTTCTTAGTCAAATTGTGAATCAATTGTATGACGGGATTTCAACTAAAAAAATTTACACACTTGCTTTCGAATTATTAAAAAATGAATCAAATGCCAATGCTGCTCGATACAATTTAAGATCAGCACTAGAATTGCTTGGTCCAGCTGGATTTTACTTTGAAAAATATGTTTCTTTTTTGTTTAGAGAAGAAGGCTATCACACTAAGATTAATCTCAATTTACAAGGAAAATGCGTAACACATGAAGTTGATTTGGTGGTTCAGAAAAAGAATACAATCAAAATGATTGAATGTAAATTTCATTCCAATCGAGATATTATTTCTGATGTAAAAATTCCCATGTATATTTTGTCGCGATTTAATGATTTACAAACTGAAAAGCATTCTGTTTTTACTGAAAAAGATGTGATTACTTCTTGTTTAATTGTGACGAATAATAGATTTTCAGAAGATGCTGTTCAATTCGCAACCTGTTCAGGAATTGAATTGTTAAGTTGGGATTTTCCCAAAGAAAATAGTTTGCGAAATAAAATACATAAAGCGCATTTATATCCCATAACCTGCTTAATGAGTTTGACTATTGAAGAAAAAAAAGAGTTACTCGAACAAGATATTATCACCGTAAAACAATTGAATGAGAACAGTGATAGTTTATCGTTTATTGGAGTAAGTGAAGAACGAATCAAGAATATTCAAATAGAAGTTTCAGAATTGTGTAATTAAAAGAGAAAGCAATGAAAATTCAGTTTTTAGGCGCAGCAGGAACAGTAACTGGTTCCAAAACATTGATAGAATCTAACGGAATCCGAATTTTAATTGATTGTGGTTTGTTCCAAGGCACTAAAGAGACCCGTCAGCTCAATTGGGAACCTCTTTCAGTGTTGCCTTCTTCAATTGATTGTGTGTTGCTAACTCATGGGCATTTGGATCATTGTGGTTGGCTGGCAAGGTTAGTAAAAGAAGGTTTCGAAGGTAAAATCTACTGTACAAGTCCAACTAAATCCATTTCGAGATTGATTTTATTAGACTCAGCAAAAATTCAAGAAGAAGAGGCTGAAAAAGCCAACCGCGAACATTATTCGAAACACAATCCCGCCGAACCTTTGTATACTGTGGAAGATGCTCAAAAAGTAATGCCGTTTTTTAGAGTCATCCAATTGGATAAAGCTTTCGATGTAGATGCTGAAATTTCAGCCCGTTTTTTTTATGCTGGACATATTCTGGGGGCCTGTTCCATTGAACTTAAATTGGAAGGTAAAATCTTAGTTTTTTCAGGTGATTTAGGAAGAGATAATGATGATTTGTTGTTTGAGCCTGTGAAACCAAAAGTTGCCGATTATGTTTTTCTGGAAAGTACCTACGGAGATCGTTTGCATCCCGATAGTGATCCAATGGAAGATTTGGAAACGTTTATAAACGAAACCTTTGCCCGTGGAGGAAATGTAATCATTCCGAGTTTTGCAGTGGAAAGAGCGCAAGCAATTATGTATTTGATTTGGAAGTTGAAAACTGCTGGTCGAATTCCGGAAATTCCATACATCATCGATACTCCGATGGGAATTAAAGTAATCGATTTATTTACCGAAAACCGTACTTGGCATAAGCTTGACTTAAATGAATGTGAAGCCATGTGCGATATGTTTCAGTTAATTACCGATTATGAAGATACAATGAAAACCATTTCTAACGACCAACAAAAAGTAGTTATTGCTGCAAGTGGAATGGTGACAGGTGGTCGTGTTTTGAGTTATTTAGAACGTTATATTATCGACTCCAAAAATACAGTAGTGATGGTGGGTTATCAAGCTGAAGGGACCCGCGGTCGAAAACTTTTAGATGGCGAAAAAGAAATCAAATTATACGGTAATTATTATCCAGTTATGGCACAAATTGTTGAAATTGAAGGGCTTTCGGCACACGGAGATCAAGCAGATTTAATACAGTGGCTATCTCAATTAAGTACGAAACCAGAGAAAATATTTCTAATGCATGGGGAAGCCAATGCGTTACTCGGACTTAAAAATAAAATTGAAGAAGTTTATGCCATTTCCTGCGAGATACCTTATCTAGAGCAAATTGTAGAAATCAATTAACAAGATTTTATATTTTCTATTTCAAAAAAGGAGTACTTTTGTAGCATGAGTTTCAAAAAACACATAAACATTCTTATAGCGGTACTAATATTGGTTTCCAATGTTGGGTTGGCTTTTAATGTGCATTATTGTGAAGGTAAAATCTCTGGAATTTCTTTTAATTACAAAATTGAAGAACCTTGTGTAGAGGAAAAACCAGCAAGTATTAAATCTTGTTGTGCAGTCGAGAATACTCATGATTCTTGTTGTTCTAATGATAAAGTTGAAATCAAGAAAACTACTTCTGAGAATATTTTAGTTAAAAATTTTCAACTTGATTTAGCGTCGTTTATTCCCGTTCAGGAGTTTGATTTTTTCCATGCTATTCTATTAAAAGAAAGAGTAGTTACTGAAAATAATCCTTCTTTTTATTGCGAAACAAATACGCCTCCTTTATATAAGTTATATTCCCAATACATTTTCTACGCGTAATTAGTGTTTGAAATCTAATCGATTTTTTAAACATTAATTATTTATACAATGAAAAATATACTTCTGTTTTTTGTTGTTTTCCTTTCATTTAAAGGTTTTACACAAGATACATTGCAAACTGTAAAAGTAGAAGCCAAACGAGGGAAAATACAAAAATCACTTATAAAAGCAACCAATACAACTGTCTTGTCAAGCAAAGAATTGCTTAAAGCGGCTTGTTGCAACTTAGCCGAAAGTTTTGAAACCAATCCGTCGATTGACGTTAACTTTTCGGATGCCTTAACCGGTACCAAGCAAATTAAAATGTTAGGACTTACCAGTCCATATTTGCTAATTTCAGAAGAAAATATTCCTTCTGTTCGTGGAGCTTCACAAGCACATGGATTGTCCTTTACTCCTGGTACTTGGGTCGAAAGTATTCAAATTACTAAAGGTGCAGGAAGCGTAATTAATGGCTTTGAGAGTATTTCGGGTCAAATTAACACCGAATTATTGAAGCCATCTAAAGAAATTCCTTTCTTTCTGAATGCTTATGGTTCAACTGATTCTCGTTTTGAACTGAATACACATCTGACACAAAAGATTGACAGTTTATGGTCAACCAGTTTGTTAGTGCACGGTAATATGCGTGTGACTAAAAATGACATGAACGATGATGGGTTTTTAGACAATCCTTTGGGAAATCAGATCAATGTGATGAACCGTTGGCAGTATTCTAATCCCAATACCGGATGGGTTGGGTTCTTGAATTTCCGATTCATGAATGACGAAAAACAATCAGGTCAAGTAGATTTTGACCCTAAAACAGATAAGTTCACAACCAACTATTGGGGTTCTGAAATCAATACTCAGCGTTTTGATTTATCATCCAAAATCGGTTATGTCTGGAAGGATATGCCGTATCAAAGTATCGGTTTTCAAAATGCTTATACCATGCACAATCAGGACTCTTATTTTGGTTTACGAACGTATGATATCAAGCAAAAAAGTTTTTATTCGAATCTGATTTTCAATTCGATTATGAATAATACGATGAACAAATTTGCCGCTGGGTTGAATTTTACTTCTGATGAATACCAAGAATATGTTTTCGGAAACGATGTGAGTAGAAAAGATAATTCGTTGGGTGCGTTTTTTGAGTATACCTATGATAATGATGATAATTTCAGTTTCATATTGGGAGGAAGAGTTGATTATCATAACAGATTAGGTTTCTTTTTAACACCTCGATTACATGCGAGATACAATCCTTGGAAAGATGGAGTGTTGCGTTTTTCAGCAGGAAGAGGTAAACGATCGGCTAATATTTTTGCCGAAAATCAAAACCTTTTTGGGAGTTCGAGAAGTTTTAACGTATTGGATAATTCAGGGAAAATATACGGTTTAAATCCTGAGATTGCCTGGAATTATGGGTTTGGATTTCTTCAAAAATTTGAATTATTAGGAATGAAATCAGATGTTTCGTTAGATTTTTATAGAACCGATTTTCAAAATCAAGTGGTGGTTGATTTGTTTCAATCGGCACAACAGGTTGATTTTTATAATTTAAAAGGAAATTCATTTGCGAACAGCTTGCAAGTAGAATTTAACACTGAAATTATTAAGCATTTGAATTTTCGTTCGGCCTATAAACTCTATGATATAAATACAACATACAATAGTGGAAATTTTCAACGCCCTTTACAAGCAAAACATCGGTTTTTTACTAATTTAGAATTTGAAACGCATATTAAAGAAAAAGGACAACAATGGAAGTTTGATTATACTTTAAACTGGATAGGACAACAACAACTTCCAAATACCTTGACGAATACGGCTGAAAACAGACTGCCTAACTTGTCGCCTTCATTTGTCTTAATGAATGCTCAAATTACCAGAACTTTTTCTTCTACTTTTGAGATGTATGCAGGAGTAGAAAATTTGGGAAACTATACGCAAGGGAAAGCTATTTTAGGTGCTGATAATCCTTTTGGAACAAATTTTGATAGTTCTATCATATATGCACCTGTTTTTGGACAAATGTTTTATGCAGGATTGCGATTTAAGGTGAAATAGTTTAATAACGACGGCAGTGACAATTGCCTATAAAAATAGTTACAATGAAAAATATAATTTTAGTTTTAATGTTGATGATTGGATTCACAACATTGGCACAAGAAAAAAAGAATAAAAATGCCAAGTACAATGTTGAAGTCAATGGTAATTGTGAGATGTGTAAAAAGCGTATTGAAAAAGCAGCATTTTCTGTTGGCGGAGTAAAAAGTGCAGCTTGGCATGCAGATGATACTACTTTGCATTTGATTCTGAATGAAGAAAAATGTAGTGTGAATGATGTCGAAAAGGCTATTGCAAAAGTAGGGCATGATACTAAGAATGTAAAGGCAACAGAAGCGGATTATGAAAAGCTTCATGCGTGTTGTCAGTATGAAAGAATAAAATAAAACAAAAGCTTTGATTGAAAAATCAGAGCTTTTTTTCTGATAAGAAAATGTTAAGTCTTTTGATAATTGGTTTTAAAGTAATATTTTTGCAGCATGAAATTTTTCACCAAAATAGTATTAGGGGTTTTTATCCTGTTTCAATTTTCTACGATTATCGTTTGTATAATCAATGAGAGAAATGATACAGCATTTACTTATAATATTACGGAAGAAGAAGAACATTCAAAAGAAGTAAAAGAAATCAAATCGGCATTTGTAATCAGTAAATACAAACTTTTACCTCTATACGATGAAGTAACTTCGCTCGAAGTTCACGACACTTATCTATTAAAGCATTACGCTGTAAATTCAACCATTTTCCTTTTACCGCCCGAACAAGTTTAAAACATAAAATTCAAATCATAGGCCTTTTGTCTATGCTATACTATTGTTTTAAATTTAACGGATATGACAAAAAAAATAAATATTTTTGGCAGCCTTAGTTCAGATATTCCTGCTGGATTAGTGGTTTTTTTGGTAGCATTACCATTGTGTTTAGGAATTGCATTAGCATCTGGTGCGCCTTTATTCTCAGGAATTATTTCAGGAGTAGTAGGAGGGATTGTAGTTGGTTTTTTAAGTAAATCACACCTTTCAGTTTCAGGTCCAGCGGCTGGTTTAACAGCGATCGTTTTATCGGCAATTACCACCTTAGGTAGTTTCGAAGCTTTTTTATTGGCGGTATTCATTGCCGGATTATTTCAAATGGCGCTTGGGTTTTTAAAAGCCGGAACCATTTCTAATTATTTTCCCAATAACGTTATTGAAGGTATGTTAGCCGGGATCGGAGTGATTATTGTTTTAAAGCAAATTCCTCATGCGGTTGGCTATGATAAAGATTATGAAGGCGATTTAGCTTTTTTGCAACCTGATGGTCAAAATACTTTTTCGGAATTGTTTTCTGTTTTGGGGAATATTCATTTAGGGGCAGTTATTGTTGCTCTAGTTTCTTTAGCCATTTTAATCATTTGGAATAAAATTGAATTTTTAAAGAATTTAAAGCTAATCCCTGCGGCTTTAATAGCTGTAATTGTAGGTATTGTTTTGAATCAAATTTTTATAGCCACAGGAAGTTCTTTAGCAATTACAGGAGAGCATTTAGTGAAATTACCAGTGCCACAATCGTTCGAGGAGTTTACCTCAAGTTTTATGTTTCCTGATTTTTCTCAATTCGGAAATAAAGAAGTATGGGTGGTTGCGGCTACGATTGCAGTTGTGGCTTCCATAGAAACCTTATTGTGTATTGAAGCTGCCGATAGAATGGACAAGCACAAACGCTACACAGATACCAATGTTGAGCTAAAAGCGCAAGGAATTGGTAATATTGTGAGTTCTCTATTAGGGGGATTGCCAATGACATCAGTTGTAGTGCGTACCTCTGCCAATTCAAATGCGGGTGCCGAAACGAAAATGTCTGCTGTTGTGCATGGGATTTTGCTTTTAGTTAGTGCTTTGGCGATTCCTTTTGTGTTAAATTTAATACCATTGGCAACCTTGGCTGCGGTATTATTGTTAGTAGGGTATAAGTTGGCCAATCCAAAAGTAATTACTCATTTTTTCGAAAGAGGAAAATATCAGTTCATTCCATTTATGGCCACTATGTTGGCGGTTGTTTTTACCGATTTATTAAAAGGAGTTGCGCTAGGTTTAATTATTAGTGTGATTTTTGTGTTGAAAGGAAATATGCAACGTGCGTACAATTTCCGTAAAGAAGAATACCACGATGGCGATGTAATTCACATCGATTTAGCGCAAGAAGTCTCATTTTTGAATAAAGCCGCTGTAAAAACGACACTATCTTCTATTCCGGAAAACTCTAAAGTAATTATCAATGCTTCGGATACGGTATACATTGCACACGATGTTCTAGATTTAATTAAAGAATTTAAAAAAATTAGAGCCAAAGAAGAAAACATCAAAGTAAAATTGGTCGGGTTTAAAAAAGCTTACGAATTAGACAATTCTGGAGAAGAAGAAAAACACGTCTTTGTTGAACACAAAAATTAAAATACATCATGAGAACTTTAAATAAAGAAATACAAGCAGAAATTACACCAAGAAAAGCGTTAACACTTTTACAAGAAGGAAATAGCCGATTTGTAAACAATTTAAAATTGCACCGTAACTTGTTGGAACAAGTAAATGATACTCGTGATGGGCAATGGCCTTTTGCTACGATTTTAAGTTGTATTGATAGTCGTACTTCAGCCGAATTGATTTTTGATCAAGGGTTAGGTGATGTTTTTTCCATTCGAATTGCAGGAAATGTTACCAATACCGATATTTTAGGAAGTATGGAATTTGCTTGTAAAGTGGCCGGTTCTAAATTGATTGTAGTGCTAGGACATACCAAATGCGGTGCCGTAAAAGGTGCTTGCGATCATGTAGAAATGGGCAATCTAACCGAACTGTTATCCAAATTGCAACCAGCGGTTTACGAAGAGCAAGTAACAAAAGAAGACAGGACTTCTAAAAATGCTAATTTCGTCGAAAATGTTGCCGAAATCAACGTAAAACGTACTGTTAAATCCATTATTCAAAGAAGTTATATTTTAGAACAAATGATTGAGAATGGAGAAATTGGAATTATAGGAGCTATGTATAATATCGAAACGGGAGTTGTTGAGTTTTACAATACTACCGAATTTATAAAAGACGAAGCCAATCCTGAATTAGATTTAAAAGAATTAGTAAAATAGCAGTATTTTTTAAATACATTTGTTAGAGATAATTACAATATGAGCGAGTTTTATAAAAAAATACTAGATAATAATAAGAAATGGGTTCAAGAAAAGCTGGACCAAGATCCGAACTTTTTTAGCGATTTAGCAGGTGGACAAACCCCGCCGTTATTATGGATTGGATGCTCGGATAGTAGAGTACCAGCAAATGAAATTACAGGAACCAAAGCCGGAGAGGTTTTTGTGCACCGTAACATTGCCAACATGGTCGTGCATAGTGATATGAATATGTTGAGCGTATTAGATTATGCGGTTAATGTCTTAAAAGTAAAACACGTTATTGTATGTGGTCACTACGGCTGTGGTGGTGTTAAAGCTGCAATGGGCAATAGTTCTTATGGGATCATTGACAACTGGATTCGTCACATCAAAGATATCTACCGTTTAAACAAAGAAAAATTAGTTGAAATTGAAAATGAAGAAGAGCGTTTTAATAAATTCGTGGAATTAAACGTGAAAGAGCAAGTACTCAATTTAGCTAAAACATCAATTGTTCAAAACGCGTGGAAAGATGGACAAGAACTGTTTTTACATGGTTGGGTTTACGGATTAAATTCGGGTTATGTAACCGATTTACAAGTGAATTTTTCATGTAACACCGATTTACACGAATTGTATCAGTTAGATATTTAAGATTAATTTAATAATTAAAAATTTAGGCGATTGTGCTATTTGTAGTACCTTCGCCTTTTTTATAAAAATACTTATATTTACCGAATGGAAGACTTCAATTGGCTACAATTATTAAATCCTGAATTTTATATTTTACTAGAATTTGGCGGAATCAAAATAGGATTATTAGTTGTTTTATTTATCGTTTTTGCCGAAACTGGATTGTTAGCAGGTTTCTTTTTACCAGGTGATAGTTTGTTGTTTTTAGCCGGAATTTATAGCGAATCATTAATGAGTCAAATCTCGTTAGGAAATGATTTTTTAAATGTGACTTTATTCGCATTATTGGTTACAGTAATGGGGATTTTAGGAAATATGGTAGGTTATTGGTTTGGTGCTCGCAGTGGGACCTATTTATATAATCAGAAAGACACTTTTTTCTTTAAGAAAAAATACCTGCACCAATCGAAAGAATTTTTTGAAAAATATGGAAGTCGAGCAATCGTTTTCGCTCGATTTTTACCAATCGTAAGAACTTTCGCGCCTGTAATAGCAGGGATCGTTTCTATGGATAAAAAGAAATTCATGTATTACAATATCCTAGGTTCTTTTTTATGGTCATTTTCAATGATTTTTGCAGGACATTACCTCCATGCTTTATTCTTAGATAAATTCAGAATCGATTTAAAACACTATATCGAGTTTATCGTCATAGGGATTGTAGGTTTTACGACTGTTCCAGTACTTTGGAAGTTGTTTAAGAAACGAGTGCATATCGAGTAATCATTTTTAAATTTTTAACATGAAAAAACAACACTATCTACTAGTTGTTGCTCTTTTCGTATGCCAAACTTTTTTTGCTCAAACTAAAACCACCAATGAAAATAGTTGGTTACATTATGTTGGGAAAAATAGATTGAGTGAAAAGTTGTCTTTTACTCTAGAAGCGACAATGCGTTATACTAACGGATTTAACGAAAAGCAACAATATTTTATACGTCCCTCTATCGATTATCAATTGACTAAAGATTTTAATGGAAGCATCGGATATTCACATTATGAAACCTATGTGTACGGAAGCGCTCCAATGAATAAAATCAATACGCCCGAAGATCATGTTTGGATTCAAGGAACTTACACAAAAAGCTGTGGAAATTACAAATTTACCCATCGTTTACGAGATGAATTTCGTTGGGTGGGTATTGCTACAAAAAATGTAGAAGGAAATTTGGAAATTAACAAGTATGATTATAGAAACCGATTACGTTATCACTTTTTAATGAATTATACGTTGACCAAGAAAGAAGATAAAGTCAAATTATTTGCTTTGATTGGAGATGAGGTTTTTGTGAATGTTGGGGTGAAAAATGCCAAAACATTGCTGCAACAAAACCGAGTTATGGCTGGTTTGGGTTATAATATCAATACATGCCACCAAATCCAATTGAGTTATATTCATCAAAATATCTGGAATTTAAACAATACACTTCGAGAAAATAATCCAACTCTTAGGTTGTCTTATATTGCTACTGTGGATTGGTTTAAAAAATCAGAATAACAAAAAACCCCGATTTCAAAATCGGGGTTTTTGCTTTTGTATTTAAGGTCTTAAATTATATCATTCCTGGCATACCACCGCCCATTGGCATTCCTCCACCAGCGTTGTCTTCTTTGATCTCAATTAAAGCACACTCAGTAGTTAAAATCATTCCAGAAACCGATGCCGCATTTTCTAACGCTACACGAGTTACTTTTTTAGGGTCAATAATTCCTGCTTCAAGCATGTCAACATATTCGTCGGTTTTGGCATTGTAACCAAAATTATCTTTTCCTTCGGAAACTTTTGCAACTACTACCGATCCTTCTAGACCTGCATTTTCAACAATTGTTCTCAACGGCGCTTCGATTGCACGAGCTACAATTTGAATTCCTGTAGCTTCATCTGCATTGTCTGGTTTAATGTTCGCTAAAGCAGCTTTTGCTCTCAATAATGCTACACCACCACCGGCAACAATTCCTTCTTCCACAGCTGCGCGAGTTGCGTGTAAGGCATCATCTACACGGTCTTTTTTCTCTTTCATTTCCACTTCTGAAGCAGCACCTACATAAAGAACCGCTACACCGCCAGCTAATTTAGCCAAACGCTCTTGTAATTTCTCACGATCATAATCAGAAGTTGTAGATTCCATTTGCGCTTTGATTTGGTTCACACGATTTTTAATCAAATCGGCTTCACCAGCACCGTTTACGATAATAGTATTGTCTTTATCAATCGAAACTTTTTCAGCAGTTCCTAACATTTCCAAAGTAGCGTTTTCTAAATTGTATCCGCTTTCTTCCGAAATTACTGTTCCGCCAGTCAAGATTGCGATGTCTTCTAACATTGCTTTTCTTCTGTCACCAAAACCAGGTGCTTTTACAGCAGCGATTTTTAACGCACCACGTAATTTGTTTACTACCAAAGTTGATAATGCTTCACCATCAACATCTTCTGCAATAATTAATAACGGTTTAGTAGATTGTGCTACTGGTTCAAGGATTGGTAATAATTCTTTTAAAGAAGATACTTTTTTATCGTACAATAAAATGTAAGGTCTTTCTAATTCCACTTCCATTTTTTCTGTATTGGTCACAAAGTACGGAGATAAATACCCTCTGTCAAATTGCATACCTTCTACAACATCTACATAAGTATCAGTTCCTTTTGCTTCTTCGACAGTGATTACACCTTCTTTTCCAACTTTTCCAAAAGCCATTGCGATTAGTTCTCCAATCACTTCATCATTATTAGCCGAAATTGAAGCCACTTGTTTTATTTTTTCAGTTGAAGAGCCTACTTCTTTGGCTTGCTTGCCTAAGTCAGCTACAATCGCTTCTACAGCTTTATCGATACCACGTTTTAAATCCATTGGATTGGCACCTGCAGCCACGTTTTTCAAGCCTTCTTTTACGATGGCTTGTGCTAAAACTGTAGCAGTTGTAGTTCCGTCACCGGCTAAGTCGTTGGTTTTTGACGCTACTTCTTTTACCATTTGAGCACCCATGTTTTCTAGGGTGTCTTTCAATTCAATTTCTTTTGCAACAGAAACCCCGTCTTTAGTTACGGTTGGTCCTCCAAACGATTTTGAAATAATAACATTACGTCCTTTAGGTCCTAGTGTTACTTTTACTGCATTGGCTAATGCGTCAACACCACGCTTTAAACCATCGCGTGCTTCAATATCAAATTTTATATCTTTTGCCATTTTATTGTTTGTTTATTTCATCCGTTCGCTTTCGCTCGGGTGTCAATTCGTTAATTTAGTTATTTGATTAGATGATAGCTAATATATCTTCTTCACGCATGATTAGGTAGTCTTTACCTTCAAATTTTAAATCGGTTCCAGCATATTTTCCGTATAAAACAGTATCACCAACTGCTACTGTCATAGGTTGGTCTTTTTTTCCGTTTCCTACAGCTAATACGGTCCCCTTTTGAGGTTTTTCTTTAGCGGTATCAGGAATGATAATTCCAGAAGCTGTTTGCGTTTCAGCAGCAGCTGGTTCCACGATAACGCGGTCTGAAAGTGGTTTAATGTTTAATGCCATGATTATATGTATTTATATTATTGTATTAGTTGTTTTCTGTTTTTCAGAAATTATGCCAAGTGATAAAATCTGACAAATTTACGAAATAAAAATGCCAGCACTGACAGGCTGGCATTTTAAGTTTTCGCTAAATCGAAAATTATTTTTTTGCTTCTTCCGCAGCTGGAGTTTCCGATGTTACTGGAGCAGCTGTTTTATTATCTGCCGCAGGAGTAGTTGCTGGTGCTGCTGGGATTGCTGACGGTGTAGCTGATTCGTCCATTACTTTAGAGCCAGTGTCGCTAGCGCCACCGTTAAAGCTTAAGCTTGATAATAATATTAAAGCGATTAAAGTACCGGCTAAATACCATGTGCTTTTATCTAAAAAGTCTGTCGTTTTTTGAACACCACCCATTTGTGATGAACTTCCGAAAGTTGAAGACAAACCTCCACCTTTAGGGTTTTGTACCATAATAACTACGATTAATAAAAAGCAAACAATCGTGATTAATACTAAGAAAATTGAAAATGTACTCATTGTTATTTATTGTTATTTTGTTGTAATTCTTTTATATCTGAAATTCGGTCTGCAAATAAACTACTTTTTTCTGGATATTTCAAAATTAATATCTCATAAGCTTGAATTGCTTTATTGAATTTTTTTTGTTCCAAGTAAATTTTTGCCAACGTCTCTGTCATTAAGTACGAAGTGTCTTCGTTTTTCTGTGTATAGCTTGGAGTCGGAGCATCTTCTTTTGGGGGTGTAATCTTCGGATTAGCCTCTATGAATTTATCAATTAACTCATATTTATTGGCTAAAGTGTTGTTTTCTTCTTCCTGATTTTCTCTTAAAATGGGTTTTAATTTTGACAATTGTAACCATTCTTGAAAGGAGTGTGTTTCAGAAGATTTGAATTCCAACGGTTTTCCTATTTCTAATTTTTCTTCAAGGACTACGTTAACGGTTTCTTGTGGTTCTTCAATTTGAATTTCCTCATTGGTTTGAGTTGCCTCTTTTATGGAAGAAATGATTGATTTTTCGAGAGTGTTTTCTGTTTTAACCTCTTCTAAAATTTGTATATCGTCTTGTGAAGTGCTTTCGTTTTCGATGACAGCGCTATCTACAACAGGAATAGAAAAAAGTTGATCTTCTTTTTCTTGAAAAAATGCTTTTTGAATTCCAATGAAATGTTCGGAAGTTATAAAATCAAACAAAATGCTTCGATCGGTTGTATAACTCGCGGTCGATTTTAAAGCTGAATTATATTTGAAACTATCTTGGTTATAAAGTCCTTTTAGGTATAAACTTCTTGCACTTTGAAAATAAGGGTATTCGTTTAGAATCTTATCCAAATCAGTAATCTGGCTATTGTTTATAGCGTCAGGTTTGTTGAGCAAATAAGTAAAATCAGAGACATTCATTTCGTTTACCATTTGGCTAAAGTATCATTAAACATATCTTGTGTGATACGCTCAAAAATTTCATCTAAAGCTGTTCGTAATTGTGATCCCGTTAACTGTTGGTCTCCAGGATAATCGTAGAAAAATGAAAAGCGTTTTTCAAAATCTTCGTCTGGCTTATTTTTGTTAGAAAAGCGTAGATTTACTGAAATAGTCAACCTGTTTTGCGCTGCTCTTAAATCGGCAGTTGCGGTCATGGGTGATATTCTGTAATCTACAATTTCCCCTTCATAGGTTAAATCAGCATTGGTTGAAGTCAGATTCAAATTGGTTTGATTCTGAATTAAGTCTTGTAATTTAAGGGTGAACTCTCGATCAATTCCTGGTTCAATCAATTCAGAAACATTCTGAAATGTATTAACTTGAAAGGTTTTAGCATCTATTTTTCCAGTTCCTGTAAAGTTGTAAATACCACAACTGTTAAGAAGAAAAAAGAGAGAAGTCAGTACTATGTAGTTTGTTTTTTTCATTTTAGTGTTCCAAAGATATGAATTGGAATTTTACAAATCAAATTGTTTGATTTTTCGGTATAAGGTTCTTTCTGAAATACCCAATTCGTCAGCTGCGGCTTTGCGTTTACCTTTGTTGCGTTCCAACGCTTTTTTGATGAGTTCAATTTCTTTTTGGTCCAAACGAAGCGAATCTTCTTCTTCGATAGTGTCTGCAAAAATATAATCGTCGTCGTCATCTTCAAAATCATCTTCATTATCGTTAGAAATGACTGCAGTTCTAGGTGTTTCTTCAAAAGAAATTTCGCTTTCGTTTTCCTTGTTGCCGTATACTTTCTGAATCAAACTCGGATTGATGTCTTGTACTTTAGCACCGTTTTTCATCAATTCTAAGGTCAATTTTTTTAAGTCATTTAAGTCGCTTTTCATGTCAAAAAGGACTTTGTATAGAATGTCTCTTTCAGTTGAAAAATCATTTTCTGACTTCTTTCCAATTACCGAAGGTAGATTACTGCCTTCAGCAGGTAAATAGGACATCAAAGTTTGTAACGTAATATCTCGATTGGTTTCTAACACTGAAATTTGTTCGGCAGCATTTCGCAACTGACGGATATTTCCGCCCCAACGGTATTTTATCAAATAATTGACTGCCTGATCTTCTAATTTAATAGGAGGCATTTTGTATTTGTGCGCAAAATCGGAAGCAAATTTTCTAAATAAAATATGAATGTCCTCTTTTCGTTCGCGCAAAGGCGGTAACATAATGTCTACAGTACTTAAACGATAAAATAAGTCTTCACGAAATTTGCCTTTCTCAATTGCATCAGACATGTTTACATTGGTAGCCGCTACAATTCGAACATTGGTTTTCTGTACTTGAGAAGAACCCACTTTTATAAATTCTCCATTTTCTAACACACGTAACAAGCGTACTTGTGTGGTTAGGGGTAATTCGCCAACTTCATCTAGAAAAATAGTTCCACCATCGGCCACTTCAAAATAGCCTTCACGAGTCGCAGTAGCGCCAGTAAACGAGCCTTTCTCATGTCCAAATAATTCACTGTCAATAGTTCCTTCCGGAATGGCACCACAGTTTACGGCGATGTATTTTCCATGTTTTCTATGGGAAAGGGAATGGATAATTTTTGGAATACTTTCTTTACCAACACCACTTTCTCCAGTTACCAATACCGAAATATCAGTCGGAGAAACCTGAATGGCTTTTTCAATCGCACGGTTGAGTTTTGGGTCGTTCCCAATAATTTCAAAACGTTGTTTTATGGCTTGAATTGATTCCATTTATAATTGATAATGAATAATTGACAATTGATAAAGATTTTAAAAATTGTCAATTATCAATTGTTAATTTAATTCATGTTTGAATATCCTACCGCTTCTCCAATCAAAGTTGCTGAAGTACAATCAGAAATTTTCACTAAGACGAAATCGCCTGGTTTGTAATTTTCTTTAGGGAAAACCGTTACCATGTTTTCTGAATTTCTTCCAGACCAATGGTTATCCGATTTTTTAGATTCTTTTTCAATCAAAACTTCTACCGTTTGGTTTAAGAAACGAGCGGTACGTTTAGCACTGATCACTTGTTGTAAATCGACTACTTCTTGCAAACGACGCATTTTTACAGGCTCAGGTACATCGTCTTCCATTTTACGAGCCGCAAGTGTTCCTGGTCTTTCCGAATAGGCAAACATATAACCGAAGTCATATTGTACATATTCTATTAAGCTTAACGTGTCTTGGTGATCTTCTTCTGTTTCGGTTGGGAAACCGGTAATCATATCTTGTGAAATCGTACAGTCTGGAATAATACGTTTGATTTTATCAATCAATTCCATATACTCTTCACGAGTATGCTGGCGATTCATTTCTTTTAAAATTCGAGTACTTCCAGATTGCACCGGTAAGTGAATGTAATTACACACGTTGTCATATTTGGCAATTATGTGCAATACTTCTTCGTGCATGTCTTGCGGATTAGAGGTTGAGAATCTAAATCGCATTTTAGGAAATTGCTTCGCAGCCATTTCTAACAACTGAGCAAAATCAACTGCAGTGGCTTTTTGCATTTCAGTGGCTTTTTCATAATCTTTTTTCAATCCGCCACCATACCAAAGGTAACTGTCTACGTTTTGACCTAATAGACAAATTTCTTTAAAGCCTCTGTCCCATAAATCTTGGATTTCTTCGATGATAGATTGTGGTTCACGGCTACGCTCACGACCACGGGTAAAAGGTACTACGCAAAAGGTACACATATTATCACATCCACGAGTAATTGATACAAAAGCGTTAATTCCGTTGGAATTTAAACGCACAGGAGAAATATCGCCATAGGTTTCATCTTTCGATAAAATCACATTAATTGCATCACGGCCTTCTTCAACTTCTCTTAAAAGATTAGGTAAATCTTTATAAGCATCAGGGCCAACAACCATGTCTACAATTTTTTCTTCTTCCAAGAATTGGCTTTTCAAACGTTCGGCCATACAGCCTAAAACGCCTACTTTCATTCCTGGATTAATACTACGCTTTACAGCATTGTATTTTTCCAAACGCTTACGAACAGTCATTTCTGCTTTGTCGCGAATAGAACAAGTGTTGACTAATACTAAGTCGGCTTCTTCTAAGTTTTGAGTGGTGTTATAACCTTGTTCGGTTAAGATGGAAGCTACGATTTCACTATCGGAAAAATTCATAGCGCATCCGTAACTTTCTATAAAAAGTTTCTTTGTATTTCCTTCTTTTTCTTGTAAAACTAGGCTAGTGCCTTGTTTCTTCTCATCTATTTCCTTTTCCATGTTTTGCCTTTGCGTCTAAAAATGTCTGCAAATATAATACTAAAATCTATTTTCTGACAAGATGGCAGATTTCTTTAACAATTTATTTACAGTATCTATAATTAAGGTGTAAATCGATGAAATAATGTCGTTCAACTTAAAAAAAACTTCAAAAAGTCAATATTTAAAAAAAAAATCTACTTTTGCCGAACAAACAAAAATACAAATGGCAAAGAATTTAGTCATCGTTGAGTCACCTGCAAAGGCGAAAACTATCGAGAAATTTCTAGGAAAAGATTATCAAGTAGAATCCAGTTATGGTCACATTGCCGATTTGCCTTCCAAGGAAATTGGGGTAGATGTCGCTAATGATTTCAAACCTAAGTATGAAGTTTCTGCCGATAAAAAGGCTTTGGTGAAAAAACTGAAAGACTTATCTAAAAATGCCGATATGGTTTGGTTGGCATCCGATGAGGACCGCGAGGGAGAGGCTATTTCTTGGCACTTGGCGGAAGAATTGAAATTAGACCCAAATAAAACCAAGCGTATTGTTTTTCACGAAATTACCAAATCGGCGATACAAAAAGCAATCGAAAACCCACGTGGAATTAATTATAATTTAGTCAATGCACAGCAAGCGCGTCGTGTTTTGGATAGATTAGTTGGGTATGAATTATCTCCGGTACTTTGGAAAAAAGTAAAAGGAGGATTGTCTGCTGGACGTGTACAATCGGTTTCAGTTCGTTTGATTGTGGAGCGTGAACGCGAAATTCAAAATTTCAAAGCAGAAGCGTCTTATAGTATTACTGCCGAATTTGTGAACGAAGCAGGAAAATCATTTAAAGCGAAATTACCTAAGAATTTTACATCTAAAGTAGATGCTGAAAATTTCTTAAAGCAAAATATTGGTTCTACCTATAAAGTTGGGGATTTAGAAACAAAACCAACTAAAAAATCACCTGCAGCACCTTTTACGACGTCAACCTTACAACAGGAAGCAGCGCGTAAATTGTACTTGCCGGTAGGAATTACAATGCAAATTGCACAGCGTTTGTACGAAGCGGGACTTATAACTTATATGAGAACCGATAGTGTGAACCTTTCTCAAGAAGCAATGGCAGCAGCGCAAGCGGAAATTACAAGTTATTACGGAGCAGAATTTAGCAAACCTAGAAGTTTTAATACAAAATCAAAAGGAGCTCAAGAAGCGCACGAAGCGATTCGTCCTACAGATATGTCGCGTCATACCGTCGATATTGACAGAGATCAAGCGCGTTTGTATGATTTAATTTGGAAAAGAACAGTAGCTTCTCAAATGAGTGATGCACAATTGGAGCGTACAAATGTGAAAATTGAGGCAAACAATCATAAAGAAACATTTACTGCAACTGGTGAAGTAATCAAATTTGAAGGATTTCTAAAAGTATATTTAGAAGGACATGATGACGAAGATGAGCAAGAAGAAGGAATGCTACCAGCATTAAAAGTAAATGAAAATTTAAAAAATAATTACATTACAGCAACCGAGCGTTTTTCGAGAGCTGCTGCACGATATACTGAAGCTTCTTTGGTTAAAAAATTAGAGGAGTTAGGAATTGGCCGTCCGTCAACTTATGCGCCAACTATTTCTACGATTATCAATAGAAATTATGTTGAAAAAGGAAACTTTGAAGGGCAAGAAAGAAAATACAATCAGATTGTTTTAAAAAATGCCGAAGTGACTTCGCAAGTGTTATCTGAAAATGTAGGTTCTGATAAAGGAAAATTAGTGCCGACAGATATCGGAATTATTGTAAACGATTTCTTAGTTAAAAACTTTGAAACGATTTTAGATTATAACTTCACGGCAAAAGTAGAGCAAGATTTTGACGAAATTGCAGAAGGAAACATGCAATGGGCAAAGATGATGAATGATTTTTACAGTCATTTCCATCCGAATGTTCAAGATGTTGAAAAAAATGCGGATAGAGAAAGCGGAGAACGAATTCTTGGAGTGGATCCAAAATCGGGAAAACAAGTTTCGGTTCGTTTAGGAAAATTTGGACCTATGGTGCAAATTGGTGAAGCGGATGATGAAAACAAACAATTCGCGAGTTTACGTTCGGAACAGAATATTAGTACTGTTTCTTTAGAAGATGCACTGAATTTATTTTTATTACCTAAAAATTTAGGAGTTTATAAAGGTGAAGAAGTGGAAGTGAGTAATGGTCGTTTTGGACCGTATGTTCGCTTCGGAAAGACTTTTATCTCTTTACCAAAAGGTGAAGAACCTTTGGATGTGACTTTGGAAAGAGCACAAGAGTTAATTGAGGAGAAAAATCAAGCAGATGCACCTATTGGACAATACAAAAGTATGGACATTCAAAAGGGGGTAGGACGTTTTGGTCCATTTATCAAATGGAATGGGATTTTTATCAACGTTAGTAAAAAATACAATTTCGATAATTTGTCTCAATCTGATTTAGTCGAATTGATTGAAGATAAAATTCAAAAAGATATCGATAAGGTTGTGCATCATTGGGAAGAAGAAGGCATCAAAGTGGAAAAAGCACGTTGGGGTCGTTCGGTTATCACCAAAGGGAAAATCAAAATCGAATTGAATAAAGATATCGATGCTTCAAAATTGACCTTAGACAAGGTTAAAGAAATGATTGAAGCCAAAACACCTGCGAAAAAAACAGCAGCGAAAAAACCTGCAGCTAAGAAAGCAACAACTAAAAAAGCACCAGTAAAAAAGAAATAAGACATGGTTTTTGATTTTTTTCAACCTGTTTCTGCAGAAGTGATTGAATATATTCAAAGTTTGTCTTCACAAGCCTTGGGTAAGAAAACAGTGTTTCATACAGATACAGATTTTCCGAAAATTGAATCTGCGAAAATCGCCATTATAGGAGTGCTTGAAAATCGTGGTTTGGAATTAGATAATAATGGCGCTGATTTAACACCTTTCCGTAAAGAATTTTATTCCTTGTTTCCAGGAAACTGGAATGCTCAAATAATTGATTTGGGTGATATTGCTGGAGGAAGCGATGTTGAGGATACCTATTATGTATTGAAAAATGCCATTACGCATTTAATTAAAAATGGAGTTGTTCCGATTGTAATTGGTGGTTCTCAGGATTTGACATATGCCATGTATAGAGCTTATGATCAATTGGAACAGATGACAAATGTGGTGTCTGTAGATAGTAAATTTGACTTTGCAAAAGAAAATAGTTTGGCGTCAAATTCATATTTGACCAAAATGATTGTTGAGGAACCAAATAATTTGTTTAATTTTAGCAATGTTGGTTATCAAACTTATTATAATTCCCAAGAAGAAATTGATTTAATTGAAAAATTATATTTTGATGCTTATCGTTTGGGAGAGGTTTGTGCTAATCCGGCTTTAGCGGAGCCTGTTTTTCGTGACGCTGACTTGGTAAGTATAGATTTATTTTCTGTAAAGTCTTCAGATTCAGGGAATTTGAGTAAATTTGTACCCAATGGATTTAATGGAAAAGAAGTTTGTGTCTTTTCGCGTTACGCAGGAATAAGTGATAAGGTAAGTTCATTTGGAGTTTTTAATCATGCTAATACAGTTGCAGAAGCAGTTTTAATTGCTCAAGTTGTATGGTATTTTATAGAAGGATTTCATTATCGGTCTAACGAATATCCTTTTGGTTCCAAAGAAGAATATATTAAATATATTGTTACCTTAGACGAAGAGTTGATTTTTTATAAAAGTAATAAAACAGAACGTTGGTGGATAGAAATACCATTTGTGTCTAATTTGAACAATAAATTAAAAAAAGCTACGTTATTGCCTTGCACAAATGATGACTATTTAGAGGCTTGTGCAGGGAATGTTCCTGAAAGATGGTGGAAAGCACAACGCAAAAATCTTATTTAGTGCTTTTTTAACCTTTTTTTAATAAAAAAATTGTTTTTTTAAAAATAAATAAATAGGTTTACGCCCTTAAAAGTATATGAATACATACAAACCCAAATTTATATGAAGAAGTTCATTTTATTAGCAGTGTTGGTTTCTTTTTTATCTAGCTGTGGAGGATCAAGTGATAAAGGACAGTTGGTAGGTGTTAAAGGTAAAGCTTGGCATCCCGAAAAACCTTTTGGAATGACATTAATTCCAGGAGGGGCTTTTATTATGGGTAAATCCGATGATGATTTAGCAAATGTGCAAGATGCGCCAACAAAAACTGTAACGGTTCGTTCATTTTATATGGATGAAACAGAAATTTCAAACAGTGAGTACAGACAGTATGTTCACTGGGTAAGAGATTCAATTGTAAGAACCAAATTGGCTATTTCTGCAGATGAATTAGGGCAGAAAAATGATCCTAATTCTAAATCTTCTAAAGGTGGAAGCATTGCTGACTATGCGTTTTTAGATGCAGATACTACTAAAATGTCGGTGTATGACAAGTACATGTTCGATAATTATTATAGTATTGGGACAGGTGATGATCCTTATGCAGGAAGAAAACTTAACAAAAAAACACCTATTAAGTATAAGACTGGTGAGTATCCTGATGCATACTATGCTGAGGTGATGGATTCAATGTATATTCCTGCTGAGGAAGCATACAATGGTTTGAGAACTATTGATGTAAATAAATTGAAATTCCGTTATTCTTGGATGGATATTCAGGCGGCTGCTAAAGCTAAAGTAGGTAAGAGAAAAGATTTTATCAAGAAAGAAGAAGTGATGATCTATCCAGATACTACTGCTTGGATAAAAGATTTCGCTTATTCATACAATGAGCCAATGCATAATGATTATTTCTGGCACCAAGCTTATGGAGATTATCCAGTTGTTGGGGTTAGTTGGAAACAAGCTAAAGCATTTTGTGCTTGGAGAACATTGCACCATAATGAGGCTAGAAAAAAAGCTCGTAAAGATTTTGTGAGTACCTACAGACTTCCTACTGAAGCAGAATGGGAGTATGCAGCTCGTGGTGGTCTTGAGTCAGGAACTTACCCATGGGGAGGTCCTTATGCTAAAAATGACAGAGGTTGTTATTTAGCAAACTTTAAACCAGTTCGTGGAGATTATGCGGCAGATCAAGCGTTGTATACAGTTGAAGTGGATGCGTATGAGCCAAATGATTATGGTTTGTACAATATGGCTGGAAACGTAGCTGAATGGACGGATTCTTCTTATGATCCTACAGCTTATGAATTTGTGTCTACTATGAATCCAAATGTTTCTGATGCTAGTAATATGCGTAAAGTTACTCGTGGTGGTTCATGGAAAGATGTGGCTTACTACTTACAAGTTAGTACACGTGATTTCGAATATGCTGATTCTGCAAGAAGTTATATCGGATTCAGAACTATTCAAGATTATATGGGTACAGATGTAACAGGTAACGCGTCAACAACAGGAAAAAGATAATTAAAAAAAAACCAAACAACAATTATTATATTAACTTAACTAAATTTTTATTATGGCAATTTTAAGCAAAAAAGCAATGAATTTCGCTTACGGTATGGGAGCGGCAGTTGTAATCATCGGAGCATTATTTAAAATCACTCACTTCGAATTAGGACCTTTAACAGGAACATTAATGTTGTCTATAGGTTTGTTAACTGAGGCTTTTATTTTTGCATTATCTGCATTTGAGCCAGTTGAGAATGATTTGGATTGGTCATTGGTATATCCTGAATTAGCAGGAGGTAACCCAAGCGCTAAAAAAGCAAAAGAAGATCCTAAAGAAGCGCAAGGTTTATTGTCGCAAAAATTAGACGCAATGCTTAAAGAAGCTAAAATTGATGGTGAATTAATGTCAAGCTTAGGAAATAGTATCAAAAACTTCGAAGGTGCTGCAAAAAGCATTTCTCCAACTGTAGACGCTATGGCTGGTCAAAAGAAATACGCTGAAGAATTAATGGCTGCTGCATCATCTATGGAGTCTTTAAATAGTTTATATAAAGCGCAGTTAGATAGCGCAGCTCGTAATGCTGAAGCAAACAAAGAAATTGCTGATAATGCAGCTAAATTGAAAGAGCAAATGCAATCTATGACTTCTAACATTGCTTCATTAAACAATGTTTATGGTGGTATGCTTTCTGCAATGAGTAACAGAGGATAATTAGTTTTCTGAACTAAAATTTATTTTAATAACAAAAACTAATTAAAAAAAAATGGCAGGAGGAAAATTAACCCCTAGACAGAAGATGATTAACCTAATGTACTTGGTTTTCATCGCGATGTTGGCAATGAACATGTCAAAAGAAGTATTATCTGCTTTCGGTTTGATGAACGAAAAATTCGAAGGAGCTAATACATCGGCAAAATCTACTAATGAGCAAATGATGTTAGCTTTAGATACTAAAGCAACTGAAGCAAAAGGTGAATTCGCTGTTGCTGCTGCTACTGCTCATAAAGCAGAAGCTGCTACAAAAAAATTCTACTCTTTCGTTGAAACTTTAAAAGCTGAAGTTTTAACTGGTGTTGAACCAGAAGAAGGGAAATTGCCTTACGAAGCAATGGATAAAGCCGATAATTTAGATAACAGCTGGTTTACTGGCGAAGGATATACTAAAAGAGGTAATGAAGTTATTGCTGCAATCGAAACTTTTAAAAGTGAAATGAAAGCTGCTTTAGGTAATGAGAAAAAGTATTCAGCTATCTTAAATGAAGTTACTAAAAAATTCGATTTATCTGATGTTGCTAACAAAGAAGGTTTAAAAGATAAATATTTAAACTACCACTTCAAAGGATTTCCTGCAATTGCATCTTTAGCAAAGTTAAGTGCTTGGCAAAATGATGCTAAAAAAGCAGAATCTGATGTAATCAGTGCGGCTTTAGGAAAAGCAGCTGTACAAGCAGCTTCTTATAGCAACTATCAAGCAATTGTAGTTTTAGAGAAAAATGCTTATTTCCAAGGTGAAGCTGTAAAAGGTAAAGTTGTATTAGGTCGTTATGACGAAAACACGAAACCAACTTCTTTCCAAGGTCCTGGTAAATTAGAAAATGGTCAAGCTATCATTTCTACTACTGCTGGTGGAGTAGGTGAGCAAAATATTAATGGTCAATTTACATTCTTAGAAGATGGGAAAACTATTCCTTTAAAATTCGAAGGTAAATATGTGGTAGTACCTCGTCCAAATTCAGCTACTATTTCTGCTGATAAAATGAATGTGGTTTACCGTGGAGTACCTAATCCAATGTCTATCTCTTTTGCTGGAGTTGGAGATAATAATGTAAATGCATCTGCTCCAGGTATGTCAAAAACTGGAAACGGTAAATACGTATTAAGAGCTGGTTCTGGTGCTTCAGTTATGATTAACGTATCTGCTAAATTACCTGATGGTAAAGTAGTTTCTGATAAAAAAGAATTTAGAATTAAAGGGTTACCTGCTCCAACTGGAAAAATCCGTGGTGAGGTTTCAGCTAAAGGTTCTAAATCTAACTTAGCAGTTTGTTCTATATCAGCTGTAATGGAAGATTTTGATTTCCCAGTAACAGTTAACGTAACTCAGTTCAATGTTAAAGTTCCTGGACAACCTACAATTGTAGTTTCAGGAAGCAAAATGGATGGTAGAGCGCAAGCAGCCATCAATAAAGCACAACGTGGAGATGTAGTTGTAATTTCTGAAATTAAAGCTAGTTTCTCTGGAATTGACCAAGTTGCAAAACGTGTGTCGACTTGTACTTACGAAGTACAATAATTATAATATAAATTTCGTTTAAGATTTAGTTAAACGCCTCAAATAGAAAATTATGAATTGGAGAAATTTATTATTAGCTGTTTTAATTGCTGGAAGCACTAGTTCTTTCGGTCAATCTAACTTGTTGAATGCTAAAACCCCTAAAGAAATTGGGCTAAAGTCAGCAGCTCAGCAGCTTAAAGATAATGACAAACCATTAGATTATGGTTATATCGATGATAGAGATATCTTGATGTCAAAAAAAGTATGGGAAATTGTCGATCTTGATGAGAGAATCAACTTCCCATTATATTACCCTATTGATACAGTTAGTATTGGTGCTGACCGTCGTTCTTTATATGATGTATTAGTAAAAGGAATCAAGACTGGTAAAATAACTGAAGTGTATAACGATAGTTATTTTAGAGAAAAGAAAACATTAAAAGATATAAATGCTTCTTTGACCAAGATTGATACTACTGATGCTGGTAGAGAAGAGATGAATACAGATATTGATGCTTACCGTTCAAGAACCGTTGAAACTCCTGTTTACGAAGGAAAAGGGAAAAAGAAAAAGAAAGTTGGTGTAGAAACGAAAGTTGTACCAGCTTCAAAATTTATCTCTCCTGAGTATATAAATAAAACAGACTTAACATCTATTGATGTTTCTGATTATAAAGTTGTAGGGCTTTGGTATTTCGACAAAAGACAAGCGGATTTACGTTATAGAATTTTAGGAATTTGTCCCGTTATTCCAGACGTTTATACTATGGGTAAAACGGAAGAAGAAAAAGATTATATTGATCTTTTCTGGGTATTCTATCCAGATGCTCGTGAAGTTTTACATGAGTGGAAAGCATTTAATGAGAGAAACTCATCTATGCCAATTTCTTTTGACCATTTGTTGAATTCACGTCGTTTTAACGCAGTTACTTACAAAGAAGAAAATGTGTATAACGATAGAGAGATTTCAAAATATATGAAAGACAACTCTTTGATGCAGTTAATTGAATCTGAAAGAGTTAAGAATAAAATTCGTGATTTCGAGCAAGATATGTGGAATTACTAATAATTAATTTCTCCAATTTCATAAAAAACTCTTACCCTTAGGTAAGAGTTTTTTACTTTTGTACTATGTTAGATTATATAATTGTTGGTTCCGGAATTGCAGGTGTTTCGTTTGCTGAGTTAGCAATTCAAAACAATAAATCATTTGTGGTGTATGAGAATTATTCGACCAATTCCTCAAGAATTGCTGGTGGTTTGTACAATCCCGTTATTTTAAAGCGTTTCAGCGAAGTTTGGAAAGCCAAAGAGCAATTGGATTTTGCCCTGCCTTTTTATAAAACCATTTGCGAAAGAATTGCAACTGTATTTGATTTTCCCATTCCAGTGTATCGAAAATTCGCCTCTATTGAAGAGCAAAACAATTGGTTTCAAGCGGCAGATAAACCTAATTTATCCCCTTTTTTGCTAACGGAAATCATACACAAGCAATATCAGTCTATTACCTCTAAATTTGGTTTTGGACAAGTAATGCATACAGGCTATGTTGATGTGGCTATCTTGCTGGATAATTATATTCAATATTTGACGCGTATGAATTCATTCGTCAATGAATCTTTCGATTATTCTCAATTGGAGTTTAGTGATGATTCTGTTGTTTACAAAGGAACCAAAGCTAAAAATATAATCTTTTCAGAAGGTTTTGGTTTGCATTCCAATCCATACTTCAATACTCTGCCTTTAGACGGCACAAAGGGTGAGCTGATTATTATCAAAGCACCTAATTTGAATCTGGATGTGATTTTAAAAGCAAGTATTTTTATTTTACCTATCGGTAATGATTTGTTTAAAGTTGGAGCAACTTATAATTGGGAAGACAAAACGGATACACCAACAGAAGAAGGAAAGCAAGAATTAATTGATAATTTAAAAGAATTAATTGATTGCGACTTTGAAATTATAGAACATTTTGCCGGAGTTCGTCCTACAGTTAAAGACCGAAGACCTTTAGTGGGTCATCACCCAAAAAACAAAAACATGCATGTTTTAAATGGTTTGGGAACTCGTGGAGTGATGCTTGGACCTTGGTTAGCCAAAGCTTTGTTTGAAAATATTGAAAATGGAATTCCCTTAGATAATCAAATCAGTATAAGTCGTTTTGATAAAAAAATAAAATAATTATTTTTTTGAAGCCCAATCTTTATCGTAACTAATAAAGAAATTAATCCAAACATTTCTTGAAACTCTCATTAAAACGGGCATTAACAGAATTAAAGTAGCTGTGATTCCAATAAATGCTGTTTTTAAATTGGTTTTCAGTCCGAAATAAAATACAAGAAAAGCAGCAACTCCTAATCCAACTCCAAGCGCATAACTAACATACATAGAGCCATAAAAAAAAGAAGGTTCCATTGAATAATGCAAACCACAGTGGCTGCATTTTTCATTCATTTTAATCGTGTAACTCGGATTATACAGGTTTTTACCAGCATACATGCTTTCTTCATTACATCTTGGGCAACTTCCTGTTAAAATACTGTGTCCTTTCAATCCTTTTTTTAACATTTGCAAAAATTTTCTTCAAAGGTACCAAAATTAAAAAACTACCTTTGCAACAATAATCACATTTATGCTAAATATTCATAATTTATCGGTTTCTTTTGGTGGTACTTACCTTTTTGAAGAAGTAACATTTAGAATGGGAGCGGGCGACCGAGTTGGTCTTGTAGGAAAAAATGGTGCTGGAAAATCAACAATGCTTAAAATATTGGCAGGCGATTTTAAACCAGATTCTGGTCAAATAGCTACTGAAAAAGAAGTTCGTATTGGGTTTTTACGTCAGGATATCGATTTCGAACAAGGGAGAACCGTTTTGGAAGAAGCGTATCAAGCGTTTACCGATATCAAGCAAGTTGAACGAAAATTAGAAGAAATTAATCACCAATTGGTCACTCGTACCGATTATGAAAGTGAAGAATATTCGCAAATTATTGAAGACTTATCCGATTACACACATAGATTTGAATTATTAGGTGGTTATAATTACGTTGGCGATACCGAAAAAATCCTTTTGGGGCTAGGATTCAAAAGAGAGGTTTTTAACAACCAAACAGAGACTTTTTCTGGTGGATGGCGTATGCGTATCGAATTAGCGAAACTATTGCTACAATCGAACGATATTCTGCTTTTAGATGAGCCTACCAATCACTTGGACATAGAAAGTATCATTTGGTTGGAAAGTTTCTTGCGTAATTACCCTGGAGTGGTCGTGATTGTTTCGCACGATAAAATGTTTTTAGATAATGTGACCAATCGTACAATTGAAATTTCATTAGGAAAAGCCTACGATTTTAATAAACCCTATTCGCAATATTTAGAGTTACGCCACGAAATTCGTGAAAAGCAACTAGCAACTCAAAAGAATCAAGCTAAGAAAATTGAAGAAACTGAAAAATTAATCGAAAAGTTTAGGGCCAAAGCATCTAAAGCGTCGATGGCGCAGTCTTTAATTAAGAAATTAGATAAAGTAGAACGAATTGAAGTCGATGAAGATGATAATTCCGTTATGAATATTTCGTTTCCGGTTTCTAAAGTTCCTGGTAGAGTAGTGGTAGAAGCTGAACATGTGACCAAAGCCTATGGCGATAAAACGATTTTAACCGATATCTCACTTTTGGTGGAACGCGGAAGTAAAATTGCTTTCGTTGGACAAAACGGACAAGGGAAATCAACCTTTATCAAAGCGATTGTAAATGAATTTGATTTTGATGGAACAATTAAATTAGGTCATAACGTACAAGTAGGATATTTTGCTCAAAATCAAGCAGAATATTTAGACGGAGAAATTACGTTACTTCAAACGATGGAAGACGCCGCAACCGACACCAATCGTTCTAAAGTACGCGATATGTTAGGTTCTTTCTTATTTCGTGGTGATGATGTAGAAAAGAAAGTAAAAGTGCTATCTGGAGGAGAACGAAACCGTTTGGCTTTGTGTAAATTGTTATTGCAACCAATCAATGTGTTGCTAATGGATGAGCCTACGAATCACTTGGATATCAAATCGAAAAACGTATTAAAAGCAGCATTGCAAAAGTTTGAAGGAACCTTGTTGTTGGTTTCTCACGACCGTGATTTCTTGCAAGGGATGTCTAACTTAGTATACGAATTCAAAGATCAAAAAATAAAAGAATATTTAGGCGATATCAACTATTTCTTAGAACAACGCAACCTTGAAAACATGCGTGAAGTAGAGAAAAAGGATGTAGTTGCCGCCAATGCCAATGCTTTAGAAAATAAAGCAAACAAAGCGCTTTCTTACGAAGACCAAAAGAAAAGCAAGTCACTTCAAAACAGATTGTCAAAAATAGAAAGTCAAATCAAGCAATTGGAAATCGACATTCAACACGACGATAAAGAATTGGCATCCAATTATGATAAACACATCGAAAATGCTAGTTTTTTTGCGGCTTATGAAAAAAAGAAATTAGAATTAGATAAATTATTGGGAGATTGGGAAGTAGTTCAACTGGAAATCGATAACTTGTAGATTCTAAATTTTTAAGAAATGAAAAGAAGTCTTGCTATTAAAAATACCCATTTAATCATTTCTTCTTTTGTGGTGTTGCTTGTATCCTTGATTTATGGTTTTGCTCCTGAAATGTTTTTTAAGCTTTCTGTGAATACAATTGACGAGCAGAATATTCTAAAAGCAATCATGGGAATTTATATTGCCTTTGCGTTGCTGTGGATTATTGGAATTTGTAATCCGAAGTTTTGGAAAATAGCCACCGTTTCTAATTTTATTTTTATGTTCGGATTGGCTTTCGGACGGATTATCAGTATGCTTTTTGATGGAATCCCGTCAACATTATTGCTTATAGGTGTTTCTGGAGAATTGATTTTGGGATGCTACGGAATTTACATTTACCAGCTAAATTGTACTGAAGAAACTACTTAAACGGATGACGTTGTTGCCAAGCCACCGAAGGTTCTAGTTTTTCGAATATTTTTCCAATGTATTTGTTGATGAGTTTGTTGGAATGAAAGATAAAGCCAGACATCATAACAGGTTGCGCACCAATTGAACTCTTAATTTCCAAAGCGGTTCTTCCGAAAATTATTTTTTTGAATCCGTTTTCAATACCAAACGTAGTCATGTTGTAAAGCATGTTTAAGTACAGCATTTTTTCTTTTTGGACATTTTCATCATAGCCCAAGAAATAGGTTTCCAACGTTTCACCATTTAGTAATAGCGTATGAAATCCAACCAATTTTCCTTCAAAAAAATAACCACACAATTTGAATTGATTGCCGCATTGCTTTTTAAATGTAGAAAAGTGATGTTTGTTTAAAAAGAAAGTGTTAAAAGGGGCGTTTTTGGCCACGTGATGGTACAGCTCGTAAATTCGTTCTTCATTTGCTACGATTTCCTCGTGACTTAATTCTTTTACTTCTATACCTTCAATTTTTTTGTGAGATCGTTTGTATTGATCTCTGTATTTTTTTGAAAAAGCAGCTACATAATCCGATTCTGTTTTCCAATCCGGATGCAATTCGAAAATCATGTTGGGTTGTACGTTAAAATCGTACATCTTTCCAAAATCATATTTTTTTAATTCATCTGAACAATGCTGGTAAAAATCTTTGAAGGAAACAATATGAATAGTAATATTTTGCTTTTTGAAATACGAAATAATTTCATCAGAACACTGCAGTAATAAATTGCTAATCGATTCGAATCCGATTTCTTTATTAAAAGCATATCCGTTTTGACCGGTTATCATGTTGTTGCCCAAGAATAGAACATGAGAGGCGAAATTTCTAAAAACAAAATTTCTGATTTTGGTCTTAAAACAATTTTCTCTATCGCCAAACGATTCAAGTTTACCTACTTCTAAATATTGTGCAAGAGCAACTCCAATATGTTCCTCTTTTTCATAAATGGAAATATAAAAACACTGCATATTCACGGGAGCCGATTCTTCCAAAACTGATAAATACTGCGTTTGCAAAAAGGCATTATCAACCGCTACTTGATTCCAAGTAGTGGGAAGTTGAGCAATGTGGTTGTGAATTTTAAAAGTAATTGATTCCAAAGTCAAAAAAATCGCTCCACAAATGTAGAGCGATTGTATTATAATAAAATGTTAAGGTTTATTTCCAACCGCAAATAATTGCGCCCATGATCATTAAGGAAACGATCCAATAGCCTCCATTAACTAAAATGTACTTCCACGTTTTTTGCTCAAACAAAGCGTTAACAGCAGTTATTGGTAATACAAATAACAATCCAACCATAAAACCGTGTAAGGCACCGTGTTGGTAGGTTCTAAACGCGTTTCCGTAGTCGGCCATGAAAGAAGTGTAAGATGGTAAGGCTTTTTCTACTTCACCACCAATCATTCCAATAGCGCCAAGTTGGTGAATCACCATTCCAGATAACATGAATGACATTAAAAATGAATTGAAAATTGTCAATCCGAAGATTTTAAACATATTACCTTGTTTTGCTTTTTCTTCGGTCATACCTGTCTCGTTCATCCAGATAGTTCCGAAAACTTTAGGATTGTACCAAACAAATCCTACTAATAATGTAACTAGCGAAGCTACTAATACCGCTAAAAAATTAAAAGGCATATTAAATTGTTTTTTAGTTAGTTACTCAAATATAATAATATTTTTTTAGTTTTCATTAATTGATTTTTTATAGATTTAATTTCATTAAAAACAACACATAATAGATTTAATTTCTAATTAATTAACTTTTGCTAGGAATATAATTGGTAAATAGTATTTTTGCTAAAAATTAATAAAAAATGGATATTTCAACTCGTTTAAGTGATTTATTGACTCAAGTTAAAGAAACTACCGAATATTTTTTAGGGTATCCTGTTGCGAAAGACTTCGATTATTCCGAATTGATGCCTTTTTTGCAATACCCTATGAATAATTTGGGTGATCCGTTTGTGAAATCGACTTATAAAGTCGATTCTCGTCAGATGGAACGTGAGGTGGTGCATTTCTTTGCCGATTTATTCCGCGCCAATCCCGAAAATGTTTGGGGTTATGTGACTAATGGAGGCTCTGAAGGAAATTTATACGGATTGTATGTCGCTCGTGAATTGTATCCTAATGCGATGGTGTATTTTTCGGAAGCGACTCATTATAGTATTCAAAAAAATGTCACTCTTTTAAATATGGAGTATGTGATTATTCGCTCGCAAGAAAATGGCGAAATTGATTATGCCGATTTAAAAGAAGCGATTCGTTACAACCGCCATCGTCCTGTAGTTGTCGTGGCAAACATTGGAACTACCATGACCGAAGCCAAAGACAATATCGGGCATGTGAAGCAAATGATGACTGAAATGGCAATTGAAAAACATTATATACATGCAGATGCTGCATTGGCTGGTGGTTTTGCTCCCTTTGTAAATCCGAGACCTTCATTCGATTTTGAAGACGGTTGTGATAGTATTTCGGTGAGTGGCCATAAATTTATTGGTTCTCCAATGCCTTCGGGAGTTGTGGTGGTGAAAAAGGACAATCGCGATAGAGTGGCTAAAAAAATTGCCTATATAGGTTCTTCAGATGCGACTATAACAGGCTCTAGAAATGGTCATAGTCCGTTATTTTTATGGTATGCGATTAAAAAATTAGGAGTAGAAGGTTTTGCAAAAAGAACAGCGCATAGTTTACAAGTTGCTGCGTATACCGAGCAAAAACTAAATGTAATTGGGGTGAAAGCCTGGCGTAACCCTAATGCTATTACGGTTATTTTTCCTTCTCCTTCTGCGGAAGTTTGCGGAAAATGGCAATTGGCTACCGAAAAAGGAATGTCGCATATTATATGTATGCCCAATGTGTCGACAGCTCAAATTGATATGTTCGTTGAAGATATTTTAAAATTTAAATAAACGAAAAAAGACTTTCAAATTTTGAAAGTCTTTTTTGATATTATGGGAAGAAATTAAGCTTCGATTAATTCTCCTGCTTTTCTGTAAATATAATTACCGTAAATGTGACGTTTTGCAAAACGATTTGGTGACTCCGCATTAATCATTTTGATGTACACGTTTTTAGGAACTCCAATGTATTCGTAAGACATTCCGTTTAAATAGGTAACAAATAAGGTTTGTTTTTCTAAATAAAATTCTAAAATCGTCGAATTAGCAATTGTTTCTTGAAATTCAGGTAAGTTTTTCTCAACTGTTTCTGTAGCAATACTTACTAAAAAATGGTAAGCGCCAATAATTTCTTTACTTCTTTCTTCAGCAGCTAATTTACCTGCTTCGTCATTTACAAATTTATCAGGATGAGAATCTTTCATACTGTTTCTGTAAATAGTCTTCAATTCTTTTAAAGTAACATTTTTGTCAACCTCCAATAATTTTCTGTACTCAACAACTCTTTTCATAAATTTTAAAATAGATATAAATCTTTACTGATTTATTTTTCGCGGTGCAAAAGTATATAAATCAATTAGATAATTTCAAATTATTTTGTTTAAATAGAAAATTTTTAACTTTTTGAGGTTAAACTAGTTTTTAAGATTTGTACTTTTTTTAGGAAATTTTTTGGTTTTTATTTTTTCGTTGCTAATTTTTTCTGCCAAAGTCATTGCCGTAAAACCATTTACAATTTTTCCTGATTTTGAAAGTGAATTAAAAGGACGAACATCTTTTGGGTTTCCACCAACTACTACATCTTCAGAAATTGTTGTGCCAGAATTCATGACGATTTCTTTAACTTCTTTTGCTGATAGATTTGGGTAATAGGAGCGAATCATAGCTGCTACTCCGGCAACATTTGGTGATGCCATTGATGTTCCTTGTAAATATTGGTATTCGCCATTTGGTGTAGTTGCATATATTTTCACACCAGGGGCATAAACATCTACATTTAATTTTCCGTAATTAGAGAAGTTCGCAATTATTTTTTTGCTGTTTTCAAAATTTAAAGCACCAACAGTAATAACATTGTCTGCAAATTCTGTTTTTTGATCATCAGAATCATTAGGGAAATTTGGTTCAATATCGATGTCTTTTGAATCATTACCAGCTGCATGAACGATTAAAACGTCTTTACTTTCGGCATATTTAATTGCTTCATAAACCCATTGTTTATGAGGTGAAAAGTCTTTACCAAAGCTAGCATTGATTACTTTAGCGCCATTATCAACCGCATAACGAATTGCTAAAGCAACGTCTTTGTCATACTCATCACCATTTGGTACGGCGCGAACCGACATGATTTCTACATTATCTGCAACTCCATCACCACCTAAATTGTTGTTACGTGACTGTGCAATAATTCCAGCTACGTGAGTACCGTGTAAAGCTCCATTTTTGTCTGGACCATATACAATATTGTTGCCGTAATTTTTATCATTGATATCTTCTGGATTGTCACCAATTAATTTACGTCCGTCGTATTCTAAATTGTAATTGAAATTTAACTGATTGTAAACTTGTGTTTTGAATTTATTTACGTTGGTCATTAAAGCAGCTCCTGCTTTGCCAATTTTTGTAAATACTTCGATGCTTTTCTTTAATTCGGCATCTTCAGTTGTGATGGCTTTTACTTCATCGATAGTAAAATCTTCTTTTTTTAGATAGGTACTTATCGCTTTATTGGCATCGAAAATGGCATCTACTTGTTGTTTGTTCGCTAGAACCGCTTCCTTTTTTTTGTCGTAAGTCGCTTTTGCGTCTTTATACGCTTGTGAACCATCATCGGCTTTTTTCAAAATTCGAGTCAATTCTAGATTTTCATTTTCAATATTTCCTAAGAAATTCCAACCGTGAACATCATCGATATAGCCGTTTTTATCGTCATCTATTCCATTGTTTGGAATCTCCTTTTTGTTTGTCCAAACTACTGATTTTAAATCTTCGTGATCAATGTCTACTCCTGAATCGACAACACCTACAACCACTTTCTGGCCTTTTTTACCCTTCAGTAATTCTGCATACACACGGTCGATGCTCATTCCAGGAATGCTGTCTTTTTCTAAGTCCAAATGGCTCCAGCGTTTTAACTGATTTTCTGTTAGCTTTTGTTTTTTTGTAACAGTAGGATTTGGTCCTTGTGCGAACACTGTTGTTGATAGCGCCAGACCAACAAACAGATACAGTAACTTTCTAATTTTCATCTTTTTAAATTTAATTTTTTGATTGAATGATTGAAACTTGATATATCAAATAAATATTTAAAGATAAGTATTCACTCTTTAAATGTTGTTACACGTTAAATGTATTTTAGCAAAAAATTAACTTTTAATTTAGGTTACGAACAGTTTTTGATAATTTTTTGTAGGATAATATTCATGGCGTCTAATTCCTCTTTGTTGATGCTTTCTAAGGCTTCTTTTCTGTTTTCTAAAATAATGTCTTGGACTTTTTCAATGATGTCTTTACCTTCTTTTGTAACGGATAGTATCGATTTTCTTCGATCAGTAGAATCAACCTTACGATTAAGATAGTTCGATTTTACCATAAGTTCTATGATTCTTGTTACAGAGGCATTGTCTTTAAAAACATTCTTAGCAATTTCTTGTTGTGTGATTTGAGGGTTTTCTAATATCGATTTTATAATAAGCCATTGATCGGTTGTTATTTTATATCCTTTTTCGCGAATTTTTTTCATGGCATACATTCGATACGTTTTTATTGTCTTATCGATGTTGTAAAAGATGATGTCGTTAAGTTTTTCCATGCTAAATATTTCTTATTTCAAATGTATAAAACCTGAAAACAAGTCGGTTAAAAAATAAAATTATTATTTTTATAAAAATACTTGCTATTATGAATAATGGTTGTATATTTGCACTCGAAACAGCGCGGGATAGAGCAGTAGGCAGCTCGTCGGGCTCATAACCCGAAGGTCACAGGTTCGAGTCCTGTTCCCGCTACTAAGTAAGCCACTCAATTGAGTGGCTTTTTTTATGTACCTTTGTCAAAATTTTGCACTATGTCACACAAAGCCGGTTATGTAAATATTATTGGAAATCCGAATGTTGGGAAATCTACTTTGATGAATGCTTTTGTAGGTGAACGTCTTTCTATTATTACCAGCAAAGCGCAAACAACCCGCCATAGAATTCTTGGAATTGTAAATGGTGAGGATTTTCAAGTACTTTTTTCAGATACGCCAGGGATTATCAAACCTGCGTATGATTTGCAATCCTCTATGATGGATTTTGTGAAATCGGCGTTTGAGGATGCTGATATCTTGATTTATATGGTGGAGATTGGTGAAAAGGAACTGAAAGACGAATCTTTTTTCAATAAAATCATTCATTCTAAAATTCCAGTATTGTTATTGTTGAATAAAATCGACAAATCGAATCAGGAACAATTAGAAGAACAAGTGGCTGTTTGGCAAGAAAAAGTGCCGAATGCCGAATTATATCCTATTTCTGCCTTAGAAAACTTTAATGTACAAACGGTTTTTGATCGTATTTTGGAATTACTTCCAGAATCACCTCCATTTTACCCGAAAGATGCTTTGACTGATAAGCCAGAACGTTTCTTTGTTAACGAAACGATTCGTGAAAAAATCTTATTGCATTACGAAAAAGAAATTCCGTACGCAGTAGAAATTGAAACCGAAGAATTTATCGAAGATGAAGAGATTATCCGAATTCGCGCTGTCATTATGGTAGAACGTGATACTCAAAAAGGAATCATCATCGGACATAAAGGATCGGCTATTAAAAGAGTAGGAGTAGAAGCGCGTCAGGATTTAGAGAAATTCTTTGGGAAACAAATTCATATCGAGTTATATGTAAAAGTGAACAAAGACTGGAGAAATAACGCGTACCAACTACGTCGTTTCGGTTATAATCAGAAATAGCCCCGATTACTTCGTCAGTTCGCTACGCTCGGGTGCAGCGACATCCTTTTTTGTAGCCAGAAGAACTCGAAGGCACAAAAAAGATATAGCGAATAGCGGGTAAGATGTTCCTGTAGAAGATAAAGGAACAGCTCCTAAAAAATAAAAATTGTATTTTTGCACAAAATAAATAGAGAATGAACAATATTGTTGCCATTGTAGGAAGACCTAATGTAGGAAAATCTACGTTTTTTAATCGCTTAATTCAGCGTCGTGAAGCTATCGTAGATTCGGTTTCGGGAGTAACTCGTGATAGAAACTACGGAAAAAGTGAATGGAACGGAAAAGAATTTTCGGTGATTGATACGGGTGGCTATGTAAAAGGTTCAGACGATATTTTCGAAGGTGAAATCCGTCGCCAAGTAGAATTGGCTATTGATGAAGCTGATGCTATCATTTTTGTGGTAGATGTAGAAGAAGGAATTACGCCAATGGACGAAGAAGTGGCAAAACTACTTCGTAAGGTAACCAAACCGGTACTTTTGGCGGTAAATAAAGTAGATAACGGAAAGCGTGAGCAAGACGCTTTGGAATTTTATAACCTTGGTTTAGGTGATTATTTTACCATCGCTGGAATGAACGGAAGTGGAACAGGGGAATTATTAGACGAGCTTGTAAAAGTATTGCCTGAGATGCCAGATGTGGCCGATGAAGAAGATCCATTACCACGTTTTTGTGTGGTAGGTCGTCCTAACGCTGGAAAATCATCGTTTATCAATGCTTTAATTGGTGAAGATCGTTTTGTGGTAACTGATATTGCAGGAACGACTCGTGATGCTATTGATACTAAATACAACCGTTTCGGATTTGAATTCAATTTGGTCGATACGGCTGGAATTCGTCGTAAAGCGAAAGTAAAAGAAGATTTAGAATTTTATTCGGTGATGCGTTCGGTAAGAGCGATCGAACATAGTGACGTGTGTATCTTAATGATAGATGCGACTCGTGGATTTGAAGGACAAGATCAAAGTATTTTTTGGTTGGCTGAAAAAAACCGAAAAGGAGTGGTGATTCTTGTAAATAAATGGGATTTGGTTGAAAAAGATACGATGTCTACGCGTGATTATGAAGCGAAGATTCGTGAGCAAATTCAACCGTTTACCGATGTGCCAATTTTATTCGTTTCGGCAACAACCAAACAACGTTTGTTAAAAGCATTAGAAGAAGCGGTTAAAGTATTTGAAAGTAGAAAGCAACGTATTTCGACTTCAAAATTCAACGAGCATATGTTGAAAATCATTGAAACGATGCCGCCGCCAGCATTAAAAGGAAAGTATGTAAAAATCAAATACTGTATGCAGTTGCCAACTCCGGTACCACAGTTTGTATTTTTTGCCAACTTACCACAGTATGTAAAAGAACCGTATAAACGATTTTTAGAGAATAAAATTCGTGAAAACTGGAACTTTGAAGGGGTGCCAATAGATATTTACATCAGAGAAAAATAGTTTGTTGAAATAAATAAAAATAATAAATTTCTTACATAATAAAATCTTTAATTCGCGGTTTTTATGAGTAATCATACTAACCGCTTTTTTTATAATTAAAATTCATGTTCCAAAAATTACTATTTGTTGTGCTTTCTTTCTTTTCATTGCAAAATGTTGCGCAAAATTCTATCAAATTTAAAGGTAAGGTTATTGAAGAGAAAACTAAATTGCCTCTAGAAGCTGCAACTGTTTATGTGTCTGTTGCTAAAGATTCTTCTTTGGTAGATTATACAATTACCGATAAAAATGGAATCTTTTCATTTGATTTGAAAAAGATTACCCATCCTGTTTCTTTAAAAATTTCGATAATAGGTTTTGAAGATTATAAAATCAATTTGAATGATATTTTAGAAAGCAAAGATTTTGGATCGATTCTTCTAAAAGAACAATCAAAGATACTTGGAGAAATTGTAATAAAATCAGAAGCACCACCGATTCGGATTAAAAAAGATACTTTAGAATTTAATGCTGCATCATTCAAATTAAGACCCGATGCGAATGTAGAGTCATTGTTAAAACAATTGCCTGGAGTCGAGATTGATGCCGATGGAAAAATAACTGTAAATGGAAAAGAGGTAAATCAAATTTTGGTAAACGGGAAACCATTTTTTGATAAAGATGGAAAAGTGGCATTGCAAAATTTACCTTCTAACATCATCAATAAGGTTCAAGTTACAGATACGAAGACAAAGAAAGAGGAAAAAACGGGTGCAAATGCATCTTCTGACAATGCAAGTATTAATTTAACGATAGACGAAAAGAAGAATAAAGGTTTTTTTGGTAAAGCTATGGCTGGTTACGGGAGTAGCAAACGTTATGAATCGAGTGGGATTGTTAATTATTTTAAAAATAAAACGAAGTTGAGTGTTTTAGCTTCAGCTAATAATATCAATTCAATCGGGTTTTCTATGGATGAAGTTTTTGATAATATGGGCGGTGGCCGAGGTGGTGGTCGATTATACGCTGGTGATAATGGCAGTTATATGTATAATGGGCAAAATTTTGGTTCTAATACAGGTATTACAAAATCTGACTTGGTAGGAATTAATTATTCCGATGAATATTTTAAAAAGGTCGACTTTTCGAGTAGTTTTTTTCATTCCGGAACCAATAATAAAAATACCAATAAAACAAACAGAATGACTTTGTTGCCAACAGGTGCTTTTAATACCATTTCAGCATCCAATACAAGAACTGATTCACAGTACAATAATTTAAACTTAACAGTCGATGTAAAAATAGATTCAACGTTATCTATTGTTTTTCAGCCCAAAGTGGGTCAAAATGACAGAAAAAATTACAGTAACTCGGAAAGTTCTTCATATGAAAACAATGTATTGCTAAACGATTTAACATCAAAAAATTATACAGAATCTGCTAATAAATCATTTCAAAATATCACTACTTTAACCAAAACATTTAAAAGGAAAGGTAGAAATATGTCTTTGGATGTTGAAAATGAGAACAATGAAAATAGTGATTATTCGCAGGTAAATTCAACAACCAATTTTTATCAAGATTCAAGCTCTTCGGATATTCGTAATCAAAAAAGTAATGTGAATGTAAAAAGCGAAAATTATAGAGTTTCATTAGATTATAGCGAACCTATAACCGACTCATTAAGCGTAAAAATTGGAGCACAATTGAGTTATGTTTCTAATAAAAATAAAAATGAAACTTTCGATTTTGACACTTCAACTAACGAATATTCTTCTCAAAATGATTTGTTAACAATGGCTTATGAATCAAAAAACAATGAATTGTATCCGTATGGAGGTATTAGTATGGAAAAGTCAAAATATAATTTTAACCTGACATTAGGAACAAAATCAATTCATAATGTAAATAGTTCTGATTATTTAGGTGTTACAACACGTTTAGATAAAGATTTTGTATTGCCAATGGCAAATTTTTATGGGAATTACAAATTTTCAAAATCAAAAAGTGTTGGGTTATATTATAATTTAGATTATGATGTGCCTAGCGCCAATCAGTTATTGCCTATTCAAAATTTAACCAATCCTTTAAATACTATAGTAGGAAACTCTAATTTGAATGTTAGTAAGCAGCATAATACGCATTTGGCGTATAGAAACTACGATTTTAGTACGCGTTCGGGCTATGGGTTTTTCTCAATGTTCAGTTATAATGAATCAGAAGTTACTCCAGTCACAACTTTTGATCAAAACAGGAAGCGAACTACTACTTACGTTAATGTTAGCGGAACCAATAATTTTAGTTTTGGAACATTTTGGAATAAATCTATTAAAAAAGAGAAAATCAATTATCGCTATGAATTGCGCTTGAATAATAATTTAGACTACAATAAAGGTTTTGTAAACGGACAAATGTATACTGCTTCTACATATTCGATATCACCCAATACAAGATTTACATATGAATGGACAGATAAAATCACTATTTCACCATCGTATAATTTTAAAAAACAATTTGTAAATTATAATAACTACACTATTGATAGAGCGGATTATTTGACCCATAAAGTCAATTTGCAAGTAACTACCTATTGGCCAAAAAAATGGGTGTTTGGAAATGATTTTGGGTACAACTATACTTCCGGTTCTACAGCGGGGTTTAAAAATGATTTTTATTTATGGAATACGAGTTTGTCCTATTCGTTTTATAAAGATTTATTTTTAGCCAAAGTAAAAGTATACGACCTTTTAAATCAAAATCAAAGTAATGTAAGAAGCGTAACAGCAACCGAAATTACTGATCAGCAAAATACCGTTTTAAAGCGTTATGTCATGTTCTCGTTGACTTATAAATTGGTAAAATTCGCTGCAAAAGAAAAGCCGTCAAGAGGAAATAGATTCGCTTTTTAAGATTAAAATAATATTCAAAAAAGAAGAAAGTTCATTAAGTTTACATTCTTAATGGACTTTTTTTATGCGGTTAAATGATAGAATAGTTTGGATTACAGGGGCTTCTTCCGGAATAGGGGAAGGATTAGCGTACGAATTAGCGAAAAAGAATTGTAAACTAATTCTATCAGGTCGTAATATATCCGAATTGGAACGGGTAAAAGCCAATTGCAATACGACTACTGAAATGCTACCCTTTGATTTATCCGATTTTGATAACGCCAAAGAAAATGTTGCCAAAGCCATTGCAATCTTCGGGAAAATTGATGTATTAGTTAATAACGGAGGCATCAGTCAACGTTCGTTAATTGTCGAAACTGATTTTGCAGTCGATAAAAAACTGATTGAAGTCGATTACTTGGCAGTTGTGGCATTGACTAAAGCTTTGTTACCACATTTTATCAAAAATAAAAGTGGGCATTTTGTAGCCGTAACTAGTTTGATGGGGAAATTTGGTTCGCCCTATCGTTCGGGGTATTGCGGCGCGAAGCATGCTGTCCACGGATTTTATGATGTGCTTCGCATGGAGCATCAAAAAGACAACATAGATGTGACTATCATTTGTCCGGGGTTTGTGCAAACCAATTTGGCAAAAAAATCACTAACTGGTGATGGTTCGCCACAAAATGTAGACGATGTTGCTACAAAAAACGGGTTGCCAGTATCTGTTTTTGCTTCAAGAATGGTCAAAGCAATTGAAAACCAAAAATTTGAAGCCTATATTGGCCGAAAAGAAGTTTTAGGAGTTTATTTAAAACGCTTATTTCCCAAGTTGTTGCATTATTCTGTGTTGAAGAGTAGGGTGAGGTAAGTTTACCAACTTCCACTACTTCCGCCACCAGAGAAACCTCCGCCGCCAAAACCTCCACCGAAGCCTCCTCCGCCAAAACCACCTCCAGAAGAAGAGCCTCCACCAAAGCCTCCACGTCCTAAACTACTCAAGATAATAATATCTGATAAGTCTAAACCGCCACCTCGATTGCCTGAGTTGCCACCGTTGTTTTTGTTTTTAGAGATTAAAAGAATCACAATTATAACAAATATGATGATCGGTAAAATGGGAAATTTTTTTTCTTTGCTACTTTTTCGTTCTCCTTTGTACTTGCCTTTGAAGACTTCAAAAAGCGCATCAGCACCTTTGTCTAATCCGTTGTAATAACTTCCTGCTTTGAATTCTGGAATGATAATATTTCGAATGATTTCGCCACCAATTCCGGCTGTCAATCGGTCTTCTAAACCGTAACCTGGATTAATAGCAATCTTTCTTTCGTCTTTGGCTAATAAAATAACGACACCGTTATCTTCTTTCGCAGTTCCACCAATACCCCAAGTTTGTCCCCATTTAGTGGCCAATAGGCTGACATCTTCGCCTTTCAAACTTTCGATGGTAATTACCACAATTTGAGTGGTAGTAGAATCGGAATATTTGATTAGTTTTTCCTCTAATTGTTTTTCCTCGCTTGGATTTAAAACATCGGCATAATCATAAACCGAAGTTTGAAGTTTCGGAATTTCCGGAATAGCAAATTGTGCAAAACTAAGTTGTGTGAATAAAAAACAAACGAACAGTTTTAGGAAAATCGAGTAATTCATTTTTGGTAAAGTCATTATCCTTTTGATATTTCGTTTGATAATTCATTAGTATCTCCATGCTCCCAAGGGAAGTATTTGCGTAGTTGTTCGCCGGCTCTTGTAATTCCATCAATTAGCCCTTGTTTGAAATCCCCATTTTTGAAATGAGCGGCCATAATATCTTTGGTACAATCCCAAAAATCAGCGGTAACCACATCGTTTATGCCTTTGTCTCCACAAATAATAAAAGTATGGTCTTTTACAGCTAAATAAATCAAAACACCATTTTTAAGTTGGGTTTGATCCATTTTTAAGAGATGGAAAACTTCCATTGCGCGATCGAATGCATCAATGGAAGTTGTTTTCTCTATATGTACTCTAATTTCGCCAGAAGTTTCTCTTTCAGCCACACGAATAGCTTCTACAATTTCTTGTTCTTCTTCATAGGTTAAAAAATCTTCTACTTTTGACATTGTATTTTAAATTAGAATTTCACTTCAACTGGTTTTTCAGCACCTTCAACTGCTTTGAAATAGGCCTTTTCTTTGTATTTACCTAAAAATATGTTACGTGGTTGAGCAAGAACGTAATTGTTATATTCTTGTACACTTTCATTAAAACGTGTTCTAGCCGTCAAAATTTGATTTTCTGTACTTGGCAGTTCATCTTGTAATTTTAAGAAATTATCGGTGGCTTTCAAGTTTGGATATTGCTCCATAGTTACCAATAATCTTGATAAGCTAGAAGAAACGCCGCTTTGTGCTTTGTTGTATTCAGCCAATTGTTCCGGAGTAATATTTTTTGGGTCAATAGTAATTGAAGTTGCTTTTGCTCTAGCTTCTATTACTGCTGTCAGCGTTCCTTTTTCAAAATCAGCGGCTCCTTTTACGGTGTTTACTAAATTTCCAATTAAGTCATTTCTTCTTTGGTAAGCCGTGTTAACATTACCCCATTCTTTTTCGGTTGCTTGATTGTAACCTAAAGCTGTATTTTGAATTCCAAAATACCACATTGCTATAAAACCAATTACCGCAATTACAATAATCCAAGGCAAAAATCTTCTCATGTTAGTTTTAATTTAAAAGTTAGTTTTTCTTTAGTTAATTAGTCGATTTTATTTTTAATTGTTACAATTCGTTTTTAATATTCAGTAATTGTGTTTTAATAGATTCTAATTTACGAATGATATCAAATTTGTCCAAAGTCTTTTGTTGTCCTTCTTTGAGATGTACTTTGGCACCTTCTAAGGTAAAACCTCTTTCTTTGACTAAGTGATAAATCAATTGCAAATTTTTGACATCCTCAGGGGTAAACATTCTATTGCCTTTCGCATTTTTCTTTGGTTTCAGAATGTCAAATTCTTTGTCCCAAAATCGAATTAACGATTGGTTTACGTCAAAAGCAGTGGCGATTTCGCCCATGCTGTAATATCTTTTATTTTCAGGTAAATTGATGTGCATTAGTCAAATGATTGATTCTCTTGTGTGGCCAATTTCGCAATAGCCGTATATTCCACCGCCGAAATATTTCCGTAATAAAAGTTAATAGGATTGATAGCTTGTCCGTTTTTGTGTACTTCATAATGGCAATGAGGTGCTTGACTACGGCCAGTACTTCCTACAAAACCAATGATATCTCCTCGTTTTACTCTTTTTCCAGGACGACAATTGTATCGGCTTAAATGAGCGTATAATGTTTCATATCCAAAACCATGACTGATTACGATGTGGTTTCCAAAACCGGAGGCGCCAGCATCGGCTCTTTTAACTACGCCGTCTCCTGTAGCGTAAACAGGAGTTCCTGTTGGCGAAGTGAAATCCATTCCTTTGTGCATTTTACGTGCTTTCGTAAAGGGGTCACTTCGGTATCCATATCCTGATGCCATATGTCTTAATTGCTCGTTTTTAACGGGTTGAATGGCAGGTATAGAGGATAGGAATTTTTCTTTCGATTTGGCTAAACCCAGAATTTTGTCTAATGATTTAGACTGTTGAACTAATTCTTCTGAGAGTTCAGCCACTCTTTGTGTACTAGTCGAAATCAATTGCTCATTATTCATGGCCAACAAGTTTTTGAAACGATTTTTAGTAATGATTTCTTTTTCTGCTTCAGTCTCTCCTGAAGCTGCTGCGTTAAAATAGACTTTATAAATGTTGTTATCGCGCTCTTCTACGTTGGCTAAGACTTCATTAAGTTCGTCTATTTTTTTATTTAAAATAGCATAATTTAGCTTCAAGTTGGCCATTTCTCGTGCTTGAATTTTGTCTTTTGGTGTATCAAAATACCCTGAATTTGATACGAAAAAGAAAAATAAAAATCCAAATAGCGCAGAAGCCAAAAGAAACAATGCCCCATAGCCTAAATTTCTCCCTTTTTTGGGTTTGATTTTTCGGTACGCTAAATTTTCAGTATCGTAATAATACTTAACTTTTTTCGACATAACTTAAAAATATGCTATTTTTGCACTCGCTATCACAAAGTAACAATTATTATACGAAATATCTTAAAAAATGTTTCAATTTTAATCTGAAAAATAGAATTGATTTTGTAGAATAGCACAATAATAAATTACCGATTAAATAGATATAATGAAATCACAAGACATTCGTAGAAAGTATTTGCAATTCTTTGAAAACCGTGGTCACTTGATAGTGCCATCGGCACCAATTGTTTTAAAAGATGACCCAACTCTGATGTTTAACAACTCAGGTATGGCCCAGTTCAAAGAATTCTTTTTAGGTAACGGAACTCCTAAAAGTCCACGTATTGCCGATACTCAAAAATGTCTTCGTGTTTCAGGAAAACATAACGATTTAGAGGATGTAGGTTTTGATACGTATCATCACACGATGTTCGAAATGTTAGGAAACTGGTCATTTGGTGATTACTTCAAAAAAGAAGCCTTGGCTTGGGCTTGGGAATTTTTAACAGAAGAGTTGAAAATTGATAAAGACCGTTTGTATGTTTCGGTTTTTGAAGGTAATCCTGCCGAAAATGTCCCATTCGATCAAGAGGCATTTGATATCTGGAAACAATATGTTTCAGAAGACCGAATCATTTTAGGAAATAAGAAAGATAATTTCTGGGAAATGGGAGAGCAAGGACCGTGCGGACCATGTTCTGAAATTCATGTGGATATCCGTTCTGATGAAGAAAGAGCGCAGGTTTCAGGGCGTGATTTAGTGAATGCTGACCATCCGCAAGTTGTGGAAATATGGAATAATGTATTCATGGAATTCAATCGTAAGGCTGATGGTTCTCTAGAGAAATTACCGGCACAACACGTAGATACAGGAATGGGATTTGAACGTTTGTGTATGGCGTTGCAAGATGTGACTTCGAACTATGATACGGATGTGTTTACGCCGCTTATTGCGAAAGTAGAAGAGATTACTGGATTAAAATATACTTCAAACGAAGTTAAAAATATATCAGAAGAGCAAAACAAAACGAATATTGCTATTCGTGTAATTGTGGATCACGTTCGTGCAGTAGCTTTCGCTATTGCTGACGGTCAATTGCCATCTAATACAGGAGCTGGTTATGTTATTCGTAGAATTTTGCGTCGCGCCATTCGTTATGGATTTACATTTTTAAATACCAAAGAACCTTTTATCAATAAATTGGTGGAAGTTTTGGCGAATCAAATGGGCGAATTCTTCCCTGAAATTAAATCACAACAACAGTTGGTTACCAACGTGATTCGTGAAGAAGAAGCTTCTTTCTTAAGAACGTTAGAGCAAGGAATTCAGTTGTTAGATAACGTGATACAAAATACTACAGGAAAAGAAGTTTCTGGAGAAAAAGCATTCGAATTATACGATACTTTCGGTTTCCCAAAAGATTTAACCGCATTGATTTTAAAAGAAAAAGGATGCACTTTTAATGAAGCTGATTTCGAAACTGAATTGCAAAAACAAAAAGCACGTTCTCGTGCGGCTTCAGAAGTTTCAACAGAGGATTGGTCAGTTTTAATTCCTGGAAACGTAGAAACTTTCGTGGGTTATGATCAAACTGAAAACGAGGTAAAAATCACTCGTATCAGAAAAGTAGATTCTAAAAAAGACGGTGTTTTATATCAAATTGTTTTAGATAATACGCCCTTCTATCCAGAAGGTGGTGGACAAGTTGGAGATAAAGGAACTTTAGTTTCAGCCAACGAAACGATTGAAATTATCGATACTAAAAAAGAAAACAATTTAATTTTACATTTCGCAAAACAATTACCAGAAAATGTAAATGCAACTTTTACTGCAAAAGTGAATACGGATTTATTGAGTTCAACTTCAAAAAATCACTCGGCGACACACTTAATGCATTTGGCTTTGAGAAACATTCTTGGAACACATGTAGAGCAAAAAGGATCGTTGGTAAATTCAAATTATTTGCGTTTTGATTTCTCTCATTTTTCTAAAGTTACGGATGAGGAATTACATCAGGTGGAAGAAAGTGTAAACACACAAATTGCCGCGCAATTGCAATTGGTTGAACACAGAAATATTCCAATTAAAGAGGCGTTGGAAAAAGGTGCCATGGCATTGTTTGGAGAAAAATATGGCGACAATGTTCGTATGATTGAATTTGGTGATAGTAAAGAATTGTGTGGAGGTATTCATGTGAAAAATACCGCTGATATATGGCATTTCAAAATTATTTCTGAAGGAGCAGTTGCTGCAGGTATTCGTCGTATTGAAGCGATTACTGGTGATGCGGTGAAGGATTTCTATACGAATCAAGAAAACACTTTAACAGGAATTGCAGCAGCTTTAAAAAATCCGCAAGACACTATTAAAGCGGTCGTTTCATTACAAGAGGATAATGCGAAGTTGAAAAAGCAAATTGAGCAATTATTAAAAGAAAAAGCCAAAAACTTAAAAGGGGAATTGGCTTCTCAAATACAGCAAATTAACGGAATACAATTCTTAGCGACGCAAGTCGATTTGAATCCTGAAGGCGCTAAAGATTTGGCATACGAATTAGGAACATTAGGTCAAAACCTATTTCTTGTTTTAGCTACTGCAGAAGAAGGAAAACCAATGTTGTCTTGTTATATTTCAAAAGAATTAGTCGCTGATAAAAATCTTAATGCAGGAACAGTCGTTCGTGAATTAGGAAAATACATTCAAGGCGGTGGAGGTGGACAGCCTTTCTTCGCTACAGCTGGAGGTAAAAACGTAGCTGGAATCAAAGAGGCTTTGGAAAAAGCAATTGAATTTGTGAAATAATAAATTCATTAAATAATAAAAAAGCCTTTCAGTTATGAAAGGCTTTTTTATTAAGCGACAGCCGTGCTATTTTCGTTCTCCAATTTGCTGTCTCCACATGGCATAGTACAATCCTTTTTCGGCGAGTAAATCTTCGTGTTTCCCGTGTTCAATAATTTTTCCTTGTTCTAGTACAAAAATCGTATCCGCGTGCATTATGGTTGATAATCGGTGGGCGATAAGTACCGTAATTCTACTTTGGTCGGAAATACTTCGAATGGTTGAGGTAATTTCTTCTTCCGTTATCGAATCTAAAGCTGAGGTAGCTTCATCAAAAATTAATAAATTCGGATTTCGCAATATCGCACGAGCAATTGATAATCGTTGTTTTTCTCCACCAGAAACTTTTATTCCACCTTCACCAATAGTTGTATCGATACCATTTTCAGCGCGATGTAATAAGTTCTGACAACTAGCTTTGTGTAATGCATCCAATAATTCTTGGTCGGTAGCATAGGGTTTAACAAACAATAAGTTTTCCTTGATAGTTCCGGAGAACAATTGCGCATCTTGCGTTACAAAACCCAATTGTTGTCTTAAATCCTGAATGTCAATTTGGGTAGAATCGGTTTTGTTGTATAACACATTTCCTTCCGCCGGCGGATATAATCCCACTAACAATTTTACTAAAGTGGTCTTTCCAGCTCCTGATGGTCCCACAAATGCCACTGTTTCTCCTTTTTTGATGGTGAAATTTATATTTTCAACAGCATGTTGACTTGCCGTTTTGTGTTTGAAACTTACATTTGAAAACTGTAACGATTCAATCGCACCAATACTTTTAGGATGTGATGGACGAAATTCGGATGAGGTGTTTAACAGTTTTTCAAAGTTTTCCATCGAAACTTTTGTTTCATTTTTGGCGATGATAAAAGCGCTTAATTCTTGCAACGGATTAAAAATAAAGAAGGTAAAAAACACCATCGTTAACAAATCGCCGACTTGAATTTTTCCGTTAAATAAGAAGTAATATAAAGCAAAAACAATACAAGTTCGCATAAAATGAACCGTTGTTCCTTGTATAAAACTCAAACTTCTAATAAATCTGATTTTTTGAATTTCCAATTGCAATATGCGAAGCGTGTTCGAGTTTAATCGGCTTTCTTCTTGTTGCGTTAACCCCAAACTTTTTACCAATTCAATATTGCGTAAACTTTCGGTTGTAGAACCCGCTAATGAGTTGGTTTGTTGTACAATTCTTCTGGAAACTGCTTTGATTTTTTTTCCTAAGAATGAACTGATAAAAGCAATTATAGGTGCGGTTAGTATAAATACAAAGGCAATTCGATAATCAATTCTGGAAATGTAGACAATCACAAAAATAAACCCAATAATAGTCTGAAAAATTAAGGATATAGAAAGCGTGATTAACTTTTCGGAATCTAATCGGACCTTTTGAAGCATGCTCAATGTTTTACCACTCTGTTGGTTTTCAAATTCCATATATGGCAAGTCTAATGACTTCTTGATGCCGTCGGTATACATTTCGGCACCAGTGCGCTGAATCACAATATTGGTAAAATAATCTTGGAAGTTTTTGGTTATTCTAGAAATCATAGCCGCTCCTAAAGATAGACCCAGCCAAAACATCACCGCTTTAATAAAGCCAATTTCGTTTCCTTTGTATTTGGCAATTCCTACACCACAATCCTGCATCAGTTTACCGGTGATAATCGAATCACTTAAACTAAAGCAAATGTTGACGGCGGCCATCAGTAACGCGAAAAATAATAAGGTTTTGTGGGTTTTAAGATAACTGTATAGTAGTTTCATGTGTTTTTAAAGTATAATTTAACTTTTTGACAAGACAAAAGTAACGAATAAAAGAGTGAAGAAATCGTTAAAATTGTCCCGTTATTATTTCGTATTTTTGATAAAAATTCCTTTAAAATGCAATTTAGAACACTAGTCCCAATAGTAAAATATGAGTATCCAATCGATTATCAATCGAAGATACTGTCTTTGGGGTCGTGTTTTGCTGAAAATATGGGAGCGAAATTTGAGTACTTTAAATTTCAATCGGTGGTCAATCCTTTCGGAATTATTTTCAATGTGGTTTCTTTAGAAAAATTGATCAGAAGAAGTATTCAGAAAGACTATTTTACCGAAAAGGATATATTTTTTCACAATGAAGCCTGGCATTGTTTCGAAGTCCATTCGGAACTTTCAAATGAATCGAAGGAGTCTTTTTTGAAAGAACTTAACGAATTAATCGAATCAACGAATCAACAAATAAATGAATCCACACACTTCGTTATCACTTTAGGAACTTCTTGGGTGTACCGAGATATTATATCGGGCGAAATTGTTGCCAATTGCCATAAAGTGATGCAGAAACAATTCACGAAAGAGTTGCTTTCGGTTGATACAATTGAGCAAAATCTCCAAGCTATTATTTCAATGATTCATTCGGTAAATGCAGCGGCTAAATTTGTGTTGACGGTTTCACCGGTGCGTCATATTAAAGATGGTTTTGCTGAAAATACCTTGAGTAAGTCTCATCTAATTTCAGCATTATCCAAAGTTGTCACACTGAGCTTGTCGAAGTGCAATTACTTTCCGAGTTATGAAATCATGATGGATGAATTACGCGATTATCGTTTTTATGCCGAAGACATGTTGCATCCGAATCAAACGGCAATCGATTATATTTGGATTAAATTCTTTGAGAATTATGTCAAAGAAGAAGAATTTGCAACCATGCAACACGTGTGTGATGTTCAAAAAGCAATGCATCATCGACCGTTCAATCCGAATTCTGAATCGCACCGGAAATTTTTGGAGCACCTCAATCAAAAAATCAATACATTAGCCTCTGCTTATCCATTTATGACGTTTTAATCAACCTTTTATGACCAACTTATACAAGAAATTATTTTACGGATTACTCCTTGTTGTTTTAGGCTTTTTTACTTTCAAATATTTTTCGGGTGAAGATAAAAGTACGACTGAATACAATTCGAATCTAATTCAAGAGCAGATAAAAAGTGTGGGTAAATTAGTAGTGACGGAAGGTCATTATTCGCAAGTCTTAACATTTAAAGATAAAGACAGCTATTTTGGCGGAATGATTTCGTTTGATAAAAAAGTCATTGTGGTGGTCAATTCTGATGCTACAGTCATGTATGATTTACGTCAGATGAAATATGAAATTGATGAAAAAAACAAAACGATTCGCATCGTTTCTATTCCAAAAGAAGAGATCAAAATCAGTCCAGATATTCAATATTATGACATTCAGCAAAGTAAATTCAATGCGTTAACTGGTGCCGATTTAAACAATATCACCAAGAAAGTAAAAATCGATTTGGCTAAAAAAATTGAGAAATCAACCTTAAAAACAAACGCACAAAACCGACTCATAAGTGAATTGTCCAAAATACTTCTAGTAACGCATTCAGTAGGATGGAAGGTCGAGTACCAAGGCAACGAAATAAAAACGGAAAAAGAATTTCAGTTATAAAAAAAAGGCTTTCCATTGGAAAGCCTTTTTTTATGTTTAAGCAGAAACTTTGTCGAAAATTAAATCCAATCCATTGGTGATTAAATGAGCGACTTCGGGTCTGCGTAGTTTCAGATTTTCTAAATGGTTCACCACTTTGTCTGTAAACTCGTTATCGTTGTTTTGATGCGTCAATTCTACAATTTCAACTGACAATAACCAATCATTTGGATGATTACTGGTTACCGCACCAAAGGCTTCTTTTAAAGTAATTTCAGCTGGTTTATTCTCGCGAATATTTCGAATATTTCGGTATAAATTTTCTAATTCTTCTCTAGCTACCGATTTCTTTTGTTTGATTGTTTTGGAAGAAGGGACATGATCAATCATGTCAAAACTATGCACATCAGCTGGGCCTGAAAATGCGGAAGTTATTTTTTTACCAACTGCCATGTCGTAAACGCCCCATTCTGGTGCAAATAAAATAGTTTCTCCGTGGGTGACGGTACAATTTTTGAATTTAATTAATAAAATTTCACCTTGTAAGTTTCTAGTTCCAGTTACAATTTCACCAGAAACTTTAATGTTTCCTTCAAATTCTAATGTAATTTGTTCCCCTTCGTAAATGTCATAAGCACTTAAATCTCTTGGTCCCATGTCTTCTATGGCCAAATTGATTCCTTTTAGCATTCCAAGTGGTGAACCAAATCCTTCTGCATGAGCATCCGTTCCGTGACTAACTAATTCTTTTTCTCTATAGGATAAAGCCGTTTTTCCTGTGGTTTGGATGTAAACCGGTTTTCCTTCGTTTTCAATAACATTTGTAAACATTCCTGAAATTTGTAAACCAGTACTCAATTCTACTGTTCCTAAATTTTTTGAAGTTATCAATTTTTGAACACCAGATAATCCGCCAGTTCGTAGTGCCATTTTATTAGCAAACTCTTCTAAAACAGAACTTAATTGTGCAAAATCTTGTGTTACATATAGTTGTGGTTGCGGTTTTGTGATGTCAAAACTTTGATCGGCCGCAGAAATATCGTACGGAATCTTTTTGACATTGTCGGTCATACACCAAGCACTTTCTCCAATTGAAGATAGTAAACCAGCACCATATATTTTTGGATTTTCAACTGTTCCAATTAGGCCATATTCAACAGTCCACCAATGTAGGTTTCTTATTTTAGACATTTCGGATAATTCTCCCATGTTATTTTGAAGAAAATCGACTTGCTCTTCTGCTTTTTTGATATCGGCTTCAGGAGTGTCTTCTGCTTCTTTTAAAATGGAAAGCAAACGAATGGCTTCATACAATTCATAATCCCTTGCAGATGAAATGGCTTTACATCCTATTTCTCCAAAACGTCTTAAGTATTCCGCATATTCTGGATTAGCAATAATAGGAGCATGTCCGGCACCTTCGTGAATAATATCTGGCGCAGGGGTATATTCGATATGTTCTAATTGGCGAATATCGCAAGCAATCACTAATACATTGTAAGCTTGAAACTCCATAAAAGCACTCGGTGGAATAAATCCATCAACAGCAACAGCTGCCCATCCAATTTCCTTTAAGATACGGTTCATACCATACATGTTTGGAATAGAGTCTATTTCTAGCCCTGTTTTTTTCAAACCTTCCAAATAAGAATCATGCGCTACCTTTCCTAAATAATCTACATTTTTACGCATTACATAACGCCAAACCGCTTGGTTGATAGGGCTGTAATCAGCATAATCCTGTGGCTTGATAAATTGCTTTAAATGCTGAGGTAATCGGTCTATAAGTGGGTTGCTTTCAAAATGAGCTTCCATAATATTGGGGTATTATTATTCAGGGTAAAATTACAAAATGTTTGTTCGCTTTGCAATTGCATTTTCAGATTAACAGTTTTTTCTCCTTGAAGAAAAGCGTTTAGCTTTTAAATGTCTTTCTTTGGAAACGAACTTCAATGCAAAGTTAAGAGAACGCCATTCAAAAAAAATGATAAATGTTAGTTAAATAAAAAAACTCCGACGAATCGGAGTAAATTTTATTGTTTGGGTTGCGGCGGATATTTTTCTAGAATTTTGGTTACAAATTCCGTTATCCGAGCATCTTTTTTATCTACATTTTGGGTAAGATAGCCTGAGCCTTTTCCTTGCCATACTAATTCTTTGGATTTTGCATCCAAAACATCTATTAATAGCGTTCCTTCAGTGGTGGTTACAGGTCTGTTATAATTCATACCCCACCAAGGATTCCAGCCCCATCCGAAGCTATAGCTTTGGTACATGTCTACGCGCTCTCTTTCTTTAGTGAAAATACTAATTAAGATGTCTGGATTTTCCGACTTGGTGAATCCTTTGGCAGCCATAGCATCATCTATAGCATACAAAATTCGTTTTTTATCTAAATCGGAAATTTCAGCTTTATCAATACCACTTTTTAAGAAAGCATATGTTTTATAGCTGCTAAAATTAGCTTTTTTGTCATAGTCAGAATTTACATATACCGAGCTACATGAGGCCAATATAAATAATCCCATCAACGAAAATAATTTCAATGTTTTCATTTTTAGTAATTTAAGATATAAAGTTACATCAAAATGTGTACCAAAATAAATTTTTAACAATTGCGATTACAATAGACTTTCATCCACCAAATTAGGCAACGTGACTTTTAATAACGGTTCTACTTCCATAGCACGTTTTATAGCAAAAATAGCTCCTTCGTTTCGGGCCCAACTTCTACGAGAGATTCCATTGTTAACATCCCAAAATAACATCGATTTTAAGCGTCTGTCGGCATCTTCGGTTCCGTCTAATAACATTCCGAAGCCACCATTGATAACTTCGCCCCAGCCAACTCCACCGCCATTGTGAATAGAAACCCAAGTAGCACCTCGGAAACTATCTCCAATTACGTTGTGAATGGCCATATCAGCAGTAAAACGTGAACCGTCATAAATATTAGAAGTTTCACGATAAGGCGAATCAGTTCCAGAAACATCATGATGATCTCGACCTAAAACCACAGGGCCAATTTCGTTGTTAGCAATTGCTTTATTGAATGCTTCTGCAATTTTCATTCGACCTTCAGCATCAGCATATAAAATTCGAGCTTGAGAGCCCACTACTAATTTATTTTCTTGAGCACCTTTTATCCAAGTAATATTGTCTTGCATTTGCTGTTGAATTTCTGAAGGAGAATTTTGCATCATTTCTTCTAAAATCTGACAAGCGATAGCGTCGGTTTTGGCTAAATCTTCTGGTTTTCCAGAAGCACAAACCCAACGGAATGGTCCGAATCCATAATCGAAACACATTGGACCCATGATGTCTTGTACATACGACGGATATTTGAAATCAATTCCGTTAGCTGCCATGACATCAGCACCAGCACGAGAAGCTTCTAGTAAAAACGCGTTACCGTAATCAAAGAAATAAGTCCCTTTTGCAGTATGTTTGTTAATAGCCGTCGCATGACGTCTCAGTGTTTTTTGTACTTCTTCTTTAAACTGATTTGGATTGTTGGCCATCATTTCATTGGCCTCTTCAAATGAGAAACCAGTAGGGTAGTAGCCACCAGCCCATGGATTATGTAGTGAAGTTTGATCGGAACCTAAATCGATATGTAAATTTTCTTGGTCAAAACGTTCCCAAACATCTACTACATTTCCTAAATAAGCAATCGATACGATTTCGTTGTTGTCTTGTGCTTTTCTTACACGAGCGACCAAAAGATTGATGTCTTCAACAATTTCATTAATCCAACCTTGTTCGTGACGTATTTTAGTAATTTTCGGATTTACTTCGGCACATACGGTAACGCAACCTGCAATATTTCCTGCTTTGGGTTGTGCACCACTCATTCCACCTAATCCAGAGGTTACAAATAAGCCACCTGTTGGAGATTTTTTAATTTTTCTGAATCCGTTTAAAACTGTAATGGTGGTGCCATGTACAATTCCTTGTGGACCAATGTACATATAACTACCGGCTGTCATTTGTCCGTATTGCGTTACGCCAAGTGCATTAAATTTTTCCCAATCGTCTGGTTTAGAATAGTTAGGAATCATCATTCCGTTCGTAACCACTACTCTTGGAGCTTCTTTGTGCGAAGGAAATAATCCCATCGGGTGACCAGAATACATAACCAGTGTTTGTTCGTTGGTCATTTCCGACAAATACTTCATCGTTAATAAGTATTGTGCCCAATTACTAAACACGCCACCGTTACCACCATATGTGATTAATTCATGTGGGTGTTGCGCCACTGCATAATCCAAATTGTTTTGAATCATCAGCATAATGGCTTTTGCCTGTTCACTTTTTCCAGGATACTCAGCAATAGCACGTGCCTTCATTTCATAATCAGGACGTAGTCGGTACATGTAAATACGGCCGTAGGTTTCCAATTCATTTTTGAATTCTGGAATTAGAGTAGCATGATGTTTGGCTTCAAAATAACGGAGTGCATTTTTTAATGCCAATTTTTTTTCGTCTTCCGAAAGTATTTCTTTACGCTTTGGTGCGTGATTTATTGAAGTGTCGTAGGGTTTTGCTTGTGGTAAAACGGACGGTATTCCTTGTTGTATTTGTTCTTTGAAAGTCATTATTGTTGTTTTTAATTCGTTTGGTTTATTTTTCTAAATTTTGAATTGAGTAGAAAACTAAGGATAACGAATGTCAGACCTATGATAGGATTTGTGAATTTTGATTCGATATTTATATAATTGAATGTCCATTTTTTATTTTTTGTTGGTGCCAGTTTTTTTGTCAAACCCATAAGGACAATGACGACATCCACTTTTACAGCAATAGCCTCTTTTTAAGTGATATTTTTCTGTAAAACATTTGTATCCTTCGGGGGTGTAATAAAAATCTTCCCCTTCTTTTAAATTATTTGGGTCTAATGCATTGTTCATGCGTACAAATTTAACAACTTTGTAGGATATGATTTTAATTGTTTTTAAATATTTAACGCCAAAAGGGTTTCGAGGAATTACTTTTTTTCCCTTTGTTTTTCTTACCGATAAAAAGGATAAGTTAAATCCTGTTTTTGTAAACCATGAAAAGATTCATATTCGTCAGCAATTAGAGATGCTAATTATTCCTTTTTTTATCTGGTATGGAGTTGAATTTTTATACCGATGGATTCAGTATAAAGATAGACATAAGGCCTATCGAAATATTTCGTTTGAAAGAGAAGCCTATTCAAATGAAAAAGACCTTTACTATTTAAAGCAAAGGTCTTTTTGGGGCTTCAGTAGGTTTGTTTAGTAGATTACTTTCTTTGTTACTACTGCTCCGTTTTCTAAAGTCACTTTTACCAAAAGAACATTGGTAGTAGGCTTAAGTTCATTAATACTTATTTCGTGTTTATTAATGTCTTTTAAGGAGATTAGTTTTTTACCTAATACATCATAAACGGTTATGTTGTCGATGTTTATTAATTCCGATTTTACTGTTAATTGCTGTTTGCCAAAAACGATTACGCCGTTTGCATATTCTACATCATTGTTTGCTAAGGTTTGATCCTCAAACTTGATCAGGAAACGATTTTTAAATGTTCCTTTATCAGATGTAAAAGTATATGGACTCGTTGTTAAATCTTGTGTTACATTGGTTAGCAAATCTTCAATATAGACTTTTTGTGAATTGTTTTTGAATAAACCATCTACATCGGAAATGGCAATGGTATATGTTGCATTTTCTGATACTTGGATTCCGTAACTGATTTTGTCTTTGGTCTTGAAAGGCAATCCTTTTCCTTGAATTACAAAAATATCCTCATTTTCATCTATAGTTGTGAAGGCTTTCAAACTTTCAGTGTAATTGGTAGTAGCATCATACATGTGGTCTTTTCCATTTGTAGCGCCTTGCATATATCCGAACATGACACGGCTGGTATTCATCTCGCTGTCGATTAAATCTAACCAAACACGGTGTTTCTCCGGCTCGGTTTGAGCAGCTTGACCGTTGTTACTAGTTCTGTAAAACTGGCTGTTATTGTATGGATTGTTAGACGCATCTGTTCTCATACCGTTATTAAATGTGATATTTCCTGATCCAGGTGTCCCGTCTATCATTTTAACAAAGAAAGCTTGTCCTCCGGCAATTTTTCCATTAAAACCACCAGTTGGCCCTACGTTATTACCGGCACTATTATATGTTACGTAATCATTTGACTTGTAATTGTAGATATACGTTTGATAATATGGACTTGGTGTTATTGAAATAGGAGTAGTGTGTGTCCATAAACTCACTTCTCCCATTATAGATGAATTGTTAGCTGTTAGAAACTCTATTGCATCGATAGCTGATGGATAAGGGTTTCCTACTAAATTCCAGTTGTCATCATACTTAGTAATCAAACTGTTTGTTCCGCTATAATCTACTCCTGTATATGGACCTCTTAGTATTGATTTTGTAATTATTCCATTTTGAGGTCTTCCTGTTAATGTAGTTGAAAATGTTGGGTTGCTATTCGGTACTCTTACAATGTAGCCTTTCCCAGCGATCATATTTTCATTTACGTTGAGCCAATTACCATAGCCAAATCCCGTTCCATTATTGTTGTTTGGAACCCAATGATATATTCTTGTAAGACTGGTCAAAGGAGAAACATTGGCAACTCCAAAATTTTCTACGGGTGTTGACCAGTAGATATAGTCTCTGGCATGTAAGCCAGTCGCTGTTCTGTTGTATTGTATATTTCCAGAATTTGCAACATTATTGATTTGTACTAAGTTTGCCGTATTCTGAACGATAAATTGACCAGTTGGAGCTACTTTTACAGCGTTGGTTACTGTAATGTTGTTGTTAGAATTAATTGTTAATATCCCTCCATTTTCTACCGAAACACTACAAGCTACGGCCGTAACACCTCCAGAAATAATAGGATCATTAGTAACATTAGGGATAGAAACCGAATGTGTTGCTAAAGGCACGCCAGAAGGAGTCCAGTTAGAGGCTGTATTCCAGTTTGTGCCAGCAGAACCATTCCAAGTTCTATCAATATTAACAGTAACTGGAGTTTGAGCTGCAATTTTATGAACCAAACCATTACATAAAGTATAGGTTACTTCTGCAGTATATGTAGTAGTTACACTAGGACAAACACTCACTGTGTTGCCAGAGCCTACTTCAGTACCTGTAGTTCCAGCGCCTTCATGCCATTTAACCGATGCTGGAACATTTGCTCCATTAGGAGTAAATCGCCAAGCTTCATTAGTTGCTTCCCAGTTTGGGCTTAAACCATTTCTATTAGGGGCTGCTAGACCATCCGTTCCTGTTGCATTTTGAATTCCAATAACCGCATTTCCTTCATTCCATATTTTACCATCACTGTCTTCGAATGTTGTTATTCTTTTTCTTTGCACGTAAACATCAATAATATTTGTGTTTTCATACAGCACCATCATTCCTGTGTAATTATTTGTTGTATCGTTATCATACATAGGGACATCAGACCAAGAAGCAACCAGTGCTCTACAGCCTGTATTTAAGGTGATTAATTCCCAGCCTACTTCGCCAGAATCTTCAGGATCTAAATCTTGAAAACCACCAAAAATTGAATTTTCTACTAGAGCCGTATGTCCGCTAACTGGAATGCTTGAAGGATTGTTAAAGAATGTATTTGAACTGAATGACCACCCACTGTCTCCGTCAGGGTCATTGTTTATTATATCAAAAGTAATAATGCCATTGGAACCAATTAAACATTTATTATAGCTGTTTCCATAGAAACAAAAATTAAAGGGAAGATTCACTACTGGAGACCAGACATCGTCATCATTCACACTTACGGGGTTTCTTAAACATGAATATTGATAAGGAGGTGCATATGTAATTGAGGATACAGCATAACTTGTAGTTTCTTTAATAGGTGAATAGATTGCCTCTAAATCTACACATGATGCTGTTGAGCAATTTATTGCAGGAGCAGGAGAGCCACTTAATCCTAAACCACCAGCCGCGTTGTTAGGGCAGCCCAATGCGGTAGTACCTGTTCCTGAGCCAATTGCACAAGTAGGTTGTGTAAAACTTATTGGTCCTGTCCACAAGCCTTGGCCTAATCCGCCCCCACAATTAGATCTTACCCAAAAATAATATTTAGTACCCGCTGTTAATCCGGTTAAGGTTGCGCTAGTTATCCCAGCCCCTACACTTCCTGAAGGCGTAGTTCCTGCGTTAGGAAAGGTGCTTGACGTTGAATAATAGTATTGATAACCTGTTCCAGGTGCTGGTGTGGCTGCTGTCCAACTCACAGTTGTGCTGGTTTGAGAAACTAAGAAGACACTTAAAGTAGATGGGTTTCCTGAACAAAGTGGAGCGGATGTTACGTTGATTGTATAGTCTTCAAAAGCTGCATAGCTACCAGTATAACAAGGATTAATGGTTCCGTTGTCCATGCCGCCAATACGTAATCTGTGGTTTCCTAAAGTGGCAGTTGAGGGTACCAAAAATGTGCCACTCAGAATAGTTGGACTGGCGGTGTTGGATGCTCCGGTATACACCAGTTCTCCCGTATCGGTAAAATCACCATCATTATTCCAATCCACCCAAATATAAGTATCATAGGTAAAGCCAGTTTGGAACCTGATGCTAAAAGGAACAGTTTCTCCCTGCATTACCGTGGTTGTTTGAGCACTGTAGTTTCCGTAATTGCCGGCTTCAGCTCCCGAGTTATTGTTAATGCTACCCATGGTAACATTCGTAATACCGGTGCCATCAACACTAGTTGGGGCAGGGACACAATAGGCTGAAGCACATGGGATTGCTGCAGTCGTGAAAGTAAACGTGGCTGAGGTAACGGCGTTACCACAGGCATTTTTAGCAACCACTCTCCAATAATAAGTTGTGCTAGCGGTTAATGCGCCAACAGTATAGGAATTAGTTGCTACGTTAGCTGTAATTGATCCTGGAACACTTCCTGCTCCAAAATAGATATCATATGAAGTTGTACCAGCAATAGCTCCCCAAGATAGGTTGGTAAGTATACCAGTTCCAGTATAGCAGATTCCTGTTGCTGCGTTAGTTGGGGTAGGGGTTGTTACGGTTGTGGGTACTGTATTGACGGTTAAGACAGCTGTGTTTGAAGTTGTAGAACATGTACCGTTACCTACAACAACATCGTAATTGCCTGCATCTCCAATTGTAGGATTAGTAATGGTTAATGTCGCAGTATTTACACCACTATAAGGAGCAACATTGGTTAAGTTAACGCCACCTTTTCTCCACTGGTATGTAGTGGCACCTGTAGCTGTAACTGAAAATGTCCCTGCGCCTGTAGTACAAATTGGTGTGGATACTGGTTGAGAGGTTATAGTTGGAGCTGCGTTTACTGTGAAAGATGCAGCACTTGTAGCGACTCCATTTGGGGTTGTTACGACTACTGGTCCAGTTGATCCGGCTCCAATGACTGCTATGATTTGTGTTGCTGTGTTTGAGGTGATTGAGGCAACGTTTGTTCCTCCAATTGTTACACTTGTTGCTCCAGCTAAATTTGTACCTGTAATTGTAATTGAAGAACCAGGGCAAGCAGATGATGTGCTTAATCCTGAAATTACCGGGCCTTGTCTTAAAGCAAGTAAAATTCCTGCATTTCCTTGGCTACTGCTTATTGTGACAGTTCCGGCTCCTGTTGCTCCAGCTGTTGCTTTGGTAAACGAAGCAGCTCCTACTGAAGGAGAAGAATTTGAAACGTCATATAATTCAGTTAATACGCCCGGTGAAGTTGTGTTCCAAGTTGAAAATGTTACAGCACCTAAATCAGCCATGCCTAACATAATTATTTGAGTATTCGCTGTTGTAGTTGTTATACTTGCTGCTGTAACTGTAGCGCTTCCTACATTTGCGTTTAAAGTGCCTGGGGCAACATCAAAAGGAGTCACGTTATCAACACCTGAATAGGCTAGAATAGCTCCTACAGTAAAATCAGTGGTGCCCGTTCCATTCGAAACATTGAATGAATAATTTGCTGGTTCTGTTCCGGTGGCTATTTTGTATAAAATAGTACCACGTCTTTTATTTGAACTTAAATTTACGGCATTAATAGATGTCCATCCTGTTAAATCAGCATTGTCTCCTCCAAGATTGTTTCCGTCTACAGACACAATGTTTGCTATCATAATATCCCCAGCTACAACTCCTGTGGGTTTTGCAATAGTAATTGTATTAGCTGTTGATGTTGATGTTGTTGCTGTGCCTCTTTGTGCGATTTGTCCAAATGTAAACGAAGTCATAAAAAGCCCGGCTAAGAACACCAGTATTTTGCTTAACGAATAATAAGGTTTAAAGTAGTTTTTTTTCACTTTTTGGTTGTTTTGGTTGTGTTTTTTAACAAATTTGCCGCAAAATATTAAAAAAACGTTAACGAGTATGTTAATATCGGTGAATTGCATTAATAATCGATTAAAGTTGTGATTTATCCGATAAAGTACATAAATAACAAAAAAGACCCCCACATTTAGTGAGGGTCTTTTTGTTCAATAAATTTAAAATAGTAAGGTGTTAGAAAATCACTTTTTTAGTGACTACTGCGCCATTTTCTAAAGTTGTTTTTACTAATAATGCACTATTTGTGTTTTTAAGATTTAGTAAGCTATATTCTTTAGTATTAGCATCTTTAACATTTAAAAGTGTTTTTCCTAATAAGTCATACACTACAATGTTTTTGATGTTGAATAACTCCGATTTTACTGTTAATTGCTCTCTCCCAAAAACGACTACGCTATTTGCATATTCTGCATCGTCGTTTGATAATGTTTGATTATCAAACTTGATAAGGAAACGGTTTTTAAATGTTCCTTTTTCAGAAGTAAATGAATATGGACTTGTTGTTAAATCTTGCGTAACATTGGTAAGCAAATCTTCAATATAGATTTTTTGCCCTTCTGTTTTAAATAACCCATCTACATCAGAGATAGCTATTGAATAGGTTCCAGTTACAGGTACCTGAATGCCATATCCAATTTTGTCTGTTGCATCAAAAGGAAGTCCTTTTCCTTGAATAACATAGATTTCTTCATTGTTGCCAATAGTTGTAAATGCTTTTAAACTTTCAGTATAATTGGTTGTTGCATCATACATATGATCTTTTTCATTAGTAGCACCATCCATATACCCAAACATAACACGGCTGGTATTTAGATTGCTATCGATTAAGTCTAGCCAAATACGATTTTTTTCTGGTTCAACTGGGGTAGTTTCATCACCGCTTGCTTTATAAAACTGACCGTTGTTGTATGGAGTGTTAGTAGCATCATTTCTCATGCTATTGTTAAAGGTTATTGTTCCAGAACCAGCTGCTCCATCTATTCTTTTAACAAAGAAAGCTTGTCCTGCTCCAATTTTTCCGTTGAAACCTACTGTTGGGCCTATATTGCTACCAGCACTATTGTAGGTTACATAATCATTTGATCTGTAGTTGTAAACAAACGCTTGGTAATATGGGCTAGATGAGATGGAAATAGGTGTCGTATGTGTCCATAAGTTTACTTGACCAGCTATAGATGCACTATTGGCTGTTAAAAACTCAACAGCATCAATAGCTGATGGGTACGGATTACCTACCAAGTTCCAGTTGTCATCCTCATTTGTAATGGTTACTCCGTTTGTTCCGACATAATCTACTCCAGTATAAGGTCCTCTAGTAATTGTTCTTGTGACTACTCCATTCTGAGGTCTTCCAGTAAAAGTTGTTGAGAATGTTGGGTTACTGTTAGGGACTCTTACTATATAACCTTTACCAGCAGTCATGTTCTCATTAATATTAAACCAATTTCCATAACCATAACCAGCTCCGTTGAAAGAATCAGGAACCCAATGGTAAATTCTTGAGGCACTTGTTAAAGGAGACACATTCGCTATTCCAAAATTTTCTACCGGAGTTGACCAGTAAATATAATCTTTGGCGTGTAGGCCAGTTGCAATTCTGTTCATGTTGATGCTACCAGTGTTGACAGCTGCATCGTTTATTTGTACTAAGTTAGCGCTATTTCTTACGTTAAATGTAGCGCCTGTTTCTACATTTATCCAATCAGTAACAGTAAGGTTTCTAGTTGTTTGTAAATCTAAATTTCCTGTAGGAGCTTTTACGACTACATTTCTTGCTAAAGCATCCGGTGCGTTCAAAATATTGGATGTGGTTCCAGTTGGAATAATAACACAAGTAGTAGCTGTTGGAATACCTGCTGGTGCCCAATTTCCGGCTACGTTCCAGCTATTCGTTCCGCCACCTTTCCAAACTTTAGAGTTGTTGGTTACGTTAATACTACCAGTAGTTGTACAACCATTATTTAAATTTGCATTTACATTAATTGTAAAAGCTGCTTGTTCTAATTGTGTTAAGGTTGGTTTTATCCAAATTGTATTTCGTTGGTCCCCAGTATATGGAATTGTTGCAGCTGCATTTGTAAATGAATCTACTCCGCCTCCTAAAGCGAAATACGGTGTTAATGGTCTGCTTCCGTATAATTTTATATCATCAATTGCCACTCCGTCTCCTGAAGTACCACCAGCTGTTCCATTTCCTAAAACTTTAATTCTTATTTTTAAATCTGTTGATGTTCTGTATGCGGTTAAATCATAAGTCAAAGTTACGAAATTGGATCCATAACCTTGGTCAGCAGTTATTGTAGCTAGTGTTACTGGCCAAGACCCACCACCATTTGTAGATACTTCAACTTTACAGTTTTCAAGTGTAGTACTTGCTCCGTCATCAATATATCTTGAATAAAACATTCTAAGACTAAGTGTCAAATTTGTAAAGGCTGTTGCGTTCGGGTTTACTCCTGTTGTAAGGGTTAATGAGTTTTCCATAGGAACTGTTGGTAACGGAACTGTTTTAAAGTCATCCATTGATGTTAAAACGAATTTATTTGCACCAAAACCAGAAGAAATTGCCGGGAACCATCTGCCGCCATTAGGAACAAAAATACTTGTTTTACTTTTCCAAGCGGTTTGTCCTTTTTGTGCCGCAGTTGTTCCATCACTATTTACATTAGAGAAAACACCTAAGCCTCCTTCAAAACTTTCATTTATTAAAAAAGCAATTTCATTGTTTCCAGTTGCATCCAATTGGATAATGTTGTTTTCACCGCATATAGTTACGTTTGGTGTTGCAATATTTAGGGCTGGAACAGGTTTGACTTCTGCTATTACGGGGATTCTTGTCAATGTTTCGCAACCAGCACTCCAAGAAGTAATGTAATAGGTTGTCGTTGCAGCAATAACAGGTGTAAAGTTTGCACCATTTGCGGTGGTTCCAGCTAATATTCCGCCGGTTAAGGAGTCATACCATTTCACATCAGTACCAGTTCCTATTGCTGATAAGGTAGCTGTTCCTGGCCCACATATAGCAGGGTTTGATATAGAAGTGATTTTGTTGTCACATTTCGCAATTACTGTAAATAAATAATCTTCAGCTTCTCCGTACGTTTTTTTATTTGCAGATATTGTGTTGAATGAATTACAAGAATCAAAATATAAAAGAGATTCGTAATTAGGGTCATTTACAGGAAAATTATCGTCTAAAGTGTTTTGAACGCGTACTCTCATTCTGTAATTGCCTGGTGTTGCATTGGCTGGTACGATAAATCCAAAAGTTGTTGAATCAAATAGATAACCACCTGGGTTGTATACTTCTTCACCAGAATCAGAAAAATCACCATCTTTATTCCAATCCACCCATACTTTCCAAAAACCACGTACGTTGTTAGAGTTTAATTTTATGTTTATTGGTCCAGCTTGTGCCTGGCTACTTTTTGTGGCTAAACCTGTAAAATCTTGATAACCATCTGCTACTCCGTCTGTTGTGCTTGCGTTACTCGTGTCAAGTAAAGTTCCAACAAACTCTACGTTTGAAACATATAATCGATTAATAGGAGTTGATGTGGTTACAGGCGTGCAATATGTAGGAGGGCTAGCAGTAGTAGTTCCTGGCCCGTTTAGCGGAGCTAAAGTTCTATACATAGGTCCTCCAGTACAAGCACTATTGTATGAAAATACATAAACGTAATAGGTAGTGCTTAAATTTAATTGACCAGCAGTAAACGTTGTGTTATTGTCAATATCCACAACTACATTTGTTCCTCCAAGATTATCTCCAATGGCGTATGATGTACCGTTGGCTAGTGTTGGAGCAACATTGGTTGTGTTAATTACAACCAGATAACGATCAGCACCTGCTGCGGCAGTAAACGAACCATTAATAAATGTACCGCCAGGTGTTAATACCAAAGCTGTTGGTTGGGCTGCTGGCGTTGAGCAAGCAGGTCCAGCAATAATATTAATAGTATAATCTTCATCTTGAAAAGTGCCCCCCGTAGGACATGGAGAAGGAACAGAATTGAATTGATTTGCTACCCTCATTCTAACGGTTGAGCCAACTACTGCTGTTGCAGGAATTGAAATGCTCGCAGACAATACGCCACTTGCGGTGGTTGTATACGTTCCAATAGTTGTTGGTCCTCCATCATCAGTTAGATCTCCGTTATTGTTCCAATCAAAAAAGACATAAATACCAAAAGGGTTTGGGGAAAGTCCAGTTGCTGTTGCAGAAAAAGTGTAAGTGCCGTTTGGTATAACACTACCAGAAATAGCTGTAAAATCTTGATAAAAAGGACCAGCGCTAACTGTTGCTGAAGAATTATTGTTTATGCCCGCAAAAGTAACATTTGAGATTGGGTATGTATTTCCTGTTGATGAAGGGGTACAATATACCAAACTCACTGTTAAGGTTGCTGTAGTTGAATTAGCGGATGCACCACAAGTATTTATTGCTCTAGCTCTGTACATATAGCCACTCATGCTTAAAGGTGCAGCTGTTATGTCTAATGTTGCTGTTGTGGCATTAGAGTATACTCCTGTATTTGTTACAGAAGACCATCCAAGTCCTCCATCAGTGCTCACTTCCCAAATGTAACTTGTTGGGGCTCCAGATGCAGTTACAGAGAATGAAGTATTTGTGCCAACAGCAATACTTGAATTGGCAGGGTTGGCTGTTATTGTTGGGGATGTATTAACTATTACTGCTAAACTTCCAGATCCAGCACTCCAGCATCCTGTTGTATTATTTTGAGCTCTTAAGTAATAAGTTCCTGATGTAGTTACTATAAAAGTTGCACCACTATTAGTGGTACTTGTTCCTAGTGCTGTGGTTTGCCAATACCAAGTTTCGCCAACAGGAGGTGTTCCTGCTCTGGTTAATGTTACTCCTGGTGGATTACATTGAGGAGAGTTACTTGTTGGGTTTCCTGGGTTTGCAGGCAATGCATTTACGGTTATGCCAATTCCGTTATTTGTTCCATTTGGGTTGGTAATTACTACTGTTCCTGAGGTTGTTCCAGCAGCTACTACTGCTGTTATGGTTGTTGTGTTTACTACGATGACACTTGTACAAATAGTACCATTTATAGTAACTGTTGTCGCTCCAGCAGCAAAATTGAAACCAGTTATTGTAATAGTTGAACCTATACAAGCAGGGCTGGTTATATTGGTTACTCCAATATAATGAAAACTTACTTGACCATTAGCTCCAGCTCCGCCAGCGTAATTAGTACCGCCGCCGCCATTATCTCTTTCTCCACCACCACCACCAGCTCCTGGAGTGCTTCCTGATAAACCAGAGTTATTAGTACGGCCTAAACCACCTGTTCCAAAGATTCCTATAACTGATCCGGAATTCCCTCCATTTCCAGCATTACTAAAACCGTTAGCGCCGGATGGATTAGTTGTTCCTCCTGATGCAGTTCCTCCTCCACTATTTGTTGGAGTACCTAAAGCAACATTATTTCCTAATCCTCCAGTACCACCATTTGCAATCATGTTGGTTGATGGAGCTGCAGATGTAATAGAAGATAATCCGCCATTCCCGCCGGCTCCAGCTGCTGCTGCTCCTGCGTTACCTCCTCCTCCAACGGTGTAGGTGAATGAAGTGGATCCTCCTGTTACAGTAATAACTCTTGTTGTTGCTCCTCCGCCTCCGCCTCCGTTTCCACCGTTGTTGTTTGAGCTGGATCCGCCGCCGCCGCCGCCGGCACCCCATGCAGAAGCAGTTACAGATGTTACACCTGTAGGGACGTTAAATGTTTTTCCAATGCCAGGTGCATTGTCATTACCTGGAAATTGAGCAAATAAAGCATTAGTAAAGAAAAAAGCGAAAACAAGTAACAACAAAGTGTTGTACTTATTCAAGGCAGATGTAAGGTAATTTTTCTTCATAAAGATATAATTAAATGATTTTTAGACTTCTGTAAAGAATGTTTAAGGAGTAAAAATAGGGAAAACAAAGTGGGAAAGCAAATTTTTTGCATAAAAAAAACACACTTCGTCGATAATAATTTGTAGTTTATCGATGATTTTTAACAATTTTTTATAAATGAAGTAGGTTAAAACGGGCTTTTTTTTGTTTTTCCTGGCTTAGAAAATGTGATGAGTAGAAAATAAAAATTTAACAAAATTAAAATATTTTGTGATTTTTTAAAAGCGTAAAAAAATGACATTTTATGCTTTTTGTCGGTTAAAATTTACATTTTAACGATTAAGTTTGAGATGTTTTGAGGGTCCTCAAAAAAAATATTATTCTTGTATAAGAAGCTAAAATTTAACTTATTAAGGTTTAACTCAAAACAGCTATTTATGAAAAAATTGTACCCTATTTTAGGAATACTATTTCTTACTTTTTCTGTACAAGCACAATTGTACGTAAGTCCTAATACGTATGTATATACAAACAATCAATATGTTTATGTTACTGGGGATGTTAACCTAAATACGACTACTAGTAATTTGTATTTGCGAAATAATTCTCAATTGCTTCAAGGAACTACTGGTGCAGGTGCCAATAAAGGCACAGGTAATCTTTCAGTTTATCAAGAAGGAACGGTAAATAATTATCAGTACAACTATTGGTGTTCTCCAGTGGGAGGGGTTACAAGTAGTACTGTCATTAATAATCCGTTTTCGATTACGCAGTTGGGTGTTCCAAATGTTAATATGAATCCTAGATCGTTTGTGGCTAATACGCCAACAACTAGTTATGATGGGTCTTCTGGTTCGGGTGCATTGTCTATTTCTTCACGTTGGATTTATAAATTTATCACATCTAATGTTTATGCCCAGTGGGTTAGAGTTGGGACGGGATTATTCGATCCAGGTTTAGGTTTTACAATGAAAGGCACTAGCGGTTCGGATGGAATTATTCCTTTTACTGGAGCAACAGCTAATAATCCAGGAAGTAATCAACGTTACGATTTTAGAGGGAAGCCTAATGACGGTTTAATTACTAATTTAGTTTCTCTAAATAATTATACTTTGGTAGGCAATCCTTATCCGAGTGCTATTGATTTGAATATGTTTTTGGGTAAAGATGGGCCTGGCCCTGATACAATTTGGGGAACGATTGATGATGTGGGTGTAGTAAACAATCCTGCAATTGACGGAACGGCTTATTTTTGGGAGCAAGTAGTTAAAAACTCTCATTATTTAAGGGATTACGAAGGAGGGTATGGCGTTTATACACCTGCTGGTGGATATTTGCGTGCCGATATTTGGAATTATAAAGGAGATGGTTCTCAAAATACTGATTTAAACCCCGATGGAGGTGCTACTACTCAGGATGGAACTTTTTTCCAAAGACGTTTTACGCCTATCGGACAAGGGTTTATGGTTATGGGGATAGCTAACGGAACTGTATCGATGCAAAATAAGTTCAGAGTGTTTGTAAATGAAGGTGGAACTTCTCAGTTTGCAAAAGTTGCTGCAGCTCCAGAATATTTCGATGAAATTCCTAATGTGGCTGGAACAGATTATACTAAACAAAAAGTAGAAGGATTTGCACCGCAAATGCGAATTAAGACCATTATCAATGAGAATCAAGGAATCATTCGTACGGTACTAGGCTTTGGAGCAGGATTTACCGATGGGTTTGATCGTGCTGCTGATGCTCTATCTGCTTCAGATACTGCTCCTTGTAGTTTTTATAATATTTTGACTGGAACAGATAAAGAATATGTCATGTCTTTGGCGGAATTTGACATCAATAAAGGTTATCCAGTTGGTTTTAGAAATAATATAGAAGCAACATTCCGATTAAAAGCAGTTGATTTTTTATATGGATTTGATGAGAATCAACCAGTATATATGCATGATAAGCTAAATGATACTTATACAGACATTAAGAATGGGGAATTTCTAGTAACCTTGCCAGCAGGTAATGTTAAAGACCGTTTTGAAATAACTTTCAAAAATGCGACTTTAAGTGCAGAAAATCCTACGACTTCTGATTTTGTTATTTTTCAAAATAACACAAATAATGTATTGACCATTAAAAATCCAAATGCAATTGATTTAGCTAATTGTACCCTTTTTGATATTACCGGAAAAATAATTTTCAACAAAATACGCCTAGAAAATAATCCAGAATACGAATTTAGTACAGTAGGGTTAAGCGATGGAGTTTATATGGTGAAGTTAACTACAAAGGATAATAAAGAAGTAGTGAAAAAAGTATCGATTTCAAACAATAAATAAATCACTTAAGATTTAGTGATTAAAAGCAGTCTAATTAGACTGCTTTTTTGTTTTAGGTAAATGGTTACTTTTGTAAAGTGAAAACCATTAATCAAAAAATAGAGATTCAGTTTACAAATAATATTTCCTTATACATTAAAAGGGAAGATGCGATTCATCCTTTTGTTTCGGGGAATAAGTTTCGAAAATTGAAATACAATCTTATAGATTTTGAAGCAAAAGGGTATGATTCTTTGGTTACTTTCGGAGGTGCTTTTTCTAATCATATTGCAGCTACAGCTTTTGCTTGTAAAGAAAAAGGCATTAATTGTGTAGGAGTAATCAGAGGGGAAGAGCTTTGGAAAGAAATTCAACACAATCCCACTTTGCAATTCGCACAACAAAACGGAATGAAATTTGAGTTTGTTACTCGGGAAGACTATCGTAAAAAAGATTCGGATCAGTTTAAGTCCTATTTAAAATCTAAATATGGCAATTGTTATGTTTTGCCAGAAGGGGGGACTAACGATTTGGCGGTAAGAGGTTGTGAAGAAATTTTAACTGTAGAGGATGCTTCATTCGATTATGTTTGTTGTGCAGTAGGAACTGGTGGTACTATAGCGGGAATTATTAATTCGTCCTCTTCTGACCAAAAAATTTTGGGTTTTTCGGCTCTAAAAGGCGATTTTTTGCAAGAGGAAATTCGTAAGTTTGCCAAAAATAAAAATTGGTTACTCATTACTAATTATGATTTTGGAGGATATGCTAAAGTATCTACAGAGTTGATTGAGTTTGTTAACCAATTTTATGAGATTACCCAAATACCTCTTGATCCTGTATATACAGGGAAAATGGTTTTCGGAGTAATGGATTTAATAGAAAAGAATTATTTTCCTGAAAACAGTAAAGTTTTAATGATTCATACCGGCGGATTGCAAGGTATACAAGGAATGAATCGGTTTTTGGAAAAAAAGAACAGAACTAAGATTGCGTTTAATGAATAAAGTAATTTACATAGTATTCTCTATACTTTTGGTGGGATGTGGTGCTACAAAGCCTAAAATTCAAACTGCGAAAAAGCCCGTGGTAAACACTACTACAGCTACTAAGAAGAAAATAATAAAACCAGAAGATAAAATTTTTATTGACGAATCAAAAAAAACCGAAGAGTTGGTTGCGACTTCAAGGGTAAAAGTAACTACTGAAATTGTTAATGCTTATATTAACCAATATAAAGATGTCGCTAAAAGTAATATGAAAAAGTACGGAGTTCCGGCAAGTATTACGTTAGCACAAGCTATTTTAGAATCGGGAGCAGGAACAGGTACGCTTTGCCGAGTTGCCAACAATCATTTCGGAATTAAATGTCATAAAGAATGGACTGGCGAGACGGTTCGTCATGACGATGATGCCGCTCAGGAATGTTTCAGAAAGTATGATAACCCTTTTCTATCATATGCTGATTATTCGATGTTTTTAACTTCCCGCCCTTGGTATAATCCGTTATTCAAACTGGAAAAAAACGATTATAAAGGTTGGGCGTATGGATTAAAAAAATCAGGTTACGCAACCGATCCTAAATATCCTGAAAAATTAATCGGAATTATTAATCGATATCAGTTGCAAAGGTTTGATTCGGAAGTGCTAGGATTAGAATACATAGCGCCAAGTACTACTCCTGTTGCACCAGTTGTTTCGGCAAAAACTGAAACAAAGAAAGAAGAGATGGCAGAGTTGACTCATGTTGTGCTTCAAGGTGAAACTTTATATTCTATTTCAAAAAAATACAATACGACTATTGAAGTGTTAAAAATCAAAAATAATTTGGTTGAGAATGCTTTAGCGATAGGTCAAACACTTATAATAAAATAACTATGTTATACCAAAGAAGTAGTCAGCTTTTTGCTGAAGCTGAAAAAGTGATTCCTGGAGGTGTGAATTCGCCTGTTCGTGCTTTTAAATATGTAGGGGGAACACCCATTTTTGTAAAAGAAGCCAAAGGAGCTTATTTGTATGATGAAGACGGAAATCGTTTGATTGATTACATTAATTCTTGGGGACCCATGATTTTAGGTCACGCCTACGAACCCGTAGTGAATGCGGTAATCGAAAAAGCAAAAAAAGGAACTTCTTTTGGAATGCCTACTGAAATTGAAACGCAAATTGCACAACTGACAGTGGCTATGGTGCCGAACATTGATAAAATCCGTTTTGTAAATTCTGGAACCGAAGCTTGTATGAGCGCTATTCGTTTGGCTCGTGGCTTTACTGGAAGGGATAAGTTTATCAAGTTTGCTGGTTGTTATCACGGACATTCAGATTCGTTTTTGATTCAAGCTGGGAGTGGTGCTATTACTTTTGGCTCACCTAACAGTCCAGGAGTGACTGAAGGTACCGCTAAAGACACTTTGTTGGCCAATTATAATGATATCGACAATGTGAAAACGTTGTTGGAAGCCAATAAAAATGAAATTGCAGCGATTATTATCGAACCAGTTGCTGGAAATATGGGTTGCATTCCACCTAAAGCAGATTTTTTAGAAGCCTTGCGAAAACTTTGTGATGAAAATGGGACATTATTAATTTTTGATGAAGTAATGACTGGCTTTCGTTTGGCCAAAGGTGGAGCGCAAGAGCTCTATAATGTAAAAGCTGATATTGTTTGTTTCGGGAAAGTGATTGGCGGAGGTCTACCGGTAGGAGCTTTTGCTGCACGAAACGAAATTATGAATTATTTAGCCCCACTTGGCCCAGTATATCAAGCGGGAACTTTGTCTGGAAATCCTTTAGCTATGGCTGCTGGATTGACTATGCTGGAAGAATTGAATTCAGATACAGCACTTTTCAAAAGATTGGATGAAAAAACAGCTTATTTAGAAAAAGGCATTAGAGAAGTATTGACGAATAATAACATTGATTATACTATTAATAGAGTAGGGTCGATGATTTCTGTACATTTTGATAAAGATGAAGTGTATGATTTTGCTACTTCTAAAAATGGCGATAATCAACGTTTTAAAGATTTTTTCCACGGATTGGTAAAAGAGGGAGTCTACATTGCTCCATCGGCCTATGAGACTTGGTTTATTACCGATGCATTGACGTATGAAGATTTAGATTTTACGATCAATGCCATCGATAAAGTTTCTAAAACATTATAAAATAAAAATGTCCCGATTATCGGGACATTTTTATTATTCTACTTTTTTTTCAGATTGCTGGGCTCTTTTTCCTTTTCGCATTTTATGCATTTTTTCTTGTCTTTTTTCTTGTTGTGCTTCCCATTTTTCAAACTGTTTTTCGTTTAAAATCTTTTTCATTTTGGCTTTGTGTTCTATTTGAGCATCCAGTCTTTGATTTTGCATTTTAAATTTATCATCCGCTGACAACTCTTTTTTGACTTCTTTATTGGCTTTCATTTCGGTCATTTTTGCTTCGCGTTTCGTGTTTTGCTCGGCAATTAATTTCGACATTTCTTTTTGTTGATTTTCATTCAAATCCAAATCCATTGTCATTTTTTTTAATTGCAATTGGCTTCTTTGTTCTACCGACATTTTTTCTCCTTGTTTTCTTTCTTGTGCTATTCCTGAAAAGGTAAAGACTACTGTTGCCATTGTGGCTAGGGCTAAATTTTTCATATTGTATTTTTTATTGTTTGTTTATAAGACTTTGAAAAAAGAGAAAGGTTTAATTGGAATAACAAAAAAAGAACTCAATCGAGTTCTTTTTTTGTTATAATGGATTTTGTTTCCTTTTCAAAATGAGAATTAAAGCAATTATTATTCCAATTAAAGAAAAAACAAAACTTATATAGCCAATTAGATACTTATAGAAAAGAGTTCCTTTTCGGAATTCTTCGGGGTAAATTATCAAAGCTAAACCCATAAGTAGAAAGCCTAAACTACTAAAAAGAATACCAATACCTGTTTTTGTATTGTTATTTGTATTTTGCCTTTTTAATAAAAAATATCCTACAGCTCCTCCTCCAAAAAAGATTATTCCACTTAGATTAATAAACCTATCTTTAAATAATTCTTGCTGGCCAATTGATGTGTCTGGACTTATAAATGATTGAATTAAGAGGTATGTTCCAATAACTGAAAATGTTGTAGAAATACTTAATACGATATAATGTTTTAAGTCCTTCAAAATCTAATTCAAAACAACTGTTTTGTTTTCACCGTCAACTACTACTTTAGTCAAACCGTGTTTGCTTAATCCTTTCATGGCAGCGTCCCATTTTTTTCCGCTTAATGCCGATTTTTCTTTTAATGAAACTAACGTTTGATTGTTTTCCGCTTTTAATAAATCGATGATAAACTTTTCGTCTTCTGTTAATTCAGGGCCTTTTTTCTCCGGACGCATTTGAGGGAAGAATAATACTTCTTGAATAGAAGCGTTATTCGTTAAATACATTATCAAACGGTCCATTCCAATTCCCATTCCTGAGGTTGGCGGCATCCCATATTCTAAAGCTCTTAAGAAATCTTCGTCAATAATACCATTCGCTTCGTCATCACCTTTGGCAGCTAATGCCATTTGGGCTTCAAAACGCTCGCGTTGATCAATTGGGTCGTTCAATTCTGAATAGGCATTCGCAATTTCTTTTCCGCAAACCATTAATTCAAAACGCTCTGTCAATTCTGGGTTGTCACGGTGTGATTTACATAACGGTGACATTTCTTTTGGATAATCAGTAATGAATGTTGGTTGAATGTAATTTCCTTCGCATTTTGCTCCAAAAATCTCATCAATTAATTTTCCTTTCCCCATCGTTTCGTCAACTTCGATACCCATTCCTCTCGCTGCATCAAATAATTCTGCTTCGCTTTTGCCAGTAATATCAAAACCTGTAAAATCGATAATGGCTTGTGTCATCGTTACACGAGCATAGGGTGCTTTGAAATTTATTTTGTGTTCTCCAAAAGTAGCTTCGCTACTTCCATTCACCTGAGTTGCACAATAGTCTAATAAGTTTTCGGCAAATTCCATCATCCAGTTGTAGTCTTTGTAGGCTACATAAATTTCCATTGCAGTAAATTCTGGATTGTGCGTTCTGTCCATTCCTTCGTTACGGAAGTTTTTCGAAAACTCATACACGCCATCAAAACCACCTACGATTAATCTTTTTAGATACAATTCGTTGGCAATTCTCATATACAACGGAATGTCTAAACTATTATGATGCGTCATAAACGGACGTGCAGCTGCACCACCTGGAATCGATTGTAAAACTGGAGTTTCCACTTCCATATAACCTGCTTCATTGAAGAACGTACGCATGGCCGTGAATAGTTTAGTTCTTTTCATAAAAACCTCTTTCACTTGAGGATTTACGACTAAATCTACATAACGCATACGGTAACGCAATTCTGGATCTACGAAAGCATCAAATACATTTCCTTCGTCATCTGTTTTTGGTAACGGTAATGGACGTAAAGTTTTACTTAAGAAAGTAAAGTTGGACACACGAATACATTGTGCGCCTACTTGTGTGGTAAACAATTCACCTTCAACACCAATATAATCTCCTAAATCGGTTAATTTTTTAAAAACTTGGTTGTATAACGTTTTGTCTTCGTCAGGACAAATGACATCACGATTAAAATACGCTTGAATTCTACCTTCGCTATCTTGAATTTCGGCAAAACAAGCTTTTCCTTGGTCACGGTTGCTCATCAAACGTCCAGCAATGACAACTTTCTTGCCTTCTTCAAAAGAGTCCTTAATTTGTTTCGAAGTATGATCTACGGGGTACAAATTGGCAGGATACGGATTAATTCCTAACTCGCGTAATGCGTTTAGTTTCTCTCTTCTAATGATTTCTTGTTCTGAAAGTTGCATAATTCTATTTTTAAAGCCTGCAAAGATAAATCTTTTTGTTTCAAGTTTCAAGTTTAAGGTTTAACGTTTTGTATGTCTTTTGTTAATTGAGATTTGTTATTTTGAAAATTCAAATATGTATCTTTGGCAAAACAAATTTTTCATGAAAAAATCGCTTCTTTTTTTGCTTTTAGTACTTGCTTTTTCGAGTTGTACTTTTACAGAAGAAATTACGATTAATACTGATGGAACAGGAAAGTATGATTTAAATATTGACGGCTCGGCGTTGATGGCTATGATGCCACAAGATTCGGTGGGAGGTAAAAAAGAAAAACCGGTTGATTCTACTTTTTCGTTCAAGCAATTGTTTGAAGAAAAAAAGGACAGTATTTTGAAACTTCCTAAAGAGCAACAGGAAAAAATAAAAAAGATGGAGAAATTCAATTTGCGAATGCTGATGAATTATGACACTAAAAAGTTTTTCTTTTCTTTGAATACCGATTTCAAATCGGTTTCCGAATTAGAAGATGTGATGAATAACATGAGCGAAATGCAAAAAATGAGCAAAGGGACGAAAGAAACTTCGTTGAATCCGATGGGTGGTTTAAGTGTGTTGGAGGATAATGGTTCTAAAATCAATTATGCTTATGATGGGAAGAAATTCGCCAGAAAAGTGATTGTAGATAAAGCGGCTTTGAAAAAAGCGAAAGATTCAACGGATTCTTATAAAATGATTTTCGAATCGTCAAAATACATATTGAAATATCATTTTCCGAAAGCAGTGAAATCGGTTTCTAGTAAATCGGCCTTATTTTCGGAAGATCAAAAAACAATAACGATAGAATATCCTTTTAATGAATATATGAACGAACCTGAAAAATTAAATTTTGAGGTAGTGTTTCAAAAATAAATAAAATTGCAAACCGACTTGAGTGGAGCTCTTTTAAAACTGATGACTTCGAGAGTCTAAGTCATCAGTTTTAAAAAGCGGGAACGGAAGGCGGAAATTGTTGCCAAAAAAAAGAAAATGAATAAAAATATCATACTTCAGGATTTAGGTCAAAAAGATTACAAGGAAACTTGGGATTATCAAGAAGAAGTTTTTGCAAAAATTGTTTCTCAAAAAATTGAAAAGCGAAATTTGCCTGAAACCAAAACGGACAATTACTTTTTGTTTGTAGAACATCCACATGTGTATACCTTGGGTAAAAGTGGTGATATGTCAAATTTATTGCTTTCTGAAAAACAACTTACCGAAAAAGGCGCTACTTTTTATAAAATCAATAGAGGAGGAGATATAACTTATCACGGGCCTGGTCAAATCGTCGGGTATCCCATTTTAGATTTGGAAAACTTTTTTACCGATATTCATAAATATTTGCGTTTTCTAGAAGAAGTAATTATTCTGACGTTAAAAGAATACGGATTGGAAGGAACACGTAGTGAAGGCGAAACCGGAGTATGGTTGGGAGTAGGAACACCTTTTGCTCGAAAAATTTGTGCAATGGGAGTACGCGCTTCTCGTTGGGTAACGATGCACGGATTTGCATTGAATGTCAATGCTAACTTAGGTTATTTTGATAATATTATTCCGTGTGGAATAAAAGGAAAATCAGTAACTTCTCTTCATGTTGAATTAGGGAAAGAAGTTGATGAAGCTGAAGTGAAAGAAAAAATACTAAAACACTTCAAAGTGCTTTTCGAGGCAGAGATGGTAATTTCCTAAATATCCAGTTTTAATTGTTCCGGCAATAGTCGGAAACTCATTCGGTGGTATTTTGTTACGCCGTATTTTCTGATGGCTTCCCTGTGTTCTTTTGTGGGGTAGCCTTTGTTTTTTTTCCAATTGTACATAGGAAATTCCTCATGAATTTTATCCATGTATTCATCACGATAGGTTTTTGCTAAAACCGATGCGGCAGCTATGCTCATGTATTTACTGTCTCCCTTTACAATTGTAGAATAAGGAATATTATCAGTTGGTTTAAAACGATTTCCATCAACAATGATGTATAGAGGTTTTGGGCTTAGTTTTAAAATACTTTCTTGCATTGCTCTTATTGAGGCATTCAAAATATTTATTTCATCAATAATTTTTGGTTCAAGATGAGTAACAGAAAAACTAATGGCTTTTTCTTCAATTAAAGGTTTTAGTTTTTCTCTAATTTTTTCAGATAATTGTTTTGAATCATTTAATAAATCTAATTCAAAATCTTCAGGAAGTATTATCGCAGCAGCCGTGACCGGTCCTGCAAGACAGCCGCGTCCAGCTTCATCGGTACCACATTCTATTTCAGCTATACTGTGTTTTTTTAAGAGCATTTCTTTGTTTTTTCAAATGTATAATTTTATATTTAAGTAAGATTATTTGCTCTAAAAATTTGTCCCTAACTCAACTTTGATAATTTTATTGTGTTGAGACTTAAATATTAACGATTAATATTTGTTAATTTAACAAATTATTAAGATGTTTGCCGCCAATTAACTCAAATCAAGATTAATATGAGATCTAAGTTTAAATGGATTTTCACGCTTTTATTGGCGTTAACAATGCAGTTTTCTTTTGCTCAAGAGAAAACTATTACAGGTGTTGTGTCTGATGCTGCAGGACCTCTTCCGGGAGCAAATGTTGTTATTAAAGGAACGCAGCGCGGTATATCTACAGGGTTTGATGGAGGTTATTCTATCAAGGCTAAAGTAGGAGAGCAATTGGTTTTCTCCTTTATGGGGTTGACAGATGTTGTTAGAACTGTAGGAGATGCTTCTGTAATGAATGTTACAATGCAAGATGATGCTAAGAAATTAGATGAAGTTGTTGTGCAGGCTTTTGGTATCAAAAAACGTAAGGATGCTGTTACTTCTTCTCAACAACAAGTATCTAATAAAGAACTAACTCAAGCTTCAAATCCTAGTGTAATTACATCATTAGCAGGTAAAGTTTCTGGAGTTCAAATTAATACGACTAGTAATGGAGCTAATCCTAATACGAGAATCGTAATGAGAGGTATGCGTTCTATTTCTGGAGATAACAGAGCCTTGGTTGTAATTGATGGAGTAATTTCTTCAGCTGAAATTTTAGCTCAATTACCACCGGATATTGTAGAATCAGCAAATATTATTAAAGGTTCTCAAGGTGCAGCTTTGTATGGAGAGCAAGGAGTAAATGGAGTTGTTATTGTAACTACTAAAAAAGGTGGAAAATCAGGTAAGATAAAAGTAAATGTAAATACTTCAGTTGATTTTGAAGACTTAGCATTTTTACCTGAAAGACAAACTAAATATGGTCAAGGTTGGGCAACTGATTTAGCGTTTACTGGAGGAGGATTGCCAGGAGGAAATGGGTTTAATCCATGGGAGAATGGTGCTTGGGGACCGGCTTTTGATGACCCTAATATGCCAGCAATGGTGCCAGTTGGATTACCACAAGCGGATGGAAGTTTTTTATATACCAAATGGGCGCCGATTAAAGATAATATTGCTGAATTTTTTGAATTGGGCACCACTACTCAAGCTGGAGCAAACTTAATGTATGGGAATGGGAAGTCTGATTTTTTACTTTCTTATAACAGACAAGAAACTAACTTCGTTATTAAAAACGATAATTTAGTTAGAAATACCATTACGTTAAAAGCAAATACAAAAGCAGGTAAATGGAATTTAGGCGGGAATATCAATTACATTCTTCAAGGAACTTCTGAAACAAGTGGTGATTTGTATAATGATTTAATGCAAACAGCTTCTAATATTCCAGTAAATAGATTCTCGAAAGGGATTAATCAACATCACTGGACGGTTTATTATCATTCACCATATTTCTTAAGAGATGCGGTTAGGGATGATTCGAACTCAAATATTGTTAATGTAACTGCCGATTTAGGGTATGAGATTAATAAAAATATTAATGTGAATTTTAGAGGGAATTATGCAGAAAATTTCAGAAAAGAATACCAACATAATGATGGTTTTGGGAGTTCAGAACTAGCATATGAATATATTTTGCCAGATGACTTCGCTTATGGTGGAGATACTTCTCCAACTTATGCAGATTTAGGTGGATCAGCTATAACTTCATTTTATCAGGAATCTATCAATAAAAACAGTAAAATGTATGCTGATTTTATGGTTAATTTGGATTATAGTTTGACTGAAAACATCGGTTTAAAATCTAACATCGGTTTCAATGTACAAGACCAAAAAATTACAGGTTCCGGTAGAGGAGGAACAGGTTTAATTACGCCAGGATGGTATAATATGGCTAACGTGACAAATCTATATAATAATAATGGAATTGGTTTTTATTTGCGTAATACAAACGATGACTTTAGAAATAGAAAAGTAGGAGCTTTTGTTAATGTTGATTTGGATTATAAAGATTATTTGTTTTTAAACTTAACGGGTCGTTTAGATAAATCATCTGTACTCTATAACTCTTTAAATACACCAGGATTAAAAACAGATGGGTATTTTTATCCTAGTGTGGGAGTATCCTTTATTCCAACTAAAGCTATTGCAAGTTTTGAAAATAGTAAAAAGTTGAATTATTTAAAAGTTGCAGCTTCTTATGTGGTTGTAGCAAATACTTCGGCTATTTCGCCTTATGATATCAATAATATTATTGTACCTTCTGGAGGATTTCCATCGGGATATGAATTGGTAAATGATCCTACGGATCCAAATATTAAGCCAGAGTATGTAAATACGATTGAGGCTACGGTAAATTCATCATGGTTTAATGACAGGCTTACTTTAGATGTGTCTGCTTATCAACAAGATACTAATGATTTGATTTCTAGAAGATTTGTATCAAGAACTTCTGGTGAAGGGTTTCTTAAATCTAATGTTGGAGATTTACGTAACAAAGGATTAGAGTTTGATTTAGGGGTTACTCCGGTTAAAACGAGTGGAGGTTTTGTATGGAACTTAAAAGGTAGTTACTCTTTATACAATACAAAAATCACCAAATTGGCAGAAGGTTTAGAAAGTGCTCCTTTATTAAGAAATGGTTTTGTTGGAGTTTTTGCTGAGGTAGGTGAAGACTTTCCATTGATTAAAGGAACTAAATTTGTTAGAGATGATAATGGGAATATTATTGTTGATGAATTTGGTAACCCAGAACAAACTTCTACCTATGAAAAATTAGGAAAAGCGAGTCCTGATTATATTGTAGGATTGACTAACTCATTTGAATACAAAGGAATAAAACTGACAGCTGTTGCCGATTTTAGAACTGGACATAAAATTTATTCTGAAACTATTGGTAGTTTAGGTTTTGCAGGTCACTTGGTAGAATCTGCTGGTTTTGATAGAAATCTAGGATATATAATCCCTGGTTCGGTTGACTCAAATGGTAATGCTAATACACTTGGTGTAGGTGGTGGTGGTTATGCAGGGGTTTTAGATTATTTCAGTACTACCTATACTGGTACAGGTGAAACCAATGTGGTTGATGCTACTGCTTTAAAAATTAGAGAAATATCTTTAAGTTATTCATTACCAACTAAGTTAATTGAAAAAATTGGTATGGAAAGTTTTAAAATAGGAGTAAATGCTAGAAACCCATTTGTTTTCTTAGGAAATCCATTCAAAGGAAAATCTTCGTATTCTAATAAAGGATATACTGATCCTGAGGCATCAATTAGTGATGAGCCTAACAGTCGTAATTATTATGGTAATGCGATGGGACTTTCAGATATTGGAAAATATCCAACGACAAAAACCTATGGTTTTACCATTAATGTAACATTCTAATTTTATAGAATTATGAAAAAGATAAAATTTTTAATCCCTGTTTTAGCTTTATGTTTATATTCATGTGATGAATATTTAGATATAAATGCGACACCAAATGATCAAAGTATCGATAATGCTACGCCTGACAAATTATTGACTGCAGCTCAGCATCAATCGTATGAAGTACAAGCAACGGATATGAATACTTTAGGGAATGTATTCACCAATGCTTGGGCTGGAAATGTAGCTTCTTTTGCAAGTGCTTTTAACAATGAATACCGTCTAAATTTGAGTACCTCTTTTTATAGTGGTATTTGGGATGGGTTGTATAGAAAAATGGCTAATTTTCAAGTAATTTTAAATATGGATAATGCTGATGGGAATTTAAATTACTATCATGCCATTTCTAAAATTACGCGTGCACATTACATGCAATACATTGTTGACTTATATGGTGATGCTCCTTTTTCTCAAGCATGGAAAAGAAACGAGAACTTGTCGCCTGTTTATGATAACGATGAAGATATTTATAAATCGTTAATTGCCGATTTAGAAGATGCCCGTAATTTAATTGCAAATGCACCAACAAATGTGCTTAAGCCTAGTTATGATGATGTTATGCTTAAAGGTGAAATGGCTGATTGGGTAAAATTTGCCAATACCTTAGAATTAAGATTGTTAATGAGAATGTCCAATGTTTCAGGGGCTTTAGCGACTTATAGAGATGATAAATTAGCTGCCATTGCTGCTGGACCTTTCATTACAAGAGATGTTACTGTAAATCCTGGGTATTCTGCAAAATCAGATAATAGCATGAACCCAGCTGTATTGGAGTATGTTTATGATGCGGTTGGAAATCCGAATCAGAATGCAACTTTCTTAACTATGTCTGGTCATGCTTACAAGTGTTTGCAAAGTACTGCTACTACAAATTATAATAATACAGGAGATTCTAAAGAAATTATTGAAGGTTCTGGAGTTTTCTATCCAAACGTGACGGATCCTCGTTCGCTTCGCTTATTTGCTCCTGGAACGGGTAGTATTAGAAGAGCGGTAACTCAAGGAGCTACTATTGCAAATATCACAACTCCTGCCGCTAATCCACAAGTTGGAAAGCCATGTGTGATTGGGTTATTAGCGCATTTTAATCTATATAATACGCATGGAGTGAATGGAGTGAATGACTATGCAACAGAAAATGGTTATGTGATGACTTATGCTGAGGCTTGTTTCCTACAAGCAGAAGCTGCTGTTAGATGGCCTTCATTGTTCAGTAATGAGCAAGCATTTTTTGATGCGGGTATTAACCAAAGTATGGCTATGAGAGTGGTACTTAATGGAGGGCCTCTATATGTGACGAACATTAATAACAAACCATGGTTTGGTTTAACTGCTTCTACTACTTTTGATCAAAAAATACATGCGATTATGTATCAAAAATGGATTGCATTAATGGGTATCCATGGTGTAGAGTCTTATGTAGATTATACTAGAACAGGTTATCCTCTAACTCCGTTAGCTTTGACGGCAACTCAAACAAGAAAGCCGTATAGATTAATGTATCCACAATCAGAATATTCTGCCAATGCGAACAATGTTCCTGTTATGACTGAATCTGATTGTTTTGTTAAAAACAGTTTGACTCCATTCTGGGCTCAATAATCTATTGATTTTATATATAAAAAACCTCGCTTTGGCGGGGTTTTTTTATTTCTTTTCATTTCCTTACTTTTGTACTTCATATTTTTAAAATGAAGTATTTATTCTATTCGTTATTCTTATTTGTTTCTGTTTTTGGATTTGCCCAAAATAAAGAAGCCGAAATCAAATCGGATTCTACAAGAAAATCAATTCGACAGGCACCGAAACAAAATCCTAAAGCACCACACGATTGGTATAAGTTGTACGCGTTGTCTAAAGATACGGTTTATGTAGATACCTCATTAACGATTAAAAGTGATTACAAATACAATTATTTGCGAAAAGATAATTTCGGGTTATTGCCTTTTGCCAACGATGGACAAACATATAACACTTTAAATTTCGGATACAATAGTTCTTCAGCTTTGCCAGAATTTGGGTTTAGGGCCAAACAATTCAATTATTTGCGAGCACAGGACATTAACTACTATTCTGTTCCCACTCCATTAACAGAATTGTATTTTAAAACTGTTTTAGAACAAGGGCAAAATGTTGACGCTTTTGTTACTTTGAATACATCCAAGAATCTTAATTTTTCAATTGCTTATAAGGGATTACGTTCGTTAGGAAAATATTTAAATTCTTTGTCTAGTAGCGGGAATTTTAGATTTACGACTAGTTATTTTACGAAGAATAAACGCTATAATCTTAATTTGCATTTTGCAGCACAAGATATCTTAAATCAAGAGAATGGAGGTTTGCTGAATGCAGCAAATTTCGAATCGGAAGATCCGCAATTTAATGATCGTTCTCGTTTGGATGTAGTGATGGAAGATGCACAATCTGTATTGAAAGGAAAACGTTATTTTGTAGATCATTCCTTTAGGATTAATAAAAACGACAATCCAAATAATATATTTTTAGAGCATCAATTCAGCTATGAAACGAAGTCTTATAGTTTTCAAAAAACTACAGAAACCGAATATTTTGGAGATGCTTATGTAACATCAAATTATGATGATTTGACAAAATCAAATGTATTGTACAATAAAGTTGGTGCAACATTTTCAAATTCAACTATTGGGAAGTTTAATGTTTTTTCTGAAGCTATTGGCTATAATTATTTTTACGATCGAATTTTAATTTCCAATAATCAAATTGAAGTTCCAAGTTCCAATAATCAGCAATTGTTAGCATTGGGAGGGAAGTATTTCTACAGCAAAGGAAAAATTAGAGGTGAAGCTTTATTCTCGAAAGGAATTTCGAAGCAAACCTTTTCGACTTTAGACCTTTCTGCAAAGTTTAGTTTGAACGAAAAGAATAGTATTTCGGCACAGTATAAAAATTTGAGTAAAGTACCTGATTTAAATTTTACGTTATATCAAAGTGATTTTGTCAATTACAATTGGTACAATAGTTTTGAAAACGAAAAAATTAATTCGCTTAAGGTAAAAGCACAAACTCAATGGCTATCTGCCGAAGCGCAATTTACACTACTTACAGATCATTTGTATTTTAGCAATGATGATATTACTGGCGAAACACTCAATGTGACACCAAAACAATATACTGGGAGTATAAATTATCTTTCAATAAAAGCCGAAAAAGAAATTAAGTTTGGAAAATTCGCACTAGACAATACCGTTTTGTATCAAAAAGTGGTTCAAAATGACGATGTGTTGAATGTGCCACAATTTGTAACTCGAAATACACTTTATTTTTCTGACCACGTTTTCAAAAAAGCATTGTATTTACAAACCGGATTTACGTTTCAGTATTTTGCAAAATATTATGCCAACAGTTACAATCCTTTAATTGCGGAATTTTACACTCAGAATACTGACAAAATTGGAGGTTTTCCAATGGTAGATTTCTTCGTAAACGGACGTATTCGTCAAACTCGCATCTTTTTAAAAGCAGAACATTTTAATTCTGGTTTTACAGGAAATACATTCTATTCGGCACCCAATTATCCTTATAAGGATTTCGTAGTACGCTTTGGTTTGGTTTGGAATTTCTTTCAATAATTGCCCCAAAATATTTAACTTTGTACCATAAAAATTAAACAAATGCAATACGCAAAAAACATATTAGAAACTATTGGGAATACCCCTTTGGTAAAATTGAATAAAGTTACCGCAGAAGTAGATGCTTTGGTGTTGGCTAAAGTGGAGACTTTTAATCCTGGGAACTCCGTAAAAGACCGTATGGCGGTTAAGATGATTGAAGACGCTGAAGCAGATGGTCGTTTGAAACCAGGTGGAACAATTATCGAAGGAACTTCAGGAAATACAGGAATGGGATTAGCGCTGGCTGCTATTGTGAAAGGTTACAAATGTATTTTTGTGATTTCTGACAAACAATCAAAGGAAAAATCTGACATTCTTCGTGCTGTAGGTGCCAAAGTAATTGTGTGTCCAACCGATGTAGAACCAACCGATCCACGTTCGTATTATTCGGTTTCTAAAAAATTAGGCGAAGAAATTCCGAACTCTTGGTATGTTAATCAGTACGATAATCCGAGTAATGCTATTGCGCATTATGAACAAACAGGTCCGGAAATTTGGGAACAAACGGAAGGCAAAATAACGCATTTTGTAGTGGGTGTAGGTACTGGAGGAACGATTTCTGGTGTTGCTAAATATTTAAAAGAAAAAAATCCAAATATTAAAATCTGGGGAATTGATACCTATGGTTCGGTTTTCAAAAAATACCATGAAACAGGAATTTTCGATGAAAACGAAATTTATTCTTATATCACCGAAGGTATTGGAGAAGACATTCTTCCAAAAAATGTTGATTTTTCATTAATTGACGGTTTTACAAAAGTAACCGATAAAGACGCGGCAGTTTATACTAGAAGAATAGCTTTAGAAGAAGGTATTTTTGTTGGAAATTCTGCTGGAGCTGCGATAAAAGGATTACTACAATTAAAAGAGCATTTTAAGCCAGAAGACGTAGTCGTGGTTTTATTCCACGATTCTGGAAGCCGTTATGTTGGTAAAATGTTCAACGATGATTGGATGCGTGAAAGAGGATTTTTAGATGAAGAAATTACAAAAGCAGAAGATTTAATCAAAGAACATATTGACAAACCTTTGGTTTTTGTACGAACAGAAGAATTGGTTTCGCATGCTATTGAGCGTATGCGTAAATATAAAATTTCTCAAATTCCGGTAATTGATGTCAATGGATTTGTAGGTTCTGTAGATGAATCAGATTTGTTTCAAGCGTATATTGCCGATAAAGAAGTGGCCGATAAACCAATTCGTGAAGTAATGGGCAAACCTTTTCCAATTGTACAATTAGGCGCTTCGGTAGAGGAAGTTTCTAAATTAATCAACAAAGACAATCAAGCTGTTTTAGTTGATTTAGGCAACGGAAAACATCATATTATAACTAAACACGATATTATTAATTCGATTAAATAATATTTTAAATAAAAAAAAGAGTTGTTAAAAACAGCTCTTTTTTTTATTGTTCTCCTACCAGAATTCCAGATAGATTCCAACAGCTGAAACTAGTGCCTTCGGGTTTGCCTTGTGGTATTTTAATCTGAATAGTATGTTTTCCACTTGTTAGATTCCCTAATTCAATCGTCATGGGATTCGTGATTGTGCCAGGACACCAGTTAGATCGGCTGTAATCAGATGACGATAGTCCGTTGTTGAAATTCCCTGAAGCTGGATTGTAAAGGCGATAAGAACCGCAATCTTCACGCCAAGGAGTAAAATTAAAGATGTTTTTGCCATCAATAAATATTGAATTTAACTTAGGCACAAATTCATCTCCATTTTCCCAGCCACCATGACCTGTTGCGGTATATTTTAATTTCGCATTTTTTACTTCTTTAGCGAGGTTAAATTCAACGATTAAACCCTGTTCTTGATCAAACATTGTGCTGTATTCTTGTCCAGCCATTTCCAATATGTTTGTGGTATAAAACAAGGGAAGTGCAAAATTTAAATTAAATTTATTACTGTCCTCTTCATCATGTATTGTCATATTTAATGATACCTTATGACCACCTTTGTCATAATTACCTATAAATACTCCAATCCAAACTTCTCGATTACTTAATATTGAATTGTAATCAGATATATCTTGTCGGTAGTTTACTTTATCGTGCCATATTTTATCTTTTAATTCAATATGATTGTATTGCTTAATACCAAAAGGAGTGAAAAAACGCATTAATTCAATAGGAGGATTGAAATGGTCTTTATGTATAACGCCATGGTAAATTTTTCCGTTTCCATTGTCGTAGTAGGGTAGTGTTTTGATGCCTGATTTAAAACCTTTCATGAAGGTGGTTTCTTCATTTTCTGTTGGAATCATAAAAACAGTTCCTGTTCTATCATAAGCATCTCCATTGGATTGCTCCTGAAGATTAATAAAGACTTTCGATGAACTTCTAATGGTCGGAATTGTAATTTTTTTAAGGATAACGGTTCCGTTGCCAAATTTTAAAATGCTATCATTTGATTTGTTTGCCTCTGAAAAACTAATGATTTCATTATCAAAAACCGTTATGGTTTTGAAACGACTTTTCCAAAGTAAGTCGCGGTACGTCAATAAATTTGTTTTTTTAATGAATCCTAAATTAATTCCTGAAATTGCCTCTGGAGTTGTTTTTTTAAGGGTTTCTATTTTCACTGCTGTTATAGTGAAATTATTGTTTCTGTTTAATTCTAAGACTAGACCTAAATTTTGTCCAAGAGAAGTTGGAGCTCCCTTTATTTTTAAATCATTGGTGTACCAAAGCTCAATTTGATTAGAATTAATAACCGTCTTTGCCTTTTTGCATTTATAACCTAAAATTTCTTTCGTTTCATCGATCAATTCAAATTTCTGATTGGCTAGTGAGATACTGTCTGTTGTTTTTATGAAATTCGATTTCTGAAGAGCTGCAAACTGGGTAATACTGTTGGTGTTTCGTTTTATGATGGTTTGCTCATAGGGAAACGTTGCTTCATTTGCAATAATCTTTTTAGAAGTAATTAATGTTTCACTTACGTTATTGTAAACCCAAATTGGATTTTGACTGTCAATTTCTTTTCCATTTGATTTTTTAGAATACGTGATTTTGAAACAATCGTGAATAGGAAGTTTGCTTTGTGAAAAAGAAACAGTGGTATTTAGAATTAAGAAAAAATATATAAGTTTTTTCATTTTGTGCTGTTAGTTTTTTGAACAAATATAAACTTTCTTTATATTAGCAGTATTATAAGCCATTATTTAAAATATTTACGCCATGAAAGAAGATTTTTTGCACTACGTGTGGCAAAATAAGAAATTTGATTTTGCGACCCTTCAAACCACCGAAGGAGAATCCATTCAAATCCTGAATACTGGGAATTATCTACAACAAGCTGGTCCTGATTTTTTTAATGCTCAACTCATTATCGGCCATCAAAAATGGGCAGGAAACATCGAGATTCATCTGAAATCTTCCCATTGGTATTTGCACCATCACGAAACGGATAAAAACTACGACAATGTTATTTTGCATGTCGTTTGGCAAAATGATAGCCAAATTTTCAGAAAAGACAATTCGGAGATTCCTGTTTTGGAATTAAAAGAATATGTTTCTCCAGCCTTGATTCATCAATACCAAAAGCTAAAAACTCAAAAATCTTGGATCAATTGTGAGAATGATATTCAATCGATCCCTCAATTTGTTTTAAAAAATTGGCAAGAACGTTTATTCTTTGAGCGCTTAGAGCGAAAATCTAATCCAATCCTGCAATTGCTAGAGGAAAATAATAACGATTGGGAAGCAACTTTTTTTTGTTTTTTAGCCAAAAACTTCGGACTGAATACTAACGGAGACCCTTTTTTTCAATTGGCGAATGCCATTCCATTTTCAGTGATCCGAAAAGAAAGTTTTGATGTGCATTATCTGGAAGCGTTATTTTTCGGACAATCGAATTTGTTACCGAAAAACCCACAAGATAATTATGTCAAAGAGCTACAAAACAGCTATGATTATTTACAAGTCAAATACAAATTGGAGAAAACAATTCCACAACCCATTCAGTTTTTTCGATTGCGTCCAGATAATTTTCCGACTATTCGTTTGGCGCAATTCGCAATGTTGTATCACACACAGCGGAATTTATTTTCCAAAATAATTGAGGCTAAAACGATAGTTGAACTCTATGCGTTGTTTAATATTTCTGTTTCAGAATATTGGTTGCATCATTATAACTTTGAAAAGCCATCTAAGTATAAAGATAAAACACTTTCCAAGTCGTTTGTAGATTTGCTCATAATCAATACAGTGGTTCCTTTTAAATTTGCCTACGATCAGAGCTTGGGAGGAGATAGTTGTGAAGAACATATTGATTTGCTGGAACAAATTCAACCTGAGAAAAATGCAGTTATAGATAAATTTAAAGATAGCGGTATTGAATCCAGATCAGCTTTTGATACCCAAGCTTTATTGCAACTAAAAAAGGAATATTGTGACAAAGGTAAATGTTTGCAATGTGCAATTGGGTTGGAGCTTTTGAAGAATTAAAATTTTATTGTAGTTTTATAAACAAATAAACTCAATAGATGTGTCTTTAGTCATTCAACTCAAATATTTTTTCGAAAAACAAGGGTTTCACATTGCTTCGAGATTGGCTGATCGCCTAGGTATGCGTGCCAATAGTGTGCGATTGTTTTTTATTTACATTTCCTTCGTCACGGCAGGACTATGGTTTGGAGTGTATTTAACTATCGGATTTGTGATTAAATTAAAAGATTTGGTTCGTGCCAAAAGATCTTCTGTTTTTGATTTATAAGGAATGAATTTTAAAGAATATTTCAATTTTAATAAAGAGCAACGAATAGGCTTGCTAGTTTTGGTTGGGTTAATCGTAATAGTGCAATTGGTTTATCTTTTGATTGATTTCACCCCGAAGCAAAATATTTCAAAAAGCGAGCAACAATGGTTGTCTATGCAAACGGAAATAGATTCGTTAAAAAATACTACGGAAGAGTCAGGGTATAAGATTTATCCTTTTAATCCTAATTTTATCACTGATTTCAAAGGATATAAACTTGGAATGAGTGTTGCGGAAATTGATCGTTTGTTGGCTTTTCGTAAAACGGGTAAATTTGCGAATTCGGCAGAAGAATTTCAACAAGTTACAAAAATCTCAGATTCTTTATTGGCAAAAATATCACCCTACTTTAAATTTCCAGATTGGGTAAAAAATAAAAGCAATTCATATACAGCGTATTCGAAATCAAATTATAAGTCTTTTGAAAAAACGACAAAGAAGATAATTGTTCAAGATATCAATACGGCCACAAAAGAAGATTTGATGAATATTTTCGGAATTGGCGACGCTATTTCAGAACGAATTATAAAGCAGCGGGAAATTTTTGGAGGTTTTATCAGCATGGAACAAATGCAGGATGTTTGGGGACTTTCACCTGAAGTAATTTATGAACTCAATAAAAATTTCAAAATAGGTACAGTTCCAGTAATTACTAAAATTGATGTTAACAACGCATCCACTAAAGAATTAATGAAATTACCTTATTTTAGATATGCTTTAGCGCGCGAAATTGTAACGTATCGAAGCATGAATGGAGGTATAAAATCGGCTGAGGATTTAATAAAAATTAAAGGGTTTCCTGTTGAAAAAGTAAAAATTATTGCGCTATATTTGGCTTTCTAAAAACACACAACATTTTTTTAAACAGGCATATCTATATGAATTCAATATATTTTACAGAAGAACACCAATTATTTAGAAAAAGTTTACAAGATTTTTTACAAAAAGAAGTAGTACCTCACATTGAAAAATGGGAAAAAACAGGGGCAATTGAACGTTTTATTTGGAAAAAATTTGGAGAAATGGGCTTTTTTGGATTAAAATATCCTGAAGCTTATGGCGGATTGAACTTGGACTTGTTTTACACTGTGGTGCTTTTGGAAGAACTTCAAAAAATAAGATCTTCTGGTTTTGCTGCCGCTATGTGGGCTCATGCTTATTTGGCTATGACACATTTAAATGCAGAAGGTAGTGAAAGAATTAAACAAGAATATTTAGCACCAAGTATTGCAGGTGACAAAATCGGAGCCTTGTGTATTACTGAACCTTTTGGTGGTAGTGATGTGGCTGGTATGCGAACCACGGCTGTAAAAAAAGGAGATAAATATGTAATTAATGGTTCAAAAACATTTATTACTAATGGTATTTATGCCGATTATTATGTAGTTGCTGCCAAAACAAGTCCTGAGTTAGGAAATAAAGGAATCAGTATGTTTTTGGTAGATACTAACTTAAAGGGGATTTCTGCGACAAAATTAGATAAATTAGGATGGAGAGCATCCGATACTGCTGAAATTGCCTTTGATAATGTGGAGGTTTCTGAAGAAAATTTAATGGGTGAAGAAGGAAAGGGATTTCCGTATATCATGCAACATTTCGCTTTTGAACGATTAATCATGGCTATCAATGCTCATGCTAGAGCAGAATATGCGATAGAATATACTTTAGGTTATATGTCAGAACGTGAAGCGTTTGGTAAATCGTTAGATAAATTTCAAGCCTTACGTCATACAATGGTAGAACATGCTACAGAAGTAGAACACATTAAAGTGTTTAATTACGCAGCTGTAGCCCGATTAGACAAAGGTGAATATGTAGTAAAAGAAGCTACTATGGCTAAGTTGAAATCAACTAAAGTGGCTGACCAAGCCATTTATGATTGCTTGCAAATGTTAGGTGGTTATGGTTATATGGAAGAATATCCGTTGGCAAGATTATCACGTGACAGCCGTTTAGGTCCTATTGGTGGTGGTACTTCCGAAATTATGAAAGAAATTTTGTCAAAAATGATCATTGATAATCAAAGTTACAAACCAGCGGTAGAGTAATGATTTTGAAATGTGAATTTAAATATAGTAAAAGCCAAGAATTATTGTTCTTGGCTTTTTTATTCTTCAACTACCAAGGTGTCTGAACTCACGCCCAATTCAATCAGAATTCTGGAAATACTTTTGACAAAACTATCAGGACCGCACACGTAAAATTGTTGGCTGAAATCGGCTATGGTGTCAATCAAAAAATTGCGGTCAATTCTTCGGCCTACAAAACCAATGATATTTTCGCGTGTGTAAATGTTTAAATAATCATCTTCCAGCATTTCTTTCAATTCAGCATCCATAATCACATCTTCCGATGTTTTATTCGTGTAAAGCAGGCTATTTCCTTCTAGTTTGTTTTGTTGGTGCAAGTCTCTAAATATGGAAATAAATGGAGTGATGCCCGCACCAGCAGCAATGAAAACACCTTTTTCTTTGTAACGAATGGCGCCAAACACTCCGTGAAGAATCAATTCAGCACCTGCATTCATGCTGCCTAATTTGTTGGTTACCCCATCATGATCTCGGTAAATTTTTATCATAAACTCTAGGTAATCGTCGGTTCGTAAACTGGTAAAAGTAAAGGGGCGGAGTTTGTCTTCCCAACTGGCTAGATTTATAGATATCTCTGTGGCTTGACCGGGAATGAAGTCGTAATTTGCTGGTTTTTCAACTCTAAAGCATTTTACGTCATGAGTAATGTAATAGGCTTCTAAAATTTTCACTATATGTTTTTCCATTTTCCGAATGAGTTTTGATGAATATAAAGTTAGTTTTTTTGTTTTAATCACTTGAGAAAGAAGTTTTAAAATAATTCAAAATTTATAATTCAAAATTCATAATTATTTTATAAGTTTGCACCCGTAAATGAGAGGAGGTGTCTAGATTATGTTAATTATACCAATTAAAGACGGAGAAAATATCGACAGAGCGCTTAAGCGTTACAAACGTAAATTCGATAAAACTGGAGTTGTAAGACAACTAAGAAGTCGTCAAGCTTTTATTAAGCCTTCTGTAACAAAAAGAGCTCAAGTTCAAAAAGCGGCTTACATCCAAGGATTAAGAGATAGCTTAGAAAATTAGTAGTTAATTTTCTGATAATATAAAATCGTTAGTTATATAAGTTTTGTACTTTTATACTAACGATTTTTTTATGCACAATAATCAGCAAAAATTCCAAGATTACTTACTCAAAGAAAAGAACTATTCGGTTCATACGGCTTTGGCTTATGGAAAGGATTTAGAATTTTTTCAGCAATACCTTCAAGAAAACCATGAGAGTATTCCGTTAGAAGAAGTGATTTATCCTTTAATACGCAGCTGGATTGTTTCTATGGTAGACTCCGGCATGAGTAATACGTCTGTAAATAGAAAAATTTCTTCGTTAAAATCGTTTTATAAGTTTCTATTAAAAACTAAGCAAATAGAAATTAGTCCATTATCAAAACACAAGGCACTTAAAACACCTAAAAAAATTCAAATTCCATTTTCAGAAGATGAATTGGATTTAGTGCTCAATCAAATTAAATATAAGGAAGGTTTTGAAGGATTGCGTGACAAACTAATTATTGATTTGTTTTACACTACAGGAATTCGTCGATCCGAGCTCATTAATTTGCAGCTTTCTAATGTTGATTTAGCTAGCCGTTCGCTTAAGGTTTTAGGAAAACGTAATAAAGAACGCATTTTGCCGATGTTGAATGTGATTTCTGAGCAAATTGAAGGCTATTTAAAAGAAAGAAATGCATTACAAACCCAAAATGATGCGAATTTTTTATTTCTACTTTCCGGCGGAAATAAAATCAATGAAACGTTTGTGTATCGATTAATAAATTCCTACTTTAGTAATGTCTCCGAAAAGGTAAAAAAGAGTCCTCATATGCTTCGGCATACATTCGCTACTCATATGCTTAATCACGGAGCTGATTTAAATTCGATAAAAGAACTCTTAGGACACTCAAGTTTAGCATCTACACAAGTGTATACGCATTCCAGCTTAGCTGAGTTAAAGAATGTGTATCAGAATGCTCACCCCCGTAACCAAAAGTAGTTTTTTTAATTGTTTAACCGTAAAATTTTAAATTATGAAGGTAAATGTTCATGCAGTTAACTTTAATGTTGACAAAAAACTGGTAGATTTTGTAGATGTAAGAATAAATAAACTAGAAAAATTTTATGATAAAATAGTTTCTTCCGATGTCTTTATGAAAGTAGAGCAAACAAGTGAAAAAGAAAATAAAATTGTGGAAGTAAAAGTAATTGTTCCTGGAGATGAGTTTGTGGTAAAAAAGACGTGTAAATCATTTGAAGAAGGTGTAGATTTGTCAATTGAAGCATTAGAAAGATTATTGGTGAAACGCAAAGAAAAATTAAGAGCACATGCTTAATTAAAATTTTTAGAAAAAAGTTTTGATTAATAAAAATATTACATACATTTGCAGTCCGTTAGAAATAGCGGACTTTTTTATTGAGTCGCCGGTGTAGCTCAGCTGGCTAGAGCAGCTGATTTGTAATCAGCAGGTCGTGGGTTCGAGTCCCTCTATCGGCTCAATTTGCTTATTTTCAATCCGTTGGATGGAATAAGGTATTTGAAATATTGTGTAAAGCAAGGGGGGAGATACTCAAGCGGCCAACGAGGACGGACTGTAAATCCGTTGGGAAACCTTCGCAGGTTCGAATCCTGCTCTCCCCACTAAGTTTTTGATTAAAATTTTATCAAGCTTGCTTGAATGAGGTTTTGTGGAAAACTTTGAGTGCCGATTTATCGGTACAGGATTGTCAAAGTAATGAGATGATCCGAAAATGGTTTTTAGCCAGGGAAACTGCCGACTTAGCTCAGGGGTAGAGTGCTTCCTTGGTAAGGAAGAGGTCACGGGTTCAATTCCCGTAGTTGGCTCAACAAAGTAAAATTTGAACACTAATAAATTAATAAAGATTAAAACTAAGTAAAATGGCAAAAGAGAATTTTAACCGTTCGAAACCACACTTAAATATCGGTACGATCGGACACGTAGATCACGGAAAGACTACTTTAACTGCAGCAATCACTAAAGTATTATCTGATGCTGGTTACTGTCAAGCGAAATCATTTGATCAAATTGATAACGCTCCAGAAGAAAAAGAAAGAGGTATTACTATCAATACTTCACACGTTGAGTATGAAACTGCTAACCGTCACTACGCACACGTTGACTGTCCAGGTCACGCGGATTACGTTAAGAACATGGTTACTGGTGCTGCTCAAATGGACGGTGCTATCTTAGTAGTTGCTGCTACAGATGGTCCAATGCCACAAACTCGTGAGCACATCCTTTTAGGACGTCAGGTAGGTATTCCTCGTATTGTTGTATTCATGAATAAAGTGGATATGGTTGATGATGAAGAATTATTAGAATTAGTTGAGATGGAAATCAGAGACTTATTATCTTTCTACGAATATGATGGAGATAATGGTCCTGTAGTTCAAGGTTCTGCTTTAGGAGGATTAAACAACGATCCAAACTGGGTACCTAAAATTCTTGAATTAATGGCAGCTGTAGATTCTTGGATCGAAGAGCCAATTCGTGATACTGAAAAACCATTCTTGATGCCAATCGAGGACGTATTTACAATTACTGGTCGTGGAACTGTTGCTACAGGTCGTATCGAAACAGGAGTTTGTAATACAGGAGATCCAGTTGAAATTATTGGTATGGGAGCTGAGAAATTAACTTCTACTATTACTGGTATTGAAATGTTCCGTCAAATCCTTGATAGAGGTGAGGCTGGAGATAATGCAGGTATCTTATTAAGAGGTATTGCTAAAGAAGATATTAAAAGAGGAATGGTAATTGTTAAGCCAGGATCTGTTAAGCCACACGCTAAATTCAAAGCTGAGGTGTATATCTTGAAAAAAGAAGAAGGTGGTCGTCACACACCATTCCACAACAACTACCGTCCACAGTTCTACGTACGTACAACTGACGTAACAGGAGTAATCATGTTGCCAACAGGAGTTGAAATGGTTATGCCAGGTGATAACTTAACTATTGATGTAACATTATTGTCTCCAATTGCAATGAACGTAGGTTTACGTTTCGCTATCCGTGAAGGTGGTAGAACAGTTGGTGCTGGACAGGTTACTGAAATTACTGAGTAATTTATATTTTAAATATATAAAACCAGTGTCGTTTTTTACGACACTGGTTTTTAACAAACGGGCGTAGTTCAAGGGTAGAATAGCGGTCTCCAAAACCGTTGATGGGGGTT
>JAZKHA010000006.1:0-37679 GCA_040385625.1 Bacteroidota bacterium
GTTATTTCGTTACTCATTTTTCTGATGTTTTCGTTTTTTCAAGCTTGCCACTAACGTCCCGTGGCTTGGCTTGCAGTAGCGATGCCTGCGAACGTTTTATTTTCGGTTAAAGATAAATATTTTCGTGAAGAAAATTATGAAGGAAGAGTAAATTAGCTATTGCGCCAAACCACTGTTAGCAGCAGAATTTATTACTTCTGGATTAGTTCATACTTTTCGCCATCTTCTGCTGTATATTGAACTAAACCTAATTTTTTACTCCAAACAAAATTTTTTATTTTGAAGTTTGGAAGATTGTCGAAGCAATCGAACTCATTAAATGAATAACAATTTTGTATGCCAAATTTTTTTAAAGTAACAACAGTATCTTTAATTTCGTTGCCGCTGAACTCAATGTCAAAAATTCTTATAACAGGAATTACTTTACCATTTTCGGTTTTGTCAAGCTGAAGTAGATAATCTGATTCATTTGCTTCTCCGTCATGTGAATATTTAGCTTCAATCAAATAAAACTCTGAATTTACTAAAGAGACAGCTGGATTGCAGTCTTCGGCAGGCATTGAGTGTGATTTATTCAAAATAGTAATTGTGTCTCTTCGTTTGATGTCTTTATTAGATTGAAAAATCGCTAAATCACCTTTTTCATATGATTTTGCCCAAAGACTTTCACTTTCAGTAAAATACAATTGTTTGCAACTACACGACGATATTAATGCAAACAATATGATTGAGAAATAAGTTTTAAATGTGTTCATTGTTTCGGGTTTGGTAATTTTGCTGCTAACGTCCCGCCAGCTTGCTGCAGGTGGGGGATTGTTTTCCCAAAACTAACGATTTAAGATTAAGTTTACAAACACAAAACCAACTTTAAATTTTACCTTAAAGCCCCACTTGCTGCAAACTGCTGTTGTGTGCTGGCTTTAATTTATTTTTCCCAATGTTCAATTTTGTAGTTGATTATTGTTGAGTCTTTTGATAATTCAATATCCAATGTTTTGCTTTCTACAGGATCTATATCCCAACCATAATCCTCCATAATTGGATAGGCAATATGATTTTCTTCAGTATCGCTGAAATTTCCAGGTTCACCTATTAAATTGATTAAATTTTTATATGACATCCCTTTGTGTAAATGATTTGTCATCAAATCATTTACCATATATTCTCTATTTACATAAAAACCGTCAATTCTTTTGTTCCAACCTAATTTGTCAAATTTTTTCTCTTTAAGACCGCAAGAATTTAAACTGAATGAAATTATTATTGAAACAATAATTACGAGTAATATGAATCTGTTTTCAAAGTAATTTTTACACATATGATTTTTAGCGTCTCGTTTTTTCAGCTTGCACACAACGTCCCGCCGGCTTTGAGAAGGTGGGGACTTTTGTTCCTTCAGTTTGTTTTATCACTAAGCCAAATATACAAAAAGAAGTTTCAGTTTTTCCCTAAAACCCCACTTGCTCAAAACCGTTGTTAGCGGTAGTTTTTATTTCTTTTGTCTATTTTGTTTCGGTTTTATTTATCAATCCGCTAAACTTATATAAAAAAGCTGTTGCAATTCCATAGAATAAGATCCAGTGACCAGAAAAACCTCTTAATTCATTCGCTTTGTAATGGTGATATTCTTGTTCTGTTAATGTCTTAATAAGTTGTCCGTGATTATGCAAAATATATAGCCCGTCTCTCATTTCAGGTGTTCCTCCTTGCGAAGTCATAAATAATAGAAAATTTATGAATGCATAGAAAAAACCTCCAATTGCTATTACTGACATCCAAGTAGGAGTGTCTTTGAAAACAATTTTAAAGAAATCAATTGGGTTCATTCTGTTTACCGTTCCTGATTGTTTATATTCTTGAAGTTCTTCGTTATTTTTTAAGTCCAGAACTACTGGAAGCCAAACAATAAAAATCCCAATATGTAAAAGCCATACAAAAGGTATTTTTTCTGTTACATCAAAGTCTGCAAGAGATAGAACATGAACAAAAAGTCCTAATGTCCAACCTGTCAGGGCAAAATAAAATAAGTATTTTTTCATCTTTATTATTTGGTTTGTATTATCGTTCCGGTTTTCTAAAATTACCGCTAACTCTTAAATAGCCGTACCTCACAATTTTGGCATTTTTATTCAAGGGCTTGTTTTTAAAGGGATTATTGAAAAACAATTCAAAAAAGTGTATTGCGTATTTTGAATTGTTTTTTTTAATTACCTCTGCCAAATATAATATTTTATTTTACAAAAAATCTTGTAGGTTCACAATTTTAAGCAATGTTATGCCAGCTACATCAACGTTCAACAAAACGATACTAATTGAATAATGGGATATTTGTAGATGAAGAAATGACCCAAAAATAAAAAAGCCCTCCAATCAAATGGAAAGCTTTTCATTGGTCTAACTACTAAACCTGCTATGGGTTACAAAGCCATAGCTAAACAACACAACTAATCTTAAATATTGTAAGAGGGCAAAAAAGCTCCGTTTTTATACGGAGCTTCCTCTTTTCTGGCGGTCTGGACGGGACTCGAACCCGCGACCCCATGCGTGACAGGCATGTATTCTAACCAACTGAACTACCAAACCAGTGCTTAATTGCGAGTGCAAATATACACTCCTTTTTTATTTCTGCAAGCGTTTTTTAATTTTTTTTGAAAAAAAATTTTCAACCTTTAGCCAAACTTTTGTTTTTCAACTAAATAGGTGGTCATAATTTTTTCAAATTTTTCGTCCACCGAAACCGGAACGTACTTAATTTTATAGAGTGCGCAGGTGTTGGCGACTTTATCAAAATAGTTTTTCACTAACTTTTCATAGTCACTTTTGATGTTTTCGGCAAACAAATTGACCTGCTCTCCGCTCTCAATATCAATAAACTTCCGAGGCGTGTTATCAAAATCGAATTTAAACTCCGTTTTCTTATCGGTGACATGAAACAGGACCACTTTATGCTTGTTGTGCTTTAAATGCTGTAAGGCTTTAAACAAACGTTCGTCGTCTTCCCCTTGAAACATATCGGTAAACAAAATAATCATCGAACGACGGTGCATTTTTTCGGCAATTTGATGCAAGTACGTAATCGTGTCGGTTTGCTTGGCTTCTTTAGACGAATCTAATAAGCCTTCCAATTTATTCAATAGCATACGATGGTGACGATCACTTCCCTTTTCGGGCGCATAATACTCATAAGCATCCGAATACACGCTTAAACCTACTGCATCACGTTGTTTTTTGAGTAAATTCATTAGAACCGCCGAAGCCAATACTGAAAAACCAATTTTATTTTCATAAAAAAACTGATTGCCATTCAGTTTGGGATAATGCATAGAAGAAGAATTGTCTATCACCAAGTGACAACGCAAATTGGTTTCTTCCTCAAAGCGTTTGGTGTACAAACGATCCGTTTTCGCATACAGCTTCCAATCGATATGTTTGGTGCTTTCGCCAGCATTATAAATTTTATGCTCGGCAAATTCGGCAGAAAACCCATGAAAGGGACTTTTGTGCATCCCTGATATAAATCCTTCCACAATTTGGTTCGCCAACAATTCTAAATGCTGGAAACTGGAAATTGTTTTTATTTGACCTTCTAAGTTCATCTCTCAAATATATTGAAAAGATTGATGTTTTAAAAAATTAATCTCCAACTTTCAGTATAGTAAATTTATTTGTAAAATAATACCAAGGAGCATTAGGAGGAGTAGCATGAAAAGAATCTAGTCTATATCCCACAGTTAACGCATCGCCTTGCACTAAATCTACAATCCCAGACATTGATTGTGGAGAATTTAAATAATATACATTTTGAAGTCCGCTTGAGAAATATTCTGCTTTTTTACTAGTTATTCCTGCAATATTAATAACAACTCCGTTTTTGTAAACAATAGCCCAGCAATCACTATCATATGCATCTCCTGCTATTAATCCAGAATATCGATTAGGATTTGTGCTTGTTGCATCCACTATAATCAAATACTTACCCGTTTCTGGAACAACTGTAATTACCGTATCATCAAAAACTGGAGTGTTTCTTATAGTGGTACTGTTTCCAATTCCAGTTTGGGCGACAAACACAGGATTTACGATTTTCTCAGCTGTTTTGGCATGTAACGCATAAGGAACACTCAACAATTGACTTGTCCCTGAAATGGTGTAATTTACACCGCCTGCAGGATCCACTTCAGTTTTAACAAAATAAGGTCCATTTGCCCAATTTATCGATGCAAAATTTCCCAATTCAAAAGTTCCACCACCTATTTCTAAGCTAGCCAATCCATTGGCATTGGTGTTTACACTATGGTTTTCAATATAAACTTCCGTACCAGACGCGCTTCCTTGCAGTATACTTATTCGAATTCCGACAGTACTATTAGCCGCCAAAACTCCGCCAGCATTTCGAATTACCGATTGATAGCTCATTTTTTGTGGTACTTGTGCGGAAATACTTAATCCGAAGAAAATTGCAACCAGTAGTATTGATTTATGTAAAAATAGTTTCATGCTTTTAATTCTTTATAATTTTATATACTTTTTGTTTTGAATTGTCTTCAGAAGAAATGGTGAAAATATAAATTCCCGAAGCCAAATTTTCTACATTCAAAGTAGTTTGCAAATGTGAAACCTTATCTTTCATCAGTATCTTTCCAGACACGTTTGTGATGCTATAGTTTAAATCACCACTAACCTCTTTTACAGTTAAAAACAGTTGTCTAGAAGTTGGATTTGGATGTATAGAAATCGCATTGGCATCTTCAAAATTCGTCGTACTCAAAAGGAATATTTCAAAAGGTTGTTGCACTCCTTCGTTGAAACTTCCTCCCGAACCCGAATGACTCAAATAAGCAACTTGTCCAACCGAATAACTCACTGACCCTCCAGTTCCAGTAGCATTTCCACCTGAAGTATTTACCGATTCTTGCGAATAAGTCGTACTAAAAATGGATACAAAAATGAGTAATAGTAATTTTTTCATCATAATACTCTTTAATTTATCAGCCGAAATTACACACAATCAATGGCTATTTAAAATATTATCGATGACCCGCTGATAAAGTAGTCAAATGACCCTAAATAAAAGTTGATTTAGATTTTTACAGAAATACTCTTTATGTATCTTTGACTATTAAAATTTTAATATGACTCCCGAAACATTACAATCAATTGCTTTCAAATGGTTTGAAGCATTTAACACCAAACAATTAGAGAAATTATTATCTCTTTACGACGACGAAGCACAGCATTTTAGTCCGAAGTTAAAAATTCGTCAACCTGAAACCAACGGATTAATCATTGGTAAGGAAGCGATGCGTGTTTGGTGGCAAGAAGCTTTTGACCGATTACCAAGTTTACATTACAAAGTAACCTCGTTAACCGCCAATGGCGATCGTGTTTTTATGGAATATGTTCGTCAGGTACATAATGAAGAGGATATGCTTGTCGCAGAAGTATTAGAAGTTAGAGATGGAAAAATCACCGCCTCAAGGGTCTATCACGGATAAAAAAAAAGCCTAACTCACGTTAGGCTTTTTTTTACTTTTTATTGTTGACTACAATAATGCATCAATTGCATCAGTATAGGTTTTTTTAGGTGCTACACCTACTTGACGACCTACAACTTCTCCGTTTTGGAAAACCAAAACCGTTGGAATGTTACGCACTCCGTATTTAGCAGCAAATTCTTGATTTGCATCAACATCTACTTTTCCTACGATTGCTTTTCCTTCATATTCAGCTGCTACTTCGTCGATAACTGGACCTACCATACGGCAAGGACCACACCAAGCTGCCCAAAAATCTACAACTACTGGTTTATCTGATTTTAATACTACTTCTTCAAAAGTAGCATCAGTTATTGCTTGTGCCATTTTTATTTCTTTAAAATTTGTCAGACAAAAGTAGTATAATATTTTAAAAAGATAGGCAATTATAAATCAGTTTTATTGATAGTTCTATAATTGAAATTCATACCTAAAAAATGAATGATTAAAAACGTTAATTCGAGTATTTTTTACACAAAAACAACGTTATCGACAGCCAAAAAAAGGCTCAACTTTCATTGAACCTCTTTTTGCTTAAAAAGCTGCTTAACTTTTATTTTTAAGTTCTATTTAAAACAATCGAACCAAAGCTATATTGCTCACTAGAAGCGTCAGTGTCGCACCAGCACCGGCATCGGCGGAAGTACGTGTTCTGAACCCTATCACACTGTTGGCATTTAGCTGCATCACAGCGCTTCCTGAAATGGCATGTGCAGGCAACCTGTAATGGTCCAACGACAAGGTGCCGCTGAAGTCACTATCAATATCTCTAAAATCTATTATCTGTTGTTGAATTAAGTTGGCGTTCGTTTTATCTACTAAGATCGCTTGGTTTTCATGAACTTTTGGATCAGTTGCGCAACTTGAACATTGAAAAGAACTCCGTGCATCTAGAAAGTAGGTAATCAGATAAGTTCCTGTAACTGGCACTATAACATTGGTAGTTGGAAAATCGACTTCAGTATTTTGAACAGTAGTATTTAAATTATAAACCGTAGTTTGATAAACTTGGTTTACAGTTCCTGTAGCTGCTGTTTGCCAAGTTGCATTCCCAGTTGCATCTGAAGTCAACACCTTTCCGGCTCCGGCTCCTGTAGTCACTTGTAAATCTGTAGTTTTAGTTTTTCCGGCAACTTCTAATTTTTCTGTAGGCGTTACTCCAATTCCAACATTTCCCGTATTGTTGTTTAAAATATTATTACCTGTTGTTGTCCAACTATTTGCTGGTGCTTGCCAAGTTGCATTTCCAGTCGCATCAGATGTTAGCACCTTTCCTGCACCCGCTCCTGTAGTAACTTGTAAATTTGTAGTTTTGGTTTTCCCATTAACATCCAATTTTTCAGCAGGTGTTAATGTTCCTATTCCTACATTACCCCCTGTAATAGCAGTTCTTGTGTAACCATTTATCAGCATACTATCATCTGCATCTTCGCTGATATAAACTCGATTAATATCTCCAAAACTCAATCTCCCGAATTGACCAAAACCGCCTGAACCAATTAATCTAAGTGTGTTATCACTTCCGGCAATTTCTACTTTACTCAAATTGGGATCAAACCCAGCGTATCCTATTGGCTTAATTCTTATGTTGGTTCCATCATCTGAAATCTGAGAATCTACACCCGTAGTTGCTGTTCCAAATTTTATTAGTTTATTAAGCGTTCCTGAAATGCTACTTCCTGACGAACCAGAATTAGCCGCAAACAAAGCGTAAGGAACACTTAAAAATTGAGATGTTCCAACAATAGTATAGTTTGTTCCTCCTGTTGGATCGGTTTCGGTTTTGATGAAGTAAGCATTTGTTCCCCAACTAATTGAAGCAAATGTTCCACTAACTACAGTTCCGGCTCCAATTTCTAAAGTAACTAATCCGTTGGCATTGGTTGATGCGTTTTGCGTTTCAACATACACCGCTGTGCCGTTTGCCGTTCCCTGCAAAACACTAATTCTCATTCCGACAGTAGCATTAGCAACTAATGCATTACCCGCATTTCTAATAACAGCTTGATAACTCATCTTTTGTGGCGCTTGTGCCAACATGGTGGTGGCAAAAAGTGACATTGTCAATATTGTAATTATTTTTTTCATAATATTATTTTTTAATGATTTTGAATGTTTTTAGTTCTTTGTTATTCGAATTTACTTTTAAAATTTTCCAACAAAATCAATAAAGCCAAGTTTATTTTATCTCTATTCTGAAAATTTCTAATATATTCTATACCCAGAAAAATATGAATAAACACTTTGTACATTAATTTGTTTATCAGAACCTGTTCCTTGAGCTACATAAACACTAATTATATCGCCAGCCACTAACGGCGCATCTAATGCTATACTAATAGCGCCAATATTTATTGGATAAAAACGTTTTTTGAGCGCAGCTCCATTTTTGTAAATATCTATTTCTAATGATCCTGATGCTGAGGCGGTAATACTATCAAAAGTTACAGTTGCATTCATGTGATAAAATCCCGTAGATGGTATTGTCCATTCACCAGTTGAATTATTAAAAGCATTTGATGGATCATGATTTTCTTGATTAAACAACACCTTCGTATATATATTATTTGGTACTATTTGAGCTCCAAACTTACTAATTAAAACTCCTGTGTTTGAACTTGAGCTTGTTTGCCAAGTAGCATTTCCTACAGCATCAGACGTTAATACTTTTCCAATTCCGGCTCCTGTAGTAACTTGTAAATTTGTAGTTTTAGTTTTCCCAGCAACTTCTAATTTTTCTGTAGGCGTTACTCCAATCCCAACATTTCCCGTATTGTTGTTTGAAATATTATTACCTGTCGTCGTCCAACTATTTGTCGCTGTTTGCCAAGTAGCATTTCCTAAAGCATCAGACGTTAATACTTTTCCAATTTCGGCGCCATTAGTCACCTGAATATCTACAGTTTTGGTTTTACCAGCTACCACAAGTTTTTCATTGGGAGCATCTACACCAATTCCTAAGTTTCCTGTTCCATTTTGTAGTGTCATTTGAGTAGGACCATCATTGGTTGAAAATAATAAATCGGTATTACTGTGTGTTTGAATCCAAGCCCCATTACTATTTGTATAGAATCCTACTTTCTTATTTCCCGAACTATCTTCTTGTGTAAATCCGATTCCGTCTTTTTTTACGGTTAATAATGATGATGGCACAGTGGCACCCGTTCCAATACCTACATTTCCTGTATTATTGTTGGCCATATTTGTTCCTGTAGCAGTCCAATAGTTAGCTGATGGACTAGAATTTCCCGCATACAAAGCGTAAGGCACGCTCAAAAATTGAGAGGTTCCAACAATCGTATAATTACTTCCTCCCGTAGGATCGGTTTCTGTTTTGATAAAATACGCATCAGTTCCCCAACTTATTGAAGCGAATGTTCCGCTGACTACTGTTCCACCACCAATTTCTAAAGTGACTAATCCGTTTGCGTTGGTTGTTGCATTTTGGGTTTCTACATAGACCGCTGTTCCGTTTGCTGTTCCTTGCAAAACACTAATTCTCATTCCGACAGTAGCATTAGCAACTAATACATCGCTTCCGTTTCTAACAATAGCCTGATAACTCATCTTTTGCGGCGCTTGTGCCAACATTGAAGTAGCAAAAAGCAACATTGTTATTATTGTAATTATTCTTTTCATGATATTAGTTTTTAATGATTTTGAATGTTTTTAGTTCCTTATTATTTGAATTGATTTTTAAAATATAAATCGTTGCAGGATAACTTTCCATGCTGAAAACCGTTTCTTCATTAGTTATTGCGCCATTTCGCATCATTTTCCCTTGAATGTCAAATAGTTCATAACTCAGATTATCTAAAGGAAAAGAAGAAATTTTTAATGATACATTGGATACTGTCGGATTGGGGTACACCACTGCTTCGAGCTTAATGCTCTCAAATTCTGCACCGCTCAAGGTGAAAATTTCAAAGGATTGTTGTACGCCTTGATTGATGCTTCCTCCGGCTCCTGTTTGCTCATTGAAAGTAATTTGACCAATTGAATAACTGGACGAGCCACCGGCACCTGTGGCGTTTCCGCCTGATGCATTAACTGTTTGTTGCGCCATCATTTTGGGCAGACAAAACAGCATAAAGAGTACGATTGTTTTTTTCATTTTTATGTTATTTAAATAGTTATAATCCATATTAAGCATTACAAATTTGAATCTTTATTAAGTAGGAAAAAACCACAAAAGGACGAACGACATTTTAAATACACGAAGGTTCATTTTGAAATAAAAAAGGCTCAACTTTCGTTGAGCCTCTTTCTGCTTAAAAAAATCTACCTCACTAAAATTATTGAAAAACTACTATCTAATTTTAATTTTAATTCTGTTTCCGTCAGTTTAAGGATTTCAAAATTGTAAACTCCATCACCATCTAGACTAAGCTTTAAACCTGTTCCGTTTTTTACCCATGTTCCTACAGAAGCATATACTTCACATGGGCTAGTATCAGTAATAAAGCTAGTATCTTCAAAATTTCCATTTGCAACAAAATTATAGTTATCCTTACTACAACTACTGTCGTCTTGAACATAATCTACAAAGTTTTCAACACCATCGTCTGTATTATCAATTTTTGAGTAATTCCATTTTCCTACAATAGAAGGTTCGTTTTCAGATTCGTCTTTACTGCAAGAAAAAGTAAAAAGTGTTAATCCTAAAAATAGCAGTGTTCTTTTAATTGTTTTCATAATCATTTTATTTAGTTTCTAATTTTTCTAATCGTTTTAAAATTTCGGCATTCGTTTTTTCTAACAACTCAATTTTTTTATTTTGATTTTCTATTACTTCCTGTTGTTCTTGAATTGCTTTTACCAAGACAACAAATTCTACGTAACGTAAACCATACAATCCTTTATTAAGCATTACAAATTTGAACGATTAGTAAGTAGCAAAAAACCACAAAAGGACGAACGACATTTTAAATACACGAAGGTTCATTTCGAAATAAAAAAGGCCCAACTTTCGTTGAACCTCTTTCTGCTTAAAAAAACCTACTTAACTTTTTCTTATTGTTTAACTTCCAATTTTTCTAATCGTTTTAAAATTTCAGCATTAATAGCTTTAAGGGAATTTATTTCTTCTTGTTGTGTTTTTATTTGTTCAAGCTGAATTTGCAGTTCTTTGTTTTTTAAATCTAATTCTTTAAGCGCATTTACAGACGCCACAAAGATTGGATGCATATTAAAGTTTAAAAATCCGTCATCATCAACGCCTACAGCTTCCGGGAAAACTTTTTGAACCGCTTGAGCCGAAAATCCCGAAAACTCTTTTTTAAGCGTCTTTTCTTCAAAAGTTCGTTTGCCTGAATTTACATAGTTGTAGGTAATGGGCTGAAGTTTCAAAATTTCTTCAAGTCCTTTTGAATAAGTACCATGAATGGTCTTCAATCTTTCATCAGAAGGAATGGTCCACGTACTGGTACCTGGTTTTCTTCCTTGGTCCAATGAAAGCTCAAATTGCCCACCAGGAGCGGGAGTACCAATACCCACATTTCCACTTCCTGTAATAGTCATTCTTGTTGGAATTGACGCAACAATCGACCCCGCAGCAGGATTTACAACATCAGTAGTTTGAAAAATAAGTCCACCAGTACTTTGATTAGTGTTGACGATAGAAGTGAATCCAGTATTAGACATCGCACGAGTACCTCCATTATAATAGGAATTAAAATAAATTCCAGGCCAATCGGCAACCACGGATACTCCTTTAGAATTTGCGCTTGCGCCAAACATTGCTACTGTGGCTCCAACCGCTCCCTGAACTTGTAGTCGTGCTAGAGCTGGAGCAGAATTACCTATACCTGTATTCCCATTTTTTAACACAACCATAGCGTCACTCCTTTCGCCCGGATCAACATTAGAGTCTCCATTCGTATCAATAGCATTACCAATTACAAACAATCTATCGGTGGCATTTGCTGGCCTAAAATCTGTTGTTCCGCCGGATGAAGGCGCATAACTTGTAGCTCCAATACCAAAAACAGTCTCTCCGGCACTTGAAGCAGTATTATCGAGACCAAAAGCCGTTGAATAAGAAGCTGTTGCTTGTGTATTGTATCCAAAAGCAGTTGAAAAATCAGTTGTTGCTTGTGTATTGTATCCAAAAGCAGTTGAAGACCAACCACTTGCTAATGCAATGTATCCAAAAGCAGTTGAATAAGAAGCTGTTGCTCTTGTATATCCACCGAAAGCTGTTGAACCTGTACTTGTTGCTATGGTATTCTGACCAAAAGCTGTTGAATAGTTACCAATATTAGCATCATCCCATTGTGCCGCGTTAACGTAACCAGCTCTAAAAGCTGCTTTTCTGGGGTTCCAAACCATTCGCGTTCCTTCAGCTGAAGGAACCATTGCACCCGACCCGAAGGTACCAGTTGACACCAACCCATCTGTACCGTTAATGGTTACCGCACCGGCATCTGCTGTAATTGTTCTTCCCAAACCTGCACCACCAAAATCATAGGCTTGATCTAACGTACCACTTGCAAGGGTTGAAGGTGAAACCCAAGTTACATTTCCAGTCGCATCCGTTTGCATAATCTGACTTACTGTTCCTCGACTCAGTGGTAAAATGTAATTATTAGCCGTTGTTGCTCCTATAGAAACCCTTCCTAAAAAATAACCGGCATAGCTATTGGCTTTTCTTACATCAGAATACACTCCGTAATGCAAACCGTTTGTCGCTGAAGGAATGTGGTTGTATACTCCATATTTATTTCCAACTCCTGAATTATCTATATAATTATTTACTCCATACTGATCACCACTTCCAGAACCTGCAAGCCAGTTATCTGTTCCAATACGGGAACCGGTACCGGTTCCTGAAAGATAATTTCTAACACCATAATGCGTTCTATTTGTTCCCGATGTGCTAATGTCATTTTGTACACCATATTGTGTGCCTGCAGATGTACCGCTTAGTACGTTTTCTACTCCGTATCTTTCTAGTCCACCGCTACCATTTATGTTGTTATAAAGTCCGTAATGAATATTACCACTACCCGAGTTCGTAATCTCGTTATAAATACCGCGAATATTTCCCACTGATGAACCGGTAAATTGTGAAAAAACTCCAGTTTCTTCCATCGCACCATTATTGTTGGTAAATGTATTGCTGATTCCGGTATGAAAACCGCCTGTCGAATTGGAAATCTCGTTTTCCACTCCCGTTTTATCTCTAATTCCGGCCGCTGTGAATATTGATTTCACACCTAATGATACTGCATTGGGATTTGAAAATGCATTGTGCATTCCATGGGTAATTCCCGTACCTGTTCCTATAAAACCATTACTTATTCCTGTTTTAGAGCCTGATCCAACAGTCCATATAGTATTATCAACGCCAGTAACATCAGCTTCTGAAGTGCCTCCTATCAAATTTCGTAAACCATAAGCAGAAGTACTTGAAGCTGGAGTAACAGACGTAGAAACACCTTGAATAACACCCGACGAAATAGCACCACCCGAAATCGTAGATTGAATACCGCTACTAATACTTCCATCAATTGGATTTGAGTGTCTCACACGCATTGCATAAATCTTTCCAGCAGCAGTTTCATCTACATCCAGTTTATAGGTTGGATTATTATTTCCAATACCAACATTACCGGTATGAAACATATTATCTGTTATAGCATCTGGCGGAGTAGTTGTTCCTACTTCGTAAAAATCATGATCACTTGTTCCAGTACCTCCAATACTTTTCCAAGTCAAAGTAGTATTGTCCCAATAGTAAAATCCGGGTTGTTTCCCTGCAGAAACTGTGGTTAAATACACCATCATTCCTTGTTGATCCGCTGTTGGAATCGTCCCAGGAAACGTATCTATTTTCGGAATCAGAATTCCGTCGGTATTAGATGGTGCCGCTTGATCGCTCGACTTGATGTCTAATTGCGCCTTTGGGTCGGTCGTGTTGATTCCTACTTGTGAAAATGCAAATTGAGTTACCAACAAGAATAGAAGTACTAACTTTTTCATTTTTTATATGTTTAAGTAGTTAATTTATTTAAGCACACAAATCTGAACCTTTATTAAGTAAGAAAAAACCACAAAAGGACGAACGACATTTTAAATATACGAACGTCAATTTTAGTGTGAAAAATTGCTATATTTGAATTCAAATTACCAAAAATGAAGCCTTTTAATTGCATAATTGTAGATGATGACGAGATGGACAGACTCGTTGTATTATCCTACGCAAAAAGATTCTCCATTCTTAATGTGGTTGGTGTTTTTGATTCTGCAGAAAAAGCACTTTCCTTTTTAGAAAACAATACCGTAGAAGTCGTTTTTTTAGATATTGAAATGCCTGGCACCTCTGGATTGGAATTGCGACGAAAAGCATTAGAAGTTCCAGTTTGTGTTTTTATCTCTTCTCATTCTGAAAGTGCCGCCGAAACCTTCGAATTACAAACCTTAGATTTTATTGTAAAACCCTTCAAGTTTCCACGTTTTGAACAAATGGTAAAACGCCTTGAAGAATTTATGGAAGTCCGATTAAAAGCAGATTTATTCGAATCATCTCTTGGTGGCGATGCGGTGTATATAAAAACCGGACACGATCAAATAAAAGTGAAATTACACGAAATTTTATATCTCGAAGCGTTAAAAAATTATACCATTTTAGTGACCGAAAAAAAACGACATTGTGTTTTGTCTAGTTTGGGTGACATTTTACAAGAAGAAAAATTCAATACTTTTTTAAGAATCCATCGAAGTTTTGCCGTTCAAAAGCAGTTTATCCAAAAAATTGGAAGTCAAGAAATTGAGTTGCGAAATAATGTTATCATTCCGGTTGGTAGAAGTTTCAAAGAAACACTAATCGGCTTGATATGAAACTACCCAAATGGTTTTTCATCCTACTTTTTGGCACCTCTTTGTTTGCTCAAAACCATCAATTACACACTATTGATTCTTTGCTTACCGTAGTAAAAAAGCAACAACAAGACACTTTGTTAGCCAAAAATCTGAATCTAATTTCCCGAAATTATGTCTATCAAGATTCGGAAAAAGGGATACTTTATGCCCAAAAAGCACAACAACTTTCTGAAAAACTAGATTGGAAATTTGGCATCGGTGAGGCTTTCTTAAATATGGGAATGCACGAAGTCTCTAAAGGAAATTATTCGGAATCTCAAAAAAAACTAGACGAAGCCAAAAAAATATTCCTAGCAACCAACAATGTTTTATACATGGCGAAAGTGCATATCGAAACGGGGATTTTGAAAGCCAATCAAAGTAAATATCCGGAATCGTTAGATTATTTTTTTAAAGCCTTAGCCCTTTTTGAAAGCATTAACACCAAAGATGTTCAAAAAAGCATTGGAAGTTGTTACGAGAACATTGGAACCATTTACAATTTAACCAACAGCTACGATAATGCCATCAAAAATTACAGTAAAGCTATTCGAATATTAAGTAAAATAAAGAATAAAGAAGTTCAAGTTGCCTTAAATAATGCGAATATCGGAATCATTTATCAGAAGAAAAACGAATTAAAAAAAGCGTTAGAACGCTACAAAATTGCTGAAAAAGAACTCGATGGTTTTGATGATAATTTTGCTTTAGCTTTTGTAAACAGTTGGATGGGATCGGCTTATTTAGTGACAGAAAACTTTGATTTAAGCATTCAAAAATCAAATAAAGCGTTAGAATACTTAACCTTCATTAAAGACAAAGAACTCATTTCTTCAACTACTCAAAATTTAGGTTATGCCGAATTCAAAAAAGGGAAAATTACAAAAAACAACGCATTAATTGAGGACGGGTTAGCAAAAATTACGGCATCCATCAATTTATACCAAGAACTCAAAAATCATGAGGGCTTAATGAAAAGTTATCTGTATTTATCAGAGTATTACACCTATAAAAAATCATTTGAAAAGGCACTAGTGAATTACAAATTGTATTCCGTTTATAATGATTCCATTTACAATTTCAAGAACAAACAATCGCTTCAGAATTTACAAGATCAAAGAACCATTGACTTAAGTGAAAAGGAAATTCAAGTTAACAAGCTAACCATTTCCAATAAAGAAAAACAAAAATGGTATCTTATCTTTGGACTTCTATCGCTTGGCATCATAGGGAGTTTGTTGTTTTTTCAAAGTCGAAATCGTAAAAAAACGAACGAAAAACTACAGCTGTTAAATTCCGAATTGGACGAAGCCAATAAAGCCAAAACGCGCTTTTTTAGTATTTTAAATCACGATTTACGTGGCCCGGTTGCCAATTTGGTTGCCTTTTTACAATTGCAAATGGAAAGTCCAGAAATGTTGGATGAAGAAAGCATTAAACGCATGCAAGACAAAACGATGGCTGGTGCTGAAAACCTACTCCATTCGATGGAAGATATTTTACAATGGAGTAAAAGTCAGATGGAAAACTTCAAACCACAACCTAAAAACATTGCTATAAGTTCATTATTTGAAGACACCAAAACGCATTTTTCAAGTGAAGAAAAAGTCCAAATCACTTTTGAAAACAGTCAAAATATTCAAATCAATACCGACGAAAATTACTTAAAAACCATCATTCGAAACTTGACCGGAAATGCTATTAAAGCCTTAGATGGAATTGAAAACCCAAATGTAATTTGGAACGCTTGGCAAGAAAATAATCTAACCTATTTGTCTATTACCGACAACGGAAAAGGGGCTTCCAACGAACAATTTAAAGCCTTATATGACGATAAGGAAGTCGTTGGAATTAAAACTGGATTAGGATTGCATTTGATTCGAGATCTAGCAAAAGCGATTGACTGTAAGATTGAAGTCGATTCAAAAATTAATAACGGCACGACTTTTATCTTACAATTGAAATAAAATAAATAACAACTACCACTAAACGATGAAAAAATACATTCTACTATTCGTACTGCTATCTAGTAGTTTTTTATGGGCACAAGTTCCAAAATCGATGGATTCGCTGAAAGTATTTTTAAAAAACAAACCAAAAGACACCACTTATGTTTTGGCACTCAACGAATATGCTTTTTTGTTGGTACAGGAAGGTAAAATAGAGGATGCCAAAAAAGCGATTTCACAAATAGAAAGCCTTTCTAAAAAATTCAACTACGGCAATGGTTTTTACAAAGTAATGAACATGAAAGGCGTGATAGAATATTCCAATCAGAATCCACAGAAAGCGATGGAATACTTTAAGGAATGCCGCAAAATCATTAAAAAATACAATCTTCCAAAAAAGATTACTCAAAGTTTACTCAGTAATATTGGTGTTATTTATGAACAAATGGGTGATAGAGAAAATGCAACCAAATACTCTATCGAACTGATAAATTTTCAAGAAAAAAACAATTTAAAACCTTTTAGACCAAGCCCATACAGCCTACTCGGAAACAATCTTAAATTTTACAAGAAATATGACGAAGCGCTGAAGTATTTTAACAAAGCGCTTTTCATTGAAACGGAGTTAAAGAATTATACTGGAATGGCAATATGTGAGAACAATATTGGAAACCTGTATGAAGATTTAAAGAAAAACAAAGAGGCATTGCTGCATTATGAGAAAGGGTTACATTATGCAGAAACAGCAAATTACAAACTCTTACAAACCGATTTACTAACGAATGCAGGTCGCCTGTATCAAAAAATTGGAAATTTTCAGAAAGCTGAAAAATATCTGAAAAAGTCAGAAAGTTTCTGCAGGGAATTAGAAGCCACACAATCCTTGAAAAGTGTTTGTGGAAACTTAGGTGATTTGTACTTATTTCAAAAAAAGTATGATTTATCCGAAAAATATTACCAAGAAGCACTGCAACTTGCCAAAGAAATTACAGATCCTGAATATTTATATGGCGCCAATCAAAGCTTAGCTGAATTTTACAAAACTACCAACAATTATAAAAAAGCATTTGAACACAAAGAAGCGGCCGAAATTAACAAGGACTCAATCAATAAAATTGACATCGCCAAAAACACCGAAGACTTACTTCGCAAATATGAAACTGGAAAGAAAGAACAGGAAATTGCAATCAAAAATATCCAGATAAGCAACGCTAACGAGCAAAAATGGTATCTCATTGGCGGTCTTTTTCTTTTAGCAATCATCGGAAGTTTATTATTTTTTCAAAGTAGAAACAGAAAGAAAAACAACGAAAAATTACAAGTTTTAAATACCGAATTGGACGAAGCCAACAAAGCCAAAACGCGGTTTTTCAGTATTTTAAATCACGATTTACGAGGTCCGGTTGCCAATTTGGTTGCTTTTTTACAATTGCAAATGGAAAGTCCAGAAATGTTGGATGAAGAAAGCATTAAACGCATGCAGGACAAAACGATGTCGGGCGCTGAAAACCTGCTCCATTCGATGGAAGATATTTTACAATGGAGTAAAAGTCAGATGGAGAATTTTAAACCACAACCTACAACCATTGCCATAAATTCGTTATTTGAAGACACCAAAACGCATTTTATAAGCGAGGAAAAAGTGCAGATTACTTTTGAAAATACACATAATATTCAAATCAATACCGACGAAAATTACTTAAAAACCATTATTAGAAACTTGACTGGAAATGCCATTAAAGCATTAGATGGAATTGAAAACCCAAATGTCATTTGGAAGGCTTGGCAAGAAAATAATCAAACCTTTTTATCTATCACCGATAACGGAAAAGGCGCTTCCAACGAGCAATTTAAAGCTTTATATGACGACAAAGAAGTGGTTGGAATTAAAACTGGTTTAGGATTGCATTTAATTCGAGATTTAGCAAAAGCGATTGAATGTAAGATTGACGTGAATTCTAAAGTAAACGAAGGAACTACATTTGTACTTTGTCTTAATTCAATTTAAAATTCAATTGCATTTTTTCCAATTCTTGAAGTAGTTCGCTTGAAATTTTAATTTTCAGTTTGCGACTGTTCATCGAAATTTTATTCACCACGCGTGTTTCTTCGACTTCGGTTAAAACAGCTGGAAGACTTTCGGTGATTTCCTCTGTATTTTCTTCATTCGATTCTGCAACCGTATCATCTGTCATTTCTTCCATTTCTACTGGTTCCGAAGCAATTTCAATTTGCTTTTTAAATGTTTCCAATTCCATGATTTCAAAAGAAACGGTATTGTCACCTTTATTGGCTTCAAAAACAGCATTAAGTCGCGCAATTAAGTCTTCACGCAAGTCTTTTATATCCAAATGAATGATTATTTTTTTGGCAAAACTCGTCAATACATCCGCTAACATTTTGGCTTCCAAAAATTGCATTCTCGCGTCACTCTTTTTACCAGTTTCGCGATTCACCCAGCCTTCACGGACATTAATTTTAAAGAAAACAAACTGATTTTGAACTAAAAAATGTCTGAATTTCAAGTATTCTTCATCAAAAATTCTAAATTCAAAACTTTCGTCATAGCCTTCCAAATTGAAGGTTGCCCAGCCCTTACCATTTTTGGCCGTACGATGTTGTACATTCGACACAATTCCTCCAAATGTTAGATTTTTGCCCACAAATGGCTCCAAATTCTTTAAGGAATCAAGCTTTGAATTGCAGAAGTACTTCATTTCAAATCGGTAATCATCCAACGGATGTCCAGAAATATAAATTCCTACTACTTCTTTCTCACGAGCCAGTTTCTCCATGGTATGCCATTCTTCACAAGGAGGCACCGTAGGTTCTGCAATTTGTACTTCCGAAGCATCACCAAACAAACTCACTTGTGATGAATTTTCATTTTCTTGTGATTTTGCTCCATATCGCATCGCCTTTTCTAAAAAGGTAATATTATCGCCATCGTGGTGAAAATATTGTGCTCGGTGTGTATTGGAAAAGCAATCGAAACCACCAGCCAACGCTAAGTTTTCAAAAGCTTTTTTATTCGCCGCACGCAAATCGATACGTTTGGCCAAATCGAAAATAGATTTATAAGTTCCCTCTTTTCTTTTTTCAACGATAGTATTTACGGCACCTTCTCCAACTCCTTTCACAGCGCCAATTCCGAAACGGACAGCATAATTTTCATTTACAGTAAATTTATAGTACGATTCATTCACATCTGGTCCTAATACCTCTAATCCCATGCGTTTGCATTCTTCCATAAAAAAGGATACCGATTTGATATCGTTCATATTATTGGATAGTACCGCTGCCATATATTCGGCAGGATAATGTGCTTTTAGATACGCCGTTTGATAGGCAATCCATGCATAACAAGTAGAGTGCGATTTATTGAAGGCATAACTTGCAAACGCTTCCCAGTCCTTCCAAATTTTCTCTAACACTTTAGCATCGTGCCCTTTTTCTTCCGCTTGCGCGATGAATTTTGGCTTCATTTTATCCAAGACGGGTTTGTCTTTTTTACCCATGGCTTTACGCAACACGTCGGCATCACCTTTTGTAAAACCAGCCAACGATTGTGACAGAAGCATTACCTGCTCTTGGTACACCGTAATTCCGTAGGTTTCTGCTAAGTATTCTTCACAAGCATCCAAATCGTAGGCAATAGGTTCTAAACCATTTTTTCGACGAACGAAAGACGGAATATACTCCAAAGGCCCTGGTCGATATAAAGCGTTCATTGCAATTAAATCTCCGAAAACCGTAGGCTTCAAATCCTTTAAATACTTTTGCATTCCAGGCGATTCGTATTGGAAAATACCAACCGTTTCACCACGTTGGAATAACTCATATGTTTTTTGATCGTCAATTGGAAACGTATCAGGATCGAGAACGATTCCAGTACGATACTTCACTAATTTGACAGTATCTTTTATTAAAGTTAGGGTCTTCAGACCCAAGAAGTCCATTTTTAATAATCCGGCACTCTCTGCTACCGAGTTATCGAACTGCGTCACATATAAATCGGAATCTTTAGCCGTAGTCACCGGAACGAAATTCGTAATATCATCAGGTGTAATAATCACACCGCAGGCGTGAATACCAGTATTTCGAAGCGAACCTTCTAATACTTTAGCTTGCTGAATGGTTTCTCCTGAAAGTTGCCCTTCATTCGCAATCGCGATTAATTCTTTAACTCTGTCGAATTCATCCGAACGCAACGCTTTCTTTACATCTTCTTCTTTTTCAGATAAAAAACGAGCCAAATTCCATTTGGAAGGCATCATTCCCGGAATTAATTTCGCAATTCTATCGGCTTCAAATAGTGGCAAATCCAACACACGTGCAGTATCACGAATGGCCGATTTTGTTGCCATTTTACCATAGGTAATAATCTGCGCTACTTGATTTTTCCCATATTTATTGATTACATAATCCATAACTCGACCACGACCTTCATCATCAAAGTCGATATCAATATCGGGCATGGACACACGATCAGGATTTAAGAAACGCTCAAAAAGTAAATCGTATTTAATCGGATCAATATTGGTAATTCCCAAACAATAAGCCACCGCTGAACCCGCAGCAGAACCACGACCTGGTCCCACCGAAACATCCATTTTACGGGCTTCGGCGATGAAATCTTGAACAATTAAGAAATAACCCGGATAGCCAGAATTCGAAATAGTCAATAATTCAAAATCCAAACGCTCTTGAATCTCTGGTGTGACTTCACCATATCTTTTTTCAGCACCCACCATTGTGAGGTGTCTCAAATAGGCATTTTCTCCTCTTACACCACCATCTGTTTCATCTTCGGCTACTAAAAATTCATTCGGAATATTGAATTTTGGAAGTAATACATCTCTAAATAAAGAATACGCTTCTACTTTATCAATAATTTCTTGAATGGTAATAATCGCTTCCGGCAAATTGGAAAAGAGTTTTTTCATCTCATTTTCCGACTTGAAATAATATTCTTGATTCGGTAAACCGTATCGATAGCCACGTCCGCGACCAATAGGAGTGGCTTGCTTTTCGCCATCTTTTACACACAATAAAATATCATGGGCATTGGCATCTTCTTTAGCGACATAATAGGTATTATTGGTCGCTACTAATTTGACCTCGTGCTTTTTAGCGAGTGAAATCAGCGATTGATTGACACGATTTTCGTCTTCTTGGTTGTGGCGCATGACTTCGATATAGAAGTCGGCACCAAACTGCGATTTCCACCAAATCAAAGCATCTTCCGCTTGGTTTTCACCTATATTTAAAATTTTACTTGGAATTTCTCCATAGAGATTTCCAGATAAAACGATAATATCTTCTTTGTATTTTTCAATAACTGTTCTGTCAATTCTTGGTACGTAATAAAATCCATCAGTATACGCAATGGAAGACATTTTAGCCAAGTTGTGATAGCCTTTTTTGTTTTTGGCCAATAATACAATTTGATATCCGTTGTCTTTTTTCGTTTTGTCTTTGTGATCATCACAAACATTAAATTCGCAACCAACAATGGGTTTTACTTCAGGTTCTGAAGGCTCTTCTCCATTGGCAATAGCTTCCTCATTTTTAGCTTTTGCCGATTTGTTATGATTGAAAACTGCACTTACAAAATGAAAAGCGCCCATCATATTTCCGGTGTCGGTCATGGCCACTGCTTTCATCTTATTTTTAACCGCTGCTGCGACTAAATTTGGAATGGCGATAGTAGACTGTAATACCGAAAATTGCGTATGGTTGTGTAGATGTGCAAAAGAAGCATGTTCTAAATCCTTTATGGCTTCTTCTGAAACAGGAATAACGACTTCTTCCTGTTTGATTTGTTGCAAGCGTTTTCGAATTTCTTCCGAAGCCGCTTTAAGATTAATATGTTTTAATCCTATTAACTGTATTTCTTGCGGATGATTTCTGCGAAATTCAACAAAATAATCTTCTGTAACATCCAGTTCTTCTTTAGTAAAAACTTCGCGTTTGATTAATTCCAAAAAACAACGCGTAGTCGCTTCCACATCGGCAGTAGCATTGTGTGCTTCCGAGAAAGGTTGGTTAAAAAGATACTGGTGTAATTCGGTTAGTGTTGGCAATTTGAATTTTCCACCACGTCCTCCTGGAAGTTGAAGCAAACTCGCCGTCACTTCGGTACAAGTATCTAAAACGGGCATTTTGACCATATCGGAACCGATTCCGGCACGATGAAATTCGCAACCCATAATGTTGACATCAAAACCTACATTTTGACCTACAATATATTTGGTCTTAGACAGCGCAATATTGAATTTTTCTAAAACTTCTTGCAAAGCAATTCCTTGCTCTATGGCTAATTCGGTAGAAATACCATGTATACGTTCGGCATCATACGGAATATTAAATCCTTCTGGTTTGACCAAATAATCTTGATGCTCGATAAGATTTCCCATCTCGTCGTGCAATTGCCAAGCAATTTGTATACAACGTGGCCAGTTATCGGTATCCGTAATGGGAGCCGACCAACTGCGTGGTAATCCGGTGGTTTCGGTATCAAATATTAAATACATCTATCTCGTAATTAGGCAAAAAGCAAAAGCCATTAGTAAAAATATCAAGTCTTCAAAAGTACGTTTTACAAATGTAGAAATCAAAAATTGTTATTAACAGCAATAAAAAAAACCACTCGCTTTCACGAATGGTTTTGTAGTACGATATAAAAAACTAAGATTAGTATCTTCCTCCGCCTCTGTTGTTACCACCACCGTAGTTTGATCCACCACCGCGGTTATTGTTGTTTCCACCACCGTAACCACCACCTGCTGGACGGTTGTTGTTGAAACTTCTTCTTTCGCCTTCTGGTTTTGGTTCCGATTTGTTTACCACAATCGTACGACCATCAACAGTAGCACCATTTAATTCTTGGATTGCTTTTTCAGCTTCTTCATCGCTTGACATTTCAACGAATCCAAAACCTTTACTACGACCTGTAAATTTATCAGTAATGATTTTTACTGATGTTACAGTACCATACACTCCAAAAGAATCTCTTAAGTCTGCCTCGTCTATTGAAAACGGAAGACTTCCTACAAAAATGTTCATATATAAATTTTATAATTTGGTCAAAGGTAGACTATTAAAATGGTAATTAACTCATTATTAGTCTTTTCTTTTGAAATAAAAATTTTATCTCACAAAAAAACCGCTTAATATAAAAGCGGCTTCCTAATTATATTTATTTAAAATGCTTAGTTTGTAGTAATTGGCAATTTATAAAAAACGCCTTCGCGACAAGAAATCAAATCTTTCGTTGTTTCATCAAAAGCAATAAATTTGAACGTACCTGAAATTGTTGCTCCCGTATTTTCGGTAATCACGATTTCTCCATTGCTTTTAGAAACACTAACTACAGCAAAAGAAGCATTGTTATTTCCCGCAACAACTGTAATTACATCTCCAGGTAGATAATCAGTCCCGGGTACATTTATTTCGACTTTAGTAATTACTCCATTACTTCCAGCAGTAATATTTACTTTCAGTCCCGTTCCCGATCCTCCTGATGTAGAAACAATACTTGCAGTAGTATAACCGGTTCCGCCGTTTGTTAATTTTATCTCATTAACCGAACCTTCAGTAATTCCGGTTGAATAAAACACATCCTCATTATTAACAGGATAAAACGAAGCCACATTGGATTGATTCACGGTACCTAATTTATAAGTCCCCACATTGGAAGACGAAATATTCAATTCGAGATTATCATATTGAGATGTCCCTTTAATAACCATCACTCCAGATCTTTCTTTAATGGCACTTTTTAAATTAGCTTTCCATACCTCATTATTGATAGTGGCTTGAAAAGCAGGATTATTAAAGATTACATCATCTTGACAAGATGACAACACCCCCAATACACACAATAAAAATAGGAATATATATTTTTTCATGATTCTAAATTATTCAATAGGCAAAAGTAACATTTATCTTTTCAAATTTTACGATGGCCAATAAAATATTAAACAATTTAAAAGCCTACGTATTAGAAATCAAAAAAATAACTATATTTGCACCCTTAAATAACCGAGGTCGAGTACCTCAAATTAATCAATAAGATTATGTCAGTAAAAATTAGATTACAAAGACACGGAAAAAAAGGGAAACCTTTTTACTGGATCGTAGCAGCAGATGCTCGTTCAAAAAGAGATGGTAAATTCTTAGAAAAATTAGGAACTTACAATCCAAACACTAACCCTGCAACTATCGACTTAAATGTTGATAAATCAGTTACATGGTTATTCAACGGTGCTCAGCCAACTGACACTGCAAGAGCAATCCTTTCTTATAAAGGTGCGTTATTAAAACATCACTTAGAAGGTGGAGTACGTAAAGGTGCTTTAACTACTGAGCAAGCTGAAGTTAAATTCAATGCTTGGCTAGATTCTAAAGCTGGAAAAGTTGATGCTAAAAAAGATGGTTTAGCAAAATCTAAAGCTGATGCTAAAGCTGATGCTTTAAAAGCGGAAAAAGAAGCTAACGCTAAACGTGTTGCTGCTCAGGCAGAAGCATTAAAAGCTGCTGAAGCTACTGAAGAGGCTGCTGAGGAAGTAGTTGAAGAAACTGCTACTGAAGTAGAAGCTACTGTAGAGGAAACTCCAGCTGCTGAAGAAACTAGCGAAGAAACAGAAGCTTAATTATAACTAGCGATGATGCGTAAAGACGATTGTTTTTATTTAGGTAAAATCGCTAAAAAATTTAGTTTCAAAGGAGAAGTTCTTATCTATTTAGATACGGATGAACCTGAAATGTATGAAGAAATGGAATCGGTTTTTGTTGAATTAAACAAAAACTTGGTTCCATTTTTTATTGTACACTCCCAAATTCACAAAAATGACTTTCTGAAAGTTCGCTTTGAAGATGTAGATACCGAAGAAGCTGCCGATGCTATTTTGGGATCCGACGTCTACCTTCCTCTTTCGATGTTACCAAAACTTGAAGGAGATAAGTTCTATTTTCACGAAGTAATTGGTTTCGAAATCGAAGACAAACGACTGGGTGTTTTCGGCAAAATAGTTGCTGTTAATGACAGTTCTGCTCAACCGCTTTTTGAAGTATTGAATGGCGAAGTCGAATTGTTAATCCCAATGATTGACCAATTTTTAGTCAAAATAGACCGCGCCAACAAAAAAGTCATTATGGATTTACCAGAAGGACTTGTGGAAATGTACCTGTAACAGACTTACTTAGACATCTTAGATTCTCTAGATGATTAGACTAATTTCATTTTTGTAAAGATGTCGACTTTCAATTTTAAACAATTTACTGTTGCCCAAGATTGTTGCGCTATGAAAATAGGCACCGACGGCGTTTTATTAGGCGCCTGGACTCCCCTTATCAACAATCCGTATAATATTTTGGATATCGGCACAGGAACAGGCGTTATTGCGTTAATGCTAGCACAACGCAGTCATGCTGAACAAATAGATGCTATTGAAATTGACGATGCTGCTTATGAACAAGCCACCGAAAACTTCGAAAACTCCCCTTGGAACGACAGACTCTACTGTTACCATGCTGGATTGGATGAGTTTGTTGATGAAGTGGAAGAAGAATTTGATTTAATTGTTTCCAATCCTCCTTTTTATACTGATGATTATAAATCAGGTGACGACCAACGCGACAATGCAAGATTTGAAGATTCACTTCCTTTTGAAGAATTGGTAGAAGCGGCTGATTTTTTTCTTTCCGATAATGGTATTTTCTCTCTTATTGTTCCTTTCAAAGAAGAAGAAAAAATCATGAGCTTGTGTCAAGAGAGAGGTTTATTTCCGTTAAAAATCACAAGAGTAAAAGGCACTCTAACTACCGAAATCAAAAGAAGCCTACTCGCTTATTCAAGAATAGAACAAACTCCAGTTGTTGACGAGCTAATTATTGAAACCGCCCGTCATCAATACACCGCCGAATACATCGAATTGACAAAAGATTTTTATTTAAAAATGTAAAGTCAAAATTTCTGACTTTCTTTATTTAAAAAATGATTCCTTGAGAATTCCAATAAAATTCTCCCTTTCAATTTTCGTACAAATCCACTATATTTGCAACAGACAGGAACCTAATAAAAATTTATAATTCCTAATTCGTAATTACAAGATTAAAAAAATGAAACATACAAAAGTTAAAGACTTACTAAACAGCACGAAAACAATACACGAAGTAACCGCAAAAGGATGGGTAAGAACTTTTAGAAACAATCAATTTATCGCGTTGAACGATGGTTCAACCATTCATAATATTCAGTGTGTAGTCGATTTTGAAAACACGCCTGAAGCAACTTTAAAACGTATTACCACCGGAGCTGCCGTTTGTGTAACAGGTGAATTAGCCGAAAGCCAAGGTGCAGGACAGAAATACGAAATTCAAGTTAAAAAATTAGAAATTCTGGGTGATTCGGATGCGGAGAAATTTCCAATGCAGCCTAAAAAACATTCTTTAGAATTTTTACGTGAAAATGCACATTTACGTGTGCGTACCAATGCTTTTGGAGCGATTATGCGTGTGCGTTCGACATTGTCATTTGCCGTACATCAATATTTCCAACAAAAAGGATTTGTGTATGTAAACACGCCAATCATTACAGGTTCAGATGCAGAAGGTGCTGGTGAAATGTTTCAAGTAAGCGCATTGCCTTTCGACAACACACCAAGAACGGAAGAAGGAAAAGTAAATTACAAAGAAGATTTCTTCGGAAAACAAACGAATCTAACCGTTTCTGGTCAGTTAGAAGCCGAAACCTATGCCATGGCTTTAGGTCAGGTATATACTTTTGGACCGACATTCCGTGCAGAAAATTCAAACACGTCACGTCACTTGGCGGAGTTTTGGATGATTGAGCCAGAAGTCGCATTCAACGACTTGGCTGCCAATATGGATTTAGCCGAAGATTTCATCAAGTATGTTGTAAAATATGCCGTTGAAAATTGTGCTGATGATTTAAAATTCTTAGAAGGTCGTTTGACTGAAGAAGAGAAACAAAAGCCACAAGCGGAACGTAGCGAAATGGCCTTATTAGAAAAATTACAATTCGTATTGGAAAACAACTTCAAACGTGTTTCCTATACTGAAGCGGTTGATATTTTAAGAGATTCTACTCCAAATAAAAAGAAAAAATTCCAATATTTAATCGAAGAATGGGGAGCTGATTTACAAAGTGAGCACGAACGTTTCTTGGTTGAAAAACATTTCAAATGTCCGGTAATCTTATTTGATTATCCTGCAAAAATTAAAGCGTTTTACATGCGTTTGAATGACAATACCGAACCAGGAAAAGAAACCGTTCGCGCAATGGATATTTTATTCCCTGGAATTGGAGAAATTGTTGGAGGTTCACAAAGAGAAGAGCGTTTGGACGTTTTAGTTGAAAAAATGAAAGCCTTAGGAATTGATGAAGAAGAATTATGGTGGTATTTAGACACTAGAAGATTCGGAAGTGCAGTTCACTCTGGTTTCGGATTAGGTTTCGAAAGATTGGTGTTATTTGTAACGGGTATGAGTAATATCCGTGACGTAATTCCATTCCCAAGAACACCTATGAATGCTGAATTTTAATAAATAGTTGATTCGTGGATTTGGTTATTCTTAATTCGGAAATCCAAATCCACCAATACACATACAATCAAACATGTTAAAACAAAACTTACAATTCAAATTATCACAGAAGCTTTCGCCTCAACAAATCCAGTTGATGAAGTTGATTCAATTGCCTACACAGGCTTTTGAGCAACGTTTAATGGAGGAAATGAACGAAAATCCAGCTCTTGAAGGTGGTGTGGAAGATGAAGAGAAGTTTGAAAAAGATGAGTTTGACAACAATGAAGATGACTACGATAACGATGATTATGACAACGAAGATTACAGCTCGGACGACATCAACATTGACGAATACATAAGTAGCGACGATACGCCAGACTACAAAACACAAGCCAATAATTATAGTGATGATGACGAAGATCGCGACACACCTTTTGCCGCTCCAGTCAGTTTTCACCAAGATTTAATCAATCAGCTCAATACTTTTATTTTAACGGATGACCAACGCGATATTGCCGAATTTTTAGTAGGAAGTATTGATGATATGGGTTATATCCGCAGAAGCATTCAGGATATTGTAGATGATATGGCTTTTACACAAGGGATTTATACCGATGAAAAAACGGTAGAAAAAATTCTGCATATCGTTCACGAATTAGAACCTTCAGGAGTAGGCGCACGCGATTTACAAGAATGCTTATTATTACAATTAAAACACAAAACACCAACCGAATCGGTTGAATTGTCTGTGAAAATCATCGAAGATCAATTTGATGCTTTTACCAAAAAACATTACGACAAATTATTGCAAAAATTTAACGTTACCAAAGAGCAACTTAAAAAAGCAATAGACGAAATTGAAAAACTAAATCCGAAACCAGGCGGTTCTTTCACAGGAGCCAATAAAGTGACGGAACATGTTGTCCCCGATTTCGCCATTCGAATTACCGACGACGAATTAGAATTGACTTTAAACGGACGTAATGCGCCCGAACTTCACGTGTCTAAAGATTACCAAGACATGATGAAGACCTATAAAGATTCTAAAGACAAATCGAATGCTCAACGCGATGCGGTACAATTCATCAAACAAAAATTAGATTCGGCCAAATGGTTTATTGACGCGATAAAACAACGTCAGGAAACACTTTATGTGACCATGAATGCCATTATGCATTTTCAACAAGAATATTTCCTTGATGGCGACGAAACCAAGCTAAAACCAATGATCTTAAAAGACATTGCCGACATGATTGGTTTGGATATTTCTACCGTTTCACGTGTAGCGAACAGTAAATATGTAGACACACCTTACGGAACCAAGCTTTTAAAAGAATTTTTCTCAGAAGCCATGGTCAACGATCAAGGGGAAGAAGTTTCTACTATCGAAATCAAGAAAATACTAGAACAAGTAATTGCCGAAGAAGACAAAAGCAAACCGTTACCAGACGATCAACTAGCCGACATGCTTAAAGAGCGTGGCTATCCAATTGCTCGTAGAACCGTGGCAAAATATCGCGAACAATTAGACATTCCGGTCGCCAGAATGCGTAAAAAAATGTAATCTTGAAAAAGATACTCCCATTTTTCTCCTACGCCTTTCACCCTATTTTCATTTCGGTGTTTGCTGTTTTGTTTTTCTTTATTAGCACAACGGGTTACTTTAATTACGAAACGATTTATTTGTACATTCTGCAAACAATGGTAATTACCGTTTTTATACCCTTGGCTGTTTTTTATCTATTGGTTAATTCAAACAAGATAGATTCAATTATGGTTACTGACGTATCACAGCGAAAAATACCATTATTTGTTCAAATTCTACTTTTCAGCACATTGCTCTATTGGAGTTTTCGTGAAGACTATATTATTGAATTGCATTTCTTTTTTATTGGAAGTATTATTAGTACTGCAGTTGCACTATTTTTAGTTTTTTACAAACGAAAAGTAAGTTTACACATGTTAGGAATGGCTTCACTGACCGTTTTTTGCATCAGCTGTTTTATACACTTCGGCATTAAAAATGTGTATTTTGTGAGTGGTCTTATACTTTGTAACGGATTAGTCGCATCCTCTCGATTTGAAATGAAAGCCCATACCGCAACCGAATTAACTTTGGGCTATTTGATTGGTATGATTCCGCAGTTATTGCTTTTGTTCTTTTGGTTATAAGATATAAAACATTAGACCAATATTCAAAGTCTTAAGATTTCTATCGGAACCCAAAAGATTATTCTTAAACAAATCACTCAACCCATAGTAAGCATACAAATTCCAAGTATTGTATCCTATAGCGCCGTATATCCCATACTGAAACTTATTAATATCAGGATTGTTTACAACCTTATAATCTCCATCACTGGCAATATATCTGGATCTACTATAAAACACATAACTAGCTTTTAACCCCGTATAAATACGCCAAAACTTATGCGATTCAAAGGTGGAAGTTCGCCATCTAAATTCTATTGGAACATCAATAGCATACAAGGCTAATTTATTTTTATCCAATACAGCCTCCGAATCAATTAAGTTGTAATTTCTTGTGTTACCAACTTCAGAGATTACCAAATTTTGTTTGTAATTCGTAAAAGAAAAGCCCAATCCTGGCGCAATGGCAAACGTCCTATTCTTGTTCATTGGAAAATCACGAAGAAAACCACCACTCAATCCTGCTGAAAAAGAATTTTGAGACACTCCAGATGGCTTTTGACTAAAAATATTATACGTAGTGCCAAAATAAAATTGATCTTCTCTATACAGTGAGTCTATGGCTTCGAAATCAGGAATAGCTTGCGAATAAAAATTGCAGCAAACCAATAGCAATAAAAAAGAAAAAAGTCTTCTCATAATAAAATTTCAACGGAATAAAGGTAATAAAAAATGCCTTTCATTACTGAAAGGCATTTTTTATAATTTATACAATTAAGAATGATGTAACTCTTCTTCTCCATCTTTCATTGGAACCGTTTGAGGTACAAAATCTTCATCATGACCTGGCTTACTGTAATCATAAGGCCATCTGTGTACGTGAGGAATTTCTCCTGGCCAGTTACCGTGCATGTGTTCTACAGGCGCTGTCCATTCTAATGTATTAGATCTCCATGGATTTTGAGGTGCTTTCTTACCGAAGAAAATACTAGAAAAGAAGTTCCACATGAACACCAATTGGAAAGCAGCTCCAACTAAAGCAAATATTGTAATCAATACGTTAACATCTGCTAAATCATCAAACAATGGAAAGTTAGAGTTAGTATAGTAACGACGTGGTAAACCAGCCATTCCAATAAAGTGCATAGGATAGAAAACTCCGTAAGCACATATTGCAGTTACCCAAAAGTGGATATACCCTAAGTTTTTGTTCATCATTCTACCAAACATTCTTGGGAACCAGTGGTAAACACCAGCAAAGAATCCGTAAAGAGCAGATATACCCATTACTAAGTGGAAGTGAGCTACAACGAAATATGTATCGTGAACATTAATATCTAAAGTAGAATCTCCAAGAATAATTCCTGTTAATCCACCAGAGATGAATGTAGAAACCAATCCGATTGAGAATAACATTGCAGGGTTTAACTGCAAGTTACCTTTCCATAATGTTGTGATATAGTTAAATGCTTTTACTGCAGATGGAATTGCAATTAATAAAGTCGTAAAGGTAAATACCGAACCTAAGAATGGATTCATTCCTGAGATAAACATGTGGTGACCCCAAACGATTGTCGATAAGAAAGCAATCGCTAAAATTGACGCAATCATCGCACGGTAACCAAAGATTGGTTTACGTGAGTTAGTTGCAATAATTTCAGAAGTAATTCCTAATGCTGGTAATAATACAATATATACTTCAGGGTGTCCTAAAAACCAGAATAAGTGTTCAAACAATACTGGAGATCCACCTTGGTAATGTAAAACTTCACCAGAAATAAAGATATCTGACAAGAAGAATGACGTTCCAAAACTTCTATCCATAATCAACATCAAAGCTGCTGATAATAATACTGGAAACGAAACAATACCAATAACCGCTGTAATAAAGAAAGCCCAAATTGTAAGTGGCAATCTTGTCATTGTCATCCCTTTAGTTCTTAAGTTAATAACCGTTACTACATAGTTTAATGAACCCATTAACGATGAAGCAATGAAAATCGCCATAGAAACTAACCATAACGTCATACCTGTTCCTGAACCAGGAATTGCTTGAGGCAATGCAGATAATGGAGGATAAATTGTCCATCCTGCAGAAGCTGGTCCTGACTCTACAAACAATGAAGAAATCATTACAACTGAAGACAAAAAGAACAACCAATATGAAATCATATTCATGAAGCCTGAAGCCATATCACGTGCACCAATTTGCAACGGAATTAACAAGTTACTAAACGTACCACTCAAACCAGCAGTCAATACGAAGAATACCATGATTGTACCGTGAATAGTAACCAACGCTAGATAAATATCGTTACGCATTACTCCTCCTGGCGCCATTTTTTCACCTAATAAGAATTTGAAAATTCCAAAAGATTCTTCTGGCCAAGCAATCTGCATTCTAAATAGTAATGACATCACAACTCCAACGATTCCCATGATAATACCTGAAATAAGGTATTGCTTAGCAATCATCTTGTGGTCTATACTAAAAATATATTTAGTTATAAAAGTATCTTTATGGTGGTGTGCGTGATCGTGATCGTGTGCGTGATCGTGGTCATGTGCTGCTGCTGCCATAGTCTTTCTATTTATTTTTCTTAGTTCTTATTAATTATTTTTTTACAACTGTTGTATCAACAACTTCAGCTACAACGGTAGTATCTGCTTTTTTAGCAACTGGTGCTACAACTGGAGTAGCCACAGCATTTGCTTTCGCTTTCTCCTCTTTAACTGCATTTACAATTGTTCCTTTGTCTTTTAACCATGCTTGGTAATCTTGCGGAGTATCTACTACAATTTTCATTTGCATGTTATAATGAGAAGCTCCACAAATTTTGTTACATAACAATAGGTAATCAAAAGCATACGGATCTAAAGGTGTTTTTCCTTCAGCTACTAATTGTGCGCTCTTTTTAGCTCTAATTTGATTGATAGTAGCTACTTTCTCTTGCATTTTAGCATCTTGACGCATTTCGTCAGTTGTCAAAATTGGCTTGAAAGCGAACTCAGTAACCATTCCAGGAACACAGTTCATTTGTGCTCTAAAATGAGGCATGTAAGCCGAGTGTAGAACATCTTGAGATCTGAACTTGAAATGTACTTTTTTCCCTTTAGGAATGTGCAATTCAGCAACAGCAAAATCATCTTGCGCATTTGGATCGTTGACATCAACACCCATAGTGTTAATCCCTTCGATTAAACGAACATTAGCTTTCCCTAATACTTTGTCTTCACCTGCATAACGTGCTTCCCAGCTAAATTGTTTTGCATATAATTCGATTACGATAGTATCCTCGTCTTCATCAATAAACATGATGTTTGTCCAAGTATATAATCCGTAAAGAATCAAACCAGCTAAAACAACTACTGGAATAATAGTCCAAATGAATTCTAATTTATCATTATCAGCATAGTACAATGCTTTTCTGTCTTTATTACCTCTATATTGAAAAGCAAAATAGTGTAATAACGCTTGCGTAATTGTCTGTACAAAGAAGATAATTGCGAATGAAATCCACATTAAATTATCATAATCTGCACCATGTTCAGAAGCTGGATTAGTTAACACTAAATGCCCCCATTTCAACAATCCATAAATTATGAAGATGTTTAGGAATGCAAGAAAACCAAACATTAAATATCCTTGAACATTATTATCATTATCGGTAGCAACTTGCGAATCATCGCATTTTCTACCCACTTGAGTCAAGTCGAAAATTTTAGTCATTTGCCATACAGCAACTGATAATAAGACTAAAACTATAAGAACCAACAAAGTTGTCATCTGTTTTCTTGTTTAAATATTAATAATGAAAATGTTTACTTTCTTCGATAAGCGGATTACCTTTAGCTAATAATGGTGCTTTAGATAATGCTGTAAATACTACAAAGATGAATAATCCAGCAAAGAATGCTAAAGAACCTAGCTCAGCAGCACCAATAAACCATTGGTCACCAACCGTTGCAGGGAAAATCATATTGTGGAAATCCAAATAGTGACCAGATAAAATAATAATACCTGCCATTGTAATAATCCAAGGAACACGTTTGAAATCAGTGTTAATAAGGATTAAGATTGGGAATACGAAGTTCATCACTACCATTCCGAAGAAAGGAAGATTATAATGTTCAATTCTGAATTTGTAATACGTTACCTCTTCTGGGATATTAGCATACCACATCAACATAAATTGAGAGAACCATAAATATGTCCAGAAAACTGAAATACCGAACATAAATTTAGCTAAATCATGAAAATGACTATTGTTGATATGATCTAAATATCCTTTAGATTTTAAGTATAAAGTAATTAATGCGATAGTCGTAATACCACTTACAAAGAAACTTGCAAATACGTACCAACCGAATAAAGTACTGTACCAGTGTGGATCAACAGACATAATCCAATCCCAAGACATCATTGACTCAGAAACTAAGAAGAATGCTAAGAAACCAGCAGATGCTTTGAAATTCTTTTTGTAATATAATTGATCGTTTGTTTCATCTAAAGCTAGAGAGTTTTTACGAGTATAGGTACGGTATAAAATCCAACCACCTATGAAAATTGCCGCTCTAATTAAAAAGAAAGGAACGTTTAAATATCCTGATTTACCGGCAATAATTGCATCATAATTAGCGTGGTCTGGATTGGTAACACCATCAGCCATCCAAGTGAACATATGATTCATATGAAATCCTGAAAGTGCTAAAATCACAAAAACAATGATTCCTCCTGGCACTAAGTAAGCAGTTATTGCTTCCATTACTCTAAACAATCCTGGAGACCAACCTGCTTGCGCTGCCCATTGAATAGCATAGAATGCTAAAACTCCTAAAGAAATCAAGAAGATGAACAATGCGCCAACATATAGTGCTGACCATGGTTTGTTTTGTAATTGGTGTAAAACATGTTCTACATGTTCTTTGTGTTCGTCAGCATGAGCATCACCGTGAGCCGCTTCTGCATGAGCAACTTCAGCGTGCGCTTCTTTTGCATGAGTATCGTGTGCTTCCGGTTTCGCTACTTCAGCTACATGAATTTCTTCAACATGTGTTGCAACAGAATCTAATCCATGGGCAACAACAGCAGCAGAATCTTTAACCTCTTCAACTGCGTGTGCTTCTTCTGCATGAGCGGCTGGAGCCTCTTCATGTTTAGCTTCACCATGAGCTGCAGGAGCTGCATGATGTTCTCCATGAGCATCGGCTGCTAATATTTTTTCTACGTCCTCTGTATTTTTAGGTGCACTGAAAAAACCGTAACCAATTCCTAATAGTCCTAAAACCATTAAGATGATCGCTAAGTTTTTTAATTTGCTTGAAAATGTATACATAACTTAATCGCGTATTTTATTATTTTAATTCAGATTTAAGGCCCATTACATATTCAGCCACTTGCCATCTTTCTTTTTTAGTCAATTGGTTCGCGTGAGATCCCATTGCATTAAGACCGTACGTTTCAACGTGGAAAACACTTCCCACAGTGATGGCTCTGTCTTTATAACTAGGAACTCCTAAGAATTTCTCTCTTTGTACCAATTTCCCTTTTCCATCTCCTTTGTCTCCGTGGCAAGAAATACAGTAAATATTGTATAACTCTTTTCCTTTTTCTGCATTAACAGAATCAGCAACTAAAGGGGAAACATTCCCTTTTGACGCTTCATAACCTGCTGGTGTATTTGGCAATTCGTAAGGAACAAAACCTCTCTTGATAGAACCTTGAGCAGGTAATTGACCTTCTTTACCATTTTTAAAAGCATCAGATTCTGAATAAGTTTCATACGCAACCGATTCATACATGTTTGGGAAAAACTGATAGTTCGGTTTCTTTGTATCTTGACATGAAAACAGCAATGAAGATAACCCCATTAAAGCCGTTAGTGTATATACTACTCTTCTCATAATTCTGATTAATGCTTTTCTACTACTTTAACTTCTACCGCACCAGTGCTTTGTAAAAATGAAGTTAATTCGCTTTCATTATTATTAACTGCTACTTCCATTAAAAAATGGTCATCAGTGGTACGAACATCAGGATTTTCGGCTTTTTTAAATGGCCATAGTTTACTTCTCATATAAAAAGTAATAACCATTAAGTGAGCAGCGAAGAATACAGTTTCTTCAAACATTACCGGCACGAATGCAGGCATGTTTTGCAAATAACTGAAACTTGGTTTCCCTCCAATATCTTGAGGCCAGTCTTGAATCATGATGTTATTTAATAACCAGATTGCAAAAGACAAACCAGTACAACCATACATAAATGCTGCAATAGCAATTCTTGTTGGTGCCAATCCCATTGCTTTGTCTAGCCCGTGAACTGGGAAGGGAGTATAAACCTCTTCAATATGGTGATGTGCTTTTCTTGTTTGCTTTACAGCATCCATTAACACATCATCATCATTATATAGTGCATGTATTACTTTATGACTCATGACTTATTAGTGATTATCGTGATTATGACCGTGTTTTTCTCTTTCTCTTTTGTAATTATCTCCTGAAGATTTCAAGATTGTTTTTACTTCTGCTTGTGCTACCACAGGGAACGATCTAGCATATAATAAGAACAATACAAAGAAGAATCCGATAGTACCTACAAAGATACCTATGTCTACAAATGTTGGTTGGAACATTGTCCATGAAGATGGAAGGTAATCACGGTGTAACGATGTTACGATGATTACGAAACGCTCAAACCACATTCCGATATTTACAACGATAGAGATAATGAATGAGAACATAATACTTGTTCTTAATTTCTTAAACCACATGAACTGTGGAGAGAAAACGTTACAAGTCATCATTGCCCAATAAGACCACCAGTAAGGACCAGTTGCTCTGTTTAAGAAGGCATATTGCTCATACTCTACTCCTGAATACCAAGCTACGAATAACTCAGTAATATAAGCACATCCTACGATAGAACCTGTAATCATGATTACAATGTTCATTAATTCGATATGCTGAATTGTGATATAATCTTCAAGATTCGATACTTTTCTCATAATGATAAGCAAGGTGTTTACCATCGCGAATCCTGAGAAAATTGCTCCCGCAACGAAGTATGGCGGAAGAATTGTTGTATGCCAACCTGGAACTATCGAAGTAGCAAAGTCAAACGATACAATTGTGTGTACAGAAAGTACAAGTGGTGTTGCTAAACCAGCTAATACAAGAGAAACCTCTTCGAAACGTTGCCAGTCTTTTGCTCTACCCGACCATCCGAAAGATAGTATAGAATAAATTCTTTTGTTGAAAGGAGTTACTGCTCTATCACGAATCATCGCAAAGTCAGGTAACAAACCAGTCCACCAGAAAACTAATGATACTGATAAATACGTTGAAATCGCAAATACGTCCCAAAGTAATGGCGAGTTAAAGTTTACCCAAAGAGAACCGAATTGATTCGGAATAGGTAAAACCCAGTATCCTAACCATGGACGACCCATGTGAATAATTGGAAACAAACCTGCCTGAACTACCGAGAAGATAGTCATTGCTTCTGCAGAACGGTTAATTGCCATACGCCATTTTTGACGGAATAACAATAATACTGCTGAAATAAGGGTACCAGCGTGACCGATACCTACCCACCAAACGAAGTTAGTGATATCCCAAGCCCAACCTA